>NZ_OAOD01000046.1 GCF_900205925.1 Clostridium peptidivorans | reverse complement strand
TTGGATTTTTTGCTTATGATCTTTTTATTTACATTAATAGTAGTATCATCCCATTGATTATTTAAAGCTAATTCTTTTGCAATTTCGTTCAATTCAGAAAGAGTCTTATCTTGAAACATTTTATTCCCTCCTATTTATTAATGCAAAAACAAAAAGCTTTTCTTGCATTATCCTTTGAATTATATAGTAGGTATACTTTATAACTAGATTCAAGTTTTTACCTATACATACATTGTAACATATAAAATCTTATAAATGTAATAAATTAATTTATTTAAAAACTTTAGAAAAAATGTGACAACAAGGTACACACTCTCACTATAGGGTCAGGGGAATGTACATAAAAATAAGCATGGTCTCTAAAAGCCATGCTTTATTAAAGTATCACTTACCACTTGTCATGTGAGCTCTATCTATTTTCAGGGAGGCATAAAAAGACTCTATGAAGTCACCGGAAGAGATAGTAGAAAATCTGTTCCCTCGCCGAATTTACTAGTTACTATAATTGTTCCATTATGCAGTTCAATGGTGGATTTAGCAAGTGCCAGTCCAAGACCTAAACTACTTTTATTTTCAATGTTATCAACTCGGAAAAACGGTTCAAAAATATTGTGGATTACATCATTAGGAATGCCTTTGCCAGTATCTTTAATCTTTATTATAATATTGCTGTTTTCATCAAAAGTTTCAATATATATATTTCCGTCTTGAATATTGTACTTAATAGCGTTTTCCACAATGTTATATATGGCTCTGTAAAACAAAATATGATTGCTTTGAATACTTTTTGTACTACGAAGCTCATTTGTAATATTTACATTTTTGCACCCTGCTATGGTTTGAAGGTCGGTTACAACATCTTCTATAATTTCGTTAACATCAACATCTTCATCTAGTCTAGAATTTTCATTCCTCACCATATCAAGTAGTGTTTCGATTATATTATTCATTTTGTTGACGGATTTAGTTGCAAGGTCTAGTAAACGTTCATAATCTTGCTCGCTTTTTCCGTTTTGCTCATTTAAAACTTCAATGTTTGTTTTTATAACTGCAAGCGGAGTTTTAAGTTCATGGGCAACATGGGAATTAAAGCGTTTTTGAGAGTTAAAAGCATTATTAAGCCTAGCAATCATTTGATTAAACGACATTTTAAGTTCTTTGATTTCGTCGTTTGGCCCTTTAAGGTTTAGGTTTGATAAAAGGTTATTGGCATTAATTTCTCTGATGTTTCTATTTAGTTCAAATACAGGCTTTAAAGCATGGTTAAGAATAAAATAAGTCGCAATACCACCAATGATAATAATCAAGACTAGGAAAATAAGTGATTGTATATAAATGTTTGTAACTGCATTATTCATAGTTTTTGTAACACTATGACCAGTAATAACAAAACCTCCTTGTGTAACTTGGTCTCCGCCTTGTTGTATAGCACCATTTTCGCCAGCTTGAACATCTTGAATAATTGAAACCGAAACTTGCGGCATAATCTTGTTAATATAGCCGTTTATTAAAACAACGAGAAAAATACTTGCGATTGTCATAATAATAATAGTAAATACCGTTATTCTAAATCTTAGACTGTTTCTAAATTTAATCATTTTATTGCCCCTCAAACATGTATCCAACACCTTTAAGTGTCTTGATAATATTATCTTTTCCAGTAGCTAAATTTAGTTTTTTACGTAATGAATAAACATGAACCCTTAGCACTTCTGAAAAAGGGTCAGCTTCATCGTTCCATATATGTTCAAACAATTCATTTGCACTTATGACTTTACCCCTGTTTTTTACTAAGTATGCAAATATGGAATACTCTTTTAGAGTTAGGATAATTTCTTTATCTTTGTAACTCACTTTCAGCGTGCCTAAGTCTATCTTAAAATGTCCGTCAGTAATAATATTGGGGGCGCTTTTAAACTCACGTCTTAATAACGCTCTAATTCTTGCTTTTAGTTCTCGTAAGTCAAATGGTTTGACGATATAGTCGTTTGCGCCTAAATCAAGGCCCTTAATTCTATCTTCAATCTCACGATTTGCAGAGGCAATTATAACTGCCACATCTGAATTTTTTTCTCTAACGATTTTTAGAATATCATAGCCATTTACATATGGTAAGTTTATATCAAGCAAAATAAGGTCATAGGAGTTAACAGCTACAAGTTCCAGTGCAACTTCCCCATCCTCTGCGATATCAACAGCATATCCTTCTTTTTTAAGCCCTTGTTTTAAAGCTTGTAAAATGTCAACTTCATCTTCAACAACTAATATTCTCAAATCAATCACCCGACTTCCTTATAATGATAAAGAGTAGTCTTTCTTGTGGTTAAGTACTACTCTTTATCCTAGCATAAATTTAAGCATTTTGCCTTACTTTTTTAAATTAGTTATCAAGATTAATACGCCATTTGTATAGTGGTTGCTTGGTCTCCGTCCAAAATATGGATATCAGCTTTTTTAGCAAGGATATTTCCTTTATCATCAACCATATTGCCGTTTTCGTCTATGTGAGCATAAAATACCGAAGCTTCACTGCTTTGCTTTACAGGAACACC
>NZ_OAOD01000045.1 GCF_900205925.1 Clostridium peptidivorans | reverse complement strand
TTTCTATTCTCTGTTCAATTTTCAAAGACCCTGTCGCTCCAAGCGACTTTTACATATTAACATTTCTTTTTCTTCTTGTCAACAATTTTTTAAAATATTTTTTAAATCTTTGTCGACTTATTTGTCGTTTCTTGCGACAACATAAATTATTCTATCATCCTTTATAATTTTATTTTTTAAATACCACATAGATTTACATATATTTTATTAATATTTCTCATCTATACTTAATATATCTCAATTTATCACATATAGAAACACTTGGCAAAGTTTATTTGTAATTAGTTTATTATAACTTTTGCCTTTATTTGATATCATATATATATAAGAATAAAAAGGAGTTGCTATATATGTTTCTTAATTTTAATTCTTTTCTATATTGGGTATTTCTTATAAATGCTCTTATAGTAATAATAATAATCTTACTAGAAAGAAAACGTCCTGAAAAAACTATAGCTTGGTTATTATTAATAATATTACTTCCACCTATCGGTCTATTCTTTTACATATTTCTTGGCCGTAATTGGAAAATACATACCTTAAATAAACATTTTTCTCCTGGAGTAAAGGAGCTAGTTTGTAGAGTTTTAAACAAAATAAATGATCCTTACTATATACCACTTATTCAACTGTTAGCTAAAAATAGTGATTCTCCACTATTTATTGATAATGATATAATAATTTTTAGTAATGGAGAGGAAAAATTTAAAGCTTTAAAAGAAGAAATAAAAAATGCTAAACATCATATTCATTTAGAATATTATATTGTAAAAAATGACACCATAGGAAATGAAATAAAAAATTTATTAATCCTTAAAGCTTCAGAGGGATTAAAAATCAAATTTATTATAGATAGAGTAGGCTCTATTAAACTAGGTAAATCATATATACAAGATCTAAAAAACTCTGGTATAGAAGTGATTCAATATTCCTATTTTTTAGCTCCGTTTTTACGTCATATAAATACTCAAATTAATTATCGAAATCACAGAAAAATAGCTGTTATCGATGGGAAAGTAGGCTTTCTAGGTGGAATTAATATAGGTGATGAGTACTTAGGAAAAGGTAAATTAGGATATTGGCGTGATACTCATATAATGGTAAAAGGAGACTTTAATTTAGGCCTGCAAGGCGTTTTTATAGATGATTTCTGGACTATAAATCATGTTAATAACGCTCCTCTATCTTTTGATAATAACTTTTATAGTTACTTTCCACCGCCCCAAAAATCCAAAGGTAAAATAATGCAACTGGTAAAAAGTGGTCCTGATTCTCCTTATGCTTCTATACTTCAAGGTGTGTTAAAAATGATTTCTATGGCAACACATCATATATATATAACTACACCTTATTTTGTTCCTCCAGAGTGCATAATGGAATCATTAAAAATAGCAGCATTATCAGGAATTGATGTACGAATATTATTTCCTGGTAAATATGATCACTTCACAGTATATTATGCTTCTCGTACATATTTATTAGAACTTATAAAATGTGGTGCCAAAATTTATTCCTATGATAAAAATTGTTTTATACACTCAAAAACTATTACAATAGACGGAAAAATTTGTACTATAGGTACTGCTAACATGGATATCAGAAGTTATGAGCTAAATTACGAAATTAATGCAGTAATATATGATGATGAAATCACCTCAAAATTAGAAAATTTATTTTTAGAAGATTTAAAGAAAAGTAATTTAATTATAGAAGAGGATTATAATAATTCCTCCTTCCTAATAAAAGCAACAGAAGCTATATCTCGATTATTTTCTTCGCTACTATAAACTTTAAAATAAATGGAGGTATTTTATGAATATAAATGATGAATTAAATAAAATAGAATTTGACATTAAACATATTACAGAAACATATACAGGTGATCTTACTGGTGGCTATATTATTGGTGATGGGCCCGTTCCCTGTGAAATATTATTTATCGGAGAAGCTCCTGGTAAAACAGAAGTTGAACAAGGCAAACCTTTTGTTGGTATGGCTGGTAAAACCTTTGAAAAATATTTGAATTTCATTGGCCTTTCTCGAAATAATGTAAGAATTACTAATACTTGCTTTTTTAGACCTATAAAATCAAAGGAAAACTTAAATGGTAGAAAAAGTATAAGCAATAGAACCCCTAAAGTATCTGAAATAAACTTATTTAAACATATAGCACAAAGGAAAATAGAATTAGTAAATCCTAAAATTATTATAACCTTAGGAAATGTTCCCTTGAAACAATGGACTTCATGTACCAATATAGGGGAATGTCATGGTAAACTTATATTTAATAATAATATAAATATATACATATTCCCAATGTATCATCCCTCATCTTTGACTTATAATAGAAGTGAAGATTTTTTAAAATCTTATGAAGAAGACTGGCTAAAATTAAAAGAGTCACTGGCTTCTATTTAATAGCCAGTAACTCTCTTAATTTTTATTATTAATCATCCTTTTCTTTATCACCTTTTAAGTTAGAAATCTTATTAGATAATTCCTTTATTATCGTAAGGGAATTATCTAATTCCTTACAATGCTCCTCTAAATCCTTATCTATTATTTCACTATTCTTATACTTTTCAAAAATTATTTTCCCAATTTCCTCGTATTTATTCTTAATGCTTTTTTCCTCATTACTTATGTTAAAATTCAATTTTGAAATTTCAACTACATCAGAAGACTTCTTAGCAATTATATTAGCTCCTTCTTCTACAGATTGAGCAATTTTAGTTAAACTACTAGTTAATTTATCCTTTAAATCCATTTTATTTTATATCCTCCTTACTCTATAATCTTATCCTTATAATTAACATAATATTATAGTTACGAACTATATGTGCTATTTAAGAAAAATATATAATAAAAAAGACATTCTAATAAATTAGAATGTCTTTGGTGGCTCACCGGGGAATCGAACCCCGGACAACATGATTAAAAGTCATGTGCTCTACCAACTGAGCTAGTGAACCATGTTATCTGGCAACGACCTACTCTCCCACCGGGCCTCCCCGGCAGTACCATTGGCGCTTTGAAGCTTAACCTTCGTGTTCGGAATGGGTACGGGTGTTACCTTCAAGCCATAATCACCAGA
>NZ_OAOD01000044.1 GCF_900205925.1 Clostridium peptidivorans | reverse complement strand
TAGATCAAGCCCTCGACCTATTAGTATCAGTCAGCTGAATGCATTACTGCACTTACACCTCTGACCTATCAACCTTGTGTTCTTCAAGGGGTCTTACTAGCTTACGCTATGGGAAATCTCATCTTGAGGTGGGCTTCACGCTTAGATGCTTTCAGCGTTTATCCCGTCCTGACATAGCTACCCAGCAATGCTCCTGGCGGAACAACTGGTGCACCAGAGGTCAGTCCATCCCGGTCCTCTCGTACTAAGGACAGCTCCTCTCAAATTTCCTACGCCCGCGACGGATAGGGACCGAACTGTCTCACGACGTTCTGAACCCAGCTCGCGTGCCGCTTTAATGGGCGAACAGCCCAACCCTTGGGACCTACTTCAGCCCCAGGATGCGACGAGCCGACATCGAGGTGCCAAACCTCCCCGTCGATGTGGACTCTTGGGGGAGATCAGCCTGTTATCCCCGAGGTAGCTTTTATCCGTTGAGCGATGGCCCTCCCACGAGGAACCACCGGATCACTAAGCCCGACTTTCGTCCCTGCTCCACTTGTAAGTGTCGCAGTCAGGCTCCCTTCTGCCTTTGCACTCTACGCGCGATTTCCAACCGCACTGAGGGAACCTTTGGGCGCCTCCGTTACTTTTTAGGAGGCGACCGCCCCAGTCAAACTGCCCACCTAACAATGTCCCGTGACCAGATTCATGGCCTCCGGTTAGAATCCCAGTACTGTCAGGGTGGTATCCCAAGGATGACTCCACAAAGGCTGACGCCCTTGCTTCCAAGTCTCCCACCTATCCTGTACAGACAATACCGAAATTCAATGCTAAGCTACAGTAAAGCTCTACGGGGTCTTTCCGTCCAATCGCGGGTAGCAAGCATCTTCACTTGCACTACAATTTCGCCGGATTTGTTGTTGAGACAGTGCCCAAGTCATTACGCCATTCGTGCGGGTCGGAACTTACCCGACAAGGAATTTCGCTACCTTAGGACCGTTATAGTTACGGCCGCCGTTTACTGGGGCTTAAGTTCACCGCTTCGCTTGCGCTAACGGATCCCCTTAACCTTCCAGCACCGGGCAGGCGTCAGCCCCTATACATCAGCTTTCGCTTTAGCAGAGACCTGTGTTTTTGCTAAACAGTTGCTTGGGCCTATTCACTGCGACCACATTTCTGTGGCACCCCTTCTCCCGAAGTTACGGGGCTAATTTGCCGAGTTCCTTAACAACAATTCTTCCGCTGGCCTTAGGATTCTCTCCTCACCTACCTGTGTCGGTTTGCGGTACGGGCACTAACTTCCTCCCTAGAGGCTTTTCTTGACAGTGTGGAATCAGATACTTCGCGATAAATCGCTCCCCATCACACCTCAGATTCAACTGGCGGATTTGCCTACCAGTCACTCCTAAATGCTTAGACGCACATCCAGTAGTGCGCACATCCTATCCTTCTGTGTCACCCCATCGGTAATAACGTTAGTTAGTGGTATTGGAATATCAACCAATTGTCCATCACCTACGCCTTTCGGCCTCGGCTTAGGTCCCGACTAACCCTGAGCGGACGAGCCTTCCTCAGGAAACCTTAGGTTTTCGGCCAATAAGATTCTCACTTATTTCTCGCTACTTATGCCAGCATACTCACTCCTGTACAGTCCACCGTTCCTTTCGGTACGACTTCAACCCATACAGGAAGCTCCTCTACCACTCTTTCGAGTCCATAGCTTCGGTGGTAAGTTTTAGCCCCGGACATCTTCGGCGCGGGATCTCTTGACTAGTGAGCTATTACGCACTCTTTAAATGAGTGGCTGCTTCTAAGCCAACATCCTAGTTGTCTTAGAAATCCCACATCCTTTTCCACTTAACTTACACTTAGGGACCTTAGCTGATGGTCTGGGCTGTTTCCCTTTTGACCACGGATCTTATCATTCGTAGTCTGACTGCCTGGATAAAAGTATATGGCATTCGGAGTTTGATAGGGTTCGGTAACTGTTGTCAGCCCCTAGCCCATTCAGTGCTCTACCTCCATTACTCAATTACCAGACGCTAGCCCTAAAGCTATTTCGAGGAGAACCAGCTATCTCCGAGTTCGATTGGAATTTCTCCGCTATCCACAGCTCATCCCATGGTTTTTCAACACCAACGTGGTTCGAGCCTCCACGGAATTTTACTTCCGCTTCACTCTGTCCATGGATAGGTCACCCGGTTTCGGGTCTACGGCATGCAACTAGTCGCCCTATTCAGACTCGGTTTCCCTTCGGCTCCGCACCTTAAGTGCTTAACCTTGCTACATACCGTAACTCGCTGGCTCGTTCTACAAAAAGCACGTGGTCACACGTTAATGTGCTTCCACCGGTTGTAGGCACACGGTTTCAGGTTCTATTTCACTCCCCTCCCGGGGTTCTTTTCACCTTTCCCTCACGGTACTACTTCACTATCGGTCACCAGTTAGTATTTAGCCTTGGGAGGTGGTCCTCCCTGCTTCCCACAAGGTTTCACGTGTCTCGTGGTACTCTGGATTAGATCTTAGGATCTCATTTTTCACATACAGGACTATTACCTTCTGCGGTAGAGCGTTCCAGCTCTCTTCTGTTAAAATCCATCCATATTTATGATCTATCCTCAACCCCAGAAACAAGTTTCTGGTTTGGGCTCTTTCCATTTCGCTCGCCGCTACTTAGGAAATCGATTTTTCTTTCTCTTCCTCCGGGTACTTAGATGTTTCAGTTCCCCGGGTCTACCTCTATAAACCTATGTATTCAGTTTACAGTACATAGCGTTAGCTATGTGGGTTGCCCCATTCGGAAATCTCCGGATCTCAGGCTATTTGCGCCTACCCGAAGCTTATCGCAGCTTATCGCGTCCTTCATCGGCTACTGGTGCCAAGGCATCCGCCATGCGCCCTTTCTAGCTTGATCTTCAAGTTAGATTAGACCTAGTAATAAATATTATTTATCACTTATTAACCAATATTTTAAAATATACTCTGTGCAATTTTCAAAGAACATTGAGAGATAACTAAAGTTGATAATATTTATTATCAACCAATTAAGGTCTCTCAAAATTAAACAGAGAATGAAACCTTCAAGAAAGCTCATCGCTTCTTGTCGACTCCTTAGAAAGGAGGTGATCCAGCCGCAGGTTCTCCTACGGCTACCTTGTTACGACT
>NZ_OAOD01000053.1 GCF_900205925.1 Clostridium peptidivorans | reverse complement strand
ATAGGAACAATAGGTCACGTAGACCATGGTAAGACAACATTAACAGCAGCAATAACAACAGTATTAGCAAAAAAAGGATTTGCAGAAGCATTTGATTATGCTTCAATAGATAAAGCACCAGAAGAAAGAGAAAGAGGAATTACAATCAACACAGCACACGTTGAATATGAAACAGAAAATAGACACTATGCGCACGTTGATTGTCCAGGACATGCTGACTATGTTAAGAACATGATAACAGGAGCAGCACAGATGGATGGAGCTATCTTAGTTGTAAGCGCAGCAGATGGTCCAATGCCACAGACAAGAGAACACATACTACTAGCTTCCAGAGTAGGAGTTGAAAGAATAGTAGTATTCTTAAATAAAGCAGATATGGTAGATGATCCAGAATTAATCGAATTAGTAGAAATGGAAATAAGAGAATTATTAAGTGAATACGGATTCGATGGAGACGAAGCACCAATCGTAGTAGGATCAGCACTACAAGCATTAGAAAACCCAACAGATGAAGAAAAAATAAAGCCAATAATGGACTTAATGGCAGCAGTAGATGAATATATCCCAACTCCAGAAAGAGCAACTGACAAACCATTCTTAATGCCAGTAGAAGATATCTTCACAATAACAGGAAGAGGAACAGTTGCAACAGGAAGAGTTGAATCAGGAATATTAAAAGTAGCCGACGAAGTAGAAGTAGTAGGATTAAGTGCTGAAAAGAAAAAGACAGTAGTAACAGGAATAGAAATGTTCAGAAAGTTACTTGACTCAGCAATGGCAGGAGATAACATCGGAGCATTATTAAGAGGAGTACAGAGAGATGACATCGAAAGAGGTCAAGTATTAGCAGCACCAAATTCTGTACACCCACACAAGAAATTCGTAGGTCAGGTATACGTATTAAAGAAAGAAGAAGGCGGAAGACACACACCATTCTTCGATGGATATAGACCACAGTTCTATTTCAGAACAACAGACGTTACAGGTTCAATCAAATTACCAGATGGAATGGAAATGGTAATGCCAGGAGACCACATAGACATGAAAGTTGAATTAATCACTCCAATAGCTATGGATGAAGGATTAAGATTCGCTATCAGAGAAGGTGGAAGAACAGTAGGTTCAGGTGTTGTTACTACAATAGAAGAATAATAAAAAA
>NZ_OAOD01000041.1 GCF_900205925.1 Clostridium peptidivorans | reverse complement strand
AACACTGGTCATTGTGTTGAGGTAAAGAAGGTTCGTCTTTATGCGCCTTCATTTGCAGGTGACTACATGGAGTATATTGCGAGAATTAAGAACATAGAGGGAAACCGTGCATTAATTGAGGTTCGTTCTTTCAAGATTATTGAAGTTCCTGCAGATCCACCATTCCCAAGTTCTATCGATGTACTACCTGATCCACCATTATCAACAGTGGTTCAGTTTGTTTACGAGACATATTAATTTAGGATATTAATATGAATGTAATAGAATGTATTAAAAAAAGACGAAGCATCCGTAAATATAAGACATGTAAGGTGGAACATGAGGTGATAGAGCAACTTGTTGACTGTGCAAGATGGGCTCCATCCTGGAATAATTGTAAAGCTGTTCGTTATACAGTTATTGAAAAAGACAATGAGATTCAGACAATTGCACATACATTGGTAGCGCCTGAAAATGTAAATATTGTTAAAAATGCACCAATGATTCTGGCTCTTTCTATTGTAAAGAACCGTTCTGGTTACGAAAGAGATGGTTCTACTTCTACCGCTAAGGGAGCAACATGGGAGATGTTTGATGCTGGAGTTGCCTGCCAAAATATTTGCCTTGCAGCAGAGGAGCTCAGACTTGGGGCTGTAATTATGGCATCTTTTGACGAGGAAGGAGTTACAAAATTTATTGATTTGCCAGAAGACGAATTGATTATTGCATTGGTTGCATGTGGATATCCAGCAGAAGAGCCAAAAGCTCCAAGAAGAAAAGAAGTTTCAGAAATTTTGCGTTATCATTGAAAAGATACAAAAAAGGGTAGTCATTTCAACTGATGGATATACTACCCTTTGATTATTACTTTAAAACAAAAACAAAGCCTATTTTTTCTTTTCGCAATCAATTTTTGTTACCGGAATTATTACTTTGGTAATATGCTCGTCCACGTTGTCTACATCAAGAGGTGATATAATAAACTCTTCGGATATATTACCAGTAATCTTGTAACCATTTTTGTTAATCCACTGTATCATTTTTATATGAGTATTTATAATATTTGAATAATTTCCAATGTGAGTAGTAGTAGCAGCAGTAAACCCTCCAAACTTTCTGCAATTATCGCATTTAATAGGGGATTCTATATACATTCCAAATTCAACGGTTGAATCCTTAAAGAGAAACTGATCAAGAGGGTCTGAATGGTATGTAACAACAATTAATCCTTTACTCTTTAGCTGTAGCTTACTGCATAAATCAATTATTTCCATCCATCTTTCTAAAGACACCTCTGCATTGGAATAATTTTTCATTACTTTTCTGGTAAACACTAAATCTGTTTCAGGAATTTCTTCAATGTGCATACCTTTGGTAATAATATCTTCTTTATCCTCTTTGTTGCAGTAGGAAATAATATCTACCCCTTTTTTTAGTCTTTCCAAAAAAACATAGGCATCGGAATATCTTTTTTGGAGGCTGTTTATTTCATTGGATATTTCTAAAAGTTTACCCTCTATACTTTTTTTAAGAGTTTCAGCTTTGTTATCCTTTACAATTTGCTGAATTTGCTCTAATGTAAATCCAAGCATTCTTAGTTTACGAATTATACATATTGTTACCATTTGGTCCTTACTATAATATCTATATTTATTTCCTTCTTCTCTAAATTTAGGGACAACCAATTTTATCGAATCATAATAACGCAATGTTTTCCTAGGAATATTACAAATTTTTTCTACTTCACCTATAGAATATTTGTCTCCTCTTTTCATTTATAATCACCCCAAATAATGACCTTATTGTTATATATTACCATTTATGCGAAAGAAGTGCAATTGTTTAATCATATGATGATACTTTTAGGTATATGAATACGCAATCTAACATGAAAGCGTATCTTGAACAAGCTTTTGATATTGGTAAACTTGATAAAGAATTATCAAATAGGGATTCATTTTTTATGGGAGAAGAAGAACAAAATGACTTTATAAGAGGAATAATTTCATCCACCTTTGGGGATAAAATTACTAAGGAAGGTGAGTATAATGCAATCTAAATCAGAAAATAAAAAAAGAAATGATAATGAAAAAAATAATTCAAAGTCCCCAAATATGTTTACATGGGAAGCAGACAAAAATATGAATAAGCCTGTGAGGGGACTACCAAAAAAATAGAGCCGAAAGGCTCTTTTTTGATATACTAAATCGTACTTAGTTGAGATTGCCATGCTTATATATAATCTCAATAGATAAAGCTATTTGTAATATTCAGTATTTAATTTATTTACGGTGTTAATTATTTTAACAAGTTCACTAGGGGATTCAGGCAAATCATTTTCCAGCCAAGCTTGAATGATTGAAATACAACCACCAACAACATACCTTATATAGTAATTCAAATGAGCTTTAGTAAATTCATCTGAAGTACTATATATCTGTTCAATCTCTGTTTTACTAGCAACATAGATTAATCGATCTAGAATCTTATTATCTCTTTGCTTACAAAGTAGGACCTTACATAAATCTTTATTTTCTGAAATCAACTCAATAACTTTAAGTAATAGGGAATCACTATACTCTTCTACTGGAGTCTCATCAATATAATCAAGAATTTGATTAAATAGTTCATCTTCCATAGACTGAAGTAAATCAAATGCATCTTTATAATGAGCATAAAAAGTTCCTCTATTAATATCTGCGTTTTTACATATATCAGTAACAGTAATCTGATGGATTTCTTTAGTTTGAAGTAGTTTAATTAAACTATCTTTAATGGTTTTCTTAGTATATAAAATTCTACGGTTTCCTTTAATGCTTGCCATATATATTCTCCTTTATCAAGTGATTCTTAGCTTCAGATGGAGTTTGCTTAAAAGGAGTACTTACTTCAACCGAAGCTTAGAAGAACTTATCCAGGGACGTAACATCCGTTGGGAGTATTACGGATGGTAGTTATCGGATAAATAATTTAATATTAGATGCTATTTAATAAACAGATTAAATTTTTATGTCTATTTAATAACGTTAAGAAATTATGTGATTATTGTCTATAAGTGTCTATTAACTTATACTATTTATTGTACTATAAAGTGAACAATGTGTCTATTTAATAACTCTGAGTATATAGATTTAAAAGGAGGTATAAGATGTCGTATATAAATATTCTTAACGTATACAAAGAATATAAGATTGGAGAAAATATGGTTGTGGCAAACAACGGAGTTACATTTTCTGTTGAAAAAGGAGAATTTGTTGTTATATTAGGTCCCAGTGGTGCTGGAAAATCCACTATACTTAATATTCTTGGAGGAATGGATAGTTGTGATGAAGGAAAAATAGTAATTGATAATACTGACATATCTCAATTTAATAATAAACAGCTTACTAAATATAGAAGAGACGATGTGGGATTTGTGTTCCAATTTTATAACTTAGTACAAAATCTAACAGCTAAAGAAAATGTAGAACTAGCTACACAGATTTGCAACAATGCATTAGATGTAGACAAAATCCTTGAATTAGTAGGCCTTAAACATAGAAAAGATAATTTCCCAGCTCAATTATCAGGAGGAGAGCAACAAAGGGTTTCTATTGCAAGGGCAATTGCAAAAAATCCTAAGTTATTGCTTTGTGATGAGCCAACTGGTGCTCTTGACTATAATACAGGAAAACAAGTTTTGAAAACCCTACAAGATACTTGTAGAGAAATGGGGACCACAGTTATAGTCATAACTCATAACTCAGCAATCGCACCAATGGCTGATAGAATTATTAGAATAAATGACGCAAAGGTTAGAAGCATTGAGATTAATGATAATCCTATTACAGTTGAAGAAATTGAATGGTAGAGGTGAACTTGGGATGCAGATTAAAGCATATAAGAAGTCAATAGCAAGGGAAATTTTATCATCAAAAGCACGATTTATTTCAATATTAATAATTATATTTTTAGGTGTGGCTTTTTATTCTGGCATAAAATCAGCAGGACCCGATATGAATAAAACTATAAATAATCTATATAACACCTATAACCTTATGGATAGTAAGATTGTATCAAGTCTTGGACTAAATGATGAAGATATAGAGGTACTTAGAAACAATGATGAAATATTAGATTTTTATGGCACACGCAGTATAGATGCAAACCTTGCAAATATGAGTAATGTGGTAAGATTCATGGAGTATGACAATAAAAATAACATAAATAACTTCAGTGTTGTGGAAGGCAGGTTACCTGAAAAAGGTGGAGAAATAGCCTTAGATGAACAAGCTTTAAAATTAAATAAGAATATGAAGATTGGAGACAAATTTGTAATTAATACTGACGAAGACATAATGAAGTCTTTTAAGAGGACCACATTTGAAATCGTTGGTATTGTAAGAAGTCCAATGTATATTGAAAAAGAATCAAGAGGTATAACTCCTGTTGGTAAGGGTACTATTGATTACTTTGCAGTATTAAATAGCTCGGATATATCAATGGATGTATATACGGAAATCTATGTAAGATTTAAAAATGTACAAGGTCTCGATGCTTATAGCGATGAATATAAAGATAAAATGGAGAAAAATACCCAATATCTTGAAAATTTATATTCAAATAGAACAATAGATAGAGTTGAAGAAGTAAAAACAAAAGTAGAAAAAGAATTTGATAAAGCCTATAAAGAAATAGAAGATAATGAAATAAAACTTCTAAAGGCACAAAGAGAAATAGAAGATGGAAAAGAAAGAATTAAAGAAGGCAAAAAGCAATACAACCAAGGATTAATAGAGTTTCAAGAAAAAATTAAAGACGGTGAAGCAGATCTTTCATCAGGTGAAAAGAAATTAGAAATAGGTCAAGCAGAACTTAATAAAGAAAAAGAAAAATTTGAAGAAGGAAAAAAACAACTTTATGAATCAAAGGTTGAGCTTGATAAAGCTAAGAAAGAATTTTTAAATCAAGGAATCAATCCTGAAAAGAGTGTAAGTGAATTAGAATATGAAATAGAAAATCTTAGAAAGTTATTTAATTCAATCAATGTACTTTCTAGTGATATAAAGTATACAGTTAAAAATATTAAAGAGGGTGAAGAAATACCTTCTGAAAAGATACAGTATTGGAAAAGTGTTGTATCTAATTTAGGTTTAAGTGATATGGCTGGACTAATTAATGAACTAGAAAGAAATCCTAAAAATTTAGATATTGCTATTAACATATATAAATCATTAGATGCTATGGACAAAACTGTAAATGATAATATGTCTAATTTACAATTATTAGTAGCAGGAATTACTGAATATCAACAAGGTAAATCCCAATATGAGAAACAGTTAGAGATATTTAATAATAGTAGAGTTAAGCTTGAAGAGGCTCAAAAGCAATTAGATAATGCAAATATTGAACTTTTAAAAGGGGCAAAAGAACTTGAAGAAGGCAAAATACAAGGGGAAGAAGAACTTGATAAATCAATAAAACAATTAAATGAATCAGAGCAAAAACTAATAGAAGGTGAAAAAGAAATAAATAAAAATAAGGAAAAACTATTAGATGCTAGAAAAGAAGTTGAAAAGAAAGAAAAAGAAAATCTTAAAAATTTAGATAAAAATAAGTACTACTTCTTTGATAGAAATGATAATCCAGGATATTCGGGATATAAAGATTCAGTTAATGCTTTAGATAATATTGCTTCAGTGTTTCCAGTATTTTTCTTTTTATTAGCAGTATTAATTTGCTTAACAACAATGACAAGAATGGTAGAGGAAAATCGAATAGAAATAGGTACTTTAAAAGCTTTAGGATACGATGATTTACAAATATCTTGGAAGTTTATAATATATGCTGCAATAGCAAGTATTTCTGGGTGTATATTGGGAATATTAATTGGATGTAGTTTTCTCCCAGTTATAATCAGTAATGCCTATGGAAGTTTATACAGTTTACCAAAATTAATTATATATTATTATCCATCTTATATCATTCAATCTATGGTAATATCAATATTATGTACAGTTGGAGCAGCTTTATTTGTTATAAGAGTTGAATTGAAAAGTAAACCGGCTAATCTGATGAAAGCAAAAGCTCCAAAACTAGGTAAGAAGATATTCTTAGAGAAAATTACACTACTATGGAAAGCGCTTAATTTTAACCAGAAGGTAACATTAAGAAATATTTTTAGATATAAGCAACGTATGGTAATGACAGTACTAGGGATTGCTGGCTGTATGGCCATACTTGTTACGGGGTTTGGACTTAAAAATTCAAATACAGGTATTATAGAAAAGCAATTTAGTAAGTTATGGAAATATGAAGCTATGGTAGTATTAGATGAAGATTCTACTAAAGAAGATTATAAAAAGTATGAAGATATTTTAAATCAAATAACCGGATATGAGAATAATTTAAATATACATCAAGAATCAGTAACATTTAGTAAAGAGGATATGAATAAACAAACAGTTACTCTGTATGTACCGCAAGATGTAGAGAAGATAGATCAGTTTATACTATTAAATGATAGGGTGTCAGGTGAAAAATATAAAATATCAGATGATGGTGTTATTATTAATGAGAAGTTAGCCAGACTTTTAGGAGCATCTGCTGGAGATACAATAACTATGAAAGATGAAGAGAATAATTCTTATGATGTGAAAGTAGATAAAATAGTTGAAAATTATATTATGCACTATATGTATATGTCACCATCGTATTATGAAAAAATATTTGATAAAAAAATTAGCTACAATACCCAACTTTTGAATTTTGATAAAAATGAAGATGATGTTGATGAAATTTCGTCAAAGCTTTTGGGGTGTGATAATGTGATAAACGTTACATCAACATCACAAATACAAAAATCGATTGAAGAGTCAACGGCTAATATGAACATAGTTATGTTAGTAATGATACTAGCAGCAGGATGTCTTGCTTTTGTAGTTTTATACAACTTAAATAATATAAATGTATCAGAGCGTATAAGAGAATTATCTACTATAAAAGTACTTGGATTTTTTGATAATGAAGTCACTATGTATATTTTAAGGGAAAGTATAATATTAACACTCTTAGGAGTACTTACAGGTTCATTTTTAGGAAAAATACTACATGCTTTTATAATTAGCACGGCAGAAACTGATACTATGATGATGTATCCTAATATTTTCATAGATAGTTATATATTCTCTGCCTTGATAACTATACTGTTCTCGCTAATAGTTATGATTATGATGCATATTAAGTTAAAGAATATTAACATGATTGATGCATTAAAGTCTAACGAATAATATATAAATGTAAAAACCTCATTTAGATAAGATACGGAGAACCGTATACATGGACAACCAAAATAAATAGAACATGATTAAATATTAAAAAGTAAGCCAATGATATTAAAAGTGTCATTGGTTTATGTTATAATTTTTTTGAGTTAAGGATGTGTATTAAGTGAAGAACTTATAGCTAATTATAGGAAAAGATATTGTCTAGCAAATTTATTTAATAGGGTTAGGTTATATGATATATTTTAAAATCATATCTTATTTTTATAAAAAATATAACTAAAGAAGAGGTATAAATTATGATAAAACCAATTGTAAAAGATATATTGTTTTTAGGACAAAAATCAGAAGAGGCAACTAAAAATGATATAGTAGTAGTTGATGATTTAATAGATACATTAAGAGTGACCTGGTCAAGTAAAGTTGCAACACCTAGTTCGATTAATTTTTATAGATACCTTCTTTCAAAAGGCGTTAGCCCTCCTAAAAAACTATGCGGTCTTTTATGATGATAATATCTAAAA
>NZ_OAOD01000036.1 GCF_900205925.1 Clostridium peptidivorans | reverse complement strand
ATTTAACTGTTAAGTAATTGACTGGTTTCTATTCTCTGTTCAATTTTCAAAGACCCTGTCGCTCCAAGCGACTTTTATATAGTAACATTTCTGTTTCTTCTTGTCAACATTTTTTTAAAATATTTTTTTAAATCTTTGTTGACTTACTTGCCGTTTGTTTTGACGACATGTGTTATTGTATCACACTTGTCCGCAGACAAGCCATATCCATTTCTTATTATATGAAATTATATAATTAAATCTTATAATTTCTCATTATTGCTTTACTTTACGAGTATTGATACATCCGACTCTGTTGAAGGAGAACTCTACTTATGTATATATTAAAAAGCCAGCATTTAGCTGACTTTTTGATTCTTCATGTATTATAATTCACTTATTATTTCTTTAAACTTGTTCCCTCTAACTTCAAAATTAGGGAACATATCAAAACTTGCACAAGCTGGAGATAAAGTTACTATGTCTCCTTCGTTCGCTTCATCCTTCGAAACCTTTATCGCTTCTTCAAGGGAATCTACCATTATAATACGAAGTTCTGTATTATTTTTCTGTATTACCTTTTCAAATGCTTCCTTTATCTTGTTTTTGGTTACTCCTAATAATATTAGTGTTTTTATATATGGGTAACCTTCTTCTGCTAAGATATCAAAAGATATCTTTTTATCATATCCACCAGCTATCAATATTACAGGTCTTCCAAACGCTTTCAACCCTGCTAATGTTCTAGTTGGACTAGATGCTATGGAATCATTATAGTATTTCACTCCATTTAATTCTCTTATAAATTCCATTCTATGTTCTACACCTGTAAATGTAGTGGCTACCTTTTTCATAGTTTCTAATGATACATCTTCATAAACACAGCAAAATGCTGCTAATAGATTTTCTATATTATGCATACCCTTCAATTTAACTTCATTTTTCGAGCATACCTCTTTTCCCATAATACAAAGCTTATCATTATAATAATATGCTCCCTTATCTACTTTATTATTTATGCTGAAAAGAAAAACTTTACCATTTGCTTCATTTATCATAGATCTAGTAATACTATTATCATTATTTAAAACTAACAAATCTTCACTTGTCTGATTTAAGTATATATTTTTCTTAGCGCTTATATATTCTTCCATGCCCTTATGCATATCCAAATGATTAGGCGATAAATTCGTTACAAGTGCTACTTCCATATTTTCATGAATAGTCATAAGTTGAAAGCTAGATAATTCTAAAACTATTCTATCTTCCTTACTAATTTCTTCTATCTTAGAAAACAAAGGAGTTCCTATATTTCCTCCCACCCATGTTTTATAACCTTGCTCACTTAACATTTTATATATTAATGTTGTAGTAGTAGTCTTGCCATCACTTCCTGTAACTCCATATATCTTCCCAGGGCAATATTTTATAAACTCTTCCATTTCTGACGTTATATATGCTCCTTGAAGCTTGGCATCTACTAATTCAGGACTATCTATTCGCATAGATGGAGTTTTAAATATAACTTCATATCCTTTAAGCTTTTCTAAATATTCTTTTCCAAGAACTAATTTTACTCCTTTTGCCTTCAACTCTTCCACAACTGTCCCAAGCTCAGATTCACTTTTCTTATCAAAAGCTGTCACCTTAGCATTTAATTTTATTAATAAATCTATTAATGGCCTATTACTTACTCCTATCCCTACTACAGCAGTTTCTTTTCCTTCTATAAATTTCTTAAATTCATCAAACTGTCTATTCATCGTTTACCTCCATGCATAATTACTATATTAAATTATATCACTTTTCTCTATCTATAATTATATGTTGTCAATCAATTCAATGTCAAAATATATACAAATTTATATTAAATTCAGCAATAATCCTTGTCGAAATTGTGAGAAAATACTTAATTTAAAGACTTTATTATCAGCTATTGCAAAATCATATATATATGCTATACTAATATTGTGCCGTAAGGAAACATTAATATAATTCCCCAAGTTTTAATTGAACATATAACATATCCCCATGATTAAACCCTATAATTGCCGGAATTATTCCGGCATTTTTTTTATTTCATTTTACACATTAATTTAACTAATAAAAAGACAAATCTTTGATGATATTAATATAGATTAAAAGCTACGACAAATGTCGCAGCTTTTTTTAAGTTTATATATTAAAATTTAACTTTTTCTGAAATGAAACTAATTAATTCATCAACTTTTATTCTATGCTGTTCCATTGTATCTCTATCTCTTATTGTAACAGTATTGTCTTCTAAAGTATCATAATCTATAGTTATACAATAAGGAGTTCCTATTTCGTCTTCCCTTCTATATCTTTTTCCAATACTTCCTGCTTCATCATAATCTACATTAAACTCTTTTCTTAACATATCATAAATCTCTGTAGATTTATCGGATAATTTCTTTGTTAATGGTAAAATTGCAGCTTTAAAAGGAGCAAGTGCAGGATGTAAATGCAATACAGTTCTCTTATCTCCACCTTCTAGTTCTTCCTCATCATATGCGTCTACAAGAAATGCTAGTGCAACTCTATCTGCACCCAAGGAAGGCTCTATACAATAAGGAACATATTTTTCATTGGTAATTGGATCTAGGTAAGTTAAATCCTCTCCTGAATGCTTCATGTGCTGTTTTAAATCATAATCAGTTCTATCAGCAACTCCCCATAACTCTCCCCAACCAAATGGAAATAAGTATTCTATGTCAGAAGTTGCATTACTATAAAACGAAAGTTCTTCAGCAGAATGATCTCTCATTCTTAAATTTTCCTTATTCATACCTAAGTTTAATAAAAAGTTCCAGCAATAATCCTTCCAATATTTGAACCATTCCAAGTCTTTTCCTGGCTCACAGAAAAATTCTAGTTCCATTTGCTCAAATTCACGAGTTCTAAACGTAAAATTACCTGGAGTAATTTCATTTCTGAAGGATTTACCTATTTGAGCAATTCCAAAAGGCATCTTTTTCCTAGAAGTTCTAAGTACATTCTTGAAATTTACAAATATACCTTGAGCTGTCTCTGGTCTTAAGTATATTTCTGATTTAGCGTCATCAGTTACTCCCTGAAATGTCTTAAACATAAGATTAAATTTTCTTATATCTGTAAAGTTCTTTTCACCACACTTCGGACATACTATATTATGCTTATCTATATATTCTTTTAGCTCTTCATTAGTCCATCCATCTGCACTGGCTACCTCTGCACCTTGCGCTGTCATATGGTCTTCTATTATCTTATCAGCTCTAAATCTTGCTTTACATTCTTTACAATCCATTAATGGATCAGAAAATCCACCAACATGGCCTGAAGCTACCCATACTTCTCTATTCATTAATATAGCTGCATCTAATCCTACATTATATGGACTTTCTTGAACAAACTTTCTCCACCAAGCCTTTTTTACATTATTCTTAAATTCAACTCCTAAAGGACCATAATCCCAAGAGTTTGCAAGCCCTCCATAAATATCTGATCCCGGAAAAACAAATCCCCTATTTTTACATAACGCTACAACCTTATCCATGGTCTTTTCAATAGCCATATATATTCCTCCTTTAATTTAAAATATAAAAAAAGACTCTACCATAAAGGGACGAAAGTTTTCTTCCGCGGTTCCACCCTTTTTGGCACAGCCCTGCTTTTTCTAATCCTTACACTCCAAAGCTCCATTCATAATAAAATCTTAACTATTTACACCAATCATAGTCTCTCTGCAAAAACTTTATTACTACTCATCTTTTTCATTGTGCATTATTAAATTACTATATATTTTATCAAATGCATATAATTTGTCAATGCATTTTCCAAAAAATAAAAATGGCTCCGCGAAAAGGATTCGAACCTTCAACCTATCGGTTAACAGCCGAGTGCTCCACCGTTGAGCTATCGCGGAATATCATTTATAGGTATTATTATAACATATTCTTTATTAATTTCAACCATTTTTATAAAATTTTTCATAACATTAAGGGAAATCATGCAATAATTTATAACAAAAGATATATGATAAGATAATATATAGAAGGCCCCTTCCATTAAAGGAACTTTCTATATTAACTTTTACTTATCATATATTAATTGTCATTTATAAAAACTGCTTAAGATTTTCCACTATTGATTATTGGTTGGTTTCATAGTTGGGAATAATATAACGTCTCTTATAGATGCAGAATTTGTTAAGAACATAGTCATTCTATCTATACCTATTCCAAGTCCACCAGTTGGAGGCATACCTATTTCTAGAGAATTTATGAAGTCATCATCCATCATATAAGCTTCATCATCTCCTAATTCTCTTTCCTTAAGCTGCTGAACAAATCTTTCTTTTTGAACTATAGGATCATTTAACTCTGAATATGCATTACATACTTCTCTTCCATATATAAATCCTTCAAATCTTTCAGTAAATGCTTCATTTCCTCTCTTTTTCTTAGTAAGAGGGGAATTTTCTACTGGATAATCTAATACAAAAGTAGGCTGTATTAACTTAGTTTCGCAAAATTCTTCAAATAAAGCTATAAGAACATCTCCCTTAGTACACTCACTAAGATTCTTCTTAAACTCTAGGTGTTTTTCCTTTGCAATAACTCTTGCTTCTTCATCGTCTTTAATAGCATTATAATCAATACCAGCATATTCTTTTACTGCATCTACCATAGTAACTCTTCTCCATGGTGGAGTAAAATCTATTTCTGTCTCCTCATACATCACTTTTGTAGTACCAAGAACCTTTTCACATACATAAGCCATCATATTTTCAGTAATTTCCATCATATCATTATAATCCGCAAAGGCTTCATATAACTCTATCATTGTAAATTCTGGGTTATGCCTTACACTTATTCCTTCATTTCTAAAGTTCTTACCCATTTCATATACCTTTTCAAATCCACCTACTATAAGTCTCTTTAAATAAAGCTCTGTGGCTATTCTTAAGTACATATCTATGTTTAGAGCATTATGATGAGTATTAAATGGCTTTGCCGCAGCTCCTCCAGCTATAGGTGAAAGTACAGGAGTTTCAACTTCTAAATATCCCCTGTTATCCAAAAACTCTCTTATAGATCTTATGATAGCTGTTCTTTTCATGAAGGTATCTCTAACATCTTGATTAATAATTAGATCTACATATCTTTGTCTATATCTTAAATCAGGATCTTTAAGACCATGCCACTTTTCTGGAAGTGGTTTTAAAGATTTTCCGATTAACTGAAAATCTAATATGTGAACTGATACCTCTCCAGTTTTTGTTTTAAATACAGTACCTTTTATAGAAACCCAATCACCTATATCAAAAGTTTTGTATTCTTTTAACTTTTCTTCACCTACATCATTTATCTTTATGTATAACTGAAGTTTACCATATCTATCATGAATATCAGAAAATCCAGCTTTCCCATGAACTCTCTTAGACATCAATCTTCCTGCTACAGTAACTTCTTTTCCTTCTAATTCTTCGTAGTTTTCCTTAACTTCGTTTGAAGTATGAGTTCTTTCTACCTTATATACATCAAAAGGATCCTTACCTGCAGCTTGAAGATCAAAAAACTTTTGTCTTCTTTCTTGAATAAGCTGATTAAACTCTTGTTCCTCATTTACCAAATTCTTTTGTTCATTTGACATTTTTCATTCCTCCATTAACTTCTTCTTACTGACAACACTTCAAACTTGTTTACACCATCAGGTACAGCTACTTCTACTAAGTCTCCTAATTTTTTACCAATTAAAGCCCTACCTACAGGAGATTCATTAGAAATCTTATTTTCTAGCGGATCCGCTTCTGCCGAACCTACTATAATATATTCTACTTCTTCATCAAATTCAAAATCCTTTACCTTTACTATAGTGCCTACATTTATAGTATCTGCTGGAATTTCACTTTCATCTATAATACTAGCATTCTTTAACATATTTTCAAGTTGCATTATTCTTCCTTCTACAAAAGCTTGTTCATTTTTAGCTTCATCATATTCGGAGTTTTCACTTAAATCTCCAAAGGAAATTGCTACCTTTATTTTTTCAGTTATCTCTTTTCTTTTTACGGTTTTTAAATACTCTAATTCTTCCTCTAACTTTTTAACACCCTCATAAGTCATTATATACTTCTTTGAATCGCTCATTTTATTCTCCCCTTTAATTTTGCTAAATGCTTTTTTATATATTATTATGATTATACCTAATTTATGCAAAATATATGTAAATCTGGCACTTATCCAATCATTTAAGTAATTATAAAACAGCATCAAATCAATGTCAACTTTTATCCAGCGACTTTATTCTATTCTCAATTCTTCTTTATATTGAAGTAATATATCCAATACCCTTTTTGATTCCTTCTCATTATTTATCATATTTTTTATATTAGTACAATTTTTTAATCCCTTTATATACCAAGATACATGTTTTCTCATTTCTCTTACTGCCTTATGCTCCCCATGATAGTAAATTGACCTTTTAAAATGTTCAATGCACATATCTATTATTTCAGAAGATGTAGGATACATTACTTTTTCTCCACGAATTTTCTGTTTAACCTGTCTAAATATCCATGGATTTCCCAAAGCACCTCTTCCTATCATTATTCCATCACAACAAGTTACCTCTTTAATTCTTAAAGCATCTTCGGCAGTAAAGATATCTCCATTTCCTATCACTGGAATGGAAACTGCCTTTTTCACTTCCCTTATTATATCCCAATCTGCTTTTCCTTCATACATCTGTTCTTTTGTTCTTCCATGAACTGTTATAGCATCTACTCCTGCTGCTTCAAGTTCCTTTGCAAACTCTACAGCATTTATGCTATTTTTGTCAAACCCTTTTCTAAACTTAGCAGTAATAGGTTTATTAGTTTTATCTTTTATAGCTTTAATAATAGATGCTGCTAGTTTAGGATCTTTCATAAGAGCTGATCCATCTCCATTTTTTACTATTTTAGGAGCTGGGCAGCCCATATTTATATCTATAAGACATACATCATCATTGTCATTAAAATATTCCTCACATATACTTGCCATTATATCTGCTTCATGCCCGAATATTTGTACAGCAATTGGAAGTTCTTTTTTATCAAATCTAAGCATCTCTTTTGTATTTTCACTTTCATAATAAAGCGCCTTTGCGCTTATCATTTCAGTATATATAAGTCCACAACCCATATCTTTACACAATCCTCTAAAGGCAATGTCTGTAACCCCTGCTAAAGGTGCTAAAAAAGCACTATCTTCAAAACTTAAAGTTCCTATCTGCATGGGGAAATTAACTCCTTATTTTTCTCATATATCACTCTCAATCCCTCTAAAGTTAGAAATGGGTCTATTTCATCTATACATTTTGTTTCTTCACTTATTAATTTAGCTAATCCTCCAGTTGCAATTACATACGGATTTTGCTCTCCACTTTCAATCATTTCTCTTCTCATTTTTTCAACTATATACTCTACCAATCCACTGTATCCATATATTATTCCAGCCTGCATACTTGTTATAGTAGTTTTAGATATTACAGATGGTGGTTTTACTAATTCAACTCTAGGAAGTTTTGCCGCTCTTTGAAATAGCGCCTCAGAAGATATCTTTATGCCTGGACATATGGTTCCACCTAAATAGTTTCCTGAGGCAGTTAATGCACAAAATGTTGTAGCAGTACCAAAATCTATTATTATAGCAGGTTTATTGAGCCTTTCATGAACTGCCACTGCATTTACTATTCTATCTGCTCCCACTTCCTTTGGATTATCGTACTTTATATTAATTCCCGTCTTTACCCCAGGCCCTACAACTATAGGTTTTATTTTAAAATACTTATGTATCATATGTTCCACAGAGTACATGATATTAGGAACTACAGATGAAATTATAACTCCTTCTACATCAGAAATCTCCAAATTATTTTGTACAAATAATTGTATAACTTGTATGCCATATTCATCTGCTGTTCTTATAGAGTCGGTGGACAATCTCCAGTCTCCAATTAGCTCTTTCCCATCATAAAGACCTAATACCATATTAGTATTACCGGCATCTAGAACTAAAATCAAAGTTAATCACCACTTTCTTAAAATTCATAATATATTATGTGTATATTATGTAGTTATTGACATTTACATACACACAATTATAAATTAAAAAAGAGCATCTGTAAATTATAAAGTCCAGATACTCTCATGGCTTTAAAATAACTACTTTAATTTTTTCATAAAAGCAATACTATCAACTATATACCTTATATGTATACCCTCGCCTATTTTATTTTTTTCATCCCATGCAGTAACCTTAAAAAATAACTTTTTCCCCTCTATTTTAGTAAGCACCGCCTCACATTTAACTCTCATATTTTTTGGAGTAGCCCCTATATGATCTACATCTATCTTTATTCCTACTGTTGTAAGTTCAGAGTTTAAGTGTAATCCCACTGAACTCTTTGATGTACTTTCCATTAGCGCAATCATCGCTGGTGTGGCAAACACAGGTAAATCTCCAGAGCCATAAAAAATTGCAGTATCCCTATCAGTCACTGTTATTTCTGTAACTGCACTTATACCTTCCCTTAAATTAAACTCCACTTTATCATCCCGCTTCTGTGTAAAATTTTATAACAACAAAATTATTATATCACTAAACCCAGATACTTGGTAAATAATTTAAAAAAACAGAGGCAATATACCTCTGTTTAATCATTAATTATTATTAAATATTTCTTCAAATTCATTTGCTTCAAGCTTTTCTCTTTCTAATAAAGCCTTGGCTACAGCATGAAGTTTACTCATATTTTCTCTAAGCAATTTTTCAGCTTTATTATATCCACCATCTATAAGCTCTTTTATTTCTTCGTCAATCTTAAACGCAACTTCTTCGCTATAATTCTTAGTCTTACCTATATCTCTTCCTAAGAACACTTCATCATGCCCACTTCCAAAAGCTATGGGACCTAATTTTTCACTCATACCATAGTCCATAACCATCTTTCTAGCTATAGTACTTGCTCTATCTATATCATTTTTAGCTCCAGTACTTATATCTCCTATTATAAGTTTTTCAGCTACTCTTCCACCAAGCAAGCCTACTATCTCATCTAAAAGTTTTGACTTTGACATATATGAACTATCCTTTTCAGGAAGATGCATAGTATATCCACCAGCCATTCCTCTAGGAACTATGCTAATTTGATGAACAGGGTCCGCATGAGGTAAAAGCTTCATAACTACTGCATGACCTGCTTCATGATATGCAGTAAGTCTTCTATCCTCTTCGTCAATTACTCTACTCTTCTTTTCTGGTCCTGCTATTACTCTTGTAACAGCTTCCTCTAGCTCATCCATGCCTATTTCTTTTTTATTTTGTCTAACCGCTAAAAGCGCGGCTTCATTCATTAAGTTTTCTAAATCTGCTCCTGTAAACCCTGGAGTTCTTTTCGCAAGAACATCTAATTTTACTTCTTCAGAAAGAGGCTTATTTTTTACATGTACTTTTAATATTTCTTCTCTTCCTTTTACATCTGGAGCACCTACTATAATTTGCCTATCAAATCTTCCAGGCCTTAGTAGCGCAGGATCTAATATATCAGGTCTGTTGGTAGCTGCTATCATTATAATACCTTCATTAACTCCAAAACCATCCATCTCTACTAGTAGCTGGTTAAGAGTTTGTTCTCTTTCATCATGTCCTCCACCGAGTCCTGCACCTCTTTGTCTACCCACGGCATCTATTTCATCTATAAAAATAATACAAGGTGAATTCTTTTTAGCCTGTTCAAACAAATCTCTTACTCTAGAAGCTCCTACACCTACAAACATTTCTACGAAATCTGAACCTGAAATACTAAAGAAAGGAACTCCAGCTTCACCTGCAATAGCTTTAGCTAATAACGTCTTCCCTGTTCCAGGAGGTCCCACAAGCAAGACTCCCTTAGGTATCCTTGCTCCCATTTCTATATATCTTTTAGGCTGCTTTAAGAAATCAACTATTTCAGCAAGTTCTGCCTTTTCTTCATCTGCTCCTGCCACATCATTAAATGTAACCTTTTTTCTATCTGGCGCAGCCATCTTAGCCCGGCTTTTACCAAAATTCATTACACCCCTATTGCCTCCACCACCTTGTGATTGTTGCATAAACATAAACCAAAAAACTACAAACATAAGTATTATTAAGGCAGTAGGCAGCCAACTTAGCCACATTGGTGTTCTAGCTGGAAGTGCATATTTTTCTATCACTTCTCCGTTTTTATCATGTGTACTCACAAATTGATTAAGTCTTTCAAAAGGAACTATAGTTTCATATTGAGTACCATTTTTCAAACTACCTACAACTGTCATTTTATCTTCTTTAACTTCAAAACTTTTTATTTCATTGTTAATCCAGTGCTTTTGGAATTGATTAAAATTAATTGTTGTTGCACTCTCATTAGTTCTTGCCAAGAATAATGCAGCAAATATGACCATTATAAAAACTATAACCCAGGCCGTTGCACTTGAAAACTTTTTATTCATTCCTGGCCCCCCTCTCTTTGTTATTATATTGTAAAATTGTATCATATCAAATATTTATTTACAATAATATTAGCATTAATTATTTATAAATTTCTTCCTTTAATATTCCTATAAAAGGAAGATTACGATATCTTTCTGCATAATCCAATCCGTACCCAACTAAGAAGAAATCCGGAACCTCAAATCCCATATACTTAGCATTTATTTCAACTCTTCTTCTTTCAGATTTATTCAAAAGGCAAGCTATTTCTATACTAGCTGCTCCTCTTCCCTTAAGATAATCTACTAGATATCTTAATGTAACTCCTGAATCAATTATGTCCTCTATTAACAGAATGTCTTTTCCCTCTATTTCAAAATCTAAATCTTTCAGTATTCTTACCACACCTGAAGTACTTGTAGAATTACCATAGCTAGAAACAGCCATAAAATCCATAATACATGGCACTGTTATTTCCTTCATTAAATCTGCCATAAATGGAACTGAACCCTTTAATACGCCTATAAGCATTAAATTTTTGTCCTTATAATCCCCACTAATTTCCTTTCCTAATTCTCTTATCCTTTCTTTAAGCTGCTCCTCATTATAAAGTATTTCTTGAATGTCTTCCCTCATATTTACCACTTTTCTTCCTCGCTTTCTAGTTTTATTTTAAGTAATTTATTTGTAGTTTCATCTACTTTAAATTTATCACTTATTCTATAACCTACAATCCACGCTATTTCTTCTCCAACGCATATAATAGGTATATTATCTCTTAAATTTTTAGGAATTTTTAAATCCATAAATATATCCTTTAATTTTTTAGTGCCTTTCATACCTAAAGGTTGAAATTTATCTCCTTGTTTTCTATATCTAAAGCTTATATTGCCATTAACTTTTTCATAATCAAAATATTGCTCTAATGAGTTCTCTTTTACTCTTTCAAGAAATTTTTTATCTAATGTATTTGCCTCAATATTAAATCTACCTATTTTGTTTCTTTCATTAAGACTTATCTCATAAGTTTCTAAATTCTTTTTTATTTCATTCTTACTTTCTTTACTTAATATTATTTCTCCATAATTATTTAAAGCTCTTATACCTCCTGGAAGTTCAATTTCCTTTCCAGTATTCCCTCCTTGCAGTGATATTATATACTCTACATGCACCCTTTCAAAGTTAACAAGATTTCCTTTAACTAATTCAACAGCTTTTCTAATCATTCTACTAAGTAATGCCTTATGCTCATTGAATGCTTCACTTTTAATTTTAACTTTATTCGAAGTTACAATGCAATATTTCCCAAAAATTTCTTTATATTTTTTTTCTATAAAATCATTGTCAACCTTTATATTTTCTCCAAGTCTATTCACTACTTCTATTACATGTGAATTAAAATTTTCTTTTATATAGGGAATTAACTCCAATCTGATTTTATTTCTACTATATATATTTTGAAGATTTGTCTTATCTATTCTTGGATTAATATTGTTTTTATCACAATAATCTTCTATCTCATCTCTAGTTACTTTTATTAAAGGTCTTATATATATTTCATCTCTAACAGGTTTTATCCCCTCAAGCCCTTCAAGTCCAGTTCCTCTTATTATTCTCATAAGTATTGTTTCACACTGATCATTGGCATTATGAGCTATAGCTATTTTATTTGCACCTAACTTACTAAAAAGTTCAAGAAAAAAAGAGTATCTAGCTTCCCTTCCAGCCATTTCTGAAGATATTCCCCATGTATTAGACAGCTCCTCAATATTAACTTTTTTAGAGTAAAACTCAATATTATTTTTCTCACAAAATTCTTTTACGTATTCTTCATCTTCATCAGCATCTTTTCCTCGAAGTCCATGATTTAAATGAGCAGCTACAATATCTATAAAATATGTATTTCTCAAAGTATTTAAAATATGTAAAAGACACATAGAGTCTGGTCCTCCAGAAACACCTACGATTATTTTATCTTCTTTATTAAGCATTGCATTTTCTTTAATAGTTTCCATTATCTTTTGTAACATTTTTAACACTTCCTTAAAAAGCTAATATGGATAATTATATCATAAATAAAAAATTAAAAACTAGAATCCTTATAAGTAATAAAGGATTCTAGTTTTTAATCAACTTAATATAAATTGTAAACCTTAGAAACCACAACAGTCATGTCATCCTTTATTTTGCCTTTACTTAATTCCTTTGCTCTTTTTATGATATTGTTAGAAAGTATTTCAGGATCATTTGTATTGTCCTTACTTAAATATTCTACTAACCAATCTGCTTTACCTGCTTCTTCATTATCATAATCGAGCACTCCATCACTAACCATAATTATCATATCACCATTTTTAACTTGTTTTTTTATTATCTCTGTATCTACCTTTTCTAGCACACCAATCGGAAGACTCTTGCAATCCATTGTTTCTATTTTATTTTCGGATTTGATTAAAGTTGCTGCCGCCCCTACCTTTATAAATTCAGCTTCTCCTGTATATAAATCTATGGTACTTAAATCTACAGTAGAGAACTTTTCATCCTGTGAAAAATTAATAGTCATAAGTGAATTTATTGTATTTATAGCTGTTAGTTTATTAAATCCAAGTTTTACAAACTTATTTATTAAATCTACAGCTGCAGAACTTTCCTTTCCTGCAAGTGGCCCTGAACCCATTCCATCACTTATCATAGTCAAATAAGTACCATTATTAAGCTTTTGATATAAATAACTATCTCCATTATGTTTTTCTCCATCTTTACATAATCTAGATACATATGAAGCAACATGAAACTTTGGAGTCTCTTCTAATGTAAAGTTACATGTATTATCTTTAGAGTTTATATTACATCCATCATCACTTATACTCATAATCTTACCAGTAATTGAATTAATCAAAGGCAAAATATCCTTCACGCATTTCTGAGTTCCTCCACAAGCATCCATAGTCATATTTACAAGCACTCTTCCAGCATTATCATTGTAACAAAGAACATCCTTAAATTTAATGTGATTTTTATTTAAAACTCTTGTTATATCATTTTCCATATACTTGTTAAATTGAGTGCTTGAATCTATTTCTTCAACAATTTCATTTACAGTAACTGAAATATTTCCTATTTGATTAGCCAAAAACTCCCTACATTCTGCCAGTCTTTTTCTCCACATTTCATTCATGATATAATTTTTTACTATTTCTTCAGTATTTTTTATAAGAAGTGATCTTTTTATACATTTCCTTTCTATTTCATAAGGTACTTTTTCTCTTTTATTTTGATAATTATCTATTAGCTCTACAAATGCTGAGTAGGTATAGAAGCTTTCTCTTTTCCAGCACATTGATTTCATATTACAATTACTACATACTCTATCTGCTAAGTTCTCTACTAAAGCACTACTCTTTACCTTCATTTGAAGCTTATCATTGTCCGCCAGTCCTGCCAGTGTGGTAGACATGTCCATTAACAATCCAGAAAAATCTGTCAATTTAGAATTAAAAATCTCCTTAGTTTTACTTATATAGTTTTCCTTCAGATTTTCCTGTTTTCTTTCCCAATCCAACTCTAATTCTAATCTATTATAAACCTTTGATGGTATAGCATAAAATATTACTAAGGAAATCAAGGCTTCTTGGAATTGAAATTGTACCCCTATATCAGAATATAGCTTTAGTATTAAAAATACCACCATATAAGGTATTCCACTTGCTATTTTACCCAGTTGTTTAAAAACCCCTGCAGTAAGTCCACATAATCCGCACATACCAGTAAATGCAACCATATTAGTGGTTGAAAGTCCTATTATAGTACCTATTGCAATTCCACAAGAAGCTCCTGCACTACTGCCTTTCACATAACCTACTACTAATATGAAAGAAAGAGCTAATATATTTCTTAAAGATATACCATAAATATTAATTCCCCAAGTTCCTGATATAATAAGCGAAGCCGTTACAGCCATACTTATTATTTCTTCACTATTATAAAGATGTTTAGTTTTTAATTCTTTTATGCATACAATAGAAAATTTCATAATATAATATATTGGAAAGAGGATCGCTGTTTGAATTAAGGCATTTAAAAGAGCAATGGAGCTAGTAATGTGAAGAATAATTTTGCCATATAATGCAACATTTAAAAATAGAAATATAAAGGTAATAATTATCTTTTTATCTGTTTTTATTTTATTAGATATGTAGCTTAACATCGTTATAACAATTATACTACACAAATAGACTCCTATGTCCTTTACACTATTATATATAGATAAATATCCAACTAACGTTCCCAACGCAGATAACAAAAATATATTCTTATTTTCAAAAATAAAACATAATAAAAATGCAATTCCAAAAGGTGCCATTAAATTAACCATAAGTACTCTACTTGTAAAAAAAGCTGCAATAAAGCATACAACTAATTTTAAAGAAGTTGAATAATGAAATACCCTTTTATTATTTACATCTTTATTAGTTTTTTTGATTCTTTCATACGGAAATATATTTACCCCATACTGCATTATTCCCACCACCCTATTTTTTTTCTCAAAATTATTATATCAAAGACTTCTGGAATTAATTGTCATAAGGTGATAGTTAACTCTGGTTTTTTTAGGACATTTATCTGCTTTATTTATTGAAAAAAAATCAGATATGTATTTTTTTTCAATACTTTTACACTTTCGCACATAAAAAGATGTAAAATAAACATCATGTGTAAAAATATGGTATTAAAATGTTGTAAAAAAATAAAACAACCTATAAGTTATAACTTATAGGTTGTTTTGGTAGCGGAAATAGGACTTGAACCTACGACACTTCGGGTATGAACCGAATGCTCTAGCCAGCTGAGCTATTCCGCCGTATTAAAATTTGGTTGCGGGGGCAGGACTTGAACCTACGACCTTCGGGTTATGAGCCCGACGAGCTACCAACTGCTCCACCCCGCGTTATTTGGTGCCGAAGACCGGAATCGAACCGGTACGGGCTGTTAGGCCCGCAG
>NZ_OAOD01000034.1 GCF_900205925.1 Clostridium peptidivorans | reverse complement strand
TTTCTATTCTCTGTTCAATTTTCAAAGACCCTGTCGCTCCAAGCGACTTTTACATATTAACATTTCTTTTTCTTCTTGTCAACAATTTTTTAAAATATTTTTTAAATCTTTGTCGACTTGTTTGTCGTTTCTTGCGACAACATGGATTATTGTATCACATAAGCTTATCATTATAACATTGTAATCACTTAATACTTCAATTTAAATCTAAAATCCTCTATAAATCTACGAATTAATTCTAATTTCTATAGAGGATACACTAGATAAAGTTGATATACTATTCCCTTAATATATAATAAGTTATATGGTCTCTCCACTTCCCATTTATAAAAAGATAATTTTTATTAATGCCAAGTTCTTTAAAGTTACATGCCTTTAGAACACTTTGAGATTTTTTATTATCAACTAATGCTGATGCCTCTATTCTATGTAAGTTAAACTCATCAAAGCCGTATTCTGTAACTAATCTTAAAGCTTCTTTCATATAACCCTTCCCCTGTTCGTCTTCATCCATTGAATAACCTACGAAAGAGCTCCTGAAAATCCCTAATACTATATTAGATAATTGAATTTTTCCAATAAGCTTGTCATTTTTATATATTCCAAAATTCACAGCCTCGCCATTTAGATATTGCTTATATGATTCTATTAATATATCCCTTTGAAACTTTAATGTATAAAATTGATCTTCTCTGGTAGGTTCATAAGGACTTAAATGATCCTTATTCTTTAAATAATAATTTAATATTTCATGAGAATTTTCGGGAGTTAATATTTTTAATTGTATATCCTTTCCAGTAAGTGTGATTTTTCTTAATAGGTTTTCTTTTTTATAATTTATTTTTTCTAATCCAAATAAAAATTCACTTTTATAACTTCTATTTTCATATAAGTTATTAGCAATAACTCCTTCTAATTCAAATCCTAATTCACCAAAACATTCAATACTTTCATCTTCCTTAACCAATATATTTATCTTTTTAATATTGTCCTTATTAAAAACTTGATTTAAAAACTCATCAACTGCCTTAAATAAAAGTCTTGGCTTATCTTGCTTATAAAATCTTATTCTTATACAACAATATTTACTTTCAGCATTCCAATCTATTACATAAATTCTTCCTAGCGTAATACCTATATTATCTTTAATAATATATTCTCCTTTATTACTTGTAGAAGTTATACAAACATCATTTTGCATATACGGTCCCCCCTCTATTGTTATTTCGTCCAAATTCTATATTCCCTTAAATTCAGTTTCACATAATCCTTTTACCACAATAAACCCCTTAATATTATATTATAATCATATTTTTTACTTTACAATAAAAACTATTAATATTAATATATTTTATGTTTACTATTAATTGCAAATATAAAAATGAAGGTTAGGTGATTTATCTATGAACAAACAAACATTAAATAAACTTAGTTTTTTCTTTATGGGTATAGAAAATAAATTTAAAGAAAATTCTAGTATATTCTTAGATATAACAGTAGAATTTACTGCAGGTCTTAAAAAATTTAAAGGTATAGCTAAGTTAAATGATAATATATTATCATTTAACTTTAATGGTAAAACCAACTCCTTTACTATAGAGCAACTTATCAAAAACATAATAGATGAAAGCGAGCACTATGAATCATTATCATTTGCATATAACGAAAGAGGAGGAGGAGTATTAATCGAAGCTTCTAATAAGAATGTATCATTAAAAAATATAGATTCGAAAAATTCTATAGATAGAGATAATGCTATGTCTCATACAAAAACCTCAACTCTTTTAAATAGAGATTATTATATAAAGACAGGAGAGGCTGACATACTTTTAAAAGAAATAGGTATAATGAGTAATGATGGTAAGATTAGGAATGATAAGATAAGGAAATATAATCAAATAGATCATTATGTTGAGTTGCTCGAAGGAATTTTAGATAAACTCCCTTCTAATGAAACAATAAATATATTAGATTGTGGATGCGGGAAATCATACTTAACTTTTGTATTAAACTATTATTTAACAGAAGTAAAAAAACGAAAGTGTTTTTTCATAGGGTTAGATATATCAGAAACTGTAATTAATTCTTCTAAAGAGATGGCTGAAAACTTAGGCTATAGAAATATGGAGTTTAAAGCTTTAGATATAAAAGATTATGTACCTGATAAAAAAATTCATGTAGTTATATCTCTTCATGCCTGTGATACCGCTACGGATATGGCTTTGGCCTTAGGTATTAGAGTAAAGTCAGATGTTATAATAGCTGTTCCTTGTTGTCATAGAGAGCTATTAAATCAATACTCTTACATTCCTTTTAAAGGTATATTAAAGCATGGAATATTAAAAGCTAGAATGGCTGATGTACTTACAGATGGGCTTCGTTCCTTAATGCTAGAGGCTTATGGATATGATGTATCCGTAGTTGAATATATTTCACCTTTAGAAACCCCTAAAAATTTAATGATAAGAGCTCTTAAAACAAAAGATTTCGATAACAGAGTCTTAGAGGAATATTTAAAACTTACTACTGATTTAAATATTAACCCTGCGCTATATAGATTTTTAAATCAGTGGTAAAAAAATAAACTAGTTTACTTATCTTATTTTCATATTTTATTACATTTTTATGTATAATTTTATTATAAAAATTCAAAGGCAGCTTTTATACATCTTCCAATGTATAAAAGCTGCCTTTATACTTTACTTCCATTTTCTAAATTAACTATAAATAATGAATATTAAAACACCTTCATTCGCTTCCAGGTTAACAACCTAGGGTGTTATATAGATAAAATAGAATATGGAAAATGTTATATCCACAGAATTATAAGAACATAAGTTATGCCTTTTGAAAATGCCACCTATTCCCTTAAAACATATTAACAAAGACAATTTTACAGAGGTTTTTTTAATTTGAAGTTTTAAGTTTTATCGCAGGTCACATTTGGAGCAAAAAACTTATTAAAATTTATATATTAATATAAATCTATTAAACCTTATCCGCACATAAGATTTATATAATTATAAAAATTTTCATCTCTTATAGATTCTGTTTCTTTCTAAATAATGATAAATAAACCTATATAGAAAATCTATTAATTAATTATTATATATTCCTATTATACCATAGTTTAACATAATATATCTATATAATTATAACATTAATTATTATAATTATATACAAAAAAAGACAGCATTTTTTCGCTGTCTTTATGTACATTATGCCTGATCTAAACTAGATACAACCTTGTCATAATAGTCTATATTACAAATCCCCTTTTCAAAATGGCTACAGTTTCTACAACTTTTAGTTTCTGACTCTGCTGAAATAGCTTGAAATCCATCATACATAGGTGTATAACCAGGGCAATTGTTACCTACCGCTATCATTTCAAAAGCATTTCCCATATTTTATTCCTCCCTAAATTAATTTCTATTAATTTTACGTTTAATTGGATCAAATAAATTTACTATACACTTTTCTTCTACATAGTTATCGCAATTATCACAGGTGTCAATTATGTTTCCTACATCTGAAAGAAATACTGAGGCTAAGGGCTCATAACCCGGACAGTTTTCTGCTACTAGCATCTTAAGCTCCTCTAATCTCAATTTATCACCCTCTTTTATAAGTACTCGCTCAATGCTTTTATTATTATTTCCATAAGTTATAAAATAATGCATAAAAAAAACATAGACATTTAAATATCTATGCTTTCATTTACATCTAATATTGATTCTGTTTCACTGCAATATTTAGTTATTATGCACTTTCCCAAATTTCTAGGACATCTTCTACACATACATATTCCATCTTGACCATCACACTTATTTCCTAGATAATCAGGACACTTATTACAGTTTCCTCCTATATATATCATATACCTCTCCTTATAACATTTATTAACTTATATTTTAAATTAAATCTATATCACATATATAAGCCTTATCACCATTGTATCCTATTTCCTTTAAAACCTTTTTAACTACATCTTTTCCTATTTCATCTTCTTTCATTTCACAAAGAGCATCTTCTAACATTCCCCACTGAGCCCACTCAACTTCTTCTGACTTCTTTATTTCTCCCTGTACATACTTAGCCATAAATGTAAGCATCACTATTTCCTTAGAGCTTAAGTAATGACTTCCTAAATATTTTATACTGTCCTTATCCACAGTTATGCCTGTTTCTTCATAGACTTCTCTATATACTGTTTCCTCTACACTTTCTCCATTACTTACATATCCAGATATAAGTACCTTTGAATCCTTAAATATATAACTTTGTTTTAAAAGAAGTATTTTATCCTCCTTAATAACAGCTACTATTATACATGGCTTTGGTGTGTCAAAATACATTATGTCATCAACAGGGCAATAAGGGACTCCTCCTTCATCCCAACTATATTTTTCAGTTAATTCTCCTCCACATTTAGGACAAAACTTAAATTTCATATGGTCAGTTCTACAAATAGAACCTTTCACCTACCTTTCAACCTCAATTAAAACTTATAATCTTACTTCAACCTCATCTTTGAGGGTTATAAAATTTTCTCCTACATAACTATCGTACGCAAATATATCTACTCCATTTTCACTTGCAAGTCTTAAAGCTTCTCCAAATTCCCTATCCATATCATCATAAGGCGTAAAAAACATAACATCTTCTAATTGTATAACAAATATTACTCCTGCCCCTCTACCACTTTTCTTTACATCAATTAACTCTAAGAGATGTTTTCTTCCCCTTTCTGTAGGTGCATCAGGAAAGCTCACAACTCCATCTTCTTCAAAAGTTACACCCTTTACTTCTAAGTAATATTCTTCACCCTTTAAATTCTCCAATTTAAAATCAAACCTGCTATTTCCAAAAGTCTTTTCTCTTTGAATTATATTATACTCTTCAAGTTCCTTTATTTTTCCTTCTCTCAAAGCTTCTTCTACTACTTTATTTGGTACTTGTGAATCTATATTTATAAATTTATCTCCTTTATATCCTCCAATAAGATCATATTTAGTCTTCCTATTAGGATTATCTTCTTCACGTAGCACCACTTTGGTATGTGGAATCAAAATTTCCTTACATCGTCCCGTATTAGGAACATGAACCATTGTTTCCTCTCCATTTATAATAACATAAGCCTGAAATCTATTTGGCCTTTTAATAAATTCTCCTGTAATTATATTTTTATTTATAAACATACTATTTTCTCCACTTCTCTATAAATTATACACAACCATTTTTAATTTATCCACATCATACACAAGAATAATTATATCTATATATAAAAAAGACATAAAGCTAATATTTATTCTTTACGTCTTTTTTATAATTTATCATAATTATAATTTAAAAATATTATATAAATAACTTTAAAACTATTAAAACTATTACCCCTGGCACTCCAAAAAATCCTGCAATAAGTGCCGTAATAGCATTAATACCTATGGAAAAGTTAACTAATGATCCCACTAAATTAACTAAAAATAATAATACCGCTCCTGCTACTGCATTTAGCACCAATTTAATTAATATTGTTATAGGCCATGCAAATAGTTTTACTATAATTATAAGAGCTATTATAGCCACCAAAAAATATCCTATATATTCCATAGAAATCCCCCCATTTTTTTATCCTACTATTAATTTATTTATCTTATAAATAAATTATACTTCATTTGCCTCTTTTAAAACGTATTTATAGCTAATTTTTATATTTCTTTTCTTAGCTTGATTTAAAAGATATATATACTTAGCCTTTGCAGCTTGTTCAAGATATATTGCATAATCTATAAGTATAGGCTCTTTTGCTAACTGAAAGTAATTTGTCGCCCTATATATTTCATCCTGACTTTCCATTATAGCTTTTATAAGTTCTTTATCCTCTTCAGTGTAATTTTTGTCCTTATTTAATCTTACCCATAAATTATGTTCCATAAAAAAAACCTCCTATTTTATGTTCTAAATTAATCTTTGACATAAAACAGGAGGTTTATTCCTTATATTTCTCTTCTTCCCTCTAAAGCCTTAGCTAGTGTAACTTCATCTGCATATTCTAAATCTCCACCAACAGGTATACCATGTGCAATTCTTGTTACTTTAACACCGAAAGGCTTTAATATCTTTGATATATACATAGCAGTAGCTTCGCCTTCTACATTCGGATTTGTAGCTACTATAATCTCTTTTATATCTCCATTAACTCTTCTTATAAGTTCTTTTAAATTTATATCATCAGGTCCTCTTCCTGACATAGGTGATATGGTACCATGAAGCACATGATAAGTCCCATTATATTCCCTTACCTTTTCTAAAGACATAATATCCTTAGGCTGCTCTATTACACAAATAGTACTCTTATCTCTACTTGGATTACCACATATAGCACAAGGGTCCTTATCTGTGAAATTGCCACATACAGAACAATATTTTATAGTTCCTCTAGCTTTAATAAGTGCCTGAGAAAACTCTTCTACTTCTTCCTTCGGTAAGTTTAATACATGTAATGTAAGTCTTTGTGCTGTTTTATATCCTATGCCTGGAAGCTTTGCAAATTCTTCTATAAGCTTTTCTATTGCTATTGGATAAAATTCCAATTAACTCACCTCAACTTAGGTAACTTAGAACATTCCTGGTATGTTTAATCCTCCAGTTAACTTGTTCATTTCATTAGCAGTTTCTTCCTCAGCCTTTTTTAATGCTCCATTGCATGCACTTAAGATTAAATCTTGAAGCATTTCTACATCATCTGGATCAAGTACATCAGGGTCTATTCTTATATCAACTAGTTCTTTTTTACCAGTAGCTACAGCTACTACTGCCCCACCACCTGCACTAAATTCAAAATTTTTCTTTTCTAATTGTTTTTGCATATCTTCCATTTGCTTTTGAAACTTTTGTGCCTGTTTCATTAAATTATTCATATTTCCACCACCGAAATTAGGTAATCCACCTTTAGCCATTATATATTCCTCCTTTTATTTTAAATAAGTTTAAACTAAATATACAATTATTTATTTTACATTATTACATATAAAGTGTAAATTCCTTTTAGCTATTCATCTATTATTTCAACTATTTCTTCTCCAAATGCACTTTTTAATAATTGTTCTGGAGATCTTTGCATACCCTCATCTTTTTCCACCGAGTATTCAATTTTCACTTTTTCCTTTAGTATATCTGAAAATATTTCCTCTACTATTTTTTTACTTTGATCCTTTTCTAATCTTTGTTTATTAAATGCATATTGCTTATCGTATCTTATAGTTATTACTCCACTTTCACATCCAATTAATTCACCTGTAATTAAAGATGCATATAATACCATATGCCTTCTGGCCTTAAATGTTTCTAGTATGTCTTTCCAAAATTTCTTTAACTTATCTAAATTTAAACTAGAATTTTCATTATATTTATTTATAGATTGAATCTTAGATTCTTCCTTTACTATTTCCTCTTCTTCACTCTGAGGTTTATTCACCACTTTAGTAACTATAGATTCTGCGTTAATCTTTATTTCCCCTGATCTCATGGCTTCTTCTACTTTATTAAGTCTAGATAAAATAACTTCATTAGATGCATCATATTCTATCTTACACATCTTAATTACAGCTAGCTCTAAATAAACTCTACTCTGTTTAGTCCATTTAGATTGTTCTTCTGCATCTTGTAGTATTCTTATATTCCTCATTATTTCTTCTACTCTTATTTTTTTGCATTGTTCTTTAATATCCTTAATATTTTCTTCAGACATATCCATAATTTCTTCAGGACTCTCAGTTACCTTAGTCATAAGTAAATTTCTCATATGATTTATCATATCTTTTATAAAATAATATATATCCTTACCCGTTAATACTACCTCATCTATTATACCTAAAGATGACTCTATATCCTTTTCTATAATGCCCGTTGTAAGTTTTAGTAAATTTTCATTAGTTACAAGCCCTAGCATATTAAGTAAACTTTCATACTCTACCTTACCATTTCCCATTGAAATTCCTTGGTCTAATATACTTAATGCATCTCTCATAGCACCATCACACATACGTGCAATTAAGCTTAGACTTTTATCATCTGCAAATACACCCTGCTCTTTAACTATGAACCTCAATCTTTCAAATATATCTTCATTTCTTATTCTCTTAAAATCAAATCTTTGACATCTAGAAAGTATTGTAATTGGAAGCCTTTGGGGATCTGTAGTTGCAAGTATAAATATAACATTTTGAGGCGGTTCCTCTAATGTCTTTAAAAATGCATTTACAGCTCCTTGAGATAACATATGCACTTCATCCATTATATACACCTTATGCTTAGCTTCACTAGGAGGATAATTAACATCTTCTGCTATTTCCCTTATTTTATCTACTCCGTTATTTGAAGCTGCATCTAATTCTATAACATCCATCAATGTTCCTGAATTTATCTTTTTACATATATCACATTCATTACAAGGTTCTCCATCTTTAAGATTTAGGCAATTAACAGCTTTAGCAAATATCTTAGCTGTAGATGTTTTTCCTGTACCTCTTGTACCTGAAAAAAGATATGCATGAGCTATTCTATTATTTTTTATTTGATTTTGCAGTGTTATTGTAATATGCTTTTGTCCTACTACATCCCCAAAACTTCTAGGTCTCCATTCCCTATAAAGAGCAGTATAGCCCATTAACTTCACCTCTTAACCAAATTTTAAATTTCCCAAATATTTTAAAATTATATAAATTTAATTTATTATTTTAAATGCAATAAAAAGCACAATAAACTTGAGTTTATTGTGCTAAAATCACTATTTAAACCGTGCACCTCGCCTTGGCATATAACCTATGAGCGTTACCTATATAGTTAACTCAAGCCAGGTTAATCCACGGCACACGAAAATTATCACTTACCGCTGCTTCCTTCCGGACCTCACGGGGTTCATGAGTTTCCGTTGCGTGGGACCCAGCTCTCAACGTCACTTGTATAGGTCAGACCTCACAAGTTATAGCCTAAGCGAGGAATTCAATCCTGCTATAGCGGATTGCAGGTTACAGGGCACCGCTAACTCCCCATCTAGCACGGCAAAGTTTATATGGCGGAAAGAGGGGGATTCGAACCCCCGGTAGAGTTTCCCCTACACACGCTTTCCAGGCGTGCTCCTTAAGCCACTCGGACATCTTTCCACGGATTTACTCATGATAATTATTAAGTTTTATGTCATTTTCTAACGACAAATCCTATTATACTATGTGATTTTTATATTTGCAATAGCTTTTATAAATATTTTATTATAAACTTATAACTTATTACTTCCTATTATGACATTATATTCATTTAATAGCCTGTCCATATATTGACTTACCTTTAATATTTCTTCACTTTTTTCTTTATTATCTATATCACAAGTTACTTCATTTAAAAGCTCTCTAACGCTTTCAATCTTCTTTTTTATATTATGTAAATTATATTTTTTATCTATTAAATCATTGTTTACCCTTAATTCTCTATCATTAAAAAAAATATTATTTTCAACTAAGGCATGTTCACAAATCATCATCTTAAAACCTCCCTAATTAAAGCTCCTTTGTAAAATAGTAGTTTTGTATATAGAAGGCATTATTAAAAAAATAAATCAAGTTTTAATAACACAAATCTTATTTTAATTATATCAGTTTTGTAATATTAAGTAAATATTGGTTCATATTATAAAGTAATCTATATTTCTGTAAATACTCTTATATTATTTCATCAAAACTTATATTTCTACATTTATTGATGATATTTTATTGAATAAAAAAAAGAAGTTACCATCAGTAATAACTTCTTATAAATTTCTATTGGCGGAGAGAGGGGGATTCGAACCCCCGGTACGGTATTACCCGTACAATTGATTTCGAGTCAATCACCTTCGACCTCTCGGACATCTCTCCAAAATCATTTTCTTTTACTTTTAAAAAATTTTTCTAATAGGATACTACATTCTTCATTATAGATCCATCTTACATCTATATTACTGTTTAAATAATTATTTTGCAATACATTTATTACTGAACCACATGCACCACTTACAGAATCAAATGTTCCTATATAGACTTTATTTATACGGCTTTGATATATAGCACCTGCGCACATAGGGCATGGCTCTAATGTAACATATAGTTCACATCCATTTAATCTCCAATTTTGAATAACTTCACACGCTCTTTTTATAGCTAAAACCTCAGCATGAGCTGTGGGGTCTTTTAACTTTTCTGTCATATTATGAGCTCTTGCTATAATCTTATTATCTTTTACTATAACAGCTCCAACTGGTACTTCGCCTAGATCTTCAGCTTTTTTAGCTTCTTTTATTGCTTCCAACAAAAAATTATTTTTCATTATTATCTCTCTTTATTTTATAAATAAAAATACCGGACTAAATAAGCTTCATAATCTTATTAAATCCAGTAGTACTTATTCAAATAAACTTTGGTGCGCCCGAGAGGAATCGAACCCCCGGCCTTCCCCTTAGGAGGGGGACGCTCTATCCTACTGAGCTACGAGCGCATAGCATAGTAAATTTAAACTTTACATATAAAAGTTTATTACAAAATAAATTTTATGTCAATATACTTACATTATTTTCTATCAATTAATACTCGCATATATTTTAAACTTGAATTCCACTTAAAATATATTCTGTTATATTTTCAAATATATCATTTATATTTATGCCGTCTTCATTTATAAGCTCATATATTGCAGTAGAACATAAAGATCCGAAAATTGTATATGCCATAAAAGCCGTTTCTCCTTTTTTAATAAATCCATCATTCATGGCCCTTTCTAGATATCCTTCTATATTCTTTATAAATTCATTAACTACTTCTCTTAGTTCTATTTGCCTTGATTCCTGGCCCCATAATTGGCTCATAATAACCTTAAAAAAATCCCTTTGCTCATAAAACATATTTAATTGAACTTTTATTAATGCCTTTAATTTTGATAAAGAATCACTTTGCTCATCTACCGTTTCTTGAATTCTTTCTTTTATTAAATTCATCCCTTCTTCTATTATATAATTAAATATCTCTTCTTTACTATCAAAGTGATAATATAAAGTACCTTTAGCAAGTCCTGCTTGTGCAGCTATTCCATCCATAGTAGCTCCAGAATATCCATATGTAGAAAAAACCTTTATAGCCGATTCAAATATTGTCTTTTTAGTTTTATTCATTTTGCTCACTCCGTTAATTTTTATACAATTTAGTATATTAATTTAATTATACTAGAAATTATATATAACTCAATATTAAAATTAATATAAATATGATATATTAATATAGATGTGTTATATAGTGCATTTATATTGATAATTTTGGAGGCATTTGTATTTATGATAAAAATTTATAATAGAAAAACTAAAACATATGAAGTAGAAAAAGTATCTGGAGATAAATATTTAAATTGGATATATTCTACGAAAGTTGGAATTAGATTTTTAGAATTGTTTATTAAGAAAAAGCTCTTTTCTTATATATATGGAAAGTATTGTGACATGAGTATTAGTAAAAATAAAATAAAAAAATTTATAAATGATTTTGATATAAATATTGGAGAAAGTATTACCGCTACTGATAGCTTTATAAACTTTAATGATTTTTTTACTAGAAAACTTCATCCTACAGCTCGTCCTATAGAAAAAATCACAAATACATTTGTTTCACCTGGGGACGGAAGAATTACAGTATATGAAAATATAAATTTAGAAAAAATAGTTGAAGTAAAGGGCTTCACTTATAGCTTACATGATTTAATTCCTGATAAAGCTATAGCTAAAAAATATAATAATGGTTCAATGATTATATTAAGGTTATGTCCTACAGATTATCATAGATTTCATTTTATAGATGGTGGTATTTGTGAACATGCTTCAAAGGTTAAAGGTAGTTATTACTCAGTAAATCCCATTGCTTTAAATAAAATCCCTACTATATTTTGCGAAAATAAAAGGGAATGGAGCACATTTCATTCTGATAACTTTGGAGATGTATTATACATGGAAGTAGGAGCAACTTGTGTGGGATCTATTATTCAAAGCTATACTCCTAACGAAAGAGTAAGCAAAGGTGATGAAAAGGGATATTTTAAATTTGGCGGCTCTACAGTTATACTTTTTTTAGAAAAGAATAAAGTTAAAATAGATGAAGATATACTACTTCAAAGTAATTTAGGATATGAGTGTAAGGTACTTATGGGAGAAAAGATAGGAGTAAAATATAATTAATAAAAATATAAAAAATCCAGCAAGGAAAAACTTGCTGGATTTTTAGTTATTTTTTAGCACCTTATGAATATATATTAATCATTATATCTTTTTAGAGGAGGAACTAACATGACTTTACACTTAATCCCCCTTATCATTACTATATGTTATCTAACACTTATGCTTTCTATAGGTTTTTTCACAAACAAATTCCTAATAAAAGATAGTACTGACTATATGCTGGCCGGTAGATCATTACCAGCAATTATGGTAGCATGTAGTTTAGCAGCTAATAATATTGGTGGTGGAAGTACCGTTGGACTTGCTAGTAAAGCCTATGGAAATTGGGGAATGTCCTCGGTTTGGTACTACTAGCCATATAATTACTTCTATATTAAATATAGTATCTCTTTTCTGTTTAACAGCATCTCAAATCCTTGCTTCTGGGATTATCATTTCTGCTTTGGTAGGAATTAACATCAAGATTGCCATTATAATTGGAGGTTTATTTACTGTAGTTTATACTGTTATGGGTGGTCTTTGGGCTGATGCCTTTACTGATTTATTTCAATGGGCAATAATATTCTTTGGACTTTTAATAGCTCTTCCCTTTGTAATTAATGGTGTAGGTGGATGGGAAACTATAGTATCCAAAGTTCCTCCTGCAAAAATGTCCATAAACGGAATGGGTATTGCTACAATAGTTAGTTTAATAGGTCAATATTTCATAACATTCATGTCTGGACCAGAAATGGTATCTAGAGTTTTTGCAGCCAAAGATGAAAAAACCGGTAAAAAAGCTACTCTTATGTCTTCACTTTTCATGGCGCTATTTGCATTTATTCCAGCACTAATAGGAATAGCTGCTCTTGCGGCATTTCCAACCATTGATCCAAGTAAAGCACTTTCTACAGTTGTATTTAGCCATTCGCCACAATGGATCTCTGGAATTGTATGTGCAGCAATAATTGCTTCTACAATGTCTAGTGCTGATTCTGATATGCTATGTGCTTCTACAATACTTACAAAAGATTTATACCAAAAATATATAAATCCAAGTGTTAGTGATAATACCATGATTAAAATGACCAGGATAAGTAATGTTGTAATAGGTTTGCTTGCAATGTGTATTGCATTATTCCAAATTAACATTATAACTCTAAATATATTTTCATTTATGTTAAGAGCTGCTGGTCCTTTTGCAGCATTTATATTAGGTTTATCTTTAAAGAAATGTTCAAAACACGCAGGCATCGTTTCAATTTTAGTAGGAAGTACAGTAGGTATATATTGGCAGGTAATGAAAGAACCTTATGGAATTTTAGCTATTATTGCAGGTTCTTTAAGTTCACTTATAGCATTTTTTATTACATCTTACATTGAAATAAGAGTAAGTAATAAATTAGCGCCTCCATTAGATACAAAATAATGAATATTACTTTAAATATATTATAAAAAAGAAAGTACCTGTAAATATTAATTTACAGGTACTTTCTATGGTGCGGCGGAGAGGATTCGAACCCCCGACCAACTGGTTCGTAGCCAGCTACTCTATCCAACTGAGCTACCACCGCATAATTATCATAACTATCTTAACATAAATTATTGTAAAAATCAAATATAAATTTAAAACAAATTAACAAAGCACCTAGTAACCTAGATGCTTCATGGCGGAGAAAGAGGGATTTGAACCCTCGCGCCAGTTTCCCGACCTACGCCCTTAGCAGGGGCGCCTCTTCGGCCACTTGAGTATTTCTCCATGTCCTACAAATTAAAAATTATATCAAAAATGGCGGAAAGACAGGGATTCGAACCCTGGGTACGGTCACCCGTACGCCGGTTTTCAAGACCGGTGCCTTAAACCAACTCGACCATCTTTCCGTGTTGACAAAATAAATTATATCAGCAATATAGCCATCTGTCAACAATTTTTTTAAAAATTTTTAGTAATATTTTTATGTCAATAATAATAAGATATTCAAGGATAAATCCTTGAATATCTAAAACTTAATTATTTTAAAACTTCTCTTCCACCTAAATAAGGTCTTAATACTTCTGGAACAACAACGCTTCCATCTTCTCTTTGGAAGTTTTCTAAAATAGCTGCTACAGTTCTTCCTACAGCTACACCAGAACCATTTAAAGTATGAATAAACTGTGGTTTATCCTTTGGAGTTTCTTTATATTTAATATTAGCACGTCTAGCTTGGAAATCTTCAAAATTACTACAACTTGATATTTCTACATATCTATTATAACTTGGCATCCATACTTCTATATCATATTTTAAAGCAGCAGTGAATCCTAGATCACCTTTACATATTCTAACTACTCTATAAGGTATACCAAGTCCCTGTAGAACCTCTTCTGCATCATTAGTTAGCTTTTCAAGCTCCTCATAGGAATTTTCTGGCTTTGTAAATTTAACAAGTTCTACTTTATTAAATTGATGCTGTCTTACAAGTCCTCTTGTATCTCTTCCTGCTGATCCTGCCTCTGATCTAAAGCAAGCGCTATATGCTACATGTTTTATAGGTAATTCTTCTCCAGTTAATATTTCATCTCTATATAAGTTTGTAACTGGAACCTCTGCTGTTGGTATTAAGAAATAATCATCATTTGATACCTTAAATGCATCCTCTTCAAATTTAGGAAGCTGTCCTGTACCAATCATACTCTTTCTATTTACCATATATGGAGGTAATATTTCTGTATATCCATGATTATCTACATGCATATCTAAAAAATAGCTTATAACTGCTCTTTCAAGTCTTGCCCCTACTCCTTTATAAAATGTAAATCTTGAACCAGTTACTTTTCCTGCTCTTTCAAAATCTAAAAGATTAAGGTTTACTCCTAAATCCCAATGAGCCTTAGTTTCAAAATCAAATTTAGTTGGCTCTCCCCATCTTCTTATTTCTACGTTATCTTCATCTGATTTTCCATCTGGAACCGCTGGATTTGGAATATTAGGTATTCTAAGCATTATATATTCTAATTCTTCATCTACCTTTGAAAGTTCCTCATCATGACCTTTTATTTCATCTCCTAGTTTTTTCATTTCAGTCATAATTTCCGTTACATCTTTTCCCTCTTTTTTAAGTTTAGGAACTTTAGCAGATTCCTGATTTCTTCTATTTTTTAGATTTTCAACTTCAACTAATATTTGTCTTCTTCTTTCATCTAACTCTACTATTCTATCAATAGCAGTTACATCAAAATCCTCTCCTCTATTTGCAAGAGCATTTTTAATTTCCTCTGGATTGTTTCTTATTCTTTTTAAATCTAACATGTTAGTACCTCCTAAATTTATATTTATATTAAAATTTTCATATTTAAAGCAAATAAAAAAAGTCCTCCTCCCTAAAAAGGGACGAAAGACTCCGCGTTGCCACCCTAATTGATTAGATTAATCTAATCCTCTTTCTAAAATATAACGGCTTACTACCGTACTGCTTTATCACAGTCCCTCCAAGGTGGATTCACAAAGCATAAAGTATCAGTTTACACCTACCACTGACTCTCTTTAACTTATATTTTGCTACTAGCCTTTTCATAGGTTTATATACAATAATTAAATTAACTTTAATTATATATAGAATATTTTTTAATGTCAACTTTTTTATTCTTTGGAAACATTTTTAGTGCATATTATGTCTATTCCAGTATTTAATAAATTATGGCATACAATATCACCAATTTTTATAGGTGCTCCTACATGAAGCATACTTAACGCCTTAGAACATTCAAGCCATAAACTTTTATCTAATGGTTTATTACTTTTAACAGGTACAACATTACAACAAGCTCCTTTTATTCTAACTAAAGACGTAAAAATATCCTTTTTAGCTTTTATTTTATATTTAACATAGTCAAAAGCCTTATCACATAGATGTCCCTTTAGTTCTATATCTTTCTCATTTTCATCTATATTTATACAACAATATTCATTGCAACCCTTGCATATAAATTCATTCAACACTTATAAAATCCCCCTACCGATTTTAAAACTCTTTAATTCTGCTCATAATAATTTTAGAGTTTTTAGAATCCTTAACTATCTCCGTAAGCTTTTTTCCTGTTTCCCTTGCAAGTATTGTAACTATTTTACTAAAACATTCTGCTCCTTTACAAGTACCAAAAGTAGCTCCTGTTCTTCTTTTAATTCCCTCTATGGTTCTAGCTCCTAGTGGCCTTCTTATAGCATCAATTATTTCACCCTCAGTAATATTTTGACAATAGCATATTATATTGCCATAAGACTTATTCATTTTTATTAATTTATTTCTTTCTTCATTGTTTAAATTATTAAATCTATATACCTCTCTTCTCTTATTAATAAACTCCCTTTTAGGCTTACAATTTATATTATTTATTACAGTTTCACATACTAATTTTCCTATAGACGGAGTCATAGTGATTTGTCCATAATGCTTTCCTACAACCTTTATATATCCTTCATCTACTAAACTTTCATCTATTATTATAGTATCTTTATAAATAGGCCAGTGATAAAAAGTATTTATCTTATTTTCATTTACTTTCTTCATTACTCTTGAACTTTTTCTTAAGGTTTCATTATACCTTAAAATATTATTGGAACTTAAACCAAGCACTGTGTTTCCTTGTACTGTTGGAACTACAAATGATTGTTCTCCATCTACTGTGAGTGTAGAAATTATATTGTTAAAATTATATTTAGAATCTTTTTCAAATAAGAAACAACTTAAATTTTTTTTATTTTTATAAGTATATTCTATATTAGAATCTATACTATAATGTTGTGCTGGGGTTGTATTTATAACCATTTTACATGTGAATTTATTCTTATTGGTTATTACTCTAAATCCTTTATTTATTTTTTGTATATCTAAAACCTCTTCTTCTAATCTAAAATTAGCTCCATTATCAAAAGCAATTTCTCCATAAGCTAAAGCAAGATCGTAAGGACATACTACACCTGTATTTTTAGAATAAATTGCCTTATGAACATTTAGATTTAAATTTGGTTCTATATCATATACTTCATCTTTATTAAGCAAGGATATATTATTTATTTCTCTTTCACAAGCTCTTTTGTATATATTTAATAATTTATTTTCACTTTCTTCATTTTCTGCAATTATAAATGTCCCACATCTTTTAAAAGGTACATCTATTTTAGAACATAATTCATCATACATAGAATTCCCAAGCATTTCAAGCTTCGACATAAGCTCATCATTGCATTCTAGTCCATCATATATAACTGCTGCATTTACAAGTGCTACATCATCTGCTATATCATAATCTTTTTCTATTACAGCTATATTTAATGTGTATTTAGAAAGTTCATATGCAACTGCACATCCTATAATACCTCCGCCTAATATAAGTACATCATAATCCATTATGTATACTCCTTTCTGAAAAAAGATAAGTACGTAAAATACTTATCTTTTTACATACTGATTATTTCATATCATTTAACAATTTTCCTAACTGATTTATATATTCTCCATATTTAGCCCAATCACCATTTCTTTGTGACTCAATTGCCTTATTATAAAGACTTTTAGCATTATCTAAAAGTTCGTTATTATTATTTTTATTATCAGAAGGCACATTAACACTAGAATCTTCTTCGTTAAAATTAAATAATTGTTTAATTCCAGACTCTATATTTTCAGCAAGAACTACTTTATCTCCATAAGACAATATAATTCTTTTTACTTCAGGTGCGCTATTCTTACCGCTTGCTCTCAAGTACAAAGATTCTATATAAATTAAGGAATTATTTATAGGGACTATTATAGTATCTCCAAATATAACCTCTGATCCACCAGTTCCCCATAGTGATAGTTCTTTTGATATTACAGGGTCCTGTTTTAATTTTTGCTTAAAGAAATATGGACTATATATTGTCTTATTTGAAGGAAAGCGATACATAACAAGTTCACCTAAATTCCCATTATCCATTCTAGCTCCTAGCATAGATGACATAGTATTTCTACTTTTCATATTGAAATACTCCATAATCATCATTTCTTCCTTCTCTTGCCCTTGAAGCTTCATAACTACATAAGGCGCTTCATCCACAGATTTTTCATTTTGCAATGTTTTTTCATTTTTTGATACTTCCCATAGATCATCTCCATTTAAAAACGCCATAGTATCTGTCATATGGTACTTTTCTAAAACCTTAGATTGAATCCTAAATATATCTTCTGGGTACTTAAAGTGATCTTTTAAGTTAGCTGGAATAGTGGAAATATCCTTAAATAGCCCAGGAAATATTTTAGAATAACTTAATGCTATTGGATCTTCCTTATCTACTATATAAAAACTTACATCTCCTTCATATGCATCTACTATTACTTTAATAGAACTTCTTATATAGTTCACATTATTGTAAGGTTGTGAGTAAGGATATCTATTACTTGTGGTATATGCATCTATAATCCAATATAACTTACCATCATTTACAACAACATAAGGATCCTTATCATATGTTAAAAATGGTGCTATTTTATTTACCCTATCTAATATATTTCTATTTATTAATATTTTACTATCACTTGTTATATCCCTAGATGTTAAAAAGTTAATATCTCTTTTATTCAAAGCAAATAGTAATCTATTAGCAAAGGTCATTTTTATGCCAGAATTACCTTGATACTCACTTATTTTATTAGAACTTCCTTGTGGATAGTCAAATTCCTTAAGCTTTGTATCAACTACTGCATAATCATTGGTTTTTTCTCCAAAATAAACACGAGGATTATCTAACTTTATATCTGTATCATTTATAGATGGTATATCTTTTATAACAAAAGAAGGTTGCCCCTCATTTGTTACTGAATTAACCTTACTCATCGATAATCCGTAGCCATGAGTATAAATTAAATGTCTATTTTGCCATGTATTAGGTTCTATATTTTTAAGATTTATTTCCCTTGGAGCTAAAAATACTTGCGTATATTTATTATTAATTTTATATCTATCTATATCCATATCATTAAAAATATAATATGGCCTTATAGTTTGGTACTGATTATAAAATTCAAGAGCTGGCTCAAAGGCATTTATTCTTATATTTTCTACAGTCTCCCTGTTATTTTTCATATCTTGACTGGTCAGATTATTCTTTACTTCAAATGGAATTTCTTTTATATTATCTAATTTAAATGCCTTTCTAGTATAATCTATATTATACTTTATATATGGTTCCTCTAATGTCTTTTGATTAGATTTAACTATAAAATTCTCAGTAATATATACAGTAATTCCTTCTCCAATTACTAAGAATACTATAAGCGCTAAAGAAATTATAATCGGTTTCCATTTAGATTTTAATATACATACAAATACAACTACAGATGATATTAAAGACACTATGATTATTAGTTTATAAAAAAGAATACTTACCTTTACATCTGTATAACTTGCTCCATATGCTACCCCTCTTTCACTATATACTAAATTCCAAGACTTTAATAAAAACCCTATGGATATAGATATTAAAATCAATGCTGACAACACTGCTAATTGTTTCCCTGCAAAAAGATTAATTCCTTTTTTTATATTCTCCTTATTGTTGAATAATCCTTTTATTCCTCCATACTCCATTTTTTCCTTCGTAATAATTATAAAGTAAAAAGCTAAAGTTATAATAATTAAAACAAATAAAAGAGTTATTATAGCTGAATAAATAGATTGTAAAAAAGGCATTTTAAATATATAAAAAGATATATCTTTATTAAATATAGGATCATTAATATTAAATTTCACAGAATTATTAAATTGTAAAATATAATACCAATATTTTTCAGAAAATATATAGGCTATTATTCCTGAAAATAAAGTGTTAACTAAAACAAAAATTCTTTTTTCTCTTTTATAACTATTGGGATTTTCTATAATACTACTATTTTTCAATAGGTTTGATTTTAAATTTTTATAATAAACCCATATCCCTAAAAAAGTTATAATAAACGTAGGAATAAATATTTTAAGTGTAGCAGTGAGCTTAGTGAAATAAACAGATAAATATCCGAGCTCCTTGAACCATTGTATATTTATTATAATTTCTGTTATACTGCTAACAAATGTTATAATAAGCGCTAAAGCCATAAATATTGAAGTTATAATGGCCCCCTTTTTCAATTATAATTACCCCCTATCCATTTTTAATATTTTAGCTAAGGTATTGTATTTTAACTCAATAGCACCTGTTGGACATAATTCCTGACAACAAAAGCATCTTATACAATTGCTCATTTCCCAACTTGGTATTAACTTTTCTTTATCTTTAGATATCATTTTTATTACCTTTTGATCTTCAGGACAAACTTCCCTACATCTATTACAGCTTATACATTTATCATATATTAAAGAAGGATATGGTGCTATCATTTGCCTTAAGAAGTTTGTTACTGTAGGATTTATAAAATAAAAGTTTCCTCCCTTTCTACATAAATTAAAATCACTAACCTTTAGATCTTCTATGCTTTCTCCTAATACTTTAATATCCTGAGGAAGTACTGCATCCCATTTATAGTCAAATGCCTCTTTTAAAACTGGAATATCTAAAGGATTATCATATCCTATAAGTCTAACTGCTACAGAATCGACTGCAGTTAAACTTTCCCCCATGACAATAGTATTTAATTTATATGGTTCCCCATTCTTAGGGCCATTTCCCTGCATAGCTACTACTCCATCTAATATAGCAAAATCCGTACGAAGTAAGCTATTTAAATCTAATAACATCTTGCAAAAGTTATTTGCATCAGGCATTCTCGTATGCCATGTAGCTTTTTGAGTTCCCGGAATACATCCAAATTGATTTTTTACCGCACCTGTAAAATAAGCCATTCCATGAGTTTTAAGCTTAGGCAATGTTATAAGTACATCCGATTCATATGCTACTTTTGATACATTCCAAGATTTACATAAAATAGAATCGTCATGTTTCACATGTATAGCTTCTTTAAAATCTTCAAATTTTACATTATATCTTTTTGCAACTTCAAGCATTCCAGACTTTTCTGCCGCCCTCCTAGAATCTCCAAATCCCGGTGAATCTCCAAAACTTATATCACTAGAATAATCCTTCAAAATTCTTATTACAGCTTCAAATACAGCAAAATGTGTAACTACAGGAGAGCCCGATTTCTCTACACTTAACATATTTGGCTTTAATAAAACTTTACTATTGTAAGGGATAAGCTTTTTTAAATATTCATCTCCTCCCAATAAATCAAAACCATCTCTTAAGGTTTTCTCCAATGAACTTACTTGATAACTGTCACATTTTAATAAAGATACTCTCCTCATAATACATTTTCACCCTTTATCCTTCCAATAAATATCCTTTTGTCTTTAATTCAGTAATAATATTATTTAATTGCTCTTCATTTTCAGTAAGTATAGTATGTAAGTGAACACCATTTGTAAGCACTAATAATGGTTCTGCTTTATATTCAGCAAATCTTTTAATAAAATTATCTAAATCATATAAGTTTTTTATCATTAGCATTGCCTTTATTTCTCCATAAAGCTGATGTTCTATTATTACATCTTGTATTATTCCACCATACTTTATAATAGCTATAAGCTCATTTTCTATATCAAGAGCTTCGTGATTAACCGCAATAATGGTAGCCTTCAAGTCATTAATCTTTTTATTAATTAAATATCCATCTGGTGTAGCAATAATTTCTATACCTTTTGCTCTTAATATAGCTATATCCTTTACAATTATCTGACGAGTTACTCCCAATTTTTCGGCAATATATTGACCCTTTAAAGGTGTCTCCGATATAATCAACATATTCTTTATAATTTCTCTTCTATTATTAGAATTCATTATGAATCCTCCATATAATTTTAATTTTTATCATCACAAAATTTTAAAATATCTAGATACAAGTCTCTTTGTGTATTTTCATTATGATGATTTTTTATTAAATAAAGAAATTTACTATCATATCCTTTATTCTTTAATAAATTATATCCCTTTTCTGGATGATTATAATATACATCTATCTTCTTTAGTTTATTAAACTTTTTTAAGTTTCCATTAGTTATTTTATTAAATATAACTAATAAGGACTTATCAATAGAATTAAGTTTAGGATATATTTTACCTATATCATGTAATAAAGCTGCCTTTATTAACACTTGTATTTCATTTATATTTAAAGAGTTCTTATTACATATATATTCTACATCATAAGCTACTCTAACAGAGTGCTTTTGTTCTGAACTAGATAATTTATAAAATAAAACTAGTTCTTCTTTATTTAAATACTTATTTATATAAGTTTTATCTTCTTCATTCATTTTATCTGTAATAGATAAGTAAAACTGCTTAATCCTATGCGAATTCATTTAAACCTCTCCTTTTGTTATAGGTTCAGTTATATTTAGCACCTAAGTTAAATTCTAATATATATTATATAAAAAGTGAACTAATAATTTGTAAACAATAAAAAAAAATCCATGGAAATTCCATGGATTTTGTTTGGTGGAGAATAAGGGATTCGAACCCTTGACCCCCTGCGTGCAAGGCAGGTGCTCTCCCAACTGAGCTAATCCCCCATATGGTGGACCTTCAGGGACTCGAACCCCGGACCAACCGGTTATGAGCCGGTTGCTCTAACCAACTGAGCTAAAGATCCTTATTTATCTGGCAACGACCTACTCTCCCACCGGGCCTCCCCGGCAGTACCATTGGCGCTTTGAAGCTTAACCTTCGTGTTCGGAATGGGTACGGGTGTTACCTTCAAGCCATAATCACC
>NZ_OAOD01000033.1 GCF_900205925.1 Clostridium peptidivorans | reverse complement strand
GGTGCTTTATCTATTGAAGCATAATCAAATGCTTCTGCAAATCCTTTTTTTGCTAATACTGTTGTTATTGCTGCTGTTAATGTTGTCTTACCATGGTCTACGTGACCTATTGTTCCTATATTTACATGAGGTTTGTTTCTTTCAAATTTTGCCTTTGCCATTTTTTATTTCCTCCTTTATATTAAACAATTATTTTTACTTAAGTAAACTTACCCTGGTGTGTTTATGTTATTACATATGTAAAAAATATGGAGCCCATAACCGGGATTGAACCGGTGACCTCCACCTTACCAAGGTGACGCTCTACCTACTGAGCTATATGGGCAATTTTCAAAACGAAACTCTGGAGCGGGAAACGGGAATTGAACCCGCGGCAACTAGCTTGGGAAGCTAGTGTTCTACCACTGAACTACTCCCGCCCGAATAGTTCAAATTAGTATACAAATAAAACACTGTATACCGATTACTAATTTTAATATAACTAATACACTTTGTCAATATAAAATTTATTTAATGTTTAAACATTTTTCCAGCTTTCTTTTTACACGTTGAAGCGCATTATCTATAGATTTAGCATGCCTGTCTAAGTCACATGCAATTTCTTGATACGACTTACCATCTATGTAGGACATCAATACTTCCATTTCTAAATCAGACAACACTTCTCCTATTTCAGTTTGTATATGATTTATCTCTTCCCTACTTATTATCAACTCTTCAGGATCTGCCACCCTTGCTTCAGATAAAATATCCATTAATGTTCTATCCGATTCTTCATCGTATATAGGTTTATTAAGAGAAATATACGTATTTAACGGGATATGTTTTTGCCTAGTAGCCGTTTTTATTGCTGTAATTATTTGTCTTGTGACACAAAGCTCTGCAAATGCTTTGAATGAAGATAATTTATCTGGCTTAAAATCCCTAATAGCTTTATATAAACCTATCATTCCCTCTTGATAAATATCTTCTTTATCTGCTCCTATTAAAAAATATGACTTTGCCTTAGATTTTACAAAATTCTCATACTTATTAATTAAATATTCTTGAGCTCTTGAATCTCCAGTTTTAGCTTGACTTACTATTTCTTCATCTAACATTTCCTTAAACTTTAATAATTGAGTATTCACACTCTTACTGACAACCCCTTTTCCCACATAACATCCCCCCTAGACATTTGTGCTACAAGTTAAATTATACCTTACAAGCATTTTCATAGTCAAGGAATTTACTCAACTTTTGCGAATTTTTTGAAGTTTTTCCAAAACTTTTTCATTTATTCTCTCTTCTAAAGTCATTTTTTCTCTTATAGAACTTTTTTCTATATTTGTGATTATTCTTTTTTCTACAATTTTTACCTCATGATAAAATTCCAAGGAGGACATTCTAATTGCTCCTCTTTGGAATATTAATTGTTGCTCTAATGCATCTGATGTTACTACAAAAACCTCTATTTTTCTTCCTACATTATTTACTTTTCTTTCAATAAAACTATCAGCCGTTTCATTTTCTTTGGTAAATATAACCACTAAATTCTCACCATACTTCTCTCTTTTTTCAATATTTTTAGCTACCATATGTGCATCAAAAACCAAAAAAATCTTATAGCCCTTGAAAGAAGCATAATTTTGCAATGTTTCTATAAGTTTTACTCTTGCAGATTCTAAACTATAATCCTTTATTTTTTTTAAATCTGGCCAACTATTTATTACATTATACCCATCTACAAATACATTTCTCACTTTTTCTCTCTAACCAATCGTTGCTTTAATATTTCATACATCAATATACCACCTGCTACAGAAGCATTTAAAGAATTTACTCTTCCAAGCATAGGGATTTTTATCAATACATCACATTTTTCTTGAGTTAATTTGGACATACCCTTACCCTCACTGCCAATTATAAGCGCTATGCTTCCTTCTAAATTAGCTTCATAGCAATACTGCTCTCCTTTAATGTCAGCACCATATACCCAAATTCCATTTTCCTTTAACTCATCTATTGTGCTGTTTATATTAGACACCTTTGCAATCTTCACATGTTCTACAGCTCCTGCTGAAGATTTATATACAGTTGGTGTCACACCAACACTTCTTCTTTTAGAAATAATTATACCATGTACTCCAGACACCTCTGCAGTTCTTATAATTGCTCCGAAATTGTGAGGATCTTCTATTTCATCTAAAATAACTATAAAAGGTTTTTCCCCTTTTTCCTTAGCATAATTTAATATATCTACTACATCACAATATTTATAAGGTGTTTTATATGCTATTACCCCTTGGTGACTTCCCGTTTCTGAAATGGAATCCAATTTCTTCCTATCTACTTCTTTTACTACTATCTTTTTTTCACGTGCCAATGAAAGTATCAAATTAATGGAACCTTTAGTATCCCCTTTAGCTACTAACACCTGTTCTATAGTAGTATCTGCTTTTAATGCTTCTATTACTGCATTTCTTCCTTCTAATATATTCTCACTCATAAATTAATCCCTCTTTTTATATTAAAGTTCTTCTTTATATTTTTTTCTAACCGCTTCTATACTTCCACAACTCATTTTTCCCTCTGGACAAACATTGTTTACACAGGAAGGTCCGCTATATTTAAATAAAATAGGTGCTACTTTTTTAACTTCTACTAACATAGCTTCTGCTAAGCTTCTGATTTCCCATTGAGCTCTATTACAGCATCTATGCCTGAAAAAATTCATTAAACTTCTTGCATTCATAGTGAAAACTATTTTAGTTTCACAAGCATTGGGAAATACATATCTAGCATCTTCTATAGCTTTTTTCTCAGCAGAACTTTTTGAAATACCTTGTTCTAGATATCTTTCTTCTAAAAGTTTAACTATTTCATTATAGGCCTTTTGGCTATCTTCCATAGATTTTTGAAATAACATTTTAGCCTTTTCATCTTTAGCTATTTCAGGTGGAACTATATATTCGAATTGGTCAAGCTTTACATATCTTTGGCTTTGCTGTGAATATGATGCTATTCTATGTCTAACTAATTGATGCGATAAACTTCTCGATATTCCTTCTGCTGCAAAAGTAAATGAAACATGTTCTATTGGTGATTCATGCCCATAAGACATAAGCATATTTAAAAACTTTTCTATTTTATCTTTATCTAAATTTGTCTCCATCTCATCTACACCAACAGAGCTATAGCATAATTTCGCAGCTTTAGCTACAACTCTTTCTGGATTTGGTGTATGCTCTAATAATTTTACTTTCAACAATTTCCCTTCCCCCTAAACTTACCTATCCTGACTATTACTTTGTTTGTAAATATCAAGTACTCTGTTTAATATATACTTTAATCTATCTCTTTCTTCAGTTAAATATAAGTATCCAATAAGACTTTCAAACCCAGTAGCCATCCTATAATCTTGAATATCAGCATTTTTAGGAACTGTAGCTGATTTAGTGTTTCTTCCTCTTTTAAAAATAGCAAATTCCTCTTCAGTCAATTCATCAATTATATTTTTAACAAACTCACTTTGGGCCTGAGCTTTTACAAATTCTACAGCCTTTTTATGAAGCTTATGTACATGCATATCTCTATGATTATCTACTAAATATGCCCTTACAAATACTTCATAAATAGCATCCCCCACAAAAGCTAATACAAGAGGATTCAAATATTTAGCTTCTGCAGGAGTAAATCTATTTTCTAGAAAAGACATTTCCATTATTATTCTTCCTTACTTCTTAAGATTTTAATCTACTTTCTTCCATCTGACTCCTTGAGGAGTATCTTCAAGAGTTATTCCTCTTGCTTTTAAACTATCTCTTATTTCATCTGATAGAGCCCAGTTTTTTTGCTTTCTTGCATTTTGTCTTTTTTCTATTAACTCTTCTATTTCCTTTTCCAAAGTTAACTTTGTAGTTTTTTGAAGTATTCCTAAAGGATTTCCGAGCTCTCTTATAAGACTTAAGCAATAATTTACTAGCTCCTTAGATGAATCTGTAGTTACATTTGTATTTATATCTCTTATCATATCAAATATAACAGATATACCATCTGCAGTATTAAAGTCATCATCCATTTTTTCTATATATTTGTCTTTATATTCACTCAAATGTTTTAAGTAATCCCTTTCACCGTCACTTATAACTTCAACCTTTACTTCTTCTAAAAGACTTTCTAAATTTGATATAGCATTATACAATCTTTCTATCGCAGCTTTAGAGGCTTCTAAGGATTCTTCTGAAAAGTTAAGTTGAGTTCTATAATGCCCAGATAACATGAATAATCTAGCCACATCTGGTTCATATTTATCTAATATTTCTCTTGCAGTAAAGAAATTATTAAGTGATTTAGACATTTTCTCGTTATTAACATTTAAAAATGCTGAATGCATCCAGTATTTTGCAAAGGTCTTTCCTGTTCTACATTCGCTTTGTGCTATTTCATTTTCATGATGCGGGAATATAAGGTCATGACCACCTGCATGAATATCTATGGTTTCTCCTAATAACTTATGAGCCATACAAGAGCATTCTATATGCCATCCCGGCCTTCCCATTCCCCATGGACTTTCCCAAGCAGGCTCATTAGGTTTTTGTTTTTTCCAAATAGCAAAATCCATTGGGTCATTTTTTCTCTCGTCTACATTAATTCTTGCCCCTGCTTGAAGATCATCTAAATTTTGACCAGATAACTTTCCATATTCCTTAAAACTTTTAGTATTAAAATAAACATCTCCATTTATCTCATAAGCGTATCCCTTGTCAATTAAATCTTTTACAAAATTAATTATTTCATCAATAAATTCTGTAGCACGTGGATTTACAGTAGCTCTTTCAATATTTAACGCATCTGCATCCTTGTAATACTCCTCTATAAATCTATCCCCTAATTCTTTTACAGTAATATTTTCTTCGTTTGCTCTTTTTATCATCTTATCGTCTATATCTGTAAAGTTTTGCACAAAGTTAACTTTATATCCTCTATATTCAAAATATCTTCTTACTGTATCAAATACTATAAAGGTTCTTCCATTACCTATATGAAAAAAGTTGTATACAGTTGGACCACATACATACATATTCACAATCCCTGGTTGTAACGGAATAAATTCTTCTTTTTTTCTCGTTAATGTATTAAATACTTTCATACCCATTGCCTCCTCCATAAAACTTTTTCAATTATATCTATATGAGCCTATTAATAAAACGTTCTATATTACTAAACTACTAGGGTTATACTCTTATACCCTTCTTTTCAAACTCTGCTTTTACCTTATTGTAAATGTCCTCTAATTCTAAGACTTCTATATCACTTGATTCTCTTAATTTAAATTCTATTTTACCTTCTTGTATCTTTTTACCTACAGTAATTCTCATAGGGATACCAATTAAATCTGCATCCTTAAACTTTACTCCAGCTCTTTCGTTTCTATCGTCTAAAATAGCTTCTACTCCCATAGACTTAAGCTTATCATAAATTTCTTCTGCAGTTTTAACCTGATCTTCATCCTTCATTACTGCTGGAATTACTATCACCTGATAAGGAGCTATAGATAATGGCCAAACTATTCCATTTTCATCATGATTTTGCTCTATAACCGTTGCCATAGTTCTATTTATACCTATACCATAGCATCCCATTACAAGAGGCTTATTTTCACCATTTTCATCTTGGAACTGTGCACCCATTGTCTCTGAATATTTTGTACCTAGTTTAAAAATGTGTCCTACTTCTACTCCTCTTGCAACCGTTAAGCTTTTACCGCATTTTGGGCACTTGTCACCTTCTACAACTCTTCTAAAATCTCCTACTCTTCCTTCAAAATCCCTTCCATAATTAGCATTTATATAATGATATCCTGTATCATTAGCACCTATAATAAAATTATACATTTTGCTAACTTCTTCATCAACTAGTAAAGTATCTACTTTTATTCCTAAAGGTCCTGCAAATCCTATTTCAGCAGACGTAGCTTCTCTAACAACTTTTTCATCTGCCATTTCGAAAGAAACTGCCCCTCCTAAGATGTTTATCACTTTAACTTCATTTACTTCTCTATCTCCTCTTACCATTACTGCTACTACCTTATCATCTACTTTATAAATAAGTGTCTTGGCAAACTTTTCAGGAGTAGTTTTAAAGAACTGAACTAGCTGATCAATTGTTTTTATATTTGGTGTAGCTTCCTTCGTAATTGGTTTTAAATCTTCAGCTTCTGAAACTGCTGCCGTAGATGGAGCCTTTTCTACATTTGCAGCATACTCACAAGCTGTGCAAAATGCTATCTCATCTTCACCTATTTCTGACTTAACCATAAACTCAGCGGAACCAGAACCACCCATAGCTCCTGAATCAGCTTCTACAGATTGGCAGCTTAATCCACATCTTTTAAATATATTATAGTACGTTCCATACATAGTATTATAAGATTTATCTAGACTCTCATAATCCTTATCAAAACTATATGCGTCTTTCATTATAAATTCTCTAGATCTCATAACACCGAATCTTGGTCTTCTCTCATCTCTATACTTTGTTTGTATTTGATAAAGATTTAAAGGTAGCTGTTTATAAGATTTTATTTCGTTTCTTGCTATATCTGTGAATACTTCCTCATGAGTTGGTCCTAAGCAAAATTCTCTTTCATTTCTATCCTTTAACTTAAACATTTCAGGCCCAAAGACTTCCCATCTTCCTGATTCCTTCCAAAGTTCTGAAGGAAGAATCGCTGATGCTAAAAATTCCTGTGCGCCTGCTTTATCCATTTCTTCTCTAATTATATCTTCTATTTTCTTAATAACTCTTAATCCTAAAGGCATAAAATTATAAATCCCTGAAGCCATTTTTCTCATCATTCCAGCTCTTAACATAAGCTGATGACTTACTATTTCAGCTTCTGCTGGAACTTCCCTTAAAGTACTAATAAGCATGTTAGATAATCTCATATAAACTCCTCCTATGCAATTAAATATATGTTAAATTCATTATTTAGATACAAAAAATATGCCCGCCCCTTTTAGGGCGAACATACGCGGTACCACCTAATTTTTTTACTCACTTTTGATAACGGTTATCACCGGTAGTTTTATACTACAGCTCCGAAGCAGGTTCAAAACAGTGAAAACCTTTCAGCCTAGGATCTTCTCTCTGTAGTTTGTTTTTACTATTCTTCATCATAGCATAATATTAATTTCACTATATCTATACTATAGTAAAAGACAAATTTCTGTCAAGACCTTGCTTATTTCTTTAATCTTCTTCTAATAGACTTTTCGCTACTAGTAAATCTTCTGGAGTTGTTATTTTAATATTTCTATAATCTCCTGAGTATAGGTATACATGATGCCCAAAATATTCTACTACTGAAGTATCATCAGTAAAATCATTTTGAAGCCCCTGAATCTTCTCATGACATTTATAAATTATATCATATTTAAAACATTGAGGCGTTTGCAAACATGCTAAGCTATTTCTATTTAATGTTTCCTTAGAGAATCCATTTTCATCTCTTACTTTTATAGTATCCTTTGGGGAAACACTACAAGAACTAGCTCCATATAAGCTTGCAAATTTTATTCCCTGTGTTATAACATCACTGTTTACAAACGGTCTGGCTCCATCATGTATTAGTACAATTTCCGAACTTTCTACAGCCTTTAACCCATTAAATACAGAGTCTCTTCTTTCAGCTCCCCCTGGCACAATATAAGTAACTTTTTTAAACTCATATTTTTGCACTATTTCTGTTTTACAATACTCAACTTCTTCTGGAGCTGCTACTAGCACTATACTTTTTATATCTTCATGCCTTTGAAAAGCTTTTAACGTATAATAAATTATAGGTTTCCCATTTATCTCTATAAATTGCTTGTTTATACCAGCATTTATTCTTTTGCCTTTTCCACCTGCTACTATTACTGCACAAGCTTTACACATATTTAGCCCTCTTTCATAACTCTTTATTCACAGTTCTCCTTTTGTTTTGCAAATATCATTCTACCTGCTGCAGTTTGAAGTACAGAGGTTACTGTAACATCCACAATTTCTCCAATGTGCTTTTTTCCACCCTCGACTACAATCATTGTTCCATCATCTAAGTAAGCTACTCCTTGGTTGGATTCTTTACCATCCTTAACTATTTGAATTCTCATCTCTTCACCTGGAAGCACCACTGGTTTTATGGCATTTGCCAGTTCATTAATATTTAATACAGGTACTCCTTGAAATTCGGCTACTTTATTTAAATTATAGTCATTAGTTATTACCTTTCCACTTAAAACTTGTGCAAGCTTTAAAAGTTTACTATCAACTTCTGCTATATCAGGAAAGTCCTTTTCATAAATTTGCACATCAATATTTAATTCCTTTTGAATTTTATTTAGGACATCAAGACCTCTTCTACCTCTATTTCTCTTTAATCCATCTGAAGAATCTGCAATATGTCTTAATTCCTCTAAAACAAAATTAGGTATTACAAGAGTCCCCTCTATAAATCCTGTTTGACATAAATCAAATATTCTGCCATCAATTATAACTGAAGTATCTAAAATCTTAGGGTCAGCTTTATTCCCCTTACCTTTTTTATCCTTACTTCCAGAACCAGCTTTTTTAAATCCTGAAAATAAATTCATTATATCATCTCTTTTTCTAAGAGCAATATTAGCTCCCAAAGCACCCATTATAACAGCTACTACAACTGCTAAAGGTACACCAAGCACTGGTATACGAGCTAATAGATTTACAAACAATGAAGATATAGCAAGCCCTAAAATAGCTCCCAACGTTCCAGAAATAACTTCATTTGCCGGAAGTCTTTGAATACTCTTTTCTACATAATCCATGATTTTTATAATTATAAAAGTTATCCATGGAGAAATTAAAAATAATATGAATCCGAATGATAAAGTTGATAATAATAAGAATAATACCGTTTTAATTGGACTATTTTGAAAATGATTAAGTTGAACAAGTAAATTAGATTTTAATAACGCCTCACCAATGAAGTATCCAAACAAAAGGCCAATAATTGTGAATAATCCTCTTAATATCTTTTTTAACATTTCTTCACCTCCTAAAATAATTATTAACATAATTTGCAAATTAAATTCAGTCATTTCTAATATATCTTAATAATTAGTAATTTTCAATAATTACCGTATAATTTAATGATTTATTTACCATTTTTTATTTATTTTCACCCCCTATTAAGTTTATTAATTTTACTTTATCATATATATATAAATAATTTATGGAGATAAACTATAAATTTTCTTATTTAAAATTATATGTTTAGTTACGCTTGTTAATCTTATTTGTTAGGAGTTGACTAAAATGAAAGATTTAATTTATGACAGTTTTCAAAATGTAGTTGATGAGTCCCTATTAAGACATAAAAGTATATTAGATGTACTTACAAAGTTGCAGGAATCTGAATGTAGAATTAACAGAGCTGTGGCAAAGTCTGTTACTAATTGTGGCTGCATAGAAATTTATGGAAAAAAGCAGGAACTACCAAATGATGCTACTGATATCGAAGATATGAGCCATCTTTTAAAAACTCATTTAGAAGGTTCCTTATGCGATAATTGCAGGGATATAATTGAACGTGAAATAGGAAATAACCTATTTTACTTAACTTCATTATGCAATGTCTTGGACTTAAATTTATATGACATTTTATTAAAAGAATATAATAAAATAGATACCTTAGGTAAATATTCATTAAGATAGAAAAGTAAGTAAGTATCCTAAGTAAGGGATATTTACTTACTTTTTTCTTAACTATCTATAAGGTATTTGTCTATCTATCATAATCTGTTCTCTTAATCTCCTAAGTCCATTTTTTATAGCCTTCGCTCTAGCCTCTCCTATTCCTTCTACTTTATCTAATTGATCATAGGAAGCTTCCATTACTGCTTTAAGTTCTTGAAAGTTTTTTACTAAATTTTCTATTACATTAGCTGGTATTCTAGGAATTTTGTTAAGCATTCTATATCCCCTTGGAGATATAAGTGTATCTACTAAAGGGACTCCTACATATCCTAAGAACTTTGATATAATATCTAAATTAAGTAAATCTTCAGATGACATATTTTGAACTTGCTTATACACTTCCGTATAATCCATATAACTTTCACAATAGTCTCTTATAAGGAATATTTCATCTTGTTCTACAGACTTAATTAACTCGTTAAGTTGCATGGAAATTAGTCTACCTTCATTCCCTAACTCACAAATATATCTTTCTATTTCAATCACTATTCTCATTACCATTTCCATTCTTTGTATAGCTGTCATCACATCAAATAATGTTACTAGATCTTGAAATTCCAGGGTATTTAAATTATTTACTACTCTATCCAATACAGATACATACTTCTCTAAAGTTTGCAGTGCTTGGTTAGCTCTTCCTAAGATTACACTACTGTCTCTAAGAACATATTTTATACTACCTTTATAAACAGTAATTATATTTCTTCTTTGAGAAATAGCTATTACAATACTTCCTGTTTGCTTAGCCATTCTATCTGCTGTTCTATGTCTAGTTCCTGTTTCAAATGTTGGTATATTAGAATCTGGCATTAATTGAGCATTTGCCTTAATGATCCTTTTTAAATCAGTGCTTATAACTATTGCTCCGTCCATTTTTGCTAATTCATATACATAGGAAGGGCTATATTCTGAGCTAATGGTAAATCCGCCATCTACTAATCCTAAAATTTGTTCGCTATCTCCTAGTACTATTAGCCCACCTGTTTTTGCTCTTAAAATATTTTCTAACCCTTCCCTTAGAAAAGTGCCTGGAGCCATTATTTTTAAAATACTCATAAGTTCCTTGTCTTTTTCAAATCTCACTTTACTCACACCCTATGTTTTAAAATACTTTACTTATTACTTCTTTTAACGTGGAAACTCCTATTACGTTAATTCCTTGGACATTTAACTTACCTTTGTTACGTAATGGAACTATAAAATTGGTGAATCCCATTTTAACAGCTTCATTTATTATTCTTTCTGAAAATGAAACAGGCCTTACCTCACCAGTTAATCCAATTTCCCCAACAATTACAAGTTTTTCTAAGTTGATAGGATTATTTCTCGCGCTTGAAATCAGTGCCAGTGCAATACCTAAGTCACCAAATGTACCCTCAACATTTAATCCTCCAACAACATTTACATATACATCAGATGTATAAAATGGAATCTTTAACTTTTTTTCTAAAACTGCCAAAATAAGATTAAGCCTTGCATTATCTACTCCTACTGCAGTTCTCCTAGGCATATATGCTTTTGTTTCACTTACTAGCGCTTGAACTTCTACCAAAATAGGCCTGGTTCCTTCCATTATACCTATCACTACTGAACCTTCTTTTTGGAACTGAATGTCTTCTAAAAATGCTTCAGATGGATTTGAGATTTCTACTAATCCCTCTTCCTTCATTTCAAAAACTCCTATTTCACTAGTAGTACCAAATCTATTTTTCATTGTTCTAAGTATCCTAAATTCTTGAGTCCTTTCCCCCTCAAAGCTTAATACAGTATCTACCATATGTTCTAATACCTTAGGTCCCGCTAACGCTCCTTGCTTAGTTACATGAGCTACTATGAAAAATGGAATATTTTTAGTTTTCCCTATACGCATTATTTCGTTTGAACTTTCCTTTACTTGAGATACCGTTCCAGGCGCTGAAGTAATTTGTGGATTAAATAAAGTTTGAATAGAATCTATAATTACAAAAATAGGCGATATATTTTCTATATGGTTCTTTATTGTTTCCACATTTGTTTCAGACACCACATATAATTCTTTTGATAATGTAGCAAGTCTCTCTCCCCTCATTTTAATTTGTTCTTCAGATTCCTCCCCAGATATATATAAAACCTTTCCATACCTATTAGATATCTCATTTGCCGCCTGCAAAAGCAAGGTAGATTTTCCTATACCAGGATCTCCAGATATTAGTGTGAGAGAACCTTTAACTATTCCTCCCCCTAATACACGATTAAGCTCATTTATTCCAGTATCCATTCTTTCATACTGAATAGATCTAATATCTAATATACTTTGTGGGTGAGTTTTCTTTTCACTTGTAAGTCCAATTGAAGCTGTCTTAGTTACCGAAGTCTTAATTTCTTCAATCATACTATTCCAACTATTGCAATCAGGACATTTCCCTAACCATTTAAGAGATTCATATCCACATTTTTGACATACAAACACCGCTTTAATTTTTGGCATCTAATCAACTCCCAATATTCTGTACAAATTACTATTATATAATATTATCATAAAGTCTTGTCAATAATAAACAAGGAAGTTTTATTATTCATAAAACTTCCTTATTTATTACTATTATTGTTTTATAAAATCTAGTTTATCATCTTTTACTGTAACAAGTATATCTTCATTCTTTTTAATATTTCCTCTTAATATTTCTTCTGAAAGTTTATCTTCTACAGTTTTAGTTATTGCTCTTCTAAGAGGTCTTGCGCCATATACTTGATTAAATCCTTCCTTAGCTAGAAGTAACTCTGCTTCTCTGTCAAATTTTATATTTATACCTTGTTCCCTTAATCTCTCACCTACAGTCCTAAGCATCAGGCCTACTATTTTTTGTAAATCTTCTTGTTCTAATTGATGAAATACAATTATATCATCTATTCTATTTAAAAATTCTGGTCTGAAGGATCGTCTTAATTCCTCCATGATATTTTCCTTCATCTTTTCATATTGATCTTCACTTTCATTAGTAACAACAGAAAATCCTAATGATTTTTGCTTCTTAATAGTGGATGCACCCACATTAGAAGTCATAATTATAAGTGTATTTTTAAAATCTACAGTTTTGCCTTTTCCATCAGTTAATCTTCCATCTTCTAATATCTGTAATAATATATTGAATACCTCAGGATGTGCCTTTTCTATTTCATCAAATAAAACCACAGAGTAAGGATTTCTTCTAACCTTTTCAGTTAACTGCCCCCCCTCATCATATCCTACATACCCTGGAGGAGAACCTACTAGTCTAGATACAGTATGTTTTTCCATGTATTCAGACATATCAATTCTTATCATGCTATTTTCATCTCCAAAAATAGCCTCAGCTAGTGCCTTAGAAAGTTCTGTTTTTCCTACTCCAGTAGGTCCTAAAAATATAAATGAACCTATAGGTCTTTTCGGATCCTTTAGTCCTACCCTAGCCCTTCTTACTGCTCTTGCTACAGATTTAACTGCTTCGCTTTGTCCAATTACCCTATTGTGTAATATTTCTTCTAGCTTTAATAATTTTTCAGATTCTTTTTCTGTTAGTTTTTCAGCAGGTATATTGGTCCATTTTGCAACTACAGCTGCTATTTGATCCTCTCCTACTGTTAACGTAGATGCCTGTTTTTGTGTCTTCCAATCTGTTTTTACATTATCAAGTTTTTCTTTAATTTCTTTTTCCTTATCCCTTAACTGAGCTGCCTTTTCAAAATCCTGTACCCTTATAGCATCTTCTTTTTCTTGGGTTATGGTTTCAAGCTCTTCCTCCATCTTTTTTACATCTGGAGGTGCTACCATATTTTCAATTCTAACCTTTGATGCAGCTTCATCTATAAGGTCAATAGCTTTATCCGGTAAAAATCTATCAGTTATATATCTATCTGATAAGTTAACTGCTGCAAGTATTGCATCATCTGTTATTTTTACTCTATGATGAGCTTCATATTTATCTCTTAATCCCTTTAATATAAGTATTGCTTCTTCTTTAGATGGCTCTCCTACTATAATAGGTTGAAATCTTCTTTCTAATGCAGCATCCTTTTCTATATACTTCCTATATTCGTCTATAGTAGTTGCCCCTATACATTGTATTTCTCCTCTAGCTAAAGCAGGTTTTAATATATTTGATGCATCAATTGCACCTTCCGCTGCACCTGCTCCTACTATGGTGTGTATCTCATCAATAAATAATATTACATTTCCTACTCTTCTTATTTCCTCCATTATCTTTTTTAATCTATCTTCAAATTCACCCCTGTATTTTGCTCCTGCTATCATTGCCGATAAATCTAACGTAATAACTCTTTTATCCTTTAAAATTTCAGGAATATTTCCTGAAACTATCTTCTGAGATAATCCCTCTGCTATAGCTGTCTTACCTACTCCTGGGTCTCCTATTAAGCAAGGATTATTTTTAGTTCTTCTACAAAGTATCTCAAGAACTCTTTGAGTTTCCTTATCTCTCCCTATAACAGGATCTAATTTCCCCTCTCTAGCCATTTCAGTAAGATCTCTACCAAACTGATTTAATGCTGGAGTATCCTCGTTAGCTCTTTTAGCTGAATTACCTGCAGTAGATGATTGCTCTCCAGATAAGCTTTCCAAAAGTTCTTTCCTTAACTTCTCAAAATCTACTCCTAAATTATTTAGTATTGTAAATGCAACACCCTCAGATTCCTTAATTAGTGCTAATAAAATATGCTCAGGGCATATAAAGTTATGATTTAAGTTTCTAGCTTCTAATAAACTTAGTTCCAATAGTCTTTTAGTACGAGGTGTAAGAGGAATCTCATTTCTATATATATCTATATCTCCTTTTCCCTCATACTCTTCAATAAGTTCCTTTACATCATTTAAAGTCACATTCATATTATTTAATAAATTTTGTGACATACTATCTTCTCTTAAAATACCCAATAATATATGTTCCGTCCCTACATATCCATGCTGTAAGTTTTTTGCCTCTTCTTGAGCATACATAAGTACCTTCTGAGCTCTTTCAGTAAATCTTCCAAACATCATAATAATTCACCACCATTTAAAATTATTTTAACTTATCTCTTACGATTTTTGCCCTAAGTATATCTCTTTCAGAATAACTTAATTCCTTTGAAGCCGCTTTATCAAGCATAGCCCGTTGTGAATCTAAAAGTAATTCATTTAATGTACTTTTATTTATATCCTTAATTATGCCCACTTCTAATCCAAGTCTTACATAGGAAAGTAATTTTAAGCACTCATCTCCGTTTAGAATTCTTGAAAATTTCAAAATACCTAAGGACCTGTATATTTTATCTTCTAGTTGACTTAAGTAGTTATTTAAAAATAGTTCTCTAGCACGCTTTTCTTCGCTTATTAATTGGTTTACAACTACCTTTAAATTATTTATTATTTCTTCTTCTGTTAATCCTAAAGTTACTTGATTAGAAATTTGATATAGATTACCTTCAGCTTTAGATCCTTCCCCATATAATCCTCTAACTGTGATTCCAACTTGATTTAATGCATTAAATATCTTAGAAACTTCATTATTCATGGTAAGCGCTGGTAAATGTATCATAACTGAAGCTCTTAGTGCTGTGCCTATATTAGTTGGACATGCTGTTAAATATCCTAATTCCTCATCATAGGCATACTGTAATTTTTCCTCTAATTTATCATCTAATTCATTTGCAACCTTATATGCTTCATCTAGATTATAGCCAGATGTAATACATTGTATTCTTAAATGATCTTCCTCATTTATCATAATACTTATGGTTTCTTCCTTATTTATTATGAAAGCGCTCTTATTTTTATTTGAAATCAATCTATCACTTATAAAATGCTTTTCTAAATAAACACCATCATCTACGGAATTAGTTTCCCATAGGTACCTAGTAATGAAATCATCTTTATTAACATTATTATAAAATACTTCTTCAATTTTCCCTACAATTTCTCGGCCCTGCTCCTCAGATAATTTATGTGGAAAGGATTTATCACTTAAGTTTCTCGCTAGTCTTATTCTACTACTTAAAATTATGCCATCTTCATTATAGGATGAATGTATCCAATTTTGCATCCTAATCCCTACCCTTCCTTTTCCATATCTCTTATTAAATCTCTAATTTCCGCTGCCTTTTCATATTCCTCAGATTCGATGGTTTTCTTAAGTTCTTCCTTTAATTCAAGTATCCTTTTTTTATTTATTATTTCTTTACCCTGTTTACAAGGAATTTTGCCTTTATGATCTAAGCTTCCTTGTACTCTTTTTATTACAGGAATTATCGCATTTTTAAAATCTTTATAACACTCACCGCATCCTAAAAAACCATTTTCTTTAAAATCCTTATATGTGGTTCCACATTTTTCACATTTTATATTAGAACTTTTATCTAAAGTAGATGATTTATTAACTCCTTCTATTATTAATCCTATTAATTGCTGAAAACTAAAAGGCGAATTTACATTTATATTATCTGGATAAGCCATACCCTGAAACTGCTTAGCACACGCTTCACATAAATTTAGCTCCTGTTTTACTCCATTAACTATTTTAGTTATGTGTACATAAGCTTCATTGCTTTTACATACTTCACACATCATAACTATTGCCTCCTAAAATAAAACTTTATTTATATTTAAAATCATTACTTACTAAACTGATAAAGCAGAAAGCATACTTTTTAATAATTCTGCTCTAAATGTATTCTTATTTTCTTGTAATAAATTTAAGGTTCTGTCGTTAATCGCCATTTTTATCATATAAGCCTCTCTCTCAGAAACTAAATCATTTTCTTGTAAATAATTTATGATTTTTACGGATTTATCAAAAGTAATACTGTCTCCTATTTGCAAATTTATAGCCTGCATAAGTTTATTATTATGGTTGAAATCCATATGCTTAATTATTATGCAGCCTCCTCCTCCTCTTTTACTTTCTACATAGTATCCTCTATCCGTTGTAAACCTGGTAGTAAGCACATAATTTATTTGAGAAGGGGCACATCTAAAATAATTAGCTAATTCATTACGTTGAATTTGTAATTCGCTTTCATCGTTATCCTGCAATAATTGTTTTATAAACTCTTCAATAATATCAGACAGCCTTGCCATATCCGTCCCCCTGACTTTGACTTTCTTTGACTTTAATTAAATATTATAATTTTATTTACTTAAATGCAATATTCAAATAAATAGAATTATAGATTTTTATGCTTTTTATAGTAAATTAATTAACATTTTCTCTTAAACACTATTATTTACTCATAATTTTAGATCTTTTATATACACTACTCCATAAAACAAATTAAAATTTAACATATTTATTAGCTTCATATCTTAAAAATTCACTAAAATTATTTAAATCCTCTTCTTTAAGAAAAGCACCTTGACACTGTCTATCTCCTCCGCCACCTTTTCCTTGAAACTTACTGATATTTTCTTTGAAAAATTTCCCACAATTTAACTGAAATTTTCCATCATGAGATAATATTACTTTCCTATCTTTTTCTGAAACTAATATATTTATACTATGACTTTTCTCTATAATAAATCTATTAATAATTTGAATTTCTTCAAAGGTTTCTTCTTTAAAAATCCTAAACAATATTAATTTATTTACTTCCTTAACTATATCTTGAGCACAAAATTCCATTAGCTTTTCTTTAAGTTCTTTTACTTCTTTAGATAGCATCTTTACCTGTAAACTTTCATTAATTACTTTATCTAAAATTTCTTTATCAGTAGACGAATAATTTTTATTTAAAGTTGCTACAATTTTATGTTTTCCTTGATAATCCTCAAGAGCTTTTTGTCCACATTTAAAATATATTCTAGTCATACCTTTATATTTTTCAGTCTTAATTATTTTTATTAATCCTATTTGTCCTGTGGTTCTTACATGGGTTCCACAACAAGCTATACGATCTATTCCTTGTATTTCAACTATCCTAATATCTTCTTCTACAGTACATGCTTTTCTTAAATTTAAGTCGCAAACCTTTGGATAATCTACAAAATAATCTACTATAGGTATATCCTTATATATATAATAATTCACCTTATTTTCTACTTCGTTTATCATATCATCTGTTAAATTTTTGATTGAATTATCAATAGTTACATATTCATCTCCCATATGAAATCCATCGTTTTGAGTACCATAACTATCGTATAATACCGCTGATAACAAGTGCTCTCCTGCATGCTGTTGCATATAATAAAGTCTTTTTGAAAAATTCAGCTTACATTTTACTTCTTTTTCATCAGGATTTTTTTCTAAAACATGTATTATTTCTTTTTCTCTTTCGAATATATTCTTTACTTCTAAGTCATCTATAAATCCTCTATCCCCAGGTTGGCCTCCTCCCCCTGGGAAAAATGCTGTTTTATCTAAAATTACATAAAATTTATCCTCTTCTTGAAATACTTCTTTTATGTTAGCATTCCACTCTTTAATATATGGATCCGTATAATATAATCTTTCCGTCATAGTTATATATTTTCACCCCTTACGTTTACTATATAGTTTTTACTTCTTTCAAATTTCTTAAATGTGAACTATCTGCATTTAATAATACTTCAAATTTTTCATTTTCTGCTCTCACTACAGTTAAACTTGTAGGATGAATAAATGGAGGACTCCAAAAATCTTCTATTAATGTATTTTGAAAAAAACTCATTATAGCTTTTAACGTAATCGTATGTGTTACTATTAATATATCCTTTCCAATATTTTCACTTATAATCTCTTTTATCAGTTCTTTTGTCCTTTGTCTTACCTGGTAAAAACTTTCTCCACTATATGGCTTGTACGATTTAGGCGCATTCCAGAAATTATATAATTCTTTACTATAAAGTTTTTCTATTTCATCTTGAGTTAACCCCCCCCATATTCCCATATTAATTTCTCTAAGCCTTAAATCCGTGTAAAGAGGTATATCCCTTTTACTATTCACTATATTAGCCGTGCTTAAAGCTCTATTAATAGGACTAGAATATATGACATCTAATTTAGTGTCCTTTAATCTTTCCTCAAGCCACTTGGCCTGTTGGATTCCTAATTCTGTAAGTGGAGAATCGCTCCATCCTTGCATTCTTTTTTCTACATTCCATTCAGTTTGTCCATGCCTAGTTATATATATAGTAGTTGTCATAATATATTCTCCTCTCTTAAAGCAAGTGATGCTGCTCCTATTACCCCTGAATTAGCATTTAATTCTGCAGAAAGTATTCTACAAGAATCTGAAAGAATCTGAAAGCATCTTATTTTCACTACATCTTTTACAACATTAAAAACTATTTCACCGGCCTTTGATACTCCTCCCCCTATTATTACAACTTCTGGATCAAAGATACTAACTAAATTTGCTATACAAATTCCTAAATAATTTAAACTTTTATTAACTATTTCATTGCATACTTTATCACCATTTTTTGCTTCCTTAAACACTTCATATGCTGTAATATTAGAATACTTAGTTAGACTAGTTATTGCTTTTTTTTCTATAGCTTGTCTTCCTTGCCTTGCTATGGCTGTGCCAGAAGCCAAGACTTCAGCACACCCGTAATTTCCACAATTACATAATGGTCCTTTAGGATCTATTGTCATATGTCCTACTTCTAAAGCATTACAGGTATTTCCTCTATATATACCGCCATTTAATATAGCTCCTCCTCCTATACCTGTACTTACTGTAACGTATATCATATTATTAGAACCCTTTGCTGCTCCAAATGTATGTTCTCCTATAGCTGCTACATTTGCGTCATTATCTAAGTAAGTATTTACATTGTATATTTCTTTTATTGGATTTATAATATTAAAATTTTTAAAGGGCAAGTTGGGTGTAGTAATTATTGTTCCTTCCTTTGAATTTAATGGACCTGGTGCTCCTATACCTATTGCTCTAATATTTTTAATTTTAACTTCAGATTTATTTAATACCTCATCTATGGTTTGAATAACTCTATTTAAAACTACATTTTCTCCTTCGCTAGCTAGCGTAGGAATATTAATCTGTTCAATAATATTTCCTTGAAAATCTACTATAGCTGTATTTATTTTAGTTCCCCCTAAATCTATCCCTATTACAAATTTCTTATCCATAACCCTTCCCCCAAATTTGATGATTTACTATTTATTATATCATAATTTTAATGTAATTTATTTCTTCTATTGGCTATTATATTACAATTCCAATTATCATCTTTACTTTCGCTTATTATATCAAATCCTTTATCCATTAGAATCTTACATAATAAATCTATATCTTCACTTTCATTATTTTTTATATTTATAGTAAGTCTATCATTTTCTGCTGGAATATCCATATAATCATATAACACACTATAGTCCTCTAATATTATTCTATCTCTTATATCTAGTCTAAAATCTGACATAAAATAGCTCCCTTCTTCTTTTCCTCCTAATTAGCTTTTGTAAAGGAAATTGAAAATATACCCTTATATTCTAATAGCAGCTGAATTCTTATATAATTTACTGAAATTCATTTATTGTTGTCCAAATTAATGTTATAATTTTCCTAACGCTTATTTATTATATCAAAATCTAAGGAGGGTATTATATGGAAAAATCATTAAAAGGAACTAAAACTGCCGAGAATTTATTAAAAGCTTTCGCTGGCGAATCACAAGCTAGAACTAGATATACCTACTATGCCTCTGCAGCTAAAAAGGAAGGATATGTTCAAATTTCTAATATATTTATGGAAACTGCTGAAAATGAAAAAGAACATGCAAAAGTATTCTTCAAACATTTAAACAAAGATTTAAAAGGTGACGCTGTGACTATTACTGCGGATTATCCTGTAGGGCTTGGTAGCACAAAAGAAAACCTAAGTTATGCTGTTGCTGGTGAACATGAAGAACACTCTAAAGCATATCCTGAATTCGCTAGAATTGCAGAAGAAGAAGGCTTTAATGAAATCGCTTCAAGCTTTATGAACATCAGTAAAGTTGAAGAAAGACATGAAGCAAGATTTAAAAAATTATTTGATAATATAGAAAATGATACAGTGTTTAAAAAAGATGAGGTTGTTCTATGGAAATGTAATAACTGTGGATATATACATGAAGGTATGGAGGCTCCTAACGTATGTCCTTCATGTAATCACCCAAAAGATCATTTCGAAGTATTTTGTGAAAATTATTAATAAAAATCCGGTATATAATATATACCGGATTTCACTTTATATTTTATAAAGTTTCTTTTTCCTTTTTTCTCTCCTCAATTATTTTAAGAGCTTCTAAATGAGGAACTTCATCATATCTTTCAAACCTCATGGTAAAGCTTCCTTTTGCTTGAGTTAATGATCTTAAATCAGTTGCGTATTTAAACATCTCAGCTTGTGGAACTTCTGCTATAACCTTCTGACTTTTACCTGATTGTTCCATACCAAGAACTCTACCTCTCTTTTTATTTATATCTCCTATTATATCTCCCATATATTCATCAGGTATTAATATTTCCACATGCATTACAGGTTCTAACAATACTGGATCTGCATCTTGAATACCCTTCTTATATGCTAAAGATGCTGCCATTTTAAATGCCATTTCTGATGAATCTACTGGGTGATAAGAGCCATCATGCAACGTAGCTTTAAGTCTTATCATAGGATATCCAGCTAGTACACCATGCTGTATACATTCTCTAAGTCCCTTTTCTACGGCTGGTATATACTGTCTTGGTACTACTCCACCTACTACTTGATCTACAAATTCTAATTCATCTCCATCAAATCTTGGCTCAAATTTTACTTTTACATCTCCATACTGTCCATGCCCACCAGATTGCTTTTTATGCTTTCCTTGCACATCAGAGATTTTTCTTATAGTTTCTCTGTAAGCAACTTTAGGTGTCTCAATGGTTACCTCAACGCCAAACTTATTTTTTAATTTATTTGCTATAACTTCTAAGTGAGTTTCTCCTGTACCTGAAATTATTGTTTCTGCACACTCTAAATCTCTTGAAATATTAAATGTAGGATCTTCTTCTAATAATCTATTCAAGCCACTAGAGATTTTATCTTCGTCATTTTTAGATTTAGGAATTACAGACATAGACATTGAAGGCTGAGGGAACTTTATCTCTTCAAAAATTATAGGATAGTTACTATCGCATAAAGTATCTCCTGTGTTAGTATACTGAAGTTTTGCAACAGCTCCTATATCTCCTGCTATTACACTGTCAGTGTTGACTTGCTGCTTTCCTTTCATAAAATACAATGTACCTAACTTTTCCTGCTTATCTTTATTGCTATTGCATACCATAATATCTGGGCTTGCTTTACCAGTAATAACTCTAAACATTGATAACTTTCCTATGAATGGATCTGCAATAGTTTTAAAAATAAAAGCTGAAAATGGTCCCTCTTCAGAAATTTTCACTTCTATATCTTTATTATTCTTTATATTTTTAGCTTTTATAGCTGATATATCTTCTGGGCATGGAAAACACTGTATTATATCATCAATTAATGTTTTTACACCTCTTCCAGTTAGAGCAGATCCACACATAACAGGAGCTATTTCTCCACTAGCACATCCACTTATTAATCCTTTAAATATCTCTTCTTCACTTAGTTCACCTTCACTGAAGTACTTGTCTAGAAGCTCCTCATTTGTTTCTGCAACTGCTTCCATTATCATGTTTTTACATTCTTTAACTTTATCGTGTAATTCAACTGGCACATCTGCCTCTTCTATATCATCTTTTTTAGGGTTATATATCATAGCTCTATTGGAAATAACATTTACAACTCCTTGAAATCCACTTTCTTCTCCTATTGGATATTGAATTGGAACCACTGATATGCCAAATCTATCTTTTAATTCTGCTAAGCATTTCTCAAAATTACTGTTTTCTCTATCTAATTTATTTATATAAAAGGCCCTAGAAAGATTATGATCGTTTACATATTCCCATGCTTTTTCTGTTCCTACTTGAACTCCTGATGATCCTGAAAGCACTATAAGCGCTACATCTATAGCTCTTAAACCTTCTATCATTTCTCCTACAAAGTCAAAGTATCCTGGCATATCTACTAAATTAATTTTTATATCATCCCACTCGCAGTTAGCTACTGCAGTAGAAATTGATATTTTCTTTTTTCTTTCTTCAGTATCATAGTCAAATATGCTGCTTTCCTCATCTACTTTCCCAAATCTATCTACAGATTTGGTACGGTATAATATTGCATCTGCAAGAGTTGTCTTACCTGAACCACTGTGCCCTATAATACCTAAGTTTCTCAAGTTTTTTGTTTTATACTCTTTCATAAGCGATGCCCCCTAACATACTTTTTGTCTTTGTTTTATATATTCTATTAAAGAATAAAAAATCCTTTAGAAAAAATATAATTTTCAAAATTATTTGATATTATATTTTTTTCCATACTTGATATTATTATGCAGGAAGGTTTAAATATATTAGTATTAATTATATTATTATAATATTTAACATTTAAGATAATAAAAAAAGCCTAAAATTACAAAATATAATGTAACTTTAGACTACTATTATCAATCAAATATTTAACTTTAAATAAAAATGGCTCCGTGGAGAGGGCTCGAACCTCCAACCCTTCGGTTAACAGCCGAATGCTCTGCCATTGAGCTACCACGGAATAAATTTATCTGGCAACGACCTACTCTCCCACCG
>NZ_OAOD01000030.1 GCF_900205925.1 Clostridium peptidivorans | reverse complement strand
CTATCTTTTGTTTAAATACTTTATCATATTTTTTATTTGCCATTTGTAACACCACTTTCTTAAATCTTATTATAATAGATTATTCGGCATTAGTGTTACAACTTTAGTATATCACGTCAGAGCAAACTTAGAGAATTGTGTTGGATTGGCTGGTAATATGATTGGAGTAAAAAAGCGTATATTGGTATTTACTGCAGGCAACCTTATTGTGCCTATGATAAATCCAGTTATATTAAAGAAAGAAAAGCTTTATGAAACAGAAGAGAGTTGTTTATCTTTAATTGGATTTAGAAAAACAAAGAGATATGAAATGATAGAGGTGGAGTATCTTGATAGAAATTTTAAGAAGCAAAAGCAAGTGTTTACTGGATTTATAGCACAAATAATTCAACATGAAATGGATCATTTTGAAGGTATAATAATCTAATTGAATAATTAAAACTTGAAGTTGAAATAATATTAATTATATTGTATATGGGGAAATCTAGGCTTTTTTATTTACGGTAAGGAGAACCGTATCACAAGTAAGGGAGCGCGGTTTATCAAATATTTAAAAAGATATAGAATTAGATTTAATTCTATATCTTTTTGCTATTATTTATAAATATTTTTATGAATTAAGTAGCAAAGACTTAAGCTCATCAAAATTAGAAATCTCATAGGTAGGTTTTATTGAAGTTTCATTTATAATTTTGTTAGGGTTATACCAACAGGTATCTATACCAAAGTTTATCCCACCTTGTATATCAGAACTTAAACTATCTCCTACTATCAAAACCTTGTTTTTATCAAAGAAATTTATATTTTTTAAAGCATGTTCAAAAATCTCAGGATTTGGTTTCGATATTAATATTTCTTCAGATATTACTATAGTCTCAAAAAATTTTGCTATAATAGATTTTCTGATTCTTTTATCTTGAACTAAGGTAAGACCATTAGTTACTATAGCAAGTCTGTAAGACCTGTTTAGAGTTTCTATAAGCTCTATACTATTATCATATAAAAATGAGGCATCGGCTAAATACTCCATATATAATTTTGCAAAGTTAGTTTCATCAAAATTTACCTCTAATCTATCTGATAATCTTTTAAATCTTTCTACTTTTAAATTTTCTTGTGTAATAAGTCCTTGTTCAAACTCTTTCCATAGAACTGTATTTATTTCTTGATAAATTTTTAAATGATAACTTTCATCATATTTTATGTTAAACTTAAGCATTGTATTTTTAAATGCTTCTCTTTCAGATTTTTTAAAATCATATAATGTTTCATCTGCATCAAATAATATAACTTCATATTTCATAATATATCCTCCAAATTTTATATAAATAATTTAATTATTAAGTAATTTAAGTTGTTTTTGTTTATAGTTTTCATCAGATTTTGCATTAAGTATAATACCTATTAAAAATAGCACACATCCTACTACTTTTCCTATAGAAAAAATATTGAAGTATAAATAGTCTATAATTGAACTTGTAAGCATTTGACCTATAAAGCGAAGTATAACTGTATATACTGTTGGTATTTTATGAACTATTACATTGAATATATAAGTAGTTAAAACACCTATAACTCCACCTAGAAAATAAACTAAAGAAGTATTAGCTATAGTAGTAGTATTTGATATAAAATTTAACGTAATAGAATAAAAAATAATAGAAGCTAATGTAGCAGTTAAATAGTTTATAACTACACTATTTATAATACCTATACGCTTAGATAATTCTCCATTTAATATCATACTTGTAACAATTAATACTCCTGTCAAAAATGAAAAAAATATATACATTATATGCACCTCCTTATAATAAAATCATAAAAATTAAACCTGTTATGATTAGTGAAAAGCTTAGTATTTTTTTTGTTCTCATTTTGTTAACTTGAACACCAAATAATCCAAAATGGTCTATTAATGCAGATATTACAAGTTGTCCAAATAGCCCCATACCTGCGGTAAGTGTTATCCCTATCTTGTATGAAGATAGATTATTTAAGAATATGACTAAAACACTTAGTATACCTGGTAGAAAAAGGATAACAGGTATTTTACTGATTTTAGGAAGTTTATTTTTTCTTACTATTGATACTAGTAAAATTAATAGAAGTCCTAAGACGTGGTAAATTAATGTACTAATATATAAACCTATCCTTTCTGATAGAGCGCCATTTAAAAATATCATTATAGCAAGAAGAATACCGTTTAAAACAGCTAAATTTCTATACTTATTCAAATTCGTTCACCCCTTTACAAGTCGTTATAAATAAAATAATATATTTATAACAATTAGAACATGACATTAGTCATGTTAGGAGGTTTTATGAGAAGAATTTCAGATGTTAGGCTTATAAAGCAGTATATTAAAAAACATAATATAGAACAGAGGTTTGATTGTGAAATATTAAAATATGCACAACTTCATTTCTATGAAAAAGAAGAGTATATATTAGAATCAGGGGAAAATCTTGAATATTATTACTTACTTGTAGATGGTAAAATTAAAATTTATTATCCTTTTGAAAATGGAAAATCAATGACTTTAAAGTTTTATAAAGATTTTAATACTATAGGAGATTTAGAACTTTTAAAAGATATTCCTATCCTTTGCAATATTGATGCAGTAGAAGATACTTATTTGATAGCAATACCTGCAGCTATACTTAGAGAAAAATATTTTGATAATATAAAACTTTTACACCATTTGGTAGATTCTTTGAGTGAAAAACTTTATGGAACGATTAATAATAGCTCATATAATTTTGTATATCCACTTATCAATAGATTAGCTAGTTATTTAGTTGAACAACATACAGACGAAAATTATATAATTTTAAATTCATCATATTTAGAAATTGCTCAATTTTTAGGGACAACATACAGACATCTAAATAGAACTTTTAAAGAAATGGAATCAAAATCAATTATAAAATATGATGATAAAAAAATATATATATTAGATATGAATAAACTTAGAGCATTATCTAAGAATATTTATGTAAAACCACTTTAGAATATAAGTTGAAATAATTTTATGTAAAACGACCTCCGTTGGGGGTGTAACGGAGAAGCGTACCACAAGTAAATGCGGTTTATAGCTGTAGCCATTTATATTACGTTGGTACATCTGTTTTTATACATGAAGATACCGTATCATAAGTAATATGGTAAAAGATTTAGATATACAATATTTACAAAAAAATGTTACGATAAAAGGCGTATAAAGGATATAAGTTTTAATATTTTAAGTGAAATATAAATTGGAATTTATAGAATAAGAATATATATGTTTATTTTTTATAAAAATTTGATATAATATAAATAAGAAAAGCTTAGTGCGTCAACACTAAGCTAAGTCTTAGAACATTTATTTTGTTTTAGGGCTATTGGATGAATTTAATTAAGTAAATTTTCTAGAAAGAAGTGCTAATCTTGCGAGGATGGAGCACTTTTTTCTTTGCTTTTAACTTCTATATCAAGACCAAGAAATTTAATCTTAATTTTTAAATGATGTATAAAAAGATTATGTTTTAGAATTAATCTAATTACATAAATGACTGATATACACTTTATAAAAGTATCAAACATATCCAATACCACCCCCTAGCTATAGTGAAGTAATTCACAATAACCCAGGAGGATAAAACGTTCAAAACCCCCGTAGCCACCCACTACGGAAATTTTATATTTGCACTTTAGAATTATACCATAATTATGTAGAATATATACACAAGAGTAAAATGGAAAAAACTTATTTGAGAGTGATACGGTGAACTATACCATAAATAACGGAGTTTTTTTTGTGTGAAAGCATTGAAGGACTTGGGGTTTAGTATAATACTAATATCGTCAATATCATTGAAATAGACTTAATAAAATAGGACTTACTGTGATAAAGTAAGTCCAAGTTATCTATCTTGCAGAATAATTTAGGCCCCATGTATTACCGTAATAATCAGTTACTACTGCATGGTAAGCACCCCAAAAAGTTTTTTGTAATTCAAATTTTACTGAACCATTCTTACTAAGTGCTGAGTATAATCTGTTTATTTCTTCTTCGCTTTCTAATTCAAGTAATAAGCTACCATTTGGTCTTTTGTGGCTATCAGTCAATATATCTAACAGATACATTATGCAATCAGCATTAACATGTAATTCTGAATGTATAATTTTGCCTTCAAAACCTTTAAACATTGGCTTTCCATCTGCTAATTGAACATTTTTTATTTCTCCGCCAAACACTTCTTTGTAATATTCTAGTGCCTCCTTGCAGTTTTCAACAAATATTTCAGGAATAATTCTTTTCATTTGACTTCTCTCCTTGTAATTAATATATTTTACTATTAATGAATTTACTTAAGTATTATAAGATTTACTTATCAGTTTCAGCAGTGGCTCTGGTTGAAGAGTGTATTGAGTTTCACGTCCAACTTTATGCTCACTTACAAATCATGCATCATATGATTATATAGCACCTTTTGCTTTCATGTAAATAGCAGTAATCAAAACTTTTAGAGTTATAATGAAAACTAAAAATATAGTAGGAGTATTTTTCATTTTATATAAAGGATATAATAGCGATGAAAGAAGTTAGTTACTTAAAAGAACAAGAAAAGTAATATTCCTGCCACAGGAGGTACAAGAAACTATTGAAGAAATATTGCAAATGCTAGACATGGAATACGGAGCTGATAGAAATAAGTATAAAGATAATTGAGGATATGTAGTAGTCTTAGGGAAGGAAGAAGATTTTAAAGAAATAAAGGATAAAACTTATGTTGATTGTGATGAAGTTATAGCTGAATATGTAGATATGAAGAAAAGCATTATAATAAATATAAAGAGAGACACCCTTTTGTGATATGTTAAATACTGAAACCAAAAGGGGGTCTCTCTTGACTAATAGCTAATATTAGCTTTTGGATATAATGTAGTTCCTCCAATTGAAACTTTTATTTCGTTTGATAATGGAACATTATGTTCGTCAATAATTGTTCTCCACCATTCCCATGCAAGGCCTGTACATTCTCTTGCCATAATTCTTATATTTTTTGAATTAGCTGGAAGTGGTATTACTGTAGAGTAATGAGCCGTTTTGTCTTGATAGTTTCCTGACCATGTTTTATGAGATAGTATTTCTTTTCCATTCTCATCATATGAAAATTCATCCCAGGATACTTCAAATTGGGCAACATATGCACCATAATGATCAAGAAGTATTTTACCTTTAGAATATTCTGTTGATGTAGTCTCAACATAATCTGTTTTATTATGGACAGCAGCAACTGAATTATCTTTTAAGAAAACACTTGTATATGAAATTGGGTATGCTGGATTTTTAGGACTAAACTCTGCATTATCTTTAATTACATTTCGTATTTCATCAAAATCTTTTGTGATAATTTTGTTATGTTCTTTTGAATCTCCGCCTAATACTACTGCGGTAAATGAACTTTCATCAAGAATATCTTTGTATTGTGCATTAGATTTTACATTGTTATTCTTAATTAATGCTTCAAAGGCAGCTTTTACATCTTTGCTCTTAGAGGTTGTCTCTAATTTTACATAAATTGTTCTTCCATAAGCTACATTTGACACCATAACAGGTGGTGCTGAATTACTTACACCTTTACGAGTTAATTCTTCAAAAGTAACGCTATCATCAAAAAGATCTGATGGATTGTTAGGTAATTCTGCACTTACGGTATAAAATATTTGCTTATATGCAGCAACCATAACTTTTTTCTCTCCATTTGCTACAGCATTAAAGTCAATTCCAAGTGAATTGTCAAGAACTTTAGCGTTAACATTAAGAGCACTTGCTATTTGAGATTTACTATAAACCATAGATTCTGAATACTGTGTTCTTGCAGGTAAAGTATGTGTTTTTGAATACTTGTCATTCCAAGTAGATACTAATTCATCTACTGCTCCAGATACATTACCATACGTTGGGTTTTGAACAGTTACTGTATTTTCTTTTCTCATACCTGGTAAATCTATACTAATATTTAAAGGTTTTCTCTTGCACGTTAATATATTAGGTTGATTTTCCGCAAAATCACGGTTTGCAAGTTGTAATGCTCCTGGATATGTGCGATCAGTCATAGAATCAATAATTGAAATATCCACTGGTGAAGTTGTAAGTGATTTTTTATTACGTTCCACCACTATAAATTTATCTTTTGAATTTAAGCCTTCTTTTGGAACAAAACTTTCTACGTTATCGCCACTTACTGCTAAAACCTCGTTTCTATTATAGTTTAAGTTTGCTATACCAGTATCAATATCATTAGATTCGCTTGTCCCACTAGTTAAATTAGTTGTAGGTGCTTTAGCAAAGCAATTAAGCGGATACTGAATAATACATAAACTAACAAATAAACATATCAGTAATTTTTTTACTTTGAAATTCTTCAAATTCTTCAAAAAATCTCCTCCCTTCTTATACATAAATTATACATAATTTTCATATAGAAATCAAATCCACTTAATGAATATTTATCCAGTAGCGAGTAGACAACTAAAAAAAGTCTGCCTTGTAGGGTTTTTCTATGTATAATTTGACGAATAAATTTACAGGGTATTTTTCATTAAAATTTATCTATGGCAGCAAGTATTATTAAAAGTAAATGCTGCCGCAGGGTAAAGAATTAGCGGGAGCCAAGGGTATAATAAACTCTCAGAAGCGGATACTAAAAATATCATAGAATAGCTATGAGTTTTGTTTTATGTAAAAGAAAAAGCTAGGATACAAAAAGATAGAAGAAGAAAAGGAGATACCATGACAGAGAAAAAAGTAATAATAGAAACAGGATGGAACTTAGACAACAGTTATGCTCGTCTGCCGGAATCATTTTTTACCAGGCAAAGGCCAACCCCTGTACCATCACCGAAGTTGATCGTTCTCAATCATCCGTTGGCAGCATCTCTAGGGCTGAATCTTAAGGAACTAGAAAGTAATGATGGGGCAGCCGTGTTTGCTGGTAACCAGATTCCTGAAGGTGCTTTACCTATTGCAGAGGCTTATGCAGGTCATCAATTTGGACATTTTACTATGCTTGGAGACGGCCGAGCTGTGCTGCTTGGTGAGCAGATAACTCCTAAGGGCAATCGGTTTGATATTCAGCTTAAGGGTTCAGGTAAAACCCTATACTCTCGTGGAGGTGATGGCAGGGCTGCCCTTGGACCTATGCTGCGTGAATACATCATCAGCGAAGCAATGTATGCCCTTGATATTCCTACCACCCGCAGCTTAGCGGTGGTGACAACTGGGCAATCAATAATGCGTGAAACTGAGCAGCCTGGTGCAATTCTTACCCGTATAGCTGCCAGTCATCTGCGCGTGGGCACCTTCCAGTATGCTTCAAATTTCACAACTACTCAGGAGCTTGGGGCCTTGGCTGATTATGCATTGAAAAGACATTTCCCAGAGGTTGATGCTAGTGAGAGCCGCTATCTTTCTCTGCTTCAGGAAGTGGTAAAGCGTCAGGCTATATTGATTGCCAAGTGGCAGCTTGTTGGCTTTATTCATGGGGTGATGAACACCGACAATATGACTATTAGTGGAGAAACCATTGATTTTGGCCCTTGCGCTTTCATGGATACCTATGATCCAGCTACGGTATTCAGTTCCATTGACAGACATGGTCGTTATGCCTATGGAAATCAGCCGCATATTGCCTTGTGGAATCTAGCGAGATTTGCTGAAACACTATTGCCGCTGCTGCATGACAATGAGGACCAGGCTGTTAAACTAGCACAGGATGCAATTTCAGATTTTGATGAGTTGTATCATAGTAATTGGCTGGCGGGAATGAGAGCAAAGCTTGGAATCTTTAACGAAGAACCTCAGGATGAGTCCCTTATTGAAGAGCTCTTAAGAATGATGCATAAGTACGGTGCGGACTATACCAATACTTTCCGTGGATTAACATTTGAAAAGTTAGAGGATACAGTGCTGTTTGGCACCACAGAATTTACTCAGTGGTATGAGCTTTGGCAGGCAAGACTAGGCAGGCAGCAGGAACCAAAGGCCTCTGCTCAGCAGCTGATGCAAAAGAGTAATCCTGCAGTCATTCCTCGCAACCATAGGGTAGAAGAGGCACTGGAAGCTGCGGTGAAACATGGAGATTACAGCATAATGGAGAGGCTTTTAGATGTTCTTTCATGTCCCTACGCTCACTCTGCTAAACAGGCTGAGTACGCCACACTGCCTGAGAAATCAGAGCGTCCTTACCGAACTTTTTGTGGTACTTAACATAGAGAGTTAGACCAGCTAGCTGATGTGAAGTAAAAATTAAAAATAGCTGTTATATGAAAAGGGCATTTAATTTTGCCCTTTTTCTATTTTACGTTCATACAGTGTACTAGCATCATTTATTATTAATTGACTAAAGGATATAACAAAATATATAAATTTTAAATACTAAAAGGACGTTCTTTAAAAATTCAATAATACGGTATTAAGGAGTTATATATAATTAATAGATAAATTGGTATATAATTGTAATAGAATCGGTGCTAAAAGATTATTTGTACTATGGGAGGTTCATATGAAAAATACAGGAATATGTCCGAAATGCGATTCAAAATCTATTTTAAGAATTCCAGGTAATGCAGGAGCATATGGCTCTGGAAATAATATCATGACTGGAATTACTGTTTTAAGTGCTGTAAAGGTAACAAGATATCTATGCTGTGAATGCGGATATTCTGAAGAATGGATTGATGATAAAAAAGATATAAAAAAGCTTATTGATAGTTTTAAAGAAATTTATTAAGATGCAATTTTTTTATTAGTAAACCACCGGCTTAGCCGGTGGTTATGATTTTTAATCTAGGTTCTTTGGCGAGTAATTTACTTCGATTTTTTCAATTTTTCCTTTATTAGTTACAAAGACAACTTCGCTAAATACTTTTCCATATATATAATACTTGAAGGATGCACTTTCATCTATTTTAGTAGGTTGACCATAAGCTGCAATAACTTCATCTATGCTGGATTTTTCTGATATTCCTTTAGGTAATTCTAAAGGGATTTGTGCACCGTTGTTGTAGTATTCAATATAAGTAACGAAAGAGTGTTTTAAGGGTTCTGCTTTGTCGCTATAATTTTCAATCTGAGTTCTTAGAACTTGATTGCTTTTTCTTAATTCAACACCTACGACACCAGACTTAGCGGGGATTACTTCATCAGGATTTGATTGAAGTACCCAACCGTTTTTTTCAAACTCAGTAATAGGTGCCGGTAGTTTATAGTAATTACCACCATATTTTACTTGAAAGGAGAATAAATCTTTGCCTATACTTGAAGGTGCCTTATAGTTTTTAACCACTGTAGGAAGTTCTGTACTAACAGGTTTAGTTTGTGTTTTTGTAGGGGGTATTATATTTTGTACCTCAATAGAATATACTTTATTAGTTTTAGTATCAAGTGAAATATCATAACTTGAGTATGAACCGGATTTGTAGGTTAGTTTATTTATAGTACCTCCCTTATATTCATTAGAAGGCTTTCCATAAGCTGCAATAACTTCATCATAGGTAGAAGCTATAGTAATTCCTTTTGCAATAGAGACAGTTGGTCCTTGATTTTTACTATCCGGTTCTACGGTAACTCCTGCAACATAACATTTGGGTATTGGTGAAACGTTTATATCCAAATTTGCCATTTTAACTATTATAGTTTGTTCACCATTTTGTAGGGTTCTTATGGTATATTGGTTTGGGTCTAATTTATCACTACCAAAATCTTTACCTACCCAACCATTTTTTTCAAAGGTAGAAAATGAAGTGGGAAGAGAATATGCTACACCATTTAGCAATATTTCATAGCGATATAAATCATCAGATATGGATCCTGAAGTAGGTTTTGTAGTAACTTCTGTTTCTTTGATATCTTCCTTTTTTATTTGTTCCTTTGGTTTTTCGGATACTGTCTTTGAGCAACCCCCAAGTGATGAAATCATTACAATTAATAATAACATCAATGGGATTTTTTTTAGTTTTTTCACTGCAAACATCACCTCATTTCTTTTAATGTAGACATTATATTAATATTCAATTAAAGTAGCCATTGTGCCAATAAAACTATTTATATTTTTGGTATGGTGATAATCCCTATTATAAACAATATATTTTCCTGAAGAATTTATAGAAAGAATTACATCATAGGTTTCATCAGAACCAATTGAAATAGTATTTAACTGATAAGTTGTATTTATTAATAAAATAAATTACAGCTTTTTTATTTTGTTATTGACATATACAGTTGAACGATATATAGTATTACTATATAGTTAAACTATATATTTAAGCTGTATAGTTGTGATTGATACAAGGAGTGAAGGATAAAAATGAATTTAACAAAGTTTTTACCGCTAACAGAGACTACTTTTTACATTATGCTTGCACTAAAAGAAGCAGGACATGGATATAGTGTAATGCAAAAGGTGGAGGAAATGAGTGATGGAAAGGTTAGGATTGCTGCCGGAACTATGTACGGTGCCCTTGATAACCTAACAAAACAAAAGCTAATTGAGTCAGTAAAGTCAGAAGATGCTCGAAGAAAGGTCTACAAGCTTACAGATACTGGTCACGAAGTTTTAAAGCTTGAGACAATGAGATTAAGACATCTTATTAAAATAGCAGAAGAATCTGGTTTTTAGGAGGAAATGAAAGTGAAACAATTTAAGCGTTTTGCCCATTTTGAGCAGGAAGAAGAATATCTAAATTATATGGCAAAAGAAGGATTTGAGTTTGTAAAGCGCTCTGCTTTTGGAATATATCATTTTAAAGAAGCTACTACAAATAGTAGTTGTTATAAGGTGGATTATCGTATTATTAATAAAAAAGCAGATTTCTTAGATTATGTTTCTATATTTGAAGACAGTGGTTGGAAACACATTTATGGACACCAAGGGTCTGGAAAGCAGTACTTTTTACAAGTGTCAGAAGATGCTACATCTGATATATTTTCAGATGATAAATCAAAGGCAGAGAGGTATATAAGATTGCAACGAAACTATATTGCATGGCTTACTTGGATGGTTTTAGTAATATTTATAACACTCGCAAGTGTTAAGTTTAATATATCCGATCTGTTTTTTTTAACGCCGGGTCTTTGGGAAAGGCAAGGAGCGGAATTTTGGGATGCCTTTTGGTTTGAGTTTCCATTCATGCTTATGAGAGTAATTCCGGTTGTATTTTTTGCAATTGGTGCTATCTTAAATGGATATTGGGCAAAAAAAGCGAAAAAGGCATATGATAATTTTTTAGCTTCTAAGGAAACTTAATGGAGTAGAAATGCTTGATGACCATACTGTTTAGAGAGGCTTTGCCAAAGCCTCTTAACCCATAGCTCGCCTCCACCAATGAAACCTACGAATACATAAAACCGTATTGGAGAAATCCAACACGGTTTTTCATTATTAGGTTATATTTTTTTAAATTTAAATTTTGAGACCATAAGATAAGCAAGAAGTGTCAATAAAACAATTGATAAAAGTATAGAAAAAATACTATTATCAGGTGCAGCTAATGAAAATAATGCAATAATAGAACCTGCAACTGTTATGGGCACTCCGGTAAAAATACCATCAAATTGACTTGTGTTATATTTTGCTAATCTATAAGAACCACTCATAATATATGACAATAGAAAACAACCACCAAGCACTCCCACATGATTTGAATCAAGAAAGTTATACTTAATAAATACTAAAAAAGCTGGTGCCACTCCGAAGGAAATTAGATCAGCTAAGGAATCTAACTCCTTTCCTAAATCACTAGATATATCTAGAAACCTGGCAATTTTACCATCGTATCTATCTATTAAAGCTGCAGTAATTATGAATATAGCAGCTAAAAAGTAATTTTCCTTAAAAGTTTCAAGTATTGAAAGAATTCCTAATGATAGATTAGTAAATGTAAGTAAATTTGGTATAGACGTTTTTAACATATACTCACTCCTCGTTAACTAAATTAAATTAATCAATTTTATAAGATTCTTTATCATTTTTACTATATGAAAACTTACTTATAAGCTTATCTTTGTAAAGTATTCCTAGAATAAATGATGCTATGGCTATCAGTGATATTATTATTGTTGACATATAATTGCCATAATGAAGATTGGAACCAATACTTACAGATGCTAAAAGCCATGGAAATCTACTAATGAGTAAAATTCCAAAAAACCTTAATGGCTTTATAGGTGTTAATCCTGCAACATATATTAAAAAATCTTTAGGTAGTCCAGGAACTAGGAAAACAATGAATAAAATAATGGAAAATTTTTTACTGTCCATAATATCAATCATCCATTGACAATTTTTCCGATTCATTAGCTTTTCTATAAAATGGGCACCTATAAGCCTGGTAAAGTAGAAAGCTATAATAGCTCCAAGCAGCAGCCCTGCTGTTGAATAAATTACACCAAAGGTTACACCGTAAATATATCCACCAGCAACTTGAATTACCTCTCCAGGAATTGGAGCAATAATGGTTTGTAGTATTTGAAAAAAAATCAAAACAACAGATCCAAAACTTCCTAGAGAAATTATATAATTCCTAAATTTATCAAGTGATACAGTCAATTCAAGCATAAGTGGTAAATATTTTAACGCTAATATAATTGTCAAAAGACCTAATAGAGCTAGCAATATTTTGCAAATTAAAAGTTTTCTAGATTTATTCATAATTGTTTAGTCCTTCCTCCTAGGTTACTTTAATTAATAGTTTATTAGAAACATCTTAAGATTTGCCTATGATAAATCTTAAGAGTTCTTAAGAATTCTTAAATCATTTAAATAATATAGATTTAAACTATATTGCAGTATATACTAATAATAAAGTGGAGGTAGATTCAATGAATACTATGAAGAATATTTTGATAGCAGATGATAACGATGAGATAAGAGAAATAGTCCGTGTTTTATTGGAGAGTGAGGGCTATAATGTAATAGAAGCTGTAGATGGTGAAGATGCTGTAATCAAAGTTGATGGAAGTATAGATTTAATCATACTTGATATAATGATGCCTAGAAAGTCTGGATTTAAAGCATGTGTTGAAATTCGTGAAAAAACAAGTGCTCCTATTTTGTTTTTAACTGCTAAAACTCAAGATTCAGATAAATGCATGGGATTTTCTGTGGGAAGTGATGATTATCTATCAAAGCCCTTTTCATATACTGAATTGGTTTCAAGAGTCAAAGCGCTGCTTAGAAGGTATTATGTATATAAAGGGAAAGATAGAATTGAGTCAACTGATCTTATTAATATAAATGGATTAACAATAAATACAGCTTCAAAAGAAGTATCAATAGATGAGGAGGAAGTTACACTGACAGATATTGAGTATAACATCCTGATGCTCATGGCAAAGCATCGAAAAAAAATATTTTCAGCACAAAATTTATATGAAAGTGTTTGGAAAGAACCTTATTTTTATTCCTGCAACAATACAATTATGGTACATATAAGAAACCTGAGAAGGAAATTGGAAAAGGACCCAGAGAACCCTAAATATATAAAAACAGTATGGGGAAAGGGGTACAGGATTGAATAAGAACTTTTTATGCACCAAACTAGAAATTAAATTAATTCTATGTTTAATATTTTCATTTCTTATATCTGTTGCTATGTTCTTTTTATTTCAAACAATAGGGGAGAATATATTAGATAATCATTTTAATAAAATATCCTTTATGGGCAACCAAAAAAATCAAGCCATATCCGATTTTAGAGGATATATATTAGATAACAATTTAACAATAAATGATCATGATGAAATAACAAAATGGGTTCGTAAAGAGAAATACGTAAATCTTTATATTTATAAGGACAATAAATTAGTTTATGATTCTAATAGGAATAATTCAACCATTGATTATGAAGAACATGAGGAAAATTCAATAATTTTGCCAAGCAAAGCCCTTTATGATATTGCATTTACTGATACGAATGCAAAAATGTATATGGAATGCTTTTTTGAGTACAAGTATTATTATATTGTAAGCTTTTTGGGTAGTGCAATTTCCTTTGTTTGCTTTATAACAATTATGTTACTTTTCATAAAAAGAAAAACAAAGTATATTGGAATGCTTGAGAGTGAAATAAAAATACTTGAAGGGGGCAATTTAACTCACGAAATTACTATTAATGGGAATGACGAGCTTTCTTCTTTGGCTCAAGGCATTAATGAGATGAGAAAATCATTTATAGGAAGATTAGAAAGTGAAGATAAAGCAAGGTTAGCAAATAGCGAACTGATTACAGCAATGTCACATGATTTAAGAACACCTCTCACAGTACTAGTAGGATATTTAGATATTATAGAATACAAAAAATATAAGACAGATGAAAATTTGAGACAGTATATTCACAATAGTAGAGAAAAAGCATATCAAATTAAACATCTTTCTGATAAATTATTTGAATACTTTATGGTGTTTAATACTAATGATGATGACTTAGAATTAGAGACCTTTGATGGAAATGAACTTTTAGATCAACTACTTGAAGAACAAATTTTTATATTAGAAGATAAGGGGTTTGATTTTCAAGTTAATTCTTGCAACAGGCCTTTTATTATAGAAGTAAATCTAATTTCGATGCGAAGAGTTTTTGATAATATTTTCTCTAATATCATGAAATATGCAGATAAATCCAAGCCAGTTAAAGTTAAATACTATATCAAAAACCAATTATTATTTGTTTATATTGAAAACCAAATAAATAATAATTTGAAAACAGTAAGTAGTACAGGAATCGGTATGAAAACATGTGAAAAAATTATCGAAAGACATAAGGGAGAAATTATTATTACAAAAACGGAAAATGCATTTTCTGTCCAGATTAGCTTAGCTATAGAATTAAATAATCACTAAGTAAAATTAAACTAATAACTTCAAGTAGGGGGATTCTCCAGATGCACCTAAGAATGAAACCTGCGACAGAAATGTCGTGGGTTTTTCTATTTAAATCTTGAGTAAATTTAATAATAAAATTTATAGATTTTTATGACCATAATATGTTTTTAAAGTTTAAAATATTTCAATAATTAACGGATGATGTTAATATTTATTCATAACAAAAGATTACAAAATTTGATATAAAAAATGAAGGGACGGGATTGAAAATGAATTATTTTGAGGAAAGTTTAAAATTACATGAAAATAATAGAGGAAAAATGGAAATAAAATCAAAGGTGAAAATTACAACAAGAGAGGATTTAAGTTTAGCTTATACTCCTGGAGTTGCAGAGCCATGTAGAAAGATTCATGAGAACGAAGAAAACGTTTATAAGTATACTTCAAAAGGAAATTTAGTTGCAGTAGTTACAGATGGAACAGCAGTATTAGGACTCGGAGACATAGGGCCTAAGGCTGGGTTACCAGTTATGGAAGGTAAAGCAATATTATTTAAAGAGTTTGCAAATGTTGATGCATTTCCAATATGCCTAGATACAAAGAATGTTGATGAGATAGTGAAAACGGTAAAGATGATAGCTCCGGGGTTTGGTGGAATTAATCTAGAGGATATTGGAGCTCCAAGATGCTTTGAAGTTGAAGAAAGATTAAAGAAAGAACTTGATATACCTGTATTCCACGATGATCAACATGGAACTGCAATAGTTGTTCTTGCAGGGATAATAAATGCTTTAAAAGTAGTTAATAAAAAAATAGAAGACATAAAGGTTGTTGTAAATGGTGCAGGGGCTGCAGGAACTGCTATAGCTAAACTATTACTTTCTTCAGGAGTAAAGAATCTAATTGCATGTGATAAGGTTGGTATTCTTTACAGAGGAATAGAAAATGTAGATGATGCTAAGAAGAAACTTGCAGAGGTAACCAATCCAGATAATATGAAGGGAACTTTAGCCGATGCATTAGTAGGTGCAGATGTGTTTATAGGAGTTTCAGCACCAGGAATAGTAAGTCAAGACATGGTGAAATCCATGAATAAGGATTCTATACTATTTGCAATGGCAAACCCAACTCCAGAAATAATGCCAGATGACGCAAAAGCAGCAGGAGCTAGAGTAATTGGAACAGGAAGATCAGACTTCCCTAACCAAGTTAATAATGTGCTTGCATTCCCAGGAATATTTAGAGGAGCATTGGATGTTAGGGCAAGAGAAATTAATGAAGAAATGAAAATTGCAGCAGCTTACGCTATAGCTTCTATGATAAAAGATGAAGACTTAAATGAGGACAATGTAATTCCATATGCATTAGACAAAAATGTTGCATCTAATGTAGCTGAAGCGATAAGAGAGGCAGCAAGAAAAAGCGGAGCAGCAAGATTATAAAAAACTATTTTAAAATAATGGAGGGATAAAAATGCAAATTCCAATTAAGAAAACAATTGATAAAATTCCAGGCGGTATGATGATTGTTCCATTGTTTTTAGGGGTATTAGTTAATACATTTTTCCCACAGTTTCTGAAAATTGGCGGCTTTACAACGGCATTATTCGATGCAAAAGCATCATCAACAATTTTGGCTTGTTTTATGTTTTTAATTGGTTCACAAATCAATTTCAAATTAGCACCAAAGGCATTAAAAAAAGGTGCAATATTAATATCAGGAAAATTTATAGTAGGTGCTGGTATTGGCATATTTGTAGGAAAAGTTTTTGGTCCTGCTGGAGTGTTAGGTTTATCACCACTAGCGATCCTTGCAGCATTAACAAATTGTAATGGTGGATTATATGCATCCCTTGCTTCACAATATGGTGATGAAACTGATGTAGGTGCTTATGCTTTATTATCTTTAAAAGATGGTCCGTTTTTTACATTAGTTGCATTAGGTGCATCAGGACTTGCTCAAATTCCTTTTAAGGCACTTATAGCAGTATTAATTCCAATAGTAATAGGAATGATTTTAGGAAATATTGATTCTGATATGAGAGCTTTCCTTGGAAGCAGTAAATTATTATTAATCCCATTCTTCTCCTTCCCATTAGGTGCAGGAATGAATCTTGAAACTATTGTAAAAGCTGGAGTCCCTGGTATATTATTAGGAATAATAGCTGCCTTTACTGGAATAGGAGCTTATGTTCTTCTAAAATTATTTAAAGAAGAGCCTATAATTGGACTGGCAACAGGGTCAACTGCAGGAAATGCTGTAGCAACGCCAGCTGTTGTTGCAGCAGCAGATCCATCATTAGCTGTTGTAGCAACAGTAGCTACTGCACAAGTTGCAGCAGCATGTGTAGTATCTGCTATCATTTGTCCATTTATTGTTTCTTATGCATTTAAAGTGCTTAGAAACAATAAAATAAAAAAATTAAATAATAAAGCTACTGCATGATAAAAAACAATTATTAAATAGATGTTAAATTAAACACGGAAAAAGTGGAAGACAATAATAAAAGAAGTGATATATAATAGGATTGAAGTATATATTCCTATATTAATCCTTCTATATGTATGTTCTTCTATGATTCCGTGTTTTTTAAAGTTTTTTGATTATAAAACTTAAATTTGCACATATTAAGGTTAAGGTGATGAATATGAAAAAAGCAATGAAACTGCAAACAAAAATTACCTTATTGATTATCACAGTAGTGTTTGTTTCTATATCTATAATCATTTCTTTTGTGGCCTCATGGATGACTGGAAATATTGAAAGCAAGGCTAAAACTAATATTATGAATGTAGCTGAAATGGTAGCACATTCTAGAGAGATAGTAGATGCGCTGGAGGCTAAGGATCCCAGCGGTAAGATTGAATCCTATGTTAATATGCAGCTTAAGAATTTACAACAGGTTGAGTATATAATTGTAGCGGACAATGAGGGAATTAGATATTCTCATCCAAACCCTGAGATGATAGGGAAAAGGTTTGTGGGAGGAGATGAGTATAGAGCAATTCAAAAGGGAGAAACATATATTTCTGAGGCTACGGGGACGCTTGGAAAATCCTTGAGAGCTTTTACTCCAATATATGATGCAGAAAATAAGAGAGAGATAGGTTTTGTTTCTGTAGGTACACTTACCCACAGCATTGAAGCGGCTAAGCATACAGCCATTTTATATATAATTTTAATTGGTCTTGGAGGACTTATGGCAGGTGTAATAGGGGCATTTTTATTAGCCAATAACATAAAGAACACTTTGTTGGGACTTGATCCTGAGGAAATAGCAAAGCTTTATAATGAAAAGATGGGAATGCTTTATGCTATTCATGAAGGGCTAGTAGCTGTTGATCATAGAGGTAAAATTACGCTTATAAATGATTCGGCCTTAAATATATTACGCTTTGAAAATGAGATTAATAAGGAGAATATTATAGGACAAAACATAGAAGAGCTTATTTCAAATACCCGTATGATTAATGTATTAGAGACAGGGAAAGCCCAATTTGAAAAGGAGCTGAGGATAAATAATACCATAATAATGACTAATATAATTCCTATAATGAATAGAGGGAAAGTTGTAGGAGCTATTGCTAGCTTTAGAGATAAAACAGAGGTGACCAGAATGGCAGAAGAGCTCACAGGTGTTAAAAAAATGGCCTGGTCCTTAAGAGCTCAAAATCATGAATTTATGAATAAGTTTCATACCATAGCAGGACTTATACAGCTGGAAGAGTACAATGAAGCTCTACAGTTTATATCAGATGTAGCAAAAGTGAGAAGTAATATAAGCAATATTTTAACTGAGAATATAAAAGACACTTCCTTATCAGCTCTATTGCTATCAAAGTATAATAAAGCTGAGGAGTGCAGGGTTAAACTGAAAATAGATGAAAATTCAAAGCTTACAAAGCTGCCTCAGAATATGATTTCTGAAGACATTGTATCAGTTGTAGGAAATCTAATAGAAAATTCTCTAGATGAAGTTAAAAATGATGGTACTGGATTTATATATATAAAAATAGTTGAAAAGAAGCATTTCTTAAGTATAAAAGTGAAAGATAATGGTGGTGGAATTCCATTGGAGTATAGGGGGAAAATATATGAGCAGGGGTTTTCAACAAAGGAAGGACAGCGAGGACATGGTATGTATATTGTAAAGAAAATAATTGATGAGTTTAACGGTACAATAAATTTTGATGTAAATGAAGGTGTTCTTTGGGATATAACTATACCAATGACAAGGAGGAATAAGCTTGATTGAAGTAATGATTGTTGAAGATGATCCTATGGTTAGGGAAATAAATTCTAAGTTTTTAAAAAGAATAGAAGGATTTACCCTGTATAAAGCAGTTTCTAATCTTGATGATGCAAAAAAATTTATATCTATTAAAAAGCCAGATTTAATATTACTTGATGTATATCTTCCTAAAGAAAACGGCAGTGATTTCTTGAAGTGGATAAGGGGGCAAGAGATAGGTATAGATATTATTTTAATTACAGCAGATAAATCCATTGAAAGAATACAGGAAGCTTTTAGATATGGAGTTGTAGATTATCTTATAAAGCCTTTTAACTTTGAAAGATTTAAGGAATCACTTATTCAATTTAAGAGTAGATATTATCAATTTAAAAAAAATGATGTAATTGAGCAAAAGGACTTAGATAAGCTAATATCTAGTTCTAATGTTTCTCAAATTGAAGATGATTTGGCTAAGGGGCTTAATAAATATACATATAAAACCATATGGGATGAAATAGAAAAAAGTAATTATGAAGATTTTACAGCAGAAGACCTAGCAGAAAAATTAGGCATAGCAAGAGTAACAGTTAGAAGGTACCTTGAATATATGGAAAAAGAAAATAAAGTGGGTAAATCAGTGGAATACGGTAAAGTTGGTAGACCACAGCATAAGTATCACAAAATTTAATAAAATTTATAGAGTTTTAATGAAGTAGGTGTTAATGATTGTTTTTAAATCATTAACACTTTTATTATTTATAGGCATAAGGGTCTAGATTTAAATTTTAAAATTAAAGAAAATATTAATCATAAAATTTATTTATCTTTAATAGATAAGTATGATAATGAAGTTATAGAAGATACCATATATTTCAAATTATAAAATGGGAGGCCTTTTTCATTAAACATAGAGAAAGGAATGGATGTTATATGAAGAAAATAAATATTTATTTAGAAATTGATAGACTATTACAATTCGCATTAAAACATAAAATGATTGAAAAAATGGACATTATACCCTCAAGAAATTCCTTAATTGATTTACTTAATGTGGATGAATATTTGTCCTCAGATGTACCTGATGAAGAAGTAAAAACATCACATGAAATTCTAGAAAATATTTTAACCTATGCTATAGATAAAGGATTATTACCAGACAATACAGTAACATATAGAGACTTATTTGATGCAAAAATTATGGGAGCTCTTATGCCAAGACAATCTGAGGTGGTTAAGAATTTCTTTAATACTTATAAAAGTAGAGGGGCAGAATATGCTACAGCGGAATATTATGAGTTCTCAAAGGCATCTAATTATATAAGAATGGATAGAATATCACAAAATTTATACTGGAATACAGAAACGGATTATGGAAATTTAGATGTAACAATTAACTTGTCTAAACCGGAGAAAGATCCTAAGGAAATAGCAGCTGCTAAAATGATGCCTGAAAGCAGTTATCCAAAATGCTTACTATGTATCGAAAACGTAGGGTATGTTGGAACAATTAATCATCCTGCAAGACAAAATCATAGGGTTATTCCCATCAGTTTAAATGATGAACAGTGGTATTTACAATACTCTCCCTATGTTTACTATAATGAACACTGTATTCTTTTTTATGAAAAGCATGTGCCTATGGAAATTTCCAATAAAACATTTAATAGACTACTTAGCTTTGTAGAGCAGTTTCCACACTATTTTATGGGATCAAATGCTGATTTACCAATAGTTGGCGGTTCAATACTTAGCCATGAACATTTTCAAGGGGGAAGGCATACTTTTCCAATGGAGAAAGCTACTGTTGAGTATTATTTTCCAATTAAAGATGGAGAAATTAAGATAGGAATTGTAAAATGGCCTATGTCTGTTATAAGATTATGCTCAAAAAATGCAGATAAAATTATCGAGTATTCATCAAAGATTTTAACTTCATGGCGTCAATATAGCCACGAAGAACTGGATATTGTTGCTTTTACTAAGGAAGATGGCAAGATCATTAACCATAATACCATAACGCCTATTGCAAGAAAAAATAAAGATGGTGAGTTTGAAATGGATTTAGTTCTTCGTAATAATAGGGCAACGGATAAATATCCAGATGGAATATTTCATCCTCATAAAGAACTTCACCATATTAAAAAAGAAAATATAGGATTAATTGAAGTTATGGGGCTAGCTGTACTTCCTGCAAGACTTAATACAGAGCTTAAAGAGATAGAAAAAATTCTCCAAGGAAGTGTAAAGCTTACAGAAGAAGTGAAAAAGGATAAAAATCATTGCTTATACAAACATTTGCCCTGGGTAGAAGAGTTAATTTATAGATATGGAACAGGATGTAACAATGAGGAAAGTAGCAAAATAATTAAAGATGAGGTGGGTTATAAATTTCTAAATGTTCTTATGGATGCTGGAGTTTATAAAAGGGATGAAGAAGGACTTAAAGGACTAATAAAATTTATAAATACGATAAATTTTGAAGATATGTAACGGGGGGGAGAAGCTATGCAGATTAATGAATTAAAACAGGAATTTAGTAAACTTTATGGCAGTGGAGAAATAAGGAGCTTTACTTCTCCGGGGAGAGTGAATTTAATCGGAGAACATATAGATTATAATGGGGGATATGTTCTACCCTGTACACTAGACTTTGGAACCTATGGTTGCGTTCGTGAAAGAAATGATAGAAAAATAAATTTTGCTTCAACAAACTTTGATTTAAAAGTAGAAGTTGATATTGATGAAATAAAGTTCAGTGAAAGTGATGATTGGGCTAATTATCCCAAAGGTGTAATTGTAGAGATGATGAAAAAAGGGTATAAGGTTTCTGGTATGGACATACTTGTCAGCGGAAATATTCCAAACGGCGCTGGATTATCATCTTCTGCATCTCTTGAAGTACTCATGGCAGTAATTATTGATAACTTGTTTAATGAAGGGAAATTAGATAGGGTTGAACTTGTGAAGATTTGTCGAAGGGCGGAAAACACTTTTGTAGGAGTAAATTGCGGTATAATGGATCAGTTTGCTATAGGCATGGGCAAGAAGAATAAAGCTATACTTCTAGACTGTAATACATTAAAGTACAACTATTGCAATGTAGATCTTAAAGATAATTGTCTTATAATTTTAGATACAAATAAGAGAAGAGCTTTAAATGAATCAAAATATAATGAAAGAAGAGCAGAATGTGAAGAAGCCTTAAGAATAGTCAAAACGCAAAAACCAATAAATGCTCTTTGTGAACTAAGTGTAGAAGAATTTAATGAAATGGAGAAGCTAATTAAAGAAGACAATGTGAGGAAAAGAGCAAAACATGCAGTTTATGAAAATGAAAGGACAAAGGAAGCTTATAAATATCTTAATGAAGGTAAAATAGAGAAATTTGGAGAGCTTCTTGCAGCATCTCACAATTCCCTTAGGGACTTATATGAAGTTTCAGGCAAAGAACTTGACACCATTGTTACTGAAGCTTTAAAAGCTAAGGGATGTCTTGGAGCAAGAATGACAGGTGCAGGTTTTGGAGGATGCGCTATAGCTATTGTAAAAAAAGCTGAAGTAGATAATTTTATTGATATAGTAAGAGAAAATTATAAAAATAAAATAGGATATGAGCCAAGCTTTTACCTTAGTGGCATTGGTGATGGAACTGAAGAAATATATTCTTAAGAATAAAGGAGAAAATAATGATTTCAAAGATAAAATTTAAAGAACGCCATGCTATTAAAATTGAAAATGATCTTTTAAGGGTTATAGTAATTCCAGAACTAGGAGGCAAGATAGCTTCGATTCTTAGAAAAGATAAGGAGTTTGAACTTTTATTTCAAAACAAAGAACAGGTTTATAAAACTCCACAATTATATTCATCCTTTGAAGAATTTGATGCCTCAGGATTTGATGATGCTTTTCCTACAATTGATAAAAGCAATGTACTTATAAATGGGAAAAATGTAGCTTATCCAGATCATGGTGAAATATGGAGTGGAAAATTTGATTATAGACTAGAAAATGAAAGGATAATTTTAGAATATAAAAGTGCTATTTTAGATTATAACTATAAAAAAACTATATATTTACAAGGTGATAGGGTAATAGCTGAATATAATATAGAAAACTGCGGAGAAACTCAATTCCCATGTATATGGGCGATGCATTGTCTTATAAACTGTGAAAAAGATATGCAGCTTTTCTTTCCAAAGGGAACTGATAAGGTTATAAATGTACATGAAAGTAAATACCTTGGTGAAGTGTCTAAGGTTCATTCTTATCCTATTACAAAAGATAAGAATGGAAATTGCATTCATCTAGATAGAGTACTTGATAGCTCTGCAAATAATGAAGAAAAATATTATGTAGAGGGAGCAGTTAAGGAAGGAAAATGCGGTGCTTATTATCCATCTAAAGATATAACCTATAATGTGTATTTTGATAAAGAAAAGCTTCCCTATGTTGGCTTTTGGGTTACTGAAGGCGGCTTCAGAGGAGATTACAATTGCGCATTGGAGCCTACAAATGGTTATTATGACAGCATTGATATAGCTTCTAAAGAAGAAAAAATTTTAGTATTGCAACCAAAGGAAATATTAGAATTTAAAATTGAAATTGAGTTACAATAGAAACCTGTAAAGTTTTAAATATATCTGCCTGAAAATTATCATATGAATTAAATAAAACTAATAAATATATAAAATACCATATTGGAGGAATCTAATATGGTATTTTAATTTAGGATAGTGAAAGGAGAACCATATCATAAGTAAATGCGGTTTCAGCCTTAGGTATTAAAATAACATGCCTAAGGCTATTTTTATGAGTAAAAAACCTATATCATAAATAGTGAGGTATTTACAAAATATGCTATAATTAAAGGCGGAACAATCTTTTAAGTATAAGATAAGTAGGAATTTATATTATATTGCTTATAATTGTGTAATAAGTCGATATTCATTGTGGAGGGTATTATGAGAAAAAGCCAGAAAAAAATGATAATAATGGATTGTAAAATTATGTTGAAAAAACTGGGCGATATTCCATTCGATTTATCCTATGAAAAATTACAGACTGATTTATGGAATATTGGAAATAAGTATGGGATAACTGGACCAGCAGTGTTTAAGATATTTATGGATAGTTTTCTTCAAAACAAGGAGGATAATGAATGAAAAAAAGCAAAAGTTTATTTGAGGCGGTTAGCGCTTTAAAAAGTGTCACTGAGATGCTTTTCAAAAAGATGCCAGTTCTATTCCTGGTTATAATATATTTAGTTGATTTAGGTATAAGAAGTTATTTATCTGCAGGTTGGTCTAAAACCTACTTATTGGGTGTACTTATTCTTGCTATTTCAGTAGGAATTTATACGAGTACAAAAAGTTTTTCGGAAACAACATTAAGTTTTATTTTAGGCATATTAACAATATACTCAATTGATTGGGAAAAAGCAGATTTTACTATATTTATTCTTTTATATCTTGCATACATTATATTAATATTTTATATTTCTGCAATACGTTTAGCAGCTAAACAGGAAAGCATTTTAACACAAGCTGCATGTAAACTAGATATAGATGAGTATAAAGAGGTATATAAACGTATAAAAGAAATATCTCACAAATCTACAAAGCATAGTCAATTATCAATCATTGAAAAAAGTGAAGTAATCAGATATTTGGCCTTTAGACAAGTTATGATAGGCGAATATGAGGAAGCAATAAATATAGTAGAACTGATAAAAGGTGTTTGTCAAATGGATTTGGTAGCATGTTGTGAAATGTATTATGGATTATATACATATTGCTATAACAGAAAACCTACCCCACCAAATGTATCTAGAGCTGTTGAAAAAATGTTTGATAAAGTGACAACCTTAACAATTTCTTATGCTGAGTTCTTTGAAATATTTTCAAATACTAAGCGTATTTTGATAGAGGATAAGTTGTCGTATGATGAATATATATTAGAGATTAGATTACTTGCGTTAAAGGGATATAGCAGTTCTGATATTGTTGATGAATTAAAAAAGAATTATCTATAATAGAAAATGAGCAAATACTAATGATTTTCAAACAATACTCTTCTTTAAATATAAGTATAAAAAATTAATGTAACAATCAGAATACGTTAAATTCAAAGATTTCTAGATTAAAAGATAGAAATGGTATATTTTAAAATAGTTTTTTTACAATAAATTTTATATGAAAAGGTAAGTTTAATGATTTGCGTCAAATAAGAAATGATGAAGTACCTCTAAAATATAGATTTATATATTAGTTGAAGTTTTTTTGATGGTACAATGCTATTAAGAATATACCTGCTGTAAATGGTAAAGATGATTTAACTATGAAATTGTACCTTAGGATTATACCATAATTATGTATAATACATATATAAGAATAATATGATAAAACCTCACTTAGTAGTGATATGGCGAACCGTATCATAAGTAAATGTGGTTTTTACTGAAATTAGATTATAAGATGATAGCTAGGTAAGGTTGTTCACCATACATATTCACGACCACGTGTAGGTAGCTTAAATAGCTACTTTCAGGTGGTTATGTTTTTTACGATTTAACAAGAGCATATAAATAACAAAAGCAATAGATATACATTTGACGAGTATATCATTAAATGATATATTATATTAAATGATATATCATTTAATGATATATAAAAAATATGAAGGAGAATTTTATGCCACGAAAAGATTCTATTGATATTGGGGAATTAACAGACTCTGCTTTTTATATTTTGTCTAGTGTTATTGAGGAAAAGCACGGATACCTAATTATGAAAACTATTGAAAAGTTAACTAATAATGAAGTTACTATTGGTCCTGCATCGCTTTATACAACACTAAAAAAGCTTTTAGCAGCAGACCTAGTGGAGTTAAGTCTTGACATAGATGAAAATAAAAAAGTATATAAAATAACAAATAAAGGGCGAGAGATGCTCATGAAAGAAATCAAGCGTAAAAAGCAGATGATTAAATTTGCTGAAAATTTTTTAGATGAGTAAGGGAGACATTCATGAAAAATAAGTATGTAATGATTAGTGGATTTGCCACTAGCGAAGAAAGTGATATGGAAAAACTAAAAAAGTATGCAAGTCAAGGTTGGATACTAGAAGACATAATAGGAGGGTTTTTCTATAAATTAAAAAAGATAAGCCTCAAGACATAGTATATAGCTTAGACTATCAAACAGATGCAGACAATGAGTATTTTTCTATATTTAGAGAATCAGGATGGAAACGCGTTGTTTCTATAGAAAATTATATGCACATTTTTTCGGCACAGGCTGGGAGTAAACCTATTTATAGTGATTGTGAATCAGAAATAGATAAATATACAAGTATAAGAAATCAAACAAGAAAGGGAACACTTTATTCTTTAATAATAGCTATAGCACTAATGGGTTTGCTAGTTGTTTCTATAATTGCTATAAGACCTATTTTTCTGATTATCCTTGGATTATTAATAATTGATATTTTTATGTTTGTTTTTAATTTTATACCTTATCTAGCGTATAATTCTAGAATTAAGCAAATAAAAAAAGATGGTAAGTGTAAAGGTGAAACAATAAATAACAAAATCTTATGGAAAATAAATGCATTTACGGGCATTGGATTTTTGGTTTTGGGAGTACTATATTTAATTGAGAAAAAATATTTTGCAGTATGTTTTATAATTTTAGGTGCTTCTAATATTGTTTCAAGTTTAGGTTACTATAAGAAATATAAAAAGTCTTTATAAATTATAACTCTATCAGATGATGGTAAGGAAGAAGGAGTATCTATAAAGGGTACTCCTTCTTCTTTTGTAAAGTGTTGACCCTAACACCACGGCATAGTGTAATATAAAAATATAGCTTGAATATGTTAACAAAAACTCATAGCCGGCTGAGTATTAGATAATATTGATAGCTGTAAAATCAAACTTTGAGGTGTAGCAATGAGAACAGTAAAACAAGTTTCGGATTTGACAGGAATAAGTGTGCGTGCACTACATTACTATGATGAAATAGGATTATTAAAGCCAAGTGAAATTACAGAGGCAGGATATAGACTTTATGATGATGAAGCCCTTAAAACTCTGCAGCAAATTTTATTTTTCAAAGAGCTTGATATACCTTTAAAAGATGTTAAGGAGATAATGTTGAGTCCATATTTTGATAAAATGCAAGCACTAAAAAATCAAAAAAAGCTGCTTATGTTAAAACGCAAGAGATTGAATGGTTTAATAGAGCTTATAAATAAAACCTTAAAAGGAGAAAGCACGATGAATTTTAAAGAATTTGATATGAGTGAATATTTTAATGTATTGGAGGAATTTAAAACAGAACACAAGGATAAAGTAATTAAAATGTATGGTAGCGTAGATAAATATAATGAACTTATTGAAAAATTTAAATCTAAGGAAGCTGAGATTGCTAAAATGGCTATAAAGCAATATGGAAGTATTGAGAAATATGCTAAAGCTTTAAAGAAAAATCTTAATAGTAGTGTTATGTTTACTTTAGAAGAGCAATATGATAAGTTTAAAAAAGATTGTTTGGAAGATAAGCACCCTAAATTAAGAGAACTATATAAAAAGCTTGTATCTGACTTAAGTAAAGATCCTTCTTCAAAGGAAGTTCAACAAATTGCTGAAGAAATAACAAATACAGCTAAAAAAGATTATGAAATTTTCAAAATGGATAATGGAGATGATCATTGGTACTATATGGTACAAATTTATTTAGTATTTCCTAAGTGGATAGAAGAAGTTGATAAGAAATATGGAAATGGTGCATCTAAATTTATTGGAGAAGCTTTAAAATTTTATTCTGAAAATAGTAAGTCGTGAATTAAAAAATATGAACGATTAGCAGACCTTGAAGAAAAAGCATATCAGAATATTTTGATAGGAGAAATGTTAATTCAAAGAATAGAATGAGAGGGTAATATTATAGAAAACTTACTGTAGTAGCTTGGATGTAACAATGTATTAAATACTATTTTAAAATATATATTATAATGATGAACACTCTTTCCTAAAATGTAGATAAGAGTGTTTTTATTTAGGATAGTGAAAGGTGAACCGTACCATAAGTAAATGAGGAAACTAGTCTTAGGTATTGATATAGCTTGCCTAGGGCTATTTTTGTTAGCGAAAGTATTATATTAAAATCAAAAATCTAGTATGTAATTTGCATATTGGATTTACAAAATATGTTATAATAAAGAGTGTATAAGTAATAGATAAATAGGAATTTGTAGAGGAGATTATTTATAAATAATGGCTTATATTAATTGTAATTATCCTTTTTGAAATACAATATAATTACGAAGTATTTCTATTGATTATAATAGAGAAGGAGAACTATATAAATGTTAAAAATAGGTGAATTTGCTGCACTTACTGGAATTAGTATTAATATGTTAAGAAATTATGACAAAATAGGTCTACTCATTCCAGAGTATGTTGACGAAATTAATAGTTATCGCTATTACAGTGAAAGCCAGATAATTGTAGCTAATCGTATTCAAATACTCAAAGAGCTAGGTTTTGCTTTAAAAGAAATTACAATGGTAAGCAGTTGTTCTGATGATGATATACGCAAATTAATTGAAAATAAGATTTTAGAAAAACAGAAGGAAAAAAAACGTATTGAAGAGCAAATCCAGTGGATGCGTCAAATCATTAATGATCTTGGAATGTATAGTGATTTTGTGTTTTCTGTGAAAGTAACTACTCTTGCTTCGCGGAAAGTTGTCAGCCTACGAGCAAATCTAAGTAAATTCGAAGATGAGGGGTTGCTTTGGAAAAGACTTGAACGTAAATGTATTGAAAACAATATAAAGATCTTAATCAATGAATATTCATATGCTATCACACATAGTGTTGATTTAGTAAATAACGTAATAGATACAGAAGTTCTACGGATAGTCAGTGAAGTACCAGCAGAAGCAAAGGGGTTAAAGTATTACGAGTTACCTCCAAGTGAAGCCGCTGTTGTATCATTTAAGGGAACTTATAGTAGGATCAGTGATATCAGCAGCTATGTGCATAAATACATTAAAGGTATGGGTTATGAAATATGTTATGCACCATTACGCAAATATTTTGTGTCACCCAATAACGAATGTGATCCAAATGATTATATAACGGAATATTATTATCCTCTAAAAAAGATATAAAAAGACTATTGACCCTCGTATTAAAATGTACCCTTTGTCAAGGACACAATAAAAAAGACTAAGCGGTTTTAAGGAGATGATCCCTGTATTGTACAGGGGTCATTTTGTTTAGTCCCCACTGATACCTATAATTGTTATA
>NZ_OAOD01000028.1 GCF_900205925.1 Clostridium peptidivorans | reverse complement strand
AGAAGCTCTTTATTTCTGACTTTAAAACACCGTAAAGAATTTTCTACTGTCTGAGCGACAGCGAGTTTAGAAAATTTAGGTGGCTTAAAGTCAGAAATATTAGAGCTTCTTTGTGCAGTGAACCGCTTTCCTAAATGCAAATCTCATACGGTAGGTTCAACATTAAAAACATCGTACTTTTTCTAAACTGTGTATCTACTCCTGAATAGTTTTTAACATTTTTCCTTCTTTTCTTTCCTCAATAGATAGCTTAACTATATCTCCAAATTTATTTTTAAAATCACTAAGAGCTTTTTCAGCTTCTTCTTTAGAGTCATAGTATTTAAGCTCTAAAGCAAACTTTCCACTTTCATCCTTTAGTATCCTTCTGTCTTCAACGTCCAAAAACATTTCATCAACCATCCCAATGCCTTCTCCCATTTCATAAGATGGAGTTCTAACAGAATATATAGATTTTGATTTATCATACTTTAGCTTTTTTAAACTTATTTCAATTTTACCAGGGTCTTTGTACTCTTTTATTTCATATTGCACTGGGAAATTAAAAACCACTGCAAATCTTATGGTAGAATCATCTAAAGTTACTATTTTATAAACATCCTTTACAAAAGGATTCTTTTTTAATTCTTCAAATTCCTTTTCTGCAGTCATATTTCTTGAACCATACATTGTAAAAATCATAGTGCTTGGATAGTCCTTATATTCCACCTTAAACTTATTCATAGTATTCATAATGGTTGACACATTAATTGTGATTTTTGAAGTATTATTTTTATTTGAACTCTCTATAGATGATATATCTGCTCCATCTGTTACATTTCCACCGTATCCTACACCCTTATTAAACTGAAGAACTTGAACTAACTTTCCAAGCACTGGCACGGAACTCATAGACTTTGCAAATGCAGCATTGGTATTTATAAATATGGTAAAAATAAGGATTGCTGCCGCTACTGCTCCTCCTGTTACATTAAACTTCTTTCTTGTTTTTGCTCTTTTTATTGCTGCATTAATCTTATTATCAAGTTCTTCTGGAATTTCTATATCATCATAACTCTTTTTTAACTCATCTATTTTTTTATTCATAATCAATCATTCCCCTCTAATTTTATTTTTAACTTGCCAAGAGCTCTATAAAGTATTGTCTTAGTTGTACTTAATGGTAACTCAATAGCATTTGAAATATCTTGAAGTGTCATATCTTCAAAGTACCTTAAAACTACTACAGTTTTTGACCTTTCATCCAACTCCTTTAAAGCAGAATACAAATCAATTATTTCTTCTGAACTAACTTTCATCTTATCAGCTTCATTAAAATTATCCTCTAAATTTGTTACCTTCTTTGACTTCTTCAAGAAATCCATAGCACAATTAATTAAAATCCTTGTTATCCAAGTCATAAAATACTCTGGCTGCTTCAAATTACTTTTTTTGACATATGCCTTGTAAACTGCTTCCTGGACAATATCCATGCTATCCTCAGGATTTCCCACATAGCTATATGCAATTTTATATAGCCTTTCCTTATTTTCTTTTATTAAATTTTCAAATTCATTATCATTAATAATCTTGTTTCTTGTAAAGCTAAATATAGCTCACACCCCCCAATATATTTTAAAGTATCAGCTGATACAATTATTACACCTATTAGACTTTATTACCATGCAAAAAGTTTCAAACAAAAAAGAAATTCTGCCTAGACAGAATTTCCTCATTATATTTTATGCAAGCCTTGCAAATACCACTTTATCTATATCAACTGCAGTAAGTGGCGGTGTAATCCCAGCAGATTTAGAAAATTGTATCCTTGCTCTAACAGCATTTTTTGGAGCAGGCTCTGTAACTCCTAAATAGGTGAGCCAACGACCTTGAATTCTAGCTGCATTTGGACCTATGATAATGCTAAGTCCAATTCCAATTTCTTGTCCATCGCGATCTAACCAGTATACTTCTACAAGTAAATTTCCTGGAGATCCAAGCACCTCAATTTCATATCCAAAGTTTAATATATAGCATGCCATTGGTTCTACTGGAACTCTTTGAGATATAAGTCCTCCAACAGCTGCAATTCTAGCAAGTCTATTTCCCTCATAGGAATCAAAACTCTGTACTACAGTAACTCCTTCAGCTTTCCATGGACTTATATTTGCGCTATTTTCAAAGCTTGGATTTCTTAAAAGATTTTCTGATTCAACCTTTGCAAATATAACCTTATCAATATCAAAAATGGACTCTTTATCTGTATTTATAAATTTAATTTGAGCAGTAACTGCACCTCTTGGAGCTGAGGTCGTTACATCTACATAGGTTGTATAATTGCCTTGACCAACAACGCTTTCTCCATCTATTGATAAATCAAGTCCTGTGCCAATTGGAGTTCCATTTCTATCTAGCCATATTACTTGAGCCTTAAGAAATGTTCCACCTTCAAAGTTTTGAACTGAAGCTACGGCAAAACTCAATAAAAAATTAGAATTACGTGGAAAGCTATCAATTGGTACATTTTGAATAAGTGTGCCATTATCCTCTAGAGCTACTCTAGCTGTTCCTTCATAGACATCTCCAAAGAATACATTAGCTCTAGTACTGCTCCAATTTGCAAGTTTCAATTGAAATCCCGAATTTTTTATTAAATTACTTGAGTCTATTGGTGCAAGTATTATATTATCTATATCAAGTATATTTGTTGCATTATCTGCTGTTGCTCCCTTGGCAAGTTGAAGCCTTGCCATTGCTGCGTTTTCTGGTGGTGTATCAGTTATTTCAACAAAAGTTAATCTATTCCTATTATTAGAAGTTCTTTCACTAGGTATCAGTGTTCTAAGACCAGTACCTATGATCTCTCCTTCATCATTTAACCAAAGAACTTCTACTATAAGATTGCCAACTGTAATAGTTCCTTCTCCAGTAGCTGGAAGCATTTCAAAGCTTACAAGTAACGGTTTTCTACAAGTTTTTTCTAACAAAACATCTTGAAACATGCTAGAAGCCCCTGCAACCATTCGTGCTGCAATATCTCCCTCAAAAACATTTAATCCTGTTACCTCTACATTATTTGTAACCCATCCAGTTAAACGCAATTCAAAGCTTGGATTTTCTAACAAATTTCCACATCTAAGACATTTTTCTCTTCTCGATGATTCATAGTCATCCCCATAGCATCTTGCCATAATAAATCTTCCTCCCAATCTTTTATATAACTGTTTATCAATTTTTAAACAAGTCTTGCAAACACTACTTTATCTATATCCACTGTAGTATTTCCTATTGATTTAGAAAATTGTATTCTTGCTCTAACTGCATTTTCTGGAGCAGGTTCTGTAACCCCTAAAAAAGTTAGCCAAATACCTATAGGATTCAGAATACTATTGTTAAGAATAATAATGCTAAGTCCAAGTCCAATTTCTTGTCCATCTTTATCTAACCAGTATACTTCTGCAAGTAAATTTGCTGTAGTATTATCGGTGATTTGATATCCAAAATTTAAAAGATAACAATAACTCTTTTCTATTGATACAATTTGATATATAGATCCACCTAAATTAGAAATTCTAGCAAATCTTCTTCCTTCATATGCATTAGTAGCTTGTGTTACAGTGGTTCCTTCAGCTATCCATGGATTTATACTTGAAGCATTTTCAAAACTTGGATTTTGAAGAAGGTTTCCTGATTTAACTCTTGCAAATATTATTTTATCAAGATCAAAGTTAAGATTTCGATCAGTATTTATAAACTTAATTTGAGCTGCAACTGCATTATCTGGAGCAAAGCTTGTTACATCTACATAGGTGGTATAGTTAAACGCAGTATCAATCATATCTCCATCTATTGATAAATCAAGCCCTGTGCCAATGGGGTTTCCAAATCTGTTAAGCCATATTACCTGAACTCTAAGAAAAGTTCCTCCTTTGAAATCATCTTCATCAGGTACATCAGCAGCAAAGCTCAATAAAAAATTAGAGTTATAGGGTAATCTATTAATCGGTACATTTTGGCTAAGTGTACCATTAGGTCCTAAATTTATTCTTGCGGTTCCTTCATAAATATTTGTGAATCGTACAGCTGCATTGGCAAAGTTCCAATTTTCAAGTCCTAATTGAAAACCTGAATTTTTTACTAAGTTAATAGAGTCTATTGGTGCTAGTATTATATTATCTATATCAATTATATTTGTGGTATTATTTGCTCTTGCTCCCTTAGTGAACTGAAGCCTTGCCTTAACTGCATTTTCTGGTGGCGTATCAGTTATTTCTACAAAGGTTAATCTATTGAAAAAAATATCTGAAGTTCTTTCTTCAGGTATAAGTGTTCTAAGTCCAGTTCCTATAATATTTTCTTCACCATCTAACCAAAGTACTTCTACTATAAGATTACCAACCTCTATAGTTCCTATAAAAATAGCTAGATAAATTTCAAAGCTTAAAAGTAAAGGCTTTCTACAAGTTTTATCTAATAAAACATCTTGAAACATACTTGGAGTTGTCTGTCCCATCCTAGCTGTAGCTACTCCTTCAAAGGGAAGTTCCCCTGATGTAGCTACGTTATTTGCTACCCAGCCAGTTAAATCTGTTTCAAAGCTTCCATTTTCTAATAAATTTCCACATCTAATGCATTTTCCTAACCTTGATGATTTGTATTCATGGTCATAATCATAAGATCTTGCCATAATAAATCTTCCTCCCAATTTTTTAACATTATTGTTTCTCAATTTTTCAAGCATTTAATGTTGTAATATATACTATTAGTAAGGAAGATGATTGATTACATTAGCACTAATAGCTTAGGTGCTATGTTTAGATACTACAGTATTTGGCATGGTATAATAGTTGAGTATATAAATTAAAAAAGAAACATCTCAATAATCTGAGATGTTTCAATGTCTAAATAACTCAATAATTTAACACTATTTTAAAATATTCTATTTTACACAAGTCGTGCAAATACCACTTTATCTATATCAATTCCAGCAAGAGTATCGCCAATTCCTCGAGATTTGGAAAACTGTATTCTTGCCTTAACTGCATTTTCTGGCGCAGGTTCTGTAACTCCTAAATAAGTCACCCATCTACCTACAAAAGGAACGGATTTTTCAAGGATAATAATGCTAAGTCCACGATTAATTTGTCTACCATCTTTATCTAACCAATCTACTTGTGCAATTAGGTTCCCTTCACTTCCATTTGCCAGAACTTCATATCCAAAATTTAAAAGATAACAGCGTGCTGATTGTACCGAAACATCTTGGAATACAAAACCTCCATCAGCATTAATTGTAAGAAGTTTATTTCCCTCATATGATTCATTACTTTGTATTACATTAACGCCTTCACCTGTCCATGGACTTAATCCATTTTCAAAACTTGGATTTTCCAATAGATTTCTTGATCTGACCCTTGCAAATATAACCTTATCTATATTTAAAAAATTTTGTCCAGGAGTACTTGTAAATTTAATTTGAGCTGTAACTGCATTGTCTGGAGCAGCCTTAGTTACGTCAACATAGGTTGTAAAATTAGACTGATCATTAAGCATTTCTCCATTTATAAATAAATCAAGGCCTGTTCCAATAGGAGCTCCAAGCTGATTAAGCCATATTACCTGAGCCCTAAGTGATCCAGGATTAGACCCACCAATAACAGCAAAGCTTAGTAAAAAACTAGAATTAGGCATAAAGCTGTTAATCGGTATATTTTGCAACAGCGTACCATCAGACAATAATCTTGCCGTTGCAGTTCCCTCATAACTATCTCTAAAATGCGGAAATGCATTAGTAAAGGTCCAGTTTGTAAGTCCCAATTCAAATCCTGAATTTTTCACCAAATTAATTGTATTTATTGGTGCAAGTATTACATTGTCTATATCAAGTATATTTGTTGTGTTACTTGCCCTTGCTCCTTTACTAAACTGAAGCCTTGCCTTAACTGCATTATCTGGTGGCATATCGGTTATCTCAACAAATGTTAATATATTTCTATTTTCACTGGTTCTATTAGCAGGTATAAGAGTTCTAAGGCCTGTTCCTATAACATCTCCTTTAGCATTTAACCAAATGACTTCTATTATAAGATTACCAACAACCACATCACGTTCAATAAGACTTGGAAGAATTTCAAAACTTAAAAGCAATGGCTTTCTACAGTTTTTATTTAATAGGACATCTTGAAACATACTAGGAGCTGTCTGTCCCATTCTTGCTGTAGCTGTTCCCTCAAAAGGTTTTTCTACTGATGCACTTACGTTATTTGTAACCCAACCAGTTAAACCTGCTTCAAAGCTTGGATTTTCTAGTAGATTTCCGCATTTAGAACATTTATTTGTTTTTATTGGTTTACATATAAAATCATTTTCATTACATCTTGGGTTGCATATAAAATTCTCTTCACAGCATCTTGCCATAATAAATCTTCCTCCCAATTTTTAAACATTATTGTTTCTCATTTTTTAAAGTGTTTAATGTTGTAATATATACTATTAGTATGGAAGATGATTGGTTACATTAGCACTAATAGCTTAGGTGCTATGCTTAGATAATACAGCATTTGGTATTGTATAATAGTTGAATATATAAAGCTAAAAAGAAACATCTCAATAATCTGAGATGTTTCAATAACTAAAGAACTCAAAGATTCAACACTATTTAAATTTTCCCCTAGTACTTCTTATGTAAATCTTAGTGCATTATAATTGTTGCAGCCTCTTCCGTAGCCTTCTTTTTAGAAAAATCAACTGTAAGGCTTTCTACCTTTTCCATATTTGTTATAACTACAGGAGTAATTAAATTTTTTGCATTTTTCTCAACAAACTCAGCATCAAAAGACACTAATAAATCTCCTTTTTTAACTTTATCACCTTGTGCAACATGGGCTGTAAATCCCTCACCGTTTAAGTTTACAGTATCTATACCTATATGAACTAAAAGTTCTAGTCCCTCTTCTGTTGTAATTGCTACAGCGTGTTTAGTTGGGAACAATACTGTTATTTCTCCACCCGCTGGAGCATATACCTTATTTCCAGAAGGTATAACAGCAAAGCCATCTCCTAAAATCTTTTGTGAAAAAGCTTCATCTGGAACCTTTTCTAATTCAACAATTTCGCCATCAATTGGATTATACAATGAATAGGAACCTTTACTAGTCTTTCTATTATCATCAATAGCTGCTTCCTCAAGTTCTTCTTTTATCTCATCATTGCATGGTTTAGCGTAACCGCCATTTGCTATAATAGCTTTTATATTGTCTTTTATTTTTTCTGCTTCTGTTCCAAAAATAACTTGAATGCTATTGCCTGCAACTAATATTCCTGCTGCTCCAAGCGCCTTTAGTGTACCTTTGTCAACCTTTGATGGGTCTTTTAAAGTAAGCCTAAGTCTTGTAATACAGGCATCAAGCACTTCGATGTTTTCTTTTCCTCCTATTGCTTCTAATACCTTAGCGGCTTTTTCACTACCTTTAGCATTTATAGGAGCTACCACTAATTCATCCTCATCTTCTCTACCAGGAGTTTTTAAATTTAAAGCCCTGATTGTAAAATAAAAAACTGCAAAATATAGTACAAAGAAAGCTAACCCAACTAACCATATTAGCCACGGATTCCCTGCAAATTTCAATCCTAATAGATAGTCGATAAAGGAAGCTGAAAAAGTGTATCCTAGCCTAATATGTAATAAACTTGTAATAATACCTGATAGGAATGCAGCTGCAACGTGAAAAACAAACAGCATAGGTGCTACAAATATAAATGAAAACTCAATTGGTTCTGTTATACCTGTAAGAAAAGCCACAAATGCAGCTGAAATCATCATACCAGATACCTTTTTTCTATTTTCCTTTCTAGCTGTTGCAATCATAGCTAAAGCAGCTCCTGGAAGACCAAACATCAATATTGGAAACTCAGAAGCCATAAAATACCCTGCGGTAGGATCGCCATGAAAGTATCTTGGAGAGTCACCAAAATAAGTTACCCCATTTGATACATATTCACCAAATTGATATAAAAATGCTGGATAGTACATATGGTGTAATCCTACTGGAATTAATAATCTTTTTCCTGCCGCATAAAATGCTGGCCCTAGCACAGAAGTGGACGCCCATTGTGAAAATGCATTTATTCCATTTTGAATAGGAGCCCAAACACTAACTCCAATGATTCCAAAAACTAAAGCTACAAGAGAAGTTATAATTGGTACAAATCTCTTTCCACCAAAGAATCCAAGGACCTGTGGCAGCTTTATATCATGGAATTTATTATATAGAACACCTGCTATCAAACCTATTGATATACCACCAAAAACTCCCATATTAATTGTTGTCTTTGAAACTACATCAGTATAAGCTGCTGTTTTCATAAATGCTTCTAATGTTATTCCCTGTTGAGCAGCAAGTTTTGTGGCGAGTGTTGCAGCACCGCTAGCACTTGCTACTTTTATAGCTGCTTGCAATACAAATTGACCTACAACAGCAGCTAAAGCAGCAACACCTTCTCCACCAGTGAAACCAATAGCAACTCCAGTTGCAAAAATCATTGGAAGATTGCTAAATATAGCATCCCCTGCTTGTGCCATATATGGTAAATTTAATAAGTCCGGTTGACCAAATCTTAATAGCAATCCTGCTGCTGGTAAAACGGATACTGGCAGCATTAGTGATTTACCTATCTTTTGCAAGACAGCAAATAACTTTTTCATAATAATACCTCCTATTATTCTTCTTGAGTTCTTTTATACTAATTGTTCATTATAATTTGTTTTGCTTTTAATATGGAGGTTGCACTCATAGAGAATTCATCAAGATCATATTCAACAAGAATTGGTATCATATCTTCATCTCCTGCTGCCTCTCCACACATTCCACACCATTTTCCTTCTTTATGTGCAGCATCTATTGTCATCTTTATCAATCTTAAAACTGCAGGATGTTTTGGATTATATAAATATGAAATTTTTTCATTCATTCTATCTGCAGCCAGGGTATATTGAATTAAGTCATTAGTTCCTATGCTGAAGAAGTCCACATGCTTTGCAAGCTCATCTGCATAAATAGCTGCTGATGGTATTTCCACCATCATTCCAACTTCCAGACTTTCATTAAAGCTTTTCCCTTCATCTCTTAATTCATTCATACATTCTTCAAGTACTTCTTTTGCAGCTAGGAATTCTTCTAAGGAAGCTATCATGGGAAACATTATTTTTATATTGCCAAAGGCTGATGCTCTAAGTAATGCTCTTAATTGTACCTTAAATATGTCTTTTCTATCTAAACAAAGTCTTATAGCTCTATAACCTAAGAATGGATTCATCTCATTAGGCAGTGGCAAGTATGGAAGTTTCTTATCTCCACCTATATCAAGCGTTCTTATAACTACTGGTTTGCCTTCTGTTTTCTCGGCTACATATTTATATGATTCAAACTGTTCTTCTTCTGATGGCATATCATTTCTGTCCATATATAAGAACTCTGTTCTAAATAGCCCTACACCATCTCCACCATTTTCCAATACTTGATGTATGTCTTCTGGCTTACCTATGTTGCCAGCAACTTCTACGTACTTTCCAGTCTTAGTTACAGTTGCTACATTTATTAGCCTTTTGAGTTCCTCTCTTTCCTTCTCGTAAGCTTCTTTCCTTTCTCTATATTCCGATATGGTATCTTCACTTGGATTAATTAAAACTATTCCTTGGAATCCATCTACAATTACTGTATCTCCATTCTTAACATTTTCAGTTATATTCTTTAACCCTAAAACAGCAGGAATTTCTAGAGTTCTTGCCATTATTGCACTGTGTGATGTTCTTCCACCTATATTTGTTATAAATCCAATAACTTTGCTTCTATCTAGTCCGGCGGTATCAGAAGGAGTTAAATCATTAGCTACAATTACTGTGTTTTCCTTTAAATCTTCTAAAGTATCTCCTCCTTTCCCTGCTAAGTTCGCTAGTATTCTGTTTCCCACATCCTTTATATCTGCTGCTCTCTCCCTCATATATTCATCTTCCATAGCAGCAAAAATACCCATATACATTTCTATAACATCACTTAAAGCTTTTTCTGCATTTATCTTACTTGACTCTATATTCATAACAACAGCTCCAGTGAATTCTGGATCCTCTAAGAGCATAATATGACTTTCAAAAACTGCTGCTTTATCGCTTCCAAGCTCCCTTTCCGCTTTTTCCTTTATCTTCGTTAGTTGTTCTTTTGAACTTTCTATAGCATTTTGAAGCCTATTTTTTTCTTCCTCTAAATCTTCTATGCCCCTTTCCACTATGTAAATCTCTTTATCTTCCTTTATGAATACTTGCCCTATAGCATATCCATTTGACGCAGCTATACCTTTTTTCATTACTTTGCCTCCTCGTATATTTATCCTAGCCTCTATTTTTATTGATTATAGTTAATAACTATGTACTATCTTTCATGTATACCATAAATCTTATGATTAGTATTTACGAAAAATCAATAATTAAAACAATAGAATTTTTTTGCGAAGTGAACTTTTAATCTGTTTCTTCATTTGACTCTAATATATTATTTAGTATAATATCAATGATTCATTAGAAGCAACTTTTTAGATATTCTGTAAAAAATTTATTTAATTGTATTATAAGCAAGAAGAAATTACTAGTCACTTTATCTATGTCATCTTAATATACTAAATAAGAGAACTATTTTTTGTGGAGGAAATAATGCAAAATAGAACTGATAACAGTCTTTTTGGCGCAGACATAAATGAATTTACCCAAGGTGTAGATTTTGAAGCATTAGCTAGAACTATAGACTTTTTATATCTTAGAGCATCAGGTTCTGGTAGCGGATTCTTTAGGATAGATAGGAAGTTCTTTGAGTTTGCAAAAGGTGCTAGACAATTTGGAATACCTGTTGGTGCATATCACTACGCACTTCCAAATTACGATTTAAGAACTGCTGAACTTCAAGCTACCGACTTTGCCAATACCTTAGAAGCAGCCTTTGGTGAAAATGATTATGGAGATTTGTTCCCTGTAGTTGACGTGGAAGCTCCTATTGATAACCCCATCCCTACTTCAGTTTTACTTAACTGGATAGACAGATTTAGAAAAACCTTTGAAAAGTTAACTAGAAGAAAACTTATGCTTTATACTGGTGCTTTTTTTATTGACCTTTATGATAATTTCTACATTCCTGGTCGCGGATTTATACTTAAAGACATGCCTTTATGGATAGCAATGTATGTAAATATTCCAGGAAACCCTCCATTCCCTGCCGATGCTGGCGGATGGACTAGATGGAGAATTTGGCAATATACAGAGGATGGAGAAATAACAGGTGTTACCTCTCCTGTAGATTTAAACTGGGGTCCAGACAGCATAGATCTTTTAAGACCTCCTGTACCAGTTTCCGGACTTCGTGCAACCATGGACAGCAAAAATGTCTATGTTTCTTGGGATAAGAATCCTGACATAGACTTAAATGGATATAACTTATTTGCAAACGCAAATTATATAACCACCTTAAGCAAAAATGCTACTTCTTATGTAATTCCTTTAAGTAGGATAAGAGTTACCCCTGATAGAGCCATTGAAGTTTCTATAGAAGCTTTTGACGTAGACGGAGACTTTTCAACTAAAAGGACTAGCGTAATAGTACCTCAGAATAGATACCGTGGTAATAATCCTACACAAGGAGACTCTAATATATTTTTAAATTACCCTGATAAATTTGATTATCCTATGGAATAATAGCTAATTGCTTATCTCTAAAACCTTAGATAAAATATAATATTTTTGAATGATCTGACTAGTTGCTTTGCAACTAGTTTTTTTAATCTCTAGTGACTAGTGAACAAAGATAGTTACTAGTATTTACTGACTACTATTTCCCAGTTTCTGATTAATAAAAAATATTTAGCATTTCACTTAGCAAACTAGGAAAAGAATCTAATTTATTTTTGTGCTAACATATAATTACCGTACGGAAAGTTAATTTGTAGGAGGCTCCTGATGGAATATATAGATTTTATACAAAAAACCTTAGATTATATAGATGAAAATATCACTGAAAGAATAACCGCTGATAAATTAGCTAAACTTGCAGGTTTTTCAACTTATCATTATTACAGAATATTCAATAGCCTTGTTGGAGTTTCAGTTATGGAATATGTAACTAGAAGAAAGCTTCAGTATGCGCTTCATGAACTTAATAACGGTGAAAAAATAGTTAATATTGCTTTAAATTACAGTTTTGAAACCCATACTGGATTTACAAAAGCTTTTAAAAAACACTTTGGTTGTGCACCAAACTTTTATAGATTACATGCCCCAATTGGATTTCCACAAAGAATAGATTTAAGAAAAATAAAAGAAGATAAAACTGGAGGAATTATAATGCAGCCTAAAATAATTGATAAAGATACCTTTAAAATAGTTGGATATGAATTTAAAACTACTCTAAAAAATAACTCTCATTCTAGAGATATACCTGCATTTTGGAACAAATGTAATACAGAGGGCAAGGAGAGTATGCTATATAAGACTCAAAATCCACCTAAGCATGGAGAATATGGAATTTGTGCAAATATAAATGGTGATGAAATTTCCTATATACTTGGAGTTGAAGTAACTACATTTGATAAGGCTATGGAAGATATGTATAAACTTGAAGTTCCTTCAGGAACTTATGCAGTATTTACTACACCACAAGTTCCTGATGAGGATTTTGTAAGTTCAATTGAAGGAACTTGGAAATATATACTTGAACAGTGGCTTCCAAATTCAGAATACGAACTAGATGAATCAAAGCCTGATTTTGAATTTTATGATGAACGCTGTCATCCCTGGGAGTACGATAAACTTTGTATGGAGATTTATGTGCCAGTAGTTAAAAAGCTTTAAAAAAGCTTTTTAGTAATCAGTATGCTAGTAACCAGCTATAGACGTTTTGCAAAGCAAAACTATATTTTACTGGTTACTGGCTGATCTCCACAAATAATGTAGACATTTTAACAGGTAGTGCATAAAGTTCTTTTATGTCAGCAGCCCGAGAGATCACAAGAATTTATAAAAAATAAATGAAATGAATAGAAAAGTTTAATGTATAAGTTAAGAATTAAGCATTATGTCGAGACGCTTTTAATAAAAATTTAATGTTGAATCTATAGTATGAGATTTGCATTGTAGAAAGCATTGAACAAGCAATTAGAAGCTCTTTATTTCTGACTTTAAAACACCGTAAAGAATTTTCTACTGTCTGAGCGACAGCGAGTTTAGAAAATTTAGGTGGCTTAAAGTCAGAAATATTAGAGCTTCTTTGCGCAGTGAACTGCTTTCCTAAATGCAAATCTCATACGGTAAATTCCACATTAATTGTTATCAACAAACTCACTTGGTATCATTTCTAAGAACCTGCTTGGTTTTTTTCCACCATTTCTTGAGGCACTTAGATATAAATTTCTCTTGGCACGAGTCATGGCTACATAAAAGGTTCTTGCCTCTTCCCTTAAGTCATCAGATTTTACTGATTGATAACTTGGAAATATCATTTCTTGAAGCCCTGCTAAAAATACATAATCAAACTCAGCTCCCTTTGCTTGATGCACTGTAATAATTGGAATTTTAGGTCTTTTTGAAGTTATGCTTTCTATTTCAGTATTTGAAAGAGCTGTAAGTTTTAAAAATTCTCCTAAAGCCTCCATTGGAGATAGGGATTCATTATCTCCTTCTTTAGCTATGAGATAAAGATTTCTTACGTTTTCAATTCTTTGAGGTTCTTTACTATATACATCCTTTATTCCTGAAATATTTACTATATGAGTAATAACATCAAAAGGTCTTGTAATCTTTGCTTCTTCTCTTAAATCATTAATGTCATCACACAGCTCCATAAACTTTTCACTATACCTACTATAAAATTCTTCTCTTTCATCTAAAATAGGTAAAAGTTTATCTACTAAAATATTTAAAAGTACATCTTTAGTTGCAAGTACATCATCTATGGCATTGTGACTAGATTTTACTTCTGTATCAAATAAATTACTTAAGGTTTCAAGCTTATGATTTTTAAGCCTTGGGTAAAATCTTCTACTTAAATCCAATGTGTCAAAATAAGTTATAAATTCTGCTTCTCCTAAATTTAATCTTTTAAGTTCATTATTAAAAATACTTATATCATAGGATACATTATGTCCAAGTACAATTCTGTCTTGCACATATTCTTTAAACTCCCTTAAAACCTTCTCTTTAGACTCTCCATTTTCCCTTAAAAATTCATCACTAAATCCATGAACATCACAGGAAGTTCCAACACTTTTTGTAGGGATTAAAAATCTTTCAAATTTATCTAGTATTTCACCCTCATCATTTATTCTTACTGCAGATATTTGAATTATTTCATCCTTTTCAGTATCTACCCCTGTGCTTTCCACATCAAATATAACTACATTTCCCTCACTTAACCCATCTAATAATGGTCTATAAGGCTCTCCGTAATCTAATGTAAAGCTATTTATAAAGTCTGTAAGCTTAATTCCAAGTGACTTAGCATCCTTATCTTCTATTTCTTCTATGGTCTTATCTCCTACTCCCTTTACAAATCTTTTAATTATTCTTCTAAGACTTGTATAATCAAAAGGATTTTTAATTAATTTTAAATAGGAAAGTATATCCTTAATTTCTTGTCGTCTAAAAAATTTAAAATCATCCACAAGTAAAAACTCTAGTCTTTTTTCCTTTGGAATTCTTGTATTAATCATAGTAAAAATAGAACTTAAGTCCTTAGCTGTTCTATTTCCTCTGGTAAGTATTGCAATTTTCCTTACATCTTGCTCCTTAAGAGCATTTATATTATCAAAAATCCACTTAGCTTCTTCATTAAAATCTAAAGCAACTTTAAGCTTAATCTTATCTCCTTTAAAACTTACTTTAGACTCTATACCATCTTCATATATTTCACTTACTTCCTTATTAAAGGCATTTTTTAAAAATCCATAGGAAGCATCTAAAAGAATTTCGCTGCTTCTGTAATTTTCATCAAAAGCTACAAAAACAGGACTGTACTCCTCTTTAAACTTTTTAAGTATAATTTCTGGATTAGACCCTCTCCAAGCATATATGGTTTGAAATTTATCACCGCACATCAAGATGTTATTTCCAGGGAACAATTTAGAAATAATGTTATATTCAAGTTCACTTGTATCCTGAACCTCATCTATATGTAAATACTTAAATTTTTTTCTCCACTTTTCTACTACCTTTTTATTTAAAAATAGCTCATTGCAATTTAATAAAAGATCGTCAAAATCTACTGCATGCCTTTCTGCAATCCTTGCATTATAAGCTTCTATAAATTTTCCACCATAAGTTTCAAGGTATTTTACCATGTCAAGCCTTACCTTGTAGTTATTATCTACGCATATGGATTTTATCTTTTCTATATCATATTTATATAATGAAGCTACTATTTCCTCATAGGTACCTTCTTTATAAACTGTCTTTTTTTCTTTAACTTCTCTTATAAATGATTGAAGCGAATTTACAGGAAACTTATTTATATTAAACTCTGCTATTACTTCCTTTGTATCTTCTTCATCATATATAATAAAATCAGATGGTATGTCAGTATGTTCCTTTGCCTCTTCTTTTATAATATCAAAGCAAAAACTATGAAAGGTTTTTATTCTTACTCTTTGTGAAGCCTTTACAAGCATTTCACTTATCTTTTCTGTCATTTCCTTGCACGCTCTATTTGTAAAGGTTAAGCATAATATTTCTTCTGCCTCTGCCATTTTTTTCTCTAATATATTTGCAATTCTTAAAGATAATGTTCTAGTTTTCCCCGTTCCTGCTGAAGCCAATAGTAGTACATTTTTATCTAGCTCCTGTACTATTGAAAGTTGCTTTTCATTACAGCTTGCTAATTCCTCATTAAAATTTAGCACAATACCCTCCATATTTTTAGTTAGTATCTTCTGCCTAGTTTAAACTTTATTCCTGCTTTTAACTCTTCTAAGTAGTCTCTTATCTGAACGTCTTCTCTTAATATATGACTTTCTATCCATTTACATACAAACTCCAAAAGTTCTAAAATTGCTCCTTGTTGGTTTGCATCTATTGCCTTTAAGTCTAAATTATTAATCTTTTGTATAAACTTATAATGCATGTCTTTTTGCTCATCATATTTAGGATATTCGTAAAGCTTCATTATTTTTTCTTCATTATTAAAGTGATATACAGTATAACTTTTAAGCTCTTCTACAAGATCCATTATTTTATCATAGTAATCAATGTAATTGTCATTTTTAGCTAAAGCATGTATTTGACTTCCTATTTCAAAAAGTCTTTTATGCTCCTCATCTATTGCATTAACTCCAGTGTCAAATTCTTCTCTCCATTCAAACACTTTTGCTCCCCTCCTTTTTAGTTAATAATTAATAAACTAACTTAACTTAGCATATATATCTATTATCTAAACTGTTTCCCTAATAATAAGCTCTGTTTCAAAATATATCTGATTTTTATCTATAGGATTTTCCAAGATTAAATCTATAAGCATTTTGCAGGATTCTCTACCCATTAAATATATTGGTTGTGCTAATGTTGTAAGTTCTGGTTCAAAAAAACTTGATAAAGTTATATTATCAAATCCCATTACACTTATATCTTCGGGTATTCTTATACCTTTCTTTATAAGATATTTTATGCCTGCACAAGCCATTATATCATTGCTATAAAATATGGCATCTACATTTTCATTTCTATTTAATATCTCTTCTGTAGCTTTTATTCCACCCTCAATAGTAAAATCTCCTTGTGCTACTAAATCTTCATCATAAAATCCTTTTACATCCATACACTCTTTATATCCTAAAAATCTTTCCTCTGAAGTCTTTAATCCATAAGGTCCCTTTACGAAGGCAATTTTTTTCTTTCCCTTATTGTATAAATACTCCATTCCCTTTCGTATTCCCTCTTTGTTTAAAACATACACTCCGTAATGTTCTTCTTCAAGCTCTATATGTCTGTCCACTACTACAAACGGAACATTATTATCTTTTAAAACTTTTATACTTTGATATCCTTCTCCACCTGAGATAAATATAACTCCATCTACAAGCTTACTTATAAGAAGCTGCGTATATCCCTTTTCCTTTTCTTCCTCATTATCTGTATTGCAAAATATAACATTATATCCTAGGCTCCCTGCTCCATCTTCTATTGCCCTTGCAATTTCAGAAAAAAATGGATTTGTTATATCAGGCAAAATTATTCCTATAGTATTTGTTTTCTTTGTGCTTAAACTTCTTGCAATAGAATTAGGGATATAATTATATTTATTTGCTATTTCCAATACCCTATTTTTAGTTTCCTCGCTTATATTTGTTTCTTTATTATTTAAAACCATGGATACAGTGGTTTTAGATACCTTGGCCATTTCAGCTATATCCTTCATTGTAATTTTTCTCATAAAAACCCCTCTTATATAAATAAATAAATTAGCAGTTAATAGTTTATGGAAGAATTCACCTAGTCAGAATTCTTATTCTTTAATATTATATAATATTAAAGAAAGTTCGTAAAATACGAACTTTCTTCATACACTATTAACTATTCAACATTTATTAACTAGTTACTTAATTATTTCTTTTCTATTATCTTTAAATCTACTGGTATTTCTTTTTGCACGCTTTCTTTGTTTATAACTTTAACTGCATTTTCAACAGCCATGCTTCCCATTAAATCTGGTTGCTGTGCAATTGTAGCTGCCATTTCTCCAGCTTCTACAGCTTTTATAGCATCTGGTGTTCCATCAAATCCTACAACTAAAGCCTTTTTACCCTTTAATGCCTTTAAAGCACCTAATGCCATTTCATCGTTATGAGCAAATATAGCATCAAAGTTTGGAGTAGCCTGTATTATGTTTTCCATAACACTTAATCCCTTTTGTCTATCAAAATCTGCTGGCTGGCTTGATACAACTTTAACTCCAGCTTTTCCGTCTACACCTTTATGGAATCCTGTACCTCTATCTCTTGTTGCAGAAGCTCCTGGTATTCCTTGAAGCTCAACTATGTTTGCTTTTCCGCCTAATTTATTTAGTATAAATTCTGCTGCCATCTGTCCACCCTTAACATTGTCAGAAGCTATATGAGATGCTATAGTTCCACCATTTGATTTTCTATCTACAGTAAGTACTGGAATTTTTGCATCATTTGCAACTTTTATAGCATTTACTACTGCATCACTATCTGTTGGGTTAACAATTATTGCTGCAACCCCCTGCTGTACTAGATCTTCAATATTAGATCTTTCTTTTGCTGCTTCATTTTGAGAATCTAAAACTACTAATTCATATCCAAGTTCCTTAGCCTTTTTTTCAGCCCCTTCCTTCATAGATACAAAGAAAGGATTGTTTAAAGTTGATATTGCAAGACCTATTTTTTTACTTTCTTTTTTTTGTCCTGCTTGTTGTCCACAGCCTGTAAGGCCTCCTAGCATAAGCATTCCTGTTAGAGCAAGTGAAAGCATTTTTACCTTTGTTCTTTTCATTTTAAACCCCTCCGTTTAATTAATTTTTGATTATTTTTTGCCCTTCTTATCAAGTAATATAGCAAATAATATTACTGCACCTTTTACAATGGACTGGTAGTATGGGGAAACATTCATAAGATTTAATCCATTGTTTAAAACCCCTATTATCATAGCACCTATTAAAGTTCCAGTTATAGAACCTTCACCACCTGAAAGGCTTGTGCCTCCAAGTACTACTGCGGCTATTGCATCTAATTCAAAACCTACCCCAGCATTTGGTGATGCAGAACCTACTCTGCTTGTAACTATAACCCCTGCAAGTGCTGCAGTAATTCCACTTATTACATATACTAGTGTTTTTACTTTATCAGTATTTATACCTGAAAGCCTTGCTGAGTCTTCATTTCCGCCTAGTGCATAGACATATCTTCCGTATCTTGTTTGAGTTAAAATGTACCAAGCTATTATAAATACTAAAAATATTATTAGTACTGGCATTGGAATCCCTGCTATTTTTTTATTTCCTATATTTATAAAGTTTCCAGAAATACCTGATATCGGAGTCCCATTAGTGTATACATAAGTTGCTCCTCTAAATATAGTCATACTAGCTAAGGTAACGATAAATGCCTGCATTTTACCTTTTGAAACAAATAAACCATTAAAAAGTCCTATTATAGCTCCTAAAACAATTGCTATTAAAAGTGGAACCAAAATTCCACCATTGGACCCTTTAGCAAATGTTGCTGCTATTGCTCCTGCAAGCGCTAAGGTTGAGCCTACAGAAAGGTCAATTCCTCCAGTAAGTATTACAAAAGACATTCCTATGGCAAGTATTGCATTAACAGATACTTGAGTTAATACATTTAATATGTTATTTATATTTAAAAATCTTGGAGCTGCAATTGATATAATCACACAAAGAACTATCAATCCAAGTAATGACTTAAACTTCAAAAGCGTACTCTTTATATCCTTATTCATCAGTACTTCCCCTTTCCTCTTTGCTAATCATTAGTTATTAGCAACTGATTACTATTTAATTCCCACTGCATATTTCATTATACTTTCCTGCGTTGCATCTTCACGGCTTAGTTCTCCTGTAACTTTTCCTTCATTCATTACAATAACTCTATCACTTACACCAAGTATCTCTGCCATATCTGAGGAAATCATAATTATTGCTTTCCCCTCTTTTTTAAGTTCATTTAAAACTTCATATATTTCTTTTTTAGCTCCTACGTCTATACCCTTTGTAGGTTCATCCACTATGAGTAAGTTAGGTGATAACATAATCCATTTTGCAATTATTGCCTTTTGTTGATTACCACCACTTAAATTTTTCATTATTTGAGTATGAGAAGGAGTTTTTACTGAAAGTTTTTCTATATACTCCTTAATTTCCTTAAGCTCTTCCTTAGTATCTATTCTCTTAAATGCATTTTCATATTTTTTAAGATTGCTTAATGTCATGTTTGTTCCAACAGCCATATTAAGCACTAATCCTTCTTTTTTTCTATCCTCAGAAAGATATGCTATACCATGTGCTATAGCATCTTTGGGGGAATTTATATTGACCTTTTCGCCATTTATATATACTTCGCCTGAAGTTTTTTTGTATTCTCCAAATATGGCTTTTGCAGTTTCAGTTCTACCAGAACCCATAAGCCCTGCAAACCCTACTATTTCTCCAGATTTAATTTCAAAAGAAACATCTTTTACTTTACTTTTGTAACTTAAATTTTCAACCTTTAAAACTACATTTCCCTTTTTTTCTTCCCTATAAGGAAATTGTTCTTCAAGTTTTCTTCCTACCATCATAGCAATAAGGCTGTCCTTATCTACATCCTTTATCATTGCCTCTCCAATATACTGTCCATCTCTTAAAACCGTTACTCTATCGCATATGGCAAATATTTCATCCATTCTATGAGATATATATATTATAGCTATGCCTTGACTTCTTAATTTTTCTATAACTTCAAATAGCTTTTCTGTCTCCACATCTGTAAGTGCAGTAGTTGGCTCATCCATAATTATTATCTTGGAATTCTTAGATACAGCCTTTATTATTTCTATCATCTGCATTTCCCCTACAGTTAAATCGGATGTCATAGTACTTGGATCTGTAGTAAATCCAATCCTACCTAAAAGCTCTCTGCTTTTTTCTATCATATATTTCTTATCTAATTTTCTAAAAATCCCGTTATATTTTTCATTTCCTAAAAATATATTTTCATATATAGTAAGATTTGGAAGTAAACTTAATTCCTGATGGATTATAGATACTCCTAAAGCTTCAGCATCTTTTATGCCTGTTACATTTACTTCTTTACCTTCTATGAAAATCTTTCCTTCATTCTTTGCATATACACCGCTTAAAATCTTCATAAGAGTGGATTTACCTGCTCCATTTTCACCTAAAAGAGCCATTACTTCTCCACCATAAGCTTTTAAGTTTACATTTTGAAGGGCTTTTACCCCTGGAAACGATTTTGATATATTTTGCATTTCTAATAGAGGTGTCTTATTTTCCATATCATTTCCCCCTTTAAAAAACTACGCCAGATTTTAAAATTATGTTGGCATATGGTGTCTGCTCTCCTGTCCTAACTACTGCCTTACATTTCTTTAAGTTTTCCTTTAATTCTTCATGGCTTATCCATGTAATTTTTACGTTTCCTATTTCCTTTGCTATCTCCTCATAAACTTTAGGACTAGCTTCTTTTGTTTCCCTTGCAATTTCAACTTCTTCTATTTGAAGTTCAGTTAAAACTGCCTTTAATGTATCTATAAATGTTGGTAAATTCTTTATAATTGCTAAATCTATTCTTTCAGTTGAGCTAGGTATTGGAAGACCTGCATCTCCTATGGCAATACTATCTGTATGACCCATTTGAGATATAACTCTTGATATGTCACTGTTTAATAATGGGGTCTTTTTCATTGGTATTCCTCCCATATTTAATAATAATTAAGCTTTCATTACTTCTTCAAGTGTAGGTATTGATGTTTGAGCTCCTTTTCTTTGTACTACTATTGAAGAAACCTTGTTTGCAAAAGTTATTGCTTTTGTTAATACTTCATAGTTTAAGCTTTCCTCATCACAAAGTTTTATTGCCACACCACCTATAAAACTATCTCCTGCTGCAGTTGTATCTATGGCCTTAACCTTATGAGCTGGAACTATACAAAATTCATCCTTTGAAACAAGTGCTGCTCCTCTTTCCCCTAAAGTTATTATTACAAATTTAACTCCCTTATCTAAAAAAGTCTTAGAAGCCTCTTTTATTTTATCTTCACTATCCACTTTTATTCCTGTAAGTTCATATGCTTCTGTTTCGTTTGGAGCAATTATATCTGTATACTTTAAAAGTTCTTCTGGAACTTTTCTTGCTGGTGCTGGATTTAATATAGTTATAACTCCATTTTCTTTTGCCATTTTAAATGCTTCTATACTTCTCTCAACCGGTGTTTCAAATTGAGCTATAAGCACCTTTGAATTTACTATAGCTTTTTCTGACTTTTTAATCTCTTCACTAGTTATAGCCATATTTGAACCAGAAACTACTATAATCGAGTTGTTTCCTTCATCATCCACAGGTATTATTGCCGTCCCTGTAGGTTCTTTTTCATCTGTATATAAATATTCTAAATTTACATCATCATCTTTAAGAGCTTCGACTAACTTGTGCCCATTGTCATCGTTTCCAACTTTACCTATCATATATACGTTAGCTCCAAGTCTTCTTGCTGCTACTGCCTGATTAGCGCCCTTGCCTCCTGGAATTTTATCACATCCCTTAGCAAGTATTGTCTCTCCGCTTTTAACCATTCTTTCAACTTTAAGCACTATATCCATATTAAGGCTTCCTAGCACACAAATACTATTTTTCATTAAGTATTCACCCACCTAATCATACTTAACCGATTTACTAAACCGATTTACTAAATTATATAATATTATATATTCCATGTCAACGTTTTACATCACTTATTTTTTTTGAATTACGCCAATGTGCTATACTATTTATACTTATAAGTACAACAAATAAACTATGCTTTGTCACTAATTTAACAACCTATTTATGAATATATTAACAAATTTTATTATTTTTAGCAAATTGATAATTTAATATTTGAAAATGTCCAAATATAAAAAGCACTTAATCCAATCCGAGATTAGTGCTTCTTATATTTTTAATTATACAACACAACTTTTGCCTCTATTCTTTTTTTAGTAATTTCAATAAGTACATAGGAGTACCATCTTTCATTAAACTTTTTAGTTGGAGATCCTGGATTTATTAAAAGTGTCTTTTTTTTGGTTTTTATAATGGGTTGATGACTATGTCCAAAAATAATTATATCAACCTTATCCTTTTCAAATTCATTATACGCTCTATCCATAGTGCTTTCTCCAGAACCATGACCATGATACAGCCCAATTTTATACCCTTCTATGTTTATTATTTCTCTTTGTTTAAGTTCTTCTGTAAGCTTTCCCTTATCATTGTTTCCGTAAACTGCAATAACTTTTTTATACTTTTGCATTCTATGAAGCACATCAATTGAGGTAAAGTCTCCTACATGAATAATTAGATCCACGTCAGAAAAGTATCTTTTAATTATTTCTTCTATTTTTTCAGGATGCTTACTCAAATGGGTATCCCCTGTTACCCCTATTTTCATTTAAACACCGCCCTATAATTTTGTTACGTATTATGATATGAAATATTTTTTAATTAAGGCACTGATTATCAGTATTTTATGGATTTTTTCACTTTTTATTATACTTTCTAGTTACCAAGGCGAAATTCCATCCTTCAGCAGTCTATTATGGATATTTTTTAATGTTAAATATATAGTATAGAATCACCATCGTAGAAACCGTTTCCAGTTAACACTTAGCACTAAGCTTTTACTGCTGAATATATGGGTATGGGATTTGCATTGTAGAAAGTATTGAACAAGCATTAAAAAGTCTTTATTTCTAAATTTTAAAAATCCGTTAGGAACCTTCTACTGTTTGAGCTTCAGCGAGTTTAGAAGATTTAGGAGTTTTGAAAGTTAGAAATATTAGACTTTTTTTGCGAAGTGAACTACTTTCCTAGATGCAAATCCCATGCCCCTGACCATTCAACATTAAATATTAAAACGCTTCATATATAACTTTTAGTGCTTTTTCAAAGTCTCCATTTTCAACTCCAATAATTATATTTATTTCACTAGAGCCCTGAGTTATCATTCTAACATTTACATCATTTTCATATAATGCATTAAATAACTTGGCTGAAATTCCTGCATTTCTTTTCATAACCTTACCAACTACAGCAATTAACGCCATATCCCCATGAACTTCTATAAAATCAGGCTTACATTTAAACCTTATTTCCTCTAATATTTCTTCAATTTTTCCATTTAGCTCTGAGTTAGAAACTATTACAGATACGTTATCTATTCCTGAAGGCATGTGCTCAAATGCCATATTATGATCTTCAAGGATAGAAAGCACTCTTCTACAATATCCCTTTTCAGCATTCATCATTGTCTTTTCAATAGTTATTACAGTAAAGTCCTTTTTACCTGCTACCCCTGTAATTGTATTGTATTTATTTTCAAAGTTATCATCACTAACTATAAGGGTTCCCTTGTCTTCAGGACTATTTGTATTTTTAATATTTATAGGTATTCCAGCTTCTCTTACTGGAAATACAGCTTCTTCATGAAGCACTGTAGCTCCCATGTAAGAAAGCTCTCTTAATTCCTTATAAGTTATTTTTTCTATATTTCTTGGATTATCTACTATTCTTGGATCTGCCATTAAAAATCCTGAAACATCCGTCCAGTTTTCATATAAAGCTGCATTAACTCCTCTGGATATTATAGATCCTGTTATATCTGAACCACCTCTTGAAAATGTCTTTATATCTCCATTCTCTAAGGCACCATAAAATCCTGGTATTACTGCTCTTTCAATACTTGATAACTTTTCACTTACTCTTTTAACGGTAACTTCTAAATCAAGTACTCCTTTTTCATTAAAGTATATCAGTTCCTTAGGATCAACAAAAGGTATATCTAAATATGCTGCAAGTATAAGCCCATTTAAATACTCTCCTCTACTCGCTGTATAATCTTTGCTTGCCCCATTTTTAACTTTTTCTCGTACTATATTAAGTTCATTTTTTATATCTAAGTCTAAATTTAATTCTTCTACAAGCCCCACGTATCTTTCTTCAATTATATTAAATACTTCCTCAAAGGAAATGTTTTGCTCAACATGAGCATGACAAAGATATAATAAGTCAGTTATTTTATAATCTTCCTTAAATCTTTTTCCCGGTGCTGAAGGAACTATGTACTTTCTTCTTAAATCCTCCGTTACAATTGATTTTACCTTTTTAAATTGCGCACTATCTGCTAAAGAACTGCCACCAAATTTTGCTACAATAATTTCATTCATAAAAAAGCCCCCTGTTTGTTATTTTTCATTTGCTAAATAATTATCAATTTCTATCCTTTAATTTAATAAATTAACGTAATAAATTTACAAGTTATTAAATTAATAAGATTATATTACTTTACTATAAAGTTTTCAATTGCTAATTGTCAACAATAAAAGGAAATTGAGACATTTTTAATATTGAACCTACCATATGATATTTGCATTTAGGAAAGCCGTTCACTGCGCAAAAAAGCTCTAATATTTGTAATTTAAAACCGCCTAAACTCGCTATTGCTCGGACAGTAGAAAGTTCTTAACGACGTTTTAAAATTACAAACAAAGAGCTGCATGATTTATAGAAATTCTTTGATTTCGTTATAAATCAGTACATCTCAGGTTACTGAGATGTTTCTAATTTTTGCTTGTTCAATGCTTTCTACAATGCAAATCTCATACTATATGTTCAACATTTAAAATATTTCTCAGATTTACTAGCTGAAGAAAGAAATTTCACTTTAGGAAAGTTTCCCTTTAAATTGATACTTATCAAAGGGCTAGTAAGCGCAAAGACCGGTAGGTCGTAGAATATTAATCGCACTATTTTGTATTAAAATCCTTTCGTTTAATGCATCAATTGTTAAAATAAAGATATTTTTAATGTTGAGAGAAGCATTGAATGAGCTTTAAAACGGCTTTATTTATAAATTTAAAATAGCGTACAGAGCCTCCTACTGTCTGAGCGACAGCGAGTTTGGGAGGCTTAGGTATTTTAAATTTATAAATATTAGCCGTTTTTAGCGAAATGAACGCCTTCCTAGATGAAAATTCTATGTGACCAGCTCAACATTAAAAATGTCGCACTTTTTCTAGTCTTCGTCTAAATAAATTCCATACATGCGATGTTTTTTGCACTTATCATTTTTGCTACATTTCTTATCCTCTTTATCATACATATCCTTCATTTTACTTTTTTCTTTTTTATGACACTTATCGCAATCATCATCATCCCTATCATGCATTTCATGATGCATTCCATGGTGCATTCCATCATGCATTCCATGGTGCATTCCATGATGCATTCCATGCATACCCATCATCATTGGGCTCATTCCGTGATGCATACCCATCATCATTGGACACATGCAACACTGCATCATTGGGCACATGCAACACTGCATCATTGGACACATTCCGCAATGCATATGGTGCATACCATGATCCATTTCGTGCATACCATGCATCATTGGGCACATGCCACAATCCATTTCATGCATACCATGCATCGTTGGACACATGCCACAATCCATTTCGTGCATACCATGCATCATTGGCTTTTCCATACAGTCCATATCATAAATATCTTTCATACCTGTCATGTTATTCATATCATCCATGTCATATATGTCTTTCATACCTGTCATGTTATTCATGTCATAAACATCTTTCATTCCAGTCATGTTATTCATGTCATAAACATCTTTCATTCCAGTCATGTTATTCATGTCATAAACATCTTTCATGCCTGTCATGTTATTCATGTCATGAACACCTTTCATTCCAGCTACATTATCTGTCTCACCTATGTCTTTAATATTGTAAATATCCTCCATGTTGTTCATATCTGATTCATATTTACTTTTCTTCATTTCGTTATCATCCCTATACATTTCTTGATAAAACCTACCCATCATATTTCTTTTCATATTTACACCCCTATTTTTAAAATGCTACGTTATATAATATGAAGGTTTTATTAAAAATGTGCTAATAGGCTTAAATTTTCTTTATCATTTCCAGTATCACTTCATTTTTTAGACTATCATTTAATTCGCTAATATATTTATGTAAATTAACATCTTTTTCTTTATATGCTTTAAGAAGCTTTAATATTGTATTTTCTATATTTTCATCATTAGTTACACTAACTTTTTTAATTTTACTATTTGCTACTATGATGTTTTCTTCTACACTTTGAGATGTTATATTTAAAAGTTTTTCTTTAATTTCCTCATTTATTACTTCAATTATATTTTCCTTGAGCCATTTTAATGTAATCTTAGGAAGTTCCATCTCTATAGCTGCTTTAGCTTCTTCATCAGCAATTTCATTATAAAGATCCCCTGTATGACTATCTACCTTCACAAAAATTATTTTAAGATTATAATTTGCCATAAGAGAATTCATTGTATCGTAATATTCCTCAGAAGATTTGTCTCTTCTTTCCCAATACCCTGTTGCATGATGGGAGATTCCTTCATAATCATGAAAAATTACAATTTCATTATATCCCTTTTTTACTGCATATTCCGCTGCTCTAACTGAGGCCTTAAGTTCTCCCGCAATTTGTCTTAATGCCTTTTTAGAGTCATCCACTGGCGCTCCATTTTCTATGTACTCTATGATATTATCACGAACCACCACAAGTCCATACCCAAATTTACCTGTAGATATATTAAAACTTCCATCTACATACGCATGAGGTATATCTAAAGGATAAGAATCCTCTCCCTTTTTTAAGAGTTTTTTTGTGTCAGCTAAAAAGCCTTTAGCTTCTACCATGGATTCAAAACTTTTATATTTAGCACCCTTAACTCCCTTAACATATTTTAAGCAATCAGCCCAAGTATCTACAATTAAATCCTCTATCTTTTTATTATTTTCAAAATCAAATCCTTCTTTAATTGCATAAACTTTCTTCCCCATATTTTCCTCCTTTTACGGTATAGATGAAATTCATATTGTTGAATTTCTATAATTATATAAATCAAAAGGAACTTTCGCCAACGCGAAATTCCTTCATACAGCAGTCTAAATGAAGATATTTTTAATGTTGAATATAGCATAAGATTTGCATCGTAGAAATCATTGAATGAGCTTAGAACGGCTTTATTTCTGACTTTAAAGCACCGTTAAGAGCCTTCTATTGTCTGAGCAAAGCGAGTTTAGAAGGCTTAGGCGATTTAAAACGAAGAAATATTTGCCGTTATTAGTGAAATGAACTGATTTCCTAGATGCAAATCTTATGCTTCCGATTCAGCATTAAAAAATATCAAAACTATATTCTTTATAATAGCATATATTGGTACTATTGCAAAAGCAGTAAATGGTCCTCCTAAAGCTATTGCCCCTATTACTAAAAATATATCAGTTAAAGGATGTATGCTCATACTTTTAGCCATTATTGCAGGAACTACAACTCTTCCCTTTAAAGTCTGAACGATAATAAATAAAACCATAAGCTTTAAAAACATAGAAAGTCCCATTCCTATTGCTATAACCACAGGGATTATCATTGAAATAAAAAATCCTACAAAGGGTATAAATGCAAGTATAAATGTTATGGTTGAAAGAAGCAGTGCATTTGGCATGCCTATGATTTTATATCCTAAAAATATCATACTAGCTAGAGCTAGGGCTACTTTTGCCTGACCTGTAACATAATGACTAAGTATGATATCACTTTCAGATAATATTTCATCTGAAATTTTCTTGTACCTTTTAGGTATTAATTTTAAAATCTTATCCTTAAATTTATCTCCATCCTTAAGCATGTAAAACACTATAACCACTATGAGAAATACTGTGGAAAATGCATTCATAAAATATCCTATAATCCTCATAAAATTATATCCTATTTGTTGAATATAATTTTTAGTAGAAGCTGCTATCAAGGCATATATTTCATTAACATTTATAAAACTATTTATCCAACTCATAAATCCATCAATTTGTTTTTTATCATTTAAAATTATCCAAATTTGTCTTGTAAGCTGTTCGAACTGTCCATAGGCATATTTACTAAAATAAGATAGTAATCCACTTAAAATAAATGTGCATATTATTAATGTAAGCAAACTTGCTTTGCCTCGAGTAAGCCCTTTTTTTATAAAAATATTATTAAGAGGCCTTGTTATATAAAATAACAATGCAGAAATAAGCAAAGGAATTAAAAATGCCTTAGCTATGGTTAGCATAAGCTTATGAACAATTTTTAACCTTCCTAATAAAACAAAGGCTAACACTCCTAAATTTACTATTATTAAAATTTGAATTATTTTAGTTCTTATAATAATCACTCCAATACACATTTGGATTAATAATTAGAAATTAAAAATATTTATCTTTATCATTTCCTTAATCTTAATGGTTTATTAAATAATTGTAACATTTAAATTAAATTTCCTTTTAAAAATTGGAAATCTATTGAACCATATGGTATAATTACTGATAAAATTAGAAATTTTTAACTTGGTTAAAAATTCAATCTAATAAATTTCTATATATTAATTAAATTACAAAAGAGGGTTATTAACATGAGAAAAAAGTCAATCAAACAATCTACACTTAATAAAATTTTAAGTACCATTGCAATTGTACTAGCTATTTTATTAATTAGTGGTGGCGTACTTATTAGAAAGGCATTCAAAGCGGAACAAACTATACAAACTAAAAGAATGGATCTTAAAGATTCAGTGGTTAAGCTTGGAGATGGTGCTGATTATTTATCAATTCAAGCAAGAAATTATGCTCAATTGGGTGAAAAAGAACATTATGACAACTACATTCGAGAATTAACCGAAACTAAATCAATGGAAAATGCAGAAGAAGTATTAATGAAGCTTCATATAACAGAAGAACAACTAGATTTAATTGAAAAAGCTAAAAACTCATCAGCTCAGTTAAGAAAAATAGAACAAGAAGCATTTAAAGCAGTTGCACAAAAGGATTTTAATAAAGCCCGCCAGTTAATGTTTGACTCCAATTATGACAATGAATCAATGGTTTTAACAGATACACTAACAAAATTACAAAATAGCATTGATGAAAAGTCAGCTAATGAGCTAAAAATAGCCGAAGCAGTGCTAACTAGATACATAATACTTTTAATTATTTTAACCTTTGCATTAATTATATCTACCTTGGCAAATGTGTTCATTTATACAACTAAAGTTATAAATCCTATTAAAAAATTAAGAGATATTTTGCTTGAAGTGTCTAAAGGAGATTTTTCTGTAGATATCAATCTTCCTGTAAATGAATCTGAAATTGGAGAACTTACAGGTGCAGTTAAACAAACTGTGGCTAATATTTCGTCCATACTTCAATCATTTAAGAAAACTTCTGAAAATATAGATGAAAAATCGCTTTCCTTAGCTGCAATATCTGAAGAAATGACCTCAGTATCAGAAAGTGTGGCAAGTGCAATACAAGATATAGCTGAAGGGACAGGCTCTCAATCACAGGATTTAACTTCTATCAGTACCATATTGAATCAATTTGGTGAAAAGCTTGAAAAAATTGTTCAAGATATATTAGATGTGGATGTAACCGCCAAAAACTTTAACTCTATGGCAAGTGATAGTAATAATAATATGAAGTTTTTATCCGATTCAGTAAGAAATGTAGAAATTTCTTTTAAGGATTTTGCTTCAAAAATATCCACACTCGGACAAGATATAACTAAAATAAATGAAATTACAAGTATTATAAATGGCATTGCAGACCAGACAAATTTATTAGCCTTAAATGCCTCTATTGAAGCTGCTCGTGCAGGAGAAGCAGGTCGTGGATTCGCTGTAGTTGCAGAAGAGATAAGAAAACTTGCAGAACAAACAAAGGTTTCATCAGATAATATAAATACATTAGTAAGTAGTATATCAAATAACTCAACTACCATTTTAAATACTACAGATACTATGGACGACGAGTTAAAAAATCAAGATAACGTTATAAAAAATACAGTGGTCTCATTCCAAAACATACTACAGGGTATAAATAATATAATTCCTAAAGTTCAATCAGTTACCGAGGCCGCTGAGACTATAAATAGGGACAAGGATATTATACTTGAAAAGGTTGAATCTTCCTCTTCCGTTGCTCAAGAGATATCTGCATCCTCCGAAGAAATTTCAGCTTCAACTGAAGAAATGAATAGTTCTTCATTAGATGTTGCCAGGTCTGCACAAGACTTAACTGAAATAACAAGTAAAGTGATAAATGAAATTAATAAGTTCAAACTAAGCAATCAATAAATAATTTATACCAAAATGAAATTGCGACAGTTTTAATGTTGAACCTACCGTATGGGATTTGCATCTAGGAAAGCGTTCATTTCGCTAAGAACGACTAATATTTATAAATAAAGCCGTTCTAAAGCTCATTCAATGCTTTCTACGATGCAAATCCCATACTGAATTCAACGTTAAAACTGTCTTCATTTTAAGACTTGATATATAATCTTTTAGGGCGGCAGCCCGGAGAGTTACCATAATTTATGTGAAACAAAAATTTAATTTATCGTTACGGTAGTATGGCAAAAAGTTCTTAATAGAAAATTGGATGATTAATATTTTACGGCCTGCCGGTCTACCGACTTCTCAGTCCTCTGATAAGTATCAATTTAAAAGGAATTTCGCCAAAGCGAAATTCCCTCCTTTAGTAAGGTAAGCCTGAGTGATATTTTTAATGTTGAACATAAGTATGGAATTTGCATTGTAGAAAGCATTGAGTAAGCATTAAAAGGTCTTTATTTCTGAAATTAAAATGTCGTTAAGAACCTTCTACTGTCTGACCAAAGGGAGTTTAGAAGGTTTAGATATTT
>NZ_OAOD01000042.1 GCF_900205925.1 Clostridium peptidivorans | reverse complement strand
TTTCTTTGGTGTATTTCTTTTGGTCTTGCTCAAATTGAGCTTTGGTCTTTACAATATTGCCTTTACTATCCACAACATTACCATCTTTATCAAGATTCACTTTTGCTGAAGTGGTCTGTGAAAATATTTTCCCAATGGATTTTACTGTTTCACTCTTTGCCGAAACCGATATGGACCCAATTGCTAATGTCAAAACACCAACTGTAGTTGCTAAAGCGATTTTTTTCTTGTTCATTTTTTTGTTCATAATTCTTTCCTCCTAAACATGTTAATTTGGTATCATCATTGATGATTATATTAACAGTATACCGTGTGGTATATTAAGTTATCGTTAAGTTAATATAGAAACGAAAAAATTTTTAAAATTTATCTTTTATTAGCTTAACGTAAGTTATCCATCAGTAGCTAACGCTATAAATACCTTAAAGAGAAAGAAAAAAGAAGCTTTTATCTGTCGGAATATGCTCCAGGAGTTGTAGTTGAATTTGATTTTGGAACTGTAAAGCTTTATACGGAAGATAATATACTTAGAGAATATCAACTAGCTGTATTTACATCTGCCTATGTCAATTATAGATGGGCAAGACTTTTCGCTAAACAGAATACTGTATGTTTTTTAGAATCACATGCTTTGTTTTTTCAGATTCTGCAACGCTTACATCGGCAATGAAAAAGGTCATGTTGAAAGAAGTGTTGAAGTGGTAAGGCGAAAAGCCTTTTCTCGAAGAGATACTTTTAAGTCATTGGCAGAGGCTAATATCTACCTAGAGAAAATACTTGATGAACTCAACAGTAAGCCTACGGCAGCAAAAACAAAGTCCCCAATTGAATGTGTCCGCTCATAATATAGCCTCCATAGAAAAATCTTGCAAACCTAAAATAAATGTTGCCTATACAATTATTCTAACAATTTAAAATGCAATTAATAACTACTTGCTAGATAGGTAATACCAGCAAGTAACTTATAACCTCATTACTTGTTTAAAAAAATAAGCATGTGCTATAAGCCATGCTTATTTTCATAACAGGGGAATTTACATAATTGGTCTTTATTTTTTTACTGGTATCTGTATTTCGGTTAAATAGTCCTCTGTATTTTTTTCATTCCAAGGTCCTTTCATAGCAACTTGACGTGGAATTCCTGACATACTATATCCATTTTCCTCAATCCAATTTGCTAAGAAATTATATGCACCAGCTAAATTAGAATAATCTCCTGGAACTAATATACTAGCAGCTTGCTCCACTGCTTCAGTTTCCTTGAATATAAATCCATCCTCATCCTTTATAAGCTTATCAACACCCATTACTATCTCCACATCAACTTCGCCTTCTTTATAACCCTCATCGTGGTGTGTGGTATAAGCTACATTATTGCAAGGAATATTATTTTTTGTTACGTATTCTCTCAATCTTCCCCAAAGCATGATTTCTGCTTCATAAGCTGGTATAACCTCCCTTAAGGAAATAACCCTATAGCTAGGTAATGATTTTAATGTAACATTATAACTCATATTAATCCTCTCCTTTTTCATATCCTTAATGGCGGAGTTGATTTTTTTAAGTCTTATTTCCTCAGCTCTTATATTATTTTTAATTTCTTCACTTTTAACTTTTAAAATCTCTTCTAGCTTTTCATTAGAATTTTCTTTTATAATCACTGCTATATCAGCTATGTTAAAGCTCATATCTCTCAATGATACTATTAGGTTAATCTGTGAAATCTGTTTTGCCGAATAATATCTGTATCCTGTAAAGTCATCAATTTTAGCAGGCTTAAAAAGTCCAACTTCATCATAATACCTAAGCATACGGACAGACACTTTGGTCAATTTAGAAAAGTCTCCAATCTTGAACATGAAATCAACTCCTATAAATTACTGCCATTCGAATGACATCTTTATAATAATGCCTAACACCATGTGAGAGTCAATATTAAGTAAATAAATTTATATATTAATGTTTTACTCCTCAACTATTTTATCAATTACACCATCCATGAGAAATACCGGCGGCTGTAGTAAGGTCATTTATAGTAACTTTTCGTAGACCATGGGCAGAAAAAAGTCTTTGTCCCTCTTTAAATAGTCGTTCCCTTATGATATCTCGTTCCTGTTCATTAAATTTTGGCATACACTATCGCCTCATTTGTATTATCTAAAAAGCATTTTGCCACCTGATCACATATTTCATCCGCACGAAAATAGTAGCTATTGTGAATATCGTCAATAACATATAATTTTTTATCACAAGTAAATCTATCATAATAACGTTTAAAATAATTAGCAGAAAAGTAGCGATCTGATAAGGTTTGAAATACCAGCACTGGACATTTTGACTCACCTTTAATATAACTGTTCTTTCCTATTAAAATTTCCATAAATGCTGCTAACCAATTAATATTTGCTTTAAACATCTGTGGATTCTCTAGAAGTGCCATCTCATAAAATCTATCATCCTGCTCCTTGTTTTTTCCATGATATTTTGGGGGATTCATCATCACTGTAAAAGTCATGCTTATTTTAGTTATTCAATCTATATCAATTTCTTCAATCTTTCTTTTGTTTCTAAATCAGCAAAACTTGCTTCAACACTGTTATAATAGATTTGTTTATAATCTTCATAACTAATATTAAATTCCTTAGATACTATATCAAATTCCTTGGTCATATTTGTATCTGACACAGTTCTGTTATCTGTGTTCACTGTTACTTTTATTCCATCCTTATGAAAATCATATATTGGATGTTCATTAAAGCTATTAACTGCTTTTGTTTGTACATTACTTGCTAAGCACATGTCAAGAGCAACATTTTTCTCTTTAACAATTTCATATGCTTCATGGCAATCTTTTATAAATACTCCATGTCCAATTCTTTCTGCACCTAAAAGTTCAACTGCTTCTAATACATTTTTACCTATTCCAGTTTCACCTGCATGAATTGTTACCCTATATCCATATTTTTTAGCTAAAGCTATTGGTTCCACAAATTTTTTGCTAAATCCCTCTTCTTCTCCTCCGGCTAAATCTACTGCAACAACTCCTTTTCCTAGGAACTTTTTACCTCTTTCAACTACTTCAATAGCTTTATCTGCAGACATATTTCTCATACACGATAATATTAAATTTCCTTCTATATCATGTTTCTGTTCTGCATCTTTAATCCCATCTATAACACTTTGTATTATTTGTTCTATTTCTAATCCTTTTACCATATGAAGTACAGGCGCAAATCTTACCTCCATATATTTCACGTTTTCCTTTGCAGCATCTTCAAAAAGCTCAAAGGTAATTCTTCTTAGGCTTTCTTTTGACTGCATTACTAGGTTCGGAATTACGAATGTTTTCAAATACTCATTAAGAGAGGTGCATTCCAGCGGAGCAGTAATCTGCCCTTTAATCTCATCCCTATCAAAAGAAGGAATATCAATTCCCTCCTTCTTTGCTATATCAATTATTGTTTCTGGTCTAACGCTGCCATCTAAATGACAGTGAAGTTCGATTTTAGGCAAATTTACAAAATTCATAGTATCCTCCTAATTATATATTTATAAAAAAATTCCTAACCACAAAGAAAATATATATCTAAAAAATATACATTTTCTTCGTAATTAGGAATTATAGGTTCCTAGTAGAGACCCCCAAACCATATTATTGGGGTTATACGAAACTTTAGTTTTGTTTAAAATATTAATTTTATGAAATTATACTAAACTTTATTTTTAATGTCAAGGAGCAAAACAAATTGCTAATTTACTTGTGTGCCCTGGGGAATTTTGATAAAAAGTCTGTAACTGAGGTTTTTAAATTTGCTCATAATGTGCAGCTTACCAAATGCAGTGTGCAATAGTTATCTTCTATTGATATAATGCCCTCATCACAAAATCCCTGATTTAAAAACCATTTCAAATCACCATTTGGAAATGTGCCCTCTTCATCTGAGATTGCAAAAACTTTAGTATAGGAGCCTTTTAAGAAGCAGAGTAATGCGTCCATGGCAGGTTTTTTATAATCAAATTCAGTAGAAGAATGATATACACATGTAATAAATGCATATTTTTCACTTTTAGGTATATTGTACGGCACAATCTCTGATGGAAGGAATTCAACTCCACCCAGCACCTGTCCATTTTCCATATTGAGAAATCCCATAATTTCATTACAATATTTTCGCAAAAATATTGATTTCATTTCGCAGGCTGTATATGAATCGGTCATGGTGCATTTCGGGCAGATTAAACCAATGTTATCTTTTGTTAGTGGAACAACTGTCCCTGAATACACAGTTTCACCTAATGGGATGATATAGGGCTCTTCTTTTATTAATCCATCTTTTATCTGCTGTATCAATTTATGAGTAAGGGGGGAAAAGTATCTAAATGTATCGTTGACAACCGTTAAAAAAGGGAAATAGATACTTTGTTCCTCTGCTAATGTAAAATCCTTTTCAATATTATAGGTTTTTATTTCAAATTCATGTTCATACTGAGGTAACATGGACAATGTTTCATCTATGATGGGACACTGCCTTCCCCAATAATAATATTCTAATTTCAAATTACCACCTCATTTTTATATAAAGCTTTTATATCTTTATTAAGTTAGCCCATTGATAATACTCTGTATTTTTATAACTATCTGTCCACATATTTATTACTTTCTTGGTTACTTCAGCACTGCTATGAGTTGGCCAAGTAAGATATTTAGTTACTTGTGAATCAGATGCCCAATTATTATTATTTTTATTTTACCACACAATTTTGTATATTTAGTTAATATTATGTAGTTTTTACAGTTACTTGACACACAAAAAAATAAGCATGGGCTATAACACCATGCTTTATATTATTAAAATATTTTCTCAAATTTTATCTGCTATTATTATCTATAATTTTCTTCAATCCACTGATTTATATAATTTACAAACTTAGCAAAGTCATCTAAATGATTATGTAATATATCTATAATTATTTTTTCATCAACTCTCATATAATCATGAACAAGAATATTTCTAAAAGATATCATATTAGCTACTTCCTTTGAAAACTTTTGCGGTAAAATCTTGTTCTCTCCTAAGCTTAAAATAGCTTCCCTATATGTATCTGGTTTTTCTACATCTAGTACTGAAATAATTATATTGGATATATCAAGCACGCATTCAATAGATATCTGTATGCCTCTTTCTATGCCCCAGTATCTTAACATATCTTCTTTTAAATTATCTTCATTTATATAGATAGCAGTTGATTTTAATAATAGTACATTCTTTTGCAATTCCTTTATTTTTAAATTAATTGTCTCTAATAAACTTCTTGTCATACTACATATCCCCCGCTTCTTTTTTCGCCCACTCTTTTATATATTTCATTTGAGTCCTTCTAAAAGGCTCCATATCCATATATTCTTTAAGAACTCTAACTTCAAAATTCACCTTAATATCTTCATTCTCCATATAAACAAGTTTTCCATACTTAATAACTTGATGCTTTAATACCGAATTAGCATTGTTTAATATAACTAGATCTATATCATTTCTTTTAAAAATATCGATAAACTCGCCTATTAATGCTAACTTATCTAAGGCATTGTAATTATCCTCCAAAAATATAGCTATATCTAAATCGCTGTCTTTACCATTTGTCCCCTTTGCATAAGAACCAAATATATAAATTAATTTTATTTCATAACTATTTATTAGTTTTTCTAGGTTATTTTTAAGTATATCTTTAACTTCACATAAATCCTTTTGAATTTTTCCGTTCATAATACTTCCTCCATAGGTAAATCATGAAAAACTAAAATAAATGTTGCCTACTCAATTATTCTAACAGTTTAGAATACAATTAACAACTACTTGCTAGATAGGTAATGCTAGCAAGTAACTTATTTAAGCATTATTGGCTCGCAGCTTGAATTTTTATGCATTAAATTAACTTTCAAATGAACTACGTTTCACTACAACAATTATATTTATACTAACTAATATGATAATAACAAATAACATGACCCCCCCTACTGCTATAGATGAAGTTTCTTTAGTTAATGCAGTATTTTCCCTAAAAGTTCGAAGTCGCTTTCCACTTTATAAACTAATTTCAATACCTGTATTATACTTATAAAGAAAGAAACAGGTAAAAAGGTTCTAAAACAAAATATAGAATAACTTTCTTCTTTTCCTATAAACAATTTTAATATAAATGGCATTATTATTGTAAATGCTATCATATATATTGTGAAATAATATAAAAATACTTTTAAATATTGCATACTAATTACCTTACCCTAACAAAATTATTGTCACTTACACATCCATTTTTATTATAAGATTTATTTTAATCACTTCATTTCTACTGAATATTCATTCTCTTTTTTAAACTTTAAAATTAAACTCAGAATTACTAAGGAAGATACTTCTGTTGAAATAAGATCCATAAATAATCTATAATGTTCAGCTTCGTATTTTATAAAAAGAGAACTTAAACAATTAATCGCAAAACCAATAATTAGAGATATTATTACAATCTTCTTCCCAATTACATCCATATATTTCTTATTAGATATTATATATAATAATTCTAATGGAAAGATTAATGAAACTATTAGTTTTACAATATAAGTTATCTCTATTATAATTGATTGATTTTTTAAAACAGGCCTATCCATATACCAAAAATAATATTCTTTGCTTACATTCTTAATAAATTTAACTGGCAAAATTATAATATCATTATAATAGATTAATATAATCATAAAGAAAATATTAAATAATATTATAGAAATTAAAGATACTATTAATACTTTATCTTTTTTCATAATGACCTCCGTTAAAAGCTTGAAAATCTAATCACTCTTATTTTTTATATACTGATTTAATTGCATCAATTATTAAAATAAGACTAAAATAAATGTTGGATATTTTACCTTACATTTTATACTGTTTATTCCATTTTATCATAAAATATGGTTATATGCTGAAATGACACCTAATTTATACAATAAGTTTATATAAAATAATAAAAAATAAGCATGTGCTATAAAAGCCATGCTTTATTGAAGTATCACTTGCCATGCGGGTGGCACTATATTGAGCAAGCATAAATAAAAAGCACGGCTTTAACCCTGCAATCTTTATTTATTGAAAACATTTTTGTTTTTATATTCTTCTTAGTTACTAAATTCATAATTTATAAGTCTATTTTGTTATTTCTTTTCACGTTTTGCTACTTTCTTATTAGCTGCTTTCTTTTCTTTTTCTAACTTTTCCTTTTCTTGTCTTACGGAAAAATCTTCAGCATTAACAAAATTCGACGAAATTATATTGTTTGGATCAAATTCAAGTACTTTTTTATATATATTATATGCACCTTCACGATCCCCTTTAACCAATAAACACTTTGCTATTCTTGTGTATGCTGCATTGCTATTGGATTTTTTGCTTATGATCTTTTTATTTACATTAATAGTAGTATCATC
>NZ_OAOD01000026.1 GCF_900205925.1 Clostridium peptidivorans | reverse complement strand
TACTATAACAATTATAGGTATCAGTGGGGACTAAACAAAATGACCCCTGTACAATACAGGGATCATCTCCTTAAAACCGCTTAGTCTTTTTTATTGTGTCCTTGACAAAGGGTACATTTCAAAGAGCCTTTTGCACCATGCAAGAAATAATAATAAAACTAAGCAATCTATATTCAAGGTTAAAGCAAGCAAAACTACTTTTAAATTAGTATCAGATAGTGATGCTGAAACATTTTTAAATGCTTTACCTACTTGGAGAGATAAGTTGATTTTCAAAATAATGTACCTTACAGGGGCGAGAATTGGTGAAGTATTAGAACTTCAAATTGAGGATATACCTTATCCTGATACTTCTAAAGAAATTGGAATGTTAGAAAATATAAAGTCTAAAGGCAAAACAAGACACTTATATATTCCAATGGCTTTACTTGAAGAAATAGATAATTTCATAATGGAAGAAAGAAATAATATTGATACAGAGCATAGTTATATCTTTGTATCACAACAAAAGCAAAATTTAGGCAAGCCACTAACTTATAGAGCAATCTATGAAGTATTTAACACAGTTAAAAAGAAAACTGATATAGAGTTAAATTTCCACGATTTAAGGCATACTTGTGCAACTGCTTTAGTTCAAAGTGGGATGGATATTAGTGTTGTTAAGATAATCTTAGGGCATGAGCATATCACCACCACACAACAATATACTCATATTTCAAATCAGTATCTTGAAGACAATTTAAGTAGATATTGGAATAAGAGTTCGTTGATTGGAGGTGGAGCAAATGGCAAGTAAAATGCCTAACGGTGATAAATGGGGATTAATGGATACTGACAGTAATTCTCAACATTATGGTAGAAAATTTAAGTTTGATTTTTCTCATATCGAGGGCGATAGCATTAAAAATATGGTTAAAGCATATATTTGGAGGAATTACAAGGAAGGAAATAAATCCACATATAAATTATACGAGGATAACAATAAGTTAAAATTATTCAATGAATTCTTAATGACTAATAATATAACTTCATTAAATAAATTAACTAATAATGATATTGAATTATTTATATCCTTTCTTAAAACTTATATATCGAATAGAACTAATAAGCCACTTTCCTACCAAACTCAAAAACTGCACTTAGATAAAATAAAAGCAATCATTCGTTGGGGGCAATTATATATGCCTAATGAAGTACCTAAAACAGAGATATTTACAGGCAATGAATATACAGGAGTTAATAGAAAACTTAAAATAGATTTTATTCCTGATGAAGTTTTAGAACAGATAAATAAAGCCTTGGTTAATGAAGAAAATCCATATCTTAAATATGGAATAATCATTCTTCAATCAACGGGAATGAGGATTGGAGATATGCTTAAATTAACTACCGATAGCGTTAAGCCACATTTGATTAGTGGATATACTTTAATTTGGTATGACCATAAAAATCGTAAGGAACGCCAACCAATGCCTATTCCTAACGAATGTGCTATCGCAATCGAAAAATTGATAGAGCATACAAAAGAATTAAGAGAACAGGCTGATGATAGCATTAAAGATTATTTGTTTATTCATAGAGTTACAAATGGTTCTAATGTTGGAGAAATAACCATTATTAATGAAATAAGATACAAAGTTTGGCTTAATGGTGATGGAAATATTGTCAATGGAAATTTGAGGGGCAAAGGTTTTGTTCAAAATCACAATATAAGAGATACCAACGGTGAATATTACAATCTTACATCACACCAATTCAGAAGAACACTTGCTACTGATATGTTATCTAAAGGAACTGATTTAAAGGCTATACAAGAAGTTTTAGGACATTCTTCTGCTATGACTACTAAACAACATTATGCTGATGTTAAAGATAAAGAGAGAACCGAAATATTTAAAAATATAGGTATTATCGGTAACATCAACAAAGTTGATGAAACGGTTATAGCAGATAAAAAAGATTTAATTTGGTTCAAAGAAAACAAGGATAAAGGAGCAAGAATGGAAGATGGTTATTGCACCAAGCCTTGTACTGATGGAAAGATTTGCGACAGATTATTAAAAAGACAGAAATGTTACACTTGTAGTAGATACATTACTACTCCAGAGTATTTACAGTCTCATAAGAACCATTTAGCAGAGTTAGAAAAGCAATTAGAGGGAAATATCTATGGCGACCATTATGCGGAGCATTTCCTCCCTACTATTGAAGTTCTAAAAGAGATTGTAAAAAGATTGGAGGAAATACAAGATGTCAATAACTAAATTAAACTTACAACCAATAACTGCTGAAAGTGATTATAGCAATGTAACTATTGGAAATTCTAAATTTACTGATGATGTATGGGATTTATCTATGTTTATAACTACTAAAACAACTAAAGATAGTCAGAAGAAAATCAACTTCAGTTTCATTGAAAATGAAGATATGAAATTGACAGTAAAACTTTATGCTTATTATAGATTAGGTAAGGTTAAACCAAGAACTGCAAGGGGTAATATAAATGGATATTTGCCTTTATTCATTGAATATTGCAGTTTAAATAATATTAATAGTTTCAATGAAGTAACAAAAGAAATATTCTTAAACTATGCACTATGGCTTAAAGAAGAGAAAAAACTTGCACAAGGTTCAGGATATGCTCGTTGTTCAATGGTTGAAGAAATTATTAAAATAGGTCAAATAAAAGGTTGGAATGTTCCTAAAATTAATATCTTTATAGATTTTACTTCTAATGACTTATGGGATATTAAAAAGGCTTTAAAAGAAAATAAAACCAAACCTATTCCAGAAGATATATTTGATAAAATACTTTATTATGCAGTCAATAAAGAAACGGATATATTAACTAAAACAGGAATAATAATTCAGAGCCAAACAGGACTTAGAATCAATGAGGTATTATCTATTCGACAAGGTTGTGTTCATACAACAAGTGATGGATATGATTATATGGAAGTTACGCTTGGTAAAACAGAAAAAGGTGAGCCTATAATTCACAAAGTTTTTATTAATGAATTAGTTAAAAATACAGTTGCAGAACTTGACGAATATACTAAAGAATTAAGAAAAGAAAGTGGATTAAAAGAATTATTTATAATTAAAAATCACGGAATAAGAGTTTTAAATCCTTCTAAATGGGGAGAAAATAGGCTTGCTACATTCATCAAAAGATGGGATATAAGAGATAGAAAAGGCAACTTATATCCATTAAAATCTCATCAATTTAGAGCAACGTTTGTTAGAGAACTTATCAAACAAAAAGTTCCGATAGCACACATTATGAAACAATTTTCTCATGTATCTATTGAAATGACTTCACACTACCTTACTTTGAAGGAAGAAGAAGTTAAAGAAATATATTCAGATATGATACTTGGTAAAGATTCAAAAATTGCTGGACTTAGAGCAAAAGAAATTAAGTCTAAACTTGATGAACAGTTTCGTGGTAAAACGGAACAAGAGATTGATGATATAGTATCCAATTTGTCTAAGTCTATGAGCTTTAATCCTTTGCCGACAGGCGTATGTCTATACGATTTTAGGAGGGGTAACTGCTCCGATGGTGATGGGTGTTTCTTCTACAACTGTCCTAACTATATTACCGAAGTTAAGTTTTACCCTATATTAAAGCAAGAATTAGACCTTATGGAAAAAGAGATGACGAGGTATAAAGAGTTAGGTAGAGAAAGAGATTGGCAAAGACAGTATGTTAAATATAAGTATTTAAAACCACTTGTAGATAGTTTGGAGGTGCAAATGAATGGTAAAGAAGCCTAATAGAAATACAGAAGGTTTAAAGGAATTTGCAGAAAAGAAGAATCAAGAAACTATCGAAAAGGTTAATAAAGTAATAGATAAATTGAAGCGTTCTAAAACGAAGAAAATCAACTTTAAAACAGTAGCCGAGGAATCAGGAGTATCTAAGGCGACTCTATATAATAATGATATTTTAAAAGAGCGTATATTAAGCCTTAGAGCCATTGAGAAAAGCAATTCTAATGTGAATATAGAAGCAACTCCAAAAGATAAAATACAGGCTAAAGATGATAAGATAAAGCAACTATATGAGGAAATCAAAAAACTAAAAGAAGATAAGCAAAATCTAATTATTCAATTGGTTGATATGGAAGAATTGAAAGATGAGAATGAAAGACTTAGAGAGCAACTTACAAAATTAAAGAGGTAAGGAGAGAAAATTGTGATTGGTACTAAAAAATATATACAAGATTTAAGAGAAAAATCATTTTTAAACATATCAGAAGACATGGAGAAACTTATTCTTGAAAGATTTGGTAAGAATTATGAAATAGGTGACGATGGGCGTGTATATCAGTATACAGAACAAGATATATGGGAGCAGATAAGAAAAATGCTTCGCAGTAAATGTAAAATAACTTAAGTTGTAATAGCTAGATAAGGCGTCGCAACTGTTGAAATAAGAAACACGAATAATGTTCTTTGAAAAGTGAATATATGGTATGAGGTATGATAAAAATTCCATATTATCAAAAAATATGTTATAATTCCTATAGTAGTTAAGTTATGATATGAATCATATTTGATTCTAAATATCAATAATATGGAGGAGATAGCACATGAAAAATCATAAGCTATTAAGCGTAACCTTGTTAATATGTATATTAGTACTTTTTACAGTAGGATGCTCATCTTTTAAGTCTATTGAAAGTATAAAATGCTCTTTAGGTCAAATGGGACAGGAGGTTAAATCTAAAACAAGTAGCAATACAGTAATAAGATTAGACTTAAAAAAAGGTGATAAGGTAAAATTCACATATGATTCTAATGTAAAAGAAGGTTCTCTAAAAATTCAATTAACTCGTTCAAAGGATGTGGTGATTGAAGATTTTCCAATAAATAAGAATGATACTAAAGAATTAGTAATAGACAAAGATGGAAGTTGCTGGCTTTCAGCAAATTTTGATAATTTTGTAGGTAATTACAGAATATATGCAGATAAAATAAATTAATAAGATATACCAAACTACAACCATTAAAACCGAATAATAATTTCAAATGCCGTATTTTTCACAGAATTGTACGGTTTTTTGTTTTCGAATCTGAAAAAAGGAAAATTTTAAATGGTTAAAAATGTTTTATGAAAGTATGATTCAGAATTAGGAATAGCTTATTTTTGTTCTAATTGTAAAAAGCTTTAATGTAGCACCAAATAAAAATGTGAATGTGGTCAAGAAATTAACTTGAATGAAAAAGAACAATATACAGGCAAAGTTAAGTGGAGTTAAGACGCAAAGTGATAATAGGACGAGCTGTTAATAAAGTTATTAACACGTTATACATAGAAAAAAGTATAAAAAGAAAGGAAGTGAATTTTAGTGAGGGTTTGGTACTTATTATACACTCTCTCACTAAAGATAAACTATGAAGTTTAGTGAATTTAAGTACCAAAGGCCTAATATAGAAGAAGTTAAGGGAAAGTTTAATGTGCTTCTTCAAGAGTTTAAAAATAGTGATACTTTAGAAAAACAAGATAAAATTATGGAAGATATAAATAAATTAAGAAGTGAATTTGAATCCATGGCTCAAATAGCTGAAATAAGACATACCATTGATACTACAGATAAGTTTTACGAAGAGGAGCAGGATTTCTTTGATAATAATATGCCTCTATATGAGGAGGTTATATCAGATTATTATAAAGCTCTTATATCTTCTAAATTCAAAGATGAACTTGAAGCAAAATGGGGAGTACAGTTGTTTGATATGGCAAGACTTTCAATCAAGACTTTTTCTTCTGAAGTAATTTCTGATCTTCAGGAAGAAAATAAGGTTTCTAGTGAATATACAAAGCTTCTTGCATCAGCAAAGATAATCTTTGAAGGAGAAGAAAGAAATTTAGCTCAAATGGCTCCTTTTATGCAGTCACAGGATAGAGATATGAGAAAAACAGCATCGGAAGCAAAGTATAAGTTCTTTGAAGAACATGAAAAAGAATTTGACGATATATATGATCGACTTGTAAAGATAAGAACAAGAATAGCTAAAAAGCTAGGTTACAATAACTTTGTAGAGCTTGCTTATGATAGAATGCTTAGAACTGATTATAATAAAGATATGGTAAAGAATTTTAGAAAGCAGGTAAAAGAAAGTATAGTACCTGTATGCCAAGAACTTGTGGAAAAACAAAGGAAAAGACTTAATTTATCTAAGATGAATTATTATGATTTAGATTTTAAATTTAAAGCTGGAAATGCAAAACCTCATGGAGATGCAGCCTTTATGGTGAATAACGCAAAGAACATGTATAATGAACTTTCCAAGGAAACAGGAGAATTTTTTGACTTTATGGTAAAGGGAGAGCTTTTAGATTTAGTAGCTAAAAAGGGAAAAGCAAGTGGAGGATATTGTACTTATATAAGTGAATACAAATCACCATTTATATTCTCAAATTTTAATGGAACTTCAGGGGATGTGGATGTTTTAACTCATGAAGCGGGGCATGCTTTCCAAGTTTATAGCAGCAGAGCTTATGAAATACCAGAATATCAATTTCCAACTTATGAAGCTTGTGAAATTCACTCCATGAGCATGGAGTTCTTTACTTATCCTTGGATGAATTTATTCTTTGAAGAGGAAACAGAAAAATATAAATTTGCTCATTTAGCAGATGCACTTTTATTTATACCTTATGGAGTATCTGTGGATGAATTTCAGCATGAAGTTTATGAAAGACCTGATATGACCCCTGAAGAAAGAAAGGCTACCTGGAGAAATATTGAAAAGAAGTATCTTCCACATAAAAACTATGAAGAAAATGACTTTCTTGAAAAAGGTGGATATTGGCAGCAGCAAAGACATATTTATGAATCACCTTTTTACTATATAGATTATACTTTAGCTCAGTTATGTGCTTTTCAATATTATGTATGGTCACAGGAAAATAGAGAGAAGGCATGGCAGTCCTATGTGAAGCTATGTAAACTTGGAGGAAGTAAGTCATTTTTAAATCTTGTAAAGGAAGCAGGACTTAAGTCACCTTTTGAAGATGGTACTGTAAAAGAAGTGGTAGATAAAATAAAAGAAGAACTTTTAAATGTGGATGATAGTAAATTTTAATTTTGTTTGTTTGAAAGTATACAATGATTTAAAGCATTGTATACTTTTTTTATGATTTTTATACTAACAGATTAAAGGATAAACCTTATTGCTTTGCTTAAATAAGCTTTATTCTTTTACTTTAATGCACTTTATTATTCTATTAAATATAAATTTTTTTATTATAATTTTTTTAGGAAAAATAGTTACATAATATCCCAATTTACGATATATTTTTTTCTTTAATTCAAGCTTTAATTTATTTATAAATATATAAAAAATGAAAAATTTGACAAATAAAAAAGAAAATATGAAAAAAAGTTATAAAATAGTTGGAAATCTTTTGCTGAGACTTGCTAGATTACGACACAAAATAACATTTTAAAAGATATATAATAAAAATGAGCTAAATAATAATACTAAATGATTAAAAAATAATAAACGTATAGGGGGAGAATGTTATGAGAAAATCACGTGGACTTGCATTAGCATTGGCTTTAGTATCAGTAATTACCGCATCTTCAACGATTTATGCAGGTGGTACTAATTTAAAGCCAAGTGGGCCATGGGTAAATGAAAATCAAAACATAAGCTTAAGCAGCTTACATGATTATGAGGAACTATCAAAAACATTAAAGCAAATTGAAAAGTCATCTAAGGGCAAAATGCAGCTTTCAACTATAGGTAAATCAAATCAAGGTAGGGATATATATCTTGCAAAGGTGGGAACTGGCCCTAAAAAAGTTATGGTAATCAGTCAGCAACATGGAAATGAACCTTTAGGAACAGAAGCAGCACTTAGCGTATTAAAATATTTAAGTACAGATAATAATAAAGTTAAAGATATATTAAGCGAAGTTACTGTGTATATTGTGCCAAGAGTAAACGTTGACGGAACAGAAAAGAGACAAAGATATACAGATGATCCAACAGCACCAAAGGTTAGCTATACACAGCCTGGTGTAGGATACGATATGAACCGTTGGCATTGGCAGAATTGGGAAGATAGTCCATATTATAAAATGGATAATGGAAAGACATTCCCAACTAACCCTGTTAAAGAGTCAGTAGCAGTATTAAATGCATTTAAAGCTATTCAGCCTGAATGGATAATTGATTTACATCATCAGGGCACATATCTTAATGAAGAAAATGGTAATATGATTAAAACTTCAATACTTTGGCCTACAGATCCAAAGGCTAAACCTGAGGCAGTAGAGTTATCAAAGAAGATGTGTTCAGTACTATATAACCATTTAGAGCATTTTGGATTTGCAGAAGTAAGCAAATATGATGGTGGAGCTTATGAAGGAATAGCGAGAAATTCCTATGGTATAGCTGGAGCTGGAAGCGTTTTAATTGAAATGCGTGGACAAATGCAGAGTCTTGGACAAAAATCATCTGGATATTTAACAAAAACTTTCGTAGAATCTATTATGTCTTTAGTATCAGCAACAGCTGATGGATCTTTATATGAAGCAGATACAAGCATAGCTGAAAATATGCCAGAAACAGGACCATATGTAACTAAAGATGGAATAGAAGTAGAGTAAAAAGTAATATATTTTAATAAAATGTAGCATTTAATTTACCTCTCTGGTAAAGCTAAGTATAGGCTTTGCTAAGAGAGGTATTTTTAATGGAAAATAATGATATAATAGTAAATTATAAATATCGTGTGTAAGGAGTTTTACTATGGGAAGAGGTAACAGTAAAAGTACAGTAGATAGAAACTTTAGAAAGATAAAAAGTCAAATAAATCAAATAGAACAAATAGTAAGGCATACTAAACCACATATGCTTTGGGAACAGGAGGCAGCAGTTCGTAAAAAATTAAAACAACTAAAAGAATTTGAAGGTCTTGATAATAAGGAATTTAGAATAGTTTATGAAAGATATTTAGATATTTTAGAGTACATATCTAAAAGGCTTATAGAGGATTATAATAGAAAAAATCATACAAATTATAGATTTGACGAAATTGTAAAGGGAAATTACAGTGCTTATTTAAAATCAGGTGCTATAAGCGTACTTATAACTAAGCATATACCAAAGCTTATATATCATGAATTTGAAACTATATTTCCTAAAAATCCTAAGGATGAATATGAAGATGCAAGAAGACTTAAAAGAAAGTTTTATCTTCACTTAGGAGAAACCAATACCGGGAAAACTTATAATGCCATGCAAAGGTTAAAAGAAGTTACTAAGGGAATATATTTATCGCCTTTAAGAATACTTGCATTAGAAAATTTTGAAAGATTAAACAGTGAAGGAGTAAAGTGCAACTTACTTACAGGGGAAGAAGAAATAATTATAGAAGGAGCAACGCATACTTCTTGTACTATAGAAAAGCTGAATATAGGAGAAAACTATGACTTGGCAATAATAGATGAAGTGCAAATGATAAATGATGATCAAAGAGGAGCCGCTTGGACAAGAGCTATGTTGGCCTTAAATTGTAAAGAAATTCATGTATGTGGTGCATTAAATACCAAGGAACTTTTAATGGAGATAATAGAGGATTGTGAAGATGAATACGAATTTAGAGAGTACACAAGGGATATACCTTTAGAGGTACAAGACACTCAATTTGTGTATAGAGACATTCAAGAGGGAGATGCATTAGTTGTATTTTCTAAAAAAAGAGTTTTAAATCTTGCATACCATTATGGAGATTTAGGTATAAAAGCAAGTCTTATTTATGGAGACTTACCTCCAGAAGTTAGAAGAAAACAATATGAGCAGTTTATAAATAAAGAAACTTCGATACTTATAACTACTGATGCAATAGGTATGGGAGTAAATTTACCTATAAAGAGAATAGTATTTATGGATGTTAAAAAGTTTGATGGCAGTGAAGTTAGATATTTAACTTCACAGGAGATAAAACAAATTGCTGGAAGAGCGGGAAGAAAAGGTATATATGATATAGGATATGTAGCATCCCATGGACATACTCAAGATTTCATAGATGAAATGATTATGGTAAAGGATAGAGATATAAATGAAGGAGTAATAGGGCCAAGTGATGCAATACTTAAGGTAAAGAGCTTACCTTTAAGAGAAAAGTTAGCACTATGGAGCACAAGAGAAGAAAAAGTACCTTTTTATAGAAAGATGGATATAACTGAATATATAATCATACTTGATAACTTAAAGTTTTATAAGTTAGATGAAGGGATTCAATGGAAGCTTTTAAAAGTTCCCTTTGATGTAAGTGATAAAGAACTTATGAGCACATTTTTAACTTACGTAGATGAATTATTTGTAGCAAGAAAAGAAAAATTATCAAAACCTTCTTATAGGTTTAATGATTTATACGAGTTGGAAATTTACTATCAAAAATTAAATTTATATTACTCCTTTTCAAAGTTATTTGACTTGAAGTTTGATGAGGAATGGATTCATGAACAGCGTTTAAAAACAAGTGAAGGTATAAATAACATTCTAAAAAAAATATAGAAATAGTGCGACATTTTAAAGTAATGTTGAACCTACAGTATGAGATTTGCATTTAGGAAAGCGGTTCACTGCGCAAGGAAGCTCTAATATTTCTGATTTTAAACCACCTAAATTTTCTAAACTCGCTGCCGCTCAGACAGTAGAAAATTCTTAACGGTGCTTTAAAGCCAGAAATAAAGAGCTTCTAATGCTTGTTCAATGCTTTCTACAATGCAAATCTCATACTGTATATTCAACATTGAAAATATCACATATACCTGCTAAAGGAGGAAATTCAGTGAGCTGAATTTCTAAAATATTTTACGACTTGGTACATAAAAATCTTTTAGGGCGGCAGCCCTGGAGGTCACAAGAACTTATAAGAAATGAATATAAAAGTTTAATTTGGCATGCTGAAAGGCTCTTAATAAAAATTTGAATGGATAACATTTTACAACCTATCGTTTTGCGGGCTTACCAGCCCTTTGCTAAGTATCAATTTATTAAAAGGAAATTTCGCCAAAGGGAAATTTCTTCTTTCAGGCAGTAAACCTGAGTAATATTTTGAATATTGAATAATCATATGGGATTTACATTGTAGAAAGCATTGAGTAAGCACTAAAAGGTCTTTATTTCTGAAATTAAAATATCGTTAAGAACCTTCTATTGTTTGAGCAAAGCGAGTTTAGAAGGTTTAGATATTTTAAGGGCAGAAATATTAGACCTTTTTTGCGAAATGAACGCTTTCCTAGATGCAAATCCCATATGATAGATTCAATATTCAAAATGTCGCCATTTCTTTTTATGATGACTATAAATTATTAACTGCTACTATATTAAATCCAAGATCTGTTGCCGATTCAATTAATTCATTCCCGTCAATATGTATACAATAAACTTTTTCTCTTAGATCTTCAGGGATTAAATTAGAAAGTTTGCTAATGGATAAATGGCCACTTCCTTTATAATCAGGGTAGCAGGTATCTTGATAAAGCTCATCAATTTTTCCGTTCTTAAAGAGACTTAATGTGTTTTCTTCAATATTATTAGAATCCCCACTATAGTAAATTGTCTTATTATTATAATATATAAAATAACCATAGCAGTCCATTTCTTTGGAATGAGAAACCTTAACGGGCATAACTTCTATATCTCCTAAAGAAATACGAACATTTTCATTGCTTTCTATCAAGTTAAACATATTTTCCTTGTTATTCATTATGCTAAAAAGGGATTTTAATGCGTAAGGGGAAGGGTATATTATTGAAACCTTTTTATTTAACATGTAATAGCAGTAAAAAATAAGGCTGCTAAGACTTCCTACATGATCGGAATGTAAATGAGTAATTAGTATAGTTATATCTTTGCAAGTTTCTAAAAGTTTCTTTCTTTTAATCCTTTCAAATATACTTTCTCCACAATCTATTAATAGAAGTTTATCGTTATGTTTTATATAAGCTGAAGAATTTCCCTCTTCTGTATTAAAAGCAGATCCTCTTCCTAAAAAACTTAATGTTTGCATGAAAGCACCTCCATACTAAGTAATACATATTATTATACCACGATTTATTATTTATAAACTATTGACTATACTTCTAAAGTGAGATATTATTATCTTGTTAAATACGAATAATAATTTAAATATTAAATGTTTAGTTCGTATTAATACGATTTATAGGCAGTTATAAAATGAAAATTATCGCAATGAATATGTAAATTTTAGGGGGTGACAAATATGAAAAGGAGAACTGGATTTTATTTAATGATACCTGCTGCAATATTTTTAAGTTTATTTGCTATAATTCCAGTGCTTAAGATATGTATTTCCACATTTCAAATTGAAGGAGCATTATCTATAGGAGCCTATACTAAAATACTTAAGGACTCTTTTTTTCAAGATGTATTTATAAGAACTATAAAATTAAGTTTAATAAGTACTATAATATGTGCAATTTTAGGATTGCCTACAGCATATTACATATCTAAAATAGGTGATAAAAGAAGAGGGTTATACATATCGTTGGCAGTGTTTCCTATGCTTACATCTCCAGTTGTTCGTTCCTTTTGCTGGATTGTAATACTTGGTAAAAAGGGACTTTTAAATTCAATTCTTCTAAATCTCAATTTAATCAATAGTCCACTTAGTATGTTATATAATGAATTTTCTATTGTAGTAGGATTTGTACAATTGTTCCTACCTTTAATGATACTTTCTCTTGTAGGGGTAATGGAAAATATAACAGAAGATTATATGCTTGCAGCAGAAAGTCTTGGAGCTTCAAAGTTTAAGGCATTTTTAAAAGTAGTATTTCCATTAAGCGTGCCAGGGCTTATGACAGGAAGTGTACTTGTATTTACAGGATGTCTTACTGCATACACTACTCCACAGCTTTTAGGAGGAACTAAGACGAGAGTTTTAGCTACAATGATATATCAAAATGCAATGACTTTATCTGATTGGAATAGTGCATCTGTTGTTGCAGTTATAATGATAATTACAACAATTATAGTTACTTCCATTATGAATAGAGGAGCTAAAATTTTAAATAAAAGGGGATAGGTAAAGATGAAAAAGAATAAATTTTTGGTGATATTCACTTTAATGGTATATATTTTCTTACTAGGACCACTGCTTATAATAATTGGAGCTTCTTTTAGCAGTGAAAATTTCTTAACTTTTCCTCCAAAGGGGTTTTCTCTTAAGTGGTTTGAAAACATATTAAATGTAGAAATGTTTATGGAAACTTTAAAAATTAGTTTGGGAATTGCTTTTTTAGCTACTATGGTAGCACTTATTATGGGAATTCCAGCAGCTTATGCTATAAATAGATATAACTTTAAGGGTAAAAATGTTCTCAATGGAATATTTGTATCTCCTGTACTTATACCAGGTATAGTTTTAGGTTTTGCATTATTAAAATTTTTAATGGTAGAAAATGATTTCCCGGTTTATTTAAGTTTGTTTATTGGACATGCTATAATACTTTTTCCCTATGCTATAAGGGTTGTTTCCTCAAGTCTTAGTAATTTTGATTATTCCATAGAGGAAGCAGCTATGAGTTTAGGACTAAGTAAAGGAAAGACATTTTTTAAGGTAGTACTTCCCAATATTAAATCAGGGGTAATAGCAGCATTTATACTTGCTTTTATAAATTCCTTTAATAATGTACCTCTTTCGGTATTTTTATCAGGGCCAGGGGTAAGTACATTACCTATACAAATGTTAAGTTATGTAGAGTACAATTATGATCCAACCATTGCAGCATTATCTGTTGTGCTTATGGTATTTACAATAGTTTTAATGGTAATTGTAGAAAAGACTTTAGGATTAAGTTATTTTGCTAAATAGGAGTGATAAGATATGGCATTACTTGAATTAAGAAATATAACTGCAGGTTATGGCGATAACATGATACTTAAAAACTTTAATTTCCAAGTGGAAAAAGGAGAACTTGTCTCTCTTTTAGGACCAAGCGGATGCGGAAAAACAACAACTTTGAGACTTGTTCAAGGCTTTTTAAATAGTAAGGAAGGGCAATTTATATTCGATGGTGAGGATTATACTAAAGTTCCTGTGCATAAAAGAAACTTTGGATACGTATTTCAAAACTATGCGTTATTTCCACACTTAAGTATATTTGATAACGTAGCATTTGGATTAAAGCTTAGAAAAATGGATAATTCAGAAATAAATAAAAGAGTTATGGAAATGCTTGAAGTAGTAGATCTTAAAGGATTTGAAAAGAGATTTCCAGATGAACTTTCAGGAGGACAAAAACAAAGAGTTGCACTTGCTAGGGCACTAGTTATAAGACCAGGATTATTACTCTTTGATGAACCTTTAAGTAATTTAGATGCAAAACTCAGAGTGAAAATGAGAGTTGAAATAAGAAAAATTCAGCAAAGACTTGGCATTACTGCAATATATGTAACTCATGACCAAGAAGAATGTTTTTCTATTTCAGATAAAGTTGCTGTAATGAATGGTGGCATAATTGAGCAGTTAGATAATCCAGTTAACATATATAACAATCCATTAACTGAATTTACTGCAAAGTTTGTGGGATTTGAAAACTTTATAGATTTAAAGCTTATAAATAAAGAAGATGGACAAGGAGTTTATAAAGCAAAGGATGACACTGTATTCAAAACAAACTATACAAAGGGGTTAGATGTAAAAGGAACCATAAGACCAGAAGATATAATAATTGAAAGATTTAATGGAGAAAATTTAGAAAATACCCTAGAAGGAATTGTTGGAATAAGTACATTTCTTGGAAAGCAAATTCAGTATATAGTAAGCACTAAGCTTGGTGATTTTATAGTAAATACAAGTTTTGAAAATAACTTTAAAAATGGTGAAAAGGTAAATATTAAATTTAATAAAGATAAATTAATATTAGTTTAAGGGGGAAATATCAATGAAAAAATTAAGCATTTTACTTGCATCAGTACTTACTGCAACCACACTTTTAGCAGGCTGTGGATCCAAAGAAACTTCAACAAATACAAAGGAAGAACCAAAGACCTTAACAATTTCCACTTGGGGATTTAATGAGGACTTATTAAAGAAAAATATATATGAGCCCTTTGAAAAGAAATACAATTGTAAAATAGTTTTAGAAAAAGGTAATAACGGAGAGAGACTTACAAAACTTAAGCAAAAGAAAGAAGGAATTGACTTAATTTATCTTGCAGATTTATATTCCATGCAAGGAATAAAAGAAGGATTATTTGAAAAGATAAATACAGAAAATGTTCCAAACTTAAATAATTTATATGATTTAGCAAAAGCTCCTCAGGGAGAAGGATATGGACCAGCATACACTATAAATAGTCTTGGGATAGTATATGATCCAGAAGTTATTAAAACTCCTATAACATCTTGGGAAGATCTTTGGAAACCAGAGCTTAAAGGAAAAATTGCAATTCCAGATATAACAGTAACTGCAGGACCACTTATGATGATGGTAGCAGGGCAGCAGGCTGGAGTAGATATAAAGGGAAATGAAACTAAAGCTTTTGATAAAATGAAGCAGCTTGCACCAAGCGTTGTTAAATACTATGGAAAATCCTCAGAACTTGCAAACATGTTTAATCAAGGGGAAATAGCTGTAGCAGTTATTCAAGATTTTGCTTATGGAAATATATTAAAAGCATGTCCACAGGCTAAATTTGTAACTCCAGTGGAAGGAAGTTATGTAGGACTTAATACAATAAATATAGTTAAAGGAACAAAGAATAAAGAGCTTGCTGAAAAGTTTATAGATTTTGCATTAAGTGAAGAAGTTCAAACTGCAACTGGTAAAGCTAAAGTAGAAGCACCATCAAATAAAAATGTAAAATTAACTGCAGAAGAAGCTAAGGGTCAAACCTATGGAGAAGAAATGATTAAAAAATTAAAACCTGTGGATTGGGAATACGTAAATGGTGTAAATAAACAATGGGTAGATACTTGGAATAAAGAAATATCCTCAGGAAAATAAGAAGGGTTAAATATATGATGGATTTGATAATAAAAGATATACAAGTGTTTAATGTATATTCAAAAAAGTTTATAAAGTCTTCAGTTGTTATAAAGGACGGAAGGTTTTTATATACAACTTTAAAGGATTTAAAAGATATAAGTGCCGAAAGTGTTATAGAAGGGGAAGGAAGGTTCTTAATTCCTTCCCTAATAGATATACATCTTCACATAGAAAGCTCCATGGTAACACCTGAAGCTTTTTCACACGAGCTTATTAGAAATGGCGTGACTACAGTAGTTGCAGAACCTCATGAAATAGCTAATGTATTTGGAATTTCTGGAATAAAGGAAATGATAAAAAGGGATGAAAACTGCATTGCTGATATTTTTTATGGGATTCCAAGTTCTGTTCCTTCAACAGAATTAGAAACCTCAGGAGCGGAGATAGGCATAGATGAATTTGAAGAGCTTATAAAAAATCCTAAGGTAATATGCCTTGGGGAAGTTATGAATTATGTGGAAGTAATTAAAAATCCAGAAAGTAAGATAAATAAATTCTTAAGTTACATAAAAAAGAATTATCCAAAGCTTATTATAGAAGGACACTGCCCAAGGATTACAGGAGAAGATTTATATAAGTTTATATTTAATGGTGTAGATTCAGATCATACTCAGCATACTCCAGAAACCATGGAAGATAGATTTTTAAATGGAATGTTTGTAGAAGTTCAAGAAAAATCCTTAACTCCTGAAAACATAAAGTTCATTGAAGAAAATGATATTTATAATAATTTTTGTTTTGTAACAGATGATGTAATGGCAGATAACTTTATAAATGAGGGTCACCTAAATAACATAATTAAAAAGGCAATTAAGCTGGGCATGAAGCCTGAAAGAGCAATAACTTTTGGAACATTAAATCCAGCTTTAAGGATGGATTTAAAGGATAGAGGAGCTATAGCACCAGGCAAAATAGCAGATTTTATAATATTAGATGATGTAGAGGAATTTAAAATTAGTTCAGTATATAAGGATGGAAAATGTGTTTATGAAGAAGGCAAAAGGTATGAATATACACCTTCAAAAAACGGATTTCCAGATGACTTTTATAACAGTATTAAGCTTTCAAAGATAAGTGAAGAAGATTTAAAACTAAAGGCAAATATACAAACTGGAAAAGTTAAGTGCAGAATTATAAATGTAAAAAATGGGAGTACTTTTACAGAGGAAATATTTGATTATTTAAATGTGGTAAATGGATATATAGATTGGGAAAGTTCACCCTATTCTCTTATAGGTGTTTTTGAGAGACATAAGGGAACGGGAAATGTAACCTTAGCCTTAGCTTCGGGAGATACCATTAAAAGGGGAGCAGTTGCAACTACTTATGCCCATGACCATCACAACTTACTTGCCGTAGGAAAAAGTAAAAAGGACATAGTATGTGCTGCAAACTTTGTTATAGAAAACCAAGGTGGATACTGTGCCTGTGAAAATGAAAGCATTTTAGCAAGTGTGAAGCTTAATGTGGCAGGAATACTTTCAGAGAAATCAGTAGAGGAAGTAGGTTTTCAACTTTCAAAGGTAAAAGAGGCTATGAAAGGTTTAGGATACAATCATTACAATCCTGTAATGTCCTTAAGTACAAATTCACTTCCTGTAAGTCCTGAACTTAAAATAACAGATAAGGGGCTTGTAAAGGTTAAGGAAGGAAAAATAGTAAACTTAATAGTGGAGGGATAATATATGAGTTACGATATAACAATGCAAAAGCATATAAGATGTAAAGAAGGAGACGTGGCACCTTATGTATTAATTCCAGGAGATCCTGGTAGAGCAAAGAGAATTGCAGAAACCTTTGATACCATGGAAAAGATAGCAGAAAACAGGGAATATGTAGTTTATACAGGAGAAAAGGATGGAGTAAGACTTACTGTATGTTCTACAGGTATAGGTGGACCTTCAACGGCAATTGCAATGGAAGAACTTGCAAAGCTTGGATGTCATACTTTTATTAGGGTAGGCTCTGCTGGAGGAAGAAGAGAAGATCTAAAAATAGGAAGCTCTGTTATAATAAATGCAGCTGTAAGAGCTGAAGGAACAAGTAAGGTGTATCTTCCAGAAATATATCCTGCAATTGCAAACTTTGATGTGACATTAGCCCTTAGAGAAGCAGCTAAGGAATTAAAGGAAGAAGTTTTTATGGGCACAAGCCTTACAAGAGATGCTTATTATATGCAAGACACTGAATTAAATGAAAAGTTATCAAATACTGATGTTGCAGTATCTGAAATGGAGTGTGCTACAGCATTTATTGTAGGCTCTAAAAGAGGGTTTAAGGTTGGTGCTATAGTAGGTACTGATTCTAACATACTTCAAAAAAATCAGCTTACCCTAGAGGAAAAGGATAAGCTTTATAATGAAGTTGAAAAGAAAATTATTAAGATAGCAGTTAGAGCTTTGGTGAACCTAGCAAAGAAAAAAAATATGCTTTAAAATAACATTAAAAACATTATTATATAGCGTTAAATTAAATAAAAAAATTTATAAGGCATGAAGGAAAAAATTAATTTGTGTAGAATTATATATTTACGAAGATAAAAAATCTTCTTTCCCACACGCCGGTTAGATGGAAGTCTGCCGGCTACCCCTACTTTTTGGGGTATCTAAAGTGGCCAGTTATTTTTGGATACCAATAATCTAAAACATCCGCTTCAGCGGTATAAGGACTTGAATTATGGATTATAAATGGAATTCCATCTTTTCTTCTCTTATCTGAAACTATAGCAATGTGTTGAGGGTTATCAAAGGTTAATATATCGCCTCCTTGCCACTGCTTTAAATTTTCAGCATCACCAGGTTTAAGTTCCAAAGTCAAACTTTCAGCATGTCTTATAAAGAATACATGTAAATTAGGTACACGTCTAAAATCGATATTTGGGTCTGGCTTTCCTTTTACTCTGGGATAAAGCTTTGTATTATTCTTAATATCCTCATCTACCATATCCTTTAAATTATATCCGGCATTTTTAAACGCCCTCCATACAACATCGGTGCAAACTCCTTCAGTGTTTGGAGGATAGCCGCCTTGATAATAAACACTTTTATATATAGGCTTATTTTTAGCGTCAAGCCGTGCACCTTCAACCACATCTTCTAAATCCAATTTTCCATCAGTATCTTTATCGCTATTTACATACACTTTTTCAACTTCTACAGGCTTTTTAAATAAATATTTCATTTTAGGGATTTGATATTGAACTATATTATCTTTAATATCATTATATGAAATAGAATTCTTATAGCAAAAAGTCATAAAAACGCCAATTAGCAAGAGTGATATAATAAGTAATTTGTTTTTCATACAGACACCTCTTTAAATGAAAACTGATCTTCATGAATATTTTACCATATAGTAATTACAGTACAAGTCCTAAAAATATTCTTGATTTTTTTAAATCTCTTTACAAATACTACAAGGAATTTTATAGTATAAAGAGAATAGATAAAGTATAAGAATAAAATGAGTAAAGGACGGGAATATACATGAATAAAAAAGCAATATGTGCATTAGCTTTAACATTGAGTTTTTCAATATCCTCTATAGTAGCTGCAGCTACTGTAAATACAGAGAGAATTTTTGGCTTAAATAGATACGAGACTTCAGCTGCTATAAGTGAAAAGGGATTTACCAAGGGCAGTGAAGTTGTGTTTATAGTATCAGGAGAAAACTTCCCAGATGCATTATGTACAGCACCTTTAGCTAAAAAATATAATGCACCAATACTTTTAAGTGGAAAAAATAAGTTGGATCCTAAAGTTAAAGTAAGACTTCAAAGCCTTAATGCTAAAAAGGTATTTGTAGTAGGAGGCACTGGTGTTATATCCGAGGATGTTGTGGAAGAGATACAAGCTTTAAATATATATACTGAAAGAATATATGGACTTAATAGATATGCAACTTCGGCTAAAATAGCAAATAGCATGAGTGCAAGTAAGGAAATAGTGGTAACAACCAGTTCTGCTTTTGCGGATGCATTATCCATTGCTCCTATTGCTGCAATGAAATCTATGCCTATACTATTGGTAGACAAAAATGAAATACCTAAGGAAACTGATGATTTTATAAAAAATCATGATATAAGTAAAGTATATTTAATAGGGGGTCCTGGGGTAATAAGTGACAATGTAAAGGGAAAATTGCCTAATGCTACGAGATTATATGGAAATACAAGATATGAGACAAATATAAATGTAATAAATAATTTCAAGGATGAATTAGACTTATCAAAACTTGTAATAGCTTCAGGAGCAAATTTCCCAGATGCTCTTTCAGGTTCAATACTTGCAGCGGTAAATAAAGCACCATTAATGCTTTTAAGTGAAAAACCAGGCAATCTTACAGATGAGTTTATAAATAATAACAAAGAGAATATAAAAGATACTTTTATATTAGGTGGAACTGCTGTATTAAGTCAAAATGCTCTTGATTATGTTTGGGGTAATAAAGAAAGACCAGTGGAAGAAGTAAAGTAGTATAGAACAAAGAAATTTATAATATTTTATAGGATTATAAATATAAACATAAATTTATATGTTAATTTAGTATGATATAAATTAATTTGATGAAAATTATTTGGTATATTTAAAAATAAGTTGGGCATAAACTCATATAGATACTACTGAAAAAATTTAGGGGGAATCTATATGAACAAAAAAGCAATATGTACATTAACATTAGCTTTAAGTATTTCTTTAACATCAGTGGCATTAGCTTCAAATGTTAATAAGGAAAGAGTTTTTGGAGCTGATAGATATGAAACTTCAGCAAAGATATGTGATAAAGGGTTTACAAGTAACACTGAGGTTGCATTTATAGTATCGGGAGAAAATTTTCCAGATGCACTTTGTACTTCTCCTTTAGCAAAGAAGTATAATGCTCCAATATTACTTACAAGTAAGGGTAAATTAAGCTCTAAAGTTAAAGAAAGGCTTATTAAGCTCAATGTAAAAAAAGTATTTATAATAGGCGAGAATGGCTCTATTAGTAAAAAAGTAGAGGATGAAATAAAATCTTTAAGCATAGAAGTTGAAAGAATCAGCGGTGAAGATAGATATGAAACATCTATAAAAATAGCAGAAAAAATGGATAAAAACTCTGAAGTAGTAGTGACAACTAGCTCACTATTTGCAGATGCATTATCTATAGCTCCTATTGCAGCTATGAAATCTATGCCTATACTTTTAGTAAATAAAGATAATATTCCTAAGGAAACAGAGGAATTTATAAAAAATCATAATATAAATAAGGTATACCTAGTAGGAGGTCCTGGGGTAATAACGGAAGCTGTTAAAAACAAACTCCCAAATGCTATAAGATTATATGGTAATAATAGATATGAAACCAATATAAATATAATAAATCATTTTAAGGATGAGCTAGATTTATCTAAATCCATAATAGCTTCAGGAGAAAACTTCCCAGATGCACTTTCAGGTTCCATGCTTGCAGCAATAAATAAAAATCCATTAGTACTTTTAAATGATAATCCAGGCAAAACTACAGATGACTTTTTAAAACAAAATAATAATACTTTAAAAGAAATGGTTATCTTAGGTGGAGTAAGTGGTGTAAGTGAAGATGCATACAGTTATGCTGTAGGAGATAAAGCAAGACCTGCAGAGATATTGGCTTCTTTAAGTGAAAGCGAAATAAGAAATTATGTACAAAATGGATGGGATTTTATAATAAAATCTGCAGTGGGACTTAATAAAGGTATCTTAAAGCAAAATAATGAAGTAATAATAAATAATAGTTACTATCATGAACTTAAAGATGAGTATTCTACTAGGGAAGGACTTATAAATTTACTTAGTCAAACCTTTTCTAAGGAATACAGCAGTAAGTTAATAAATAGTTTGTATTATGAAAAAGTCAATAGTAAGTATTATATAGTAATTGGTCAGCCAGGCATGGCTTTTGAGCTTTGGAAATCCAAAATAATTGATAAAAAAATACAAGGAAACAAATTATATATTACTTGGTCAGGATACTCAGAGTATGGTGAAAAGTATCCATCTACAAAAGCTATACTTAAATATGAAAATGGCAAGGTTGTGGTGGATTATTACGAGGAATTATCAATGATTGGAAATGTGAAAAGGTAATAGAGTATTTATAAAAATGTAAAAGCGGTTAGCAAAAATAATGACTAAAGTTAGCTCGTGATAATAAAATATTATAAAAAAATAACAAGGATATTTAAATATTCTTGTTATTTTTTTTATATAACTAAGTATCGATACAATTGCCATATTTAGAGAAATATGAAATAATTAAATAAAAATTAGTTTAATATAAAACTATTTCGTGAAACACGGGGGTTAAATTAATGAAAGAATATAAATATATATTTGGACCTATACCATCCAGAAGAATGGGATTGTCCTTAGGGGTAAGTCCTATACCTAAAAAAACTTGTAATTATTCCTGTATATATTGTCAATTAGGTAGAACGGATAAAATGACCAATGAAAGAAAGGAATATTTTCCTCTTAATGGCATAATAGAAGAATTTAAAGAATACATAAAAAACAATAATAATTTTGATGTGGTAACAGTGGTGGGAGAAGGAGAGCCTACCCTTTATTCAAGACTTGGAGAGCTTATTGATAAACTTAAAACTTTAACTGAAAAGCCTGTAGCAGTTATTGCAAATGGAGGGCTTTTTGACTTAGAAGAAGTTAGAGCGGACTTAATGAAAGCAGATATAGTACTTCCTACCTTTGATGCTTGCGATGAAGAAGAATTTATGAAGGTAAATAGACCAATAAAAAAAATTAATTTTAAAGGTATATATGAAGGATTAGCTCAGTTTTGTAGAGAATATAAGGGCCAATTGTGGATAGAAGTTATGCTAGTACACGGCTTTAATGATAGTGAAGAAAGTTTAAGAAGTCTTAGAACTCTTTTAGAAGGTTTAAGGTATGATAGATTATATATAAATACTCCTGTAAGACCTCCAGCAGAAGGATATGCAGGCCAAGTATCTAAAGATACAATGATAAAAGCATCGGAAATACTTAAAGGTATTGCAATAGATACCTTAACTGAAGGAAGTTTTTATAGTGAAGAAAAGGATGATTATAAGGCAATACTTGATATAATAAAAAGGCATCCAATGAATCAACATGAAATTATTAGTTTTTTAACTGATAGAAATGCTAAAAATATAGAAGATATAATAAAAGGTTTAGAAGAAGATAGCAAGGTAGAAGTAGTGAACTATAAGGGTTATAAAACTTTTAGATTGATATAAAGGACGGGATACTATGGAAAAGCACATTAAAAGGGTAGCAGCTATTCATGATATGTCAGGGTTTGGTAAAACTTCTCTTACAGCAATAATACCTATATTGTCTACTATGAGAATTCAAGTATGTCCACTTCCTACAGCTATATTGTCTACTCACACCGGTGGATTTAATGATTATACTTTTGTAGATTTAACGGATACTATGGAAGCATATATAAAACACTGGAAGGACTTAAACTTAGAATTTGATTCAATATACAGTGGGTTTTTAGGTTCTAGTAGACAAATAGAAATTGTTGAAGATTTTATAGATAAATTTAAGAAACAGGGTACATTAGTAGTAGTTGATCCAGTGCTTGCAGACAATGGAGAACTGTATAGCACCATGGATGAAGAGATGGTAAAAAATATGAGAAAGCTTATTAAAAAGGCTCAAATAATAACTCCAAATTTTACTGAAATGGCTTTGCTTCTAGATAAGGAGTATAACAGAGATATAAGTACAGAAGAATTAAAGATATGGCTAAAGGAATTGTCCGATATGGGGCCAGAAGTAGTTATAGGAACAAGTATGCCTGAGGATAGAGATGAAAAGTTCACAAGTGTAATTGCCTATGATAAAAGGCATGATAAATATTGGAAAGTTAGCTGCGCCTTTATACCTGCACATTATCCAGGAACAGGAGATATATTCAGCAGCGTTATAGTAGGGAGTCTTTTAAATGGAGAAAGTATTCCTGTAGCTATAGATAGAGCAGTTCAATTTGTAAATTCAGCAATAAAGGCAAGTTATGGATTTGATTATCCAGAAAGAGAAGGAGTACTTTTAGAAAATGTACTTAATAATCTCAATATGCCTGTATATATGAATAGTTATCAGCTGTTATAGGTATGAATTGAGATAAAAATCCAGCTAAGGAAAATTAGCTGGATTTTATTTGTATGTAGGAGCATATTCATTATATACTTAGATTTTTTAAGAAAAAAATCTTTTAGGAATTTTAAAATGTGACATAAGTGCAAAAATGAATGATGTTGCCCAAAAAGGATAACCTAAGTCACCATTATTAAATATCAAATATATTAAAAAAGTAAATAAGCAAGTTATAAAAAGAATTGTTAGCAAATCTATAAAATCTGAGGAAGACAATTTTTTTCTGTCTTTTTCCAATAAATTATCTACTACTTTGTCATAAGAGTTTATCCCAAGCAAACTTTTACTATATATAGATGAACCACAAAAACTTCCTAAAAACAGAGGATATTTATTAAATATAAGAATATTTAATAAATAAAGTAAAAACATTGGAAACAAAATTATTACTAAGATTTTTACTGTTTTCATTATTAAATCCACTTATAATCATATGCATAGTCAGGAGTCCAGCCAATAGACATATGATTATCTTCTCCGTAATACCGTGTTTGAGCCCATTGTGTATCATAGATATGTTCAGCTTGGGTAATTTCGACAAGTATAAAACTTACTACTCTCGCTTTAAATTTCTTCAATTTCATAGCAGTTTCTCCTAGCCTTTTATAGAATTAAATTATACAATAATAGATTGTTTATATTTTACATATTCTATAAAAAAGAGGTAATTCCTTTAAAGATTCTACTGGTTTCCTAGTATTCTATAAAGGGTTGCCATGCTTATGCCTAAGGCTTTTGCAGCAGCTTTTTTTCCATTTAAGTCATTTCCATAAATGCTTAGGGCATTTAAAACTAATGACTTTTGATAGTCTTTTACCATATGGTTTAAATCCATGGAAGGTTCAGCTATTTTTATATCCTTGTTTTTCAGTTTTACCCCCAATACATCTAAGGATATATTGCTACCTCGTGTAAAATTAACTCCATATTCTATGAGATTTTTAAGTTCTCGTATATTTCCTGGGAAAGAGTATGAAAGCAGGGCTTTTTCACATTCATTTGTAAAGCCTTTTATATCCTTTTCATAAATGGAGCAAAACTTCTTTAAAAAGTATCTAGCTAAAAGTATTATATCGTATCCTCTTTCACGTAGTGGAGGTATTCTTATAGGAATTACATTTATTCTATAAAATAAGTCTTCTCTAAAGTTATTTTCAGTTACTAATTTATATAAGTCTTTATTGGTAGCAGATATTATCCTTGGATTCACTTTTATAGTTTTGAGACCTCCAACTCTCATTAATTCCTTTTCTTCTAATACCCTTAAGAGCTTTACTTGTGCATCTTGAGGAAGATCTCCAAGTTCATCTAAAAATACTGTACCATTTTTGGCTATTTCAAACTTCCCAAGTTTTCCGTGAAGGTTTCCACCAGTAAATGAGCCTTTCTCATATCCAAAAAGTTCACTTTCAACTAAGGCTTCAGGAATGGCGCCACAATTTATAGGCATGAATATATCTTCACGGCGTTTACTAGAGCAGTGGATAGCTCTTGCAAAAACCTCTTTTCCTGTACCGCTTTCCCCTAAAAGAAGTACAGATACATCACTTTCAGCAACTTGCATAGCTTGAAGCTTTGCTTTAAGTAAGCTTTCACTTTCTCCAAGTATATCTTCAAAGGTAGTTATGTTTGGATTTTCAGTTACTTTAAAAACAGATTTTTGCATCTTATTAAAATCTGAAAATAACAATACAGCTCCCTCGCGTTTATCTTTTACAAGTATAGGAGAAGAGTTTATAATAAAGTAATTTTTACCTATAGGCAATGGGCCTATCTCACCATTAAAATTCATTTCTTTTAAATTTTTTATTGCATTTTTAGGAAGCAAGGAGGTTATATCTAATGAATTTTTAAAAACATCATCATATTTTTCCTTTAGATACTTATTTACAGTTATTATTTTCCCTTCATTATTTACCGTGATAATTCCTTCGTTTTTTATAGAATCTATTAAGGTATTAAATTCAGATAATTTATATTCAGCCATGCTTCCTAGAAGTCTTTCACGTATTTTCGAAGCTATAAGGTTACTAAGTCTATTTTCAAAGGCTTCGTAATCATCCTTTTTATCTATAAATAAACCTTTTATATCATGGTTAAATATACTCATTCCAAGTATTCCAACTATATTTTCATCAACTACTATAGGGATACAAAGTTCGGCTTGTTCCCTGCAAGTATCCTGTGCATAGCAACCCTGACATAGGGAATCTTTAGTTGGCTCTGTAATGAAGAAATTTTTTCCAGTTTGTAAAGATTTATGATAAACAGAATTTTGGGGAATAAATCCACCTATTTTTTCTTTGAATTCTCCTGTTCCACATAGTCTTTGAAGATTTTTATCTACAATAGTTATATCTATTCCAGTTATGGCTTTAGTGGTTTCGCAAATTTCTTGCAAATCCTTTTGGAAGGTACTTAACATAATATATCTCCTCTTTATTGTACTAAAAGTCTTATTGAAATATTAAATAAAACTATTAAATTATAACAGAACTATATTATCAGAAGTGATAATATAGTTCTCATTTCTGATAATACATTAAATAAGAAATAAACACAAGTCTTTATACGTTTACATATTTATATTTATCAAATATGAGAATTTTCAGAAGAGAATTTGCCATAATGCATAAAAATACGACATTTCAGATATTGGCATGGTTATTGCTAATAAATATTAATAAGAATAAACAGTGATAAAAATAAAAGGGGGAAGTCTTATGAATAAAGAATTATTATTAAATATATTAAAAAATCAAGTGACACCAGCTCTAGGATGTACTGAGCCAGGAGCGGTGGCTTATGCTGTGGCAGTAGCTAAAGAAGCGCTTGGAGAAGAAGTTACATCTTTAGAAATTGTAGTAGATAGAAATATATTAAAAAATGGTATGGAAGTTGGAATACCAGGAACAAAGGAAAAGGGAATTATATTTGCAGCAGCACTTTCACTTATAATGGGAAAATCTGAATATAAACTAGAAGCACTTAAAGGAATATCTGATGAAGATATACAAAAGGCATTTAAAATTGTTAATGAAAAAATAATAAAATTAAATCTTAAAGAAGGTATCTCGGGACTATATATAGAAGTTATAGCTAAGGGAATAAACAATACCTCCACAGCAAAAATTAAAAACACTCATTTAAATTTGGTAAGTGTATCAAGAAATGAAAAAATATTATTTGAAAAAGAAGAAGCGTCAGATGTTAATGAGGAAAAAAAGGAAGATACTTCAAATTTAAGAGATAGGATAAGAGAATTTACAATTTCAGATTTGATTATGTTTGTTAATGAAATAGATTATGAAGAAATAAAATTCATAAATGATGGAGTTCAAATGAACATGGCAATGGGGGACATTGGACTTAAAGGAGAAACAGGAATTGGTATTGCAAAATTTTACAGTAAATTAGAGGGAGTAGAAAATAAAGCAAAGGCACTAACAGCAGCAGCATCTGAGGCTAGAATGTCTGGATATCCACTTCCTGTAATGAGTAGTGCAGGTTCAGGAAATCACGGACTTGTGGCAATACTTCCAATTGCATTTATAGGACAAGAGAAGGGAATAGAAGAAGAAAAAATAATAAGAGCAATTACTTTAAGCCATTTAGTAACTATATTTGTTAAAAGCTATACAGGTTCTCTAACCCCAGTATGTGGATGTGGAGTAGCAGCAGGGGTAGGTTCTAGCGCTGGACTTACTTATCTCTTTGGAGGCAATACAAAACAAATAGAAGGTGCTATAAGCAACATGATTGCAGGTCTTACCGGAATGATATGTGATGGAGCAAAAATTGGATGTGCCTATAAGCTTGCTATATCTGTATCCTCTGCCTTGGATGCCAGTGAACTTGCACTTAATGGTGTAGTTATACCTTCAAATAACGGCATATTAGATGAATCAGTAGAAAAAACCATACAAAATCTAGGTAGAGTTTCTAGTGAGGGAATGGATCATACTGATAGTGTTATATTAGACGTTATGGTTAAAAAGTGTGTTTAAATAATAAAATTATATTGTTCATTAATAGTTTACCTTAATATAAAAATAATAAGAACAAGGGGGATATGTTAATGGGTAAGTTAAAGGACAACTTAATAGTAAAGCTGTTTTTAGGAGTAATAATTGGACTTATAGTAGGTCTTACTGCTTCTAAGGGGGTTATTACTGTTATAGTGACTGCAAAGTATATTTTTGGCCAAATTATATTTTATTGCGTTCCTTTAGTTATAATTGGGTTTATTTCACCAGCAATTATTAAAATGAGAAGTAATGCAAGTAAGATGTTAGGTGCAGCATTGGCTATCTCATACGTATCATCTGTAGGGGCAGCAACTTTCTCAGCTATATCTGGATATAGTATAATACCACATTTATCAATATCAAATAACGCAGAAGGTTTAAAAGAGCTTCCAGAAATACTATTTAAGCTTGATATTCCACCGATAATGACTGTCATGACAGCTTTAGTAACAGCAATAATAATAGGACTTGCAACTGCATGGACAAATTCAGATTTAGTGGAAAAATTATTCGACCAATTTCAAAATATTACACTTTCAATAGTAAGCAGAATAGTTATTCCAATACTACCTTTCTTTGTTGGAACCACATTTGCAGCCCTTGCTTATGAAGGGGGAATTACAAAGCAGCTACCAATATTTTTGATAGTTATACTTATTGTTATAGTTGGACATTTAATTTGGCTTGCTTTACTATATCTTATAGGGGGAGCTATATCTAAAAAGAATCCAATAGAAGTTATAAGACACTATGGACCAGCGTATTTAACAGCTATAGGAACTATGTCTAGTGCAGCCACTTTACCAGTATCTCTTAAATGTGCTCATAAATCAAAGGTATTAAGAAAGGATATGGTGGATTTTGCAGTACCACTTTGTGCAAATATTCATCTTTGTGGATCGGTTTTAACTGAAGTATTCTTTGTAATGACAGTATCTAAGGTAGTATATGGAACACTGCCACCTGTAAGTTCTATGATTCAGTTTATTATACTTCTTGGAATATTTGCAATAGGTGCTCCAGGGGTGCCTGGAGGAACAGTAATGGCTTCACTAGGATTAATTACAAGCATACTTGGATTTAATGATTCTGCAATAGCATTAGTACTTACTATATTTGCACTCCAAGATAGTTTTGGAACAGCATGCAACGTTACAGGAGATGGAGCTATAACTTTAATGCTAACAGGACTTGTAGAAAGGAATCCATATTTTAAACATGAGGAAACTATAGAAGCATAAAATATATAAATAATCAAATATATAGGATAAATTAATCCCTACATCTAATATAAATAGAGAGTAGGGATTTTTTATATATTAGAGGGGAGATTTTTAATGGATATTAAAGCTTTAGCAGAAAAATATAATGATTATATTATAAGCATGAGAAGAGAATTTCATCAGCATCCAGAGTTAAGCTGGGAAGAAGAGTGGACAACAGATAAAATCCAAAACGAATTAAAAAATATGGGATTAAAGACTGAAAGATTTGAAGGAAAAACTGGGGTAGTGGCGTACTTAGAAAGTGGAAAAGGTGGAAAGACCATAGCCTTAAGAGCAGATATAGATGCACTGCCAATAGAAGAACATACAGAGCTATCTTTTAAATCCACCAATGGGAATATGCATGCCTGTGGTCATGATTGTCATACTGCTATGCTTTTAGGGGCTGTAAAAATACTTACAGAAATCAAAAATCAGCTAGATGGAAATATAAAGTTTATATTTCAAGCAGCGGAAGAAACTTGCCATGCTGCAGAGTATTATGTGGAACAGGGAATCCTTGAAGGAGTGGATGCCATATTTGGAATGCATATATGGGGAACATTAGATGCTCCTAAGATAAATTTTGAGCCAGGTGGACGCATGGCTTCCTGTGATAACTTTAAAATAACTGTAAGAGGAAAGGCAGCCCACGGTTCTGCACCGCATTTAGGGGAAGATGCAGTGGTTTCAGCAGCTTCAATAATAATGAATCTTCAAACCTATGTGAGCAGAAAAAACAACCCATTAAATCCTCTTGTTATAAGTATAGGAACTATACATGGCGGAAATAGATTTAATATAATTGCAGATAAAGTTGAAATGGAAGGAACTATAAGGACTTTTTCGAAAGAGCTTAGGGAGCATTTAGAAAAGGACTTAAGAGATATAATACAAAATACAGCCAAGGCCTTAGATGCAGAAGCAGAACTTGAATACTCATATTATCCATCACCAGTAATAAATGATGAAAAACTTGCTGAAATAGCAAAGGAAGTATCGATAAAGTTATATGGAGAAGAAAGCTTAGTATCAACGGATAAACTTATGGGCTCAGAAGATTTTGCATACTTTATGGATGTAGTTCCTGGAGTATACGGATTTTTAGGATGTAAAAATGAAAGTATAGGAGCAATATACTCTAATCACAGTGATAAATTTATGGTAGATGAAGATGTTTTAAAAAGAGGAGCAGCACTGTATGCACAGTTTGCAGTGGACTTTTTAAAGGAGTAGTAGTCAATAATAAGGATAAAAAAAGAAGTTTGTAAGAAGCAAACTTCTTTTTTATTGGTATTAATTTCATTATTATTTCAAATACTATATTATAAAATTTTAAAAACGCAGAGTTGATATAGGGGAGAAGTAATATGAAAAAGAAAACTGCAATTATTTTATTAATTATTGGGATTTTATTAGTTGGTGGTATATATTTCCAAGGACAGAGAATTGCTAAATCAAAGATTAAGGAAGTAAAAACAGTAGGGGTAAGTAAAGGAAATATAAAGTCGTATCTGTCAACTACTGCAGTAATTAAATCAAAAGAAAGTAAGGATTATTATGCAGCTCAACTTAAAATAAATAGGGTTTATGTTAAGAGAGGAAGCAATTTGAAAAAAGGAGAAAAGATTTTAGATTATGATACAACAGACATAAATGCTCAAGTCAGGCAAGCTCAAATACAATATGATAATGCCATTTTACAAAAGAGAGATGCATTAAATCAAAGGGGAATGATAGAAAGTAAGCGAAAAGAAATAGATGAGGAAATTCAAAGGTTGGAAGAAAGTAAAAATCCACAAGATCAAATTACTTTAGGAACGCTAAGAGGGCAAAGGAATTCTTTTCAAAGCATATCTGATGAAAAACTACAGCTTTTAGATAATTCGGTTGCATTAGCTAAAACTGCACTTAACACAGCATATAGTAAGCTTAACATTGCTTCGGAGGGAATAATATCTGATTTTGATGGAGTTATAACTTCACTAAATGCAGCGCAAGGCTCCATGGGAAATCCAACACAACCTGCAGCAACTCTTGAAAATATAAAGTTATTAAAAGCAGTGGTTTCTTTAGGAAAATATGATGTCTTAAAGGTTAAATTAGGGCAAGAAGCAATAATTAAAAATGGAGATAAAATATATAATGGTAAGGTATCTTTTATAAGCCCCTCGGCTAGCAAAGGCCAAAGCGTTATGGGAGTAGGCACAGTAGATACTGGAAATAAAACTTTAGATTGTGATATAGATATCCTAGGAAGTCCAGAAAATTTAAAGATAGATTTTGATGCAGATGTAGATATATTGCTTGGAGAAGTAAGTGGCGTATTAAAGATACCAACAGAAGCTATAAGAACAGATAAAAGTGGGAAAAATTTTGTATATGTAGTGCAAAATAAAGTTTTAAATGAAAAGGAAGTAGTGCTTGGGTTTCAATCGGATATGGAAGCTGAAATCAAGTCAGGATTATCTCAAGGAGAGAAAGTTGTATTAAATCCATCTGCAAGTTTTAAAACTGGGACCAAAGTTAAGGAGATATAAGGAGAAACGGTATGATAATTGAAGTAAAGGATGTCTATAAGACCTATGATACAGGAGCACTTAAATTTACAGCTTTAAAGGGAATAAATTTAAGCATAGATAAGGGGGAATTTACATCCATTATGGGGCCTTCAGGTTCAGGAAAGTCCACTTTTATGAATATTTTAGGTTGCCTTGATAAAATGGATAGTGGCGTGTACATATTAAACAATAAAAATATATCTAATTTGGAAGATAATGAACTAGCTAAAATAAGAAATACAGAAATGGGATTTGTATTTCAAGCTTTTAATTTACTTCCTCGTATGACAATACTTGAAAATGTGGAACTGCCCATGGTATATGCAGGAATTGCTAAAAAGGAAAGAAGAGAAAAGGCACTTAATGCATTAGAAAGGGTGGGACTATCTGATAGAATTATACATAAACCAACTGAAATATCAGGAGGGCAAAAGCAAAGAGTGGCAATAGCAAGAGCAATAGTTAATAATCCCTCTGTTATTATGGCAGACGAACCTACAGGAAATTTGGATAGTAAATCTACCTTTGAGATACTTAAAATATTTCAAGATTTAAACAATGAAGGATCTACTATAATAATGGTTACCCATGAACCAGATGTAGCTAAATATACAAAAAGAATTGTAAGATTCAGAGATGGGGAAATAGTATCTGATGAAGCTGTACAAAATAGGCTTATAGTATGATCAGAACTTGAGGAGAGAATAAAATGAGTTTTATTGAAAACTTTAAAATAGCTTTAGATAGTATAAGGTCTAATAAGCTTAGATCACTTTTAACAATGCTCGGTATAATAATAGGTATAAGTTCCGTAATTACAATAGTTTCTTTAGGCCAGGGTGGTCAAAGTACCATTACAGGAGAATTTGAAAAGATAGGTTCTACATCTGTAAGTATAAGAGTTGATGGTCAGAAGGCAAATAAAAGTGATTACATAACTATGAAAGATATAAATCAAATTAGAGATAAAATACCTTCTGTGAAATACATAACACCTACTCTGGAAAAACAAGGAGTAGTAACATCAAATAAGCAATCTAAAAGAGCATATATTACTGGGGGCAATGAAGAACTTCAATATGCTAGGAACTTAGAAATATTATATGGTAGGTTTTTTAGTGAAAGGGAGTATATAGAAGGAAAGTCGGTAATTGTAGTTGACGAAGGGACAGCTAGAAAGCTTTTTGGATACGAAGATGTGGCCGGCAAAACAATAAAAGTTGGTTCTAAAAATTCTCCTAAACAAGCTTTAATCATAGGAGTTATCAAAAGTGAAATGGATATATTTGGAGGAGATGATGAAAATATACCTGCTATGGTTATGGCACCAGTAACATTTGTACAAGAATTGTATCCTAGTGATAATTTAATAGATTCAGTACTTATAAGTGCCACTTCTAAAGAGTTAAGTGAAACAGCAGGAAATAGTGCCGTAAGTGTTCTTGAAAGTAGACATAATAACAAGGGAAGAGATATATATAAAGCGGAAGCACTTATGAAACAATTAGAGGAGATAAATAAGATAATAGGAATATTTACTGCATTTATAGGCGCAGTGGCTGCTATATCTCTTGTGGTTGGAGGCATTGGCGTTATGAATATAATGCTTGTATCAGTTACTGAAAGAACTAGAGAGATAGGTATAAGAAAGGCAATAGGGGCAACCACAGGTACAATTTTGCTTCAATTTTTAACAGAATCTGTGATAATTTCAGTTGTAGGCGGAATAATAGGAATGCTTTTGGGAGTAATAGGTGCAAATATAATAGGTTCCTTTGCAAATATTGTTCCTAAAATATCCTGGGTAGTTGTGCTTAGCACAATATTGTTTTCTTCAGCAGTGGGGATTTTTTTTGGAATATATCCTGCAAGAAAAGCAGCCCGAATGGATCCTATAGATGCATTAAGATATGAGTAAAAAGTTAAAGACTAGTGATAGAAGTTGTTAAAATGTACCCTTTGTCAAGGACACAATAAAAAAGACTAAGCGGTTTTAAGGAGATGATCCCTGTATTGTACAGGGGTCATTTTGTTTAGTCCCCACTGATACCTATAATTGTTATA
>NZ_OAOD01000027.1 GCF_900205925.1 Clostridium peptidivorans | reverse complement strand
GAGAGTAGGTCGTTGCCAGATAAATTTATTCCGTGGTAGCTCAATGGCAGAGCATTCGGCTGTTAACCGAAGGGTTGGAGGTTCGAGCCCTCTCCACGGAGCCATTTTTATTTTTTGAACAATTAGAGCACAACGAGCTAAATTAATCCAAACATTAATTAACTTGTTGTGCTCTTTCGTATTAAAAGGAAATTACGGCATTTTTAATGTTGAATCTATAGTATGGGGATTTACATTTAGGAAAGCATTCGTTTCGTAAAAAAGGTCTAATATTTCTGCCCTTAAAATATCTAAACCTTCTAAACTCGCCCTGCTCAAACAGTAGAAGGTTCCGAGCGATATTTTAAGTTCAGAAATAAAGGCCTTTTAATACTTACTCAATGCTTTCTACAATGTAAATCCCATACTATTATTCAATATTAAAAATATCACTCAGACTTACTGACTGAAGGAAAGAATTTCGGTTTAGCGAAAGTTCCTTTTAAATATATACTTATCAAAGGGCTGATAAGCCCGCAGACCGATAGGTCATAAGTATTAATCATTTTATTTTCTATCACGAACCATTTATAGTGCTAACGTATCTTTAACTTATAAATTAAACTTTTCTATTCATTTTATCTATTTGCTTAAGCTCTTGTAACCTATAAGACTTTCGGCCTAAAAGATTTTTATGTAGCAATTGTTAGAATGAAGACATTTTTAATGTTGAGAAAAGCATAAAATTTTCATCGTAGAAGGCATTGAATGAGCTTTAAAACGGCTTTATTTATAAATTTAAAATATCGTTAAGAGTCTCCTACTGTCTGAGCGAAAGCGAGTTTAGGAGGCTTAGGTATTTCAAATTTATAAATATTAGCCGTTTTTAGCGAAATGAACGCCTTCCTAGATGAAAATTCTATGCGACCAGCTCAACATTAAAAATATCGTACTATTTCTAAAGGTATAACAATACACAAAAGAAGTGGCAGGTAGTGCCTCCAAGTACAAATAGGTGCCATATTGCATGATTATAAGGTGTTTTATCAAACATAAATAAAACTGCACCGAGAGTATATAAAACTCCACCAGCTACTAAAAGAAATAAGCCAGTAGGAGGAAGGAGTATAACAAGTCTTTTTATAGCAAATATTATAATCCATCCCATACCTACATAAGCTGAGGTAGATAACAATTCATATTTTTCAACCCAAAAGGATTTTAGGATAATTCCTATAATAGCAAGTCCCCATACAATTCCAAATATAGTCCATCCTAATGGTCCGCGGAGTATAGTAAGAGTAAAAGGAGTATAGGTACCAGCAATAAGCAAGAAAATAGAGCAGTGATCAAAAATCCTAAATATCCTCTTAACTTTTTTATTTGGAATGCTATGATAAAGTGTAGAACCAAGATAAAGTATAATCATACAGGTTCCAAATATAGTGTAGCTTACAACATGCCAAGGATCCTTATAAAGAGTTGCAAATACAATCAAAAGTACTAAAGCTGCCACAGAGAGAAGTGCTCCTAATCCATGAGTTATGGCATTAGCTAATTCTTCTCCAAATGTATAAAAATTATTTTGATCCTCCAAGTTAAAATACCTCCTTGTATATTAAAATATATTGCCTTATAAAACATATTGTAACATTTATATATTATACTTGCATTAATTGAATTTATACAAATTACAAAATTTATAAGATTCTTAAATATTGTAAAAAAATAGATAATTTTATAAAAAAATGTGATATAATGAATAATAAGTATTCGGTAATAAAGGAGATAGTTATGAAATATCTAAGTTATTTTAAAAATAATATGACTAATTATATATTTCATATAGTTTTTGGAATTTTTTTTGTCATAGCGATGTATATAAGTTCATTTAAATATCTGATGTTTCATACAATTATTGAGCTGCTTATTATAGTTATAAGCTTTAGTATTATGATTATGACACTTAATATGCATAAAAACTCTAAAAATGATTATTTCATATTTTTAGGAATAACTTATGGATTTGTAGCTTGTATTGAGTTATTACATACTTTATCTTATAGGGGGATGAATATAATAGATATAGGTAATACATCAAATATACCTACTCAATTACGGATAGTTGTAAGATATTTAGAATCAATTTCTATACTTATGTCATTTAAATATATTAAAAAGAAGATTAATGTTTCAAAAGTTTTTATTTCTTACGCAGTTATTACAGCACTATGTATTCTAAGTATATTTAAGTTTCGTATATTTCCTAATTGTTTTATAGAGGGGTATGGATTGACACCCTTTAAGATCATAAGTGAGTATATAATAATTGTAATTTTAGCAGTATGTTTGTTTATATCATATGATGAGTATAATATAAATTTTTTATCTAATAAATATTATAGTTATTTTATTATATTTTCCATAGGATCAGAATTGGCATTTACTATTTACAGAGATGTGTATGGCGTTATTAATGGTACAGGACATGTACTTAAATTTATATCCTTTTATATTTTATATAGTATACTTTTAAAGGATGTTATGAGTGGACATGTCTACCGGATTACGGATAATTAAAAAAAAGTTAAGGAAACAGAAGGAATGTAAAAACTATTCACAGTTTATTTTTAAAATTGTAATCGATAATTATTATTTATTAATAGATTGTGTATGAACTGTTATGTTTTTTTTACTAATATAGTAAAATATAGAAAATAGGATTGAGATGTGTTATTATATTTTTATAAGAGTTATGGATAAAAGGAGATGGTGAATATAAGTTTAGATAGCATAGAAAAAGATAAATCTATGATGGAATTTTTCGCTAATATCTCTCATGAACTTAAGACTCCTATAAATCTAATATATAGTGTCAGTCAGGCTGAGGAATATTTTATTAATGAAGCAAACCTTCAGAAGATAAGGGAATATAATAAAATAACTAAGCAAAACTGTTATAGACTTATTAAATTAACTAATAATATAATAGATATTACTAAAATAAATGCAGGATCTTTAAAACCTAAAATAGCTTGTCTTAATATAGTTGAAATAGTAGAAAATATAGTTATGTCAGTAGTACCTTATCTTGAAAAAAGAGGAATAAGCATAATATTTGATACAGATATAGAAGAGGAGTATGTAAATATAGATAATAACTTCATGGAAAGAATAATATTAAATTTAATATCAAATTCAATTAAGTATGGCAATAATAATGGTAATATAAGTATAAGCTTATATCACGATAATAAAGATTATATAAATATAAGTGTAAAAGATGATGGAATAGGAATTCCGGAAGAAAAACATGAAATAGTTTTTGAAAATTTTACTCAAGTAGATAGTTTGTTTACAAGAAGATGCGAAGGAAGTGGCATGGGATTAGCCTTGGTAAAGTCACTTACAGAACTTCAACAAGGAAAAATAAAATTAAAAAGTGAAGAAGGACAAGGTACTGAAATAATTATAAGTATACCTATAGCAGAAATTGATGAAATTGCATGTACTACATTGAACTTTGATAACATAGAAAATAAGTCCATCATAGAAAAAATGAATATAGAGTTTTCTGATATATATTGGTAATAAAAGAAGTTTGCAAATGCAAGCTTCTTTTATTATATTTAGACTAAAAATACACCATATTTGGAAGATAATAAAAAATTACGAAGAATTAACAAAAAACATGTTGGAATTTTGTATAAAACATGGTAAATTTAGAATTAGTATCTACAAAATCACCTATTGTTTTACAGTATAAGGAGGAATTTACCATGAATAACAAAAGTGGATTAAGAAAATCCATGTATATTTCGTTTATTATCATCTGTATAATTGTAGTTACGGCTATGAGTATTATAGGGTTTATTAGCTATTCTTCAGCAAAACAACAGTTAACTGATTTAGGAATTAAATCATTGCAAAATAAGGTGAATATTGGAATAGAAACTATGAAAAGTTTTGAAAAAGAAGTTCAAAAAGGAAAATATACAAGACAAGAAGCTCAGGAAATGTTTAGACAAATATTTTTAAATCCAAAATCACAGGATGGTAAGTCTAGAGAAGTTAAATCTTCCCTTGATTTAGAAGAAGTTAAAGCTTATATGTATGCTATAGATAGTACAGGCTTAGAAGTTATGCATCCAGCTAAAGAGGGAGATAACATTATGGATTATAAGGATGCAAGTGGAGCATATGTAGCAAAGGAAATAATAAAAGAAGGAAGTAATCCTACTAATAATGGAGTTATACAGTTTGTATGGAAAAATCCTGGAGAAACTGAAGCAAAGTCAAAGGTAAATGTGGTTAAGTACTATAAGGATTGGGACTGGTATGTAAATGTAGGATGTTATGAAGAAGATTTTTATAAAGGAGCAAATAAATTATTAATTGAAATAATAGCACTTATTATAGTATTTAGCGCTTTAGTAAGTATTTGCTTAATATATATTGTAGGGAAAAAAATATTCCCATTAGAAGGTATAATAGTAAATATGAAAGAGCTAGCAAATGGAGACTTGAGAATTAGATCTGACTATAATAAAAAAGATGAAATAGGATATGTAAGCAGTGTATTTAATGAAATGACAGTGCAAATGGAAACTTTAATAAGTAAAATAAAGACTGCTTTAAATACATTAAATGAGTCCTCTACAGAACTTGCAGCATCTTCTTCAGATATAAATCATTCAAGCAAAGATATAGAAGAAGTTATGTCAGAAATTGCATCAGGGTCAACGGATCAGTCAAGTAAGCTTGTAGATGTTTTAAAACTTGTTGAAGGACTAGCGTCAAATTTAGATAGTATAGGTCAAAAGTTTTCTAATATGGCTGTAAGTGGAAGGGAAATAAAATATTCAGCAGATACAAATTCAGAGAATCTTCAAGAATTATTGTCATCTATTGAGGATATAAAAAACTTATTTAGTGATGTAATAAATAAAATAAATGAGTTTGAAGGAAATATGGAAAGAATTAATTTAATAGTAGATGTAATAGATGGAGTTGTTCAACAGACAAATCTTTTAGCATTAAATGCATCCATTGAAGCTGCAAGAGCAGGAGAAGCAGGAAGAGGATTTGCTGTTGTTGCAGATGAGATAAGAAAATTGGCTCAGCAAAGTTTAGAGTCTTCAAATAATATAATTGGAATAACAAATAATATGACAAAAGATTTCAATAATGTAACAACTACTGCTAATTCGGCAACATCAAAGCTTGAAAGTCAAGTTGGAATAATAAGAAATTCTATAACTTCCTTTGAAGCTATACTTAAAGAAATAAATGAAATGATGCCTGCTATGGAAGAGGTAAATAATGAAATTCAAAGTGCTTTAGGTAAAAAGGAAATGGTACTAGAAAAGACAGAATCCGTATCAAGTATTTCCGAGGAATTATCTGCTTCAACTGAAGAAGTCGTAGCAACTATAGAAGAGCAAAATAAGATAGTTAACAATTTAGCATATATGGCAGAGGATTTAAATAAAATATCTGAAGATATTCATAGTAATATAGAAAGATTTAAAACTAGCTAAAAAAAATTGAGGATTAGTCCTCAATTTTTTTTAATGGTTTTTGTGCAGGTCCTTCAACTACTTCGCCATCTATAGAAAATCTTGAACCGTGACAAGGGCAATCCCATGTTCTCTCTGCATCATTCCATTGAACTTCACATCCCAGATGGGTACAGGTGGTATCCAAAATATGAAGTTCTCCTTGCTCATCCCTATAAGCACCAGCTCTTTTACCATTTATAAAAACAACTGAACCCTCATCATTTTTTAAATCATCAGCTTTTTTGTCATTAGCCAGTACCTTTCCCTTAATAAGTTCTTTAGCTACATCTGTATTCATCGAAACAAAGTTTTTCACACTAGGATCAGCATTAAACCTAGAAGGTGCATAGAGTTTAGAATAAGGATTTTCCTTCTTTAAAATGGAATCTCGTATCATTAAAGCAGCAAGGGTTCCACTTGTCATACCCCATTGCTTGTATCCTGTAGCAACATATATGTTTGGATTATTATCAGTAATATGTCCTATGTAAGGTATATTATCTAAGGTTACTAAATCCTGAGTAGACCATCTATAAGGTATACTTTTTATTTTAAAGAGCTCGTCACCAAAGAGTTTTAAGCTTTCATATCGATCCAATGTAGGAATATCACTTTGGCCGGTTTTATGACTTTCTCCTCCAATTATAACTAAGTTTTCTCCATTAAAAGGAGTATATCTAAGAGAACGTCCTGGATTTTCAGCATTAATGTACATACCACCAGGATAAGGCTTTTCAGTTATAGCTCCTAGTACATAAGATCTAAGCTGATACATTCTTGAAAAATATAATCCCATGCCATCATAAAATGGATAATGAGTACAAATAACTACATTATCACAGGATATTTTATGTCCAGCTTTTGTTACAACTTTAAGCTCTGGAGATTTTTCAATATCTATTGCTTGAGTATTTTCATAAATGATATTTTCCTCTTCATTAATATAGCTTACAAGACTATTTAAATATTTAAGCGGATGAAATTGAGCTTGATTTTTCATAACTAATGCAGCTTTTATATCTATTGGTATAGGTATACTATCTAAATATTCTCCAGGTATTCCTAGTTTTTCATAAGCCTTTGATTCATTCGCTATCTTTTGTATGTAATCTTCAGATTTAGTATATATGTAAGCATCTTGTTCAATAAAATCACAGCTAATATTATTTTCTTTAATAGTGCTTTTTATAAAGTTTAATGCTTCCATATTAGATTCATAATAAAGTTTAGTTTTTTCATGTCCAATTTCATTTAAAAAATCATTATATATTAAATCATGTTGTGCGGTTATTTTAGCTGTAGTATGACCTGTAGTTGCACTTAATATTTTGCTGGATTCTAAAATTACAACTTTTAAACCTTCTTTCTTAAGTAAATAAGCGAGTGTTATACCAGTAATTCCTCCTCCAACTATAGCCACATCTACTTTTATATTATCAGAGCAATCTGAGAAGGAAGGAAACTTTGTAGAGTCCATCCAATAGGCCTCGGGATATTTAGGAATGTTTTTATTTTGTGAATTGTTTTCAGCCATATTATATGCCTCCTGTGCTATCAATTAGGATTAAGGTAATATTAATCAAAAGTAAACAAAACTTTATTAAATTAATATTATTAATCTTTCCTGAAATTTAGATTTAATACATATCTTACTTATATATAATTGTAGATATTCAGTGAAATAGTAAATAAATGAAAATGAATTCTAAGGTATATATTGAAAATACTGTGAATAATATATAATAAAAATTCAATTAAGAAAATATTAATATTATAATGGGGGTGCCTTTATGAAAAAGGTAATGGCAAGTATAATCCTTGCTTCTGTACTTACAGGAGCTTTAGCAGGATGCTCAAGTGGACAAAAACCAGCAGGAGATAAACCAGCAGGGGATAAAAAAGACAAGCCGGCTATAGGATGTGCTATTTATAAATTTGACGATACATTTATGACAGGGGTTCGTAATTCAATATCTGAAGCGGCAGGAGACAAGGCAGCAGTAGATATAGTAGACAGCCAAAATTCACAGCCAACTCAAAATGATAAAGTGGACTTATTTATAACAAAAAAAGTAAATAGCCTTGCAATAAACCCAGTTGATCGTACTGCAGCAGGAGTATTAATTGATAAAGCCCAAAAAGCAAATACACCAATAGTATTTTTCAATAGAGAACCTTTGCCAGAAGATATGAAAAAATGGGATAAGGTTTATTATGTTGGAGCTAAGGCTGAAGAATCTGGAACAATATCAGGACAACTTGCAGTAGATTATTGGAAAGGTCACCCTGAAGCCGACAAAAACAAAGATGGAGTTATGCAATATGTAATGTTAAAGGGAGAACCAGGACATCAAGATGCAGAACTTAGAACTAAATATTCAGTTCAAGCTGTAACAGATGCAGGAATAAAAGTAGATAAGCTTGCTGAAGATACAGCAATGTGGGATCGTGTAAAAGGACAGGAAAAGATGGCTGCATTCCTTGCTGCAAATGGCGATAAAATAGAAATGGTATTTGCAAATAATGATGATATGGCACTAGGAGCTATTGAAGCATTAAAAGCAGGTGGATACTTTAAAGATAATAAATATATGCCAGTTATAGGTGTTGATGCAACAGCACCTGCATTAAAGGCTCTTGAAGAAGGAACCATGCTTGGAACAGTATTAAATGATGCTAAAAACCAAGGTAAGGCTACATTTAATATAGCTGAAGTATTAGCTAAAGGAGAAACTCCAAGCAAAGAAACTATCGGATTTGATATAACAGATGGAAAATATGTATGGGTACCATATAAAAAGATTACAAAGGAAAATATGAACGAAGTAAAATAATCTATAACAGAATAATATCTAATACTTAATTAGTATCAAATAATTAAGCCAAGTTTTAGAGCCTATAATTAGCGACTATAGATTAGGAACTAGTAATTTAGCTATTAGCAATTAAAGAGTGAAGGGTTAGTGATAGTTGGGAAACTACATTAGCTTTTCACTCTTAATTCTCAATAATTAGATGAAAATAAAGTGAGTGGAGGTGATCAAATGAGTGAAGGTGAATTTATACTTGAGATGAATAACATATCTAAGGAGTTCCCAGGAGTTAAGGCATTAGATAATGTAACGTTAAAGGTGAGAAAAGGAAGCGTTCATGCTCTTATGGGGGAAAATGGAGCTGGGAAGTCTACTCTTATGAATTGTCTTTTCGGTATATACAAGGAAGATGCAGGAGAGATAATTTTAGATGGAAAGAAAATTGATATAAGCGAGCCTAAGATTGCACTGGGTAATGGTATCTCTATGATTCACCAAGAACTTCATCCTGTGCCTTATAGAAATGTTATTGAAAATATATGGCTTGGAAGATTTTCAACTAAAAAAATAGGTCCCTTAAAATTTGTAGATGAAAAAAGGATGTATGAAGCTACAAAGAAGCTTTTTGAAAATCTTAATATAGATATAAATCCAAAGACTATAGTTGGAAATATGTCCGTATCTAAAATTCAGCTCATAGAAATTGCAAAGGCAGTATCCTTTAATTCTAAAGTTATAATAATGGACGAGCCGACATCATCTTTAACTGAAAATGAAGTAGAACGTTTATTTACAATAATAAATGCATTAAAGAATCAAGGAGTTTCTATTATTTATATATCTCATAAAATTGAAGAAATACTTCAAATAGCAGATGAAGTAACAATTATGAGAGATGGAAAGCTGATAGGCACATGGAAATCAAATGAGCTTACTACAGGGATGATAATTTCTAAAATGGTAGGACGTGAGATGACAAATAGATTTCCACCCAAAAGTAACATTCCAGGAGAAGAGGTACTAAAGGTTGAAAAATTAACATCAATTATTGAGAAATCCTTTAAGGATATTTCTTTTGAATTAAGAAAGGGAGAAGTTTTAGGAATAGGCGGACTTGTTGGAGCACAGCGTACTGAGCTTGTGGAAGCATTATTTGGACTTAGAGCAATTAGCAGCGGAAAGATATTTATAAATGACAAGGAAGTTAAAATAAAATCTCCAATAGATGCAAAGAAACATAAAATTGCACTTCTAACTGAAGAAAGGAGAGTAACAGGGATATTTCCAGTGCTTTCAATACTGGAGAATACTGTAGTTGCAAATATAAATCCATATGTCACACCTTTACGCATTATAAATGAAGGTAAAAGGCGAGAAGATGTAAAGAGAAGTATAAAAATGCTTAAGGTAAAAACTCCTTCGTTTAAGACTCTCATAAAGGATCTATCCGGTGGAAATCAACAAAAGGTGCTTATAGCAAGGTGGCTTTTAACAGAACCTGAAATACTTATATTAGACGAACCAACTCGTGGTATTGATGTTGGTGCAAAGTATGAAATATATACAATAATTGCAGATCTTGCAAAGCAAGGCAAAAGTATTATAATGATATCTTCTGAAATGCCGGAGCTTATTGGAATGTCTGATCGCATAATGGTTATGTGTGAAGGGAACCTTTCTGGAATTATTGATGGTAGTGATGCAACAGAAGAAGAAATAATGCGTCTTGCAACAAAGTTTAGATCATAGGAAGGGAGGATTTGTTATGGAGAAAGCAGATACAAAAAAAATAGACAAGAAAAGGATAAAGGAATTTTTATCTCAGCATGCAATTTATATAGTTTTAATAGTTCTTGTACTAATTATTGCTATAAAAGATTCAAGGTTTTTATCACTTGTATGTCTTAGAGATATATTAATTCAAAGTTCTACAAAGTTAATTATTGCCCTGGGAATAGCTTTTGTACTTATAACAGGTGGTGTTGACCTTGCAGCAGGACGTATAGTCGGATTTTCAGCGGTGCTTTCTGCTTCAATGCTTCAAACACCAGATTATGTAAGAAGGTTTTTCCCAAATCTGCCTCAACTTAATTTAATTATACCTATTTTACTTGCAATATTTGCAGCACTTTTAGCAGGACTTATGAACGGAGTTATTATTTCAAAACTTAGTGTGCCACCTTTTATTGCAACACTAGGTACTTCAGTAATTGTTTATGGATTAAATTCAATTTATTTTGACCTTCATCCAAATGATTCACAGCCTATTGGAGGACTTAGAAAGGATTTTACAAATCTAGGATCTGGCCATATATTTTCAATGCCTATAATAATAATAATAGCAATATTAGTAACGATTGCTGTATGGATAGTATTTAATAAAACAAGACTCGGGAAAAACATGTATGCCATAGGCGGAAATAAGGAAGCTGCCAGGGTTTCAGGTATAAATGTAGGACTTACGCTTTTAATATTATATGCTATCGCAGGCGCATTATATGGGCTTGGAGGAGTACTGGAAGCTGCAAGAACTGGAGGGGCTACAAATAACTATGGAAACATGTATGAACTTGATGCTATTGCAGCTTGTGTTGTAGGGGGAGTATCTACTTCAGGAGGGATAGGAAAGGTTCAGGGGATTTTAGCAGGGGTTTTGATATTTGGAGTAATAAATTATGGATTAACATTTATAGGTGTAAACCCATATTGGCAGCTTATAGTAAAAGGACTTATTATAGTAACTGCTGTGGCATTTGATATAAGAAAATATCTTGCAAAGAAATAAAATGCAAAATAGTTAATACTTAAGATTCAATGGTTATGGTCGGAAGTTCGTTTAGGCGGACTTCTTTTTATTTTAACTATAAAATAGGCACTTATTATTAATTGTAATAATTATTAATTGTAATAATTATTTAAAAGCAGGTAAAAATATTATAGAGTTTTAAGAAATTAGCAATATTAAAGATAACTATTACAATTGAAAGGGTGATTTAAGTGAGTGAAACAATTTTAGAAAAAGCTGAAGGACGTGTAAGCTATCATGATTCAGTTGAAGAAATGCTTAAACGTATTAGAGAAGATGGAATGTCTAATGTTTTTGACAGATGGGTACAACAAGAAAAAATACGATGTAAATTTTGCCTTCAAGGATTAAGCTGTCAATTATGTTCCCAAGGCCCTTGTAGGTTAAATGATAAAGGTGAACCTGAAAAGGGAGTATGTGGAATTGGGCCAGATGCAATGGCAATGAGAAATTTTCTTCTTAAAAATATAATGGGAGCTGGTACATATAGTCATCATGCCTATGAAGCATTTCGTACATTGAAAGCTACAGGAGAAGGAAAAACTCCATTTAAGATTAAGGATGTTGAAAAGCTAAAATGGATGTGTGAAAAGTTAGGAATTGATACAAATCAAGATACAAACCAAATGGCTATTCAATTAGCAGAATTGTTACAAAGACAACAAGAGATTGGTGAAGATGACGAGAACCTTATGGTAGAGGCTTTTGCACCAAGAAAGAGAAAGGAAGTTTGGAGAAAGATAAATGTTTACCCTAAAGGAACAATTCATGAAGAGCAGAATTGTGTAGCAAGCTGTTTAACAAATGTAGATGGAAGCTATGTATCCTTAGCAGCAAAAGCACTTCGCTTAGGAATAGCAACAATATATAATTCTCAAATTGGACTTGAAATGGTTCAAGATATATTATTTGGAACTCCAACTCCTCACGAAGTAGATACAGACCTAGGTATCATGGATCCAGATTACATAAATATAGTATTTAATGGTCACCAGCCTTGGATAGGTGCTGCAATGATTGAGAAGGCTAGAACACCTGAAGTTCAAGAAAGAGCAAGAAAAGCTGGAGCAAAGGGACTACACGTAGTAGGATCTATAGAAACTGGTCAGGAATTATTACAAAGATTTGATGTAGATGATGTTTTTGTAGGACTTATGGGTAACTGGCTTACAATAGAACCACTACTTGCAACAGGTACAGTAGACGTTATAGCAATGGAAGAAAACTGCTCTCCACCTGCTATCGATATGTATGCTGAAAAATATCAAGTAACCTTGGTATCAGTAAGTACTATCATTGATTTGCCGGGAATAGAACATAAACTTCCATATTACCCTGCAAAGATAAATGAAACAGTAGATACACTAATCAATCTGGCAATAGAAAACTTTAACAAACGTCATGGTAAAGTAGTGCCTATGGTTCCTAAAAAAATTCAAAAGGCAATTGCAGGTTTCTCCACAGAAGCGGTACTTAGCGCTCTTGGAAATAAACTTGATCCATTAGTAGATGTGATTGTAGCAGGAAAAATTAAAGGAGTTGTAGCTCTTGCAAACTGCTCAACCCTTAGAAATGGTCCACAGGACTGGAATACAGTAAACTTAACAAAAGAATTAATAAAGAAAGATATATTAGTTGTTGCTGGAGGCTGCGGAAACCATGCACTTGAAGTAGCAGGGCTTTGTACTTTAGATGCAGCGAGTACCATAGCAGGAGAAGGATTAAAAGAAGTTTGTAACTTACTTAAGATTCCTCCAGTATTAAGTTTTGGAACATGTACAGATACAGGAAGAATATCAATGCTTGTTACAGCTCTTGCGGATCATTTAGATGTGGATGTACCACAGCTTCCTATAGCTGTTACTGCTCCAGAATGGATGGAACAAAAGGCTACAATAGATGGTATATTTGCAGTAGCATATGGTGCATATACTCACTTATCTCCTGTACCATTTATGACTGGTGCTCCTAAACTTGTAAAATTGCTTACAGAAGAAGTTGAAGGAATAACTGGTGGTAAAGTTGCTCTTGGAGATGATCCTGTAGAAGTTGCAAATAATATAGAAGCACACATTATCTCTAAGAGAAAAGGACTTGGATTAGATCAGTAAAGAAAAAATGAGTAATAAGTAGATACTATCAATGTGATAAATAAAAAGTTTATCTCCATAAACATTATAATTTTTCACGTAGTAGTGTTGAATGAAAAGTAAAAGTTAATAATAAATACATTAATGATTAAAAAGGGACTTCAGAGAAATCTGAGGTTCTCTTTTCTATGATTAGTTTTTGGAAAAATTTCATTATTATAATTTGTTTTAAATAAATTATAATAATGAAAATATTATTGTTATATTAATCATATAATAATTATTATATATTAAGTAGCATCTTTAAAATATTAGTTAATAAAGTATCTTTTCTAGCAGCTATTATATTAAATTGAGGGGAATAAATATGGATTTTATAAATTGTTTTACGCCTAATGAACTTTCTGTACTAGCTAGTGCTATAGCAATAGAATTAGCTGAAGGCGAAAGTGCAGATGAAATTAATGTACTTGGAAATTTTATTGTAGCTGTAGGAAGCTTGCTATTAACTATAGCAGCACAAGAGCAGAATTTACAATCCATTAAAGATAAACAAAAGGAAATGCAAGACCTTAGAAAAAATAAAAAAAACATGTAAAAATCAAAAGCGATTAAAAAGCTTTTGATTTTTTTATTTAAATCTAAAATAAAACTCAGGAGTAGTATCGGTGATATTCTTATCGTAATATTCAGTATAATACGTGGAAATATATTCTGTTCATTATATAAATAAATTACTTATGAGAAGTGTTTTTTAGGGCAAAATAATTTAGAAAGTTTTATGTGCTAAAGGAGGGATTAATTTTGTGGATATTTCGTAGAAAAAATGGTTATAAATTTATTATTTTAATAGTTCTTATATTTAATATGTCTTATATAACAAAAGTGTCAGCTTCAAATGATCCTATTAATATAGATAAAGATACAATGAAAGCGGAAGTCGAGAGAATTTATAATATACGTTCTGCTTGTCTTGTTTCAGGAGACTTTTCTGCATTAAAAGATGAATTTGATACTTCTCAGAAATATGGAAGATATACATTAGAACATGAAATCAAACGTGTAAAGTATTTAAGGGATTGGACCAAACAAAGAGGAATTCAGCTAAAGAATATAGAATCAACTGTAAGAATAAAAAACATTAAGACATCAGGAAATGTTGTAAAGATTTCTTTAGAAGAATCATATAAATTTGATTATGCATATGAAGATGATAAAGATGATGTTTTAAATTCTTTTGGCGTAGGAATAAGACATTCAGCAAGCTTAACTAAAAAAAATGATAAATGGGTAATATACAATGATTGGTACACAGATTGTTTTGAAGATGCTCTACAAGCTTATACTGTAGATATGAAAGAAATCTCAGATTTGCCTAAAGTTACTTTGCCTAGAGAAAGAATTTTAAGTACTTCAACCAGCCATAAAAAAAATTATGATAGAGAAAAGGCTGTAGCTTATGCAGATAAATATTGTGGTGCAGCTTGGGGAAGCACAAATAATTTTAAATATAATCCTAAGTATATGGATTTCAATGGATCTGGAGGAGATTGCACCAACTATATTTCTCAGGTTTTAGGAGACAAGGAGGCTGGAGGGCTTCGTCAAGATGGATCTTGGTATTGTCATATGCATAAGTATCAAAGAGGTTCTGGAAGCAGAGCTTGGACAAATGCAGATGGCTTAAAAAATTATTTAGTATACAGCGGAAAAGGTAAAGTTATTAAAGCAGGTACTTTTAAAGAATTAACAACACCTTCATCAGATAGTTCTGAAGCCCCTATTTCAAAGCTAAATCTTGGTGACCTAATTTGTTATGAAAAGGGTATAGGAAATATAGATCATTTTGCTGTAGTTACTGGTTTTGATTCACATGGCTATCCATTAATAAATTCGCATACAACAGATAGGTATCATGTACCTTGGGACTTAGGTTGGGGAGATAAGAAAATAAGATTTTTTCTTATTCGTATAAATGGATAAGAATAAATTTATAGTGTTTTATTAAAATGATACACTGTTCGGGCTGTTGATAAATATACTTTATTGACGGTCCTTTGCATTAATTCAGCATCAACAGTATAGCATTAGACGTTGGAAAATTAGAATTTAAAGAGCAAGAGTTAAACTTGTAGGATTAAGGTTTACAATTATTATTGCTTTCACAATATATTTCCACTTATTTTACTTAGTATTAAGGCAACCATATTTAATAGATAGTATTTTTAATAATATTTTTTTTATTTATTTTCAATATAGAAAGAAGGGAGTAAAATGAAAATAAAAAAAAGATATATTTTTACGCATAGAGCATGGGTAGGGTTTTTACTAATAACTTGCCTAATTTTTACATGTAGTAATAAAGTAAAGGCTGATCCTATTGATATAACAATAGAGGAAAATGAAAAAATAATATATCTAACTTTTGATGATGGACCAAGTGTATTAACAAACAAAACTTTAGATATATTAAAAGAACAAAATGTAAAAGCTACTTTTTTTCTAATTGGTAACCAAATAGCAGATCAAAAGGATGTAGTTAAAAGAATATATGATGAAGGTCATGCTATAGGGCTGCATACATTTACTCATAATTATAAACGTATATATTCAAGCAAGGAAAACTTTATTAGTGAAATGCTTAAATGCCAAAGTGAAATTTATAATATTACAGGTATTAAACCCAATATTATAAGATTTCCCTGGGGAAGTCATAAAAAATTAAATCAAAACTTTTTAAACCTGCTTCATGAAAATAATTTTAGAGTATATGATTGGAATGCATCTATGTCTGACGGCATTAATTGTAAAACTTCGGCTAACAAATTGTACATGGAAGCAACAAAAACAACTATCACAGAACAGCCAATTATATTGTTAATGCATTGTGATTACATGCACAAAAACACATGTAAGGCGCTTCCTAGGGTAATAGAATATTATAAGAAAAAAGGTTATGAATTTAAAGTTATTACAGAAGGTACACCAGAACACTTTTACCCGATTAAAGTAAAATAATGATTTTTACTTACCAATTACTAATTGCTAAAATCTAAGGATATAAATCAACTAGAGATTAGCAATTAGTAATTTTTTTGCGTTACCATCAAGTTATTTATCTCATAGTTTAAAATAACACCAAATTTTTATTTTAAATCTTTGCATGAAGTGCTTATATATCATATAATTGTAAATGCTAGAGAAATATATAGTTAATATTTGATATTAAATAGTATAAGTAGAAAACTTTTGTATCTGAATTTTTATCCAAGATTAAATGGATTTGAGAAAGGAAGTAATTATGAATTTATTAACACTTGAAAATATATCAAAAAGCTATAGTGAAAAAGAGCTTTTTAACAATATAAATTTAGGAATTAATGAAGGAGATAAAATAGGGGTTATAGGCATTAATGGCACGGGAAAAAGTACACTTCTTAAAATAATTGCAGGAGTTGAAGTAGAAGATAGGGGAAGAATTATAAAAAATAGTTCAATTAATATAGAATACTTGCCCCAATTACCTGAATTTGATGCTGAAAAGACAGTAATTCAAGAGGTTTTTAGAGGGAACTCTCCTGTAATGAAAACTATAAGAGAATACGAAGAAGCGCTTCAAGATAAAAGCAGTAATCCAGAGAAGATAATGAAACTTACTCACAATATGGATAATTTAAATGCATGGACTGTTGAAAGTGAAGCTAAGGCGGTACTTACGAAGCTAGGAATTATAGATTTTAATGCAAAGGTAGGGGCACTTTCAGGAGGACAAAGAAAAAGAATAGCATTAGCAGGAGCCTTAGTCAATCCATCTGATTTACTTATATTAGACGAGCCAACTAACCATTTAGATAATGAGACCATAGATTGGCTGGAGCAATATTTAAATAAGAGAAAAGGTGCTCTCTTAATGATAACTCACGATAGATATTTTTTAGATAGAGTTGCAAATGAAATAATAGAATTAGATGGAGGGAATCTTTATACTTATGAAGGAAATTATAGTATCTTTCTTGAAAAGAAAATTGAAAGAGAGGAGATAGAGGCTTCTAGTGAAAAGAAAAGGCAAAGCTTACTCAAAAAGGAACTTGCTTGGATAAGAAGAGGTGCTAAAGCAAGAAGTACTAAACAAAAGGCAAGAATTGACCGTTTTGAAAATTTAAAGGATGAAGCAATAGATTTAAATGAAGATAAGCTTGAGATATCTGTAGCAGGAACAAGACTTGGTAAAAAGGTTATAGAGCTTAATAATATTACAAAGGCTTTTGGAGATAAAAAAGTTATCGATGATTTTAGTTATATAGTGCTTAGACGTGATAGAGTAGGAATAATAGGTCCTAATGGAGAAGGGAAATCTACACTTATGAATATTATAAGTGAAGAGCTAAAACCTGATAGTGGAACTGTAGAAGTTGGGGAAACAGTAAAAATAGGTATGTTTTCACAGGAAAGTTATCATATGAATGAGGATATGAGAGTTATAGAATACATAAGAGAGGGAGCGGAATTTATAGAAAATAGCGAAGGATATAAACTAAGCGCTTCTCAAATGCTTGAAAGATTTTTATTTAATGGATCAGACCAGTGGACTCCTATTTCTAAGCTTTCAGGTGGAGAAAAAAGAAGACTTTATCTTTTAAGAGTTTTAATGGAATCTCCAAATGTTCTTTTATTAGATGAGCCTACAAATGACTTAGATATAGAAACCTTAAAGGTATTAGAAGATTATATTGAAGAGTTTCCTGGAGCGGTAATGTCAGTATCTCATGACAGGTATTTTTTAGATAGAATGGCAGAAAGAATTTTTTCATTTGAAGGAGAAGGGAAAATAATTCAATATACAGGAAACTATAGCGAAGTGAAGGAACTAAGAGATGAAAATGAAAAATTATTAGAACAAGGAAAGAAAGCTTCAAGGAATAAAGAAACTGATGAAAAGCATAAGGAAGCAGAAAGTTTACAAAGAAAAAGGCCTAATACCTTAAAGTTTTCCTATAAGGAACAAAGGGAATATGATGAAATAGATGGTATTATTGCGAATTTAGAGCAAAAGTTAGAGCAAATTGAAAAAGATATGCACTATTATTCAACGGATTATGGAAAACTTAATGACCTTATTAAGGAAAAAGAAGAAACAGAACAGCTTTTAGAAGAAAAAATGAATAGATGGATGTATTTAAATGAATTAGCAGAAAAAATTGAAGAAAGCAAAAAATCCCTACTTTAAACAGTAGGGATTTTTTTAGTCGTTTTTTGGAGAAAGGATTTTTTTATTTAGAGCATCAAGTAAAATATTACCAAATATAATATTATATAACAAAAAAATTACAATTTAAAAAGGAGGTATAAATTGTGGAAAATCAAAAAACTAAACTTGCACCAAAGGTCCTATTTCTAATGGGTGGATCGCTATTTGCAATGCATTTTGGAGGATCTAGTATGATTTGGCCAATGACTTGGGGTAAAGAAAGTGGGACAAGTTTACCTTTGGCATTTATAGGTATATTCATGACCGCCCTTTTGATTCCGTTACTAGGCTATGTGGCATTATCAAGAGGAAAAGGAACTTTCTTATCAATTTCAGGAAGAGTATCAAAAAGATTTGGATTAATATTTTGTACTATTACAATTCTTGTTTTAGGACCATTATTTTGTATACCAAGAATGAGTGCCGCAGCTTGGGATGCATTCTTACAGGTTAGTGGATTTAGACCTGAGTCTTTTATAGCACCGCTAGTATTTTCAATAATATATTATCTTTTAACTTATTGGTTTATAGCTCAAAAATCTGGTGTAGTAGATAAGCTTAGTAAAATATTATTTCCTGTACTTGTTGTAGCAGTAGTTGCAATTATAGTAAAGGGAGTATTGATGCCAATAGGTGTGCAGCAGCCAAAAACTTATACAGTAAATTCTTTTGCCTATGGATTTAAAAATGGATATGCCACAGCAGAAGTATTATGTGCATTGGTATTTGGACAAATAATAATCGATGATTTAAAGTTTAAAGGTATTAGAGAAGATAAAATAGATATAAGCTTAATAAAAATTGGAATAATTGGGATAGGTATGTTGACCTTTACACATGCTGGACACGCATTTGTAGGTTCCACAGCAGCATCATTATTCCCAGATTTACAATATTCAGCTCTTTATTCTGCAGTAGTTTTAAAACTTTGGGGAACTGTTGGTGGAGTTATATTTAATATAGCATTGTTATTTGCAGCATTAACCACAGCTATAGGCTTTGTAGTTGCTACAGCAAACTATTTTAAAGAAGTAAGTCATGACACTATTTCTTACAATAAAGCTGCGATAATTACTTTAGTAGTAAGTGCAGTAATAAGCGTAGTAGGATTAAATACTATAGTTACATTTGTAGCACCTCTTTTAGATATAGTATATCCTGCAGCAATTACTTTAACTTTATTTTATACATTTGTTAAAGATTTTGAATCTAAGAAAAAATTATTTGCAGGATACAAGGTTGGAATGATTGTGGCATTTGTATGGGGAATTTTTGAAGGCATACTTGCTTATATGAATATGTTTAAAATGGATGCAGGAGTGCTTAAAACAATACATGATGCATTCCCTCTCACATCTTCAGGTCTTGGATGGATGCCAGTTACAGCCCTTGCCATTATAATTGGAGCTTTGCTTTACAAAGGATCAGGTACACAAACTATAGTAAAAAATTCATAAATAACTAGATTGTATATGCCGCAAGTTAATACTTAACCTGCGGCATATTTTATTAAGTTCTTAACATATTTATTATAGGAATTTTTTTACATTTGAAAACATATTATAAATTGTAGACAAGTTCAAAGAGAAAAAATGAAATTAAAAAACAAAAATTTAATATGGTAGGGGGAGATACTGTATGGCAAAAGCATTGGAAGGCATAAGAGTATTAGATTTAACTCACGCATATAACGGTCCATTTTGTACGACTCTTTTGGCTGATAATGGAGCAGAAGTCATTAAAATTGAAAGTCTTGATGGAGACCAGTGTAGATGCTGGGGACCGATGGATACTAAAAGTGGAGAAAGTGGATTTTTCACTTTCTTAAATAGAAATAAAAAAGGTGTAACATTAAATCTTAAATCAGAAAAAGGCAAAAATATATTTTATGAAATGGTTAAAACTGCTGATGTAGTTGTGGAAAATTTCAGAGTTGGAGTTATTAAAAAGCTTGGTATTGATTATGAAACTTTAAAAGAAATTAATCCTAGGATAATACTAGCATCAGGATCAGGCTTTGGTCAGTATGGTCCAATAAGTAATAGACCTTGTTATGATATAGTAGCTCAGTCTATGGGGGGAATGGTTAATTTAACAGGCTTCCCAGAAACTCCACCAACTAAGGTAGGACCATCTGTTGCAGATAATGTTACTGGAATTTATCTGTGCGTAGGAGTTTTAATGGCACTTTACAATCGTGAAAAGACAGGACAAGGACAAACTGTAGACGTTGCCATGGTGGATACGATATTTACTCTTCTTGAAAATTCAATCATTACTACAACTCTTACAGGAGCAATACCTCAGAGACAGGGAAATATAGATCCATCTATAGCACCTTTTGATATATATAAAGCAAAAGATGGATATGTAGCCATTGGTGTTGGAACGGATAAATTGTGGGCTAAATTCTGTAATATGATTGGAAGACCAGAACTCATCGAAGATCCAAGATATTTGACTAATGATTTAAGATGTCAAAATTATGTTCCAGGCCTTCAAAGTACCATTGCAGAATGGATTAAAGATAAAAATAAGAAAGAACTTGAAGAAATGTTTGATAAAGAAGGAATACCTTGTGGACCAGTACTTGATATGAAGGAGGCAATAGAACATCCTCATATTCAGGCAAGAGAGATGATGGTTCATGTAGATCATCCAACTATTGGAGATATGTACATTCAAGGAGTACCAATTAAATTATCAAGAACTCCTGGAAGTGTAGACACTGCTGCACCATTACTTGGACAGCATAATGAAGAAATATATGGTATGTTTGGACTTAGCAAAGAAGAAGTAGCACACCTTAAAGAAGAAGGAGTAATTTAATTTATCATACGCAGAACATTTAAAGTAACTGAAGATCCTCATATGGAAAATCAGCCAAGTGCAATAAACATTTTTGAAAAACCAGTTTTATGTACTGAGTTTATAGGAACTTACGAAGTATAAGAAATAATTCAATGAAATATTTACAAAAACATGGAATAAACCTACAGAGTTTTGTGTAATATATATTAAATGTAAAAAAATTACAAACAATGCTAATAAATTAAATTACTAATAATTTAATTTTAAATTTTTATGTTAAATAAATATATTTAAAAATTAGGGGGTATGAAAAATGGCATTTGTTAAACCAGAAAAAAATTATGAAACTATGATTCGTCTACGTATGTCTTCAGGAGATGCTCATTATGCAGGAGAATTAGTAAATGGTTCACATACAATAGAACTTATGGGTGATGTTGCTACAGAATTAATGGCTATGTATGCTGGAAATGTAGGAGAATGCATAGGCTATGATAAAATAAGCTTTACAGCTCCAACTTTTGCAGGAGACTTTATTGAAGTATGTGGAAGAATCGTCGGAGTAGAAGGAAACAAAGTAAAGGTTCAATGTAGATCCTTTAAAATAGCTGAAAATGCTAGAATTGAAGCTCAAAATTCAGCAGTGAACGTTTTTGAAAAACCAGTTATGACACTTGAAACAGTTTCAACTTATGTAGTACCAGAGAAATAATTAAAGAAAATAAAGAGCAAACTGAAAAGATTTTATAATAAATTATTTTAAATAAAAGAAAATTTATATAAATTTGGGAGGTGCCTCTTATGGTAAGAGAGTCAGTATTAAGATATAGAATGGACGAAGGAAAGTATGCAGGCGGAGTTGTTAAACCTAATATACATTTAGATATATATGGTGACGTTGGAACAGAACTTTGTGTTTTACAGGATGGAGACGAATCATTATTTGCAGGTTATGAAGATGTAGAGTACTTAGCTCCTGTATATGAAGGAGACTTTGTTGAAGCTAGAGGTAGAATCGTAAAATTAGGTAACAGCTCACGTAGATGTGAATTTGAAACTTATAAAGTTGCAACACCATCAAGAAGAAATGGCAAACCAGATGCAGCTGAAACAGATATGGACGTTTTAGATCCTCCAGTACTTGTAGCTAAAGCTATTGGAACTTTAATCGTTAAGAAAGCTTGTCAGCGTGGAGTTCAGCCAGAAGGCGTTGTAGAAAATAGATGGGAATAAAATAATAAATATTTAATTAAAGTAATAGGTTGCTAAATCTTGTATTTAACAGCCTATTATTTATAAGTAAATAAATAAGTAAGTCTCATTTAATGAACATAACTCAGAAAATAAGCATGTGATAATGGAGGGAAAACTATGAATTTTAACTTGACTCGCGAACAGGAAATGATTGTTAAGGTAGTTAGAGAATTTGCTGAAAATGAAGTAGGACCAATTGCAGCTGAAATAGATGAAACTCAGGAGTTTCCAAGGGAAAATGTAAAGAAAATGGCAGAACTTAATATGATGGGAATACCTTTTTCAAAGGAATATGGTGGAGCAGGGGGAGATTTTTTAACTTTCATGATGTGCCTTGAGGAAATAGCTAAAAAATGCGCTGCAACTACAGCGATGCTTGCAGTTCATACCATTCCATGCTGGCTCTTAACAAACTTTGGAACAGAAGCTCAAAAGAGAAAGTATTTAACACCACTTTTAAAAGGCGAGCATTTAGGAGCTTTTGCACTTACAGAACCAAATGCGGGAACTGACTCTGCAAGCCAAACAAGCGTTGCTTATCTAGATGGCGATCATTACGTTTTAAATGGACAAAAATGTTTCATAACAAATGGCGGAGAAGCAGATACTTATTTAGTCTTTGCTATGACAGATAAGAGCAAAGGAAATAAGGGAATTACGGGATTTATAATAGAAAAGGATTTTCCAGGTTTTTATATAGGAAAAAAAGAGAATAAGATGGGAATAAGGGCTTCAGCTACCACTGAACTTATTTTTAAAGATTGCATAATTCCTAAGGAAAACTTGTTTGGAAAAGAGGGACAAGGATTTAAATATGCAATGAAAGCATTAGATGGCGGCAGAATTGGAATGGCAGCTCAAGCTGTAGGAATAGCACAGGGAGCAATAGATGAAACTGTTAAATACTTAAATCAAAGACAACAATTTGGAAAACCAATAGGAACTTTCCAAGGACTTCAATGGATGCTTGCTGAAATGGAAACTAGAGTTAACGCTGCAAGACTTTTAGTTCATAAAGCAGCATCAAAAATGGATAATAAGGAGGCTTTTGGTAAAGATGCCTCTATGGCTAAATTATTTGCATCACAAACTGCTATGTATGTAACAACTGAAGCAGTACAATTGCATGGTGGATATGGATACATGAAGGATTATCCTTTAGAAAGAATGATGAGAGATGCAAAGATTACAGAAATTTATGAAGGAACTTCAGAAGTTCAAAAGATGGTAATTTCTAGATACGTGTTGGATAATAAATAGTTTAAGGAGGCAAAAGTAAATGAAAATTATAGTTTGTATGAAACAAGTCCCAGATACAAATGAAGTTAAAATAGATCCAGTAAAGGGAACATTGATTAGAGATGGTGTTCCTAGCATTATAAATCCTGATGATAAAAATGCCATAGAAGAAGCTGTAAGAATAAAAGAAAGTAGAGAAGATGCTCATGTAACAGTAATATCCATGGGACCTCCACAGGCAGGAACTGCTTTAAGAGAGGCACTAGCTATGGGAGCTGATGAGGCTATACTTTTAAGCGATAGAGAATTTGCAGGTTCCGATACCTGGGCAACCTCAGCAATATTGGCTTCCGCTATAAATAGAATTGGGGACTATGACATAATATTCTGTGGAAGACAAGCTATAGATGGAGATACTGCACAGGTTGGCCCAGAAATAGCAGAACATTTAAAATTGCCACAGATAACTTATGTTAGTAATCTAGAAATACATGAAGACGAAGTTATTACACATAGAACAGTTGAAGATGGATATTATGTGATTAAATCACAAATGCCAGTATTACTCACGGCTATAAAAGATTTAAATACTCCAAGATATCCTTCAATTAAAGGAATATATCAGGCTTATAGGGAAAAAGAAATAAAGATATGGAGCATAAATGACATAATCGTTGATAGAGAAAACATTGGATTAAAGGGTTCTCCAACAAATGTTAAGAGCTCTTTTACCCCTTCCGTTAAATTTAATGGAGAAATACTAAGTGGAACAACCAAAGAAGTTATAAATGAATTAATAGTAAAACTTAGAGAAAAACAGGTTATATAGGGGAGGGACAGAGATGAATATAAATGATTATAAAGGCGTTTGGGTATTTGCAGAACAGAGAGAGAGTAAGATTTTAAATGTATCACTTGAATTACTTGGGGAAGGAAGAAAAATAGCTGATAAATTAGGGGTAAAACTTACAGCAGTTCTTCTTGGAAATAATATTAATGATATGGCTGAAAATCTTGTAAAATATGGAGCAGATGAAGTATTAAGTATTGATGATAAATTTTTACAGGTATATTCAACAGAGGTTTATACTAGAGTAGTAAGTGAACTTATAGAAGGAAAAAAACCTGAAATAGTACTCATAGGGGCAACAGCTATAGGTAGAGATTTAGGACCAAGGCTTGCAGCTAGAGTTAAAACAGGTCTTACAGCAGATTGCACTAAGCTTGATGTGGATGAAGAGACAAGAGGCCTTTTACAAACTCGTCCAGCCTTTGGAGGAAACTTAATGGCAACAATAATTTGTCCAAAACATAGACCTCAAATGTCCACAGTAAGACCTGGGGTTATGGAAAGAGGAAAATTTGATGAAGCAAGAAAAGGAACAATCAAAAAAATATCATTTGAGCTTATGGAAGCGGATAAAAATACAGAAGTGCTTGAAGTTGTAAAAACTCAAAAACATGAAGTTAAACTTGAAGAGGCAAAAATAATTGTATCTGGTGGAAGGGGTCTTGGAGATGCAAAGGGATTTGAACTTTTGGATAGCTTAGCTAAAAAACTCGGTGGAGAAGTGGGAGCTTCCCGTGGTGCAGTGGATGCAGATTGGATACAACAAAGTCACCAGGTTGGACAAACCGGTAAAACTGTAAGACCAAAACTATATGTGGCTTGCGGAATATCTGGTGCAATTCAGCATTTAGCAGGAATGAACACTTCAGATTGTATAGTTGCTATAAATAAAGACAAAAATGCTCCTATATTTAAAGTTGCACACTATGGAATAGTAGGAGATGTATATGAAATAATTCCAGCGCTTATAGAATCCTTAGATAATGTAGATGATATTGTGGAAGCGCTTAGGTAATAAATAATAATTATAAAAAATGGTGCAAAATTATAAGTATTTTGCACCATTTTTATTCTATAAAAATTCAGCTGACTGAATTTTATCCAAAATTGTTCACTGTTAAGTATTTAGTAGTAACTGTAATTATTATTTACTATTTTTCATTTCTAAGTATTCATCATAGCTCATTTGTCTATCAATTAATCCGTCTTCGGTTAATTCGAGTATTCTGTTTGCTATGGTTTGTATAAACTGATGGTCGTGAGATGCAAATAATATGTTACTATTAAAGTCTCTTAAACCATTGTTTACTGCAGTTATTGATTCAAGGTCCAAGTGGTTTGTAGGCTGATCTAATAAAAGTACATTTGCATTATTAAGCATCATCTTTGAAAGCATGCATCTAACCTTTTCTCCACCGGATAAAACCTTAGCTTCTTTTAATGCTTCTTCTCCAGAGAAAAGCATTCTTCCAAGGAAGCCTCTAAGATAGCTTTCAGATTTTTCTTCTGAAAATTGTCTTAGCCAATCCACAAGATTTAAATCCACATCATTGAAGAATTCAGAGTTATCTTTAGGGAAGTAGGACTTAGTAATAGTAACGCCCCATTTAAATTCTCCACTATCTGGTTCCATTTCTCCCATAAGTATCTTAAATAATATAGTAATTGCCATTTCATTTTCACCAACAAAGGCAATTTTATCTCCCTTAGTTATAATGAAGCTTATATTATTAAGAACTTTTACACCATCAATAGTTTTTGAAATTCCATCAACTCTTAAAATGTCATTTCCAACTTCTCTTTCAGGTTTAAATCCCACGAAAGGATATCTTCTACTTGAAGGTTCTATATCTTCTACGCTTATTTTATCAAGAAGTTTTTTACGAGAAGTAGCCTGTTTGGATTTAGAAGCATTAGCACTAAATCTTGCAACAAACTCTTGAAGAGCTTTGATTTTTTCTTCTTTTTTCTTGTTTTGATCCTTCATTAATTGTAGAGCAAGCTGACTTGATTCGTACCAGAAGTCATAGTTACCCATAAATAATTTAATTTTTCCAAAGTCCACGTCTGCCATATGAGTACAAACCTTATTTAAAAAATGTCTGTCATGGGATACAACAATAACTGTTCCTGGGAAGTCAATTAAGAACTCTTCAAGCCAGTTAATTGATTGTATATCTAAGTGGTTAGTAGGTTCGTCGAGAACAAGTATTCCTGGATTTCCAAAAAGAGCCTGTGCAAGAAGAACTTTAACCTTTTCTCCACCTGAAAGTTCAGACATTTTATTTTCATGAAGGCTTGTAGGAATTCCAAGCCCCTGCAAAAGTGATGAAGCTTCTGATTCAGCTTCCCAACCATTTAATTCAGCAAATTCTCCTTCAAGTTCAGATGCCTTTATACCATCTTCATCAGTGAAATCAGCCTTTGCATATAATTCTTCTTTTTCATTCATGATTTCATATAATCTAGTGTTACCCATAATTACTGTTTGAAGCACGCGGCAGTCATCATATTCAAAGTGATCCTGCTTAAGTACTGACATTCTACTACCTGGAGCAATAGAAACTTCTCCAGTATTAGGCTCAATTTCACCAGATAAAATTTTTAAAAAGGTACTTTTTCCAGCACCATTTGCACCTATTACTCCATAACAATTTCCTGGAGTAAACTTAATATTTACATCTTCAAATAATTTCTTATCACCATATCTTAAACCAACATTCGTAACTGTAATCAACGTTAATCATTCCTCAACTTTCTAATTTTAATCTAACCGTCATATTATAACATAAAGATGGAATAATCGCTAGACTTTAAAATAAGATTGACAATTAGTAATTAATAACTTAAAATTGACATTTGATAAATAAAAATAATAATAAAAAATAAAAATTAAAAGCTGATAATAAACATAGGGGGAAGTAGTTATGTCAGATAAGAATATAGAAATGATGAAAAAGCTTATTGAAGAAAAAAAGAAAAAAAGCGCCGAGCAAAAAGGCAATGGAAGACCAAGCAAAAGTATGGGAGGAGCTAAAAAGGCTGTAAGAAATAAGAAAACAGGTGGATTATTTGATAAATAAATAGTAAACCTATGTAAAGCCTTCTTTAAGAATAAAATTCATATGATTATTGAAATACTTTAAATCTTGGTGTTTATGTGAAGTAAGAATTACCTGCACCAAGATTTATTTTATTTGTGATAGTAAGGATGCTTTGATTAAACACATATGAATAAAATTGGTGATTATGACAAATTTTATTAAGTAATAATTGGAAATTTGTTTATAAGTTGAAGCAAATGCTAATAAATAAAGACCTATAATTAACAATGGAAAAGCCAGTATAAAGTTTAAATAAGTGAATAACAATATTATATGTAATATAAAAATCACAATTAAGGGAAATTTAGAAGAAGTAGGAAAATATTAAGAAATATATGAAATTTTTAAACAGGTAAAATAAAATTAAAGGGAGAGATAAATATGGGAAAAATGCTTTATTCAGTAAAAATTAATGGGAAATATGGATACATAGATAATACAGGAGAAATTGTAGTAGAACCTAAGTTTCATTATGCTGAAGAATTTATCAATGATTATGCTATAGTTGGTATAGATGACAAATTTGGTTTTATAAATAAGGAAGGGAATTTAATTGGAGAAAACTTATATGATGATGTATATGAGTTTACTGATGGATTAGCTACAATTGAAGTAGAAGGAAAAAGAGGGTTCATGAATACTGAAGGAGGCTTAGTTATAGCTCCAGAGTATAAGGAAGCTAACGGATTTTCAGAGGGGTTAGCAGCGGTACAAGTGAATTATAAATGGGGATATATAAATAAAGAAGGCAAAATTGTAATAGAGCCTGAATTTTTAGATGCTTTTGATTTTAGTGAAGACTTAGCTTTAGTTCAATTAGGAGGAAAATTAGGATATATAAATAAAGAAGGTAAAATGGTTATAGAACCTAAATTTAATTATGCTTATGGATTTTCAGAAGGGTTAGCGGTAGTACAATTAAAATCTAATTATGGATATATTGATAAAGAAGGAAATACAGTTATTAAATCTAAATACCATACGGCTAATGACTTTAATGAAGGTTTCGCATGTGTTGAATTAAACAATAAATATGGATTTATAAATAAAAATGGAGAAGCTATAATTCCACTTAAATATGATTGGGCAGATAATTTTTATGAAGGCTTTGCAGCAGTGGCTATTGACGAAAAATATGGATTTATAGATAAAGAGGGTAACGAGATAATTCCGGTAAAATTTGATAACGTAGATACTATTAGTGAAGGCTTAATCTCCGTGGAAGTAAACGGAAAATGGGGATACATAGATAAGGAATGCAACTTTGTTATAGAACCAATTTATGATGAAGTATCAAAATTTGTGGATGGAATTTCTAAGGTTATATTAGAAAACAGAACTAAATATATAAACAAAAATGGAGAAAATATTTTTAGTAGAGAGTAGAAATTTAAACACTGCTATCTACTAAAGGTATAATAAAACTCAATAGTAAAGCACTAGGCATAAGTTATAAATATCATATGCTTAGTGCTTTTATAATACCTGTAAAAAAGGGTATTTCTACTATTTTCCACCAGTGCTACTGCCAGATATACCGCTAGAAGTACCTGAATTGCTACTATTATTACTATTATTTTGGCTAGAGCTATTTTTCATATTATTATCACCATTATTATTATTATTATTATTATTATTATTATTATTATTATTTTTGTCATCAGAGCTAGAGTTACTAGTAGTGCTACCATTTACATTTTCGTTGCTGCTATCATTATCATTACTATTATCAGTGTCATCCTTAAAGAAATTTATGATTTTCTTAATAATACCATTAGTCTTATCCTGAGGTTTATTATTATTATTATTATTATTATTATTATTACTATTAGTATTTGAGCTATTATTGTTAGCTTGATCTTTAGTATTATTAGAAGTATCGTAATTATTGTTATTATTGTTATTATTATTATTATTATTAGTATTAGTATCGTTATTATGATTATTTTTGTCATCAGAGTTAGAGTTATTGGTATTACTATCATTTACATTTTCGTTGTTGCTATTATTACCATTACTATTATCAGTATTATCTTTAAGAAAGTTTAGGATTTTTTTAATAATACCATTAGGTTTATTCTGAGGTTTAGCATTATTAGTATCATTTGGGCTATTATTGTTAGCTTGATTTTTAGTATTAGTAGAAGTATCGTAATTATTGTTATTAGTATTATTGTCATTATTTGATTTATTATTATTATTACTATTAGCCACAGAATCAGGATTAGTAGCATTACTATCATTTTCTGTGTAAAATTGAAGTGGAGGTAAAAATTGGTTTTTAAAATCGTGAGGGACAAAAGGAGTAACAGGTTCAGCGTAGGGTACTCCAAAGCTATTTTGCGATATTATATATATGGCTAAAAAACTTAAACCTATTAAAAATCCAAATAATCCTAGAATCGCAGTGATCATTATTAAAAAAAATTTTAGCACATTTAATGGAGTTACAATAGTATGATCAGGTAATAAAAATGATGAAATACTTGAAAATGCTACTATTACTATTGAAATTGGACTAGTAAGACCTGCTGCAATAGCACCCTGACCTATTACAATACCGCCAACTATACCTATAGCACTTCCGATTTTAGTAGGAAGCCTTATACTAGCTTCTCTCAACATTTCTATTACTACAGTCATAAAAAAAATTTCAAGTACTGCATTTAATGGAACGGCAGAACGAGCAGATGCAATGCTTAACAAATAACTAGCAGGTAACATATCAGGATTAAAAGATGTTACTACCAAGTAAAGGGCGGGTAGAGAATATGTGGATATCATACCAAATATCCTTAAAGAGGTATTAAAAGGGGCAAGAAGTAAAGTTCCATAATGGTCATCACCTGAATCTAAAAAGTCCATAAATCTTTCAGGAAGCATTAAGGCAAGATTACTTCCGTCTACTAAAATACAAAGTTTTCCCTTTAAGATAGTTGAACAAGCTTTATCAGATCTTTCAGCAATTGATACTGTTGGAAGTATTCTACTCTTCCGACCATTTAAAATTTTTTGAATATAGGCTGATTCAAGGATACCATCTATAGTTATATTGCTTATGGTATCTTCTACATATTTTACTATATTCTTATCAGCTAAATTATCTAAATAAGCTACTACTACTCTTGTTTGGGTCTTTGTACCTACAATAAAGTTCTTAAGGCATAGATGAGGATCCTTAATCCTATAGCTTATAAGAGAAAGATTAGTATCTAAGTTTTCTACAAAGGAATCCCTAGGAGCTCTTAGGGCATATTGAACTTCAGGTGCTGAAACATTTCTTTTAGCTACTTCAGTAGTATCAGCAACAATATAATTTACACCATGAGATATTCCTATAATAGACTTTCCAGAAAGAAGGTATTGAAGTACTTTTGAAAAGTCATTATCTATAAATAGATCTGATGTATAAATAATGGATTCCATAATCTGTGTAGAGCTTGATATAGTATTTTCATATTTTATAAGTGGTTTTATTATTTCGTCAGTTAGCTTATCTTTACTTGTAATATATGGGAGATATGCTACATATATTAAGATTTGTTTATTTTTGATTTTCCTAACAATTATACCTGTATTTTTATTTTCAATATATGAAATAACATCATCTACTTTGGAAAAATTATACATAAAATCACCTTTTATCTAATTTATCTTTATTTTCATATTCCATTGCATTTTTGTCTGTGATATTGACATTAACATCCACATTAATTTCTGCCTCAGGGTAAACTTTACCCCATTCTATTTGTCTATATTGAATTGGATTTTGAGCTTTGAAGTGCTTAACAAATTCAAATATGTCTACTTTATAATTCTGTTGAGATTTATTTATAGATTCAGTAATCATTTTTTTAATATAGTTACTTAATACATATTTAAGCTCGTTTATATCCTCTGAGGATTTTCTTTGTAACTTATATTGAAATGTCAACGAGGCATCCACAGATAAAAATACATTTATAACCGCCTTTTCATTTTCCCAGCTTGTTTTAATCTTATGCTTTTTAACCAGTGTAGAAAAAGTTAAAACGTTAGCTGGAGATTTTGGATCAGCTAAAGTCAAAACCAATGGGGTTTTGGGAGACATTAAAAATAATACTCCATTACTATCTGCCGCATCTATTATATCTATAAGTTTTAAGTCTTTTATTACACCTAAGCCTATGTACTGGGGCTTTCCTTCTACTACATCAATGGTAGGAATAAGTACGGCTAAATCTTTAATACGGCTTTCTGTAATTACATTTGCTAAGGATATATCTATATGCGTATCTTTAAATAAGCTTTGAATATTATTTTCTACAAAGAAACCTATAGACGTATTGGATTTGGTGGATAATTGCATAAGGTCACTTGGAGCTCTTTTGCTTATTAGTAAATTTACAGTTTTTCTTAAGTCATACTGTCTATTTGCTCTATTTAAGTAATCTTCAAACAAATCTGACTGGGCTAATCTTTCACTAACTATTACAGCAGTGGCAGGTCCATTGGAAAGTGGGCCTTTAGTTTTAACTTGTAAATTTTCTCTGGCTTTATCAAAGTTACTGCCTTCCCCAAAAAAATGAGTTATATTATAGGTTGTTTGCTGAGCACTCATAGGGCGGAATTCAGCTATCTCAGCATCAAGCCGTATTCTATCTGGAACAGGAGTATCTACTCCAAAGGATAGTATAAGGGCTCTGTCTTCTATATCTTTATAGTCCCAGCAAGCAGTAAAAAGTAAACTGAAGTAAGTTAATAACAATAACAATGATAATTTTTTATAATGCTTTTTTTCCATAGTTTTTCACCTTAACAATCATAAATAATATTATTAGAATTATGAAAGAAACTATTGTGCTATATGGGTAATGCCAAATACTTCCCGGTAATACTTATATATATTCATGAATTGCCTTACATCTCAATTTTATTGAGATGTTTCCTTGCATGACTTATAGAAATTTTTAATTTCGTTATAAGTCAGCACATCTCAATTTTATTGAGATGTTTCCTTGCATGACCTATAGAAATTTTTAATTTCGTTATAAGTCAGCACATCTCAATTTTATTGA
>NZ_OAOD01000056.1 GCF_900205925.1 Clostridium peptidivorans | reverse complement strand
GTTATCTCGCTTTGCAGAATGGAAAGTTCGCCCTCGTCCGATTCACCAATATACAGATGGTCAGCGTTATGAAGCACAAGATCGATTTGATCTGAAATCTGCGCAATGCTTTTATATCGGGCTTTGGTAAACGCGAAAAACGCTGTTCCAAAGGCGGCGGCAGAAGCAATGGCAAGGATTCCAGCCAACCTATTGATTGCAAATCCCAGCATTACAGCGGCGGCGGCCATTAAGGAGAACAAAATGGCAAACTTCCGAAACTCTCTATTCCGAAGCATACTCGCCCCCCAATCTATACCCCGTCCCGCGAACGGTCAGAATTATTTGCGGGCTTGCTGGGTCGTTCTCTATCTTCTCCCGCAAGCGTTTGATGTACACGGTCAATGTATTGTCATTGACAAACTCGCCCGCCGCGTCCCACAATTCGTCAAGTAGCCTGCCCCTCGTGATAATACTTTTAGGGTTGCTAATAAACACCAGCAACAAGCGGTATTCTAATGCTGAAAGAAAAACCTCGTTGCCGTTTTTTTTCACAACGCCGCTTGCCATATCGACATGAAGCTCGCGAATTTCAAAATCCGACCCGGAACGCCCGCTTTTTCGCAGGGCGGTTCCAATTCGCGCAATCAATTCACGCGGACGAAAAGGCTTGGTGATATAGTCGTCCGCACCCATGTTCAGCCCGGTAACAACACTCGCCTCATCGCCGGAAGCCGTCAGAAAGATAACGGGAAC
>NZ_OAOD01000025.1 GCF_900205925.1 Clostridium peptidivorans | reverse complement strand
ACTGCCGCATTCGTAGGTTCGAATCCTGCTATCCCAGCCATGGTTCACTAGCTCAGTTGGTAGAGCACATGACTTTTAATCATGTTGTCCGGGGTTCGATTCCCCGGTGAGCCACCATTAAATTTAATATGCAGGTGTGGCGGAATTGGCAGACGCACTAGACTTAGGATCTAGCGCCTATGGCTTGCAGGTTCAACTCCTGTCACCTGCACCAATTAAATTGTACTTAACGCATAAGATAAGCTTATTTGCGGGAGTGGCTCAGTGGTAGAGCGTCACCTTGCCAAGGTGAACGTCGCGAGTTCGAATCTCGTCTTCCGCTCCATAGGTAATAAAAAACACAAAGGGTAAGATTCCTTTGTGTTTTTTTATTGTTATTTCCAAGTCACTATATTATCGATGCCATTAACTTTTTCAATTGCCCAATTTACAGCTGCCCTGCTACTGGCAAATTCCTCATTTGTACTGCTTACATAGGAATAACCCTCTTTATCATCTACATTTTGAATAAAAAATTCTTCTGTTCCATCGTTAATACTTATTTCACCCTTTGCCTCAAGTGCATTTATTAATTCATTAATCATTAATTTTTCTTCCATATGCTAATCTCCTTTCTATTTTATTTATGAATTTATGATTTAACAAATTCTATTCTTTTATAACACATTTTAAAATACTATTGATTTTATTTATTGTAATATTTATACTAAAAATATTGAAATATTTAGCAATTATAATTAGGAGGGACTTTATGGAAAAGTCTAAGGTATATTTTACAGATTTAAGAACTAAACCAAGTTTGAATTTATTAGATAAACTTGAAAGATTAGTAAAAAAAGCTGGTATAGAAGGTATTGATTTTAAAAATAAATTTGTGGCAATAAAAATCCACTTTGGGGAACCAGGAAATTTAGCTTATATAAGACCCAATTATGCTGCAAAGCTTGTAAAAGTTATAAATGATTTAGGAGGCATACCATTTTTAACAGACTCTAACACTTTATATACTGGTAGAAGATCTAATGCAATCGATCATTTGACTGCAGCTTTTGAAAATGGTTTTAATCCATTAACAGTAGGCTGCAACATAATTATTGCGGATGGCCTTAAAGGAACAGAGTATAGAGAAATTGAGGTTAATGGGAAACACTGCAAAACTGCAAAGATAGGTTCCGCTATAGCTGATGCTGACATTGTAATTTCTATGAACCATTTTAAAGGTCATGAAATGACTGGATTTGGCGGGGCTTTAAAAAACCTAGGCATGGGTTCTGGATCAAGAGGTGGAAAACTAGAAATGCATTCAGCCTCTCAACCTAAAATAAATGAAGAAAACTGCAAGTCTTGTTCACAATGCGTAAAAAGTTGTTCTCAAAACGCTATAGAACTAGGTGAAAATAAAATAGCTGCTATAAATTACAGTAAATGTATAGGCTGCGGCCAATGTGTTGCAGTATGCCAATTTGACTCAGCACAAGTTATCTGGAATGAGTCAGCGGACACTGCCAATGAAAAAATAGCCGAATATACTTATGCTGTTATAAATGGTAAAGAAAATTTCCATATTAATTTTATAATGAATGTTTCACCTGACTGCGATTGTTTTAACTCAAATGATTTACCTATTGTACCTGATATAGGCATAGCTGCATCCTTTGATCCTGTTGCACTAGATAAAGCTAGTGTTGATTTGGTAAACAAAGCTCCAGTTACTACTGGGTCTATACTTTCAGATAAGCATTATCATGAAGGTCACGATAAATTTAATCATGTTCACTCAAATACAAATTGGGAAACTGGATTAAAACATGCTGAAGAATTAGGTATAGGTACTTTAGACTATGAGTTAATAACAATATAAAATTAAAATAAGAGAGCCCTAACTAAAGCTCTCTTCTAAATAAACTTTATTACCATCATAATTACTGAAATTCTCTTCTTTTATTTTAATTTTAGGCTCTGTTAAAGAATAGTATTGATAATATGCTATATTTTTAGGGAACTCGTTAAAAAGTTCCCTTAACTCACGTTTTAAGAAGATTGTTCATTAAATATTATCGACTTTGATTTATAGACTTTTCCATCCCAAAAGTATTCAATATTTAAATAACCTATGAGACCACCATAAACACTATTATCTCGAGCTACATAAACATCAGCAGTTGCTAATAGCTTTCCGTTTTTTATAAAATATTCTACAGACTTAATACTAACATAAGGTTCACGAGGATTAGTATAATTATATTTAGAAAGGTCTATGTTGTATTTATTTTTATCAACATATATAAATACCTTGTTGTCATGTTCATCTATTTTCACATGATTTTTAACAGTAACCTCTATAGGCTCAACTATTGCCTCTTCATATCTTCTGTATGGGTCATGTATTTGATTTAGTATATGAATATCTTTAACAGGCTTTCCATAACCAGCAATATCATTATTTAGCACTACAATGATATCTTCTAACTTATCACCATTTATATCTTCTTTATATAATGCAGGGTCATATTTTCCATGATACCAATTAGGAAAATTATAAATAAATTCACCCCTATCACCAACTTGAACGGTAAAGTTCCTATATTCTATCCAACTTAATTTATCTGCTATTAAATAAATATTTTGATGCCACACATCAGATGGTATGCTTAAAAGTACCACTCGGTCTCTTGCATAAATGTTTTCGAACTTAAATGTAATTATTAATAGAAACATAAAACAACCCAAAGTAATCTTCTTGCACATATTTTCACCCTCTCTACACTTAATGTTTCCAATAGGATTATAAAATATAGTACAGAGGATTAATCTAAAATTATTTCCATGTCACTGATTTATAGTTAATATGCTGTATATGATATATACCTTTAACACCTCTTTTATGGGCTTTTCGTGGCATGGCAAAGGCTGTGCTTTTCTTATAGAATAACCATTTATCATGCACTTGGCATATAGCATCCATTACTTAACATCTTTCATGCTGTTATGTTTTGTGTTATCTCATTTACCCTATTTTCTCAATAACTAACAACTACTAAGTTCTTTTTAAAGTCTTTTTGTAAATATCCGTTTGCTTAAGTAATAGTATAAGGTATGCAGTTAAAACTCCCATTATTATATAAATAAAAAATACAACTTGATTTTCAGCTGCTAAAAATCCATTTATAAATAAAGGGGAAATAATTAGTACCCAGCATATTGCGTAGACAATATTAACTACTTTATCAAAATATTTTTTTGGTATTCCTAAACGACGGCTTAGCCTTTTAATTATAGTCATTATTATTTGCCCTCCATCAAGAATAGGAATAGGTAATAAATTAAATATACATAAACATAAATTAATGCAAGCTAACAGAAGCCATAAGTCACTAGAAGAAGTAAGATCCGGCATTAAGCTTAAAGAATTCTTTAAACTCATATCTGCCCCAAAATAATTATCAAAATTAACCATAAATGAGGTTATGGGAATTAAAATTTTAGTGAAAAATATTTTCCCTACTTCGAAAATATTCCTATTGAAAGCAAGTGATAAAGAAAGAATAGCTATTAAAAAATTAATACAAACCCCTGATAATGAAATAATCCAATCTTTAAGAATACTTAATTTTAATACTTCATCTTCAGAATAACTTATATATCCTCTAAGTGGTAAAAGTTTAAAAGAAAATTTTGTACCCCTAAATTTAAATTTACAAAAACTAGGCCCGCATCCTATACTAAAATCAAGTACATTAACATTAAAAATTTTACTTGCTAAAAAGTGACCCAGTTCATGTAAAAATATAGACACATACATAAAAATAAATAATATAGTAATCTCCATTACCGCTCCCCTATAATAACATGTTATATTTATTTTTATGATTTATATAGTTTTTCTATGACATTCTATACACAAGCATGTAAGTGAGGGATATTTAATCGACCCTAAATAAAAGAAGCAGTAGATTCCCTACTGCTTCTTTTGTGATATTTAAAAGTATTTTTCCAAATCACTAATATTTTCCAATTCAAAAATATCAGTAGCTATTACCTCTATAGTTTCTTCAGGCAGTTCCTTTATTTTTTCTATATATCCATGGGGCATAGACTTAAACTTTTTGATAAGCTGCTTTATAAGAATTTCAGCTTTCCCCTCTGCCTTACCTTCTTTTTTACCCTCTTTTATGCCTACTTTTTTACCTTCTTCTATACCTTCTTTTATCCATTGTTCCATACCTTCTTTAATTGCCTCATCTCTTATCATTTTACCTATTTCAGTCATGCTTACAACCTCCTTAAATTTTTCTTTTGAAATTTCATCTCCAAACTTATCAAACAATGCATACAGTAAAGTTAAGCATTGTAATTTTTCATTACTTTCAGGTATTTTATCTGCTAATTCTATGCTTGCTAAGGCTCTCTTGCTTCTACTTTCTTTTCCATTCATAAGTGGTATAAAAGTTAAAGTTAATATATCTTCTCCAGTTAATTTTTCATCTTTTGATATCTTTTCTCTTAAATACTCTAGTTTTTCATCGCCATTTAAACTTTTCATATAAAAAGCTTCTATATTGTACTTTATTGTTCCTGCATCTATGTACGTTTCTACATTTTCTATCTCAGCGGAATATATAACAACTGTTCTAATTTTTCTCTTTTCCTTATAAAATAAAGATGCATCATAATATAAAAATCTCTTTAAGTCTTCTCTTTTGTTTGTTGTTTGAAATTCAAAATGAAGATACGATCCATCTTCTGTATAAAATAAGTAATCTGTATAATTAGTTTTAATATCAATATTCTTGTTTTCTGTTTCTGCTGGAGCAATTATTTTAGTATCAATTCCGAAAAATTTTACGGCATTATCTTTAAAAAATTCCATTGCCTTTTTTAAAACAGCATCCTCTACCTTATTATAATCCATAATCATCTCTTCTTTCTACTTATTTATATTACTTATTATTTCCATATCAGAAGAGTTTATACAAACATTTGTTCGTATTCATATAATTACCTATCTCCGTAACTTTCTATCCTTTCTGGCCCGCCTATAATCTCCCGCTTTACCACTAACACTCCATCTTTCATTACCTTTACACTCCACTTTATAAGAGCTATTTCCCCATTTTCTATTTCAATAGCACTTATAGAATAAGGCATAACACAGCATCCATCATTAAAGTAGGGAACCTTTGATGGTGCGGGAAACTTACTTCTGTGGGTGTGCCCAGTAATTATAGGCTGATTATTTTCTTTTGCCCACCTTCCTATTTTTTTATCTACTTTATCTCTTTTAGTATTACTTTTTGCAGGACTAGTATTATTCCTAAAACCAAAGTTTGCTTCTAAAGGACCCCATATATATCTAACAACATATTTAGTGATAAAACTTAAATTATAATTTATAAAATCTAATTGATTTCCATGAGTCACAAAAAAGTCCATGTTTTTATTGTCCATATTATTACTTTTATATCTAAGTACTAGCCCCTCATATACATCTAAGTTACTATAAAGCTTGCAGAGGCAGCTTTCTTCTCCATTTTCATCCCTTTTCTTACATAGTTTCTTTCTAAAACTGGGTCTCTTTTTCACCTCATCATGATTGCCGTAAATCATATAAAGTCTATTATGTTCTTTAAATTTTAAAAGCAACTGGAAAATATCTTTATATATCTCATATATATCTTGTATTTTTCTAACTTCCCAAAGTTCATCTCCATCACCTATTTCTATATAAGTAAATCCATTGTCATAATAATAATTCAAAGCTGTAATGTAAATATTAGAGTTTGGAAGAAAATTATCCTTAAAACTTCCATCTCCCCTATGGCAATCGCTTATTAAGACTATCTTTGACTTATCATTTATTTCAATAATAGGCGATTTTTCCATTACTTTATTTAAAATATTATTTTTAAATATGATATATCAACTCCGAAAATTATTGATATATCATTATATGCATCGCAAAAATAAAAGCCACATGTAAAAAAAGAGAGTCCTATCTAAGGCTCTCTTCTAATTTATAATTTTCTTGAAACCAGTAAGCTATATTTTTAATTCCTTCTTTATCCCCTTTACCTCCAAGGATAAAACTCCGTACAACATTATCAGTTATGCTTATATCCACTGCAATTTTCCCATTATCTTCTCCAACTATAATTGTTCCATCTTTATTGCCATCACTTCTAAATATCATAGCTTTAGTATTAAAGTTGCTTTCTATAGATCTTATGTCATCACATTGAACAAAATCACTTATTTTATTCCTTATACTATCTAATATTTTCTCAAAATCATCTGGATTAAATCTGCTCATATAAAACAGCCTCCTTTCCTATATGAAAATTGAGGTTATCCTCCTAATGCAATTCCTGCAAAACCTCTTCAGAAGAATAAACCTCCTTTTGTTCATAATTCATTATAGCTTCAAACATTTTGCTAGCCGTTTCTTCAGGTATGTCTTTATCAAAAAATAGCAGTGCTTTATCTCCATATGAGCTGCTAACCGCATCCTTTGCAAAGACTTTACCTTCATGACCCGCTAATATTTCTGTGATTTCTTTTCCTAAATGAACAAATTCATCGCCCTTATTCCAAGAAATAAATCCTATAAGACTTCTAGCCTCCGAAGAATCAAATCCTTTTTCTATGAGAACGTCATGCCAAGTATTACACAATAAATCATCTGCAGTCATTGTCTGACCTCCTTTATTATCTTTTCTTATAGTCTTTACTTATTTCTTAGAAATAATATATACTTTTAACTTGTCCACTAAACTTATGCAACAAAATTTTTGCAATAAAAAAATCTCAATGCTTTGTTATTAAGCATTGGCCTTTTGTATCAAATAATATGGATATCCCCTTCCCTGTCCCAGTGGCTTAATAATAACTGTTCCCATGTTTGGGATTTCACCCAAGCAAATTTGTTACTATTTTTCCCAGGTACCTGACCCCTATTCCAAAATAAAATCTTTAATTAATATAAAAAAAATACTATACTTAAGTGAGCGTCCAAATATTTAATTTGGCTTACACGAACTTACTCATTGGAATGAATATGACAATGAGTTTCCTTATAATTAATAACTACAAATAGAAATTACTGGATTGAGGGGTTTAGATATGAGAAAAAAAGATATACTTGAGTTAAAAAAACGTTTTAAAAAAGATCATTGCACCTTCACTAAAATGTGTGGTTGCTATGTTAATGGAGAAAAACATATTATTTTAAAATTTAGAGAAAACTTTCTAAATTTGGATGAGGATGAATACTTTAAGTACTTAGAAATTGCTAAAAAAGTGCTGTCTGGAACTATTGGGAATAATATTTTAGAACTTAACTTCCCAGTTAATGAAGACCTTATAAATGAAAGACAAATTTCTCTTATGCAGCTTAAAAACAGTCAATTAAAGGATGATGCTATCCTTGATGATTTTTATGAATCGATTATAAATAATTATGATTATACTGGTAATTTTTTGATAATTGTTTTTCATGACGCTTACGATGTTATTACTAAAACTAAAGATAATGCAAAGATAGATGAATCTGAAGAAGTATATGAATATGTGTTATGTGCCATATGTCCTGTTTCACTTTCAGATCCTGGTCTTAGATACTTTGAAGAAGAAAACAAAATACAAGCACGTATTAGAGATTGGGTAGTTGGTGCTCCAGCTAATGGATTTGTGTTTCCTGCATTTATTGACCGCAGCTCAGATGTTAACTCCATTATGTATTACACAAAAAATGCAAAGGATACACATCCTGAATTAATGGAAAATGCTTTAGGTTGTTATTCAAGACAAACTGTTGCTATACAAAAGGAAACATTTCAATCAATTATTAAAGATTCCTTTAGCGCTGATGAGGAAAAGGCTCATAAAATTTTTATGGAAATACAAGAAAACTTAAATACTATGATAGATGAACATAATTCCATATATGATGATACTGATTCTGAACCTATAACATTAACAAAAGATGATGTACAAACCCTTTTAATAGAAAGTGGAGTTTCTGAAGAAATTACTAGTAGGATTGAAAAGTGCTATGTTGAAAACTTTGGTGATGACCTTCCTTTAGCAGAAAATTTAATTGATGCAAAGGCACTTAAAGCAAATGAGCAAATAAAAAAAGAAGAAGCCCTTAAGAAGCAGGTAGAAATACTTCAAACTAGACTAGATCAAATTAAACAAGAGGCTGCTGTAGATAATGAAATCCAGTTATCTACAGAAATTAAAGATTCTGAAGTTAATGATGATAATGCAGTTTTAGAAGAAACTTTGAAAAGTACTTCAGAAGAACATTTAGAACCTAATTTAGAAGAAGCTGAAGACACAAATTCAGGAGATGATAAAGTTACTCCTGAGTATGATGTTATACTTCAAGTAAAGCCTGAAAAAATACCTGAAATAAAATCTCAAATAATTGATGGGCAAAAATGCATAGTTATTCCTATTAATGAGAATGAACAAACTACAGTTAATGGCTTAGATGATCTAATTTAATTCCTGAAATGTAGTCTGATCCCATTCCAATGGAAATTTTAAGCCAATGCTTATGAGATTAAGCATTGGCTCTTTATTCATCTACTTTCTATTGCCTTTATCATTCTCTCAGCGGAAGCAACAAATTGAGAGCTTGGATAGTTTTTTATTACCTTCTTAAAGTACACTAGAGCATTAGCATTATCATTAAGTTCCTTATAGCAGTTCCCTAATTGATAAGTAATCCAAGGCATAAGATTTGAATCTGGCTTAATTTCATAAGACTTTTCTAGCTTTGGTAGAGCTTTCTCATAATTTCCTTGTTTATATAATCTGTTCCCTTCATTATATATGTCCCATATTTCCTTTGTAGTTAGCTTAGATACATCAATATCCTTATTAGACTGGTCTTGTCCAGATTTTGTATCATCTAATTGTTGTTTAGTATTTTTATCATCTTCATTGGATACATTATCTTTCTTATCTAAACTTTTATTATCCTCATGTGTTTCAGTGTTTTCCTTATCCAAATTATTATTTCCCTCAGAAATTTGCTCTGTATTTTTCTTAGAAAGATCTACTATCTCATTGTTAGCCTGACTTTTATCAGAGCCATTTGCAATAATTAGTCCAATCCCATAGCCTATAATAAAAACAGCTATAAGCACACAAAAGGTTGAAATTATTATAACACTCTTTGGTTTTCCATATTTCTTTTTAGTCAATTAAATACCTCCTTAAAATTCTTAGTCCAACTGATAATTTTATAGTAATATTATGAATTTAATATGAATGTATATAAAATTTATACTAAACAATTATATATTCCTTTCAATAAAAAGTTATAATCTTATTACAAAATTAATTAAAACTTTTAAGTTTATATCAAATACAGTTTTATATATATTTCTTAAAGAATAAATATATACCATGAATATATTTAAGAGGTGAATGATGAAAACTGTTGTGATAAAAGAAGTAGACGGTTACGAAGTAGATTCCATCTATGAATTAGACCTTAATAAAAATCAAATTAAAGATTGCTGTGGTTGTTGGAGCTGCTGGTGGAAAACCCCTGGAAGATGCATAAATAAAGATTTAGATGAATTTTATTCTAAGTACTTAGAAGCAGATAAGGTGATTATATTTTCTAAGGTTACAAAAGGTTTTGTAAGTGGAAATTTAAAAAGCCTTTTTGATAGAATTATTCCCTTGTTTATTCCTTATGTTGAAGTATCAAAGGGAGAATCAAGGCATGTGCCGAGGTATAGAAAATATCCTGATATAGAATTTTATTATGAAGGTAATTTTAAAACTGATGAAGGTGAGCAAATTTTAAAGGACTATATTTATCGTACTTTTGATATGTTTGAATCTAAAAATGTCACAGTTAAAAAAATAGAAGAGTATAGGGAATAATTTAGCGGAGGGATATATGAGTACAATAATTCTTAATGGTTCTCCTAAAGGGCAAAATGGTAATTCTGAAATATTTATTAAGCATTTTATAAGCGATATGAAATCTCCCTGTCAGGTAAAGTATATTAGCAAAGAAGAGCATAAAGCTCTTGCGCAGTATGTTAAAGGCTTTGATACCATTATCTTTGTACTTCCACTTTATATTCATAGTATGCCTGGGGTTACTATGCGATTTATTGAGTGGCTAGAGCCTGCAGAGCCTTCTGAAAATAAATCTATAGGCTTTATTTTGCAAGGTGGTTTCCCTGAATCAAATCAATACAAATATGCAGAAAAATACTTTGGTTCACTTTCAAAGGAGCTTAATAGAACTTATTTAGGAACAGTAATTAAAGGAAACTCAGCAGGAGTTTATATGATGCCAAGCTTCATGACAAAAAAACTGTTCAAGTCATTAAAACGATTAGGTGAAATATATGAGCAAACTCACAGCTTCGATAAAACTATTATTGAGGATTTTAAAAGGCCCCAGGAACTTAAAGGATTTAATCTTGCAACGATGAAGTTTGCTGCTAAGTTAGGTTTAAACAAAGTATTCTGGGATAAATTTTTAAAAGAAAATGGTGCTTATGATAAAAATTTTGATAAACCATTTGTATAATAGAAAAGAAATGCTGGTAAAGAAAAGTATAATTCCATTTAAAGTAAGCACCCTGGGGTGCTTACTTTACTCATCCTACTATATACAGATATGTATCTAAACTTGTATTTATTGCGTCACCTACAATATTAATAAAATCACTTAAATCATTTTTAACACTAGCCTTTTCAAGAGCACTCATGTATTCATTTCTTTCTTCCATTTTTATAACAGTTATTGGATATCCATTTCTCATAAGAATTAAATTCATAAGAAGTCTTCCACATCTACCATTTCCATCTATGAAAGGATGTATAAAAGTAAATTTATGATGAAACTCTGCTGCAAGTATTATTGGATGTAAATTATTTTTATTTTCATCGTACCACTTAATAAGTTCCTCCATTTTTTCTGGAACTAAGAAATGTTCTGGTGGCCTATGATTACTACCACTTATAAGCACATTAAGCTTTCTGTATCTCCCTGCATTTTCATTGTTTATACTTTTAAGAATGATATAATGTAAGTCTTTTATAACATTTTCATCAATATCCATATTTCTATTGACTATATCTTCAATATAATCAATAGCTTCTTTATGATTAATTACTTCTAGATGCTCCTTAAGTGTTTTCCCTCTTCCAATGGTAATACCATCTTCTAAAATAACTTTAGTTTCTGTAATTGTAAGAGTATTCCCTTCAATAGCATTTGAATTATATGTAAGCTCTACATCAAAGTATTTCTTTAAATTTTTAATAGCCATTTCATTAAAGGGTCTTTTACTATCAAGTATTCTTTTCTTTGTATCTATATCTTTAAACATACCTATCACCTTTACAAAATAAAATTTTATTTTTATGAATTTTATCTTTATTAATACTTATATTATATACCATTTTTAAGAAAATAACATCAAAGCTATACGTTTATAACACATTCATATCCATTTTATGGTTCTGCCCCTGGGGTACTTACTATTTTTCCCAGGGGTCTGGCCCCATTTCCCCATTTACAAAAGAAAATAAATATTGTAATCTAATAATGAGTAAACACTCATTATTAAAAAGTCTTTACTTTTATAAATTTATCTATAGGAGGAGGCACGCATATCATGGACTTTTCAAAAGATGAAAATACAAGTTTAATTGAAAGCTTATTTTTAGAAGGAGACTTTTCTGAAGAAGAAATTACAAAAAGACAGTGGCAGATAATAGAAGCTGCAGTGAAGGTTTTTTCAGAAAAAGGCTTTGGTCAAAGCAGAACCAGCGAAATTGCTAAAGAGGCAGAAGTAGCAGAGGGAACTATATTTAGGTATTATAAAACTAAAAAAGATTTACTTATGGGACTTCTACTACCTATGATTGTTAGATTTTTTAGACCCTTAGTTATCAAATCTGCAGAAGCAATTATAAAGAATGAAAAAGATAAATCTTTAGAAGAGGTAATAAAAGATTTATTTATAGATAGACTAACTCTTATAGAAAAAAACTTTCCACTTATCAAGACTGTTTTTGTGGAAGCCATGTATCATCCAGAGTTATTACAAACTATTCAAAAGGATATTGCACCTAAGGTTATTCCCTTTATAAATGCCTTTGTGGAAGGAAACATAGAAAAAGGAAATATTAGAGATGACATAGATTCAAGTGTTATAACAAGGACAATGATTAGTGTACTTATGGGCTATGTAACTCTAACGGGTATGTTTCCTGAGCTTTTCGTTAAAAAAGAAGATAAAGAAGAAGATATAAAAAATATGGTAGATATATTGCTTAACGGCATATCATCTAAAAATAAAAGGAGTGATGATTTTGGCAAAGAATAAAAGTATCAAGATTGCAGCCTTCCTATTAGTATTAGCAGGCCTTTCAAGCTTTTTTATAATAAAAACTTACAATAAGGATAAAGATGATGAATACATATACTATGGTTCAGCAGAAGCAGATAAGATAAACATCTCTGCAGAAATCAATGGAAAAATTAAAGAACTAAAATTTAACGAAGGAAACAAGGTTAAGCCAGGAAATTTGGTTGCAATTATAGATCCAAGTGAAAGTGAACTAAACCTACGGAGTGCTGAAATTGGTATAAAAAGTGCTGAAAATCAATTAGGAAAAGTACAAGAAGGAAACAGAGCAGAAGAAATAAAAGCTCAGGAAGCGGTAGTAAGACAAGCCCAAGCCTTAGTGACACAAGGAGAAGCCTCTGTTCAATCAGCCAAGAACAACCTTGATGCTGCAAAGAAAAATTATGATTATAGAAAGAAGATTTGCGATGACACCACAGCTCTATATAAAGATGGAATAGAGTCAAAATACAATATGGATACAGCTAAGAACCTTTTTGACAACGCCGTAAGTGCACTAAATAGTGTTAATAGTTCCATAAATTCTGCTAATGCTCAACTAAGTAACTATAAAGCGCAACTAGATGCTGCCAATGAAAAATTAAATTTACTCATAAATGGAGCTACCAATAGGGATAAAACATCTGCTGCTTATGAAGTAGAAAAAGCTAAAAATAGTTATGAACTTTCTAAAATTGCACTAGATAAAAGCAATGTAATATCTTTAGCTTCTGGAACCATAGAAACTATCAATTATAAAAAAGGCGAATATGTGGCACCAGGAAGCCCTATAGTTACATTACTGGATACTGAAAATATGTGGGTGAAAATATATGTACCAGAAAAGGTACTTCCTAGCATTAAGCTGGGTAAAGAAGTAACTATGAAAAGTGATTTCCTTAAGGATAAAAATATAAAGGGTAAAATAACCTATATTTCCCCAGAGGCAGAATTCACCCCAATGAATATAGTTACTAAGAAAGATAGAGCAAAGCTTGTATATGGCGTGAAAATAAAAATAATGGATAACCTAGATATAGTTAAACCTGGAATGCTCTTTGATGTAAATTTAAAATAATGGGGGTTTATTATGGAGTATGCTATTTCAATAAGACATCTGACCAAAAAATTCAATAACTTTACAGCGGTGGATGACCTATCCTTTGATATACCTAAGGGAAAAATATTTGGATTTTTAGGGCCAAATGGTTCTGGAAAATCCACCACCATAAGAATGATTTGTGGAGTGCTAAGACCTACCTCTGGTGAAGGGAAAGTACTTGGCTATGATATTATAAAAGAATCTGAGAAAATTAAACAAAATATAGGATATATGTCTCAAAAGTTTAGTTTATATGAAGACTTAACTGTGGAAGAAAATCTTGATTTCTATGGTAATATCTATATGTTACCTAAGGAAAGATTAGAGCAGAGAAAAGCAGAATTGATTGAAATGGCCAATCTAAAGGGTAAGGAAAAAAGTTTGGCAGGTACCCTATCCGGTGGATGGAAGCAAAGGCTTGCTTTAGGCTGTGCACTGATACATAGTCCTAGCCTACTAGTTCTAGATGAGCCTACTGCAGGAGTTGACCCTGTTTCAAGAAGAGAGTTTTGGCATACAATAACGAAGCTCGTTAAAGATGGTATAACTGTCCTAGTAACCACCCACTATATGGATGAAGCCTCTATATGCGACATTACAGCTTTTATATACAATAGTAAACTTATTACCATTGATACTACAGCTAACTTATATAAAAAGCATGGGACAAATAATTTAGAGGATATATTTATTGATTATGTTAAAAAGCTTTCTAGTAGAGATGTTATATCATCTTTTGATGAGCTAAAGCTGTCAAAAGATTAGGGGGAAAATTCAATGAAGTGGAAAAGATTATTTACTATTACAAAGAAAGAGTTTATACATATAAGAAGAGATAAAGCTAGTTTAGCCATAGCTATAGTTATGCCAATTATGATGCTGTTTTTATTTGGTTTTGCAGTAAACACAGATGTAAATAATGTAAACTTGGTTGTTTATGATGGAGATAAAACTTCTGATAGTAGAGATTTAATAAATAAGTTTACAAATTCCAATTATTTCACCCTATATGATATGGTAAATTCTCAAAAGGAAGTACAAAAAACTATAGATATGGGTGAAGCAAAGGTTGGGCTTGTAATTCCACCTGAATTTGCAAAGAATCTTACAAAAAACAATCCTGCAGAAGTTCAGGTGCTAGTAGATGGCTCAGATCCAACCATAGCAAGAACTGCACTGTCTTACTCTTTATTAATTGGGAATAACTATTCTCTTAAATTAAAACAAATAAACACACATAGCAGCGTTAATGTAAAACCTTTTACTTTATACAACCCAACTATGGAAAGCAGCAATTATAATATACCTGGAGTTATAGGATTAATTTTGCAAAACATAACGGTAATACTAACTTCCTTTACCATGGTAAGAGAAAAAGAAAAAGGAACCATAGAACAACTTATTATGACTCCCGTTACAGCCCTTGAATTAATTTTAGGAAAGTTAATTCCTTATACTATTATAGGCTTTGCTGATATGATAATAGCACTTGCTTTAGGATATTTAATATTTGGAGTTGTGGTAAAGGGAAGTATGCTTTTACTTATTTTATTAGGTACACTATTTTTGATATGTTCCTTAGCTATGGGAATGCTTATATCAACTGTAGCTAAAACTCAATTGCAAGCCATGCAAGCCTCAATTGGATTGCTTTTGCCAAGTGTACTTCTTTCAGGATTTATGTTTCCAAGAGAGGCTATGCCAAAAGTTGTATACTACCTTGGTAATATTTTACCTATAACATACTTTCTCCAAATACTTAGAGGGATAATAGTAAAGGGTGTTAGTTTTTCTTATTTAATAAAACCAATTTGTTCCTTAATGCTTTTAATTGTTCTTATTGTTCTTATTACTATGAAAAAGTTTAGTAAAACATTAGATTAAATATAAAGAAGCAGTAGATTGCTCTATTGCTTCTTTTTATACCTTTTTTTTCCAGGGGTCTGGCCCCTATTTTAAGTGGATAATTTATATGACGATGTACAAACTAACTCTGTAAAGATATTATGCTAAGGAGGTATTGTCATGGCAAAAGATAGTCAACCAGATAATAAAAAAGCAAGAATGGAAAAATGTAATTATCAAACACCAATAACTGAAGAAGGGCATAACCATAATCCTAATGCAAAACATAAGTCTATAAAGAATGAGGGCTTTAAAAGTGCTCATTTTAATAGATTTGGTAATTAAATATCTTAATACAAAATATAACCAAGTGAAAATTCACTTGGTTATATTTTACTTAAATCTCTCCATCGGTAATATTCTTAACAACTTTATTATTATCCAAAATTTTAAATTCACTTGGATATGGTACTGCTTCAAAAGGTATGGGGGTTTCTTCTATTCGATTATTCTCTGCTAAATATCTTAAATGAACATCTTCATAATTTTCACCTTTACTTAACCAAAAGTAATCTTCTAAACACATTGCCCTAGTTCTTCTGCATAGTTCCCAAAAATCATAATCAATTAATCCCATAACTTTTAATATCTCATCTATGTTAGCCCTCTCTTTTGGGACAACTCTATCCTCAAGCCAAAATATAATATCCTCATGAGAAGGTTTATAATCTATATTCCAATTTTTATAACTGTACATACCTAATGGCAGATACTTTCTATCTGTAATCTCATCATATTTTATAAAACTAAATTTTTTAGTATTTGTATCATAAATAAGATCTCCAACTGTGATATCTTTACACATTAATATATACTTATCTATCATAAAATACCCCTTTCTATTAAATAATAGTACCTAGTTTCTAGTAAATACTTAATACATTCAATTCTGAATTCTGATAAATACTCCTTATATTTATCTACTATATCAAATAATTCTTTTAATGATACTTTAGGCAACTTAACATCACCAATTAACTCTAATTGCTTATAATGTGACTCAGAAAATGGCTTACATTCATCTATCATTTCCCAAGTTTCTTTATCATCTTGACTTAATTCAAAATCTTGAATATCTGCATATAGGGATAGTCCATGATCATAAAGTGGAGCAAACTTTATAATATCTCCATCCTTATTTACAACACTAAAATTCCTTAAATGTCTATCAATATTATTTATTAAAAAGTCTATTACTATCATTCTGTCTATATCTATTTTGAAATTTGGAATTATGGATATAACTTTATCATATAAATTTTCTCTGCTAGTATTACCTAAAATACTTCTAATACTCATTAATGATTCATTCTCTTTTAAAAAATCCTCTGATATATTTGCTAATACTTCTTCATTAAAACCAGGTAATTTCATTTTACTTAAAGTGTTAACTGCACATTCTATATTAAACTTTCTAATTATCTCACTAGCAATGACTTCACTAACTGGTTCTAGTATAGAAAATTTATTTTTTAGTTTAGTTCCTGTCTTAATAAAAACTTTTTTCCCATTCATATTACCTATGCATTTATATAACATTCCTTTTGACGTACTAGTAAGACTTAACTCTCTTAAGTTATCGATTATCATAAAATCACCCTTGCAAAATAAAATTTTATCTTTATTAATATTTATATTATATACCATATTAAAGGAAATAACATTAACGATGTATGCTCACTATTTTTTTCATATGGCTAAGAGTTAGTTTTATCCTTTGTGAATGTTGGAGGAAAGAAGACCAGCATTACAGTAAATAATATAAAGGATGCAGTAACTGCTGCAGAAGCAAATGCCCTTATGGACACTATAATTGCTCAAAATGTCTTTGAAGCAAAAGACGGCGACTTAGCTAGTAAAAGTGGTGCTTATATAGTAGACAGAGAAAAAACTGAAATAATTAAAGAAGAGAGCTTTATTTAAAACTCTCTTCTTTCTAAATTACTTTTACATAAAACTTTCTGCTTCTTGGTCCATCAAATTCACAAAAATATATGCCCTGCCAAGTGCCAAGCTTCAACCTTCCATTTTCAATTATTACGCTGCATGATGAACCCATTAATGAAGCCTTTATATGTGCATGAGAATTTCCTTCCATATGAAGATATCCATTTTCTTCAGGAAAGGCCTTGTTTAAACCCGCTAAAATATCATGTACAACATCTGGATCTGCATTTTCATTTATTGTTACCCCAGCAGTGGTATGAGGAATGAAAACTACAGCTATTCCATCCTTTACATTACTTTTATTTACTTCTTCCTGTACAATTGATGTTATATCTATGAACTGCTCTGATTTTGTAGTTTTTAATAAATGTTCCATGATTTCACCCTTTCTATCAAGTGATTCTTAGGTTCAGGTGGAGTTTGCTTATAAGGAATACCTTTTCTCCATCTGAAGCTTAGAAGAACTTATCCAGGCGCGTATCAGTGCTTATCCCCACTTTGAAGAAAAGCAGATATCCCAAATCTATGATTTAGTGATAGTCGCTTTCACAGAGTGCGATGGTGGTGTTAGCAATGGTAGCAATCGGATAAAATTAAATAACCTAACTGTTATATGTATGTTATAGACTTAATCTTATCAACTATTTATAATAAATTGTTAATTGCGGATACGGCCATAAAAAGCAGCTACCTAAACAGCCACCATACGCCTTCCTTTTCCCCTCTTTCTAAATTAAATCCCAGTTCTTCTGCTACTTTTACAACTTCTTCCTTGGTGCAAACATTTGAAAAATCTATTTCTATCTGGTTATTTTTTAAACCCTTTTCTCTTAGCTGCTGTTTTATATAAATTCTAACATTTTCAAGGTTACTCACTTCTGTTATGTCTTCAGCTGTATTTTCACCAGTACCGAATATCTTTTTTATAACTTCCTTAATGCCCATAGCTTTTCTCCCTCTTTAAGAATTATATGTATGTATTCATTATACGTTATACTCATGAATTATCTTAACCTATTTAATATGGTGAATAAGGTAATAATTCTTTTATACACACTTTCTGTATCCCATCTTGAGTTTGTATTAAAACTTTAATATCAGGAGCATACTGCATAAGTAGCTGCCTACAATTTCCACATGGAGAAATTAAGGTATTATTTTTTTTGGAGACCTTACTGCAACAATAGTATCAAATTCACGTTCCCCTGCTGTAATTGCTGTGCCCATTGCTATATATTCAGCACATGAACCATGCACCGCATATACGTTTACTCCAACATAGATGTTACCATTTTTGCAACGTAATGCTGCACCTACTGTGTGATTTTCATCAACTTCATCAAAGTTCTTATTGATAACTTTTTTTGCTTCCTCAATTAATTTCAAATCATTATTATCAATCATAATTAATAAATCTCCTTTATTGGTAATCATTTTTAATTCGTCATATAAGAAGATTATGAAGTAAAAACTTACTGTATTTCACTCTTACTCCAAGTAATTTTTCTTTGTTATATATCCCTTACTTCTACCCACTGGTTGAATCATATAATTTATAAAGTGAAATAATATTGGATATGATGTTAAGTAAATATACGGCAAATCGTATATCGTTAAAATAATCCCAAAAGCAATCATACAGGCTGAATTAAAGATTGAAATGTAGAGTTGAAGCTTTAAAAACTTTTCTTTGTCTACTATGATAAATGTAAAATTCTCATAATATCTATTGTAATAATTCACCTTATTTTTACATGAAAGTGAGTAGATTAGAAACAATATGCCAGAAAAGATTACAATTAAACTATCTATATCCAAATCGTTGCTCCTTTCTATAAAATAATTATTAGTTCGCATTAAATTACTCTTGCGTTACAAAGTATGAAGATTACGATGAAAATTCTATGCTCTAGAGCATAGAATTTTCATCGTAGAAGACATTGAATGAGCCTTAGAACGGCTTTATTTATAAATTTAAAATACCGTTAAGAGCCTCCTACTGTCTGAGCGACAGCGAGTTTAGGCGGCTTAGGGATTTTAAACTTATAAATATTAGCCGCTCTTGACGAAATGAACGCCTTCCTAGATGAAAATTCTATATAATCCAGAGCATTAAAAATGTTGTAATTAATTACAAATGTAACTTAATTAATATTATAATTGCTAATAATGTCCTTTAAACCCACTTATTAGGAATATATGCATTTTTACTAATATATCTTTTTCTTTTTATAATATCTTTTAACAGCATAATCTCGCAACAAATTCCATCACTGTAGGAATATGTATAACTATCTTCAGGAGTCATATCTTCATCATTTTTAAAATAGCTATATTTAATGTCAAGCTCTTTAATTATTGAACTTGCTTTTCTTATTTCTCTATTAAGTAACTTGATTAATTCTTTCTTTTTTAGAAACTCTTTATCATTAATATACTCTACTAACATATCCAAAACAAATCCGTGTCCTTCATTATGATCTAGCCACCACTGGTCATTCTGGTGATTATGTAATAAATTTTCATCTTTATCTATAGCTTTTAATCTATTACACTGCTCAATCAAATATCTTTTATTCAAATTTGTTCCCCCCAATAAAATTTAAAAGTGTATGTTTATTATAAGTTATAGTCTTAGTGCTTCACAACATTGTAATATAATAATAAAAAGGCAAAATAATGACCACCAACTAGTTAGTTACAATTGGTGGCTGTGAATTTTATAAATAATTCCTTATTCTATATATAACTTGGCTATTCTAACTATATCCTCAAAGTTATTCCTATATTTTAAAATATGTTCAAGTAGTTCTTCATGTTTAGGTTCCTTGTACCTATGAGATATTCTATTTCTAATAAGTCTTGATTTTTCAAGAAATAGATATATATCTTCGTTTATTATTCCATCTTTTTTTAGGATATTTAGACTTTCATGTATTGATATTCCTATCTTATATTTTTTCATATCTTTAAGAAGTATTGAAAAAAAATCTTCTAATATAGTATGAAAACTGACGAATAACTGCCTTAAGCTTGATTTTGCTAACTTAATAATTAGGTTATCATCTTTTTTATTCTTGAGCACGTCTAAACACTCATCTATGTCTGCAATGCACTCTTGCATATCTTCTATAATTTTTCTTAATCTTTCTTGATTCATGATAATACATCTACCTTTCTAAAATACATAAAGTTCTCGTTTTCTTTATATATTCTGTCAGTTTCGTTGTACAAAATCTCTAAAGACATTCCATCATCTTCCGTATAAATAATTTTTCCAGTATTTAAAATGCTTATCTTTACAAAAATATCTAAGCTTTCACTTCTAAGGTCTAAAACATCTATTTCTCTATTTAAAAGATTTTGGAAAAATAGCTCTATTTCTAAAATATTATCTAGTTCCATTGATTTACTAGCTAAAAGAGCTATGTCCACATCTGATTCCTCATTGAACTCATTATCTAAGTCATCACTAACAATACTTCCAAACATAAGCATGGTTGTGATATTATATTTTTTTATGAAGTTAAATACCTCTTCTGACTTTAACTTTTCTATTATCTCTACTTTATCATATGCTTTATCCACTTATTAATTCACCTACTTTTGAATAATGTACCTTCAATAGCACAGAAATACTTATTGTAAAAATTATAGCCTATCACCTTTGCAAAATAGAATTTTATCTTTATCAATAATTATATTATATACCATATTTAAGAAAATAACATCAGAACTGTATGCTTATAACATAAAACGTAAGTTTTATTCCTTTTGAAAACCATTGAAACAGTCCTCCTTTATATTTTTCTTCTGGAATCCATTTAAGAGAATATCTATCTTGACTTATAAAGCCCCGTTTCATTTCTGCTCCACAATATGGACATTTCATATAATCATCACCCTTTCACAACTAAAATAAATCTTGCCACTTGCCATGTGGATGGCACTTTCAAATAACCTTCTGGTACTCTATAAATAAAATATATATCTACATATAAAATTTTTTAAAGCTTACTGCCATTATATAAATAATTATCCCTAAAATGTATTTAAATTTGTAATCATACCTAAACACAAATAGCATCCTAAATGTTTAGGATGCTATTTTAACTTAAACTATGGTACTTTTTACCTTATGCTCTACTAATAAAAATTTCAACAAAAATACCTTTATGCTTTAGTATTTTTAAAAGTTAATATAACGCTTTCTTTACTACTTTCTAAAAATATTTCTAAATATATAATATTTGAGTAACAAAATTCTTCTATTTGTTTTTCACTTAACTCCCTCTTATAATAATCATGAGTAAATCTATTACGCAACTTTACAGAGTTATATAAAAACTCCTTTAATGTTTGATCAAAGAAACCCATATCATGAGCCTTTTCTATAAGTTGTAATGAAGCTGTACTGCTATCAATTTTTGCATTATTGATTACCAAATAACTTTCACACATATCTATAATATATTCGCAGAAGTCCTAGAAATAAGCAAAAATTGCTCTTCTAGTTATCTTATCATTATCTTTCCTATATTTATACAAAGCACTTTTTAAATCTTCTAGAGTTTCATTAACACACTTATATTTCTCTAAAAACTTTTCCTTTTTATACTTATAATATGGACTCATCTATAATCCCTCCAAAATAGGTATACTGTTCATCTATTTTTAACCTTTTTTCAAACTCTATATTGTTTCTTGCAAACTTCAATACATAATGTTGAAAATCAAACCATCTATCCTCATCTATAATAAAGATATTATCACTATCCACAGCCATCCTTGCATATTTGCAATGAAAATCATTAAACAAAATGAAGGTTAGATGAATGTCCTTATATTCATAAAAATCCTGAAAAATTGGGATAAGTTTGTCTTCTATATTCAATGTATCCATATAAGTGCTATTAGGCGATGTAACCACTGCTAAATCTATATCACTTCTATCTTGAATCCAGTACTCTGTACCATAACTTCCAAACTGTGATACCCCTACGATTCCTTGTATTTCTTTCACTCTATTAATAAGAACTTCCCTATCCATCTATTCACCTTCTTATCTATGATTTTTATAATTTCTTAAAACTAATATTTTCTTTACAACTATTATATCACTATTTTTAATTCTTAAATGAGCAAATATTTAATAATTGGGGATGCATCCATAAAAAATGACTATCTAAATAGCCACCATACGCCTTCCTTTTCCCCTCTTTCTAAATTGAATCCCAGTTCTTCAGCTACTTGTATAACTTCTTTAATGCCCATAACTTTTCTCCCTCTTTAAGAATTATATGTATGTATTCATTATACGTATACTGCTGATGTTCCACAATATTGTAATGATACAACTAAAAAATAAAAAGTATCAGCCTAGACTAATACTTTTTAAATCTTATTTATGTATTATATTTTTGTAACTCTTTATGGAATCTATATTTTAGCTTATTCTTTAGTTTAGTAAAAATCTCTACATTGAAATTACATTATTTTGTACTAGTACATCTTTATCATCTTCATTTTCTGGTTTATATCCTTTTACAAGAAGTTCTTTTATGTAGATTTTATTATATACAAATGAAAAAATAATACCAGAAATAAATGCACCAATTCCCATAGTTGGAACACCAACTGCAATACTAATTGCAACCATAATTAATGCCCACTTAATATCTCCTCTAACAAGTGGTACTATAAATCCAAAGAAAAATGTAGTCCAGGAAAATCCATATTTAACCTCCTTAATTACTCCGCTGTCATGTTTCATTCTTAGTTTCATCTTTTGTCTTCCTCCTATAAATTATCTAATAATATTCCGTTCTATATTATACTACATAATTGGCATAATTTCTTTATTTTTTTACAATAATTGCATTGTTTTTTTACAATAGTTATATTAAATTTACAATAGTTATATTAAATTTACAATTTTATACCTAAAAAGAAAACTACGACAAAAAAACACCAGGTGGCTTGCCCTGATGCATAAATATTTCATATATTGTGCCTTCCTTATTTCTTGTTTAAAGCTAATACTGATTTCACAGCTTCTCTTATCTCTTCATATCCAGTACATCTACAAATGTTAGATTCTAGCCATTCCTCAATAGTTTCATCATCTGCATAAGGGTTGTTTTTTATAAGTCCATAGCAGTTCATTATGAAACCAGGAGTACAATACCCACATTGAAAGCCCATTTTCTCTATAAAAGCTTTTTGAATGGGGTCTTCCTTCAAACCCTCAATAGTAATTATTTTATGTCCAACGGCCTCAACCGCCAATATAATACATGATTTAATTGGTATTCCATCTAAAAGCACAGTGCACGTACCACAATCTCCATTTTCACAACCAATTTTTGCTCCAGTTAATCCTAAATTTTCTCTAAGTACTCTAAGCAGTGTGTCTGCTGGCCTTAAAATCAAGCTTCTCTTTTCTCCATTTATGTCTAGCTCTATTTTTGCCTCTTCAATATATGATATCATATTCCCTCACCATCCAGTGTTTCCAAAGTATGCTCCAGTAAATTTCTTAATACAAACTTCTTATATTCAGAAGAGCCTTGAATATTTCCAAATATAGGAGCTGGCAAATGGCTTATAGCCTGTTCTATTCTCTGTTCTTTCGTAATAGCTCTATTATTTATATACTTTTCCATTTCCCTAGATCTGAATGGAAATGAGCAGACTCCACTAAATGCCATTTGAATATTATTATTCTTTTTAATTGCAGCCATACTAATTAAAGGATACTCCATCTTCCCTTGTTTAGTTTTTTTCACACTTATATAAGGTAAAGTAGAGTAACTCATTTCTGCTGCCAATTGAAAAAGAAACTCCCCCTTTTCCAGTTGAAGCGTTTGATTAAAAGCCTGCATTATTGGAACAATCCTTTTACCTTTTTCTCCGTATATGCATGCACTGCTGTCTCCAATTAAATGGCCTAAAACTGACTCCTTATATATAATTTTACCGCAAATATTTCCACCAACTGTTATCTTATTACGTGATGTATGATCCGCAGGAAAGTCTGCTGTGTTGCTTATAAATGAAATTAATTTACTCTCATCAATATGATTGAGTGTAACTGCAGCTCCTATTATCAGCTTGTCGCCTTTTATTTCAAATACATTACACTCAGGAATTCCTTTAATATCTATTACTGCCTTTGTAACCAGATCATTTCTTCTTGCCATAGTAATTATTTCTGTACCACCAGAATAATATAAAGGTTCCTTTCCACTTTCGCTAAGCTTTCTATACAGCTTTACTGCCTCACCCAATGAATCAGGTTTATAGTATTCAAAATTAAATGCAATCATTAATGCCCCTCCTCTTTTACTTTCCAAATTAATTCAGGTATCAACGGCAGCTGATTAAGAGGCACCTCTGCTGCACAGGATAAACTATTTGCAAGTGCTGCAGGCATTCCAATTACACCATATTCTCCAATCCCTCTTGCACCATATGGTCCATCTAAATGTGGAGTTTCCACAAAATCCACAAGATATTCTGGGTTTTCTCCTAGCCTCATAATATCATATGTTCTTAGCTGCTTATTTTGAATAATACCTTTATCCGTAAACAAAAATGCTTCTCGACTGGCAAAGCTGAGCCCCAAGTTCATGCCACCGGACATCTGCCCCCTTGCCACTCCAGCATTAATAACTTTACCTGCATCTACAACACAAGCAGCCTTTATAATTTTGTAGGTATATTCTTTTTTATCAAACTCTACCTCTACAGCTGCTGCTCCAACAGTCCATTCAGGACCTGGATTGCCTTTGCCAGTTTTAGGATTTAATTTTGTTAGATCCTCAAAAGCATAACTTCCTCTTCCAATAACCTGTGCTCCAACTGTATTCCCATTAGGCAAGGTATAGCCAAATGCAATTTTACTAATTTCTATTCCTATTTGAGGATTGCCTCTTAAATATACTCTTCCGCTACCAACCTCCAGTTCAGCTGGTGAACGTCCTAAAATAACAGCAGCAATGTTACATAGTTGATTAATTGCATCCTCTGCTGCCCTTAAAACTGATCTTCCAATTAGCAAAGTAGTCCTGCTTGCAGCTGTTTTCCAGTGCTCAGGATCCGTCTCAGTATTAACTTCCATTGCTACATAAACTTGATCTACATTCATTTTCATTTTCTCTGCTAATATTTGTGCTAAAGCTGTTTTAGTTCCCTGCCCTATTTCAACTGCAGCACAAGTAAGATTAATACTTCCATCTGAATTAAATGTAAGAACCGCTCCTCCCCCTGCATTCAAAGATGTATTTGAATTCTTCCAGAAGCAGCTTACACCTTTAGCCCTAACCTTACCGTCCTTAGTTTCAGCTTCATCTACTTCTCCCCAATGTATTAGCTTAGTTAGCTTTTGTATGCACTTTGGTAAATCCCCTAAGTTGCTTCTATTAAGCAAGGTCTGGGTAGCACTAGTATCTCCCGGTAAAATTACATTTCTTAACCTTAATTCTAAAGGGTCCATTCCTAGCTTATCCGCTAAAATGTCCATTGTTCTTTCTACCCCAAATGTAAGTTCAGCATGACCAAATCCTCTGAAGGCTGCGGCATAAGGATGATTAGTATACATGCACAGTGAGTCACACCATACATTTTCAATATTGTAAGGCCCTGTACAGTCTACCCCTGCTGCTTTACTTATAATTACAGCTCTATCAGAGTATGCGCCACCATCAAATAAATAGGTTATCTCTGCAGCTGTAAGCCTCCCAGCTTTTGTACATCCAAATTTTACTTTGGCGTCAAGACCTATATGAACCGGAGATGTAATTAAATCTTCTTCTCTTTTATTAGTAAGTTTAACCTGTCTTCCTCCAACAGCTTTTGAACACAAATAAGCAATAAACTCTAGCTGCACAGCTGTTTTACCTCCATAGGCCCCGCCTACCAAAGGTACATGAACAATAACCTTGCCAGGGTCGATATTAAAGAAATGACTTATAAGTTTTTTTATGGTAAATGGAGCCTGAGAAGAGGAGTATATAATAACCCTTCCATCTGGTAATATTCTTACTCTTACGGACCTTGTTTCCATAGCAGCATGGTCAGAAGGGGGAAATGAAAAGCTTGCCTCCACAGTTACCTCACTTTCATACCATCCTTTTTTCATGTCACCTTTTCTAATCTTAGTTCTGTTAGCAATATTTGTGTTAGGTTCTGGAAAAACTTCATCAATAATCTCATACTCACCAAGTTTTTCATGAACTAGCGGTGAATCTTTTTTTAATGCTTCACTTGGAGAATTCACTACCGGTAAAGGCTCATATTCTACTTTTATCATCTGAGCAGCTTTTTCAGCCTGAGCCTCACTGTCAGCTACCACCACCGCTACAGGTTCACCATTGTATCTTACTTTATCTATAGCAATGGGAGGTCTATCAACAATTGTGGATCCAACAAGCTGTGGAAAGTATTTCCCTGTTAACACGGCCCTAACTCCGGAAACGCTTAGTGAATTCTCATATTCAATGGCCTTTATTCTTGCATGGGCATAGGGACTCGTTACCATTCTTGCATGCAAAAGTCCAGGTGCTTCATAATCATCTGTATACTCCGCTGCACCTGTTACTTTGTCTAAAGACTCTTTTCTTGGTACACTTTTACCTATTACATTTAGATCATACATGGACTACTCCCTAGAATAATATCATTTTCTTTTATAATATATTTATCATAATTAATTATTATGAATGTAACCTTGTCACTTTTCCTTATTTATTACATAATATACAATAATATAAAAGTATATTAGGAGGATTAATGTGATATATTTTTGTCCTATTTATGGTGAATGGGTTAGATACTCCAGGGATAGCAAGCTCAATTATAGTGGATATTGGCCTCCTAGGAACATAAGGGCTGAAGTAATAGATCAAACAATCATCGATAAATGGAATACTGTCTCCGCCCCTCCTGCACCTGAACTGAAATCAGTAGCAGTTGATCCAAGAACCAGTGCACTATTAATATTAGATATGGAGACCTCTATATGCAAAAGCCCTCGCTGCATAGCTTCTATCCCTAATATTCATAATTTATTGATGAAAGCCCGCAAAAATTCCATGCTAGTTGTGTATAGCCTTACACATGCGGGAAATCCTGGAGATATTTTTAAAGAGATAGCTCCTATGCCAGGTGATCCTATTGTAAAATCAAACGTAGATAAGTTTTATAAAACCAATTTAGAAGAAGTATTACAAGAGAAAGGTATTAAAACTGTTATAGTTACTGGTTATGCCGCCAATGGTGCAGTCCTTCACACAGCTACCAGTTCTGCTTTCCGCGGTTATAATGTTATTGTTCCCGTTGACTGCATGTCTGCCAATAATCTTTATGCCGAACAATACACTGCATGGCATATGCTTAATAGTCCTGGAACTAGAAACCGGGCAGTTCTAACGAAAGTTGATTTAATTAGCTTTTTACCACTATAAGGATAATAAAAAGATGGCAACTACAATGCAGTGCCATCTTTTTTATTAAAAATTTGTTTTTTCTATATAGTGACAATTAACGTCGATATAGTTTAAGAACAACAATAATCTTTCATAAAGTGGGTGAGCTTTATCACCATACTTCGCTTCTAGATTTTCTCCAATATCTTTTACAGTTTTCTTGCCATCTATTTGTAAAAATGCGCAACTTCCATATTCATCCAGAGAAATTCTTTTATATTCTGGAATTCTAAATTTAAGTTTTCTAAAGAAGTTTTGGACCTTGTGATCTTGTTTTTCAAGTATAGTCACAATATTGTCCTTATCTACTTCATACTCTAAACTATCAGAGATTTGAAATATTATGCTTAAAACCTCTTCGTTATTATTCAGCATTTTTCACCTTACTGTTCATTATAGGTATTATAGTAGCTATTACCAGACCTACTAATATTAAAAATGCCATTCCATTAGAAGCAGTGAATCCACTTGGTCCAGCTCCTTTTATAACGCCTGTTACTTGAAGTACTATACCTACAAGTCCTATTATAGAACCACCAGCAACAAGTCCAGATGATAAACTTATACCATTAGAAACTTTAACTTCTTTTTCTTTTTCAGATTTACAAGTTCTTTCTACAAATAGACGAACTAATGCACCTATTAGTATTATAGAAGTTGTAGCTATTGGTAAATAAAATCCTATAGCAACTGTCATTACAGGAAGCTTTAATAAGAATAAAACAACTCCCATAACAGCACCAGCAATTATCATAACCCAAGGTAATTTACCTGACATTATACCAGCAGTTAATGTTGACATTAAGTTAGCTTGAGGTAGTGCAAATGGAACGTTATCACCAGTCATTGCAAGCTGGCTTGAAAGTAATAATATAGTAGCAACAACTACTATAACACCAACTATACCAGCTATAGCAAAGTATTTTTCCATCTCATTTTTGTCGCCACCTATTATGAAAGTAACTTTTTGTGATTGAGAATAACCACCAGCCATAGCTATAGCAGTAACTATAAATGTACCAAATAAAAGTAATGATCTGTTGCTTTCAGGATTTTTCCATCCCATTGCAACGAATAATAATGTTACAACAACTATAGAAGCTATAGTCATACCAGATACAGGAAGGTTCGAAGTTCCTATAGTACCAGTTAAACGACCAGAAACTATAACAAATAGTAATGATAAGAATAATGATAAAATAGAAGCAGCTATTGCCATTAATATATTGCCACCAGATATCAAGAAACCGCCTATGAAACCTATTACTATACCACCAAGTAATATTATGTTTCCAGCAGATGACCCCTCACCACTATTTGAAGACTTAGCATTAATAGTTTCTTTTATGGAAGATACTATTGTAGGTATAAGCTTTATAGCACCTATTAAACCACCAGAAAGCATCATTCCAGCACCGATATATTTTACATAACTACCAGCTATATGTTTAACCTGCATAGCGTTTATAGCAACATTAGGATTATTCCATACAGATGCACCGTCTTGTGCAAGAGCAGCGAAGTAACCTATTAAAGGCATAATACAGAAGTTAGATAATATAGAACCAGCAAACATAGTTAAAGAAACCTCTAAACCAACTATATATCCTATACCTAATAATAGGGGATTGACTTCAACTTCAAATTTCCACTTGTAGAAGGTTTCGTTTACATAGCTTATAACGTTGTTAGCTACATTTAAAAATGAACTAGTTACAACAGTTATAATACCGCCTATTCCAAAGCCGATTCCCATGTACTTCATTGATTCTCCAGCACCTTCTGAAGCAACAAGTGTTTCAGCTATAGCCATTGACTCAGGGTACATTAATTTACCGTGTTCTTCAACCATTAAATAATTGTGAACAAGGGAAGCTGTTCCTATACCGAATAAAACTCCACCTACACCAACAATAAAACCTTCTAAGAAAGTAACTTTAGAACCTATTAATAGAATTGCTGGTAAAACAAATATTATACCACTAGCAACAGATTCTGCACCACTTGCCATACCTTGAATTAGGTTTTTACCAAGAATACCTTTTTGTTTAGAAAATGCAGCTATAAGAGCGGAGCCTAGTATAGAACCAGGTATACCAGCCGCAACTGTAAGACCTGATTTCATACCTGAATAGGCAGTAGATGCTGCGAACAAAGCAGCCAAAATGATACCAATTATCAATATGACACCGTTTCCACCAGATTTAGAACCACTAGAAACGTAAGGTACGTAGTCTTTACCAGCTACACCACCATATGCATATTTAGATAACTTTTTATCCACGATATATCCCCCCAATGTATTTTATATACATATAATGATATATTCTCCATTAGGATATATTATTCTTAAAATATTTCATAATATAAATTTTTTATAAATTATAAGGACCAAAGAACAAAATCTTTGGTCCAAACATTTAATTATTTTACATTCTTCAATACTTCCAATAAGTATTCCCACGTCCTTTGAACTGAAGAAATACTCATATGTTCATTTGGAGTGTGAACATCATATAGATTTGGTCCAAAAGAAATAGCATCTATTTGACCAAATTTTTCTGCAAACAGTCCGCACTCAAGCCCAGCATGAATTGCAGTTATATGAGGTTTCTTTCCGTACATTTTTTCATATACATCTTCAAAAATTGTTCTTATTTTTGAATCAGGATTATATGCCCATTCAGGGTAACCAGATTCTGAAGCAACACTTCCGCCATTCAGTTTAGCCGTTACAACTAGTCTATTAAATAACTCGCTTTTTAAGCTTCTAACGGAACTTCTGATTGAGGTTATGAATTCTACCGAATCTTTATGAGTAAAAATCACTCCAAGATTCAAGGAGCTTTCTACTAAGCCCTTAATATCCATGCTCATCGAAGTTACCCCATTTATAACTAAGTATAAGTAGTTAACTACATTATTAGTTGATTCTTTTGAAAGCATTTCTGGAGGCAAGGTAGATAAAACTTCAAATTCTACTCTTACGTCAGGATCTGGTGTTCTCAATTCAGTTTTAAACAATTCTTCACACTCAGATATTTTTTGTTCAACTAAAGCTTTATCCTCAGCTCTTACTAAGATAACAACATCTGTTTCACGTGGAATAGCATTGTGCTTAGATCCACCGTTTAATGAACTGAGTCTAAAATCTATTTCAGATAAAATAGACATAAGTATACGACCCATTAATTTATTAGAGTTGCCTCTTTCTTTATCTATTTCCATTCCAGAATGTCCACCTTTTAAGCCTCTTATTCTAATTATATATGGAACAAGGTTTGCATCTATTGCTTCCCATGCTGCAGGAATTGTTGTTTTAACTGTAACTCCACCAGCACAGCTCACTAATAGCGTACCTTCTTCTTCGGAGTCTATGTTAATAAGTGTTCTTCCTTCTATATTTTTAGGGTCTAATGCCATTGCTCCATCCATTCCTGTTTCTTCTGAAGTGGTAACAAGCAATTCTATTGCCGGATGTTGATATTCATTAGAAGCCAAAATTGCTAGTCCCATTGCAACCGCAATTCCATTATCTGCTCCCAAAGTTGTGCTAGTTGCATATATCATGTCATCAATTATTCTTAACTTTAGCGGATCCTTAGTAAAATCATGCTCTATACCTATATTTTTTTCACACACCATATCCATATGACCTTGCAAAACAATAGCAGGACTGTTTTCATATCCAGGTGCTGCTTTCTTTTTTATAACAACATTTAATGCGGAATCCTGAACATATTCTAGATTATGCTCCTTAGCAAAGGATACTAAATAGTCGCTAATCTCTTTTTCATTTCCAGACCCTCTTGGAATCTGTGATAGCTTTTCAAAGTATTTAAATACTTCAACTGGTTGCACATCTTTAAGTACTTCTATCATTGTCATTACCACCCTTTCTCACATTATACTTTTTATGGGGGTATTTCAAAATATTATAAATATCCCTATAGGTATATTTACCACAAACTAAAATAAAAATCAACATGCGTAATTTTACATATTTTTTATATTTCTATATAAGATATTTTTTGATTTTCTATTAAGTTAATATCGGTTTTGAATTAAGTCATATCATCCCGAAGCGCGTCAATAATATTTTCTCTTTTTATTTTTTTAATGGCATGCAGCATTGTAATGAACACCACAAGGAATACGCTAAACACGCTGATTGCCATACTGCTCCACGGGAACACAAAATCGATATTGTCCGATCCGCCAGCGACCATCCCTTTGTAAATCAGCCAAGAAGAGATTGCCGCTATGGGAAGCCCGAAGAGCAACGCCCTCATGCCATAAAAGGCACACTCGAAATTCATCATCTTTTGGAAATCGCGGTCAGACATCCCCACAGAGCGGAGCATGGCAAGCTCCCGCCTGCGCAGCTTGATATTCGTGGAAATGGTGTTGAACACATTAGCAACCGCAATCAGCGAAATCATAATGATAAAAGTATAAGCGAACACGTTAATAATGAATATATAATTGCGGCTATCATCAAGCATTTTATGCATATTGTACAGGGTATACTTGGATGTAATTCCCGCCCCCTTAATCATCGCTTCCATTTTAGCCGCCGACTGTGTGGGATTCTTTGACCGAAAGGTCAAGCCCTTAATAGCCACATGGGCATCGGGGGTTTCAAACTTTTCTTTGAGCGAATAGGGGACCATCACATTAAAAACGAACGGATTATTCGACTCGGAGTTTTCTAGGATTGGGAGTGTATCAGGCGGCACGGTATTGACAAACTTAATGCTTACGTTTTGCCCCTGTTCCATCTTCGGCTTGCCATTTGTTTCGGGAGCGATGGTAAAATTCATGGAAGAACTCTTGAACATATCAATAAACTCGTCAACCTCATGCTGCCGATTGGCTTTCATGTGGCTTGGCATTTTGGCAACGGCGATCATTTTCGCATTTTGCCCGGTATATTCCTCTGCGGGCAAGCCCAAGCCTTTGATAATATTCAGATAGGCGCTGTCATCAAGAAACTGGATGTCCATTGGCAGATTAACCGTTTCGTCCAGCGTATGTGAACCCAGGTATTTCCAGCAATAGTCTGAAAGATCGCTTGCTTTGACAGCGCATGAATACTTCATAAGCGCTTGATACGAGCTTTCGTAAACACCATCGGCGGTTTTTAGTTTGTCGTAAAGCTGCAACATTTTGCTATCGTCCATGTCCTGCGTGTCCAAACCGATGTCATAGGTAGTAAACACTACTACCCGCTCCGACGCCTGTTTCAAATCCGTTACAAAAGCACTGGTCGATATAAACAGCACTACGCTTAAAACAAGTGATAGCACAATGCTGCGATAGCGTTTCTTGTTTCTTTTAAAATTCTTTAGCGCAAGGGTTCCCTCCAAACCGTAAATGCGCTGCGCTAGTTTTGACGTTTTCACAGCTTTGGAATCGATTTTAACCTCGTTGGTCTGGCGAATACTCTCCATCACGGGAGTGCTTGCGGCCTTTCGAGCCGGGATATAGGCCGAAATCAGAATTGTAACCATGCTAACCGCCGCCGCAACGACAATCACGGGGATGGACACCGTCAAGGTTAAAGGTACGTTGCTGTACATAACGTTCCCGAAATTCTTGGCGACAACGGAAATCACAAGCCTGATACTGCCTATGCCGACAATAACGCCAATAGGTATGCCGACTGCACCAATGCAAAGTCCCTCAAACAGCACCGAATTTCGCAGCTGCCCCGCTGTGGCTCCCACCGACGAGAGAATCCCGAACTGGTGTGTGCGTTCGTTCAGCGACATGTTGAACGCATTATAAATCAGAAAAATCGAGCCTATCATTATCAAGGCAACCAAAATGCCGCCAACCGAGTACAGAAACATGTTAAACACATTATCTTCCGAAAGACCCATGAAGCGCAACACATTATCGTTAAAGACATAGCTATGGCTGACCGCTGTGCTACTTGCATAATCGTGAACACCACGCGGGTTTTTAAGCGTGACAAATAGGCTTAAGCTGTCCGCTTTGTCTTGTGCATCTGCTTTCGTTATCAAGGTATATCCCGGCGCGGAATATTCCTCAAAGCCGGGTCTTTGGCAGATACCGACAACCCTGTAGGTTCTCTTGGATTTTGGCATAAGAGTTTCTTTCCCGGAAATGTAAGGGTCGTGTTGACCGAGATTTTTGTTGCCCTCCATGCGGCTTCCGACAGCAAGTGAAAGCGTGTCACCCACCGGGAATTTAACGCCGCCGTTTGCTTCGACGCTCATCGAAACAAGAATCTCCCCACTGTTTTTCGGCAATCTACCTGAAATCAGGGTTATGGGCAAGGTATCAAAGGCTTCCTCGCTAAATCCGGCTATAAAAAGATACGGCTTGTTGGGGTTTTTCCCTCCGTCAAGTTTTGCGTAGCCGATATTTTCAAATGTTGTGGTGTTTGCAACTCCATTGTCGAGAGTTCGTTCCTGTGCGAAAGAGGAATCAACATCCAAAAACTCGACGTGCCAACCGCCGTATTTCTGTGCCGCGCCGTTTGCCAAATAGTTCAGCAGGGAAACGCCAAAGGTGACTACGGCCGTGATCATGGCAGCGGACAGAACAACTCCGATTACCGTTACAATCGTTCGTGTGCGACTCTTTTTCATGCCTTGCAGGGTAACTTTGTTGAAAATGTTCATGGTCTCACCCTCTCATCTCGCACTACTTTGCCGTCTGATATGCCGATAATGCGGTCTGCTTGCGGGCGATATTTTCATCATGCGTGACAATGATAAGGGTCTGACCATATTGTTTATTGCTTGCTTTCAGCAGCTTGATGATTTCATGTCCATTTCGGCTGTCCAAACTGCCCGTGGGTTCGTCGGCAAGCATGACCGCCGGAGCGTTCATCAAAGCGCGTCCTATGGAAACGCGCTGTTGCTGGCCGCCCGAAAGCTGATTGGGTAAATGTGTTTTTCGGTCTTGCAGCCCAAGCAGTTCCAGCAAGTCATCAAGCCTCTCCTTGTTGACCTTCCTCTTGTCCATCAGGATAGGCAAGGTGATGTTTTCCACCACATTCAGCGTGGGAATGAGGTTGTGAAACTGGTAAATCAGTCCGACCTGTCGCCTGCGGAAGATAGCGAGTTTTTCATTGCTTTGGGCATATACATCCTGCCCGTCCAAATACACCTTTCCGCTTGTCGGCACGTCCACGCCGCCAATGATGTGAAGCAATGTAGATTTGCCGGAGCCGGAGGAACCGATGATTGCGGTAAACTCCCCTTTTTCGATTGTAAGCGAAACATGGTCAAGCGCGGTAACCTGATTTTCTCCCTTACCGTAGACCTTGCATAAATTTTCAATTTTTAAAAACTCCATTATGTGAGTCTCCTTTCTCATGTTTTACCTATATAATAGAACCTTCAACTTACATCTCTGTGACTTTCAGGTGAGAGATTAGTCACTTTGGGAAACGAATGGCAAATATCGCGCCGCCCTGAGGGTGATTTTTAGCGGTAATCGTCCCTCCCTGCCGTGTTATAATCATCCTGCAGAGAGCCAATCCAATCCCGTATCCTGTAGCACCTGCGTTTTTCCCACGATAGAACCTGTCAAACAGGCATGGTAAATCCTCTTTTTCAAAGCCCGCGCCGCTGTCGTGGATGGCAATCTCGGTAAACAATGAGTTGTCCACGCAAACAATCTCAATCTTCCCGTTCTCGCCTGCGCTTTCCATGCAATTTTTGAGGATGTTTTGAATTGCTTCCGAAAGCCAACCTGAATCGCCCTGAATCATCATCCCTTTCGGCACGTCTGTTTGCAAAATAATATCGTGCAGTTCCATTGAGATTAGGAACGGGCGAAGCGCGGCGCATATCAAGTTGCTTACATCTATCTGCTCGCTTTTAAGCACCACAATGCCCGCGTCCAGGCGGGATAATTTCAACAGGGAAGTAAGCAGCCAATCCATCTGTACAAACAATTCCTTTGTTTCCCGTATCAATGCTTTCCGTTCATTTTCGTCAGAGTTATTCTCTAACAATGACAGAATAAGGTTCACGGATGTGAGAGGGGTGCGGAGTTGGTGGGCTATGTCAGCCAGCGAATCGGCAAGATGTTCTTTTTCTTTTTTCAGTGCGTCGTTTTGCTCCCGAATACGCAGCGTCATTTTTGTTATCTCGCTTTGCAGAATGGAAAGTTCGCCCTCGTCCGATTCACCAATATACAGATGGTCAGCGTTATGAAGCACAAG
>NZ_OAOD01000058.1 GCF_900205925.1 Clostridium peptidivorans | reverse complement strand
AATCTGTTTCGCTCATCGCGTTTCTTAACATTTAACTGTTAAGTAATTGACTGGTTTCTATTCTCTGTTCAATTTTCAAAGACCCTGTCGCTCCAAGCGACTTTTATATAGTAACATTTTTGTTTAAGCTTGTCAACTATTAATTTATTTTAAATTAATTAGTTGTCAACTTATCATCTTGTCCTTTTAGAGAACTTGTTTATATTAACATATAAACTTAATTTTTGTCAATACTATTTAAAAATTTAGTTGAATTTTTTTGATATATTTTGTTGTCTTCTGCGAGGACATAAGCTATCTTATCATGAATATCCAACTAATGAATCAATATATTATTTATTAATTAAAATTAAACCGTAATTTCTAGCTTTTTCTCAATATATCTGTATATATTACATATAGATACGCAAGGATAAGTATTTGGTATAATCCTCCACATACTAGCAAAATAAATCAAACAACAATTTCAGATTATAATAAAAAGATATGCTAATTTTTAATCAGCATATCTTTTTATATTTTTTTATTTATGTATAAAATAAAAAAAACTTCAAACTATTGAAGTTTTAAATATCACATTTATATTTTTCCAAAATAAAATGGCTCCGTGGAGAGGGCTCGAACCTCCAACCCTTCGGTTAACAGCCGAATGCTCTGCCATTGAGCTACCACGGAATAAATTTATCTGGCAACGACCTACTCTCCCACCGGGCCT
>NZ_OAOD01000007.1 GCF_900205925.1 Clostridium peptidivorans | reverse complement strand
ATCTGACATCAGAACTAAGACTGAAGAAGTTGTTAAATTAGCTAAGAGTGTAGCTGATATAACTGAAGCTGAATTCATCGTATCTGGTGGTAGAGGAGTAGGATCAAAAGAAAACTTTGCATTACTTCAAGAATTAGCTGATGTTTTAGATGGAAACATAGGAGGATCCCGTGCTGCTATAGATAACGCTTGGATTGATAAAGCTTACCAGGTAGGACAAACTGGTAAAACAGTTAGACCTAAGATATACATTGCAGTAGGTATTTCCGGAGCTATTCAGCATTTAGCTGGTATGCAGGATTCTGACTTTATAATAGCTATAAATAAAGATGAAGGCGCTCCAATCATGCAGATAGCTGATGTAGCATTAGTAGGAGACTTCAAGAAAGTTGTTCCTCAACTAATAGCTCAAATAAAAGAAGCTAAAAACTAGCATTTATAATACATGATTGAAGCAATAAGAGTCAAAAATCCATAGTTTTCATAAATAAATATTTTAACTCAAAGTATTTTTATTTGAGTTTTCAGTGTTAAAAACCCCTATGCCTAAGGTAAGCATAGGGGTCTTTAATTTCAATAAAATGGAGGAGGATAAATTGGTAAGAAGATTGTAGAAGGTAACTAAATTAATAAATATAGAAAACTTTGGAAATAAACAAGGTTCTGCTATACTATTGATTAAGGAAGGATGAAAAATTCTGTAAAAACCTTGTGGGCAAGGAGGTATGGAAATGGAAACGAAAATAATTTTGGAAAACAAAAAGCAGTTTCTTGATTTATTGTTATTGGCAGATGAAGAAGAACATATGATTGATAAGTATCTAGCTCGTGGTGAGATGTTTGCGTTATATGATGGTGATTTAAAAAGTATCTGCGTGGTAACCCAAGAGGATAATAGCACATATGAAATAAAGAATTTAGCCACATATGAAAAATATCAAGGTCAAGGTTATGCAAGAGCACTTGTAAAATACATTTTTGAGTACTATAAAAATAAATGTAAAACTATGTTTGTTGGCACAGGTGATAGTCCCATTACGATTCCATTTTATGAAGGGTGTGGATTTAGAATTTCACATAGGGTTAAAGACTTTTTTGTCAATAACTACAAGTATCCAATTTTTGAAAATGGTGTACAATTAACGGATATGATTTACTTGAAAATAGATTTATAAAGGAGATAATTATTCGAGCAGAATCTGAGGCACGCATTATATAATGAGTCGGGAGTGGTAAAATGATAAATAGAATTTATATAGAAAAATTCCTATCAGACGAAGATTTTAAACATTATTTTAGCTTAGTTTCTAATGAAAAAGTAATGGCAATGGTTACAGAAAGAGCAATTCCATTGGACGAAGCAAGAAGTAACTTTAAACTATTATTAGAAAGGAATAAAAGACACAAAGATTTTGGAAGTTTTAAAGTTTTTGAAACAACCACAAATAACTTTATAGGTTTAGCAATGTTGAAAATAAACGAAAATGACTTAAGTGAAGCAGAACTTGGATATTTATTACTTCCTGAATTTTGGAGAAATGGATATGGAAGTGAAATTGCAAAATTATTATTAAATAAGGCTGAAGAGGTAAAAGTATTACATCGAATTACAGCAATAATAGATCCAAATAATATAGCATCAAAAAAGATATTATTAAATAATGGTTTTATTTCAGAAAAAATATGTGAAATTGATGGTTTACCAGGAGAAATACTTAGTAAAGCCATATATATATCTTGAGTGCCACCCACATGACAAGTGGGAAGTTTATATACAGGTATGAGGCAAGTACCATAATATGGTTGCCTCATATCTTTTAAGATTAATGCCAGTGTAGAGTATTCTAAATACCCATAACCATATTAGTAAAATACTTTGGGGGAATGTATCCTTTTTTTATTCCCTCTGTGACTAATAAATATGTAGCTGTGGTATCAAATCTAGCATCATGAAAGTTCCCTGTTTCATCAAAAAGTTTTTTACTTAAGACATCTATATGGGAGTGCTTTATGTTAAGAAACTTTAGGGCTTCTTCAAGTCTAGGGGCTTTAATGTTATCATGGCTATTTTTTAAATTGCATATATTCTTATAATAATTCATAGTACAAAATATATGGTTATAATTTAAGTCTTCTCCACAACCTTCTAACTCGGAGGTCAAAAACTTTATATCAAAATTAACATTGTGACCTATCAAAATATCAGCAGTTTGAAAGTCTGTTGCAAATTCTTCTAGGCAATCTTCGAAATATTTACCGTTACTTAATTCATATAGCTTTTCAACGCTAAAGCCATGAACTTTTTCTGCACTTGGCTCTACATATTCTACGGTGAAGAAAATATTTTTACCAAGGGTTTTGTTAGGCTTTAGACTGGTATCAACGAGAATATAGCTGAGCTGACATATGCTTCCTGGTCTTAAACCCGTTGTTTCTGTATCAAAAAATATCATTTTCATATTCAAAATTCCTCCTGGGGTTGCTTACTTATATATTATAGTAAAGTGTAGAGCAAGTGACAAGAGTGTAGCTTGGGGCCAGACCCCTGGGAAAAATAGGTAGTAATAATGATTTTTTAAAATAAATAAATTTAATAATATATATATTTAGAGTAGTACACAATATGAATTTTATACTATAATATTATAAAACAAGGTGCAAAAAACAAAAGGGGGGCTTTTTTATGTCAAGAGTATATAACTTTTCTGCAGGTCCGGCTGTATTACCAGAGGAGGTACTTAAAGAAGCAGCAGAGGAAATGCTAGACTATCATGGTATTGGTATGTCAGTTATGGAGATGAGTCATCGTTCTAAAGCTTTTGAAGAGATTATTGGAGGGGCGGAAAAATCATTAAGGGATTTAATGAGCATACCGGATAATTATAAAGTGTTGTTCCTTCAAGGGGGAGGATATCAACAATTTGCAATGATTCCAATGAATTTAATGAAAAATAAGGTTGCAGATTATATTAATACAGGACAATGGGCTAAAAAGGCATTGTTAGAAGCAAAAATATATGGAAAAGTTAATGTAATAGCCTCTTCAGAAGATAAAGATTACTCATATATACCTAACTTAAAAGGTTTAAAGATTTCTGATGATGCAGATTATGTATATATATGCCATAACAATACAATTTATGGAACTAAATATAATGAATTGCCGGATACAGGTGATAGAATATTAGTTGCGGATATGTCTTCAGATATTTTATCTGAGCCTATAGATGTAACTAAATATGGTCTTATATTTGCAGGAGCTCAAAAGAATATAGGACCTGCCGGAGTTGTCATAGTAATAATTCGGGAGGATTTAATTACTGAAGATGTGTTGCCAGGAACTCCAACTATGTTAAAATACAAGACTCATGCAGATAATAATTCCTTATTCAATACTCCACCTGCATATGGAATATATATATGTGATAAAGTATTTAAATGGATTCAAAACAAAGGTGGACTAGAAGCAATGAAGAAAATTAATGAAGAAAAGGCTGCTATACTATATGAATACCTTGATTCAAGTAGCATGTTTAAGGGAACAGTTGTAAAGAAGGATCGTTCTTTAATGAATGTACCTTTCATAACTGGCTCAGATGAATTAGATGCTAAGTTTGTAAAGGAGGCTAAAGCAGCTGGGTTTGAAAATTTAAAGGGACATAGAACTGTTGGTGGAATGAGAGCAAGTATATACAATGCTATGCCAATAGAAGGTGTAAAAGCTTTAGTTGAATTTATGAAAAAATTCGAAGAAGAAAATAAAAAATAAGTTCCACTCATGTGACAAGTTAGAAGATATAAAGTTTTAATTTTATAATATAAATAATATTTAAAATCTATAGGCTAGCCTCTAATATAAATAGGCTAGCTTTTTATATTACTATAAGATATACTCATAAATTTTAGGTATATTATACTTGTTGAAAAAATAGATATTTCAGAAGAGTATATATAACCTTAGAAAAATTTGAAACATTGCATAAAAAAGGTTAAACTTATAAAGAAATGAAAAATTATCATCTTTAGATTAATATGTATAAAGAAAATATTAGTCTGATAGATAATATAGTATAGGATTTTTAAGCCAAGATTTTGAAAAAAGAGGGGAAATAATAAAATGAAATTTTTAAATGATTTAAGTGTAAAGAAAAAACTTAATATAGTATTTGCAATAATATGTATTTTTATAGTTTTAATTGGAGCAGAAGGAATATTAAGTTCTGCCAAAATAAGTAAAAGCGCAAATGATATGTATAGTAATAACTTGATATCTATTAAAAATTTAGAAGAAATAAAGGGAAATCTAAATGAAATTAGAGCTAATATGATTAGAATTGTTTATGAGAAGGATAGATCAAAATTAAATGAACAAATAAAAACTGTAGATGATTTAACAAATAAAGATATAATATTGCAACAGGAATATGAAGCTTTAGCTGACATATCAGAGGAAGAAGAAAAAGCTTATAAGAATTATAAAAATAATTTAGAAAAATATAGAGAAGCACGAGAGAAGGTTGTAGAACTTGTAAAAGCTAATAAGTATGATGAGGCAGTTAAATTATATAATTCAGGTGTAGCTCCAATAATAGATACTATGTTTGAAAACATAAAAAAGTGTGTTGAAATAAATGAAAGTTTAGCAAAACAAGATAACATAAATAATATAGCTCAATTTAGCAAGATTACGAAGATAACTATAATTTATACACTAATAGCATTTTTAATTATAATATTCATAGCACACATATTAATTAAAAATATAATGAATCCATTAAATAAGATAAAGGATTTAGCACAAAGGTTGTCAAATTATGATTTGAGTGAGCCAATTGATATTACAAGAAAAGATGAATTTGGACAAACGGGTGTGGCTTTAAATATAGCACAGGAAAATGTAAGTAATTTAGTAAAAGTAATTATGGAAAATTTACAGGAAGTAAATGCATCTTCTGAAGAACTTTCAGCTACTGTGGAGGAATTAGCTACAAAGGCAGAAACTATTGATGAAGCAGTAGATAATATTGCTACGGTTATGCAAGAGTCCAGTGCTACATCAGAGGAAATAAGTGCATCTGCTCAAGAGGTAGATTCAAGTATCAATGTACTTTCTTCTAAAGCTATGGAAGGAAGTAATAATGCAAATGAGTTTAAAGAAAGGGCTAAGGAAGTTAAAAATAAAAGTCAAGAGGCCATAGATGAAACGAGAAGATTATACATTGAAAAACAAAAAAATATGCTAAAGGCTATAGAAGATGGAAAGGTAGTAGATAGTATAAAAGTCATGGCAGATACTATAGGGAGTATAGCAGGGCAGACCAATCTTCTTGCTTTAAATGCAGCTATAGAAGCAGCAAGAGCTGGAGAACAAGGAAGGGGCTTTGCAGTGGTAGCGGAGGAAGTAAGAAAACTTGCAGAGCAATCAGCACAAGCAGTAATAAATATTCAAGATACTATTGCTAAAGTTCAGCAAGCATTTAAAAGCAGCATTGAAACAGGCAGTGATATATTAGAATTTATTAATACACAGGTACAAAAGCAATTTGATGCATATGGGGAAACTGGTGATCAGTATTATAATGACTCGGATTTTGTAAGTAAAATGTCTGAAGAAATTGCAGCTATGGCAGAAGAAATTACGGCTACAGTAGAGCAAGTTAGTGAAGCTGTACTAAATATGGCACAGGCATCACAAAAATCAAGTGGAGAAGCAGAAAGAATAAAAATCAGTATGGATGAAAACACAAAAGCGATAGAACAAGTAGCAATAACAGCACAAAGCCAAGCAGAACTTGCTCAAAGATTAAATGAAACAGTTCAAAAGTTTAAGATTTAAGTAAGGCTGAAGTTTGAGTGTCAGCCACATAGCAAGTTGTAAGAATAAAAGTTATAATACAAGCAATATTTTAAATTTATAGGCTAGCCAGATATTAATAGCTAGTCTTTTTTTAGTAACTTCAGTAGCAAATAGCTTTGGAAAATACATAATTTATTTATAAGCTTAATAGGATATTCAACTTAAAATTGGAAAAACTATTAATTGATATTTCTCTAAAATATATTTGGTGTATAACAATTAATAATTTATATATCCAAATAAAATAACAAGGAGGCTTGTATAGTGTGCTCACAAAACTTATCTAATGAAAAATTTAAGCAACTAGAAGATTTTATCAAAAATGTACCAAATGACCGTAGTTCTTTAATTGAAGTCTTACATAAAGCACAAGAAATATTTGGCTATCTCCCTGATGAAGTTCAGGATTTTGTTGGAGAAAAATTACACGTCCCTACAGCTTCAGTATACGGTGTTGTAACCTTTTACTCATACTTCACTACAGTGCCTAGAGGCAAATATGTTATAAATATATGTACTGGAACGGCTTGTTTTGTACGAGGAGCTGCAGATATTTTAGGTGAATTTGAAAGAAGGTTAAACATATCCGCTGGAGAAACTACCCCAGATAAAAAATATACTATTGAAACCCTTAGATGTGTAGGTGCATGTGGACTTGCACCAGTAGTAACTGTTAACGGCAAAGTTTATGGTCATTTTAAAACCAATGATGTAATTAAAATTTTAGAAGAGCATTCAGAATAAGTAGATATCAATTAATAATTGCTATCTACCTAAGAAAACAGCGAGGAGGATTTAACCTTGGATAAAATTAATTCTTTTCAAGAACTTATGAAAGCTCATGAGGATTTTACGCAATTACTTAAGCTTAGAAAATTCTCTCATGAACAAGAGTTAGCTGTAGAGCATATTAGATGTAAACGTGAAATATTAGTTTGTGGCGGAACTGGTTGTCAATCTGCTGAGAGTGCACATATTATTGACAACTTGGAGGCTAAGATAAAAGAGGCAGGCTTATGTGATGAAGTAAAAGTGCATGTAACAGGCTGCTTTGGTTTTTGTGAAAAAGGTCCTATTGTAAAAGTTGACCCTGATAATGTCTTTTATGTTCAGGTAAAACCAGAAGATGCTGAAGAAATAGTACAGCAGCATTTACTTAAAGGTAATATGATTGAAAGATTATTATATGAAGAGCCAACTTTAAAACAAAAGGTTAAGAGACAAGATGAAATGTCTTTTTATAAAAAACAGTACAGAATTGCACTGAGAAACTGTGGACTTATAAATCCTGAAGATATAAGAGAATCAATTGCTGAAGAAGGTTACATGGCCTTAGGCAAAGTTATTACTACCATGTCACAAGATGATATTATTAAACTAATCTCTGATTCTGGGCTTAGGGGACGTGGAGGTGGAGGTTTCCCTACAGGTGAAAAATGGGGATTTGCTAAGAAATATGATGCTGATCAAAAATATATTATATGTAATGCAGATGAAGGAGACCCCGGTGCTTTTATGGATCGTTCCATATTAGAAGGTGATTCTCATAGTGTTATAGAAGCTATGGCTATTGCTGGATATGCTATAGGTGCATCCTTAGGGTATATATATATAAGAGCTGAGTATCCATTAGCTATTAATAGACTTAAAACAGCTATTAATCAGGCTCGTGAATGTGGTGTTCTAGGTAACAATATTTTGGGAACTGACTTTAGTTTCGATGTAAGACTAAAATATGGTGCCGGTGCCTTTGTTTGTGGGGAAGAGACTGCTCTTATAAACTCAATTCAAGGATATAGAGGAGAACCTACGAATAAACCGCCATTCCCTGCTGAAAGTGGTCTTTGGGGCAAACCTACCAGTGTTAATAATGTGGAAACCTTCGCTTGCATACCTGCAATTATAAATAAAGGTGTAGAATGGTTTAGGTCCATAGGGACAGAAACCTCTAAAGGAACTAAAGTTTTTGCTCTAGCAGGTAAAGTTAACAATGTTGGATTAGTTGAAGTGCCAATGGGAACTACTTTAAGAGAAATAATATATGATATTGGCGGGGGCATTAAAAATGGACGTAAATTTAAAGCAGTTCAAACTGGTGGACCTTCTGGAGGATGTATTCCTGCTTCTCTTTTAGATACACCAATAGACTACGAGTCATTAAATTCTATAGGGTCTATGATGGGATCTGGTGGAATGATTGTAATGGATGAAGATAACTGCATGGTAGATATTGCAAAGTTTTATCTTGAATTTACTTTAGAAGAATCCTGTGGTAAATGCACTCCTTGTAGAATAGGAAATACTAGATTATACGAACTATTAGAAAAAATAGCAAAAGGTAGAGCAACAGAAGAAGATATAGTTAATTTAAAGGACCTTGGTCAAATTGTTAAAGATACTTCTCTTTGTGGACTTGGTCAAACATCTCCAAATCCTATTTTAAGTAACTTAAAGTATTTTGAAGAGGAATTTAATGCTCATATAAGAGATAGGTGCTGTCCTGCTGGAGTATGTAAGGAGTTATTAATGTATGAAATTACGGATAAGTGTATAGGGTGCACTCGTTGTGCTAAGATCTGCCCTGTTACCTGTATTAGTGGAAAAGTTAAAGAACTGCATGTTATTGATCAGGAAAGATGCATTAAATGTGGCTCATGTTTTGAAGTGTGTCCTGTAGATGCCATAATACGAAAGTAATACGTAAGAGAGGTGATAAATTTGAATTTAGTAACTTTAACTATAAATGACAGAAAAATAGAAGTACCTGAAGGAATTTCTATTCTAAAAGCTGCGGAAAAACTTAATATATGTATACCAACTTTATGTCACGCTAAGCTTCATGATGATAGAACCATAAATGAGCCTGGTTCTTGCAGGATATGTGTAGTAGAGGTAGAAGGACGCAGAAATTTAGCTCCTGCCTGTTCTACTCCTGTGCGCGATGGAATGGTTATAAAAACAAATTCAATTAGAGCTGTAAGAGCACGTAGAACTATACTAGAACTCTATCTTTCTAATCACCCTAAAGAATGTTTGCTATGTGAGAAAAACCTTCATTGTGAACTTCAAGCTCTAGCAGGAGAACTAGATATCCGTGAAATTAGATATGAAGGTAAAATGGCCAATTATGAAATAGATAATTCAAGTTACTCAATTATAAGAGATCTAGATAAATGTGTTTTGTGTAGACGATGCGAAACTATGTGTAATGAAGTTCAAACCTGTAGAGTTTTGTCTGGAATTAATAGAGGGTTTATAGCCAATGTAGCCCCTGCCTTTAATGCGCCAATAGCTGAAACAAACTGTACTTTCTGTGGCCAGTGTGTTGCGGTATGTCCAACTGGAGCTTTAACAGAAGTAAATTTTATGCCTAATGTATGGGATGCTATAAATTCTAATGATAAAATAGTGATTGTAGAAACTGCCCCAGCTATAAGAGCTGCTCTCGGAGAAGAATTTGGATTAGAACCTGGTACCCTAGTAACCGGAAAGATGGTATCTGCTTTACGTGCTCTAGGATTTGATTATGTTTTTGATACAGACTTTGCAGCTGACTTAACTATAATGGAAGAGGCTAGTGAATTTATACATAGACTAGAACATGGTGGTAGATTACCTATACTTACAAGTTGCTGTCCAGCATGGATAAATATGTTAGAACATGACTATCCTGACATGCTAGATGTCCCTTCAACTTGTAAATCCCCACATCAAATGCTTGGGGTTATAGCTAAAACATATTTTGCAGAGAAAATGAGTATAGATCCCAAAAAAATAGTGGTAGTATCTGTTATGCCTTGTCTTGCCAAAAAATATGAGGCTGCAAGAGATGAATTAAAACATGATAATTTAAGAGATGTAGATATTGTAATAAGCACTAGAGAATTAGCAAAAATGATTAGAGAAGCAGGTATTGACTTTAATTCGTTAGAAGATGATGATTTTGACAATCCACTAGGAGAGTCCACTGGAGCTGCAGTTATCTTTGGAGCTTCTGGTGGAGTTTTGGAAGCAGCTGTCCGCACTGCTTATGAGTGGATTACTGGAGAAACAGGTCCAGCATTACAATTCCACTCCATTAGAGGATATGAAGGATGCAAAACAGCAACAGTTAAAGTAAAAGACATGGATGTGAATGTGGCAGTAACCAATGGGCTAGGTAACGCCAGAAAACTACTTGAATCTATAAAAAGTGGTGAATCTCCTTACCATATAATTGAAATCATGGCATGTCCAGGTGGTTGTATTGGTGGCGGTGGTCAGCCATATATTTACGGGGATACTGATATATTTAAGAAGAGGATAGAGGCTATTTACAAAGAAGATGACAATAAAGAGATAAAAAAATCTCATGAAAATCCTTGTATTCAAAAGCTTTATAGGGAATATTTAGGTGAGCCTTATGGTGAAAAAGCTCATGAGCTGCTTCATACTCATTATGTTGACCGTAAATATCAAAAGATGAAAAAGAGTAACTTAAGTAATATTGAGTAATATATTGTAAAATGATGTAATATTTTGATTATGTTATAAATTAAATGAAGATTTAGAAAAAATTATTGACAAATGAAATTTTTATACTATAATGAGAATTGTAAATAAAATTAAATAATCAAATATAGGTGCTAATATTTTATTAGTGAAAAGGGAAGCAGGTGTAAATCCTGCACGGTCCCGCCGCTGTAACAGAGGAGCTTTATTAAATTGCCACGGAAGTTTCCGGAAGGGTAGATAAAGCTGTGATACTGAAGTCAGAAGACCTGCCTATATTTTTAGTACACTTAACTCTACGGAGAATAGAGAAGGTGTTTTTGTTTTGCATAAATAAAAGCCCTTCTTACTTTGATAGAGTTAAGAGGGCTTTTTATTAGTTCAATTGTGGACTATATAATAAAAAATATTAGTCCGAGCAGTTGAACATCAAAGGTTCTTCTCAATGGAGATGATTTAATAATTATCCCAAGAACTTTGTTCTAAGGAGGCCTTAATTAACAAAAAATTATTTATATACATAGTTAAAATTACGAGTTTTGCAAAGGAGGTATATTTTGTGAGTAATAAAGGATATATCCAAGTTTATACAGGTAACGGAAAAGGAAAGACTACTGCGGCTTTAGGATTAACTGTAAGAGCTGTATGTTCAGGTAAAAAAGTTTTTATGGGGCAATTTGTAAAAGGCATGAAGTACAGTGAATTGAAGTCAGTGGAATATTTACCTAACTTTACAATTGAGCAGTATGGGAAGAATTGTTTTATATATAATGAACCAACACAAGATGATATAGATAGAGCTGTAAGAGGTTTTAAAAGATGTGAAGAAATAATAACATCAGGAGAGTACGACATAATAATATTAGATGAAATAAATATAGCATTATTTTATAAATTATTTACAGTTGAAGAAGTTATAGATATATTAGATAAGAAGCCAGAAAGTACTGAAATAATTTTGACAGGAAGGTATGCACCACAGGAGATTATAGATAAAGCTGATTTAGTTACCGAGATGGCAGAAATTAAACATTATTATTATAAAGGAGTAAAAGTCAGAAGGGGAATAGAAAATTAATAAAAATAGATATGATTTATAATATGGTAAAATCATTTTATAAAACTAAATAGAAAAAATGGGTTTAATATGTATGTAATACTTATTAATTAAAAGGGAAGTGGGTTTGAATCCCACGCGGTGCCGCCGCTGTAATAGAGGAGTTCCTTCATTATGCCACTGGGAAACTGGGAAGGCTGAAGGAATGTTGATGCTTAAGCCAGAAGACCTACCTATTTTTACATAACTAAAACTCTACGAGCAATAGGGGGTGTTGAAATTTTAAAAATTACTTATTTCGATGAATAGCCTCTTAATTTAATGTTAAGGGGCTATTATTATTTTGCAGAAAAATTATTTTATAGGGATGGATAAGGAGAGAATTTTTAAATGAAAAAAATAATAGGTATAATTTTATCAATATTTATGGTATTTGGAATAACTGGGTGTGGCAATAAAGATACAGCTAATACGTTAAAAACAGAAAAAAATAATAATCAGTCATCACATTATCCTGTTACAATTACAACTTATAATTATGCTAAGCAGCCTGTTAAAGTTACATTTAAAGAATCACCAAAAAAGGTTCTTGCAGTATATCAAAACTCAATAGAAACATTACTAGCATTAGGATTACAGGATAAAATTATTGCGGCATCAGGATTAGACCATGACGTTAAGGATGAATATAAAAGTGCTTTTAATAAACTAAAATACTATGAGAAGGTACCTGGAAAAGAAGAGGTTATTGGATTGCAACCTGATTTTATATTAGGCTGGTATTCTGTATTTGGAGAAAAAAAGCTTGGGGATGTAGCTTTCTGGCACGAAAGAGGTATAAATACATACATGTCACAAAACAGTGGTGTTATTAAACCAAATACTTTGCAAAATGAATATGATGATATTTTAAATATAGGCAAAATTTTCGATGTGGAAGATAAGGCTAATGAAATAGTTAACACAATGAAAAAGGAGATTGAAAAGGTAAAGGACTTTAGTAAAGGAAAAGAAAAAGTTAAAGCAGTTATTTTGGAAGTGAAAAAAGAAGGAGTATATAGAATTTATGGAGAAGATAGCATAGGTGGCGATATTGCAAAGCAAGTTGGAGCAGATTTAGTAGCAAAATCAAATGGTACAATAGGAAATGAAGATTTGGTAAGGCTTAATCCAGACGTAATTTTTACTGTTTACTATGGAAAGGAAATTGATAGAGATAGTGCATTAAAAAAAATTATGAACAATCCAGCACTTTCAAGCGTTTCAGCGATAAGATCAAAACGTGTTAATCCTATAATGTTAAGTGAAGTTTATTCCAGTGGTATAAGAACTTTGGATGGCATAAAAACAATTTCAAAAGGCTTACATCCTGAGTTGTATGGGAATAAATAAAAATGAAAATAATTAGTAAGAATAACAGAAAAAATAGTTTTCTCAATGAAACATCTGCTTATACAGGTGTTTATATTGTGCTTATAGGTATCCTGATTTCTTCTATATTAATAACTGTAACTATGGGCTCCGTTGATATCTCTATAAAAGATGTATATGAAATTATAATGTACAAACTATTTGGCATTGGTAATGCTGAACGTTTATCTAAAGGGCCTGTACACGATATTGTGTGGTTTGTAAGGCTACCAAGAATCATCTTGGCAGTTACTGTAGGCATAGGACTTTCAGTATCTGGAGTAATTATGCAGGCAATTGTAAAAAATCCTCTGGCAGATCCTTATATATTAGGAGTTTCATCAGGAGCATCTTTAGGGGCTACGCTAGCCATTATGCTTGGAATAGGTGTTTTTTTTGGAAGTAACTATGTAGGTATATGTGCTTTTATAGGAGCATTTGCAATATCAATACTTGTATTAACCCTTGCAAATGTAAATGGAAGGGCTAATTCAACAAAGCTTTTGCTTGCAGGTATGGCATTAAGTACTGTTTGCTCAGCATTTTCAAGTTTTATTGTATATTTATCTAATGATAGAGATGCTGCGCCAACTATAATGTATTGGTTAATGGGAAGCGTTGCAGGTGCGAGATGGGAAAATATAAGAATAATTTTCCCACTTGTAATAGTAACCACATTGTTTTTTATTACTCAATATAGAACTTTAAATTTGATGCTACTTGGTGATGAAGTTTCTATAACTTTAGGTACAGACATACATAAATATAGACAAATTTATCTTTTAATTACATCTATCATAATTGGTTTTATAGTATATTCATCAGGCATTATTGGATTTGTTGGACTTATAATTCCACATCTTGTAAGAATGATATTTGGAACAGATCATAAAAGGGCTATTGTGCTATCAGCATTAATAGGGGCTATATTTTTAGTTTGGGCAGATGTTTTATCCAGAAGTATAATACAAGGAAGTGAACTACCAATAGGAATACTAATTTCTATGATAGGTGCCCCAACTTTTATATATCTTATGATAAGTAAATCATATGGATTTGGAGGGAATGGCTGATGGAGGTAAAAACTTTAAAGGTAGAAGCTAATTTAGGCAAAAGTCACATTTTAAAGGGAATCAGTATACATGCAAAGGAAAAAGAATTTGTAGGCATAATAGGACCTAATGGCAGTGGTAAAAGTACACTTTTAAAATGCATATATCGAACATTACAGCCTTCAGCAGGAACTATATTTTTAGATGATAAAGATATTAAGGAATTTTCAATGAAGGAAAGTGCAAAAAAAATGGCTGTAGTATCTCAGCATAATAATTATAATTTTGATTTTACTGTTTCAGATATAGTTTTGATGGGAAGATCTCCACATAAAAGGTTTATGGAGAAAGATAATGTGAAAGACTACGAAATTATGGAAGAGTCTTTGGAAAGAGTAGGGATGACAGATTATGCTAAACGAAGTTTTTCGAGTTTATCAGGTGGAGAAAAGCAAAGAATAATTCTTGCAAGAGCATTAGCACAAAAGGCACATTGCCTTATTTTAGATGAACCTACAAATCATCTCGATATAAAATATCAACTTCAATTTATGGCTACTGTAAAAAAACTTGGTATTACTGTTATATCTGCTATTCATGATTTAAACATTGCTGCCTTATATTGTGATAAAATTTATGCTATAAAAGATGGAGAAGTTGTAAGCTTTGGAACGCCAAAAGAAGTATTAACTAAAGAACTAATAAAGTTTTTGTATGAGGTTGATGTCAAAATCATAGAGAATGAAGAAACTGGTATATTAAATATTATTTATAAGCCATTTTGTTTAAAGTAATAAAATGATTACGTTTTAAGAAAAATTTTTAATTTAGTACACTAAAATAACCTAAAGGTATTTACAATCATAAATAAAAGTAGTATAGTAATGGTGTAAATGATATTGAATATTGTTATCAATTGATAAATATATAGATACAAGTTATCTATATATTTATTTTAAGATCATATTGATAATGAGTATCAATTGGTAAGTTTTTAAGTGATAAAGTATTTAAAGCAGAAGAATCATATTTATGGATAAAAGTATAAACTATAATTCAAATTAAATTATGTATTAATAAGAGAGGAAAGAGGGATTGTATGAGCATTTTGGTTATAGGAGGAGATAAATTAGGAAATATTACTCATAAATTATCTGAAAATGGATTTTCGGATATACAACATATAAGCGGAAGAAAATATGGAGATAGAAAAGTAAAAATACACTGTAAAACAGATTTAGTGTTGGTTTTGATTGATTTTGTAGATCATGCATTAATGAATATTATAAAAAAAGAATCTAAGAAATATGGTATAAAAATAACATTTTCTAAACGTTCATGGATACATATGGAAAATAATATTAAAAATAGCATTAAGGAGATATCCAATGTTTTGGAATGATTTATTCAAAGAGATAGTTGGTAAGAAGCATAAAAGCATAAGTTCATCAAATAATGATTATTTAATTCAAAGAAGCACCCAAATACCGATGCAGCTATGAGTTCTGAGGAAAAAAGTACTATGGCGTGGCAGCTGGAATTCTTGGGCAGCATGTAATGTAGGGCAAAGCCTCGGCATGGCAATCGTATCCTTTATGTTTTGCAGGTATATTTGCTTCAATTGAGATAGGTAAGATAAAGAGATAATAGTATGGCATCCAATAAAGGCTAGTCTAGTAAAAAAGGCTAGCCCTTGTGTTTTTACTCTATTTAACTGGACTAAGCTGTAAGCCTCTAGATGCAGGTGGAACTTGAACAGGAGTATATAACAATATTCGGACCACTACAGTTTCTCCTGGAGGTATTAAGAAAGCATTTTCTTCATTATCTCCCCAGAAGTTTAGGAGAGCACTATCGTCATCTGTACTTATGCCAGTTGTTTCATAGTTAAATGCGTGAATATTAGAAGTGGGCCAAGAAGCATATTGAAGTTTAGTTGGGGGAACTGGTGGTGGATTAAAAGCAGGACCATTTACAGTATTCAGCCAGTAAGCCTGATTGACATTTTTAATGTTGAACATAAGTATGGAATTTGCATTGTAGAAAGCATTGAACAAGCAATTAAAAGCTCTATATTTCTGATCTTAAGGCGCTTTAAAAGGAAGAGATATTAGAGCTTTTTTGCGAAGCGAACGGTTGCATGATTTATAGAAATCTATGATTTCGTTATAAATCAGCACATCTCAGATTAATGAGATGTTTCATTGATTATGCAAATTTCATACGCCACGTTCAACATTACTTTAAAATGTCGTACTTTTTCTATAGTGTTTAATTAGATAATGTAGCACCAGCTTCTGTTTTTTTCAAATCTACCTGAGGTATAGGTAAACTAATACTTATTATTGTTGCAATAATAGGTATAACTGCAAGGGAAGAAATTGCTGTATGAATACTGTAGTTATCAGAAATCCATCCTAGTATAGGTGCAAATATACCTCCAATACTTACAGCCAGGCCTAAAGTAACTCCAGATGCCAAGCCGACATGATTTGGCAAATACTTTTGTCCATAAACTACCATAGGACTATAAGGTGCATATAATCCCATTGCTATAGGGATTAGCATTAAAGTCGCTAGTTTAACATTTTGAATATTAATAAAGATAAATAAAAGAGGTATAAGGGATGCATATCCTATTATAATTATTTTTCTATGACCAAATTTATCTGCTAAACGTCCAGCAGCAAGGGTACTCATGGCCCCAGTAACAATTAATATGGTAAGTGCGGTACTACCTGCAGTTTTAGATTGCCCAAAGACGTTTATCCAATAAAGTGGAAGAAAAGTATTAAAACCAAAAAATATAACAGATCTACAGGAAATTGCTGCTCCAAGACGGAGGAAGGAATTCCACTCATCCTTAACTGCTTCAGAGGAATTTGATGCTCTGCCAGTTTTAGTGCTTTCATATTTATATAAGTCAGATTTTTTTACAAATAATATTAATGAGATTATTACAGCAGGCAGAATTAGAAGTATAGAACCCTTTAAACCTAATAATAGTATGATTGAAGTAGTAAGTATAGGGCCTACAGCAAATCCCATATTACCACCAGCAGCAAAGGTACTTACACCTGTTCCCTTTTTTTCACCAGACATACTGTTTACTATACGAGTACCTTCTGGGTGAAAAGCAGCATTACCTATACCGCTAATAGCTGCTGCAATTAATATAAGTGGGTAGCTTGGAAGTACACCTACAAGTCCAACTCCAATTCCTGCAAATAAAACTCCTAAAGGCATTAACCAAGGAATAGAAATTTTATCAGCATAAAATCCAAAAAGCGGCTGAATTATTGAAGAACTTATATTTGCTGCAAACACCAAAGTTGCAGCAGCAGCATAGCTTAAATTACGATTGGATATTAAAAATGGAAGCATTGCAGGCAGTGCCCCTTGAAATATATCCACTATAAAATGGGATGAGGCCAGCAAGCCTATGTAACGTTTGTTCATTTTATCGCCCCTTAAATTTTAAAATATATTTTATATACCTATGCAACTATTATAATATAATTTAATAGCTAAATGAATGGCATAAATTAACTATAAAGTTATGAAAAGCACAAGAGTATAGTAATATCAAAATATAATGATATAGGAATTGAGTAAAGTTAATTGTAAAATATCAGATGCAGAGTGCATTATAATAAAAATTTTTTGATCATTGTAAATTTTCCAACATTCAATTAAGTTTTATTGTTTAATCATCGATACTAAATATTATAATACTAAATATTATAATTTTTATGTACATTTAATATTATTTTAATGTTAGGTATAAATTAGTGATATAAAAATACCATTTCTTTTAACAAATAAGTAGAATAAAGTAAAAAAAATTGATATAATAGCTTTAAATAGTAAGGTAAATATGAGATAATAAGGATATGATTGCAAGTAGAGGATAATTATATAAATAATATTTCAATTTACAATAGAAATGCGAGATTAATAATATGATAGAAGTTATATTGATAGCACTGTTAATTGCAAAAATAAAAGGATATAATTTAAAACCATTTTTTAAATCATGGGCTATGTATCCCATATTCATATATGAGGTAATATATATTTTTTTGCAAACCACCATTTTTTTAGGTGATTATAGATTTGTAGAATATGCAAGTATAATAAAATCAATTTATCTATACTTATATTTGATTCCTATTATAAAATATAAAAAATACTATAGTGCCATTATTGGATCTATATTTATTTTTATTGGAAGTACTCTAAATAATGTTGCTATAAAAGTTAATAATGGAAGTATGCCTGTATTTCCTACATTATCCTATTGGACAGGCTATGTAAAAGAAGATTCTTTTATAAAAATCAATGACATGCATGTATTGGGAAATTCAGGGACAAAGTTAAAGTTTTTAACAGATATAATCGATATTGGATATAGTATTTTAAGTATTGGTGATATATTTATAAGATGTTTTGCATTTATAGTTATTTTTAACGTAATTAAAGAGGTAAATAAGGAAATAACTCAAATCAATTGAATATGATAGTTTATAGTTATTAAAGGAGAAATGAAATATGTTAGAACTAACCCCTATGGAATTTTTTGCACGAGGCTTACCAGAAGCACTTTTGTTTATTTTTGGGGTATATGCATTTTCAAAAAGTTTTATTAATATTAAAAAGTACATAATATCAAGTGTTTTATATGCTTTGGTGGCATACATTGTTAGATTTCTTCCTATACATTATGGTGTACATAGTATAATAAATGTTTTTGTACTTATTATAATTACTGTTAATATAAATAAGATTGACTTAATTTCATCAATACAATCAGCTATAACTGTAATAATTCTGCAGTTTATATGTGAGGGAATTAATGCATTTATAATACAGTATATTTTTAAAGTTGATATAAATTATGTATTTAACGACCCAGTTTTAAAAACATTATATGGAATTCCATCCATTATAGTTTTTGCATGTGTTGCAATAACATACTATATAAGACTATTAAGAAGAAAAGAGTTGAAATGTATTTAAATGGAGAATTTATCAAATAGCATTGCAAATAAAGTAGCAGCAGAATTAAACATGGATAATGATAAAAAAGAAGTCATTGCTTATGGAGCATTTGCACTGTTACAGACTTTTTTTTCCATACTTCTTGTTAGTATATTTGGCTTCATATTTCATGTTGCTATTGAAGCACTAATAGTACTATTTACAGCAAGTATACTTAGGAAATACTCAGGAGGGGCTCATGCAAGTTCACCAGGCAATTGTACTTCTATTGGAGTAATTATATGCATTGGACAAGCTTTGCTAATATCTTTTATAGTAAATGTTTGGTTAAATTTTAAAATAGCTTTAACTTTAGAATTAATGGCATTGGTATGGTCTTACTATATGATATATAAGCTAGCTCCTGTTGATAACCCATCAAAGCGTATTAAGAGTGAAGAAAAAAGAAAACGAATGAAAAAGGGATCTTTTATAATTTTAAGTATTTATTTCATAATTGTTATATTTATAATGATATTATATTTTAATATAAAAAAAACAGCACTTCTTGTATATGCACTATGTATAATTGGAGGCATAGTGTGGCAAGTTTTTACTCTTACTAAAAGTGGACACTTAACATTAGCTAAAATAGATATATTTTTAAAATATCTATTAAATATAAAAAAGGAAGTGAAAATAAAATGAAAAAACTAAACTCTAAATTTTTAGCTTTAATTGCAACACTAACTACTCTTGTTGCAGCTTCTGTAGCTACATCTGCATGCTCTTGGTTTTCATATCAACCTGAAGAGCCAAAATGTCTTAGAGACGAATAGTATAATGACGAATAGTATAATAAGGTGAAATTTTTTCACCTTATTATACTATTTTTACAGTAAAGTTGAGGTAGTTGATAATGTCAAATTTTGAAATTGATAAACATAAAAGAATATGCGAAATACTGTCAATAGTAAAAATCTCATCATTATTATTTTCAGGTATAGCTTTTCTAAGAAGATATTTTAATAATAATGATTCTATGATGGCAAATGTAAAGAGCTACTATAGTTATTTGTCTTATGCAATCTTTATAATGCTGTTATCTCTAATTTATATTATATGGACATTTGCAACAGTGAAAAAAAATAATATAAAGCACAATATGATTATACAAATAATTGAAAACATGGTATTTGTATCGATGTTTTTCGCTGCAATACTTATCTCGGGTGGATATAAAAGTAGCTACAAATTTCTATTCTTATTTATCATAATAACTACCACTATACAATCAGGCATGAAACAAGGATTAGTAATAGCATGTATTTCTTCAATCATAATATTGACAATAGATATTGTTAGCATACAAGGTGTAGAAGTAAATCAATATTTTGAGAATGATTTAGTAATAGCCGGAATTTTTATTCTTACGGCATGGCCGTTGGGGTTTTACGTAAAGATAGAAAATGAACACATTAAGGAACTTCAAAGATTAGTAAATGAAGATGGACTTACTGGTGTGTACAACCATAGATTTTTTCATGATGTATTAAGAGAGAAAGTGATGTCATATGAAAATGAGAATAAGCCTATTTCTATGATATTTATTGATATAGATTATTTTAAACATTATAATGACCTTTATGGACATCAAAAGGGTGATGCGGTACTTAGAAGTATAGGGTCAATATTGAAAAATAGTGTAAGAAAAGATGATATTGTTGCTAGGTATGGGGGAGAAGAGTTTTCAATAATATTACCCAATACTTTAGAAAAGGATGCAATTAGTATTGCGGAAAGCATAAGATGTAAAATAGAAAAAGCTTATTTTGAAGGGGAGGAAAATCAGCCAAATGGTAAGATAACAGTTTCCATGGGAGTTTCTGTTTATCCTGATAAAGCAAAAAGCGATGTTGAACTTATTAAAAGTGCAGATGATGCCCTTTATCGAGCTAAGTTTTTCAATAAAAATAGGGTTGAATGCTATACTTCTATACTTGATGAATTAAAAAATGATATAGAGGAAAGACATATAGATCTTGTTACATCTATAAAAACTTTGATAAGTGTTATTAACGCAAAAGATAGATATACATATGGACATGTTGAAAGGGTAGTAATTTACAGTAAGATGTTGGCCAACAAGCTAGGGCTTGACGAGGAAGATAAGAAAAGACTTATATATGGAGCTTATATGCATGATATTGGCAAAATAAATATTCCAAAAGAAGTATTAAATAAAAGAATGTCATTAACTAATGAAGAATGGGAAATGCTTAAAGGCCATCCATTAAATGGAGTGGAAATAATAAAACCTGTTGAATCACTAAGAGATATTTCGCCACTTATACTTCATCATCATGAAAGATATGATGGGAATGGATATCCAAGTAATCTTAAGGGGGAACAGATACCGTTCCTAGCAAGAGTTTTAACAGTTGTAGATAGCTTTGATGCCATGACGTCTAATAGACCATATAATAAAAGAAAGACTTATGATGAAGCTATTGAGGAGTTAAAAAGATGTAGTGGTACTCAATTTGATCCGTTTATTACTCGGGCATTTATAGATGTGATTCTTGAAAGTAAATGCAATTTTAGATATGAGACTTCATTTAACTTAAAATCGTCTTAAAATAGTTAAATGAACTTAAAGCAGGCTAGTCAAATAAAAATGGCTAGCCTGTTTGTTATTTAGAAATTCAAGCATCTATTTGAATGAAATGTAATATATTTTAAATTTGCGAGTAATATAATATTGTAAAGATTACTTATTTGGAATCGATGCCGATAACGTTCCTAAATAAGTGGGATTTATTGTTTGCTAATATAGGAAGGCTAGTGAAATATATAAAGGGGAGGGGATCTTTGTGAAAAAGAAACTACTAGGTATAGCACTGAGTGTAGCAATGGTTTCAACTTTATTTGCTGGATGCGGAGGCGGCAAGAATACAACTCCTAATGCCAATGATACAGCTAGTAAAGCTAAGGAAATTTATTTCTTGAATTTTAAACCTGAAATTGCTCAAGTATATGATTCAATTGCTAAAGATTATGAAAAAGAAAAAGGTGTTAAGGTTAAGGTAGTTACAGCGGCTAGCGGTACTTACGAAACAACTTTAAAATCAGAGATAGCAAAATCTGATGCTCCAACTATTTTTCAAATTAATGGTCCGGTTGGTTATGGATCTTGGAAGGACTATTGTGCAGATTTGAAAGATACAAAGCTCTATAGTTATTTATCAGATAAAAGCTTGGCAGTAAAAAGTGGTGATAGCGTTTATGGCATTCCATATGTTGTAGAAGGATACGGAATCATTTATAATGATGCAATTATGAAGAAATACTTTGCACTAAGTGATAAGGCAGTTTCTATAAATTCAGCAGCTGAAATTAATAACTTTGATTTGCTAAAGAAAGTTGTAGAGGATATGACAAAACATAAGGGGCAGTTGGGTATTAAGGGTGTATTTGCATCTACATCTTTAAAGGCAGGAGAACAATGGAGATGGCAAACTCATTTGGCAAATATTCCTTTTTATTATGAATTTAAGGATAACACCAAATATGACAATACAGTTTTAGCAGGTCTTTCAGAAGATAAAATTGAATTTAAATATGCAAATAACTACAAAAACATTTTTGATTTATACATCAATAATTCTGGAACAGATAGAAAGCTTTTAGGAAGTAAATCTGTAGACGATTCTATGGCAGAATTTGCTCTTGGCAATGTAGCAATGGTTCAAAATGGTAACTGGGCATGGTCACAAATCAAAGGTGTACAGGGTAATACTGTAAAGGAATCTGATATTAAATTTTTACCAATTTATACAGGTGTAGCTGGCGAAGAAAAGCAAGGATTATCAGTTGGAACAGAAAACTATTTTGTAATTAATAGTAAGGTTTCAAAAGAGAAACAGGATGCATCTGTTGCATTCCTTGAATGGTTATTCTCAAGTGAAACAGGTAAAAAATATGTAGCAAAGGATTTGGGATTTATTGCTCCATTTAATACGTTTAATGATAATGAAAAGCCAGCAGACCCATTAGCAAAGGAAGTTTTAGCTTGGATGGAAAAGGACACTACTTCTGTAGCATGGACATTTGCAGCATTCCCAAGTGAAGATTTTAAGAATTACTTTGGTGATGCGCTACTTGAATATGCTCAAGGCAAGAAAGACTGGAATGAAGTTGTAAAGGTAGTTAAAGAGGCTTGGGCATCAGAGAGAGCAAAAAAAACAAAATAATAATTTCTATAGAAAATTAAAATAGCTATGGTGAGTCTTAAGAGTTAATTATGACTCACCATTTTAAAACTAAAATTTAGGAGAAGATAATGTGGAAAAGAAGTTAAAAAAATATTTTCCTATTTTTATCCTTCCTACATTAATAGCATTCTTTATAGCCTTTTTTATACCATTTATTTTAGGTATGTATTTATCCTTTACAGAATTTACAACAGTAATGGATGCTAAGTGGGTAGGTTTAAACAATTTTGTTAAAGCTTTTCAAAATAAAGAATTTTTAAATGCTCTTTGGTTTACTAGTAAATTTGCTGTAGTATCTGTTATAACAGTAAATATATGTGCGTTTATCTTAGCATTATTATTAACTAGAGGCAAAAAAGGTTCAAATTTATTTAGGACAATATTTTTTATGCCTAACTTAATAGGTGGAATTGTATTAGGTTATATATGGCAATTAATTATTAATGGTGTATTATATAAATTTGGAGTAACCTTGACCTATGATGCTAAATATGGCTTTTGGGGACTTGTTATTCTTATGAATTGGCAATTAATAGGATATATGATGATTATTTATATAGCAGGAATTCAAAATGTACCTACAGATTTGATCGAAGCAGCAAAAATAGATGGAGCTAGTGAATTAAAAATATTGCAAAGGGTTATAATACCAATGGTTATGCCAGCTATTACAATATGCTTATTTTTAACAATATCCAATTCATTTAAATTATTTGACCAAAACTTAGCACTTACTGCAGGTGCTCCATCTAAAAAAACAGCAATGCTGGCACTGGATATTTATAGCACATTTTATGGTAAGGTGGGTTCTGAAGGTGTGGGACAAGCGAAAGCAGTTATATTTTTTATTTTGGTAGCAATCATAGCATTTGCACAACTTATTTTTACTAGAAGTAAGGAGGTGGAAAGCTAATAATGAAAAGGAGAAAACTCATAGATAAATTAACATTTATGATACTATTAATATTATCTATTGCATTTTTGGCACCTATTTTAATAGTTTTTATGAATTCACTTAAAGGTAAATTCTTTATTAGTGATACTCCTTTCTTATTACCTAATAGTAAAAACTATGTAGGACTTACTAACTATATTAATGGTTTAACTAAAACAGGTTTTATACAAGCCTTTGGATGGTCATTTTTTATTACTGTTTCATCTGTTATAGTTATTGTATTATTTACATCCATGACAGCCTGGTATATTACAAGAGTTAAGAGTAAATTTACAAAAATATTATATTATTTATTTGTATTTTCAATGATAGTACCATTTCAAATGGTTATGTTTACTATGACAAAGGTAGCTAATGTAATACATTTAGATAATCCAGTTGGCATTATTATAATATATCTGGGCTTTTCAGCGGGATTGTCAGTGTTTATGTTCGTTGGATTTGTAAAATCTATTCCACTTGAGATAGAAGAAGCAGCTGTAATTGATGGATGCAGCCCTTTGCAGACGTTTTTTATGGTAGTATTCCCGATATTGAAGCCTATATCAATAACAGTTGCAATATTAAATACCATGTGGATATGGAATGACTACTTACTTCCATACCTTCTTATTGGCAGTGAATATAAGACGATTCCAATTGCTATTCAATATTTAAGAGGTGGATATGGTTCAATAGACATGGGAGCTATGATGGCAATGCTAGTACTCGCAATTATTCCTATTGTAATTTTTTACTTTACATGTCAAAAATACATTATAAAAGGTGTTGTATCAGGAGCAGTTAAGGGATAAATTAGATTCTTATAATACTTATGTGGTAAAGGAGGGAAGAAATGAGAAGCAGCGGAATATTACTACCAATTGCTAGTTTACCCTCAAAGTATGGAATAGGATCATTTTCCAAAGATGCATATCACTTCATAGATGAACTAAAAAAGGCAGGGCAGAGTTATTGGCAAATACTTCCCTTAGGGCCTACAGCATATGGGGACTCGCCATACCAATCTTTTTCTACTTTTGCTGGTAACCCCTACTTTATTGATTTGGAAACATTAATAGATGAAGGGTATTTAACTAAGGAGGAATGTAATGCCTATGACTTTGGAAATAACAGTCGATATATAGATTATGAAAAAATATATTTATCTAGATTTAAGATATTAAGAACTGCTTACGAGAGAAGTAGGATCAGTAAAACAAGAGAATTTAAAGAGTTTGTCAGTAAAAATGCCTATTGGCTAGAAGACTACGCACTTTATATGTCCGTTAAAAATCATTTTGGCGGCAGTAGTTGGAGCAAGTGGGAAAATGATATTAAAGCGAGAGAAACATCAGCAATAGAAAGATTTAAAAATAAGTACGTAGATGAAATTACATTTTATAAGTTTTTGCAATTTGTATTTACTTTACAATGGTCAAAATTAAAAAGCTATGCTAATAAATGTGGTATTAAAATTATTGGAGATATCCCAATTTATGTTGCTTTTGATAGTGCAGATGCCTGGTCGCATCCAGAATTATTTCAACTTGATGAAAGTAGGAATCCAATTGCAGTAGCAGGTTGTCCGCCAGATGCATTTTCAAAGACGGGACAATTGTGGGGGAATCCTCTTTATAATTGGGAGAATCATAAAAGTACTTCTTATGCTTGGTGGATTCAAAGAATTTCTTATTCTTTAAATTTATATGACGTTGTACGTATAGACCATTTTAGAGGATTTGATGAATATTATTCTATACCATATGGAGAAGCAACAGCAGAAAATGGCATATGGAAAAAAGGACCTAATTATGCCATTTTTAAAGAATTAAAAGATAAGCTTGGCAGCTTGAATATAATTGCTGAAGATTTAGGATTCCTAACAGAAAGTGTTTTGGATCTTGTAAAGAAAACAGGATATCCAGGAATGAAAGTGTTAGAATTTGCTTTTGATTCCAGAGAAGAAAGTGATTATTTGCCGCATAATTATTGTGGAAATTCTGTGGTGTACACTGGTACTCATGATAATGAAACTATTTTGGGATGGTATGAAAATCTTAATTTTCAAGATAAAAAGCTTGCCATGGACTACTTGGATATTACTAATGATAAAGATGTTAATTGGAAATTTATTAGAGCAGCTCTTTCAAGCGTTGCCAATTTGGCAATTATACCAATGCAAGATTATTTAGGATTAGGTAATGAGGCAAGAATTAATAAGCCTTCAACAGTTGGTGATAACTGGAGATGGAGACTGCTTAAAGATGAATTTAATGATAAATTGATATACAAAATACGAAAGATTACAAAATTATATGGAAGATAAAAAGGGATGATAGTTATTGAAGCAATTATCAATCATTTTTTTGTGAATTAGTAATAGGACAATCAACAAAGCTAATTTAATGGAATAAAAGGGATAAGTTAAGAAGTATTGACATAAAGTTTTAATTGTGATATATAAAAACTAAGGGTTAGCACTCGATGAGCGAGAGTGCTAATAGAAAATTTTAAAATATATGATTTTTATTACGAAGGGAGAAGATTTAATTGGAAACAAAAGAGTTTAAGGCAGAGTCTAAAAAACTTTTAGACATGATGATCAATTCAATTTATACTCATAGGGAGATTTTTTTAAGAGAACTTATTTCTAATGCTAGTGATGCAATGGATAAAATTTATTACAAAGCATTAACAGATGAGTCTTTAACATTTGAAAATGATAACTACTATATTAAATTAGTTATGGACAAGGAAAATAGAATATTAAAGATCTCTGACACTGGTATAGGAATGACAAAAGAAGAACTTGAAGAAAATCTTGGGGTTATAGCAAAAAGTGGATCCCTAGCATTTAAAAAAGAAAATGAACTTAAAGATGGCTATGACATAATTGGTCAATTTGGTGTAGGATTTTATTCTGCATTTATGGTAGCAGATACTGTTACTGTTATTAGTAGAGCTTTTGGGAGTGATACAGCTTATAAATGGGAATCCAGAGGTGCAGAAGGTTATACTATTGAACAATGTGAGAAAGATTCAGTTGGTACAGAAATTATACTTAGGATAAAAGAAAATACAGAAGATGAAAACTTTGATGAATACTTAGAAGAACACAGATTAAAATCTATTATTAAGAAATACTCTGATTTTATCAGATATCCTATTAAAATGAACGTAACTAAAAGTAGACTTAAAGAAGGCAGCGAAAAAGAATACGAAGAGTATACAGAGGAACAAGTTGTAAATAGTATGATTCCTATATGGAAAAAGAATAAAAATGAACTTACAGATGAAGATTATAGCAATTTTTATGCTGAAAAGCACTATGGCTTTGATAAACCATTAAAACATATTCATATTAAAGCTGAAGGAACAGTAAGCTATAATGCAATTTTATTTATTCCAGAAAAAATGCCATATGATTTTTATACAAGAGAATATGAAAAAGGCTTAGAGCTATATTCAAATGGCGTTATGATTATGAATAAGTGTGCAGATTTATTACCAGATTATTTTAGCTTTGTAAAAGGTATGGTGGATTCTGAAGATTTATCTCTTAATATATCTAGAGAAATGCTTCAGCATGATAGACAATTAAAGCTTATTGCTAAGAATATTAAGTCTAAAATAAAAAGCGAATTAGAAAATATGCTAAAAAATCAAAGAGATAAATATGAAGAGTTTTATAAGTCCTTTGGAAGACAGCTAAAGTACGGTGTATACAGTGACTTTGGAAGTAATAAAGATGTATTACAGGACTTATTAATGTTTTATTCATCAAAAGAGAAAAAGATGGTAACTTTAGGTGAATATGTTTCTAGAATGCCTGAAGAGCAAAAATATATTTATTATGCTGCAGGAGAATCAGTTGAAAGAATTGAAAAGTTACCCCAAGCAGAACTTGTATCGGATAAGGGATATGAAATCTTATACTTTACCGATGACATAGATGAATTTGCGGTAAGAATGATAATGAGTTACAAAGATAAAGAATTTAAGTCTGTATCCAGTGGTGACTTAGGTATAGAAGCAGAAGAAAATGATAATTCTTTAAATGTAGATGATAAAGAAACTAAAGAAATATTTGAACATATGAAAAATATTTTATCAGATAAAGTAGCTAGTGTTAAGGCATCAAAGAGATTAAAAAATCATCCTGTATGTCTTTCTAGCCAAGGTGAACTTACAATAGAAATGGAAAAAATATTAAATTCCATGCCAAATAATGAAAATGTGAAAGCAGACAAAGTTTTAGAAATAAACATAAATCACGATGTGTTTAAATCATTAAAAGATGCTTATGAAAATGATAAAGATAAACTTAACTTATACACAAGTGTACTATATAATCAAGCACTTCTTATTGATGGATTATCTATAAGTGACCCAGTAGAATTTACAAATAATATCTGCAAATTGATGAAGTAATTAAGGAATTTCGCTAAAGCGAAATTCCATCATTCAGCAGTTTGAGTGATATTTTTAATGTTGAATATATAAGTATAGGATTTGCATTGTAGAAAGCATTGAACAAGCACTAAAAGCTCTTTATTTCTGAATTTAAGACACCGTTAAGAGCCTTCTATTGTCTGAGCGACAGTGAGTTTAGGAGGCTTAGGTGTTTAAATTCAGAAATATTAGAGCTTTTTTGCGTAGTGAACGGCTGTATGATTTATAGAAATCTATGATTTCGTTATAAATCAGCACATCTCAGGCTACTGAGATGTTTCATTAATCATGCAAATCCCATACTTGGATTCAACAATATTAAAATGCCATAATTTTTTACATTAATGGAGCAAATACACGTAAAATTAATAAGATAAATTTTTTATACCATGGTATATTTTTATATTCATCTAAATTAATAATTTTGCATTTCTTTAGTGTATCAATAAAATCATCTTTAATTTCAAAAACGCTCCTTGTTTTGTACATCAATACTGCACATTCAAAGTGAAGATAAAGACTTCTATAGTCAAGATTAATAGTACCTATTACAGCAAAATCATCGTCTACTACAATGGACTTAGCATGAATGAAACCAGGGGTGTATTCATAAATTTTCACACCGCTTTCAATTAAAGGCCTATAATATGAACGGGTTACTGCATGAACATAGATTTTGTCGGGAATGAAAGGGGTTACAATTCTAACATCAATTCCACGTTTTGCTGCCAAAGATAGGGCAACAGTCATTTCATGGTCAAGAATTAAATAAGGAGTATATATATATATATAATCCTTTGCACTATTAATTAAGTTCATATATACAGATTCACCTAAAGCTTCTCCATCTAAGGGAGTATCAGCAAAAGGAAGTATGTAACCATCCTTTTCAAGCTCATTTTGAGTATATGATAAAGGCTTATATTTTTCATAACCTTCATCTGTATTATTTAAATAGTTCCATAAAGAAAGAAACATAACTGTAAAGTTCCAAACTGCTTCACCTTGAATCATAATGGCAGAATCCTTCCAGTGTCCATATTTTTCGCAGGCGTTTATATATTCATCTGCAAGATTAATTCCACCTGTAAAGGCTGTATGTCCATCAATTACAGCAATTTTACGATGATCGCGATTGTTTATTCTTATTGAAAGAACAGGAATAAGAGGATTAAACGCACAGCACTTGATTCCTAACTTCTTGAGATGCTTGTCATATTTATATGGAAGTTTTGTTAAACATCCAAAATCATCATAAATCACACGAACATCTACACCTTGGTTTACTTTTTCGGTGAGAATATCTAAAATAGAATTCCACATAACTCCTTCTTCAATAATAAAATATTCTAAAAATATATATTTCTGTGCCTTTTTTAATTCTTCCTTTAATCTTTCAAATTTTACTTCCCCAGGTGTTAAATATTCAGAAAATGAATTTCTATATATAGGACATGAGGAATATTTCTCTACATAAAGTGCTTGACCAGCAGCATTTTTATCTTGAAGCGCAATTTCAGTTATGATATTTTCATCTTGATTTAAAGCAGGAGACATTGTATTATAAATGTATTTCATTTTTCGTTTATTACGCTTACTAAGTTGGCTTCTTCCAAACATTAGATAAAAAAGGCCACCAAAAATAGGAAATAACATAATGGGAATTATCCATGCTATCTTATATGCAGGGTTCCTATTATTATTTACAATCCATAACACTGCAATTGCACTGAGTAAAGAGCTAACAGTATTAAAATAAATAAAATAATTTCCAAATTTCCAGATCATAATAACAAGAGTAAAAACCTGAATAAGAATAGCACACCCTACTAAAACTGCTCTGCTAAAAAGTAATCTTAATAATTTTTTCATAAATATGACTTCCTTTTGAATTATAATTTATACTATAGATAAAAACTTTAATAAATATTTATTACTAATTTATTAATTAATTATCCTGTATATTGACAATATAAATTATAAAACATATTATTTATATTGTATATATAATATAGTGAATGTTTACAAAAAGTTTGGAGGAATAGAATATGGAGGTTATGGATTTTAATAATACCATCTGGAATTTGTTTAGAGATATATCATTAAAAAAGGATAGTGTTTTCCGTCCTATGTATGATAAATATGGATTGACTTCTATGCAGGTAAGAATACTTAAAGATGTTAGAGAGCAAGAACAAACAATTGGAAGTTTAGGAAAGAGCTTATGTGTAGCGGGAGCAAATATTTCAGCCATGTGTAGAAAGTTAGAAAAAGAAGGATTTTTAAACCGTGTTCGAGATAAGAGTGATGAAAGAGTTGTAAAAGTTCATTTATCTGAAAAAGGAGAAAATGCTATTTTAGATATCGAAGCTTTGCTTACAAAAAAGTTTAACGTTTGCTTAAAAAACGAATCTACAGAAAATATAAATGACATTATTCAAGGGCTACAAAAATTAAATTTTTTATTACAGCAGATAAATGATTTGGATATAAGTTTATAAGAAAATAAATAAGATAAGGAGCATTAATAAAAATGAAAAATATAAAAAAACCTAAAAATCCATTATTTTATTATTATATCATAGCATTTATAGGTATTATGATGCTTAATGCATTTTTAATGCCTAGTCTTCAAAAACAACGTATTGTTGAAGTTGATTATGGAACATTTTTAAAAATGGTAAATGAAAAGAAAATAAATACTGTTGAAATACAGGATACAAAGATTACATTTAGTTCTAATGTTGATGGAAAAGAAACTATATATGTTACAGGAAAATTAGATGATCCTAATCTTGTGAATAGCTTGAAAACTTCTGGAGTTAAGTTTTCCAAAGTAATTCCTAAAGAAAATTCTCCACTTAATAATTTTCTAATGAATTGGATTTTACCAATGCTTTTTTTCATAGGAATGGGGCAGCTACTTGGAAGGATCATGCAAAAGAAAATGGGCACCATGGGGAACAGAATGAGTTTTGGAAAAAGTAATGCCAAAGTGTATGTTGCTGCACAAACAGGTAAGACATTTGTGGATGTTGCAGGCCAGGATGAGGCAAAAGAAGCACTTACTGAAATTGTAGATTTCCTGCATAGACCTGATAAATACAAAGAAATTGGAGCACGACTTCCAAAGGGAGCGTTGCTCGTTGGTCCTCCAGGTACTGGTAAAACACTACTAGCTCAGGCTGTTGCTGGAGAAGCTAAGGTACCATTTTTCTCTATTTCAGGTTCTGAATTTGTTGAGATGTTTGTAGGTATGGGTGCAGCAAGAGTGCGAGATTTATTTAAACAGGCACAGGAAAAAGCTCCTTGTATTGTATTCATAGATGAAATTGATGCTATTGGGAAAAAACGTGACAATTCTGGTATGACTGGAAATGACGAAAGAGAACAAACACTGAATCAATTATTAACCGAAATGGATGGATTTGATGGGGGCAAGGGAGTTGTAATTCTTGCTGCAACCAATCGTCCTGAAATATTAGATAAGGCTCTTTTAAGACCTGGTAGATTTGATAGACGTGTCCCAGTAGAACTTCCTGATTTAAAGGGACGTGAGGAAATCTTAAAGGTGCATACTAAAAAAATTAAAGTAGATACAAATATTGATTATAATAAAGTAGCAAGAGCAACTTCTGGAGCATCAGGTGCAGAACTTGCAAACATTGCAAATGAGGCGGCCTTAAGAGCGGTAAGAAGTAATCGAATGGAAGTAAATCAATCTGATTTTGATGAATCTATTGAAACAGTTATTGCAGGATATCAGCGTAAGGGTGCTGTTGTTCCAACAAAAGAAAAACTTATTGTTGCTTATCATGAAATTGGTCACGCTTTAGTTGCTGCAAAGCAAAAAAATACTGCACCTGTTCATAAAATTACCATTATTCCTAGAACCTCTGGTGCACTTGGATATACTATGCAGGTGGAAGAGGGCGAACGTGTTTTAATGTCCAAGGAAGAAATGCTTAATAAAATTACTACTTTTACTGGCGGACGTGCTGCAGAGGAAGTTATATTCAATTCCATTACCACAGGTGCTTCCAATGATATTGAACAAGCAACAAGAATAGCTAGAGCAATGGTTACACGTTATGGTATGAGTGAAGACTTCAGCATGATGGCGCTAGAAACTGTATCAAATCAATATCTTGGAGGGGATGCATCTCTTGCTTGCTCTGCTGAAACAGCAGCAAAGGTAGATGCAGAAGTTTTAAAAATAATCAAAGAAGCTTATAAAAAAGCAAGTGATATTTTAAATGAAAATAAAGATAAGCTTAATGAATTGGCAAAATATTTGTGGGAGAAAGAAACCATATCAGGTGAAGAATTTATGGAGATTTTAAATAATGATATAAATGATAATGATATAAATGATATGGTAGAGGTTTAATAAAAGAGTTAAGGGGCAAAAATAAATATTTAAGAAAGAGATATAGAGCCTTACAAGCCAGAGAAGGGAATGATAGTCTTTATGTATAAGAGCACAACAAAACTAAAGGTGAGATATGCTGAAACAGATCAAATGGGAATTGTACACCACTCTAATTATTATGTATATTTTGAAACTGCAAGAGAAGACTTTATTATTGGATCAGGTATTTCTTATAAGGATATAGAAGATATGGGCATAATGATGCCGCTTATTGAAACTCAATGTAAATACCTTCAAGGAGCAAAATATGCTGATAACCTTATAATTGAAACTACTTTAGAGGAATTAACTCCAATTAAGGTAGCTTTACAATACAGGGTTATAAGAGAAGTAGATGATAAACTTATTGCAGAAGGAAAAACCATTCAGGCTTTTGTAAATAAAGAAAACTTTAAAATACTAAATATTAAAAAGAAGAATCCAGATTTTTGGAGTAAACTAGAAAAACTTAAATAATAAAAAATGCACCCTTCATCCTAAATTAAATGGACGGGGTGCTTTTTATTTGTTAACAATATGAAAATATGCTTCTAAATGGCAATGGTGTGATGTAAAATAAAAATTGTATAGATAAAATATTATAGAAAGAAGAATGATAATGACTGACTTGGAATGTAAAAATTCTAAAAAAATAAATTGTTTATGTTTCTGAAAAATTCTACAAGAGCTGATGTTATTAATATTGCCTGGCCTGTTCTTGTAGAGCTTCTTTTAGGATCACTTTTTAGTATGATAGACATGATAATGCTCGGAAGAATTAATAATAATTCAATGGCAGCAGCTTCAGTTGCAGCTGTAGGTATAACAAACCAACCCTTATTTATAGGATTATCTCTTGTTCAAGCGTTAAATGTAGGCGGTACAGCAATGGTAGCTAGGTACCTAGGTGCTGGTAAGAATGAAAAAATAGAAACTACATTAAAGCATGTAATACTATTAAGTTTGATAATGTTAGCAATACCTCTATCATTAATGGGAATAATGTTTACTGAGCCTATTATGAAGTTCATGGGAGCACAATCGGACACTTTAGAAGTAGGCAAAACTTATTTTAAAATTATTATGATAGGTTTTATATTTCAATCATTCAGTATGTCTATATCAGCGGCGCTTCGAGGAATTGGTGAAACTAAAATACCTATGAAGATAAACCTTAAAGCAAACTTTTTAAATGTTATTGGTAATGCACTTCTTATATATGGTCTTTTTGGATTTCCAAGCCTTGGCATTACTGGAGCAGGAATATCTACTGCTATATCCAATGTGGTTGCAAGTATACTTTTATTTAGGTATGTTATAAAAGGTAAAAGTATTATTAAACTTAATTTAAATAAATCTTTTAAATTTAATAAAAATATTATATATAATTTAGTAAAGATAGGTGTACCTGCCTCCTTAGAACAGATGGCTTTAAGGATAGGTATACTTTTGTTTGTGAAAATAGTTGCAGGACTTGGAACAGTTGTTTATGCAGCACATCAAATATCACTAAATATATTAAGTCTTTCCTTTCAACCAGGTCAGGCTTTTGGGATAGCAGCTTCATCATTAGTAGGTAGAAGCCTTGGAACTAACGAACCTTCCAAGGCTGAAGATTATGCAAAGGAAACACGAAGAATTGGATCCATGATATCTACTTTTATGGCTATAATATTCTTTTTCTTTGGGCCTCAGCTTGTAGGATTATATTCAAATGATCCGGAGATTATACAAAAGTCATCTATAGCTTTAAAAATAATAGCACTAGTTCAACCATTTCAGTCATCTCAGCTTATATTAGCAGGAGGACTAAGAGGAGCAGGAGATACATTTTGGCCTTTAATAGCTACATTTTTCGGAGCAATATTAATTAGAGTTGCACTTGCACATATATTTGTGAATATATATGGATATGGTTTAACAGGAGCGTGGATAGCAGTATTTGTAGATCAATTTGTAAGATGGCTATTTGTTTATATAAGGTTTAAAACAGGAAAGTGGAAATATATAAGACTAAGATAAACATATATAAATCATTATAAGATAAAAGTGAAAATTGACAATTGTAAAAAAATATGATACAATTATTTACAATTAAAGTTATGAAAGTTTATTCGGACAACTTGTATATACAGGAATAAAACTCATAGAGGGTTGCGATTAAAGTTGCCCTTTATGAGTTATTATTTTATTAGGGGTGTGATGATATGCATATGGCAGATGCCTTGATTTCACCAATTGTTGGTGGAACAATGTTTAGTGCAACAGCTGGTATTGCTACATATTCAATAAAAAAAGTACAAAATGAATTAGATGATAAAAAAGTACCTTTAATGGGTGTTATGGGAGCTTTTGTTTTTGCAGCTCAAATGATCAATTTTTCAATTCCAGGCACTGGATCAAGTGGACATATTGGCGGAGGATTACTTCTTGCCATTTTACTTGGACCCCATGCTGGCTTTTTAACAATGGCATCAGTACTTCTAATCCAAGCACTTTTCTTTGCTGATGGAGGATTACTAGCTTTTGGTGCTAATGTATTTAATCTTGGATTCTATACATGTTTTATTGTATATCCATTAGTTTATAAAATGATTATGAAAAAAGGATATAACACTAAAAGAATTTATAGTGCATCTATAATTGCGGCAATAATTGGACTTCAGATGGGAGCTTTCAGTGTTGTTCTTGAAACACTGTTTTCAGGAAAAACCGAGTTGCCTTTTGGTACATTTGTTCTTTTAATGCAGCCTATTCATCTTGCTATTGGAATTGTGGAGGGACTTGTAACGGCAGCGGTAGTTTCATTTGTTTGGAAAGCACGTCCTGAAATTATTGAAAAATCTTCTTTAAAAGAGCCTTTAGGTAATGTTTCAATAAAAAAGATTTTTATTGTGATAATAACAAGTGTTATAATAGTAGGTGGTGTTCTTTCATCATTTGCTTCTAGCAATCCAGATGGATTAGAATGGGCAATGATTAAGACAGCAGGTACATCAGAACTAAACGCTGAAGGAAGTGTTCATGCAAAACTTTCTGAAATACAAAATAAAGTGGCCTTTTTACCTGATTACAGTTTTAAGACTTCAGAAGTCATAGATAAAGATGGAAATGAAGAGAAGAAAGAAGCAGCACAAGTTGTTAATGCACAAACGAGTGTATCGGGTATTTTAGGCGGAATTATGACTTTAGTTCTTGCTACCTTAACTGGATTTATTATTACTTTTTTCAGACGTAAGAAAAGAAAAGCAACATCAATATAAATTTACAGGTGGCGAGGGGAGTAACCTCGCCAATATTTTTGCTTAAGGGATGATCTATGATATGGCAAATATAACTGAATCGATTTATAATATTCATTTTTTGGATGAATTAGCTACTAAGAACACAATAATCCATAAAATAAATCCTAGTATAAAATTACTTGTGACAATAATATATTTAGTAGTAGTATTGTCCTTTGGGAAATATAATATTATAGGATTACTACCATATGTTTTTTATCCAATCATAATTTTTATTTTATCTGAAGTACCATTTTCCCCAATATTTAAAAAGTCTCTTATTGTTTTACCTTTTGTTATAGGAATTGGCATATTTAATCCAGTATTTGATACAAAAACTTATATTATAATATCAGAAATTTATATTTCTGGTGGATGGATTTCCTTTGCATCATTGATGATAAAGTGTAGTTTAACAGTTTTGGCAGGATTGCTTCTAATAGCTACAACTGGAATTGAAAAAATAGCCTTAGTATTAAGAAAACTATTTATACCAAAAATTTTTGTCACTCAATTTGTTTTAACTTATAGATATATTTCTGTATTATTAGAAGAAACAGCACAAGTTATAAAAGCGTATCATCTAAGGGCGCCAAGGCGGAAAGGCGTGTCTTTTAAAGTCTCAGGATCGCTTTTAGGTCAAATATTATTACGAGCCTTTGATAGGGCAAATAGAGTATATGATGCAATGATATTAAGGGGATTTAATGGAGAATATTTTTTTTCTGCAGATAGCAGACTATCAATTGGCTCTATAGCATATTTATTTTTATGGGTGACATTTTTTTTAATAGCAAGATTTTTTAATATTCCAGAAGTATTAGGAAAGATTATAATGGGAGTGATAACATGAGCCATGATTTTATAGATTGTAAGGATGTATACTATTCCTACCCCGATGGGAAAAAAGCACTAAATGGAATTACATTTAAAATAAGTCGAGGAGAATCTGTTGGAATTGTAGGAGCAAATGGAGCGGGTAAATCAACTCTTTTAAATTTACTATTAGGAATTATTTTTCCAATAAATGGTCAAGTCTATATTGGCGATACTATGATATGTAAGAAAACCTTGCCCTTAATCCGTGAAAAAATAGGGTTAGTACTTCAAGATGCTGATAATCAACTTTTCATGCCATCAGTATATGAAGATGTGGCATTTGGACCACGTAATTATAAATTAGATGAAAAAGAAGTACATAAAAGAGTCATGAAAGCTCTTGAAACCGTTGGAATATCACACCTTAAAGATAGACCACCTTATAAGTTGTCTGGAGGAGAAAAGCGTGCGGCGGCAATAGCAACTGTACTATCCATGGAGCCAGATATCCTTATAATGGATGAACCAACAGCAGCATTAGATCCAAAATCAAGGAGAAGATTAATATCTCTTTTAAAAGAGTTTACACATACAAAGATTATTGCAACGCATGATATGGACATGATTTGGGAAACTTGTGAAAGAACAATAATAATTAGTGAAGGAACTGTTATTGCCGATGGACCAACAAGAGAAGTTTTATCCAATGAGGAATTAATGAATAACAGTTCTCTTGAGTTGCCCTTATGCATTCAAAATTGTCCAATTTGCGGTAGTAAAAAATAACTTGCCAGGTGCCAGGCACCTGGCAAGTGCTATTATACTATCTTTAACATAAAGGAAATGAATTGAGGGAAAAGTTTTGGAGTCTAATAAAAATAAATTTTATAATAAAAATTATTATATTTTACTGGCCTTAGTATTTACTGGCTATCTAGTATTTGGATTTTCAGAAAATATAAAGGGGCCAGCTATTCCACGTATACAAGTAGATTTTGGCCTTAATGAAATGCAGATAGGATTACTTCTAGCGCTTAATTCATTAGGATATCTTCTTGCGTGTAGTTTTACTGGCATGCTTACAAAAAAATTCGGAATAAGATTTTCTAATTTATTTGCTTTTGGAACTATGGCTCTTTCAGGAGTTTTAATATTTTTATCAGTAAATTATACTACGCTGTCAGCAGCTTATTTCTTAATGTATATAGGTAATGGAATACTAGAAATAGCTCTTGGAATATTATCGGTAAAGGTTTTTACTAAAAACGCTGGTATGATGATGAATTTAGCTCATTTTTTCTATGGGTTAAGCTCAACTATAGCACCGATCATTGCTACTGGGCTTATGAAAATAAACGCTTTAGGTAAAAGTTTTAGTTGGCATGAAATGTATTTAATAATGTTATCCTTATCAATAGTACCATTGATAATAGCTTTACTTCCAAAGTTCCCTGAGGATTATACTCAAGAAGAAGAAAGTATATCAATTAAAGAATATGCAAAGGATCCTGCTGCATGGATGTTAGTAATCATTCTTTCATTTGGAGTAATTTCAGAGCTTGCTGTTGGTGGTTGGTTAGTTAATTTCCTTGAAAAAGTTTATAAATGGGATATAAAAGCTGCATCAGGGTTACTTTCAGCATTCTTTTTTACATTTACGCTTTCAAGACTACTACTTGGACCATTTACAGATAAGATTGGTTTTACAAAATCACTTATAATTTTTTCGGGAGGAGCAGGACTTCTTACTCTTATGGGAATAATTATTGGACAATCTGCTGCGATTTTACTTGCCCTTGCAGGGGCAGGTATAGCACCGATTTATCCTACAGTAATGGCTCTTTTATCAAAGCGATATTCCAAGAATAGTAGCACAGCTGTTACCTTCACGGTAACACTTATGGGAATAGGAAGTGTTATAGGAAATTTTTTAGTAGGCGGTATTATAGAATTATTTAAAAATATTTTCACAGATATATATGGTGTAGAAAACGGACTTATAATAGGGATGAAGGCTGGATATGCCTTTGTAGGAATTTGTGCAATGTTATGTTCCATTAGCTCAGTTATACTTTATAATTTTTTAAAAAAACAAGATCAGATTCTTTAAAATAGTTGTATGAGCATATTGTTATAGGTAGAACAAATATAATATATTAAAGGATTATTAGATTGTTATGACAATGCAGTTGATTGGACAGACAAAAAGGCTATTGAGCCTATTATTCGCTGTATAAATAAAAGATAATAGTGGTAAGAAGCTAAGTCCTTGAATTTTCAAAGGCTTTTATTTGGAGAAAGTTACACACTAAGGATACTATTACTTAATAACTATGATATAATGAATAGCGGTATAAATAAGAAAAGACTACAAAGAATATGAGGGAACAAAATTATGGATGGAACTAATAGATCAAATATAAAAATAGGATCAAAGGTTTTTGTTGTACAAAAGCAAGATCAACGCACAGGTAAACTAACTGAAGGGACAGTTAAGAGAATACTTACCAATTCGCCAAATCATCATCATGGAATTAAGGTTATGCTTGAAGATGGGATAGTTGGAAGAGTTCAGCAAATAATAACTTAAGAGGAGTGTTAATAGTGGCAGATTTTAAATTTGATATTAAACAAAATTTAGGAGTTATATCAGAAAGTACAAAGGGCTGGAAAAGAGAAGTCAATGTGATGACTTGGAATAAGAAAAAGCCAAAGGTAGATATTCGTGAATGGGATGAAAATCATGAGAAAATGGGAAAGGGAATTACATTAAATAAAGAAGAACTAAAAGAACTTAAAGAAATTTTAAATGGAATTGATATTGATGAATTAGATATAGAATAAATAATTACTGCTGGAAAGTCCCCAGCAGTTTTTGCTTTTATAAAAAGAGATGATTCATGTAAATTAGAGATTAGTAGAAGTAATATCTGATGCAGGAAGAAAGTGTGAAAATCCACACATAATTGTATATAATAATATGTATTACAAGATTTAAGGAGGCCAAGATGAATACGGTAAAGATAAAAAATATAGTACTAGGTGATGGCATACCGAAAATTTGTGTACCCATAGTAGCAAAAACTAAAAAAGAAATAGTAGACGAAGCATTAAGTTTTTCAAATATACATGTGGATGTTGTAGAATGGCGTGTGGACTGGTTTGATGATGTTTTTGATATAGAAAAGGTAAAAGATGTTTTAAATGATTTAGTGCCTGCTTTAAACAATATTCCTTTATTATTTACTTTTCGTACATATAAAGAAGGTGGAGAAAAGAAAATTGACCCTAAAACATATGCTGAATTAAATAAAGCTGTAGCAGCAACAGGATTAGTTGATATGGTAGATGTTGAAGCATTTACAGGAGACGAAATTGTAAAAGATATCATTGAAAGTGCACATGCTTCAGGTGTAAAAGTTATTGCTTCAAATCACGATTTTGGTAAGACACCATCTAAAGACGATATAATTTATCGTTTAAGAAAAATGCAGAATTTAGGCGCAGATATTCCTAAAATCGCAGTAATGCCAAAATCCAAATTAGATGTTTTGGAATTACTAGAAGCTACAGTAATTATGTCAGAAAAATATGCTGACAGACCTATCATAACAATGTCTATGTCAGGAATGGGTGCTATAAGTCGTTTAGCAGGGGAAATATTTGGCTCTGCACTGACATTTGCTGCAGCTAAAAAAGCATCAGCTCCTGGTCAAATAGGTATAGAAGATTTACACGGAGTATTGCAGTTAATTCATAAATATTTGAAATAACTATATATATTTAGTTGAAATATTATGTGGCATATAATTAAATTAATAAAATAATTAAAAACTATTAAAATTCACTAAAATGACTTCGATATATATAATATGGATGTGATTATAGTTGATAATAAAATTTTTCTTAATTGGAGCTGTATTTTTTTTAATTTCACTAATCTTTTGTAAAATTATATTAAAATTTTTTCAAAAGAAATTATCTGGAACAAAATATGGATTTACAGATAAGTTTCGGTATATCTTTTTTTGTTTAATTATGTTTGTGTTAGGTATAATAATAGGAAAAATGGTTATCTGGCGACTTATATAGCTATAGTAAAGTTTTAATATTAAGGAGTGTATACCATGTCAAAAGTAATGTCTATTTTAGAAAAGTACAATTTAGTAGAAAAAGTAAATAAAGAAAAGTCAGAGTGTACTAATTCAGATTTAAAAAATAATATTAAATATGATGAAGTGGTAAATAATGAGGATAATATTGTAAATGTTGAAGCTAATGATTACAAAGAAGAAGTTAAAATTATTGAACCAGTTATTGAGAAAAAATCTTCCACAATTGATAATAATAAATATGAAGAAAAAATGACTATAGATGAGATATATTCCTTACATGGACTTGAAAATAGTAATATTAATACAGTTTTCATGCTGCAAAATTTAATCAATGCTTTGCCACAAAATTTACCCAAAGATATAGTAAAGCAATCGGTTATAAATATTATTGATGCTTCCAAGATGGATTTAAACAGACTTCTTTCTGATGGAGAACAAAGATTAGAATTATTAGGTAAGGTAATGGATGGTTATTATAAACAAACTAGTGACAGTATTGCTAAATATAAAGAAGAAATAGCCAAGCTATCAAGCTTAATTAATGATTGCCAAGAACAAATAAAAATTAATGAAAGTATGTTGGAAGAGCAAATACACGAAATTAAATACGAATCTCAAAAAATAGGTGAAATCATTAATTTTTTTTCAAAATAGCATTATAATATCCTTTCAAATTTAGGACAACTTATGAGGGAATGATGAAGAAAAAATATCGTATTACTTTTGTCTTTAAAATTTTAATAGTTCAATTTGTTTCAAGTTTTTTGGGTTTAATAATTGGTTCAATATGGGGATTAAATATAGAAAATGAGAAGTGGAGCCAGTTAATTTATAATGGTATAAAAATAGCTGATATTGATTTAGGTGGCAAAAGCAAGGAAGAAGCAAGAAATATAATTAAAACTCAATATATAAATGATATGCGTAACAAGAAACTGTATGTAACTATTGATGATAAAATCTACTCTGTAGATAAGTCTCGTTTAATTAAGAGTTATAGTATTGATAGTGCTATTGATAAAGCATTCAACTTTGGGAAAAATTTAAGCATAATTGAACAACATAAGCTTGTAAAGATAGGAAGTAATAAGGCATATAGTTTAGATCTTATTTGTAATGATGAGGATATTAAGAGATTTATAAGTGGTATTGAGAAAGAAATCAATAAGAGCCCTGCAAATGCAACAATAAAAATGAGTAATGAAGGTACAATACAAATACAAGCTGATACAAAAGGCTCTATAGTTGAGAGAGAGAAACTTTATCAATGTATTGAAGATGTAATTAAAACAGGAAGAAGTGGTGACATATATATAAAGGCACATGTTAAAAAGGCTGAAGCCGAAATTACAAAGTCTAAACTTTCTGGTATTAATACTTGCATATCTTCATTTAGCACAAGTTTTAAATCATCATCTTTTATGAGAGCTAATAATATTAACGTTTGTGTTAACGCTATAAATGGTACACTTTTAATGCCAGGTGAAGTTTTTAGTTTTAATGAGGTAGTAGGAGAGAGAACAAAAGAACGAGGATATATGGAGGCTCCTGTTATAATTAACAATAAAATTGAATCAGGAATAGGGGGAGGTATTTGTCAGGTATCATCTACTCTATATAATGCAATTTTAAAAACAGGAATACAGAATATAGAGAGAATCAATCATTCTTTACCTTCTTCCTATGTAGAACTTGGGCTTGATGCTACAGTTGATTGGGAAAATATAGACTTTAAGTTTACAAATACTCTTGATTATCCAATATATATAGAGGCACATACTCAAAATAAAAATTTGTATATTAATATTTTTTCGAATTCCAATTTAAGGAAAAAAATATATGTAATTGAAAATCATATAAATCAAGATGAGAATGTTTATAAAGTAAAAGTTATAAGAAAAACATATGAGAACGGAGTGCTCATTGATTCAGAGTTTATTTCTAACGATACGTATACACCTGTATCTTCTAATCTGTAATATGAAAAAGTTTGAAAATTGATTCATTAAATAATACTATTAAAGGAGCAGTTTAATGATCCTAGTTGGACTTTACTTTTCGTAACTATATAAGATTATAATAAAATATGCTAAAGAAATAATAAATAAAGCCGATTATATATATGTATTCAAATTTATGTAAAAATAGGTGAATGCAATCCAAATAAATATAGAAAATAGCAAACCTATTGAAAAATAGGGACGCAAAGCTATGGGTCTAATGGATAGATAATCCAATGATTGCCAGGTTGCCAAAGTATTTTAATAAAGTAATGTTTTATATATAATGTTTATTATAAAGTGCTAAAGGTGTCCTTGCAATTAAGGATCCTATAGCATTTTTTTTGTTTTATAAATATTAATAAAGCAAACCAAGGAGGAGATTATTATGTTTAAAAATGTATATATAAGAGGAATAGGAAGTTATCATCCTAAAAAACTAGTTAAAAATCAATATTATATTAATCATTTTAAGCGTTATGGATCAGAAAAACATGTAATTGGACTTATGAAAAAACTTGGAAGAAATTCAAGGACTTTAGCTGGAAAAAATGAAAACAGTATAACTATGGGTTTAGAAGCTGCTAAAAATGCTCTTATAAATGCTGGATTAACTTCATTAGATGTTGATGCTATAATAGCAGCTTCTGATACTCCAGAATATTTAACTCCATGCTGTGCATTAATACTAAAAAATAAGTTACAAGCAGATAATGTTACTAATGTATTTGATGTAAACAATGATTGCGTAGGTATGCTTACTGGTATAGATATTGCATCAAAGTATTTAAAAACTGATAAAAAATATAAGAGAATTTTAGTCATTGGATCAATGCTCATAAGTCCTTTTGCACGTGAAGATGATATGGTTGTTTATTCATGTCTTGCAGATGGTGCAGCTGCTGTTATATTAGAGGTAAAAGAAGAGAATGAAGAAAGAGGGTTATTAGGATCTAGAGTATTTACAGATGATACATATAATGAAACTATTAGATTTCCTGCATGTGGGTTATCAAATGTCCCAAGTACTATTAAAGCACATGATAAAAAAATGGAATGGAATCCATTTGATTTTGGATTTCTTTCAGACAAATGGACAGAATTAATAACTGAATTATTAAAAGAAAATGAATATAAACCAAAAGATGTTTCTCATTATTTTATGTCTCAGTTTTCTAAATCTGATATAGAATTAACATTAAACAAGCTAGAAGCTTCTTTAAATAAAGCAACATTTGTTGGTGATAAATATGGATATACTGGTTGTACAAGCCCTATTATGGCTTTAGATGATAGAGTAAAAAAAGAAAAATTTAATAAGGATGATATTTTAATATTTTGTTCAGTAGCTGGTGGATATATAATGACTGCATTATTATATAAATGTTAGAAAAATTTATTAATAAATTTATAATACACAAATAATGCTTAAAAAGGGGATGAGATACTTATGCCTAATAATGATGGAATTGTAAGTAATTATCAAAAGAAAACTCTAAAATTTGTTTTAATTATCTATTCTATAAGTGCCCTAGCAGCAGGAATAATATTTGCATTTATGAAGCTTTTTGGATTATATGATGAGGTGAAATGGAGCTACATTGGAATATTTACATTAGTAGTGCTATTAGAGGTATTAACATTTAGATTAATTTATAAATCAATATTAAAAGCTAGTGATAATTGGATGAATCAGTTAAATAAGTTTAAGCCAATTATATTAGTAATATCATATATTAATTATCTATATATCTCACTAATGATTCCATCAAAGGAATTATGGATAAGTGTTTTTTACTTTATAATAATAGGGGCATTGTTTTTAGATAATAAAATGAATATATTATCTATAATAATAGGTGTATTATGCCAATTTATAATATTTAAATTCAATGCTTCAATTTTACCAGACGAACAGGTGATTGTAAGAGAATTAATTATAAGAGTTATAGTTATAGCACTTATTTCTATCGGAATTTTTATTTTTACACTCTTTGCTTCTATGCTACTTAAAGATGTGGAAGCCAATGAAGATATGCTTAAAGAAAAAAATGATAGAATTTCAAGTTTACTTAGCAAGATAGCTGAATTTTCAAATGGACTATTAAAATCAAGTAACTTGTTATCAACTATGATTGAAGAAGAAGCCAGCTCAATTCAAGAAATTGCTAGCACTAGTCATGAGATAAGTATAGATTCAAAGGAAATGTTAGATAAGTCATATAAAAGTAAGGATAGTTTACAAACATTACTAAATATAAATCAAATGGTATCTTTAAAAGCGAAAGATACTAAAGATGTTTCTATAAATTTAGTTAGTGTTTCCAATGATAATGAGGAATCTTTAAAAAGTGTACTAGGTATTATGGAGGGCATAATAAAGAGTATAAAAACAACTTATAATGCTACAAAGGTTTTAGAAGAAAAATCAGGACAAATGGATGAAATATTATCGGTTATAGGTAGTATTTCAGAGCAGACAAATCTATTAGCGTTAAATGCTAGTATTGAAGCTGCAAGGGCAGGGGAAGCAGGTAGGGGATTTGCTGTTGTTGCAGATGAAGTTAGAAGACTTGCAGATAATAGCCAAAAGTCATTAAGTGATATAAGTACCATTGTTAACGAATTTAAAGAAAAGACTAATCAGGTACAAGAACTAATGGAAGATAATAATGACAAAATAGGTGTGGGAAATAAATTTTTGAATGAAACAGTTTCTAATGTAATTAGTATGATCGAAGATTTAAAGTTGTCCGGAGAAAACATAGATGAAATTAATAAATTAACAAGTAACTTACTTAAGGAAACAGAAAACGTAGTAATCTTCAACTCTGATATAGTTGAAAAAACACAAAATACTATAAATATGTTTAGTACAGTAAGTGATTCAGTAAGTGAGAGTGCGGCTACAAGTGAAGAGATAGCTACTAATGCTGAAGAATTAAAAAATATAGCAATTGCAATGAATGAATTAATTAAATAACTTGCGTATCTTAATATTATAAAATAGTTTTACACTCTCCTATAATAGGTTATTTTATTTTGCTATATTTATAATACTAAAAAGGCGATTGATTAAAATCAGTCGCCCTTTTGAATTATAATCATTAATTTATTATTAAATAGATGATGCAGTGTATTATTATTAATAATAACAAATAACCGGGACTCCTGCTTCAATATTATAAAATATTGCTTTTGCTACTTGATAGGGTGCATTTATGCAGCCATGGGAACCATTTGTTAAATATATATTTCCACCAAATGCTGATCTCCAAGTTGCATCATGAATACCAATACCTCCATTAAACGGCATCCAATAACTAACGGGTGAAGCATAATCTGCTCCTCTTAAAACTGTATCTTTTTGTTTGTATTTTAATTTATAAGTACCTGCAGGTGTTGAATGATTTCTGCGTACATTTCCTGTGACTACACTTCCTTCTACAATAAGAGAGCCGTTTTTATAAAACCATAAATATTGCTTTGAGAGATTAATCTCAACATAAGTATTACCAATATCATTAATACCGTGGGATAGCGCAGTTTGCTTATATATTGGTTTTTTGGTTATAGATTGCCCGTTTTTTATAACTGCAATTATGTCCTGCACTTCTTTGGATTTATTAATTGACCAGCCATAGTCACCACCACTAACTTTTACTGTCTTTCCTAATGATGTAATAAAGTTTCTTGTAGTACCTAATGTATCATAGGTTTTTGCTAGTGTATCTATATAATATTTGATTTTTGTTTCATCAAATATAACTTCCAAATTTTCATCCACATTAAGCCAAGTATTTATTATAGAGCCATCTAAAATCTCTGTACTCTGACCAAAAGTATAGGTAATTTTTGTGGACGTATATTTATCAAATAAATTTTTAACAGCAATGATTTCTTTAGAATTTGAAGTATACTGCGGTTTTTCATAGCAGTTTGATGATTTTAAATTTAAAGTTGTTTCTCCTTTAGTAATTGCATCTCCAATATGATTATATAAAATGTCTTTATTGACTTTATTCCCTTCAACTTCCTTTACAATTTTATAACCATTATCTGTATACTTAAAACTAGCATTTTTAGGTTCAATTATGTTACTCGTATTAAAACAAGAGAGATTATTTACGCGTTTTTTTAGTAATTCTTCATCATATAAAGATATATCAGACAGTTGAAAGTTTGTCTTATTAAAAATGCTATAAATCCATTGAAAAGGATTTTGACTAGTTTTTAAACTTTTAATTTTATCATGTGAATTATGATTATATTTCAAACCAATATCAGACCCTTTAATTTCTTCTCTTACACCACCTTGCTCTTCTAAAAGCAGTGTATATGAGGTAAGTTCAGATGTGATTTGTTTATCTACGTCTTCTACAGTTTTACCTGAAATATCCATGCGATTAACTGAGGATCCAAAATAAAAACGATTCATAAAATATATGGACATAGCTAAATACATGCTAAGCAAAGTACCAAAAAAAATTATAGTACATAGCATAAATTTTTTTAGTCTATTTTTTCCTTTTTTCATAATCATTAATCTCCCCACATTATTAAACACAAGTTAAAAAGAGCCTATGTTTTAACTACATACTTTTATAATATGTAGTAACATTAATATTGCTCCTAAAATATGTGAGTGTTAAGCAGAAAATTGAGGAATTGCATTTAGCAATATATGATTAGTAAGATAAACAAACATTAAAAGTTAATGACCAAAATGTCATTGTAAGGCTACTTGCAAAAGAAAAGTAATTAGGAATTGCTTAATAATTATTTTAATCTAATTTTAATCTTTTATTAATTATACTTTAATTAATCTATACTATGATAAAGGCATAAATAAGTTTTGAATAAATTAAGATGTTACTTTATGATTTTAGAACTAAAATATCATGATTTAATTTAATAGGGGGAAATATGAAAATTTTAATAACAACGGATACATTTTTTCCCATGATAAATGGTGTGAGTACTTCAATAAATATCTTATATGAAGAGTTGAAAAATAGTGAACATGAAGTGAGAATACTGACATTATCTCAAACAGGTGAGCAAAAGGTAATAGGGGATATATATTATTTAAAGTCTCTAGGGGTAGGAATATATCCTGATGCAAGGATTAAGGCTCCATTTTATAATAAGCTAATAAATGAAGTAATAGAATGGAGGCCTGATATTGTACATTCTCAAACTGAGTTTTCTACAATGTTTGTAGCAAAATATATTTCCAGTAAGCTAGGAATTCCACACATTCATACTTACCATACCATGTATGAAGATTATTTAGAATATCTGATGGGAGGAAAGATAATTAGAAAAAGCACAGCAGCAAAGTTAACAAAGATACTTTTAAATTCTATTGATGCTATCATAGCCCCTACTGAAAAAACTAAAAATGTTCTTTTAAGTTATGGTGTGTATAAACATATATATGTAATTCCAACAGGGATAGATTTAAGAAAGTTTAAAAGACATGTCTCTATTGACGAGAAGAAAAAAATTATCTCAGAACTTGGAATCAATTCTCAAGATAAAATCATTACTTATGTTGGTAGAACAGCTAAGGAAAAAAATATAGATGAAATAATTACTCTTTTTAAAGAAGTTATTAATAAAATAACAAGTGCAAAGCTTTTAATTGTAGGCGCAGGACCAGAGCTTAAGAATTTAAAAAACTTAGTTAAAAGAGAAGGATTAGAATATAGTGTTTATTTTACGGACATGATAAACCCTAAAGATATCTACAAATATTATAAAATATCAGATGTTTTTGTTACAGCATCAAATAGTGAAACTCAAGGATTAACCTACATTGAAGCATTAAGTAGCGGATGTCCGATAGTTTGTAAATGGGATGAATGTTTAGAAGGTATTATTATTCAAGGAAAGAATGGATTTGTATATAAAAAACCGTGGGAGTTTGGTCATTATGTAGTTGAAATTTTACAAAGCCCTAGGTTGAGAGAAAATATGGCCAAAGAGGCTGTTATTAAAGCTAATCAATATTCAAGCGATAAATTTAAAGAAAAGGTCTTAAATCCATATATTATGACTATGAATTTAAGTAAATACAGCACTAATATTGTATAATTAAATAAAATATTATTAAAATCTATGATAGAATTAATATATGTAATATAATAAGTAATATATTTTCAAGTTTAAATAAAAATACAGGAAGGAAGTGATTACTATATGATAACTTACTTACAGATTTTTGATAGAAAAATGTTGAACTTATTAAGTAAAAAAATTAGATGTAAAGTACTTGATAAAGTAATGCCATTGATTACTGCACTAGGTAATGGCGCCATAGTGTGGGCAATTATTTCAGTATATTTAATAAAGAATAAGAATTACAGAATCCAAGGTTATATGGTAATTGCTTCCATAATTTTAGTTACTATTATTGGAGAGGGAATAATAAAGCACATTATAAAAAGGACAAGACCATTTGAACATATGAAGATAAATAAACTGCTAATATCAAAACCTATAACCTATTCCTTTCCATCAGGACACACCGCATCTTCATTTGCAGCATCAGGTATACTTATTATGATGGACAATAAATTAGGTATTATGGCAGTTGTTTTAGCTTCATTAATAGCCTTTTCTAGGGTTTATTTAAATGTACATTATCCATTAGATGTTATTACAGGAATTGTATTGGGTCTTATATGTTCTAAAGTTGTAGTAACTATTTTTCATAGCGAAAGCATAAATTATTTATATCTTACTGTTTTTTCACGCATTTTGTACATGATGCGATAGCTTTATTAAAAATATAAAAATTATCCATAAGTTGACAATTATGTGATTTATCTATATAATCATATTGAATATTAACAAATTTTGTTTTAAGAAAGGGCAAGGTATTGGCAGAAATGAGAATATAACTCACTTTTAATTATGTAAAATGAAAATTTAAATAAAGTTTTTAATAAAGCTTTATTGTCATGCATTTTATTAAATTTTGAGAGTGGATAGTGTTCTGTAACTGTTGATAGTTTGTCATATAATGCGATTTTAACCTTAGTTAGCTACTTAAATCTTAATGTGTAATAATATAAAACTCCTCTTACTATACGTAGAGGAGTAAGAAGTCATAACTAAATCAAATATTTAGTATGCCTTTCTAGTTATTTACATATAAGTTGAGATTTAATTTAGAATGAATTAGGGCTTAGCATAGTTATTACGCTATCCTCTCCAGATTACAAGGAGGGGATTTTTTATGTTATTAATGGAATGCAGTAATATTAAAAAATATTTTGGTGATAGATTGATGTTAGATTTAGAAAATTTGAAGATTTATTCTGAGGATAGAATAGGTGTTGTAGGTGTAAATGGGGTAGGCAAAACCACTTTGATTAATATACTAAGTAAGAGATTAGAACCAGATGAAGGATGGGTTAAGCTATATGAAAGATACTCATATATATATCAGCTAGAAGAACCTGAAAATAGAAAAATTAGCAATGAAATGGCTTCAAGGTTTGGTGTACAAAATACTTGGAATGAGAATATGAGTGGGGGAGAAAAAACCAGATTTAAGCTTGCGGATGGTTTAAGTAATAACAGCTTATTGATATTTGCAGATGAGCCTACCAGTAATGTGGATATAGAAGGTATTGAGCTTATGGAGAAAAAGTTTGGTGAATATAAAGGTGCATTAGTGTTAATATCTCATGATAGAAGTTTTTTGGATAAGCTTTGTAATAAGATATTGGAAGTAGAGGATGGCAAGATAAAAATATATAATGGCAGTAAAAAATGCTATTACAGGATATAAATTTGCTTATATTAGATGAACCTACTAATTACATGGATATAAATTCTCTTGAAGTTGTAGAAAATGCATTTAAGGAGTATGATAGAACGTTACTATTTGTCTCTCATGATAGAAGATTTGTGGAATCTGTTGCAGAGCAGATAATGACCATAGAAAATCATAAAATAAATATGTTTAATGGAAACTATAAGGAGTATATAGAGAGCAAAAATAAATGTTTAAATAATGAAAAAGAGGAAATTAAAAAACAAATTCTTGTACTACAGAATCGTCTTTCAGAAGTTATAGGAAGACTATCTATGCCATCAAAGAAGGATGATGTAGCATTACTAGATAAGGAATATCATGAAGTGATAGCTAAGCTAAAACAGTTGAAAACTAATTTGTAAAAATATGATATAATAAAGCTATGGGTTTTGAGAAAAAACTCATAGCTTTTCTATATATTAAAATATCTCAAATTTTTTATTTAGCAGCCTCCTCAAAAGCTTTTACAACAATATCTTTAGTAGTTCCTCCTTCATAAATCTTAACATTTCCAACATAATAAGTAGGGACATAATAGTAATCATACTGTTTAGATATATCTGGATGTTTCTCTTCATCTATTATTTCTACTTTAACATCTCTATATTTAGGATTTTCTTCTTTTACTTCATCTATCCAATTAATAGCTCGCTTACAATGAGGACACCAATCTGTTATAAATACTTTTATATTTTTCATCAATAACGCCACCCTTATAAAAATTTGTCATAACAATAGTATACACTTTTATAATAAATTTTAAAGTTACTATAACAAATATAAAGGTGAGTAAAAATATAATAGTTATTGAATTTATGATTATATGTAATAGATAAAAAGGATATTTTTACTATATTCACGTATATATAAGTAAAATAAAAGTTACAGGAAGGTTAAGATTATGATAAAGAAAATAGTATTACTTATGTGCATTCTTTTATCTTTTTCTTCGATAGGATGTAATAAGGAAATTAATGAGGAAAAGCTTGGAGTAAGAGGAGAAATAACAAAAGTATTATTAGATGGCAATAATAAAGCAACAGGAATATTAGTAGAGAGAAAAAATGAGCAAGATACAGAATATGATAAGGCTAGTGTTAATATTGGAGAGAAAACTAAGATTTATGATAATAATACTAAAAAAGAATTGGAAAGAAATGATTTAAAAAAGGGAGCAAAAGTAGAAATTATATTTGAAGGAGGAGTAAGAGAGTCTTACCCTGTTCAAGCGGACGCTAAAATAATTAGAGTTATTGAACAAGTTGACCATATAGTAGAAAAAATAAATACAATGACAATAGATGAGAAAATTGGGCAAATGCTTATGGTAGGTGTTGAAGGATATAATTTAAATGATAATTCCAAAAAACTTATAAAGGAACATAAGGTAGGAGGATTTATAATATTTGATGAAAATGTACAGAGTACTGAGCAGTTACTTGCTTTAGTTAACTCGTTGAAAAAGGAAAATGCAGATAACAATATTCCTTTATTTTTTTCTCTAGATGAAGAAGGTGGAAAAGTAACAAGGATGCCTAAGGAATTTAAAAGACTTCCTACTAATAAAGCAGTTGGACAGATAAATAATAGTGATTTTTCAAACAAAATAGGAAGAACTATTGCAGATGAAATAAAGTCCTTTGGGTTTAATATGAACTTTTCTCCAGTTCTTGATGTTAATAGTAATCCTAAAAATCCAGTTATAGGGAGTAGATCTTTTGGAGCAAATTCTGATATAGTAAGTAATTTAGGTGTTGAAACTATGAAAGGAATACAATCAGAAAATGTTATTCCTGTGGTGAAGCATTTTCCAGGACACGGTGATACCTCAGTAGATTCTCATATAGGACTACCAACTGTAAATAACGATTTAAATAGATTGAAAAGCTTTGAACTAGTTCCTTTTACTAAAGCTATAGAGAATGGCGCAGATGCAGTAATGATTGCTCATATACTTCTACCTAAAATTGATAAAGACAATCCTTCTTCTATGTCAAAAATTATTATAACAGATATACTAAGAGATAATCTTAAGTTTGATGGTGTTGTAATAACCGATGAGATGACTATGGGAGCAATAATTAAAAATTATAATATTGGTAAGGCTGCTATAAAGTCAGTAAATGCTGGAACTGATATTATATTGGTTGGTCATGATTATAATAATGAAATAGAAGTAATTAATGCTCTAAAGGATGCAGTATCAAAAGGAGAAATATCAGACAAAAGAATAAATGAAAGTGTGCATAGAATATTGAAACTAAAGCAAAAATATAACTTGAAAGATGAGATAATAAATTCTGTAGATGTAGATAAGATAAACAATAACATAAAAACACTTTTAGATGTTTATAGCTTTTAAAATATTTTTTATAAAAATGTTTTAAAAGGGATTAAATAATGGAGGTATAGGCTAATGAATAATAAAGAGAGGAAGCCTAATAAGCATTTAAATAAGCTAAGAAGATGGTTTTATGGTATAGTTTCTATTATAGCAGCTTCGGTAATTATTGCATTGAATACAGTAGCATCTATTGGCAGAACTAACATGGTATATGCAGTGAATGAAGATATTTCTTTGGAGCAATCAAAATCGGCTATAAAAAACTTAGAAAATGGAGCAATAGAGATATCATCATTAGAAGAGAAGTTTTCTGATAAACCAAAAGTTAAAGTTCCAGTTAATTTAAAAATAGAGGAAAATGATCAGAAGAGTGTTGATGCAGGACATTCACCATGGAAGCTAGATCCAGCATTTGTGGCTCAGGTTTTCGTAAGCTTAAAGATTTCTCCAGAAGGTATTGAGGGGGATTATCCTATCAAATATGAAGATCTTAAAGTAGTAAAAAACACTGGGGAAGAAGCAATTGTAGAAGTGCCAGGAGATAAAACTCCTATTAGAAGAGTATATCTAGAAAGACTCGTAAGACAAGACAGTACAGGAATATGGACTGTGATTGGATATGACCCAGTGTGTAATAAGTAACTAATAAGGATAAACAAGGGCATGATACATTTGTGGTATCATGCCCTTATTTATTGTTTTTATCGCTAAAAAAAGTAAAATATTAAAAAAAACGCTATTGACATTAACGTTGCGTAAAGGTGTATATTTATCTTGTCAGGAGGTGAAAGCACATGGAATATACAGTGAAAAAACTAAGTAAAATAGCAGGTATAAGCACCAGAACACTTAGATATTATGATGAAATAGGAATTCTTAAGCCGGCAAGAATTAATTCATCAGGATATCGTATATATGGTCAAGCGGAAGTTGATAGATTGCAGCAGATATTATTTTACAGGGAATTAGGTGTAAGTTTAGAAAGCATAAAAGATATAGTAACTTCACCGTCATTTGATGGGGCAAAAGCACTGAGAGAACATCGTGAGAAGCTTCTTGAAAAAAGAAAGCAATTGGATTTGTTAATTTCAAATGTTGATAAAACAATTGCTTTAACAGAAGGGAGAATTATTATGAGTAATAAAGAAAAATTTGAAGGCTTTAAACAAAAGATGGTTGATGATAATGAGAAGAAATATGGTAAGGAAATAAGAGAAAAGTATGGGGACGATACTATTAATAAATCAAATGCAAAGTTAATGAACATGTCAGAGGAACAATATAATGAGGTGACAAGTCTTGAAGAACAAGTAAAGGCAGCATTAGCAGAAGCCTTTAAAAATGGTGATCCATCAAGTGATATAGCTCAAAAAGCTGCAGACTTACACAAAAGATGGCTAACATTTTATTGGAGCGAATATAGTAAAGAAGCACATGCTGGTCTTGCACAAATGTATGTAGATGATGAGAGATTTACAGCATACTATGATAAAGAGCAGCCTGGAACAGCTGAATTTTTAAGAGATGCAATTTTTATTTATACGGGAATGAGCAAATAGTATATTAAATAAGCAATATAGAAAAGCGATTGGTTGAACTAATCGCTTTTTGGTGAATATTATAAGAGCTTTTTTATACTTGGTTTTTTTATAAACTAAGTATAAAAAAGCTTTTTATATTTATAAATATCATGTGAAACGGAAATACTATGCAGATAGATGAAAGAATGTATTGATGGATAGACAAAGAAACTATCAAGTTATATTGATAGTTTAAATGAAAAGTAGAAACTAAGGAGGTAAAAGCTTTGAATGAGGGATTAGTTGTTTTTGTTAGGGCAATTATTGGATTTTTTTCTCTGCTTATTTTTACAAAAATTTTAGGAAAAGAGCAAATAAGCCAGTTGACATTTTTTGATTATATTTTAGGTATTACAATTGGGTCTGTTGCAGCTACACTTACTACAGATTTATCAAGTAGGGCATGGCCACATTGGATAGGGCTTATAACTTGGGCTGCTTTAGGATATTTAATGCAAATAATAACTTTAAAGTGGCGATATGCAGCTAAGTATATAGAAGGTGAGCCAACTATTGTAATAATGAATGGAAAGATAATGGAAGATGCTTTAAAGAAAGTGAAATATACGACAGCAGAGATTTTAGAATTACTCAGAAACAAAGAAGTCTTTAATCTAAATGAAGTAGACTATGCCATAATAGAACCAAATGGAGAGATTTCAATTCTTAAGAAGCCGGAGTATTTGCCTTTAACACCAAAGGATATGAAGATTAAGGTAAAACCTTCAGGAATAGCTACAGAAATGATTTATGAAGGAGTAGTTATTGAAGAAAATTTAAGGCAACTTAATAAGGACACAAAATGGTTATTAAAGGAGCTAAAAAAACATGGAGTAAAGGATCCATCAGAGGTATTTCTTTTGACCTTAGATCCAGGAGGAAACGTATATATTGATAAGTATGAAGATCGCATTAAAAAGGTTACTGACGTAGGAGACTACAAAGGACCTTACTAAGGAAGGTGAAATAAAATGAGAAAATTTTTTGTAGTTGCTATACCAGTAGTTACAATAATTTGTTTTATACTCATAATGCTAAGTGGAAATTATCTTAAGAATTCTTTTGGCAAGGATGACAATGTACCAGAGCTTATTCAGGTTTTAACTAAAAATATTAGCGATGAAAAATGGGAAGAGGCTAATAATAATAGTGAAAAATTAGATGAAGCGTGGAATAAAATAGTTAGAAGAGTTCAATTTAGTTCAGAAAGAGATGAGATTAATGAGTTTAGTTTTAGTTTAGCACGTCTTCGTGGTGCAATTAAGGGAAAAGATAAAGCAAGTTCATTTTCCGAATTAAGCGAAGCATATGAACATTGGAAGGAGCTAGGAAAGTAATATTAGGGGAAGGTGGAAATATTGTTTGGAAAAATAAAACGAGGTTTTATATAGCTATTCCTTTAATAACGGATGGAAGCATAATAGAACAGAATCTTAAACATATAAAGAAAAATAAGAAATTGTTATTAAAAGAATTAAAAAAACATCCTAAATTAGGATGTTTTTTTCTATGGTTGCGGGAGCAGGACTTGAACCTACGACCTTCGGGTTATGAGCCCGACGAGCTACCAACTGCTCCATCCCGCGATATTCTTAACTAAGGTTTCCCTTAAGCTATGTTATAAGTATAGTGTAGTTAAGAATAAAAGTCAAGGGTTTTTAAAAAATAATAATTAATGATTATCTTACGTTAAATTTATAATTTATTTTGTCATACCAAAGATTGCCCCTGATATGAAAGGAACTAGCCAAATGAGCCATACAAGTAAACTTAATTTATGAAAATTAACCTTAGCTCTTTTATCATTTTTAATTAATACAATAGTTGCCCATAGTGCATGAAAAAGCATCAAGACAATTGCAAGTAAACCAGTTATGCCGTGAAAATTAAGATTAAAGCCTCCACCAGCGATTTTGTTCATTATTGTAGTTCCTAAGGTATCAAAGAGTAAACCTAACCAAAATATTCCTAGATGCCAACTCTTTAGCTCACCTTGTAATTTTTCGCTCCATACTCCAATAGTGTAAAATACAAGTGCTAAAGTTATCGATATAATTGCATACATTAACATGACAATTCCTCCTTAATCTATTTTTAAATTAGTGAACGATGTTCATTATATATTGTATAAATATGATTGTCAATATATTTGGATGTGTATATAATTTCCAATGGGTTAATTTTTACAAAATATATTAATAACAGGGTTTTGAAATTCTTGAGATAAATTAAGCTGCAAAGTATAATAAAAAGATTGTCAGAAGAAAATAGATTTTAGTTTCATGCCAAATAAAGATATGAGGTTTACATCAAAACTCTATGCTTATTATAGACTTGAAAAAGTTAAACCAAGAACTGTAAGAGATAATATAAATGGTAATTTACCTTTGTTTATTGAATATTGTAGTTTAAATAATATTAATAGTTTCAATGAGGTAACTAAAGAAATATTCTTAAACTATGCATTATGGCTTAAAGAAGATAAAAAAGTTGCTCAAAGTACAGGATATGCTCGTTGTTCAGTACTTGAAGAAATCATTAAGATAGGTCAAATAAAAGGTTGGGATGTACCTAAGACTAATATCTAATTTATCTAAATCTATGAGTTTTAATCCGTTACCGACAGGCGTATGCTTATACAATTTTAGAAGGGGGAACTGCTCTGATGGAGATGGCTGTTTCTTCTATAACTGCTCAAATTACGTTACCGAGGTTAAGTTCTACCCTATCTTAAAGCAAGAATTAGACCTTATGGAAAAGAAAATGGCAAGATTTAAAGAATTAGGTAGAGAAAGAGATTAGCAAACTAAGAAGATTAACTTTAAAACAGTAGCCGAGGAAGCAGGAGTATTTAAGGCTACCTTATATAATAATGATATTCTTTAAGTCGCAATCGTATATTATTGTTCACCAACAGGTTTTATTGGAATGCTATTTTGATAGTTACTTTGAATATAATAGCCTAATGTAGAAAGAGAATATAGTAAGTAGTCTGATCAAAAGTGTCAACAATGTAGCAAATGTCGACATGTTTTTGTTTCCATTGTTATACATACGTGCTAAAATTTAAGGCTATGTTAAAGAATAATGTTGAAAATTGAACTCTATTTACATACAAAACAATACAATTGATATATAATTAAATTGGTTCATGTATGTCTTTTGAAGAAGAATATGTGAAAAAGCATAGCAAGAAGATTTGAATTGAGTCTTCAGGAAGATTAATTAGAGGAGGACATGTTATGAAAATTTCAAAGAAAGATGCGTTGATATGGTTTGAATTTTTTTCAATATTGCCAGAGGATGAGGAACCAATGACAAAACAACAAGAAATCATTTACGCTACCTTTGCACAAATTGAGGCAGCGATCGATCATAGAAATGATAAGTTAATGTCGGAAATTAGAAGTTTGAAAACTTTGGAGAATAGAACTTTTTTTGTGGGGAATGAAAGCAAATTCGCCAAAGGATGTCGTTCTTGTCTGATGGGAACCGGTTTGAGTGCAATTAGGAAAACAAATAAATGTAACATAGAGTGCAAGTTCTGTTATAATTATGGAGATTTAGAAAATATTCCTCCAATTGGCGAAGGTATGTGGGAAATCGGAGGCACAAAATTTTATGAGAAGGATATTGATTTACTTCTTTCCATCTACCAGAAACCTACAGGTATTTCCTACGTTTATTTAGAGCCATTTATGGAGATTGAAAAATACTATTCGATTATAAAGAAATTTAATGATGCCCAAATTCATCAACATCTATATACAAATGGTATTTTAGCTACAGAAGAGACATTGAAAGCATTAGGTGAAGCCGGTCTTGACGAGATACGTTTCAACCTAGGTGCTTCTAATTGTTCAGACAAAGTTATTGAAAATATTAGAATAGCAAAAAAATATATTAAAAATGTAGGTATTGAAACTCCAATGACTCCTGAGTTTGTCGAAGGATTTTTCAAGAAAAAGCAGGCAATCTTAGATACAAAACTTGATTTTATAAATTGTGCAGAATTACACTTAAATGAGAATAACATAGACAATTATTATGGGGAAAACATGTATATTTCTAGACATGGCTACATATCTCCAATTTGGAGTAGGGAATTAACTCTGAAATTCATGAAAATAGCCGATGAAGAAAACTGGGATTTAGCAGTTCATGATTGCTCAAACCATACAAAATTTGCTAGAGATTTGAATTTGAGTAGCAAAGAGGGTAAGTGGTTTGGAGCCAGTAATTATGCCTGTGAGTTTCCTAGGATACCATATGAAGCATTTTTACCAATACTACGTGATGACAATTTCAAATTTTTAAGTGAAGAAGAATTGCCTGACGGCTATAAACCAGGAGAGTTGTTTTTTTAGAGAGTCTTTTCATTTGTTTTCAAGAAAAAAATTTGCCGCCAAGGAACTACTAGGTTCAGGCGGCATCATTTTTGTCTGTTCAAGGCTCGCTTATAGTATAGTTCTAATGACGAATAGCGGTTTCAAGGTGGAAATACATAAATAATATATTTTCGAAAAGATGAGAGGCAAGAGGACTAACTTGTCCTTTATTTTTGAATAGGGACACGAAATTTTAAAGTTTTTTGCATATATCCACAGGATTAACCAATATTTTGTATTTTTCTTATATGACGAATTATCAACAAAGTTATTGATATGTTATACACAGAAAAAAGTATAAAAAGAAAAGAGGTGAGTTTTAGTGATGGTTTGGTACTTGTTATACACTCTCTCACTAAAGATAAATTATGATTAAGATTGAAGAACTTTTGTCTGGTGAGTTTTCTGCGTATCCTGAAGAAACTCAGAAGTTTATGAAAAAATATACTGAAAGACTTAGGGAAAGCATAGAAGAAGAATTAGTAAGGGACATGGCAGATAGAATGCTTAAGGATATAGATAAAAGTAACGAAACCTTTATTAGCATTCTAACTGAGATATTAAATAATGGCTGTAAGGGTTTTAATAAAATGTCTACTCAATCACTGCTAAATATATATTTAGAGAGAAAAACTGAAGAAGATTTTTTTAACCTATTGAAAAGATTGAATGAAGAAGTATAAAGCCAATAGTTGTAAATTATTTGCATACAGAAGAAAAGACATCCTAAATATTGGGGTGTTTTTTTATTTATTATGACGTAAATAAAATATTAAATTTATATAACTTATTAAAGATTTCAGTAACTTTAACCGATAAAATAAGCTAAGAATATAAAGGATACCAATAAATATTATAATACATTTAGATTACTGTTAGTATTGTATTAAAATTAAAGTAAAAAGTTTATAGGGAGAGGAATTTTATGTTTTTTAAATCAAGAATAATGCCATGCCATGAAGCAGACGATATTATGGAATATGTTGATAATCGCATGAGAGGTAGAATAGTTAAGAAACCTGTTGTTGAGTATAGTAAACATATAAAAATAGCTAATTATTTTGATAAGCTCTTTGAAAGTGAAGGAAGTATGGCTGAATCAGCTAAAAGAATCATTGATATAGGTGCTAGTATAAGCAGTTTTGATTCTGAGATGAAATATATTTCTAATATGCTAATTGATTTTGCCAGAGAAATGTCAGATGTTAGTCAATCTAATTTAGCCATCGTTGAACAAACTACTGCTAGTATGAATGGTGTTAATGAAACCATTGATATTGCAACAAAAACCCTTAATAGTGTTTCAGATTCATCACAAAATCTTATGAAAAGCAATATTGAAGGTCTTGAGCAGATGGAGGAAATTGGTGATATTAAAGAAGGTGTTGTAAGTAATGCCAATATAATGAGTAATAAGATAGATTATCTAGTTGAGATGGCTAACAAAGTTAGTGATATTGTAAAAACTGTAGAAGCAATAGCAGGAAAGACAAATCTACTAGCACTGAATGCTTCTATAGAAGCAGCAAGAGCAGGGGAACATGGGAAAGGATTTGCAGTTGTAGCTGAAGAAATTAGAAAACTTGCAGATGATACAAAAGTAAATCTTTCTGGTATGAAATCTATTATGACAAATATTCATCAAGCTGCAGCAGATGGTAAAAGTAGTATGGATAAGACAATATATGAAACAAGTAAAATGAGTGAAAAAATTGATACAGTTAAGGTTACCATTCAAGAAAATGTTCAACTATTAAATTCTACAGTTAAGGATATAAAAGTGCTTAATGAGTCCATGAATGGAATTAGTATTTCAGCAAATGAGATTAATAAGGCTATGGAAATATCAACTGCAGATGCAGAAAAGCTTACTAATATGACAGAGGAGATTCATAAAAGTGCTATAGAAAGTTCAAATGAAGCGACAAAAATTTCTAAAATTGACTCTGAGTTATCGGATATAGTTAAAAATATGTTATCTCATTTAAAAAATAGTTCAAATTCAATAAATAATAAAGATTTCATTGCATATATGGAAAAAGCTAAAAAATCTCATGAAGAGTGGTTAGTTAATTTAAGAAGATCTGTAGATGAAATGAATACATATCCTCTCCAATTAGATGGGAGCAAATGTGCATTTGGTCATTTTTATTATTCAATTAATGTTGAACATCCAAAGCTTATATCTAATTGGAAGGCAATCGAAAAAGTTCATATGAATTTTCATAACTGTGGTAAAAAAGTAATGGATGCAATTCAGAGTAAAAACTACGAAAATGCACATGATTATTATAAACAAGCTAAAGAAATATCTTTTAAAATATTTAAGTACTTAGAAGACATTATAAAGGAAGTTAAAAGCATTGATGCAGCAGGAGAACAGATATTTAATATGCAAGCAGTGGAAACAGCATGTGAAGATTGTGGAAGCTGCAGCGCCTGTTAGAGAGAAGTGTGATATTTTAAGATAATAAAGTAAAATCACCTGTAAATTCTTTTGAGAATTTGTAGGTGATTTTTTATTTTTCTTAAGTATGAGCAAAATGTTAAATTATAACTTAAAACATTTGAATGTATGGTATAATAGTTAAAAAAATAGTTTATATGTTAATTTAGTGGAGGATGAGATGAAATTTATTAAAAATTTTTTAAAGGGGATAGTTATTGGTATAGCTACATTGGTTCCTGGAGTCAGCGGCGGAACTATGGCAATAATACTTGGAATTTATGATGATTTGATTCATTCAATTAGTCATTTTTTTGAAGACATAAAAGCACATACTATGCTATTACTACAAATTGGATTAGGCGGACTTACAGCTCTTGTTTTATTTAGTAAAATATTAGAATCAGCTTTAGAGAGTCAGCCATTTGTAATGAGGTTTTTATTTATAGGAGTTATTTGTGGTGGAATACCAGTATTATATAAAAAATCAACTTCGGGCAAAAAAAATAAAGGAGATTTATTATTCTTACTGATTGGGTTTGTAATAGTTCTTTTAATGGGTTCAGATCCCGCTACAACTACTACATTGGCAACATCACAGGGAGTTTTAAGCATAGTATTTCTTTTAATAGCAGGTGTGGTGGTTTCAATAGCCTTGATTTTACCTGGAATAAGTGCCTCTTTTATGTTACTTACATTAAATTTATATGATGTTACGCTAAATGCTGTAAATAATAGAAATGTGCCTTTTTTAATACCATTAGGAATAGGGGTTGTTATAGGCGTTTTAGCAACTACTAGAGCTATAGAAAATTTACTTAAAAAGTACCCAAGCAAAACCTATTTGTTAATTTTAGGATTTGTTATAGGATCTATTATACCTGTATTTCCAGGTATCCCTAAAGGAATTGGTATTGTAACGTCTTTAATAGCTTTTGTAATAGGATTTATAGTAATTCGATATATAAGTGAAAGAGACGTGTAGATATTTTTAATGTTGAATCCACCGTATGAGATTTGCATCTAGGAAAGCAGTTCACTACGCAAAGAAGCTCTAATATTTCTGACTTTAAACCACCTGAATTTTCTAAACTCGCTGTCTCTCAGACAGTAGAAAATTCTTTACGGTGTTTTAAAGTCAGAAATAAAGAGCTTCTATTTGCTTGTTCAATGCTTTCTACAATGCAAATCTCATAATATATATTCAACATCAAAAATATCACTCAAGTTCACTGACTGAAGGAAGGAATTTAGCACTGGCGAAAGCTCTTTAAATTAACACTTATCAAAGGGCCTATAATCACAAAAATCGGTAGATTGTAACGTATTAATTGCACAATTTTCTATTAAAAACATTTCATCATACTATCCAATCTTTAACGTATAAATTAAGGTTTTATATTCATTTAATTTATTGTTATACGTTCTTGTAACTTTCTAGGCTGTCGCCATAAAAGATTTTTATGTATTAATTCTTAAAATGAAGATATTTTTAATGTTGAGAAAAGCATAAAATTTTCATCGTAGAAGGCATTGAATAAGCTTTAAAACGGCTTCATTTATAAATTTTAAATAGCGTATAGAGCCTCCTACTGTCTGAGCGACAGCGAGTTTAGGAGGCTTAGTTATTTTGAATTTATAAATATTAGCCGTTGTTAGCGAAATGAACGCCTTCCTAGATGAAAATTCTATGCGACCAGCTCAACATTAAAAATGTCGTACTATTTCTAAATTAAACCCTAAGCTTGTATCCGGCTCCCCAAACAGTTTCAACATATTGAGGATTGGAAGGAGAGGACTCTATTTTTTCTCTTATTCTTCTAATATGAACAGTAACGGTAGCAGTATCCCCAAGAGCATCGAATCCCCAAATTCGTTCAAATAATTCTTCTCTACTAAATACTCTGTTTGGATTTTCAGCCAAATAAATGAGTAAATCAAATTCTTTTTGAGCTAAATTTATTTCATTACCATTTATAAATGTCTGTCGTGAGCTCTTAATTATTTCTAAACCTCTTATTGTTATAATGTCATTTTTAACTTTCGAAGAGAACTTACTTCTTATCCTCTCATAATTTTGAATATGAGATTTAACTCTAGCAACTAATTCACCTGGACTAAATGGTTTTGTAATATAATCATCTGCTCCAAGGCTTAATCCTTTAATTTTATCAATTTCTTCTTTTTTTGCAGAAACAAGCAAAACAGGAATATCTTTCGAATCTTGAATACTGCGTAAAATACTTAAGCCATCAATTTTGGGAATCATAACATCAAGTATTAATAAATCAAAAGTATTTTCTTTTAGAGTATTTAAACCTTGTACACCATCTGTACATATAGTAACTTCAAAGTTATTAAGCTCTAAATAATCCTTTTGAAGTTCTGCAATACTTAAATCATCTTCAACGATTAAAATTTTTTTCATAATGCCATCTCCATTTTAAATAGTTTTTGCCAGGGATATTATTATACTGGTACCTTCATCTTCATGGCTTATTGCCCATATTTTACCTTTATGACCCTCTACAATTTGTTTTGCGATGGCAAGTCCTAGTCCGCTGCCTTTTGCATCGCTTCTTGCTAAATCTGATCTATAAAACCTATCAAATATTTTGCTCACATCATTTTTATCAATACCAGAGCCATTGTCTTTTATTTCAATAATAATACTAGAATTGGTTTCCCTAAGCATTATTGTTATTAGCCCGTGCTCTTTATTCATATACTTACGAGAGTTATCAATAATATTAACTATAACTCTCTTCATTCTTGACCTATCAAGCATAACATAACGGAAATCCTTTAGATTATTTTGAAAATCAATATGTATATTATATTTTTCCAGCTCTGGTACGCTTTCTAAAATGCAATAATTAAAGTATTCAACAATATCTGTTTTTTCATAATTAAAGGGAATTTGATTCAAATCTAATTTTGAACATAAAAGCAAATCATCAATCATAACATCGATTTGTTCAGACTTTGAATAAATAGTTTTCAAATAACGTTCCAGCTTCTCAGGAGTATTTGCCACACCATCTAAAATCCCCTCTACGTATCCTTTTATGGAAGTGATAGGAGTTTTTAAGTCATGAGATATACTAGAAACTAGCATTTTTCTGTTATCATCATATTTCATTTTCATGCGAATAGAATCCTTTAGCTGTAATCTCATGGCTTCAAAATCGGCGCATAACTCTTTAATTTCTCTGTCACCACTTTCTATAATTTCAAAATTTAAATCACCTCTACTAATTTCAGCTGTAGCCTTTTTAAGCAGTGAAATAGGAGTTGATATTCGCTTTGAAAAAAGGTAGGACATAAATATGTTAATTCCTATAAATGATATAAAAAATGCGCTTATAAGAGTAATAATAAATTCTTTAAAAACCTCTGTATTTTTTTCAATTGGTGAAAGTAATATTACATTTCCGATGGACTTATCTTTAAATACAAGTGAAGCTCCGTCAACCATATAAGAACCATCGCTAATTTGCACCGTATTTTTTAAAGATTTATTTCTTATTACTTCTAAAGATTTTTCTATATCAATTTTAGTCATGTTTTTTGATGAAAATATGATATTGTTATTTTTAGTTATTATAATTTCTCCTTTAATATTTGAAAGTTTATCATACAAATATTTTTGAAATTTACTGTCTTCAATGGCTTCAGGATTAGATTTTGAAACATCTTTTACTGCATCAATAAGTTGATATCTTGCAACCATTAATTTTGTAAAATTGTCATAAGTAACATCTCTATTACAAACTTTTGAAGATACAAGTGTAAATATAAAAGCTGATAAAATTGCAATTATAAATGGAGTTATGACGGTTATAGTATTAGAAATAAGTAGACGTTTCTTTATATCCATTTAGTTCACCTTATAAAATATATATTTGCCTAAAAATCCTTTTTATCAAATAAATAGAAGGCACCTGTAAATAATAGTATAGCATAACTAAACATCATCATAAACTGTCGAAGAATCTTTAAAACGGAAATATCATTCATAATCCATAGTTTGTACCAATCCATCATACTTGTAAAAAACAAAGCAGAATAGCTTGAAAAAATAATTCCTAAGGCTTTAAAAACTATAAAAATGAGAATAGAAATAAAAAATACACTTATTCCGCTTTTAAGTATATTTGTAAAAAGTATAATTACTAGTGATAATACTATCATAGGAATTAATGTTACTAAATAAGAAATAAGTATTTTAATAATTCCTTGTATTGTAAAGGAACTTGAGTTGAAAATCATACCTGTTATAGTTGAAAAAATCATTACAAACATAAGATTAACTAGTACAAACATTATTACAGCAGTTAGTTTTGCAGTGAAAAACTTTAATCTAGTAATTGGCCTTGTAAGTGCAATTTTCATAGTGTTTTGAGCAAATTCTCCAGAAAAACTATCTATGGTTATAAGTGCTGTAAATAAAGGAAGAATTGTATTAACAACCACAGAAAGTACAAGCAAAGGAAAATCTATACCAGAAGCTCCTCGTACCCCAAAACCACTTCTAAGACCGAGGATAGAAAATTGGCCAAATATAATGAAAATAAGTGACACTATGGCTGCCACTAAAACTTTCTTCTTTTTGTATAACTTTTCAAGTTCATTAATCAAAGCTGCTTTAAATCCTACCATTTCGTTCTACCTCACTAATAAAATAATTTTCAAGGGAAGCATAGTTATTTAATATATTTTTGGTTGTATCTACATTAAGCATTTTGCCATTATATAAAACTCCAATACGGGTACAGGTAAGTTCTACATCATGGATAAGGTGGCTTGAGATAAAAAATGTAGTTTCTTCTTCTTCTGCAAGATTTTTTATAATATTTCTCATATCAATCATACCTTCTACATCAAGACCGTTTAATGGCTCATCTAAAATAACTACCTCAGGTCTTGATAAAATTGCAGCAGCAATTCCAAGCCTCTGTTTCATTCCAAGAGAAAATTTTCTCGGTTTTTCATTTCTGTATTTTAAAAGACCTGTAAGTTCTAAAACTTCTTCAATTCTTTTAGAATCAACGTTTTTATAGTACCTTGAAAATTGTTTCAAATTTTCAAAAGCTGTTAAATAAGAATAGGATTCAGCGGTTTCTATAATACAGCCAACCTTTTCCATGGCGGCTTCAAAATCATTTAAAATACTATGGCCTAAAATTTTAACATCACCATTATCTGGCTTTACGAGGCCAGCCATTATTTTCATGGCAGTAGTTTTACCAGCACCATTAGGTCCTAAAAATCCAAAAATATCTCCCTTATGTATATCAAGATTAATATCAGTTATGCCTCGTCCATTTTTATATACCTTGGAAAGGCCTTGAATTTCAATAACTTTGTCCATTTAAATCCCCCCAAAATTTATTATAATGAAGTTTTAAAATAACCTGCCGGGTAGTAATACCGGCAAGTTACTTTAAATATTATTAATTAAATACTCGGTTGTAATCACCGTCAGATATCATATTTCCTCTTGTATTTTCATTTATATTAAAGTATATTTCTGCTGAATATGGATTGATAGATATATCGCCTTTAATAGCATCACCAGAAGCAGAGGTAGCAGTAAAAGGTCCGTTAAGATTATTATTTTTTTCAAATTTTGCGCTAAACTCAAAATCTTTCTTATTAGCTGCATAGCTTTCATAACCATTTACATATTCTTCGTGATATCTTCCACTAATGCTAGTTTCAGTTGCTTTAGTAACATCTATAATTTTTTCACCTATTTTTTCAAACTTATTATTTTTTTCTATTAAAATATCAGTTTTATATTGTCCGATATATTTTTCTGGATTAGTTAGCTTGCTATGATCTCTTTCTATATTTTTTTCTACAGTCTTGCCAGAAAGGTCAGGTTTCTTAACAATAGTTGAGTTAATATTTGTTACTTTTCCTAATAATTCTAAAGTTATTATGTGCTCTTTTCCGCTATCATCTTTACCAGAAAGTACACCAGTTCCAAGGATACTTTGGATCACTCCATCTTTGTTTACTACCATTTTCCCAGATACCTCTTTAACAAAAATATCCTTTGTGATTTTTGGCATGTTGTCTTCGTTATTATTTCTATTTCCAAACTGATTTTTAGATTGAAGGGATACTATAGCATTAATTAGTGCTGGTATTTGGGATTCTTTTAAAGAACCAGATAATACCTTGCTTCCATCTGTATTTTCAGTAACAATAATAGAATCTTTTAAATTACCTACAAGAGCATCTGCTATTTTTTCAACATCGCTAGCTTCTTTTTCTTTAAAAGGATTTTTAAAAGTGTTTCCTTCACGAGGACTTGTATACTCACTTACATAATATATATTTTGATCACTATCTTTATTTATATAACAATTTTTATCATTGTAGTAATAATTATCTCTCTTAACTTTACCATCAATGTTCATTGATACGCTTTCCATAGCCTTTTTTGAAACATCATACTTATTAAGTGAAGTTTCGGATGAAAGAACATTACCGTTATCTTTTAACACAAAAGACATATCCATAGTATAGCTTGAAACATCTGAGGTAAGACTTTCGGCTGTGTATTTCATGGAATCCTTTAATTGATCATATCCGCTTTTAGACATTACTTCAGCCATAGCTGTAGAAGCAAACATTACAGTTCCTAGAGCAAAGCTTAAAAACATTGCTGTTTTTTTCTTTAATTTCATTTTTAATAACATCTCCTTTAAGTTTGTTTTACATGAAGGTCCTTCATACTTTTATTTTAAAATGTATATCTCTATTTTCCATAAACTAATTATAAACAAAATATAAACTTTTCCAGGTGTTGTTCTCATAACACCTAAGGATTATTAATTAAGCTCAATTTTCTTATAAATTTCTCCATCTAAAGTTTTTATTTTAAATACGTTGTTTTCAAGCACACCATAAGAATTAGGTGTATTTTCTTTTGGGAAGGTTATTGAACCAGGATTTAACACAAATATATTTTTATGTTTTTCAGCTAGAGGTACATGGGTATGACCATAAACTAATACATCACCTTTACTTAAATTAGGTAAATTATTATTATTATAAATATGACCATGAGTTAAAAATAATCTTTTTTTATTATAAAGAATTATGGAGTAATCACTTAGCATTGGATATTCTAAAACCATTTGATCAACTTCACTATCGCAATTTCCACGAATAGCAATAATCTTATCCTTATAAGAATTTAATAATTCAGCCACTTCTTTAGGATTGTAATCCTTTGGTAGTGGATTTCTTGCTCCGTGATATAATTCATCTCCTAATATGATTATGTAATTTGGATTTTCTTCTTGGCACAATTCAAAGGCTTTATTTAAATAATATAAAGAACCATGAATATCTGAAATAAATAGTAATTTCAAAGACACAATCTCCCTTCATCTTGTTATTATGTAACACTGGTAATATGTTGAAATAAGTTATATTATAGTATTAACTAATATTATAGCAAATAAAAGCTTAGCATTGATGATATATACTTTTTTCTAAATGAAAATGATATAATGATGAAAAGATAAGGAGACGGCACATTGAAAGAAGAAATAATTAGTTTACTAAAAAAAAATAAAAATGAATTTATATCTGGAGAGGATATTAGCAGTGTTTTGGGAATTTCAAGAGCTGCTGTATGGAAATATATGAAGGCAATAAAAGAAGCTGGATATAATATAGAATCTGTATCTAGAAAAGGATATAAGTTAATTTCATCCCCAGATTTACTTACTTTTGAAGAAATAAGTCCTTATTTAAATACTCACTACATAGGTAAACAAATAATTTACTTTGATTCCATAGACTCTACTAATAACGAAGCTAAAAAGTTAGCAAGCAGTGGATGTTTAGAAGGAACAGTGATAATAAGTGAAGAGCAAACTATGGGAAGGGGAAGGCTTGGACGTAACTGGGTTTCTCCAAAATTTAAGGGGATATGGATGTCTATCGTATTAAGACCTGATATTGAACCAATGAATGTAACAAAAATTACTCAAGTTGGAGCTGCAGCGGTGTTAAAGGCTATAAAGGAGCAGGGAATAAATGCATATATAAAATGGCCTAATGATATTATATTAAACAATAAAAAAGTTTGTGGAATACTTACTGAAATGAGTGGGGAAATAAATAATATAAATTATGTGGTTATGGGAATAGGTATAAACGTAAATATTGATAAAGAGGATTTCCCAAAGGACATTGAGGAAATTGCAACATCATTAAAAATTGAAGAGGGTAAGGGCATTAAGAGAAAAACTTTGGTTGCAAGTATTTTAAATAACCTAGAGGAATTATATGACGAATTTATAAATAATGAAGATATAAAAACTTCTATAGATATTTGTAGAGAAAACTCTATATTAATAGGAAAAACTATAAAAATAATAAATAGATCTAATGTAATTATTGCAGAGGCCATAAATTTAAGTGATGATGGAAAACTTATTGTAAAATATGAAGATGGAAGTATTCATGAAGTAATATCAGGAGAAGTTTCTATAAGAGGACTTTATGGATATGTATAAAAATCAGGGAGTAAATCCCTGATTTTTTTTTATATTTAAGAATGATCTAATACATAATTTTTTATTACAGGAAGAATCTTAACTCCAAGAGATGCAGTTAGTATACATTTAATCAAATCACCAGGAAGAAATATTAGAAAACCAGCCTTTAATGCAGAGGTAATAGTTATAGGGGTTAAAGTTACATATTTTAATATAATGTATAAATAAGGCACGCCAATAATATAAATGATGATTATCCCTGAAATACAGGCAGTTAAAAGTTTAAAGAAGCTTGGCTTGGTTGTATATTCAGATAGTTTACCTATAATATAAGCTCCAATAATATATCCTATTAGGTAACCAAAAGTAGGTTCAAAAATATAAGACAATCCACCAGGTTTTGTAAATACAGGAAGTCCTAATAATCCTAATATAACATATACAATTTCAGAAAGTGCACCTAACTTAGGACCAAGCAGTATACCAGAAAGTGCTGTAAATAAAAATTGGAGAGTAATTGGTGCAGGCTCTAAAGGAATCTTTATAAATGCTCCAATAGCAGTTAAAGATGTAAATAATGATACAAGAATCATATCTCTTGTAGTAATTTTCATTAAGATAACCTCCTAAAGTCAATTGTAAACTGAATTTATAAATTAAGTTTACAATTTTTGAATTTTGTTGTCAATATAAATAAAAATAATATTGTCTAATTGGAATAATATTAGATATTTATACAAAACATAATTTTGTATATTGCATTTCAATATAAGAAGTCAGGAGAAGACTATGGTTGTATTAGGGTTAATACATTATGTATATTTAGCAATAATTGTTTTAATTATTGGGATTATATTTTTAAAAAGGGATGTTGTAATACCTTGCATATTGGGCATTGGCATAATTGGCTTTATAGAAACATCAAGCCTTTTGGAAGCTGTACAAATAATTTACAAGGCTATTTTGGTATCTGGTAGGGAGTTTATAGAAATTGTCCTCATAATTTCCATGGTAAATGCCATGTCAAAATCTTTAAGTGATATAGGTGCAGATGAACTTATTGTAAATCCTTTAAGAAAATTTATGATAAATAAGGTGGTAGCTTTTTTTGTTTTAGGAATTACTGTTACTATAACTTCTTGGTTTATATGGCCTACTCCTGCCACCGTGTTTATTGGTGCAATAATGGTGCCTGCTGCTGTGAAAGTAGGACTTCCTAAAATTTGGGCAGCAGTTGCTTTATCTATATTTGGCAAGGGAATAGCACTATCTAGTGATTTTTTTATTCAAGGAGCACCTGCAATAACTGCTAAAACTGCAGGTATAAACGATACATCTGTAATAATAAAAGAAAGCATACCTTTTTGGATTGCCATGAGTGTCTTTACTGTAGGGACTGCATTTTTTATTATGAGAAGAGAGACCAATAAAGTTGCTGGCTATGATGAGAATCAGCATATCCAAGAGGTGATAATTGATAAAGACCCGCCAAAGCACAATCCAAAGTTTATAGCAATAACTACTCCTATAGCATTTTTGATAGATGTAATTTTTATATACATATTTAAGCTAAAGGGTCAAGGGGCTACGGCTTTAATAGGAGGAACTGCTATTTTAATTTTAATAGTTACATCCATTTTAAATTATGGAGTAGTAAAATCTTTAGGAGAAGTAACAAGATACATAAAGGATGGCTTTGTATTTGGTATAAAAGTTTTTGCTCCAGTTATAGTTATAGGTGCTTTTTTCTTTTTAGGAAGTGAAAATACAGCAAAGGAAATCTTAGGAGAGAATGCTACAGGTCTTTTAACAGATATGGCAATGTATATATCCAGTAAAGTAACACTGTCTAGTTTTTCAGTGATTATAATTCAAGGATTTGTAGCTGTAATACTTGGAATAAGTGGATCAGCCTTTGGAGGACTTCCTCTTATGGGAAGCTTGGCACATGCTTTTAATACTGCAATTGGAACTGATACATCAAAGGTAGCAGCTTTTGGGCAAGTACTTTCAATTTGGATAGGAGGAACTGCTATACCATGGAGTGTTGTATCTGTTGCAGCAATTTGTGATGTTAAACCCTTTGATTTAGCTAGAAAAAATATGATTCCAGTAATAGTAGGAATTATAGCCACATTAATAGTAGCATTTATACTGATTTAAGGATACGTTTTAAAATTATATTAAATTTAGTACATTATTTTTAGTATCTAAGACAAATTTAAATATATATAAATAAATACCTACAGTTTGTTTAAACTAAATATATTAATAAATACATAGGAGGAATTAAAAGTGAATAATAATGTAGAAAACAAAAAATTAAGCTTAGTTCTTTTTAGTGGCGATTATGATAAAGCTTTGGCTGCTCTTACCATTGCAAATGCAGCTAGAGATATTGGAGTAGATGTGAGTATATTTTGTGCCTTTTGGGGGTTGTTTTTAATAAGAGATCCTGAAAAGATGACTTTAGAAGATAAAACAGCCTATGAAAAAATGTTTGATTCAGTAACACCAGTAGGCCCTGAAGAGCTTCCATTATCAAAAATGAATATGGCTGGAATTGGAAAGGCAATGCTTCAAAAAATGATGGAGGATACAGAAACTCCTAGTCTAACAAGATTTTTAAATGGGGCAATAAAGAAGGGAGTAAAATTTTACGGTTGTAAAATGTCTGTAGAAGTAATGGGATTTAAAGAAGAAGAGTTTATTGAAGGATTTGAGCTCATAACAGCTCAAGATTATTTGAAGGATGCTTTAAATTCTGATATGCAACTATTCATATAAAACGCGACATTTTTAATGTTGAACAGGTTACATAGAATTTTCATCTAGGAAGACGTTCATTTCGCTAAAAACGGCTAATATTTATAACTTTAAAATATCTAATCCTCCTAAACTCGCTGTCGCTCAGACAGTAGGAGGCTCTATACGATATTTTAAATTTATAAATAAAGCCGTTTTAAAGCTTATTCAATGTCTTCTACGATGAAAATTCTATGCTCCTCCCAACATTAAAAATGTTTTCATTTTAAGGATTGGTACATACAGTTAATGAACTTGAGTGATATTTTTAATATTGAACACAAGTATGGAATTTGCATCGTAGAAAGCATTGAACAAGCACTAGAAGCTCTTCATTTCTGACTTTAAACCACCGTAAAGAATTTTCTACTGTCTGAGCGACAGCGAGTTTAGAAAATTTAGGTGGTTTAAAGTCAGAAATATTAGAGCTTCTTTGCGCAGTGAACCGCTTTCCTAAATGCAAATACCATACGATCTGTTCAATATTAAAAATGTCGTAATATTTCTACAGTGATAAATTGCATATATGAGATATTGTGTTAATAACGGAAAAAATAATTACTGAAGCTAAATTTGCGGTGGTGTTGTCCAAATCAAATCTTGGGGAAACTTCAGCAATATCAAAGCTTACGACTTTGTTGGATTTTAAAATATATTTAATAAATTTTATTACTTTTTCAGGATCAAGTCCAAGTGGTTGAGATGCACTAACTCCTGGTGCAAAGGCTGAAGAAAACACGTCTGAACATATGGTTATGTAAATATGATCCCTAAGTTTTATAAACTCATCCAATCTTTCAAACACATTCCAATCATCACTACTTAAAATGTCCTTTGCTAAAATATAATCTACTCCCAATCTATCAGCAGTTTTAAATAAATCTACAGTGTTACTGTGCTTCTGAATTCCAAGACACATATAGGAATATTCTAAGCTTTTGTCTTCACAAATATCGGCTATTTGCCTAAACATTGAGCCAGAATGATTGCCATTTGGATAAGGTCTAATATCAAAGTGAGCATCAAAATTTATTATACCAATATTAGGTTTAGAATTAGTTTTAGATAAATTATTTAATATTCCATTATAATGTCCAAAAGCTGTTTCATGTCCTCCGCCTAAGACTATAGGAAATAAATTTAAACTTAAAATTTTGTCTACTGCCTTTGAAAGTAAGTTTTGACTTTCTTCTAAAGAAATGTTTTCACAAAGTATGTCTCCAGCATCAAAAAGTTTAACTTCTTGTGTAAAGCAACAAGGAAGATGTGCAAGCTCCTTTCTAATACTTTCAGGACCTTTAGATGCACCAGTTCTGCCTTTATTTCTATTAATTCCTTCATCACAACAAAAGCCAATGAAAGCAAAACCTAATTTTCCATCAAAAGGAATTAAACTCTCATCCTTTAAATCTATAAATTCAACCCATTGATGCCATCTAAAGGCATCAAAATTTGTATCGCTATCAATTCTTCCTTGCCAAACTGATTTATCTGCAATTTTGTAGTTTTTACTAAACATCTTTTGTCAACCTCCCCATGTATTATATAAATATATAATATCATCTTTTTTGTGTCCATTGCCACCTGTATTATGTAAAAAATTAAAAAAAATGTTTGGAATAACAGCTACTATAAATTTGAAGAAGAACAAAAAGACAAATAAAGTAATTGTCGTAGGATTTACTTTTCTATTCTATTTTTACTAAGGATAAATATATCTATAGGTGGAATAATAATGTTATTCTTTAAATAAAATTTAGGATAAAAGAGGAGGAGTAAGTCATGCGTGAGGGAATGATTCCTACAGTTTTAGGAGCAGCAGTTACTGGAGCAGGTGCTGCAATGGTTAAGAAAAAAGCAAGCACAGCAATTGGTGCTGGTATTTTAGGATTTGGACTCGCACATATAGTTTTAGGCTCAATAGATTTAGTTCAGCATAGAGATGACAAGATGGAAAATACAAAAAGATTTGGATTGTGGTAGAAAAAATTGCATTATAAATTAACTTCTTAATATTAAAAGGCGACGTTATAAATATTGAAATTTAATTTCAGTATTTATAACGTCACCTTTTTAAATTATAACCTTCATAATATAAAATATACTTTATATCTATTAAATAGAGTTAATTAATAGATTGTGAGATTAAAAGTGAAATAGACAATTAGTAAATTTGATATGTCTTATTTGTTTGTGATATTATAAAGTACGTATGGATTAAATTTTTTATATATGGCAAGTATTTTAATAAATATAAACTAATTGTTGGGATGATGAAAATGTTAAGATCATTAGAATATGAAGAAGTACTTAAAGAAAATAAAAAGCCAATGGTTTTTGTGGATGTGCGTAGTCCTAAGGAATTTAAAGAAGCTACCATACCAGGAGCTGTAAATATACCCTTATTTACTGATAAGGAAAGAGAAGTAATAGGGACAATTTATGTAAATGAGTCTCAAGATAAAGCAAAGAAGCTTGGAATAGAAATTGTTTCAAAAAAGTTACCTGAAATATATGAAAGTTATAAGGCAATTAATGATGAAAAGAAAAAGATAGCTATATTTTGTGCTAGAGGTGGCATGAGAAGCTCATCTATAGCATCGTTACTTACTGCACTAGGCATGGATGTTGTAAAAGTTACAAAGGGATATAAAGGTTATAGAGAATATATAAATCATAAACTACCTAAGCTATTTGAAGAAATTAAATTTGTTGTTTTATATGGAAATACAGGCACAGGGAAAACTCATTTGTTAAGTAAATTAAGGGAAATGGGTTATGATACCTTAGACTTAGAAGCTGCAGCAAATCATAGAGGATCATTACTTGGATCAGTGGGACTAGGCTCAGGAAATTCTCAAAAAATGTTTGAATCTTTAGTATTTGAAGAGTTATCAAAGAGAAAAACAAACTTAGTTTTTACTGAAGGAGAGAGCAAAAGAATAGATAAGGTAATTATGCCAGAGTATATGTTTAATGCAATTGAAAATGGAACTCAAATTAATATAACAGCTCCTTTAGAATATCGCGTAAAAAACATAAAAGATGATTATTTAATAAACGAAAATAGTAAAGATGAAATAATAGAAGCTTTAAAAAATATGAATAAATATATATCTGCATCTAGAATAGAAAAATTTACAGGCAAGATTTTAAATGATGAATATGATGATGTAATTAGTGAATTAATGATCACTTATTATGATCCTATGTACAACTTTAAAGACAGAAATTTTTATTGTGAAGTGAATAATACTGATCTAGAGGAATGTTGTATTACTATATTAAATAAGGTGAAAAAATAAATCATTAAGTATTGACATATATAATGTACTGGTTTACAATGAATTTGTAAAACTTAATAAATTATCTTCAGGGCAGGGTGTGAATCCCTACCGGCGGTAAAGCCCGCGAGCCGTAAGGCATGATTCGGTGAAATTCCGAGGCCGACAGTAAAGTCTGGATGAAAGAAGATAGGCATGTTGTACTATAAAGTTAAACTTTTTATGGTATAATTTAATTTAGTGTCTACCAGCTCTGAAACTTATGTTTCAGAGCTTTTATTTGTTAGATATAAATTAAAAAACTTATTTGATTTTTGGCCCTGAGTGAAAGCTTGGGGTTTTTTGTTTGTAATAAAATAAAAGACTTTTGCAAATGATGCATAAATAATGTAAGGAAATCAAAAAATTATATAGATTATGCAGAGAAGGTGATATTGTGGATGAAAAGTATATGAAGATCGCTCTTGAACTTGCTAAAAAAGGTGAAGGAAGAGTAAATCCCAATCCGCTAGTTGGGGCAGTTATAGTGAAGGATAATAAAATAATTGGTGAAGGATATCATGAGTATTATGGTGGTCCTCATGCAGAGATAAATGCATTCTCAAGTGCAAAGGAAAATGTGGAGGGAAGTACCATGTATGTAACATTAGAACCCTGTTGCCACTATGGGAAAACTCCTCCTTGTGTAAATGCAATAATTAAAAATAATATAAAAAAAGTTGTAGTAGGAATGTTTGACCCTAACGCTAAAGTTGCGGGAAATGGAATAGAAATTTTAAGAGAGCATGGCATTGAGGTAATAACAGGAGTTTTAGAAAAGCAGTCCAGAGAGTTAAATGAAATATTTATAAAATATATAACAACTAAAAGTCCTTTTGTAGTCATGAAATATGCTATGACACTAGATGGCAAAATAGCAGCGTATACTGGAGATTCAAAATGGATAACAGGCGAAAAGGCAAGGGAAGAAGTACATAGACTAAGAAATAAAGTTTCAGGAATTATGGTAGGAATAGGCACAGTGTTTCAAGATAACCCAAGTCTTACTTGTAGAACTCACGGAGGAAGAAGTCCTAAGAGAATAATTGTAGATAGTAATTTAAGAATACCTCTAAATTCAAATGTGATAAACATAAAGGATGAAACTTTAACTATAGTTGCAACCACTAAGAAAGCTTCTCAGGAAAAGATACAGCTTTTAGAAGATAAGGGAGCAGAAGTTTTAATAGTTGAAGATATCGACGGCAGAGTAAATTTGCAAGCCTTGATGAAAAGACTTGGAGAAATGGGTGTAGATAGCATACTTTTAGAAGGAGGCAGCACTTTAAATTATTCAGCAATAGAGCAGGGGATAGTTGATAAAGTGCAGGCTTACATAGCACCTAAACTTATTGGAGGGCAAAGTGCTAAAACTCCAATTGGTGGAAAAGGAAAGGCATTAATGAGCGAAAGTATAAACCTTCAAAATATTACATTTAAAACCTTTGATGAAGATATTTTAATTGAAGGATATGTGAAATAGATACTATACAAAGGGGACTAGGAATTAGGAGGGTAGATATGTTTACTGGATTAGTTGAGGAAATAGGAATATTACAGGATATTCAAAGAGGAACAAAGTCAGCGAGACTTACTATAAAGGCTCAAAAGGTATTAGAAGACGTACAGCTTGGCGATAGTATAAGTACAAATGGTGTTTGTTTAACTGTTACAGATTATACAGAGTCTACTTTTACAGTAGATGTTATGGCTGAAACTTTAAGAAGTAGCAGTCTTGGAAGTTTAAAAAGAGGAAGCTATGTAAACTTAGAAAGAGCATTAAAAGCTGATGGAAGATTTGGTGGACACATAGTAAGTGGACACATAGATGGAACAGGAATTATTGAGAATTTTGAAAAAGAAGATAATGCATTTTGGATTACCATTAAGGCAAGTGAGGACATATTAAAATATATAGTTCATAAAGGCTCAATTGCAATAGATGGAGTTAGTTTAACTGTGGCTTATGTAGATGAAGGAGCATTTAAAGTATCTATAATTCCACATACGGGAGAAGAAACTATACTTTTAAAAAAATCACCAGGAGATATAGTGAACTTAGAGTGTGATGTGTTAGGGAAATATGTAGAAAAGCTATTAGGCATAAAAGCCAAGGAAAGTAAAGAAAAAAAATCATCCATAAGCCTAGAATTTTTAAGAGAAAATGGATTTTAAGGAGGAATTAAAATGTACAAATTTAATAGCATTGAGGAAGCAATAGAGGATATTAGAGAAGGAAAAATAATCATAGTTATAGATGATGAAGATCGTGAAAATGAAGGGGATCTTCTTATGGCAGCAGAGAAAGTTACAGGAGAGGCTATAAATTTTATGGCTAAATACGGTAGAGGACTTATATGTATGCCAATGGAAGAGGAAAGATTAAAGGAATTAAACATACATCCAATGGTAGAAAATAATACAGATAATCATGAAACAGCTTTCACAGTTTCTATAGATGCAGTGGAAACCACCACAGGAATTTCAGCCTATGAAAGAGCTTTAACCATAGCAAAAACTTTAGATCCTAAAGCTAAAGAATCAGATTTTAGAAGACCTGGACATATATTTCCGTTAGCTTCTAGAAAAGGTGGAGTGTTAAAAAGAACAGGACATACTGAAGCTGCGGTGGACCTTGCAAGACTTGCAGGACTTAAAGGGGCAGGGGTTATTTGTGAAATAATGAATGAAGATGGAACTATGGCAAGAACTCCTGAACTTATGGAATTTGCAAAAACACATGACTTAAAGATAATCACCATTGCAGATTTAATTGCATATAGAAGACACAGCGAAAAACTTGTAGAAAGAGTAGTTAAAACTAAAATGCCAACTAAGTATGGTGACTTTGAAATATATGGATATATAAATAAATTAAATGGAGAACACCATGTAGCTCTAGTTAAAGGAGATGTAAGTGGAGAAGAGCCTGTGCTTGTAAGGGTTCATTCAGAATGTTTAACAGGAGATGCGTTAGGTTCCAGAAGATGCGACTGTGGAGAGCAGTACGCAGCAGCTATGAAGAAAATAGCTGAAGAAGGAAGAGGAATTCTTTTATACATGAGACAAGAAGGACGTGGAATAGGACTTATAAATAAATTAAAGGCCTATGCTCTTCAAGACCAGGGAATGGATACAGTAGAGGCAAATATAGCTTTAGGATTTCCAGCAGATATGAGAGATTATGGAATAGGAGCACAGATACTTGCTGATTTAGGAGTAACTAAGATAAACCTTATGACAAATAATCCTAAGAAACTTTCAGGACTTTCAGGCTATGGCATTGAAGTATTAGAAAGAGTACCTATTCAAATGAATCATAACGAAAGAAACGAATTTTACTTAAGAACAAAGAAAGAAAAGATGGGACATATGCTTAATAATCTATAATCACTAGCTGCAAGTGACCAGTAAGCAGTGATAAGTGATTAGAAATTATCAGCTCATGTATTAAGTTTCAACGAGACTATAATTATAAAATAAAATCTAATTTAAAATATATTAAGAAAGTTGGAGGATGAAAAAATGAAAACATATGAAGGAAATTTAATAGCTAAAGGATTAAAATTTGGTATAGTTGTAGGAAGATTTAATGAATTTATAGGATCTAAACTTTTAGGAGGAGCATTAGATGCACTTAAAAGACATGGAGCAGAAGAAAATGAAATAGAAATTGCCTGGGTGCCAGGAGCTTTTGAAATTCCTTTAGCTGCAAATAAAATGGCAAAGTCAAAAAAATATGATGCAGTAATATGCTTAGGAGCAGTTATTAGAGGAAACACACCACACTTTGATTACGTTTCTTCTGAAGTTACTAAGGGAATAGCCCATGTAGGATTACAAACTGAGCTTCCAGTTATATTTGGAGTATTAACTACAGATTCAATTGAACAGGCAATTGAAAGAGCAGGAACTAAAGCAGGAAATAAAGGATATGATGCAGCAGTAACTGCAATTGAAATGGCTAATCTTTTAAGAGAAATAGAGTAAGCTAGAGTAAAGTTAGTAACTAAAAACTAATAAATATAGAAAGATTGTAAATGTGTAAATTACATTTGCAATCTTTCCTTATTTTTGTAGGAGTTTCAGCATTATTTTCTTCTTGACATCAAATACTCTGCCATTTAGACTAAATATGATGAATTTTTTAGAGTAAAGGAGCAAATTATGAGTATATTAACAGTTAAAAATATAAATCATGGTTTTGGTGATAGAGCTATATTTGAGGATGTGTCTTTTAGATTATTAAAAGGAGAGCATGTTGGACTAATTGGTGCCAATGGAGAAGGTAAGTCTACCTTTATGAATATAGTAACAAATAAACTTATGCCAGATGAGGGTAAAGTAATTTGGTCAAATAATGTTAGAGTTGGATATATGGATCAACATGCAGCATTAACTAAAGGTGAAAGTATTAGGGATGCCCTAAGAGATGCTTTTAGATATCTATTTGATTTGGAAAAAGAAATGAATTCTTTATATGAAAAAATGGGTGATGTAGAGCCAGAAGAATTAGAAAAAATGCTTGAGAGAACAGCAGTAATTCAAGATTTATTAGATAATAATGGATTTTACACAATAGATGCTAAAGTAGATGAAGTTGCAAAGGGGCTAGGACTTTTAGATCTAGGATTAGATAGAGATGTAGCTGATTTATCAGGTGGACAAAGAACAAAGATCCTTCTTGCAAAGTTGTTACTTCAAAATCCAGATATATTACTTTTAGATGAGCCTACTAACTACCTAGATGAAGAGCATATAGAATGGCTTAAGAGATATTTGGATAAATATGAAAATGCATTCATACTAATATCTCACGATATACCATTTTTAAATTCAGTAGTTAACTTAATATATCATGTGGAAGAAAGAAAGCTTACAAGATATGTTGGAGATTATGATGAATTTATGAGATTGTATGAAGCAAATAAAAAGAGACTAGAAGCAGCTTTTGAAAAGCAGCAAAAGGAAATTGAAAGGCTTGAAGACTTCGTTGCAAGAAATAAGGCTAATGTTGCCACTGCAAATATGGCTAAATCAAGACAAAAGAAACTAGATAAAATGGAAGTTATAGAGCTAGTAAAAGAAAAACCAAAGCCAGAATTTAATTTTAAAATTGCCAGAACTTCAGGAAAGATGATATTTGAAACTAAAGATTTAGTAATAGGGTATGACAGTCCCTTAACTAAACCATTAAATCTTTATATGGAAAGAGGACAGAAGATAGCCTTGGTTGGAGCTAATGGTCTTGGTAAATCAACGTTATTAAAGAGTCTTCTTGGAATAGTTAAGCCACTATCTGGAGAAGTAGAACTTGGGGATTATCAGCATATTGGATACTTTGAGCAAGAAGATAGGTCAGGAAACACAAATACTTGTATAGAAGAAGTGTGGAATGAGTTCCCAAGTAAAACCCAATATGAAATAAGAGCAGCTCTAGCAAAATGTGGATTAACAACCAAGCAATTAGAATCAAAGATAATGGTTCTATCTGGAGGGGAAGCTGCAAAGGTTAGATTATGTAAGATATTAAATACCGAAACTAATATTTTAATTCTAGACGAACCTACCAACCACTTAGATGTAGACGCAAAAGATGAATTAAAGAGAGCCCTAAAGGAATATAAGGGATCAATTTTACTAGTATCTCACGAACCAGAATTCTATAGAGATATAGTTACAGAAATATGGAATTGTGAGGATTGGACTACTAAAATTGTATAGGATATTTTGATAAACCCTTGAGGTATATAGCCTCAGGGGTTATTTTATTGTAGTAAAAATCACATGGAAATTAAGGAATAAACATTATAGTTGGTAAACTAAGGGAGTAGATATTAAGTAATTAAAAGCAACAATTATGATTTTTACTAATAGCTGACTAATGATTTTAACATGGGTTCAATATTATAATGCCTTTATCATCACTTTTTCTTCATTAATATCCAATTCCCCATTAAACTTAAATCCGAATTTCTGGTACAAATGTAAAGCATGCTGATTGTCATCATAAAGGCTTAGATAAACTTTATCGCAATGATATAGCTTGACAAGTTGTGTTATTAATGCTTCTAACATGATACTTCCAAGTCCTTGCCCTTGAAAGCGTTCATCAATTAAGTATCTATCAAGCCACACTCTCCCGTTTTGACCTTCCCGTGGAAAAAGTCCATACATTGCAAATCCGACTAAAGCTCCATCCCTATAAAGCCCTGCTGGTTGGTAGCAGCTGCATTCCATGGCATCTTCCAAACATTGTTTTGTAGATTCTATATATGATTTTTGAGATTCACTTACAGTCAAAGATAAAATGTCTTTTAAGTTCTCTTCTGTAACCTCTCTAATTTCAATATTCATACATTTTCTCCCTCCAATTAAATTGTAGTGCAGAAGGATTATCCTTCTGCTGATACTTTATTCGCCAAAGGAATAACTCTTTTAGCTAATAGAAAGGCAACCATCAGAAAAGCAATTATGGTTGCTGCAATAATAAGCGCCATTACATTATCCTTTCTTCCATTTGTTTTCTATGTATTTTATAATAAGGTGTAACGTAACCAGACAGTCAAGAGGGGATGTTAAATTATGAATAAAAATTTACAGAACTATTTTTCTACTGGGGAATTTGCAAAGCTCTGCGGTGTGAATAAGAGGACACTTTTTCACTATAATGACATAGGGCTACTTTGTCCTGATTTCACAGATGAAAACGGATACCGATATTACTCCCATCATCAAATTGATGTTTTTTTAATAATATTTATATTAAAAGAATTAAAGGTTCCCTTAAAAGAAATAAAAACATATCTTGATGAGAGAACCCCTGAACAGTTGCTTGAATTATCCAAACAAAAAATCTCTGAAATTAATAAAGAAATTAATAAGCTAGGTTATATGAAGTACTTACTAGAAGAAACAATTTCTTTTACAAATAAGGGAATAAATGCTCCTTGTGATGAGTTTATGGTTGAAGAGCAGGAGGAGGAATATATGATTCGTAGCACTTTACTGAATGAGGAAAACAGTAAGGATCATATAATGTGGATGTGTGAATACAAAAACTTCATGAACAGTATTCAACCAAAGGATATTTCTTTTATAGGTACAATGATTAGTAAAGAGAACATTATAAGTGGTAACTACACTCACTATTCCTATTTCTTCACAAAAACCAGCAATAAAAATATACTTCCCTCAATTGCTGTGAAGCTAAAGGGAATGTATGCTGTTGCTTATCACCATGGAAGTTATGAAACTACATATAAAACTTATAATAAACTGTTAGAGTTCCTTGAAAAAAAACACTTAAGGGTGAACGGATTCACCTATGAGGAATATCTTATAGACGAAGTTGCTGCGAGAAATGAAAATGATTATATTACACAAATAACAGTTGCAGTTGAAGAAATGTAAATCAAGAATTATACAATATTTTTCAAGATTAGATTTACATATTGTTGACTTAAAATATAAACGATGTAGCTAAGAAATGGACCCCAAACTTAAGAGGATGGTCTCAAATATTAGCGCAGCTATCGATACATTTTGAAGACATATTTGATGAAAGAATGATATAGCTTGCACAGCCTGTAGGCTCACGAGAGCCTACTCCCTTTTTCAGTTCAAGCTTGTACACTACAACTAATATGTCATGATTACCTAAACAAAAGAGGATAAACTTTAAAATTTATCCTCTCCATAAACAAAATATATATCTATATATAAAATTTTTTAAAGAAGTTTACACAAATTTCTTGACAGACTCTTTTTTATTGTATCAACGAGAGGATTGAAAATGAGGTATCATATAAATTCCATTCCTTATATCATTAAATATCCTTTGCATGTCTATATTGTTCAATTTTCAACTTACATTTCCAAACTATTTTTAAAATTGCTAAAGATATTATTGCAAGTAATACTGTAAATATTCCAAAAACATAGTAACCTGTATTAATTGTTACCATAAGCTCCATAAAAAAACAGATAACTTCTATAACAAGAGCAACTTTGAAAAAGTTCTTAATCTTATTGTAATGAGCGATTTTTGAGTCTACATCTGTATACATTTCAAAAGGAACATCTGATGCTTTTTTTCGTAAATATACCCATCTCCACCATTGAGCTATGACTTCTACTCCTGTATCCTCCATGAAAGCTGCATAGTCATCTTTTTCACCATTCCAACTATCAAGCAAGTCTATTTGATAATTGTATTCTCCAGGCTCACATTTTTCAAAAGTATAAAAGCCAAGAAAGAATTTTTTGAATGCCCATCCATTTAAACACATTTTCTCCAACCAATCTTCTTCTTCGTCTTTGTCATAATATAGTTTGAATTTTAACATGCATTCACATCCCCCTAATCATCCATTTTTTTTGCATTTTTTATAAGTTCATTTAACCTTTTCACTTCGTTTTGAAATATTTCTTTTCCTGTATTTGTAATAAGGTATTCCTTTTTCTTTCTAGATTCTTTATCCTCGCTATACAAGCTAATCCATCCTTTTATAAGCATTGAATTAATAGCTCCATATAAGGTTCCTGGTCCTAATGTTACCCTTCTATCTGTCATTTCACTTATATCTTGAATAATACCATATCCATGGTTTGGTGTACGTACAGCCAATAAGATATAAAATAAAGCTTCTGTCAAAGGTGTATTGTTATGCAAATATATCAACCTCCAATATATCGTGTGATGATATATAAAATATATCACCATGCGATATATTTGTCAATGATGCATTAATAATTATATATACAAAAAAAGAGATCATACAAACTAATCATAAAAATTGAAAAAGTATGAAATATAAATAATACACATCCTATGTACTCTTTGTTGGACGACTAAAATTGTATAATAGCTCTATATAATAAGTGGGAGTGTTGATGAGATAACAAATTTATAAGGAAAGCCGAAAGTGGATTTCTTTTTACATTATATGCACTATTATAAATTAAAGATTTTCAGGAGAGTGTAAAATATTTAAAACTTTTTAAAGAAGTTTACACAAATTTTTTAACAGACTATAATATTTTTAATGGAACTTCCTTTGAAGTCCCATTAATTCGTTTAAAATTACTTTTAAATTTTATCATTCAACTATTTCAATAGTCCATGAGTTAGATTCACAAATCTTATTTAATTGTTTGTATATATCCTTGATTCTGCTTGATTCAGCCCCTAAAGATAAAGATAGCATTCCTTCTTTTCCTCCACCACTAATTATTTCAATTTCACATTCATTATCAGAAATAAAATTAAGAGAAACTATAGATAATAAATCTGAACTAATTCTAAAATAATACGTTTCACTTGCAAAAATAAAAGATGATTCTGAAAGCTGCTTAAAATATTGATTTATATCAGAAATATCCTTTAGCAAATTTGTTATTTTTAGTAAATTTATTCCCTTAATATTGTACTTACTTATTTTCATGATTTTTACACTTCCTTCAATAACTTAATGTTAGCTATTAATATAATGCATATATTTATACAAATATTGTATTTATTTCCTAATTATATCACACAAATTACTGCAGAATAAAAATTTAATAAAGTTTTGCAATAGAAAGTATTTAAAGGTATACTAGTGTTACGAAAATCGAAAAAGGGGATTAAGTATGAGAAATATAAAAATGATAATTCAGTATGATGGAACAAGATATAATGGTTGGCAGAAACAAAATCAAAAGGACAGCACTGCTAAAACCATACAAGGAAAGATAGAAAATGTTTTAAATAAGATGACAGGAGAAGAAATAAATGTTATAGGATGCGGAAGAACTGATTCAGGAGTTCACGCAGAAAACTATATAGCTAATTTTTTTACTGATTGTACACTTACTACAGATGAAATAGAAAAGTATTTAGAAGAATATTTGCCAAAAGATATAGTGATAAAGGAACTAAGGTTTGCAAAAGACAGGTTCCATGCAAGATATAACGTTAAGGCGAAAACTTATGTATATAGAATTGATAACAATAAATATAATAATGTATTTACTAGAGATTTTACAAATCATATACCTGTTGAATTAAATATAGAACAAATGAAAAAGGCAGCTGAATATTTAATAGGAACTCATGATTTTAAAAGTTTTACCAGTTTAAAAGCTAAGAATAATAAATCAACAGTTAGAACAATAAATTACATAAATATAATCAAAAATGATGGATTAATAGAAATGGAAGTAAATGGGAATTCATTTTTGTTAAATATGGTAAGAATTATAGCAGGAACACTTATAGAAGTTGGTGAAGGAAAACTTATGGCAGAGAGTGTAGAAACTATATTAATGGAAAAAGACAGAGAAAAAGCAGGCAATAAAGCACCAGCTAAGGGATTAACATTAAAAGAAATTCAATATTAATTTAAAAAAGTTGGCTAAAATGCCAACTTTTTATATTTACTCGCTTAAAGTAAGGTTTGCTGTTATATTTTTTTTATTTCTCAAGATTTCAACTTTAACCACATCGCCCGCTTTATGAGCTTCTTTTATGACATTTATTTCTTCTATGGATGTGACAGTTTTTCCATCAAATTTAGTAATTAAATCATTTACTTTGATACCTGCTTTTTCAGCAGGGCTTTTAGGAGATACTTCTTTAACATAAACTCCCGTAGGAATACCTTCACTTTTAGAAATCTCATTTGTTATACCTACGGCACCAATACCTATTTTAAGCACTGGTTTGGTTAACGCTGTAAGCCTTTGTTTTACTGTATTTATAGGTATGGAAAAGCCTATTCCTTCTACACCTTGCTCAGTAATTTTTGCAGTATTTATTCCAATAACTTGACCTAAAGTATTTATAAGGGGACCGCCACTGTTACCAGGATTTATAGCAGCATCCGTTTGAAGAAAACTTTGAGTTCTTCCTTTTTCAACTTCAACACCACGATTTGTAGCACTAATTATTCCACGAGTTACAGTGCCTATAAATTCCTTACCTAAAGGGTTACCTATGGCAACTACACTTTCGCCAACTTCTACTTTATCTGAATCTCCAAGTTCTACAATTCCGGGAACTTTTACGTTTCCATCTATTTTAACTACAGCTATGTCTTGAGCTGAATCATAATTAATTATTTTAGCATTTACCACTTTGCCATCATTAAATATAATTCTCACTTGTTGAGCACCCGAAATTACATGATAATTTGTAAGTACATATCCTTCGTTATTTATTATAAAGCCGGATCCTATACCTTCTTGAACGCCAAAATCTCTGCCCCACTGGCGTACGATACTTTTTGTAGAAACACTAACCACTGCAGGACTTACTTTTTTAACTACTTCAGGAACAGATAGAGCTCCTTTGGGTTCAGTAAAGTTTGGCGGATTAGTTTGAGGCTGATCAACTTTTGTGTTTTTGTTATTTTTATTATTAGAAAGTAAATTAGGTGAACAGGAAAAAGTAAAAAATGCTAAAGAAGTTATCATAAGTGTCATTGAAAGCAAAAATATAAATTTTTTTCTTCTTTTTTTGTGTGTTTTATTAAAATGATTATCACTAAAATACAAATCTCCCATAATTAAATCCTCCCAAAGTATATTAACATAAATGTATTTTTTGCTTTTTATGTGGTAAATATACCAACGAATATTATATCTATGTTTACAACTTGGCAATAAATAGTTGATAATATATAAAGTGATATTTAGTGCAATGTTGTTTTTTATTATTTCGTCCTAGTCAAGAATTTAAGAGACTCTAGGAATCTTTCTAAGGACAAATAAATAAAAATCAACATTGGAATATCACATTGAACTGCTAAAGGAAGCTTTGCTTTGAGCAAAGCATTAAATATAACGGCAAGAAGGTGAGAAAATGAGGGAAAAAATACTTGTTGTAGAAGACGAAGAAGCAATAACAGACATTTTGACTCATTATTTGAAGAAAGAAGGATACGAAGTTTTTGAAGCAGAATGTGGGAAAAGGGCGCTGGAATTAATAAATGATAAAAAATTTGATTTAGTTTTATTGGATTTAATGCTTCCTGATATAAGTGGATATGATGTGTGCAGGAGCATATCTAGCAAATATAAAATTCCTATAATAATGCTTACTGCTAAAAATGATATAGTGGATAAAATATTAGGACTGGAGCTTGGAGCAGATGATTATATTACTAAGCCGTTTGATATAAGGGAAGTGTTAGTCAGAATAAAGGTGGCATTAAGGCGAATGGAAGGTTTAATTACAGTAGAAAAAATCAAGGAAGAAACTATTAAACTTCCTTATAATATTGAAATCTTTATAAATAGTAGAGAGGTTTATAAAAACGAAAGTGCGGTGAGATTAAAGCCCAAGGAATTTGAATTACTTTTGATACTTGCAGAAAATAGAAAAGTGGTCTTTACTCGGGACAAGCTATTGGAAAAGGTGTGGGGGTTTGATTTTGAAGGAGAAAGCAGAACTGTGGATGTGCACATTCAAAGAATTAGAAAAAAGCTTGGAGTAGAAAAGGACGATGCTTTAATAGAGACAGTGTTTGGACTTGGATACAAAATGCTTTAGCATCACGAAATATAAAATTAAGGAGAGAGCTTAGTGAAGTTTTCGATAAAGTATAAATTTTTAATTGGACTTTTAGTAATATTTTGCATAAGTTTCAATTTATTGAGTTTCTTTTTAAATAAGGTATCTTTTAAAAATAATGAAAAGATTATAGCATCAGAACTTTATGATAAGCAAAGGGATATATATTTTTATCTTTCGAATTATATTAAGCAAAATAAATTAGATATAAATGAAGAAAACATGAAAATACAGGCTCAAAGTATGGCGCTACAAGTATCCTCTAAAATTGAGGGCAGAGTAAGTATGTATAATACTAAGGGAGAATTTTTATTTGATACGGAATATGGAGAGGAAAAATCAGATGATATATACACAAAGGAAGTAGAGGAGCTTATTGAAACAGCTAAAGAAAATAAATCTTTATATAGTATTATAAAAGATGGAGATAAATATAAGGCTGTGTTTGTTGGAAGCTTATATTTAAACAATAAGTTATTAGGAGTAATAAGTTTTTCAAAGGATTACACCCATCTTTTTAATTGGAGTAAGGAACTTTTAAATAATATAAAATTATTTATGATAATAGTTTTTATAGTAACTTTTTTACTATCTATTGCACTAGCAAGCAGCATAATAAGCCCTATAAAAAAGTTAAGTGAAATAACAAGAGAAATAGCTTTAGGAAATTATGAATCAATTAAAATAAACACAACAGATGAGGTAGGAGAGCTAACAGAAAATTTTAATTTCATGCAAGAAAAAATAAAGGGACAAATAAAAACCATAGAAAATGATAGAGATAATTTATTAAGACTTGAGAAACATAGAAAATACTTTTTTGATAATGCAACTCATGAAATGAAAACTCCTTTAACTATAATAAGTGGATATGCGCAAATGCTTATGGATGAGGGAAGAGAAGATGAAGAAATATTTAAAAAGACAACTACAAGAATAAAAAAAGAATCAGATAGAATGCACAATATGGTGGTAGAAATTTTAGATATGTCCAAAGTTCAATCCAGCGTTCGATATAATGATGACATAAATTTATCATCTCTTATATTTAGCTTATGCGAAGATATGAAGCTAAAGGCATCTAAATATGATATTGAAATTAAAACTATGCTAGAAAACAATATATTTATTCATGGGAATAGTGATGAAATAAGAAGAATGATAATAAATGTTTTAGATAATTCTATAAAATATGGAGATTTGAAGTCTTGTATAAAAGTATCATTAGATAAAGTGCAGGATTATGCTGAAATAGTTATTAAAGATAGGGGAAAAGGTATACCTGAAGAAGAACTAAATAAAATATTTGAGCCATTTTATAGGGTAAGTAAAATTATGACTAGAGATAAAGGTGGAAATGGACTAGGACTTGTTATAGTTAAGGATATAGTGGACAAGCACAGCGGAACTATAGATATTAATAGTGAATTAAACGAAGGCACGAAAGTTATTATAAAAATTCCTCTAAAAGCAAATGTGATTTAGTATTTGTTTACAACTTGGCAATAAGTAGGATAATTAATGGCAAAAGGTAACAGATATTATATAAGTGCAAAGAAGATGTAACGAAATCATTTAAAGTATAAGGAGGAATTTAAATGAAGAAAAATATCAGAGGAACTATTTTAAAAATAGCAATACCAGTAGTATTAATAGGAGGAACTTTTATCTTAGAGCGTATGTTCAATGCTAAAGCAGAAGATTTTACAAACAGTGCAAAGGTCATTTCAGAAGATAACTCACAAATTTCAATAGTAGATGATAAACCTTTAGAAATAGCAGATAAAAAATCTTATGGAAACATACAAGGTTTATCAGAAAGTTTTGGATTCATAAGTAACAATGAAGTCATAGCAGGAATTGGATTAAGTAAGGAGGAATTTTACAAAAAATATACAAAAGATTCTAATAAAATGACAAGCGATGAAAGTAATAATGCCTATGAAGATATGTATGGTAAAGTATATAAAGTTAAATTGGATACTCTTGAAAAAACTCCTATAAAGTCAAATGATAAACTTATATCTACTAGACTAGTAATATCAGGACTTTCACCTGATAGAACTAAGTTTAATTTTCAAGATTTATCTAAAGTATATAATTATAATCTAACAAAGGATAATTTTCAGGCTATAAAAGATGTAAATATTGCAGAAGAGGAACATGGCAATTGGTCTGAGGATTCAAAGTGCTTTATAGGCTATAAAGATGGAGATTTAGAACTTTATAATACTGAAACGGGAACAACTAAAATTGTAAAAGTAAAAAGTGATGACTTGTATATAAGCGCAATTCCAAGCTTTTATAGTGAAAATGGAGAAGAAATATATTTTATAGGGGAAGAAAAACAAAACAGTTCTGGTAAAGGTGACCCAAGAAGGCAAGGAATATATAAGGTAAATTCAAGGACAGGTAAAGTTGAAGATGTTATGCTACTTTCTTATGTAGATAGAACCAGTAATAAATTTGGAAAATCAAATTATAAAGAAAACTGCATACCTTCAGTTGAGTATTATGTATTAGATGAGGGAAAGAGAATATTGTTTGAGGGAATCTTAGATGACGAAGATGGAACCTATATTTATGATGTGGAAAAGAAAGAATTTCATAAAGTTATAAATCATTTAGATTCTAAGGAAGGTTCTTTTTCATCTCCTTGTTATGTGTCTCCTGATAAGACTAAGGTTGTATACTTAAATAGAGCAAATGAAGGTGGCAAAGAGGTATGGAATCTTTATGCTGCTAAGATAAATGGTAACTCCTTTACAAGCAGAATTCTTATAAAAAAGGATATAAACTTAGTAAGCTCCTTGTATAATGCTGTACAGTGGTCACAGGACAGTAAGCAAATTTTATTCTTCGATACAGATAAGTCAGAAGTTAAAAATGGATTTGTAATTAATGATAAAGCAGTAGTGAATTTAGTAACATTTAAATAGTATATTACGACGTTTTTAATGCTCAGGTTTGCATATAATTTTCATCTAAGAAGGCGGTTCATTTCGCCAAGAGCTGCTAATATTTATAAATTTAAAATCCCTAAGCCGCCTAAACTCGCTGCAGCTCAGACAGTAGGCGGCTCTTAGCGGTATTTCGAATTTATAAATAAAGCCGTTCTAAGGCTCATTCAATGGCTTCTACGATGAAAATTCTATGCTCCAGAGCATTAAAAAGCTCTTCATGTGAACTGCTGAAGGAAGAAATTTAGCTAACTGAATTTCTAAAATATTTTAGCGCGGCAGCCTGGGAAGTTATAAGAACTTATACGAAATAAATGAGGAAATTTAATTTATAAATTAAAGATATGAGAGTATGATAAGAGGTTCTTAATAAAAAATTGTATCATTGATATTTTCCGACCTATCGGTCTTCGGGCTTATCAGCCCTTTATCAAGTATTAGTTTATTAAAAGGAACTTTCGCCAAAGCGAAATTCCTTCTTTCAGTCAGTGAGCATGAGGAATATTTTTAATGTTGAACACAAGTATGGAATTTGCATTGTAGAAAGCATTGAGCAAGCAATTAAAAGCTCTTTATTTCTGACTTTAAGGCGCCGTATAAAGCCTTTTACTGTTTGAGCTATAGGCGAGTTTAGAAGGCTTAGGCACCTTGAAATGAAGAAATATTAGAGCTTTTTTGCGTAGCGAACGCTTTCCTAAATGCAAATTCCATACGACCTGTTCAACATTAAAAATGTCGTACTATTTCTATATTGAACAATTTGGTTGTAAATCAAGTAATGCTCCAAATTTTTGGGAAGCTGTTACAAAACATATTAATGCAAAAAGCTCGGAGATTTCTTTGTCATCAAACTCTTCTTTTAATGCACTAAAATGTGTATTAGCAAAAGATATATTTTTAGAATACATATCTGCAAATTTAACAGCTGTTAAAATTTTTGAATTAGAAATATTGCTAGAAGGCTTACCTTTTGCCATACAATATTGACATCCGTTATTAAATGCAAGAGTACGACGAACTTCTTCTTTCAGTTCGTTACTAAAAGTATCGGAATTAAATATGCTGTTTTCTAAAGCAGTCCATTTTTCTAATATATCTTTATTATGACCTAGTAATTGTTGAAATGGTGTGGAACCTTCCTGTGAAAAAACTATTTTTGCCATACTAATTCTCCTTTATTAATACAAATTTTATTTTGTATAATATATTATATATAAAATAAAATTTGTATTGTATTTCATATGAGATATAATATAACAATATACATATCAATTGAAATGATTATAAGAAGGAATGATTACAAATGAAATTTGATGAAATTGATATATTAATCTTATCAGAATTACAAAAGAATAGTAGATTATCAATTAGAGAATTATCAAAACGAATTAATCTTTCACCGCCATCTGTTACTGAGAGGGTAAAAAGACTTGAGGATTATGGAGTAATTGAAGGATATACAATTAAAATAAATAATAAAAAACTTGGATTAACTATCGATTGTATAATAAAGGTTACTATGAAAAATGGAGAATATGAAAGATTTAAAACATTTATAAAAGAGTATAAAAGAAGTGAATGGGCTTATAGAATTGCTGGGGATAGTTGTTTTTTAATTAAACTATCTGTTAAAACTTTAAGTGAAATAGAAGAATTTATTGATAAAATATCATCATATGCTATAACAATAACTAATATCGCTTTTTCAGAGGTAGAAGTAAATAATGATATTAATAAGTTTTTATTTTAATAAAATTAAGCGTTGACACGCTTGGCTATATATGATATAAAATATGTAAGTCAATTAAATACATATGTAAATTCTATGAAGAGAAAAAGTAATCTATTTTATTGTTCCACAGAGAGTTGGCATTTTGCTGAAAGCCAATGTTCAAAGAATAGTTGAAAATCATCTCTGAGAAGCAAAGCTGAAGACTATTTAGTAAGCGATGCAGGTAGTCCACCGTTAAAAGGAACACGTATTATAATGTACGTTGATGAGTGTTATAAATTAATTTTTTGTATATTAATTTATGGAACTAGGGTGGTAACGCGAGTATAACTCGTCCCTTATATGGGGACGGGTTTTTTTATTTTTAAAATAAAATATAAAAGGGGGCATGATTATGGAAAGCGATATTGATATTATAATCTGTAATCATAAATTAAAAAATATAAATCGGGGGTTTTTAAAATGGAAAAAATGGGTAGAAAGAATTTATTATTTGTAAGTTTAATGATCTTTTCAATGTTTTTTGGAGCAGGCAATTTAATATTTCCACCACAATTAGGACAATTATCAGGAACAAATATGTTAGTATCAATGGGAGGGTTTTTACTTTCAGCAGTAGGACTTCCAATACTTGCAATTGCCGTAGTTGCCAAAGCAGGTGGACTTCATATATTAGCAAGTCGTGTTCATCCTAGCTTTGCACTTGCATTTACTCTTTTAATTTATTTATCAATAGGACCTTTCTTAGGTATACCTAGAGCGGCAAGTTTAGCTTTTGAAATGGGTATATCACCGTTTTTATCAACTACGTTAACAGGTAGCAAATTGCCATTATTTATATATACTTTAGTTTATTTTGGAATAGCTTTTTGGTTATGTATGTCACCATCAAAACTTGTAGATAGATTTGGGAAAATCTTAACACCTGCATTATTAGTTTTAATAGCAAGTATATTTGTTTTTAGTTTGTTTAAACCTATAGGGGGATTTGCAGTTCCAAGTGGAGAGTATGCACATTTTCCTTTACTTAAGGGATTCTTAGATGGATATATGACAATGGATGCCATAGCAGCACTTAATTTTGGTATTGTAATTTCTATTGCATTAAAACAAATGGGAGTAACAGAAGAAAAAGCACTTGTATCAAATACAATAAAAGCTGGAGCAATAGCGGGTCTGTTTTTAACAATAATATATGGAATGCTTGCTTATTTAGGAGCTGTTTCACAGACAAAATTTGGAGCAACTGAAAATGGAGCTCAAACACTTACAAATGTAGTATTTTACTTATTTGGACAAAATGGATCAGTTGTGTTAGGATTAATATTTTCACTTGCTTGCTTAACAACATCAGTAGGACTTTTAACATCTTGCAGTCAATACTTTGCTAAACTAATGCCAAAGGTTTCATATAAAACTTGGGTTGCAATATTATCAGTATCCAGTATGATGTTTGCAAATGTAGGACTTACACAAATACTTAAATTTTCAGTGCCAGCATTAACGGCAATATACCCAATGGCAATTGTTCTTATGGTGCTTGCATTTGCTAATGATTTATTCAAGGGCAATAACTATGTATATTTATTTACTATGATATTTACTTCCGTTGTTAGCATTTTAGATGCATTAGGACAATTTGGATTAAAGTTTGATATGCTTAATATTTTACCTCTTTATTCTAAGGGGCTTGGCTGGATACTTCCAGCGCTAGCAGGTGCTTTAGTAGGGTTTGTTTTTGGAAGTTTAAAGAATAAGAAGCCTGAAGAAAGGTCTGCTTTACAATCTGATAAGGTAGGAGCATAAATTAATAATAGGACATTTTTAATGCTGGGTGACGTATAAAACTTTTATCTAGGAAGACGTTCATTTCGCTAAAAAGGGCTAATATTTATAAATTTAAAATACCTAACCCTCCTAAACTCGCCATAAGCTCAAACAGTAGGAGGCCCTTAACGGTATTTTAAATTTATAAATAAAGCCCTTTTAAAGCTCATTCAATCCTTCTACGATGAAAATTCTATACTCGGCAGCATTAAAAATGTCACGATTTCCTTTAATTGTAAATAAGGTTATGTAATGCAATTATGACTTTTACAATGGTACAGTTTCTAAATCGTTTTCTGTATACACTTCAAATCCATTTTTAATTAGTAGCTCTGCGGTTAGACCATTTCCTTTTACTAATGTACCTGAAAATGTACCATCATATACAAGGCCACAACCACAGGAAGGACTTTTAGATTTTAATATTGCTCTTTTAATACCTTTATCTTTTGCAATTGCTAAAGTCTTTTCTGCACCTTCCATAAATTCTTTAGTTAAATCTTTACCCTCTCTATTAACTATTTTTTTATTGCCATTTTTATCTATAATAATTTCACAAGGCACCCTTGGAGTAGGTAATCCTCCTAATTGTTCTGGACATACTGCTATAGCTTTACCTTCTTTAACTAATTTTAACATAACTTTATTTTCGCTATTTCCTCCATTATATCTGCAGTTAACTCCAGCTAAACATGAACTTACTAAATACACTCTGTAACATCTCCTCTTTTATGAATTAATAAATACAAAATTTACTTTCTTTTCAACAATTTCAAACTTTATATCCGTATTTTCAAATATTTCACCATCTACATTTATTTTTACATTTTCTTTAGAATGAATTTGTATGTTGGAACCTTTATAAAAGGTAACATAATCCTTTAACCTTTCATGATTTCCTTTAATTAAAACAGGAAATAGTCTTAATATATTTAGCTTACTCATACTCTTTACAACGCATATATCGAAATTATTATTAAATGGATTAGCATTAGGTAATACCTTCATACCTCCACCATAATATTTACCATTTCCAATAGCTATTAGTAAAATTTTATCCTTTATATGAATATCATCTATATAAATTTCAAGGTTGTAAGATGAATACTTAATTAATGTAGTAAATATGCTAAACAAATAGGATAATTTAGATGGAATTAGTGGATTTTTCTTAAATATCTTTGCATTATATGTTATTTCTGCATCAATTCCAATAGATGATATATTTATAAAATGTTTATTGTTTATTTTACCAATATTAATAAGCTTGGTTTCTCCATTTATTAAATCCATTATAAGCTTGTCTATAGTTAAAGGACTATACACAGTTTTTATAAAGTCATTACCAGAACCAGCTGGAATTACTGCTAAAGAGCAAGAACTGTATAGCATCCCATTTAATACTTCATTTAATGTGCCATCTCCACCTACAGCATAGAATCTTACGTTTTCTTCTAAGGAGTAGTTTTTGGCAATTTCAGTAGCATGCCCAGGATATTTTGTGATTTCAATAATATAGTTTATATTTTCATGAGTACATATTTTTGAAATAACAGGAATCAATTTTTTAGCATAACCTTTGCCAGAAGTAGGATTTACTATAAATACGTGTTTCATTGTCCACCTCAAATGATAAATCTTAATTTTAACTAGTATGTCAAAGTAGTATTAGTCTAATTATAACATTTAAATGAAATGTTAAAAAGGCATTTTGAGACATATAAGCTTTTATGTATAAAAAATACAGTTGATTAATAAAATGTAGTATTACACACAACAAAACATGGGGGTGGTTCACATGGAAATAAAAAATGCTGCCTACAAGCTGCCTAAGGAATTTTTAGAAACGCTTTATAATATTTATTCTCCTGTTACTGTTGATACTATACTAAAAAGTTTTATAGAAGGAAGAAAGACTACATTAAGAGCAAACAAATTAAAGACAACTATTATGGAAATTCAAAAAGAGCTTCGTGAAAATAGTATAAGTTTTTCAAACAGCAGCTTAGTAAAAGAAGCATTTATATTAAATAAGGCAAAGGAATCACAAATTACAAAACTTAGTTGTTATAACACGGGGAGTATATATCTTCAAAATACTTCAAGTATGCTTCCGCCACTGCTTTTAGATTTAGAAAAGGGACAAACTATATTGGACATGTGTGCAGCTCCAGGTGGTAAAACAACTGAAATTGCGTCAATTATAGAAAACAAAGGGAAGATTATGGCAAATGAAATAAATACTATAAGACGAGAAAGACTTAAATATAATTTACAAAAGCAAGGGGCAAGCTGTACAGAAGTAATAGGTATGGATGGTAAAGTGCTTGGAGATAAATTTAAAGAAAAATTTGATAGGGTTTTACTGGATGCACCCTGTTCAGGGGAGGGAACAATTGAGATAAAAAGACATGAAAGCTATAGAGGATGGAGTACTAAATTTATACGTGAAAATTCAAAACTTCAAAAGAAGCTTTTAGAAAGTGGAATTAAAGCATTAAAAAGGGGAGGGATACTTATTTATTCCACCTGCACCATTTCTTCAGAGGAGAATGAAGAAGTAGTTGATTATATGTTAAATAAATATCCAAATTTAAGAGTTATGAATTTAAACTTAAATATAAAGAATTCCATACAAGGATTAAACCTATATAAGGACAAAAAATATAATGATAATCTTAAAAAGGCCCTTAGAGTAATCCCAAATGAAGAAATGGAAGGATTTTTTGTATGTAAGCTAAAGAAAAAATAATCAGTCTTGAAATTTTAATGCTTTAATCTTTCTATCTTCTCCAATAAAAGTATTTTCAAATATATTTGTGGCATTATTTAAAAAGCTTTCAGGTTCCATAAGGGATGGACTAAAATGAGTAAGCCAAAGCTCCTTTACTTCTCCTTTTTTGGCTAAAGTAGCTGCTTCTGAAAAAAGCATATGGCTATTTTCTACTGCCTTAGAAGACTTATCATCTTCACCATACATGCCTTCACAGATAAATAAATCCGAATTTTTTACAAAGGGTATAATAGAATATATAGGACGAGTATCTGTCAAATAGCTTATTTTTATACCCTTCCTATCTTCTCCAAGAACCATGTCTGGGTTATATATTTTCCCCTGGAATTCTACGATTTCCCCCTTTTGCAAAGTATTCCAAAGCTTTAACGGAACATTATTTTTAGTAGCTTTTTCTTTATTAAATTTGTTCTTTCTATTTACAGTTATGCTGTACCCTAAACATGGAGAAGTATGTTGAAGAGGAAGCGCAAATATATCCAAATCTCCTAGTTCAAATAATTTATCTTCATAGTAGTTTTCATTAAATGGAAGCTCAATAAGATCAAGTGAATAAGGTAAATAAGGAGATACAACAGTAAGGCCTGAGACTACTTTTGATAAACCTTCAGGTCCTATTATAGTTAAAGGAGTTTCTCTACCTGAATTTGCAATGGTAAGTAGGAGCCCAGGAAGCCCTATTACATGGTCTGCATGGAAATGAGTTAAACATATAACATCTATATCCTTAAATCCCCAGCCCAAAAGTTTCATAGAAACTTGTGTCCCTTCTCCGCAGTCTATAAGTATTTTATGACCTTTATAAGATAAAAGCAGTGAAGAAAGATATCTATAAGGGGTAGGCATACTGCCACCGCAGCCTAATAAGCATACATCAAGCATTTATAATCACCTCTAAAAATATTATATAGGATATTTTATATAATTATACATAGCTTTAAGGAATAAGATTCTCAAAGCTTTATTAAATTAACTTAAAAGATATCTTCTATATTGTAGTTATAAGTGATATAATTGTACAGGCTTAATTTTAGGGAATCGAGAGGTAATGCTATGGAGAATAAATTAAATTTAACAGAAGGAAATATTTTAAATATACTTATAAAATTATCACTGCCTATTATGGGCACGTCGTTTATTCAAATGTCTTGTAATCTTATAAATATGATTTATTTAGGAAGACTTAGCAGCAGCTCTGTAGCAGCGGTGGGTACAGCAGGTTTTTTTACATGGCTTGCAACGGGTATAATTTTTATACCTAGAGCTGGAGCAGAAATTGGCGTATCTCAATCCATGGGAAGAGGAAAAGTACAAGATGTAAAAGAATATGTAAAAAATACTCTGCAGCTTGATATAATTTTAGGAATTATTTATGCTTTAATACTTATAGTATTTAGAAAGCAGCTTATAGGTTTTTTTAACTTAGGAGATAAAAATATAATACATATGGCAGAAACCTATCTTGTAGTTATTTCTTTAGGAATGAGTTTTTACTTTATAAACCCTGTATTTACAGGAATATTTAATGGATATGGAGATAGCAAAACACCTTTTAAGATAAACACCATTGGGCTTTTAATAAATATAGTTGTGGATCCACTTATAATATTTGGGATAGGTCCTTTCCCAAAGCTTGGAGTAGCAGGAGCAGCTATAGGTACAATAATTGGACAATTTGTAGTAACGATTATTTTTTTATATAACATATTCAAAAAAACTGACTTGTTTAATGAAGTAAATATTTTTAATAAACCTAATTTAAAAATTTTAAAAAAGATATTTCACTTTGGGCTTCCTGTAGCTCTACAAAATATTATGTTTTGTATATTTGCCATGATAATTGCAAGAATAGTAGCTTCCTTTGGAGATGTTGCTATTGCAGTGCAAAAGGTAGGTTCTCAAATTGAAGCATTATCTTGGATGACTGCAGAAGGATTTGCAACGGCTATGGGAGCATATATAGGGCAAAATTTTGGTGCAAAGAAATGGGATAGAATAAATAAGGGATATGTTACAGCTATGATTGGCATAAGTGCTATAGGCATAGCTACTTCATTACTTTTAATAGTTGGAGGCAGGGCATTATTTTCAGTATTTATACCAGAAGTGGATGTAATTCCATATGGGGCGGATTATTTAAAAATTTTAGGATTTTCACAGCTTCTAATGTGTTATGAAATAACCACAGCAGGAGCATTTAATGGATTAGGAAAAACTATTCCACCAGCCGTAGTAGGTATAGTATTTACAGCCCTTAGAATACCAGGTGCAATATGGCTTTCAAAACCAAATATGTTGGGGCTTAATGGAATCTGGTGGAGTATAAGTATAAGCAGTATGCTAAAAGGAGTGGTATTGACTTCTTACTTCTTATATATACTTGCAAAGCAAAATAAAGCTATAAAGGAAAATAGACAGCTACTAAAACAAGTGAGAGTTTAATATCCACTTGTTTCTTTTTATGAAGATTTGATTATAAAAAACTGATTTTTAGTGTGAAAGGTGATTAAGCAATGAATAATATAATAAATGTAACAAGCGGAAAAGGCAGCAGCACCGCATTTTTAATACTTGGAGAAGATAAAACAGCATTAATTGATTGTGGAATGGCTTACTGTGCTTCTAATCTTATCAGAAATATTCAGCAAGTGCTTGAGGATGGAAGAAAGTTAGAGTATATACTTCTTAGTCACTCTCATTACGACCATATTGGAGCAGTACCATATTTAAGGAAGGTGTGGCCTGATGTTAAAGTGTTGGCAGCAGAATATGCACAAAATGTTTTAACTAAGGAAAGTGCTCTAAAAACTATTAGAGAACTTGGCAATGGGGCTGCTGCACTTTATGGAGAAAGTCAACTATTAAATTATGATGATAACTTAATGAAAGTAGATGAAAAAATTTCAGATGGAGATTTAATAGATTTAGGAGGTACAACCATTACTGTGCTAGAAACCCTTGGACATACTAAGTGTTCATTATCATTTTTAGTAAATAATCAGGTTATTTTTCCGAGTGAAACATCTGGGGTTATGAGTAAATCAGGAAAGCTTTATTCTTCATTTATAATTAGTTATAAGGAGACAATAGATTCCATCAAAAAATGCCAAAAAACAAATGCAAAATATATTGTATCTCCTCATTTAGGCTTTGTAAGTGAAAGTGAAACACCTATATACTGGGAAAAGTGCATGGAAGCTGCAAATAGGACCAGAAACTTTGTGCTTGAATTATTTCAAGAAGGATTTGATGAAGATAAGATTTTTGAAGAGTATAAAAAGAATTTTCAAGATAAAGAAGCTAGATCTCTTCAACCAGATAAAGCTTTCGAGATAAATAATCGGGCTATGATTAAATCAATAATTAATAATAAGTGAAAAGTAAAAGGGTACAGTTAGCCTCTAAAATGAATAATATGGTAATTGGGTAAATAATAAAGATAGAAAGTATGCTAAAATAATTAATTAGCATACTTTTAAAAATTCATCATTGAAATTAAATTACAACCTTATCTTCTCTATTCAAATAGAATTCAACTATTTCTAATTCATCTAATTCATCCTTGGGAATGTAATCTTTAATTTGAAATTGATTGCAAGGTAGAGTTTCCCAATTGCTTTTTATATAGGATTGGATCATATTAAATTCTAAACTTACAATTTCTTTATGTATTACCTTATAACCAATTATAAAAAATAGCTTATGTTCATTTTCAAGCTTTTCTACAAGCACTTTTCTTTGAAATTTTAAAGTATTTATAATGAAAGAGGTTTCTTTTAAAATAACATTCAATGCTTTGAAGTCATCTCTAAATTTTATCGCCTTATCAAAATCTAAAGCTAGAGATGCCTCTTCCATGTTTTTTTCTATGTTTTTTAAGATGGAGTCGTCTTTATTATATAAAAAATTTATAGCCTTAAATAGTTCTTTTACATATGTATCCTTAGATATATTTTTTCTACAAGGAGCTAAGCACTTTCCTAAATGAAAATTTAAACACCCTTCAAAAGATTTAGTAAATGTTTTATCTTTGCAAGAACGTATTAAAAGATTATCATTTATAGCATTCACTGCATCCTGTGCCATATGATAACTTGTATAAGGTCCAAAGTGCATAGAATCGTCTTCTATATTAAGACATACATCTAATTTAGGAAATTCTTCTCTAGTAATTTTTATATAGCCATATTTCTCATAATTTTTAAGAAGTCTATTATAATGAGGCTTGTACTTTTTTATTAGTTTATTTTCTAAAAGCAGTGCCTCGAATTCAGTATCGCATAATATAAAGTCAAAGTCTTTTATGTTCTTAACCAGTTTTTCTACTTTGGTAGAAGGTTTTTTTCCATTATAAAAGTATTGTTTTACCCTATTTTTTAAGTTTTTAGATTTTCCAACATATATTATTATATCTGAAGAATCTTTCATAATGTACACTCCAGGATGATGAGGGAGTGCATTTGCTTTTTCTATTAAATTCATATAATCACCGGAAATATTATACCATAAGGAAGGGGAAGGGGGGTATGCTTAATTATTGGCTATTGTTTATGAAAAAGATCATAGTAAAAGGAAATTGCGACATTTTGAATATTGAATCTATCGTATGGGATTTACATTTAGGAAAGCGTTCGTTTCGCAAAAAAGGTCTAATATTTCTGTCCTTAAAATATCTAAACCTTCTAAACTCGCTTTGCTCAAACAACAGAAGGTTCTTAACGATATTTTAATTTCAGAAATAAAGACCCTTTAGTGCTTACTCAATGCTTTCTACAATGTAAATCCCATATGATTATTCAATATTCAAAATATTACTTAGGTTTACTGACTGAAGGAAGAAATTTCCCTTTAGCGAAATTTCCTTTTAATAAATTGATACTTAGCAAAGGGCTGGTAAGCCCGCAAATCGATAGGTTGTAAAATGTTATCCATTCAAATTTTTATTAAGAGCCTTTCAGCATGCCAAATTAAACTTTTATATTCATTTCTTATAAGTTCTTGTGACCTCCAGTGCTGACGCCCTAAAAGATTTTTATGTACCAAGTCGTAAAATATTTTAGGAATTCAGCCTACTGAATTTCCTCCTTTAGCAGGTATAGGTGATATTTTTAATATTGAATATACAGTATGAGATTTGCATTGTAGAAAGCATTGAACAAGCATTAGAAGCTCTTTCCTAAATGCAAATCTCATACTGTAGGTTCAACATTTTTCTATTAGTAGCATTTAAAGCTTTTTATGTCTTTCAAATCCATTCCAAAATAAAACCATCTTCTGCCATCCCATCTCCAGCCAGCTATAGATTGTCGGCCTACATAGACTAGCCACATCCAGAAACTACTGCCGCGGTTAGGCCAAATATATACATATTTATATAGGCATCCTCTTATGGCACCTGGATCTACTGCAAATGTTTGAACTGGTTCCTGAGGAGTTACAGATGGTGGAGGACCACTTGGCGGTTGATTTACTTGTCTAGGCCCACCGGTATCACTAACTCCAAGAGGATGTGGGAATTGTCTATAAGATTGTTTGTAAAATTGCCTATAAAAAGGACATACTGCTGGACACATAAATGAATTGCGATTAGGCTCATCTATTTCCTCAGTATCATCAAAGTCTCTAAAAGTATTATTATCCCTAAAGTCATCTAAGTACTGAAATTCAGTAAATTCATCAAATTCTTCAAAATCATCAATATACATTACGTGATCTCCTTTTTAAGATTACCAATAATATAGTATGAGGATTAGGGGAAAAGTGTTAACATTAGTGGCATCTAAAGCTTCTTATGTCTCTTAAATCCATTCCAAAGTAAAACCATCTTCTGCCATCCCATTTCCAGCCAGCTATAGATCTTCGGCCCACAAAGGTTAACCATATCCAGAAACTTCTGCCGCGTCTAGGCCAAATATATACAAATCTAAATACACATCTTCTTATGGCACCTGGATCTACTGCAAATGTTTGAGGTCCACCGGATGCTGTTACTGGCTCTTGAGGAGTTACAGATGGTGGAGGTCCGCTTGGAGGTCTATTTCCTTGTCCGGGTCCAGGTGGAGATGATGGAGTTGGCATTTGTCTGTAAAATTGTTTAAAGAAAGGGCACCTTGCTGGACACATAAATGACCTATCATTAATCTCATCTACTTCTTCAAATTCATCAGAGTCATCAGAGTCATCAAAGCCTCTAAAGATATCATCGTTTCTAAAATCATTAAGATCATTTGAGTCTTCAAAGTCAGTAAATTCATCAAACTCCTCGAAGTTATCATCTTCATCAAAGTTATCACGAGAATTAAACTCATTTACAAATTCACTTTCATCTGATCTGTAAAAGTCTTCAAAATCATCAATATACATGATTTACTCTCCTTTTTAAGATTACCAATAATATACTATGCAGATTAGATGAAAAGTGTTAATGAAAAATAATATTTAAATAAAATAATATTGAAAAAATATTAGAAAATATTAGAAAATATTAATGATAAAAATGTGAACTAAAAATCTATTAGGAATATATATATTATAGTAAGCATTTTAAGAGCTGGAGGGTATATGTTATTTTTAGCAGGGAGAAATTTATTAAGAAATAGTTTGCTTGTACAATTATACAATGATCTTTTTACTTATGGATATGAATTTTGCGTAAGCATAGATTATAATGTCCCAGAATGTAGTAGAATAGAAATAATAGCAGCACTTTATTATCTGTTTGAGAGAAGGTGGATATTTTTTAATATTGAACAGGATAAAACCGTATCAGCTTATATACGAGGATCAGGCATAGATATAGTAGAGGATTTACTTTCTGAAGGTGGAGAGTTATTTTTATCTCAATTATATGGAAATCTTTTGAAACGAGTAAGTGAGCCACAGGTAGGAGGAAATGCTTAATGGAACCTTATGAACCTTTGTATGATAGATACGTAAACTTAGTTGCGTGGGTTGTAAATAATCAATATATATTTGATGTGAACTTAAGATGGGTAGCTTATATAGCTGATGGATATGTGTGGAATGTAAATGAACAGTGGATAGGAGCTATAAATAAATTAACACTTTTTGACAGACAGGGAAGAGTGGTAGCATGGAGCCCAAGATTCACAATAAGTTCTTTAGGTGGAGGAAGCCCTTTTAAGGAAGAGCCATTATTTCAGCCAAGACCTCTTGGGCCAGAAAAACCACTTATTGCAGGCCAACCTTTAAGGCCTGGAAGACCGCCTAGACCACCTTCAGGATGGTCGCCTCTAACCTTTGACGAATGGCTTAGAGGGTAATGAATAGAAGGGGGATTTAAATGATTCCTGCCCAAAATGAACTTTTAAGGCTTAATATACTATTTCAGCTTTACAATGATTTGTTTAAAGTAGAAAGTTTCGGAGATATTCAAAGACAATTTTATAAAATTATAGGGTGTAATAAATCACAAATACTTGCAGCTATTTTTTATCTAGATTCAAGGGGATCTATACAAGCAAGAAGTACTAGGGATAGAGATGTAATTCAAATGCATATAAGATCAAGAGGAATTGATGAAATTGAGGATAGACTAGGTAAAGGCGTACTTTTTGTTTCATCTAATCAAATTATACCAATAATACTTATAAAATGGCCTGAAGAAGATAATGATGATAAAAAGTAAATAATAAGTTTATAATATAATTATATATAAGATAAAATGTAAAGTATATAAAACTGAACATACAAATAGTGCAAGGAGAGGTAAACTATGTACTTGGATAAAGATAGAATTTTAAATATGGATTCATATATATTACTTAGTGTTATAAATATGAAACTTAGAGACGAATTTTTAAGCTTGGATGATTTATGCAAGACCTATAACATAGAAGAAAGTGAAATAATAAATAAACTTGAAAGTATTGAAGTTCATTACAATAGCGCTACTAATCAATTTATATAATTCAGGGTAAAAAGTCTTGATATTAAAAGTAAAATTAGAGTTAAAAAACTTTAGTTTTATTTTATTTGTAATCCTAATCATTCAACAAAAAGGACTAATTTGCATATAATATATAGGTGAAAAATTTTTTAAGGAGATTGCTATGATAGTAGCGGAAAAATTTAATTTTTCAACAGTGAAGGGAATAAGTTTGAAACAGCTTGAAGCACATTATAAACTTTATGAAGGCTACGTAAATAAACTAAATGAAATATGGAACATAACAAAAGATGCAGATGAATTTGAAGATCCAAATCCAACATACAGTTCCATGAGAAGTTTAAAACTTGGAGAAACCTATGCATTAGATGGAGTAAAACTTCATAATCTTTATTTTGAGAATATAACAGGTATAGATAAAGGAAGACCTTCAGGTGAAATACTTCAACTCATAAAAAGAGATTTTATAAGTTATGATAATTTTTTAAGCTATTTAAAAAAGGTTGGCCAAAGCATGAGGGGCTGGGCAATAGTTACCATAGATCCTTTAGATGGAAAACTTCATATAATAGGGTCAGATGCCCATGACGTAGGTGCTGTATGGGAAAGTTATCCTTTACTTGTACTTGATGTATATGAGCATGCATATTTTTATGATTTTACAACTGAAAGAGCCAAGTATATAGATATATTCCTTCAAAACATAAATTGGAATGTAGTAAATAAAAGACTTGAGGAGTATAAAATGCATCATGGGCTTAAAGGTGCTAAAAGTGGCAAAGGAGTTATGGGAACAGAAATGAAAAAGGATAAATCATATTCTAGATATTGCCCTAATTGGATTTTTGATGAGGAAACTTTGCAGATAATAGAATAGAAAATTATGATTAGGGTGCTAGGAGTTAGTAAGTGTAGCTTTTGAGAGCAAAGCTACATTTTACTCTAGCACTTTCCTGTTTTTATTTTTGTGCAAGCTTAAGTTATAAAGAAAATTTATGAAAGGAAGCTTGTATGCTTATGAAAAAATCAAATATATGTTTAATTGCTATTTTAGTTTTAGCATTGGGAATTTCTAGCTTTATTTTGATTAGAAGGCAAGGTGATATAAATCAATATGCTCAGGAAATGTTAAATGGAACTCAGTCACAAGGGACAATTGGATTTTTAAATTTAGGCACTAGTGATAAAGAAGTAATAAAAAATACAGGACAACCTAAAACAAAGTCTGAGGCAGTTATATGGGAAGCAGATCGATTAGAACATCAAACATGGACATATGAAAATAAGGGAATTGAATTAGGTATGATAAGAAATAAAGAAGAGCAACAAGTATGGAGTATAAAAATAACAAGTCCATGTGATTATAAAACAAGGAAAAGCATTGGAATAGGCAGTACTAAAAGTGAAGTGCTTAATGTATACAAGGATAAAATAAATGAAGAACATAGATTTGGAGATCAAGATATAGTAGTTTTAGGGTCAATTTATGATGGAATAATATTTCACTTTAAAAATAATAAAGTTGTCTCAATTTTCATAGGTGCTGCGGCAGAGTAATGATAAATAAAATTTAAAATGAGAAATAAGATGTTTAAAATAAGAATTATAAAAAACCTTGGAACTCCAAGGTTTTTTATAGCCTAAATCCTAATTTAAGGATTTATATTATCCATTAATCTAAATCTCTGGCATTATATAATTTTATTGCGAGCATACATGACAATATAACAGCGCAAACAGCTATTATAGATAGTATTATAAGATAAAATTTATAATTAGTTATAATATTATTTAGAAAATTTTGTATCGTTGATAGAGGTACTTTTTTTATTAATTTGCTAAATATAGTAGGAAATATTATTACTAGAGACCATATGAATAATCTATACATTCCAAGCAGTTTTCTTCCTATTTTAAAGTAAAGAGGATAGTATATAGAAAAAATTAATCCAGCCAACATAAAGGATAATAATATTCCTACAATGTTTAAGGAGTTTAAATTAGGAGATACAAATTTTAAAACATTTGAAAATATCAGTATTGAAACAAGGTAAATCATTAGATAAATAAATAAAGATATATATTTTGATATAACTATTGTGCCTCTATTTATAGGCAAACTATTTAATATAATATGAGATTTATTTTTTTCGTCATAGGCATCTGAATATAGTACTGAAAGGCATACCATGTAAACTGCCATAAGTGTATACAAACTGTTGAATACCAATGTGCTAAATTCCACAGGTATATTTTTACTAGCAGAACCAAGGGAAAATATCATGAAAATATAAAAAGCTATACCAATAATACAAATTTTTTTTTGAAGTTTTAAGTCTTTAATAATTAAATTAATCATAAATACACCTACTTTAAAAATCCTTATTGTCGTATATTTTAAAGGAAAAATACATGGATAAAGCATAAATACAAGCTAAAATTATAATACCTATAATAGTAAGATGTACACCATTATTATTCACAATAAAACTTGATATATTTTTAATAAGTCTTTCATCTTTATTTTGCATAATAAAACTGCTAATACTAAAAAACATAAAGAAAACTATAAAGTTAAAAAGTTTACCTAATTTTGTTCCAAATTTCAAGAATAAAGGAATCATTATACTACTTAATATAAGGACGGTTGAAGCTATTGTTTTTATATCTGTAATGGATATATATTTAATTTTAAGGTCTGAAATACCTATAAGATTAAATATCAAGGACATAAAAGTTAAAAATATAAGAGACAGTGCAGTGAAAAAGAATATTGATATATACCTAGAAAACACTACATTTTTACGGGTTATGGGTAAACTATTTATTAAGATATTTCCATTATAAACTTCATCATAGGCTAAGGCCCCAACAGTTAAGATATATCCTATTGTGACGCCAATAATATATATAGAGCCTTGAGAATTAATTTGATTATTTAAAGCAAATATAATTACAAATATACATAAAAAGGGTAAGGTCCTTTTTTGAATTAATATATCCTTTTTTATAAGATTAATCATAATGTTTCACCTCATATTACTTTCTTTACTGTATGAATCATAATGTCTTCTAGGGAAGGTCTTTCTATAATAACATTGTCTTTAAATAAATTTCGTATTTTTGAAGTATTATTTGTAAGGGCTTCAAAGCCAAAGGAATTTTCACTAATATTTAAAAATTCTTTTTTTGTATCCATATCTAGAAGGTCCTTGCTGCCTTTTACAATAGCATATTTTTCAAGTATATCATCCTTAGGCAGTGAAAAGACTATTTCTCCTTTGTTTATAAAAGTTATATAATCTGCAATTTTTTCTAAATCTGTAGTTATATGAGTGGAGAAAAATATACTCTTATTTTCATCTTGAATTAAACTATACAAAATATCTAATATCTCTCTTCTAAAAACAGGATCAAGTCCAGATGTTGGCTCATCCATTATTATAAGTTCTGCACCATGAGATAGGGCAACTGCTAGTGAAAACTTCATTTTCATTCCTTTAGAAAGTTCCTTGATTTTTTTCTTAGGATTTAAATCAAATTGTTTAATATAGCTTAGAAAGTTTTGTTCATTCCAATTTTTATAAAATGGAGAAATTATCCTTTTCATTTCATTTATAGTAAGTTCTTCATAATAATAATTTTCATCATATACAAAGCCTATCTTTTGTTTTATATCCTTTTCATGGTCTATATTATCTAACCCAAATACTTTAATTTCTCCCTTGTTCTTTCTTATAAGATTCATAATTAATTTTATAGTTGTACTTTTTCCAGCACCGTTAGGGCCTATAAATCCCATGATATAGCCTCTTTCTAAAGAAAAGTTTATATCCTTTAATACGAAATCACTATATTCTTTTCGTAAGCCTCTAACTTCTAAAATATTATTCATAAAACTAACCTCCTAAATTTTTTAATCAATCTGAGATCCTTCACTGTACAAGATTTTTAGTATATCTATTAGCTCTTCTAAAGATAAACTTATAAGTTGGCTTTCCTTAACTGCTTCAGCTAGTTTTTCTTCAATTATTCTAAGTCTTTTTTCTCTTAAGAGTTCCTTATTTTGAGCAGCTACAAAGGAGCCTTTACCCTGCATGGTAACAATATAACCTTCAGTTTCCAGCTCTTCATAAGCTCGTTTTGTAGTAATTACACTTATTCTAAGCTCTTGAGCTAAGTTTCTTATAGAAGGAAGGGCATCACCTTCACTTAGTTCACCCAAAAATATAAGTTTTTTTATTTGTTTTACTATTTGTTCATAAATTGGTTCGCCTGAGCTATTAGAAATTATTATATTCATGTATTATACTCCTTTAAAAGTGTATAGCGTGTATATACTGTATATGTACTATATTAACAGTATATGCAGTATATGCACAGTTGTCAACCTATTAAATAAAATTTTTATAAAATAAATGATAAGATAGCCTTTAGAGTAGGAGGAAGAAGTAAAAAATTAAAGGGTTATAGTGATTTTAAGGTTTTTAAGCATAAAAAAATTCCCCTTACATAGAAAAGGGGAAGAGAGATGGAGGTTTACTATATTAATTTATAACCATTTTCCTTAATACCATCTAGAATATTCTCTGAGTGATCCTTTGATTCAGTTGCTATTACCAGTTTTACATTAGCATAGTCAAGGCCAGCTTCATCCCAGTTTTGTTCCTGCCTTACTTTTATTATGTTTCCACCAAGTTTACTTATGAGTGTTATAAGTGAACCAAGCTGACCAACTTTATCTACAAGTTGAACATTAAAGGAAATTCTTCTTTTAAGCTTAGTAAGTTCCCTATCAATTATTTTAGAAGCCATAGCTATATCAATATTTCCACCACTTATTATTGAAACAACATTTTTGGGAGCGTTATTGATTTTTCCAGCAAGAAGTGCTGCAAGTGGGGCTGCACCTGCTCCTTCAGCAATAAGCTTTGATCTATCCATCAATGAGAACATAGCAAATGCTATTTCGTCCTCTGTAACTGTTACAACTTCATCTACATATCTTTTAATGTATTCAAAGGTTTTGTCTCCAGGAGTCATAACTGATATTCCATCAGCAAGTGACTTTGCTCCAGGGACTGTAGTAACCTTACCAGCTTCAAGTGAAGCCTTTGTAGAAGCTATTATTTCAGCTTGAACTCCAATTATCTTAATTGATGGTTTAAGAGCTTTTGCAGCTACTGCGATGCCAGATATAAGCCCGCCTCCTCCGATTGGGACAATGATTGCATCAACTTCTGGGAGTTCTTCAAGTATTTCAAGTGCTATAGTTCCTTGTCCTGCCATAACTTCATCATCATTGAATGGATGAAGAAATGTTGCACCAGTAGATTTTTGCATTTCAATAGCCTTGTTATAGCAGTCGTCATAAACTTCTCCAAACTGAACAACCTCAGCACCGTATCCTTTAGTTGCATTAACCTTAGCCATTGGTGCAGTTGTGGGCATAAATATAGTTGATTTTACTCCAAATGCAGTTGCTGCATATGCAACTCCTTGTGCGTGATTTCCAGCAGATGATGCAATAACTCCACACCTTTTTTCTTCTTCAGTTAAGCAGCATACCTTGTTATATGCACCTCTTAATTTAAACGAACCAGTTTTCTGTTTATCTTCACACTTTAAGTATACATTGTATCCAGTAATATTTGAAAAAGTACTAGAGTAGAAAAGTGGTGTTTTCCTTGCAACTCCTTTAATATTTTCTTGTGCTTTTTTAACCATATCAAGATTTAATCTAAGTTGCATTAGCGGTTTCCTCCTTTAAGTCATTTATATTATTTTGAGTAATTTACATTATTGGGTAGTTTTACATCCTTGTTATAAATTCTATCAACTATAATAGCTATAGCATTGTCTCCTGATACATTGCAAGCTGTTCCAAAGCTATCCTGCGTAATGTAAAGAGCAATCATAAGACCAAGTTGTGCTTCTGTGAATCCAAGCATTGACTGAAGTATTCCAAGTGCTGCCATAACAGCTCCTCCAGGAACTCCAGGTGCTGCAACCATTGTAACACCAAGCATCATTATGAATCCAACCATTTGTGGGAATGTGAATGATACATTATTAAGAAGCATAACTGCTATGGAGCAGCATGTTAAGGTTATTGTGCTTCCTGAAAGATGAATGGTTGCGCATAGTGGTACAACGAATTCTCTAATGGCCTTTGAAACTCCATTTTTTTCAGAACATTTTAGATTAACTGGTATAGTAGCTGCTGATGATTGGGTTCCAATAGCTGTTAGATAGCCAGGAATCTGATTTTTTAAGCAAGTAAATAAGTTCTTCTTTCCAATTGTACATGCAGTTGTGAATTGAAATAAAATTATTATTAAGTGTAATGCAATAACTACTAAAAATACTTTCCAGAATACTGAAAGAACTCTTGAAACTTCTCCAGCATGTGTCATGTTAGCAAATATACCGCCAACGTGAATAGGAAGAAGTGGAATGATTATATTCGAAATAACCTTTTCAATTATCTTTTGGAATTCAAACGACATCTTATATAAAGTATCCCCAAGTTTTTCATTTTTAATTGCAGCAATTCCAAGTCCTAAAATGAATGCTAATATAAGTGCTGCCATAACATCCATTACTGGTGGCATATCTATTTTGAAAAGTGGTGCAAGTAATTTTTCCTCTGGATTAACTGCATTTTCTAAAGTTCCAGATGAGTGAATAAAGCTTGGAAATAGTGAAGTTGCTGTAAGGTATGCAATAAATCCTGCTATTAAAGTTGATCCATAAGCCAAAGCAGTAGTAATTCCAAGAAGCTTTCCAGCTCCCTCGCCAAGATCGGCAATACCTGCTACAACAAAGCCAAGAATAATTAAAGGTATTACAAATCCAAGGAAGTTACCAAAGATTGAGTTGAATGTTGCTAATATACTTACGATCATTGTTGGAGCATAAGCACCAATAAGTATTCCAAGTATAATAGCAATAATTAGTTTTGGAATAAGACCCATTTTTTTCATTGATTAATCCCCCTTCTTAATATAAATTATATTTTGCAGGATTTTAAAAATCCAAATAGCAAACAATATAATAGATTATAGGATTATGAAAAGACTGAGAGGTTGCAATAATAGTTGGAATTTTCAAATAACTTTTTGCGTGAGTTTTTTATGTGATATTATATATAATATCATAATTACAATTTATGGCAAAGTTCCATGAAACACAAATTTCAAGCAAATAGGAGCAAATAATGAAAAACTATAATATTATCTCTGTATTGCATACAAATAGCATTGATGTATTTTCGTGGAATACAAATGTCGTTAATATTGAATAATAAGGCATCATAGTATTTTTAATTAAAATTTTTGCGGGTGAATTATAATTGATTTAAATATTGCTTAAACTTAATATATAATAAAAAGGTGCTAGATAAAATGTACTAGGAGTTGAAAAAATGAGCAAGGATTATAAATTTAGAAGTTATAAAAATATAGCATCTATGTTTGAAGAAAAGAGAGAAATTTCAAAGGCAATAAGCTTTTATGAAAAGGCCTATAGCGAACCTTCAGGAAGAGGGGACATAGAACTTTTAATAAAATTGGCACTCTTATATGATGAAGTAGATGAATTAGATAAGTCAGAAAAAATGTACAATGAAGTAATAATTTTAAATTCTAAAGAAGCAAGAGCATATTATGGTCTTGGAACAGTTAAGGACAACATGGGTGATTTAACAGAGGCAATAAGCTTTTATAGAAAGGCTACTGATATAGATAATGATTATGAAAAGGCATATTTTTTTATGGCAAATGCCTATGATGAGCTTGGAGAAAAGGAAGAGGCAATAGAAAATTATCTTAAAGCATTAGAAATACAGCCTATGGATTTTTGGGCTCATGTAAATTTAGCATCAATATATGAAGAACTTAATGAAGATGAGAAAGCATTAGAAGAAATAGAAACAGCTTTAATCATAAATGAATATAATTATTTAGCTCTATTTAATGCCGCAGTTATAAATAAAAAGCTTGGAAATGTTTCAAAGGCTAAGGAGTATTACGAAAAATCTATTGAATCAGAAGCATTTTATGGATACAGCTATTTAAACTTAGCTCTTTTATATAAAATGGAAAATGAATATGAAAAAGCTGTAGAAATATTAAGTAGTGGTATTAGATACAACCCAGATGAATGCTCATTATATTACAATAGAGCATGTATTCTTTGCAATATTGGAAGATTAGAAGAAGCAGTAGAAGACATGAAAAAGGGAATAGAGCTTTATCCTAAATTTATAGAATATGTGAAAAGAGACAAAGAACTTAGACCAATTAGGGAATTCTTTTTTAGTTAATGATTAATACTGAATAAGTGATAATGTTTATTATTGAAATTCAGTTCGCTGAATTTCTTCTCCTAGCAGGTTAAAATGATATTTTTAATGTTAAAGATTTGAAGTATGAGATTTGTATTGTAGAAAGTATTGAATGAGCTTTAAAATGGCTTTGTTTATAAATTTCAAATACCGTATAGAGCCTTATACTGTCTGAGCGACAGCGAGTTTAGAAGGCTTAGGTATTTGAAATTTATAAATATTAGCCGTTGTTAGCGAAATGAACAACTTTCATAGATACAAATCTCAAACTGAAATTTCAACATTATCTTAAAATGAATTACTTCTTAGGAAGTAGTGCTGCAGCTAAACGAATTATATATCGTATAGAGTCTTCGGATAGTGGATTTGTTAAATTTAATGCAGCAAGTGCTTCTTTTGAAAGTTCCATCGCGGTGTCCTCTTTCATAATGTTATCTTCTTCTTTAAAATTAATCTCTACATATTCAACAGCTTTTCCTACAGCGCGAATTATTTTTTTTACATTTTCAGGAGTAGCTTCATCTTTTGCTAAAGTAGATAGTATAAAGGATGCTATGCCAAAGTAGTCATCTTTAATGCCTACTCCTTTGTCTTTTAATAAATATACGAAGTAAGCTATCCCAATTACAAGAAATATTATAAGAATATATTGAAGTGCTATACTTGACATAAATTTCGCCTCCTTTCTTTACTAGGAAATAATTAAGTTCCTAGTATTTTTATATGCAAATTTTAAGCATTTGTGAAAATAGAAATCCAATTAAAAATGTAAAGTATATAATCTTTAAATGAAACAAAAGATAATCATAGAAGTTTTATAAAAAACTTTCTATCTAAATATTCATCATTGACTATCGAATATTAACTATAAAATAAAGTGGGGTGCAGCTATGAAGATATTAGCATCACAGGAAGTTTTAGATTTGCTTAAAATAGACATTGAAAAAACAAAAAATCAGGTAGTGAGAATTAAAATTTCAAGCTATGGCTGAGGAGGGCCAAGTCTTGGAGTTGCTCTGGATGAGCAAAGAGAAGATGATGTAGTATATGAGTTAGATGGAGTGAAATTTGCAGCATCAGAAGATATATCTTATCTCTTAGAAGATGCAGAAATATTAAAAATTGCATATGGATATAGAGTAAGAAGAAATCTAAACTGTTGATTAAGCTACGAGCTCTAAATTTAGCACATATGCTGAGTTTAGGGCTTTATTTGTTAATACAAATTAACTATTAATCAACAAAAATTGTTGCAACTTTTTATGAAGGGAACGTTTGTTTTATTTTTGAAATTTTGATATAATCTAAACTTGAGACGTGGCAAGGGGGAATTAACGTGGAAAAAAATATAGAAAATACTTCAGTATATGATGTCACAGCCCTTACTTCACTTGAAAAATTAGAGCCTGTTCGTGTGAGACCAGGGATGTACATAGGATCCACAGGAACAAAGGGATTACATCATTGTATATGGGAAATTTTAGATAATTCTATTGATGAAATATCAAATGGTTATGGAGATACAGCAATAATTACTTTAAATAAAGATAAAACAGTTAGTGTTCAGGATAATGGAAGAGGAATACCTACAGGAATTCATCCGGTTAAGAAAAAATCTGGTGTGGAGATGGTATTTACAGAGCTTCATACAGGAGGTAAATTTAATAATTCTATATATAAAACTTCAGGAGGGCTTCATGGTGTTGGAGCATCTGTTGTAAATGCGCTTTCAGAGTGGCTTGAAGTAGAAGTAAAACAAAATGGAAATATATACAAGCAAAGATTTGAATATGCTTACGATAAGCAATCAAAAAGAAAGATGCCTGGAACAGCTGTAACAAAGCTTGAAGTGGTGGGAAATACTAAGGAAACAGGTACTAAAATTACATTTTTAGCTGATAAAGAAGTGTTTTCAACTACAGAATTTAAATTTGATGTAATAGATCAAAGACTTCAAGAATTAGCCTTTCAAAATAAAGGAATAACTTTAATACTTGTGGACAATAGAAAGGAAGAAGTAATAGAAAAGGTATATCATTCTGAAAGAGGACTTTTAGATTTTATGGATTACCTAAATGAAAGTAAAACTGTTCTTCACAATCCACCAATATTATTTGAAGGTGAAAGGGAAGTAAATGGCCTTAATATGTATGGGGAAGTGTGTATTCAATTTACAGATTCTACTACAGAAAACATAGCAAGTTACGTAAATAATATTCCAACCACAGAAGCAGGAACCCATGAAACAGGATTTAAAACTGGTATGACAAGAGTCTTTAAAGAATGGGCTAAAAAACTTAATTTGCTTAAGGAAAAGGATAAGGAATTTGAAGGAGATGACTTAAGAGAGGGAATCACCGCAATTATAAGAATAAAGATTACAAATCCCGTATTTGAAGGGCAAACTAAAACTAAATTAGGTAATAATGAAGCTTATACCATGATGAATGATTTAACATATACTAAGTTTTCTGAATGGATAGAAGATAATAAGGAAACAGCAACTATTATAATAAATAACGCTATAGAAGCAGCAGCCAGAAGAGAAAAAATTAAAAAGATAAACGAAGCTGAAAAGAAAAAGATAGGAAAGGGAACTGCACCACTTGCAGGGAAAATAGCCGTATGTACGCTAAAAGATTCTTCTTGCGCAGAGTTTATAGTAGTTGAGGGAGACTCCGCTGGAGGTTCTGCAAAGCAAGCAAGGGATAGAAGATTTCAAACTATTATGCCTTCTAAGGGTAAGATAATGAATACAGAAAAGCAAAAGCTTGAAAATGTATTAAGTAGTGAAGAACTTAAAATATTTAATACAGCCATAGGCACAGGAGTACTTGATAATTATAGAGAAGAAGATTTGAAATACGATAAAATAATAATAATGTCTGATGCGGATGTGGATGGATATCATATTCGAACTCTGTGGATGACATATATATATAGATATATGAGACCTTTGGTTGCAAATGGACATCTTTATCTTGCAATGCCTCCATTATATAAGGTATATAAGGAAAGCAAGGGGAAAAGTATAGTAAAATATGCGTATAGTGATGAAGAACTTGAGAAAGTTAAAAAGGAAGTTGGAAAGGGATATTTACTTCAAAGATACAAAGGACTTGGAGAAATGAATCCAGACCAGCTTTGGGAAACTACATTGAATCCTGAAACTAGAACTATTCAAAGGATTACCATAGATGATGCTGCAAAGGCTGAAAAAATGGTATCTTTACTTATGGGAGATGTAGTAGAGCCAAGAAAAAATTATATGTATAAATACGCAGAATTTTAGGAGGCGAAAGTATGGCAAAAAAGATTGACATTCCTAAGGATAATAATATAATTTCAATACCACTTGAAGAAGCTATGCCAGATAATTATCTTCCTTATGCAGTGGAAGTTGCAAAGGATAGAGCGTTACCTGATGTTAGAGATGGATTAAAACCTGTACATAGAAGGATAATATATGGAGCTTATAAGCTTTCAGCATTTCCCGATAAGCCATATTATAAGTCAGCTAGAATTGTTGGAGATATTTTAGGTAAGTATCATCCTCATGGAGATGGCTCAGTTTATGACGCTATGGTAATACTTGCTCAAGAATTTGCAACCAGAGAACCCTTGATTGATGGACACGGGAATTGGGGTAGTCAGGACGGAGACAGCGCTGCTGCAATGAGATACACCGAAGCAAGGCTTACGAATATTTCCATGGAAATGATAAGAGACATAGATAAAGGTGTAGTAAATATGGTGGATAACTACTCAAATTCAGAACAGGAGCCAGAGGTGCTTCCAGCAAGATATCCAAATCTTCTTGTAAATGGAACCTTTGGAATAGCTGTAGGACTTGCAACAAACATTCCGCCTCATAACTTAAAGGAAGTCATAAATGGTACTTTAGCGTACATAGATGATACAAATATAGATACTAAAGGACTTATGCAATATATAAAGGGGCCAGACCTTCCTACTGGAGGAATAGTAATAGGTAAAAATTCACTTGAAAGTGCTTATGCAACAGGAAATGGAAAGGTAACTTTAAGAGCAAAAGCAAATATAGAAAGACTTGAAAGTGGAAGACTTGGAATAGTTATAACGGAGTTCCCATACAGAAGAAGTAAAGCAAAGTTTTTAGAAACAATATCTATTATGACGGCAGATAAAAGGCATTCAAAAGCACTAGAGCCTATTAGTGATATAAGAGATGAATCGGACAGAACAGGAATAAGGTCCGTTATAGAGTTTAAAAAATCTGTAGATGAAGATATGGCAGAAAAGGTGCTAAAATATCTTTATAAAAAAACAGACATGCAAAGTAATTTAAGTTTTAACATGGTAGCAATAGCCAATGGAAAACCTGAAACATTAGGACTTAAAAGCATAATAACTTATTATGTAGAGCATCAAAAGGATGTAGTAACAAGAAGAACTAAAAGAGAACTTGAAATAGCGGAAAAAAGATTTCATATAATAGAAGGCTTTATAAAAGCAATAAATATAATGGATCAAATTATTGAAACTATAAGAGCATCTAAATCTAAAAAAGATGCACAAAAAAATCTTATGGATAAATTTCAATTTACAGATACTCAAGCTGAAGCCATACTTGAACTTATGCTCTATAGACTTACAGGACTTGAAATAACAGCCTTTGAAAAGGAATATAAGGAACTTGATAAAAAAATAAAAAGGCTAAAAAAGATACTCCAAAGTGAAAAAGAGCTTTTAAGTGTAATAAAGGAAGAACTTATTGAAATAAGGGATAAGTACGGAAATGACAGAAAAACTTTACTAGTAGAAGACGATGAAGAAGCTAAAATTGATATAGAAGAAATAATAGTAGAAGAGGATGTAGTAATTACCTTATCAAATGAAGGATTTATAAAAAGAGTTCCTCTTAAAACCTATAATCGTTCAAATACTGATGTGGATGAAATCGAGTATAGAGAAGGAGACTATAATAAGTTCTTAATATTTGCAAATACAAAGGACACTCTTGTGGTGTTTACAGATAAAGGAAATATGTATCAGACAAGAACTATAGCTCTCCCTGAAATGAAGTGGAAAGAAAAAGGCGAAAAGATAGATGTAATCATAAAGGGAATAAATTTAGAAGAAGAAAAAATAATAGATGCATATGGAATAGATAATTTTGTCGCTCAAAAGGATATAATGTTTATCACTTCTACAGGAGGAGTTAAAAAGACTCCACTAGATAAATTTAGTACAAATTATTCTAAACTTATGGCACTTAAACTTAAAAATGAGGACAAATTAATTAAGGCATATTTAATAGATAGAGATAGAGAAGAACAGTTTATTCATGTGAAAACTAGATTAGGCCTTAATTTTACATTTGAAGAGCCAAAGCTTGAGATAGCGGATAGAAACATATTGCCTCAGCAAATGTTTAACTTAAGTCCGCAAGATGAAGTAATTGAAATTGAAGCTGTAGAAAACTATGAATTTAAGAGCTTTCAACTACTATTAGGTAAGGACGGTAATTTAAGAGAGTTTAAGAATGGTATTAAAAAGTATGATTTTAAAATAAGTACTAATTCTTCAGATAAAATTCTTTTGTTTTTAAATAATGGAGAAGTAATTAGAATACCAGCTTTTATGCTTGAAAATATACCAGATAAATCTATAAATCTTCTTGAAATCATGGAGCTTAATTTAAAAGAAGTAACTATTTTGAATGTAATAGCTCTAGATTCAAAAACAAAGTTTGACGAGGTACTTTTCTTTACTAAAAAGGGACTAGTAAAGAAAACTTCTTTAGAAGAATTTAACCAAGATTATAGCATAACTACTTCATATAAATTTAAGTCAGAACATGATGGCTTAGTGGCTATAGACTTTGCTTGTTCTGATAAAAAAAATGACATGATAATAATGACTAGAAGAGCTATGTGCATAAGATTTGATAAAGAATCTGTAAGTCCTATGGGAAGAGTTGCCTCGGGAGTTACAGGTATAAGCTTAAAAGATGATGATGAAGTTTTATTTGGATGTGTGATAGATGATAAGTTACAGGGATTACATTTAATATCTAAATATGAAAATGAAAAGAAGTTGAACATAGCATCTATAAAGTCACAAAATAGAGCAGGTAGAGGAAATAATGTTATGATGCTTGTTATGGGAGATATTATAAAAAGCTGTGAATAGCACTTTAGGATATTTGATAAAAGAATGTTTACTTGTATCGATTTTACATATAAATTATTTTAAAATTAATTACAAAGCCATGTATTGATAAAAATACATGGCTTTTAAAATTATGATTCTAATGTAGTAATCATAAAGTTAAATGAAGCCTCATATTATTTTTTAAATGGGGTTTTTTATATTTAGGGGGTGCTCGGAAAAGATAAGAAATAAATGTTTTTTATATTTAACTACATTTATATGAAAAAATTAATAAGGAGAAGTGGGTGTATTTATGAAAGGATCTAAGAGAGTATTAGCTATTACAGCAGCAGTGACGATTATAACATTAGCAGTGCTTACTGGATGTGGAGGAAATAAGGGGCAGGGATCAAAACAAGAGTCCAAGGGAGCAGAGTATAAGATAGCTGTAGTAGGTCCGATGACAGGGGACTATGCACAGTACGGAGAAGCCTTTAAAAGAGGTACTGAGATGAAAGCTAAGGAGATTAATGATGCAGGAGGAGTTAACGGAGTAAAAATTAAACTTGAAATGTTAGATGATAAGAATGATCCTAAAGAAGCTGCAAATATTGCTCAAAAGATAACTTCTAACAAGGACTATTTAGCTGTTGTAGGTAATTTTGCAAGTACTGCATGCTTAGCAGGAGCACCAATATATCAAAAGGCTGGAATAGTTCAGCTATCCCCTACATCTTCACATCCTCAGTTTACTAAGCAAGGAACATACATGTTTAGAAATGTTAATACCCAAGAAATTGAGGGCCCTATTGCTGCGGAATATGCTGTAAAATTCTTAGGTAAAAAGAATGTGGCAATAATATATATAAACAATGACTGGGGAATTACTGCAAAGGATTACTTTAAGCAAGGAGTTGAAAAGTTCGGTGGCAAAATAGTTGCAGAAGAAACATTTATAGGAGGACAAACAAAGGACTTTACACCTACTATAACTAAGATTAGAGGAACAAATCCAGATATATTATTTTTAGCAGCTATGTATTCAGAAGCAGGTATGATAACTCAACAAATAAAACAGCTTAATTATGATATACAAATGATTGGAACAAGTTCATTAAATAACGAACAGCTTATAAAGCTTGCAGGAAAATCAGTGGAAGGCATGTATCTTACAAGTAATTTCTTCCCAGGGGATCCAAGTGAAAAAGTTAAAAACTTCTTAACAAAGTTTAAAAATACTTATGGAGTAGATGCAGATCAGTTTGCAGCACAAGCATACGACTCACTAGGAATGATTGCAGAAGCTTTAAAAGTATCAGGATCGGATAAAGCAAAATTAAGAGATGCTCTTCAAAATATAAAAGACTATGATGGAATCACTGGTGTTACAAACTTTAATGAAAATAGAGATGTTGTAAAAACCATGGTACTTTTACAAATAAAGGATGGTAAGTTTAATTTAGTTAACACTAAAAAATAACAGTTAATGGTTAATAGTTAATACTTAACAGGTTAAGATGAAAGTCAGCTCTGCTGACTTTCTATAGGAATTATTTACTATTAAATATTCAGTGTTAACTATTCACTATTAACTATCACTAAGTGATGGGGGAGTGTAGATGATACTTCAACAATTAATCAATGGACTTACAATAGGAAGTACCTATGCACTAGTTGCAATAGGATACACAATGGTGTTTGGAATACTTGAATTAGTTAACTTTTCCCATGGTTCTGTTTATATGACAGGTGCATTTATAACTTTAATGCTTTTAACTTCAGCCCACATGAATTTCTTCCTAAGTTTTGCACTAAGTATACTTCTTACAGGAATACTTGGAATAGTAATTGATAAAATAGCACTATATCCTCTAAGAAAGAAAGATGCACCAAAGGTTACGGCGTTAATAAGTACTATAGGTGTATCTATATTTTTACAAAATTTCATCATGATGATATGGGGCTCTGAAACAAAGAATTTTCCTTTGATTTTAGATTTAGGAGGAATAAATTTAGGAAATGCAAAACTCACCTACCTTCAGATAATAATATTTTGCATTTGTATATTTTTAATGCTTGGTTTACAGTTCGTTGTAAATAGGACCAAGATAGGTAAGGCTATGAGGGCAACTGCTCAAAATGCTGAAACTTCAATGCTTATGGGAATCAACGTAAATATGATCATATCTTTAACATTTTTTATAGGTTCAGCTCTTGCATCGGTGGCTGGAACAATGGTTGGAATGTACTATCAAACAGTGGATCCTATGATGGGATTTATGGTAGGGATGAAAGCCTTTGCAGCAGCAGTTTTAGGAGGAATAGGAGTGCTTCCTGGGGCAATGCTTGGCGGTATCATAATTGGAGTTATTGAAACATTGGCAGCGGCTTACGTTCATGCAGGATATAGAGATGCTATAGCTTTTGCAATTCTTATAATAGTTCTTATCATAAGACCAACAGGATTAATGGGCAAACAGGCTCCAAAGAAAGTGTAGGTGAGAAATGTGAAATCTACTTTGGGAAAAATTGTAGAACGTATTTTTAAATATAAAAAAGTTTTTGTTATTTTATTTATGTTATTAGTAGTTTCGGTGCCGATGCTTAATCTTTCTTCCTATATTATGAGAATACTTATATTAGGTGGAATATATATGGTACTAACCCTTAGTTTAAATTTACTTACTGGGTTTACAGGACAGGTTTCTCTAGGACATGCTGCTTTTTATGGAATAGGGGCATATACCTCCGCACTACTTTCTTTAAAGTTTGGCTACTCATTTTTAATAACAGCAACTTGTGGAGGAATCATGGCAGCTATATTTGGAATTTTACTAGGATCTCCTACATTGAAACTTCAAGGTTCCTATCTTTCAATAGTAACCCTAGGATTTTGTGAAATTGCAAGAATTATAGAGTTAAATTGGATGAGTTTAACTCGTGGCCCTTTAGGACTTCCAGGGATACCAACTCCTAAAATATTCGGATTTACCATAGAAAAAGATAGGGGATATTATTACTTAGTTGTGGTTTTAATATTAATTACTATATTTGCTATTAAAAATATCATAAATTCAAGGACAGGTAGAGCAATGATAGCTATTAGAGAAGATGATATAGCAGCAGAGGCTATGGGGATAAATATATTTAAATATAAACTTTTAGCCTTTACAATATCAGCTTTCTTCGCTGGACTTGCGGGAAGTTTTTATGCTCATTATGTAACTTTTATTGATCCACAAAGTTTCACTTTTGATGAATCAATTCAAATACTTAGTATGGTTATCCTCGGGGGAATGGGAAGTATACCGGGAAGCATAATAGGTGCTTTAGTACTAGTATCTATACCTGAAATGCTTAGAAGTGTTCAAGAATACAGAATGGTGATTTATGGAATAGTTCTAGTTTTCATGATGCTTGTAAGACCTCAAGGGTTGTTCGGGAATGTAAACTTTTCTAAGATATTAAAAAGGTTAGCCTCCAATAAAGATGGTAAAACAGAGGAGGTAGGGAAGAATGCATAAATTAGAAGTTAATGATATAACTAAAAGATTTGGTGGATTAATTGCAGTAGAAGAAGTGGACATGTATATAGACCATAATGAAATAGTAGGGCTCATAGGCCCTAATGGAGCAGGAAAGACTACGTTATTTAATCTTCTTACAGGAATGTATACTCCAACTACTGGAAAAGTTATTTATGAGGGGAATGATATAACAGGATTAAAACCTTATATAATTACTAAATGCGGACTTGCAAGAACTTTTCAAAATATAAGGTTGTTTGGAAAAATGACTGTGATAGAAAATGTACTTGTTGGTATTCATAGCAGATGCAAAAGTAATACTTTTGATGCTGTGCTAAAAACTAAGAGACATAAGATAGAAGAAAAAGAAAATGTAAAAAAAGCTTTAGAAATACTAGAAATGGTTGATTTAAAAGAGAAAAGTGAGGAGCTCTCTAAAAATTTACCCTATGGAGAGCAAAGAAAGCTTGAAATAGCAAGGGCACTGGCTAGCAATCCGGGAATTTTGCTTTTAGATGAACCAGCCGCAGGGATGAATGAAAATGAAACTGAAGAGTTAAAAAAATTTATAAGAAGGCTTAAAGAATTGGGAAATACAGTGCTGTTAATTGAACATGATATGAAGCTTGTTATGAATATATGTGAAAGAATTTACGTTATAGATCATGGGAGAAAAATTGCTGAAGGATTTCCAAAGGATATTCAATGTAATGAAAAGGTGATAGAAGCTTACCTAGGAAAGGGGGTTTAAATATGCCCATTTTAGAACTTAGGGATGTACATGTAAGTTATGGAAATATAAAGGCTGTAAAGGGGATTAACCTAGAGATAGAAAAGGGAGAAATAGTAACTTTAATAGGAAGCAACGGAGCTGGAAAGACAACTATCATGAAAACAATATGTGGCTTAATTAAACCTACTAAGGGAATAATTCAATTTAAAAATGAAAATATAACAACTAAAAATACAAACCACATAGTAAAAATGGGAATTAGTATGTCGCCAGAAGGCAGACAAGTTTTTCCCAGAATGACTGTTTTAGAAAACCTTGAAATGGGTAGTTTTATAAGAACTAAAGAAGAGGAAAAAGAAGAACTTGAAAAGGTATTTACTCTTTTTCCAAGATTAAAGGAAAGAATAAAGCAAATAGCTGGAACCTTATCCGGTGGAGAACAGCAAATGCTTGCTATAGGAAGAGCCATGATGGCAAAGCCACAGCTACTTCTTCTAGATGAACCTTCCTTAGGGCTAGCACCTATAATAGTTCAAAATATATTTGAGCTAATAAAAGAAATAAATAAAATGGGTACAACTATTTTGTTAGTTGAACAAAACGCAAGAATGGCACTTATGATAGCAGATAGAGGTTATGTACTTGAAACCGGAAAGATAGCACTATCAGACACTGCAGAGAATTTATTAAATAGCGACATGGTAAGACAAGCGTACTTAGGGGAAGCCACATGTTAGCTAAAAATTTATATATTAAAGCAAAATTTAAAAAGTGAAAGAGGGGTTTTATTATGGAAGAAAAAATATATACACAAAGTGAATTAACTGAGGCTGTAAGATTAGCTATACAGGATAGAGCTACTTGGTTTTATCTTTTACTTAAAGCTGGAGAAAAGCAAGGCATAGATACTGAAAAAATGGCTTATGATGCTATAACAGAGTTTGGCAAAATGAAGGGCAAAAAAATGGCCGATGCAAAAAATGCAGGAGAACTTATAGATAAGATTTCAGAAGGACAAGGATTTTATGCTTTTGCTATGGAAAGAGTAAAAAGTGAAGAGGAAGTAGGAGAATTAAAGTTTAGGCATTGTGCACTTGTAGAAGCTTGGAAAAAACTTGGATGTTCACCAGAAGAAATAAAAACACTTTGCAAATTAGCTAGCTATGGAGACTTTGGAATAGTAAGTTGTTTCCCAGATCTTAAATTAGAATTCCCAGAACTATTATCTCATGGGGATAGCTGCTGTCATATGATTATAAGTAAAAAGTAACTAAGGGGTGAGATGTTATATGAAGAAAATAATAAATGAAGCTAAGAATTTTGTGGATGAAACTATAGAGGGAATACTTTGTGCACATGGTGAGGATTTAAAGGCTGTAAATGGAGATTTAAGGTGCTTAGTTAGAAATGATAAGGTTAAAGATGGTAAGGTAGGAATAGTGACTGGAGGAGGCTCAGGGCACTTACCAGTATTTTTAGGATATGTGGGAAGGGGACTTTTAGATGGAGTGGCAGTAGGTAACGTATTTGCATCTCCTAGTGCTCAAAAAATGTTAAATGTTATAGAGGCTGCTAATAAAGGTAATGGAGTTTTATGCCTTTATGGGAACTATGGTGGGGACACTATGAATTTTGAAATGTCTCAGGAAATGGCTGAAATGGAAGAGATAAAGGTTTGTCAGTCTATTGTTTGTGATGATGTGGCTTCAGCTCCAAAGGGAGAAGAAAATAGAAGAAGAGGAGTTGCAGGACTTTTTTATGCTTATAAAATAGCAGGTGCTAAGGCTGAGGAAATGGCAAGCTTACAAGAAGTTAAGGCTGCAGCAGATAAAGCTATAGAAAATACAAGAACTTTAGGTGTAGCTTTGACTCCATGTATTGTTCCAGAGGCAGGGAAACCTACTTTTTCTATTGCAGAAGATGAGATGGAAATAGGCATGGGCATACATGGTGAACCAGGAATAAATAGAACTAAAATGATGACTGCAGATGAAATAGCTACTTTAATAATAGATAAAGTTGCAGAAGATATTGAATTAAAAGCTGGGGATGAGGTTTCAGTTTTAGTTAATGGACTTGGGGCAACTCCTAAGGAAGAGTTATATATAATATATAGAAAAGTTTATGAAATTCTAAAGGGTAGAGGAATAAATATTCATAGACCATATATAGGGGAATTTGCAAGTTCTATGGAAATGGCAGGTATGTCTATATCCATACTAAAATTAGATGATGAATTAAAGAAATTATTAGATGCTCCTGCATATTCGCCATTTTTTCAGCAAGGTTAATATTTAAGGAGGTTCCATTATGGATAAATTAAATGCCAATGATATAAAGGGTATCTTTAAATCTATAAGAGATGTAGTGGATTTAAATAAGATATATCTTATAGAGCTAGATGGAGTAATGGGAGATGGAGATTTAGGCATAACCATGAGCTTTGGTTTTAACAAGATTGTAGAGTCTTTAGATAATTTAAACATAGAAGACATCGGGATGTTAATTATGAAGGCTGGAATGATTATGGCTGATGAAGCTCCGTCAACCCTTGGAACTTTAGTTGCTACTGGAATGATTAAAGGTGGAAAAGTATTAAAAGGGAAAAAAGAAATTGAGTTGCAAGATATAATAGAAGCAAATAATGCAGCATTAAATGGAATGATGGAGAGGGGCAAATCTAAAAGAGGTAATAAAACTATATTAGATTCTCTTTTTCCAGCTTTAGATGCTTTAGAGAAAAGCAAAGATTTAGAAGAACACTTAAAAGAATCATTTAACAAAGCCTATGAAGCAGCAAAGTTTGGAGCCATAAATACAAAAACTATGAAATCAGTACATGGCAGAGCAGCATTTTATGGAGATAAATCCATAGGAAATATAGATGGCGGTGCAGTACTGGGAAGCTATTTATATGAGGGTGCTAATAATTACTTAAATAAAAAATAAGAATATTTTAATATAATTAGCTTAAATTTTTAAGCAAGTAATTTTGTTAAATATTAATAGATAATAATTAGAATAAATTTACCCCTGGCAAACTTACTCTAATTATTATCTATTAATTGTGAATTATTATCTAATATATTTAAATGCCCAGCTTAATAAATCTACACTTAAATCTGCAGTAGCATCGTCTTTATCAAGTTCTGGATTTAATTCTACAAAATCCATTGATTTTATTAATTTACTTTCTCCAAGACATTTTAATACGGTTTTAGCTTCACCTATGGTCATGCCATCTACAACTGGAGTACCTGTCCCAGGTACAAGTAAAGAATCAATACAATCTATATCAAAGCTTAAATGAACATTTTCTACATTTTGTGCTTTTAATTTAGTTAAAATATCCTTGATTATGGAGTTAATATCATCTTCATGAACTCTAGAAGTAGAATATACATTTAAGTTTAGCTTTTCAATAAGCTCACATTCACCTTTATCTAAATCTCTTGCACCAATTATAAATACATTTTCAGGTTTAACTTTTGTTCCATGAAAATACAAATTAGTTAGTTCATCAAAACCTTCTCCCATGGCAGCTGCAAGAGGCATTCCATGAATATTACCTGTAGGAGAAGTTAAAAAAGAATTTATATCTCCATGGGCATCTACCCATATAACACCAAAATTTTTATAGTATTTACTAACTCCTGATATGCTTCCAAGTCCTAATGAATGGTCACCACCAATAACAAGGGGGAAACTTCCGGAACTTAAAGATGCATATACCTGATGTGCAAGATTAGTATTTACTTCGATAATAGGTCTTAAATATTTCATTTTAGGATGATGTTCAAACTTTGCAGCTTCTAATACCTGCGGCACATATAAATCGCCTAAATCGTATACGTTATGATATTTGTTTAATACAGATGCTATATTTTTTTCTCTTAATTTTTTAGGACCAAATTCTACGCCTTTTTTATCGCAGCCATAAAATAGTGGTACACCAATTAAATTAATGTCCAAATAAATAACCCCCTTTACTTTAATAAATTTATAGTTCGATTATGAATTATATAACATATTCAGAAAGAATATAAGGTTTTTTTACAAATTTATATAATTAAAAATATTCTGAATTAAACATATAAAAATTATACTTACTATTAGTATGTTACTTATTTAAAAAATTACAAGAGTATAATAAAGTTAAATTAGGGAAAATGTCAAGCTAATTAAAAATTTAAATTAAAAAAATTTTAATTTAAATTCATATAATTTGTTTTCAATGTATAGTATAGTAGCAATAAAAATAAAATGTTACAGATATATATTATAAAATTTTAGTAATACATAGTAGAAATAAAGGATATTCTATTATGATGGTGAAATTTCATAATACAAAATCATCAATAAGATTATTTTTAGAATATGGGAGGGAAAGTATGAAAAAATTAATAAATAATTCAGAGCAGGTCGTAGAAGAAATGATAAGCGGAATGCTAGCTGCTCATTCAGGAAATATTAAAAGGCTAAATGAAGAAAATATTATAATAAGATATGGTACAATTGATAATGAAAAGGTTTCCTTAGTAAGTGGTGGTGGAAGTGGACACGAACCAGCTCATGCGGGATATGTAGGATATGGAATGTTGGATGCAGCTGTATGTGGTTCAGTATTTACATCACCAACACCAGATAAGGTCTATGAAGCTATAAAGGCTGTAAAGTCAGATAGGGGAGTTTTACTTATAATAAAAAACTATAGTGGGGATGTAATGAATTTTGAAATGGCAAAAGATATGGCAGAGATGGAAGGCATTAAGGTTGAAAGTGTTATAGTAGATGATGACGTAGCAGTAGAAAATAGCACCTATACTATAGGAAGAAGAGGAATTGCAGGAACAGTATTAGTGCATAAAATAGCAGGAGCAAAAGCAGAAGAAGGAGCAAGTCTTGAGGAAGTAAAAAATATTGCAGAAAAAGTTATAAAAAATTTGGGAAGCATGGGAGTTGCACTTACATCTTGTATAGTTCCTGAAGCTAAAAAACCTACATTTACATTAAAGGATGATGAAATGGAAGTAGGAATTGGAATACATGGTGAGCCAGGTATTTATAGGGAAACTTTGAAAAGCTCTGATGAAATAACAGAAAAGTTACTTGATAAAATACTTCAAGATTTAAAAATTTCTTCAGGGGAAGAAGTTGCAGTGATGATAAATGGCCTTGGATCAACACCGCTTATGGAATTATATATAGTAAATAATAGAGCTAATAAAATATTAAACGAAAAGGGAATAAATATATATAAGACCTATGTTGGAGAGTTTATGACATCATTAGAAATGGCAGGATGTTCAATTACACTTTTAAAACTTGATAGCGAACTTAAACATCTTTTAGATGCTCCAGTGGATACATTAGCCTTTAAATAACAAATGGGGTGATATTTTGAAAATAGGGCTAAATGAAGTTAAAGAAATTATAAAAAATATAGGTAAAGTAATAGAAGAAAATAAAGAGTTTTTAACAGAGCTTGATGCAAATATTGGTGATGCAGACCATGGTATAAACATGTCTAAGGGTTTTAAGGCAGTGACCAAAAAATTAAATGAAACAAATACTGAAAGCATATCGGAGATTTTAAAAATGACAGGTATGATACTGGTCTCAAATGTAGGTGGAGCATCAGGTCCCTTATATGGTACTGCATTTATGAGAGCTTCAATGGCTATAGATAAAGAGTATATGGATATCTATGATTTTATAAATATATTAAAAGCTGCATTAGAAGGCATTAAGTTTAGAGGAAAGTCTAAGGTAGGAGAAAAGACTATGATAGATACCATAGAACCTGCATTAAACGCTCTTATAAAATCAAAGGATGATGACTTAAGTGATAAAGAAGCTTTAGAAAATATGAAAGATGAAGCGCTTAAAGGCGTGGAATACACAAAAACTATAATTGCAACTAAGGGAAGAGCAGCATATTTAGGAGAAAGAAGCATAGGGCATCAAGACCCAGGAGCAACTTCAAGTTATTTAATGATAAATGAAATATACAAATATATAGTTAATGCTTAATACTTAGCGTTTAATACTTGGTGAAGAAATTCTGCTTATGCAGAATTTCTAAATTTAACTATTAATTTCTAACCATTGAATATTAACTAAAAAGAGGGGTGTTTAATATGGTAGGGATGGTTATAATATCTCACAGTAAAAAAATTGCTGAAGGGGTTAAAGAACTGGCACTACAAATGGCTCCAGAGGTATCCATAGCAGCAGCAGGGGGAACTAAAGATGAGGGTATTGGAACAGATATAGATATTATATTAGAAGGAATAAATAAGACATATTCAGAGGATGGGGTTGTAATATTATTTGATCTTGGAAGTGCATTAATGAATGCAGAAATGGCACTGGAGTTTCTGTCAGAAGATAAGAAGGAGAAAGTTAAGATAATAGATACAGCTTTAGTGGAGGGAGCTATAACCGGAGCTGTGGAAATAAGTATGGATAAAAGTTTGAAAGAAATTACAAAGGTATTAGGGGAATTGAAGCTTGGTAAAATGGCTTAATTAAAGAATGGTATTAAGTGATTAATAAAGAGTGAGATAGGAAAAATAAAAGGAAATTGCGACGCAATTTCCTTAAAAGCTCTCTTGCTTTCTTAAAAGCTCTATTCTTGCAAGCTCTTCTTCTGATAGTATTTTTATCATAGATACTGAAGGCTTATTATTTTTTACATGATGGTTATTAACTAGTCTAAGTATTCCATAGGATACTGCTAAAAAGCCAAATCCCATAAATATTGAAATAAGATCATCTTTGAAAAATACATGTCCAACGCCAATTCCTGTTAGCATAAATATAAGAGGTAGTACATAGGCAAAGAAAGTAAACTTAAAAAAAGTATTGTCTTCCATAAGTACTTCTACAGAATCTCCAGGTTTTGCAGATGCTGTATTTTCCACTTCTAAAAGCATAGGTGGTACTTCACAACTACCTCCACAAGATGCACAGTTATCTCCACATCCAGACATTCTTTTAAACATTACATTAGCTGCATTCCCCTTAACACTTGTAACATATCCTACCTGATTCATTAATTTCACCTCTTCACTGATTTCCAAGTAAAATACTCGGATATAACATTTCAATAATATTATAGCACATACGACAAAAAACGCAAATGGAATAATAGTATTGTTAAATAACCACTTAGTATATAAAATAGATGTAAGGGTAGTAAGAAATATGAGTTTAAATGGTGAAAATTTATCTGAATACAGGAGGAATAATAAATGGAGCTTAAAATAAAAAGAATACATAAGGATGCAATACTTCCAAGGTACGCTCATGAAAGTGATGCAGGAATGGATCTTTGTTCAGTGGAGGAAAGAGTAATAAAACCTAATGAGACAGCTTTGATAAAAACAGGTATAATAATAGAACTTCCAAAGGACACGGAGGCACAAGTTAGACCAAGAAGCGGATTAGCACTTAAAAATTCTATTACTGTTCTTAATTCACCAGGAACTGTGGATGAAGGTTATAGAGGAGAGATAGGAGTAATACTTATAAACCATGGAAAAGGTGATTTCAAAGTAGAAAAGGGCATGAGAATTGCTCAAATGGTAATAAAACCTGTGCTAAAAGTTAAAGTTATTGAAGTAGATGAAGTAAATGATTCTGACAGAATGGCAAATGGGTTTGGGTCTACAGGGAGTGTGTAATTTGATAAAGGAATTTTTAAAAAATGGATTAAAAGTTATATATAAATACGTTCCGGGAAATATAACATCCTTTTGTATAGGCGTAGATGCAGGAGCTATAAGAGAGAAGGGGTTTCCACTAGGTACAGCTCATGCTGTAGAGCACATGGTGTTTAAAGGAACTGTAAATAAGAATGAGCTAGAAATAAATCAGCTATGCGATGAATTGTTTGGATTTCAAAATGCTATGACAAATTATCCCTATGTAGTTTATTATGGTAGCCTTTTAAATGAAGATTTTGAAAAGGGTCTAGAGCTTTTTTCTGATATAGTTTTAAAGCCTACTTTTCCCGAAAATGGATTTAAAGAGGAAATGGATATAATTAAGCAAGAACTTAATGAATGGTCAGAGGACTTATATCAATTTTGCGAAGATGAATTACTGTATAATGCTTTTCATCAGAGAAGAATAAAAAATTTAATAATAGGAACTCATGAAAGTATATCTAAAATTACATTGAATGAATTAAAGGAGTTTTATAATAAATATTATATACCATCTAATATGGTGGTAACTGTAGTTACAGGATCTTCAAAGGATCAGGCTATAAATATAGTTGAAAAGTGCTTTAACAACTCTAAAGTACAAGAGAATATCAGTGATTTAAAAAGCATTAAGGTAGATACTTTGGAGGATAAATATCTTTACGAAAATAACAACTCTGGCATATTTGTGAAGCTGAAAGAAGGTATAGGTGGGGCGAAAATACAATATGCTTATCCAATACATAATTTATCACTAAAGGAACTTGGTTGTTTGAAGGTATTTAATAACTACTTTGGAGAAGGAACCTCCAGTATTTTATATGATACAATTAGAACCCAAAATGGACTAGCTTACGAAATTGAAAGTACCATAAAAGAAGAAAATGGAATAAAGCTATTTAAAATTTCTATGGGAACATCGGAAGAAAATATTAAAAAATCGTTAGGACTTATAGATAGCTCTGTAGAAAAAATTAAACAAGATACTGGGGTTTTTAATGATCAATTAATTAAAAAGATTATAAGAAGTATTGAACTTAAAAGAGCATTGAGGTCAGAAAAATCAGTGCAATTAGCTAAAGATTTAGCTTGTAATGAAATAATGTATGGATCTAATGATATTATATATAAAATGCCTGAAATTTTAAGTGAAGTTACAAGTGAGGACATTTCTAGGGTAATAAATAAAGTATTAAATTTTCCTACAATACAAATTATAAATTAACAAATAAAATGTACCGGTACGATTTGTATCGGTACATTTTGTACTAATACATTATTGTTTTATAATATGGATGTAAGAAAATTTAGATTTTATTGGGGGAATATTTTTATGAACAATTACGAATTAAACAAAAACCTTGCTCAAATGTTAAAGGGCGGAGTAATTATGGATGTTGTCAATCCAAAGGAAGCTGAAATAGCGGAAAAGGCTGGGGCTTGTGCTGTTATGGCCCTTGAAAGAGTACCTTCCGATATAAGGAAGCAAGGTGGGGTTGCTAGAATGTCGGATCCTAAAATGATTAAAGAAATAAAATCAGCGGTTTCAATACCGGTTATGGCAAAAGTTAGAATAGGTCATTTTGTAGAAGCTCAAATACTTCAAGCTTTGGAAATTGATTATATTGATGAAAGTGAAGTTTTAACTCCTGCAGATGAAGCTTATCATATAAATAAATGGGATTTTAAAGTTCCCTTTGTATGTGGTGCTAAAAATCTTGGAGAAGCTTTAAGAAGAATAGGTGAGGGAGCTTCTATGATTAGAACAAAGGGAGAAGCTGGTACAGGAAATGTTGTTGAAGCTGTAAGGCACATGAGATGCATGATGGATGAAATAAGAAAAATAAAAAATGCTTCAGAACAAGAGCTTATGACAATTGCAAAGGAATTGTCAGCTCCATACGAATTAATAAAATTTGTTTGGAAGGAAGGTAAGCTTCCAGTGGTAAATTTTGCAGCAGGTGGAGTTGCAACACCAGCAGATGCTGCTCTTATGATGCAGCTTGGCTCAGAAGGCGTTTTTGTTGGTTCTGGGATATTTAAATCAGGTAATCCAGAGAAGCGAGCAAAGGCAATAGTACTTGCAACTACTCATTATAATGATCCTAAGGCACTTGCTGAGGTTTCAGAAGAATTAGGTGAGCCAATGAGTGGAATAGATTTAAGAGATTTAACTAATAGATATGCAGAAAGAGGCTGGTAAGATGAAGATAGGAGTTTTATCACTTCAAGGTGGAGTTATAGAGCATATAAAAAGCATAAATGCGCTAGGCTTTGATGCAGTAGAAGTTAAAACTTTAAAGGATATTAAAGATATCAGTGGACTAATTCTACCAGGAGGAGAAAGTACTGCTATTGGTAAAATTTTAAGAGAAACAGGAATGCTTACTACGCTTAGAGACAAGGTACTATCAGGATTACCAGTATGGGGAACTTGTGCAGGTATGATATTACTAGCAAAAGAAATTGAAAGTGATAGCACAACTCATCTTTCTGTAATGGATATAAAAGTTAGAAGGAATGCATATGGAAGGCAAATAGATAGTTTTAGCACTGAAGATATTGTTAAGTGCGTATCAGATAAGTCTATTCCTCTTGTGTTCATTAGAGCACCTTTTATTGTTAGTGTGGGAGAGGATGTAGAAGTTCTTCATGAGTTAAAAGGGAACATAGTAGCAGCTAAACAAAATAATATCCTTGTAACATCTTTCCATCCTGAACTTACAGAAAATCTTGAGTTTCACAAATATTTTATTTCTATGTGTCAATCTTAGTTTGAATTTTATAGGAACTTTATAGAGATTAATTGACTTAATTTTTTATATATAGTATGATGTTAATGAAAATTAATAATATAGGTAATCACACAGGGGAGTTGGTAATGGCCAGCTGAGAGTAAGAATCCCATTCTTAGACCCTTTAACCTGATCTGGATAATGCCGGCGTAGGGAGTTAGATGTAGATATTGTTTTGATATTTAAGGCATAAACTTCGTAGGAGTTTGTGCCTTTTAATTTTTACATTGTAGAAAAATTAAAATTAAGACGTACTGCTTTTAAAATACTTCTAATTTTCTGCTGGATATTTTTAATATTTCATATTATTTAAACTTAGGAGTGATTTTATGAGTACAAAAAAATTAACTTTTTCAGCACTACTTATAGCTATGGGAGTTTTACTTTCAAATTTAATTTATATTCCTATAGGAACTTCAAGATGTTTTCCAATACAACATCTAATTAATGTGCTTTCTGCAGTAATGTTTAATTCCTACATAGGAGTAGGTATTGCCTTTTGTATATCAGTTATAAGAAATATTTTAGGAACAGGTTCTATAATGGCTTTTCCCGGAAGTATGATAGGAGCATTTTTAGCGGTGCTATTTTATAGAAAAGGTAAAAAAATCATATATGCTTTTTTAGGAGAAGTTATAGGTACAGGGGTAATTGGAGCACTTCTTTGCTATCCAATTTCTAAATTAATACTTGGGAAAGATGTTGCAGCATTATTTTATGTAATACCTTTTTCTATAAGCAGTGTAGGCGGAGCGTTAATAGCTTATGTAGTACTGACTATTATATCAAAGAGAAACATAATACATATGGTTTATAAACAATAAAACTAAATTTAAAAAATTGATTAAAAAAATATTAACTAGCAATCAAACGAGGAGGTTTTAGAAATGAAAAAAGTATTAACTATAGCAGGTTCTGACAGCTCAGGAGGAGCAGGTATTCAGGCTGATTTAAAGACATTTTCTGCGAATGGAACCTTTGGAATGAGTGTTATAACTGCTATTACGGCTCAAAATACTCAAGGTGTTTGGGCAGTAGAAGATTTATCCTCTTCAATTATAGAGGCTCAAATAGATGCAATATTTAAGGATATAGAAGTGGATGGAGTAAAAATAGGAATGGTTTCAAAAATAGAAACTATAGATGCAATTAGTAAAAAATTAAATGAATATAAACCTAAAAATGTGGTTTTAGATCCTGTAATGATTTCAAAAAGCGGATTTGATTTATTAAGACCTGAATCTAAAAAATCACTTATAGAAAATCTTATACCTTTAAGCTCTATTATAACTCCTAATATACCTGAGGCTTTGGATATAATAGAAACTTATAAACACATGTATAAGGATAACGATGAATATAGCGAGTTGTTAAAAGAAGCGGAAACATTAACCACCATAGAAACAAGAGAACAAATGGAAATGGCAGCAAGGATAATTCATTTAATAGGAGCTCCTAATGTACTTTTAAAGGGAGGACATCTAGCAAATGATGCAGTGGATATATTATATGATGGAAAAGAATTTCATTATTTTGAAGGAGAAAGAATACATACTAAAAATACTCACGGAACAGGATGTACTTTATCTTCTGCCATATGTGCTAATTTAGCACTAGGTTATTCCTTGATAGAATCAATAAAGGGAGCTAAGGAATATATTACAGAAGCAATTAAGCACTCATTAGACATTGGACATGGTGTAGGTCCTACTAATCATTTTTATACATTGTATAAAAAAGCTGGAATTCTATAGGTATAGAGATCTATATATAAATCGGGAGGGAACTATTATGGAAATTTATGAGGAACTTAAACATATTCTTTTACAAGTTAAAGAAAAGACACCTCTTATACATCATATAACAAATTACGTTACAGTAAACGATTGTGCAAACATAGTACTTGCGCTAGGGGGAAGTCCTGTAATGGCAGATGATGAAGCAGAAGTGGAGGAAATGGTATCTATTGCTTCAGCACTTGTGATAAATATTGGTACATTAAACAGCAGAACTATAAATTCTATGATACTTGCAGGAAAAAAAGCAAATGAGCTGAATATTCCCATAATACTTGACCCTGTAGGTGTTGGGGCAACTAGCCTTAGAACAAAAACTGCAAAACTTTTACTAGAAAATATATGCTTTGATGTCATACGAGGAAATCTTTCAGAAATAAAAGTTTTAGCAGGATTAAGCTCAAAGACTAGGGGTGTAGATGTAGATATAGAAGAAAAAGATGAAATAGAAGGAAGAAAGAAACTTGGAGAAGAATTATCTAAAAAATTAAATTCTGTAATAGCTATAACAGGAAAAGTGGATTCTATAAGCTATGATGATAAGACATACTTAATACGTAATGGACATCCTATGTTATCACAAGTTACGGGAACGGGATGCATGTGCTCTTCTCTTATAGGTACATTTTTAGGAACTAGAGAAGATAAGCATTTAGGAGCAGTACTTGGAGTGTTAACTATGGGTGTAAGCGGAGAAAGAGCATATAAGGCTGTAATGGACAAAGATTTGGGAACTGGAAGCTTTAGAGCAGCTATAATTGACAGCGTTTCAACTATTACTCCTGAGATAATTCACGAATATGCAAAGATAACTGAAAAGTAAGGAGAATAATTATGAATAAGAAAAACGTAAATTATACTTTGTATCTTGTAACAGATAGAAGTTTCATAAAAGATAAGCCTTTAGATAAAGCTGTAGAGGAAGCAATATTAGGTGGAACAACATTAGTACAGATAAGAGAAAAAGATGTAGATTCTTTAGATTTTTATAAAGAAGCTTTAAAAGTAAAGGAAGTATGTAGAAAGTATGGTGTTCCTCTAATAATAAACGATAGAGTTGACATTGCGTTAGCTGTAGATGCTGACGGTGTCCATGTTGGACAAAGCGATTTGCCTTGCAGCATAGTAAGAAATATAATAGGCTCGGAAAAAATTATAGGAATTTCAACATCTAATGTAGAGGAAGCGCTAAAAGCACAAGAAGACGGAGCAGATTACGTAGGGGTTGGAGCAGTATTCCCAACTACTACAAAGGATGATGCAGATAGTGTAACCATAGAAGAACTTTCAAATATAAAGAAAAGCTTAAATATTCCTGTGGTAGCAATTGGAGGAATAAGCGAAAATAATATAGAAAAGTTAAAGCCAGCTGATATAGATGGAGTTGCTGTTATATCTGCAATACTTGGAAAGCTGAACATAGCAGAAGCAGCGAAGAATTTAAAGAAGCTAATGGGAAATGTAGAATAGAATGTAATCATTAGAGATATTTACGGATTTTTATTGTTGTTTAAAATATTTAATAAAAATAAGATTCAAAGGGTAGTTGAAAGTTCAACTACCTTTTGTTATTATAATTATAGTTGAACTTTCAACTATAATTATAGGAGGTGAAGAGTAATAAAAAATCTTAATAGTTATGTTTTAAGGGAAATAGGAACGGTTTCTCGTTGTATTAATTCTATGAGCGATATAAAGTTTAAAGAATTAAATTTACAAAAGGGACAATATATATTTTTAACGAGAGTATGTGAAAATCCTGGAATTAATCAAGTTGATTTATCAAATCTTTTGAAAGTAGATAAAACGACAACAACAAAAGCTATACAAAAACTAATTGCGGCAGGTTATATAAATAAAAATAGAGATGATATTGATAAAAGAATGTGGAGATTATATCCAGAAGAAAAGGGCTTAGAAATATATACACTTGTTATACAAGAAGAGAATAGAAATATTGAAATTTGTTTTAGCAATTTTACTGAAGAAGAAAAAGAATCAATGTATCAATTAGTAAAAAAGATGAGAAAAAATATTGAAAATGACTGGAAAGAAATAAAAAATTTCTAGGAGTGATTATTTATGATAAGAAAAGCATGTTTGGAAGATTTAAAAAAAATTATGGAGATTTTAAAGGAAACTATAGTTGAAATGCATTCTTATGGGAATTATCAATGGGATAAAAATTATCCTAAAGAAAAAGACTTTATGAAGGATATTGAAAGTGGCGATTTATTTGTAGCTGAAAAAGATAGTATACTGCTTGGATTTATATGCATAAATAAAACAGAACCCATTGAATACAATGAACTAAATTGGTCATTAAATGAAGAGACTGTAGTTGTCCATAGAATGGCAGTGAATCCATCCTACAGAAGAAGTGGGGTTGGAACAGAACTAATGACTTTTGCTGATAGCCTAGCTTTAAAGAAGAATATAAAATATTTAAAAACAGATACTTACTCAATGAATAAAAAGATGAATTCACTATTTGTAAAATGCGGATATAAGCTTATTGGAGAAATGAGTTTTCTAGGAAAAGAAAAACCATTTTATTGTTATGATAAAGTATTAAATAAAGCAAAGTAGTAAAAAAATGCTAAGAGGTTCTCAAAGAGGACCTCTTAGTATTTTAAATTTATAAATATTAAAAATGTCGTACTTTTACTAAAGACTCTCATAAAAATTCTTAAGAAGCAGCGCGTCCTTTTCAAGCATAGGGCTTTCGCAAATTACACAGCCTTTAATATCAAAAGTTTTAAAGGCTTTTAAACATTCTTCAAATTTAAAATCACTTTCTAAAAAAGGAAGGTGATTTTTTTCGCCTTTTTCTCCATAGTTTATGCCTGATATATGTATATGCATATCTTCTAAGGCTTCGTAGCCAAGCTCATTTTTTATGTGTTGAAGTACTTTTGCAAAATCATCATAAGTTTTTAAACTGCCATTATATCTTGCATGTAAATGAGAAAAGTCAATGCAAGGCTTACAGGTTTTAACTTCTTTGCAAAGGGCTACATTTTCCTCAAGGCTTCCAAATTGAGTACCTTTACCAGTGGTTTCAAGTCTATAATCTACTCCAATGTCAGGAAGTTTTAATAAATTTTCCTTAATGGTATTAAAGGTTTCTTCTTTGCTATCCTTTAAATAAAATCCAGGATGAAATACTAAGCTTCTTCCCTGTACTTTTAAAAGTGCCTCAGCACCTTTTATTATTCTTTCTATAGACTTTTCTTGTTTCTCATCTTCATCAGCATTTAAATTTACGTAATAAGATCCATGAGCAGAAAGATAAAAATCATTTAAAAGCTTTGAGTTTAAAACCTCATCTTTATTTTTTTCTGTGATATTTACAGAACGCACAAAAGGAAGTTCCATTGCATCAAGTCCTATATTTTTTAAATATTCTATACCAGTTTTATAATTAAACTTCATACCTTCTTCGCCTATAGGTAAACCAGATATTCCAAATAATAATTTATCCATAATAAAGCACCATCTTTCTTGAATTATGTTATATAAGCAATAAATAATTTAATCTAAAAATTATATCTAATAATTAATATTATTAGATTATAATAGTTAGTTGTCAAGCATATAAATAAGAATATCAGGATTAGGTTTACAATAAATGTATTGACCCCTGGGGTCAATACATTTATTGTAAACTGTTATTTCTGAAAATATTATAAAATAATCCTTAATATGGTATAATAACAATAATTATTATACTGAAGGGAAGGATTACTATGTTATCTTTAGTGATCATAGTATAGATAGTAAATAACAATATAGAATAGCAGTATTATAGGGGATAAGAGAGTATAGATAAAGAGTGTATGTTAGAGTGAAGTACCATACTTAATATAGATATTTATAAGGTGATATTATCATTGATACAGGTTAGGTATAAGTGGTAAAATGATAGTATAAACTTGTTAGACATATAAAGTAAGTATGGAGGAACAAAAGAAGTGGAATTACACACGATAAGATATAAAGAAAAAGATATTATTGTGTTGTTAGACAATAATATAAGATTAGTTAAACCAGTATATGACTACTTGAAACACCTTAGACAAAAAGATAGAGCATTTAACACTATAAAGGCTAATGGAACAGATTTAAAGACATATTGGGAGTTCTTGAATAGAGAGCATTATCAATATGATGAAGTAACACCTAACATTATAGGAGAATTTATAGAGTACCTTAGAGAGCCTAACGCTACCGATAACGTAGTTAGTATTTATGCGGAAAGTAAACCTACAGGTAAAACAATAAACAGAATACTTAGTACAGTTTATAACTTCTATAAGTATTGCGGAATGGTTAGAGAGATTAATAATCCTATTATAATGGAAGAAGTAAACAGACCATTTGATATGTTTAAGTAAAATGTACCCTATCGGATAGACACTTGAAAAAAGTCTACCCGGTAGGGTATTTTATCTATAATAGAGTAAATAAAGAAATGGGTGGGTTTAATGAGTAATAAGATATTTACACAAGA
>NZ_OAOD01000004.1 GCF_900205925.1 Clostridium peptidivorans | reverse complement strand
GACTTTAAGCCACCTAAATTTTCTAAACTCGCTGTCGCTCAGACAGTAGAAAATTCTTTACGGTGTTTTAAAGTCAGAAATAAAGAGCTTCTAGTTGTTTGTTCAATGCTTTCTACAATACAAATCTCATACTATATGTTCAACATTAAAAACGTTACTCATACTTACTGACTTAAAGAAGAAATTTCGCTTTGACGAAAGTTTCTTTTAAATTAATACTTATGAAACGGCTGTAAGCATTAAGAGTCCTTCAGCTAAAATGAAGATATTTTTAATGTTGAGAAAAGCATAAAATTTTCATCGTAGAAGGCATTGAATGAGCTTTAAAACGGCTTTATTTATAAATTCAAAATAGCGTATAGAGACTCCTACTGTCTGAGCGACAGCGAGTTTAGGAGGCTTAGCTATTTTAAATTTATAAATATTAGCCGTTCTTAGCGAAATGAACGCCTTCCTAGATGAAAATTCTATGCGATGCAGCTCAACATTAAAAATGTCGTAATATTTCTAAAGTATATCGATTCCGTGTTCAGCACATTTGCTAATCATTTCATCTGGCCATATAGAAGATTGAACTTCTCCTATGTGAGCCTTTCTTAAAAAGAACATACATATTCTAGACTGTCCAATACCTCCACCTACAGTGTATGGAAGTTTCTTATTTAAAAGCATTTGATGAAACTCTAAATTCTTTCTTTCCTCACATCCTGCAAGTTTAAGCTGTTTTAAAAGTGATTCTTCATCTACTCTTATTCCCATAGAAGAAAGTTCTAATGCCTTACCAAGTACTGGATTCCATAATAATATATCTCCATTTAATTCCCAATCGTCATAGTCTGGAGCTCTTCCATCATGCTTTTCTCCGGACTCAAGAGTTTTTCCTATTTTCATTATAAATACTGCTCCATATTCCTTTGCAATTGCATCTTCTTTTTCCTTTGGAGTAAATTCTGGATACTTATCCTCCAATTCCTGGGAAGTTATAAAAGTTATTTGCTTAGGAAGTATTTTTTCTATAAATGGATATTCTCTATTCACGTAGTCATCTGTTTCTGTGAATACTTTATATATTTCTGTTACAATTTCTTTTAAAATTTCTTCATTTCTCTGCTCTTTTGATATAACCTTTTCCCAGTCCCACTGATCTACATATATAGAATGAATATTATCTAAATCTTCATCTCTACGAATAGCATCCATGTCTGTATATAGTCCTTCTCCAACATTAAATCCATATCTATATAAGGCCATTCTCTTCCACTTAGCTAAAGAATGAACTATTTCTGCTTCTGCTTCATTATCATCTTTCACAGTAAAACTTACAGGTCTTTCTACTCCGCTTAAATTATCATTTAATCCTTTGTTACATCTTACAAATAGTGGTGCTGATACTCTTATTAAATTAAGCTTTTCTGATAATGAACGCTCAAAGAAATCTTTTATTTTCTTTATAGCTACTTCAGTTTCTCTTATATCTAAAGTTGATTTATAACCTTCTGGTATAATTAATCTTTCTTCATATTTACTCATAATTATTTCCTCCAATTTCATTATTTATATTTTATAAAACTCTTGCTAATTTTTAAATTCATATTTTTAACTTTATAAAACTGGCCAGTTTTATATTTATTTGTATAAAACAAAAAACCCTTCATCCCTAGAAATAAGGGACGAAAGGTTATAATTCCGCGGTACCACCCTAGTTAGCTTTATAATAAGCTCAACTTTGATAAAAGTATCATAATTAATACTTTCCGGTTTTAACAGTCCGGTTTTCCGTCTAAGCCTACTTTCTAAAATTTAGATTTTGGTTAGAAACTCAGAGATGTTCTTCGGTATAAACTTCGTACTGGTCTTTCACCTTTACCAGCTCGCTTAAACTACATTTTATACTTACTCTTCTCTTCATAGTCTGTGAATTTTTATTAATGAGTCAATTATAAATATTCTTTTTTATAATGTCAAGGGGTTTTAATAATTATTTTTTAATAAAAAATAATTATACTATTCCATGAGACATCATTGCATCTGCAACCTTTTTAAATCCTGCTATGTTTGCTCCTACTACAAGATTATCTTCTTTTCCATATTCCTTAGCTGCAGCACTTGCATTTTCATATATATTTATCATTATTTGCTTTAATCTTTCATCTACTTCTTCGAATGTCCAAGAAAGTCTCATACTATTTTGTGACATTTCTAATGCTGAAGTTGCAACTCCACCTGCATTAGCAGCCTTTGCTGGTGCAAATAACACCTTGCTTCTTATGAAAAGCTCTGTAGCTTCAGTTACAGTAGGCATATTAGCTCCTTCTCCTACTGCTATAACACCATTATTTATAAGTATTTTTGCTGAATCTACGTCTATTTCATTTTGAGTTGCACATGGAAGTGCTACATCACATTTTACTGTCCATATACCAGTAGATCCCTCATTATATTCTGCATCTTTATGATAATTTATGTACTCTTTTATTCTTTTTCTTTCTACTTCTTTTAAGCGTTTTACAAGCTCAACATCTATTCCATTTTTATCATAAATATATCCAGCTGAGTCACTGCAAGCTACAACTTTAGCTCCTAATTCCTGAGCCTTTTCAATTGCATATATAGCTACATTTCCAGAACCTGAAACAACTACAGTTTTATCCTTTATAGAATTTCCCTTTTCATTTAACATTCTTTCTACAAAGTAAATTAATCCATATCCAGTAGCTTCTGTTCTTGTTAAACTTCCACCATAGTTAAGTCCTTTTCCAGTAAGAACTCCTGCATCATAGCTATTTCTTATCTTTTTATATTGTCCAAATAAATATCCTATTTCTCTTCCACCAACACCTATATCTCCAGCAGGTACGTCAGTAAATTGTCCTATATGTCTATAAAGTTCTGACATAAAGCTTTGACAAAATCTCATAACTTCTCTATCTGATTTTCCTTTAGGATCAAAGTCAGAACCTCCTTTACCTCCTCCTATTGGAAGACCTGTAAGTGAATTTTTAAACACCTGCTCAAATCCTAAAAATTTAACAATACTTCCATTAACTGAAGGATGTAATCTAAGTCCTCCTTTATATGGTCCTATAGCACTATTGAATTGAACTCTAAATCCCCTATTTACTTGAACCTTACCATTGTCATCTACCCATGGAACTCTAAACATTATCATTCTTTCAGGTTCAACAATCCTATCAACTATGCCTTCTTCAACATATTCAGGATGTTTTTCTAAAACTGGTACTAGCGAATCTAGTACTTCTTTTACTGCCTGCTGAAATTCTGATTCACCAGAATTTCTTCTTTTAACTGTTTCAAAAATTTCATTTACATAACTTTGCGTATTCATTTTATATCCGCCCCCAATTCAACAACATTTTATGAAATATTTTTTTTAATAAATTGCATATTTATTCTTTTACTTTTTTATTTTATCAAATCGTCAATGGTTTGTATAGATATATAAATTATTTTATGAAACTTTTTATTTTATAAGTTTCAACTTTGCTTTAATGGGTTAAGTTGTTACTATAGAAATAGCACGACATTTTTAATGTTAAATCTTCCGTATGGGTTCTGCATTTAAGAAAGCGTTCACTGCGCAAAGAATCTCTAATATCTCTTAATTTAAATCACCTAAACTTTCTAAACTCGCTGTAGCTCAGACAGTAGAAAGTTCTTTACGGTGTTTTAAATTGAGAGATAAAGAGATTCTAATTGCTTGTTCAATGCTTTCTACAATGCACAACCTATACTAAATTTAACATTAAAAATGTCTTCATCCACACTGCTGAAGAAGGGAATTTAGTTTTGACGAAATTCCTTTAAATTGATACTTATCAAAGGGCTTATGCCCTAAAAGATCTTTATGTTCTAATTCCTAAAATATTTTAGAAATTCAGTTAGCTGAATTTCTTCCTTCAGCAGTTCACATGAAGAACTTTTTAATGCTCTGGAGCATAGAATTTTCATCGTAGAAGGCATTGAATGAGCCTTAGAACGGCTTTATTTATAAATTTAAAATACCGTTAAGAGCCGCCTACTGTCTAAGCGACAGCGAGTTTAGGCAGCTTAGGGATTTTAAATTTATAAATATTAGCTGCTCTGGGCGAAATGAACGCCTTCCTAGATGAAAATTCTATACCACCAAGAGCATTAAAACCGTCGTAATATCCTTTTACTCTACAGAATTAAGTTTCCCCATTACAACCTTTTCTATAACCTTTATCTTTTCTTCTGCTTGTTCTAAAGTGTTTGATTTAGTATAAATGTATATCTTTATTTTAGGTTCAGTTCCTGAAGGTCTTACGGCATACCACGAACCATCTTCAAGCATAAACTTAAGTACATTTGACTTTCCAATAATATTTTCAGTTTCTTTTCCTGTAAATAAATCGTAATCCTTACCTTCATCTAAATCAGTATAAGATATAAGTTTTGAACCATCTATGACTTTCGGAAATTCTTTTCTGTAAACTTTCATCATTCTACTTATACGTTCTTGGCCTTCTATCCCTTCTAATACAAGAGATATCTGTTTTTCTCTATAGTATCCTAATTCCTCATATATTTCATTTAATACATCTATAAGAGATTTTCCTTTTCTCTTATAATAAGCCGCTGCTTCACATAAAAGCATGGCAGAGCTTACTCCATCCTTATCTCTTACAAAAGTTCCTGTAACATATCCTATACTTTCTTCGTATCCAAATATAAATTTATATATTCCTTCTTCTTCTAATTCTCTTTCCTTACCACATATATTTTTAAACCCTGTTAAGGTTTCAAAGGTAGTTACATTATATTTATTTGCTATGGCTTTTCCCAAATCTCCTGTTACTACAGATTTAATTATAACCCCTTTGTCTGGAATTATTTCTTTTTCTTTCATACTTGATAATATATAATTTATTAAAATAGCTCCTGTTTGATTTCCATTAAAAGCCACATAATCATTATTTTTATCTTTTACCATTATTGCAAGTCTATCGCAATCTGGATCTGTAGCTATTAAAAGCTCTGCTCCTTCTTCTTTTCCAAGCTTTTCTGAATACTTAAATGCTTTTACATCCTCAGGGTTTGGATATCCTACAGTTGTAAAGTCTGGATCTGGATTTTCCTGCTCAGGAACTACAATTATATTTGTAAATCCTCTTTCCTTTAAAGCTCTTCTAACTGGTATGTTTCCAGTTCCATTAAGTGGAGTATATACTATTTTTATATCCTTATCTATTTCGTCTCTGAGACTTAATGCCTTGACATTTTCTATATATTCATCATCTATTTCTTTTCCGATTATTTCTAATAGACCTTTTTCAATGGCTTCTTCCTCAGTAATCTTTTTTATTTCTCCAAAACTTTTTATGTTACTTATGTGCTCTGTTATAGGATCTGCAACTTCAGAAATTATTTGAGCACCATCTTCCCAGTAAACCTTATATCCATTATATTCCCTTGGATTGTGACTTGCTGTTACAACTATCCCTGATATGGCATTTAATCTTCTAACTGTAAAAGACAACTCTGGAGTTGGTCTTAAACCCTCAAAGAGATAAGCCTTTATACCATTTCCAGCGAGTACTAGAGCTGCAGTTTTAGCAAACTTATCAGAAAAATGTCTGCTATCATATGCAATAGCAACTCCCCTTTTCATTGCTTCGCTGCCTTGCTCTTTTATAAAATTTGCAAGTCCTTGAGTTGCCCTACTTATTATATGTACATTCATTCTATTTGTACCTGCTGCAATTTTACCCCTAAGCCCTGCAGTACCAAATTCCAAATCTGTATAAAATCTATCCTTTATTTCCTCTAAGTTTTCTTTTATTCCTCTAAGTTCTTCTTTAGTTTCTTCATCAATATATTCATCATTTAACCAGTTTTCATAATTCTTTATATATTCCATATCCCAAGCTCCTTTCAAAAAAATAATATATTTACATTTTACCAAACTTTCTCCCAAAGTAAAATGGCATGACCTTTAGCCATACCATACATAATTTGCAGAAATTTTTAATTTCGTTGCAAATTAGTACATCTTAATTCATTAAGATGTTTCCTTATATACTTTCTATAAACTTTAGTGTATGAATAATTCATATATAGTATTCCCTACTAAAAATACTAATATTAAAAATGCAAAAATATTAACTTTTGTTCTCTTTAAAAGTCCTGTCTTAATTGCTATATATGCATAAGTTCCAAATGCTGCAACCATAAATCCTACTACAACTGCAGCCATTGTTAAATTTCCCCCATAATTTAATACAAAAATGGATGCAAGTGTTGTAAGAGTAAACAATACGTTCATCAATTTTTGATTTCTATTTAGCATTTCTAATCTTTCTTTATTGTTCATATTATCTCTCCTTATCTTAAAAATCCTTTAAGTATTGTATCTTCTGCTTCACTCTCAGTTAAACCTAATGACATAAGTTTCATAAGTTGGTCATTTGCAATTTTTCCTATAGCAGCTTCATGTATAAGCTCTGCTTCATTATTTTCTGCACATATAGCTGGTATAGATTTAACCTTAGCATTTCCCATAATTATAGAATCACATTGTATGTGTCCTCTACATTTATTTCTACCCATTACATTAAAATAAAATACCTGCTGAGAATTTTCCTTTGCAACAGAACGTGAAATAACCTGTGCTGTAGAATCTTCTCCCTCCATAGATATGTTTACATGGGACTCTGCTGTTTGACTATAATCTGTAAGCATTCTTTCTGTTATAACTAAGTTTGCTTCTTTTCCTAAGTATATTTCAGTTTCTCTATTTGTATCATCTACTCCTTTTATTTGAATGAGCTCCATTTCTACCTTTGCTCCTTCTTCTACATGGAGTATAGTTTTTGAATTAAATACCTTCTTACCTTGTCCTTCTCCTTCTGCATAGTGCTTTTCTGTATATCTAAGCTTAGCCCCTTTTCTTACAAAAAATTCATGTACACCATCATGTTGAGATTTTGAATGCCCTGAATTATGAATTCCACAACCTGCAATTATTTCTACTTCAGCACCTGCTCCAACCTCAAAGGTATTATATACTTTATCATGTATTCCCTCTTGAGTTAATATTACTGGTATATGTACACTTTCACCCTTAGTTTCTGGACTTATAATTATATCTATTCCACTTTTATCTTTCTTGGTTACTATATCTATATTTTTAGAAATACTTCTTTCAAGCTTTTCTCCGTCTTTTCTTATATTATGTGCTGTTGAAAATATATCTGATACATCGTCAATTATATTTAATATTTTTTCATCTATAGAACCTAACATACTTATCTCCTCCTATCACAAACTGCATTGCATCCACATGCTGAGTCTGAAGTTACTTGAGTTAATATATCCTCTTTGGTTGTTCTTTTTACTATGTGTCCATCTCCTACAACTATTACTTCATCTGCTAACTCAATTATTCTTTCTTGATGAGATATAATAACTAAAGTTACCTTTTGGTCTTCATGAAGTTTTTTGAAGGTTTCTATAAGCTTTTGGAAACTCCATAAATCTATACCTGCCTCTGGTTCATCAAATAATGCCAGTTTTAACTTTCTTGCAAGTATTGTAGCAATTTCAATTCTTTTTAATTCTCCACCAGAAAGGCTATTATTTATCTCCCTATCTATGTAATCTTGAGGGCATAGTCCTACATCTAAAAGAAGTTTACATAAATCAACTTCATTATTATCGGTCTTTGCAGCAAGTTCTAATAATTCTCTTACCTTTAAACCTTTAAATCTTGGTGGCTGTTGAAAAGCATATCCAATTCCAAGTTTTGCTCTTTCTGTTATGTTTAAGTTTGTTATATCCTGACCATCAAAAACAATCTTACCTGAAGTAGGCTGTCTTATTCCCATTAATAATTTAGAAAGAGTTGTCTTTCCTCCACCATTAGGTCCTGTTATAACATAAATTTTATTACTTTGAAGTTCTAAATTTATGTCGCTTAATATAACTTTTTCTTCAGTATTTTCTTGTACCTTTAATGTCACATTTTGAAATTCTAGCACTATTATTTACCTTCCTTTTAACAAAATATCCAGTATTAGAACCACTATCCTGAATAAATTTTATATCATATAATATAATAAATTTATCAGCATAATTTTACCACATCCCTATACATAAAAAAAGCACTATATAATAAATAGGCGATGTTTTACAACAATATAGTAAAACATCGCCTCTCTCAATTCATTTGAGATAATTTATTTATCACTTTACTTAACTTTCTATACCCTTACGTGCAGGTACTCCTTGAGTATAATAGTGCTTTATTTGCTTCATTTCAGTAACTAAATCTGCTCTTTCTATTATTTCATCTTTTGCATATCTTCCTGTAAGTATAAGCTCAGTTTTCTCAGGCTTTTTATCTATTAAGGCTAAAACTTCTTCTACTGTAAATAGTTCATAAAATAACGCTATATTTATTTCATCAAAAACTACTACATCATATTCTCCAGAAGTTAAAACTTCTTCTGCTCTCTTAAATCCTTTTTTAGCTTCTTCAATATCAGCTTTAGTAGGGTTACCCATTATAAATGCGTTTCTTCCAAACTGCTCCATTTCAAAGTTAGGAAGTATGTTCACTGCTTCTAATTCGCTATATTTCATTCCCTTTGTAAACTGACCGAAAAATACTTTTTTTCCTGCACATACAGCTCTTAATGAAAGTCCAAGGGCTGCTGTAGTCTTTCCTTTACCATTTCCTGTGTACACTTGAACATAACCTTTTGTTTCCATATGTATATTCCCCTTTCCTTCATTTGAAACGTTTTCTGCATAATTTATAAAAATTTTCAATTCCGGTATAAATCAGCACATTTCAATTGATTTAACATGTTTTACTATTACCATAATAGCATAATTGTAAAAAAAATGCGACTCTTTTAAATTAGGTTTCTACTAATAATAATGATAACATACTGACAACAACTTTTTTTATTATTATTAAATTTAATTTTGAAAATATGCTATAATGATGATTATACAAAAGGAGGAGAGTATACAATTGATTTTTAATAGAAATATAAAATATAGAGACATATTCATTTTTATGCTGATAGTAATAGCAGGATATATATTCGTAAAAAATTATAATATTTTCTTTAAATCTATAAAAGGTTTTTTATTAATAATTTCGCCTTTTATATATGCTTTAGTAATTGCATACTGTTTAAATCCATTAATGAAGATTTTTGAAAAAAGGCTTAAATTAAAAAGAGGATTATCTATTACATTCACTTATATTATTATACTCAGTTTAATACTCTTGATATTCATTTATATTTTGCCTAATATTATAAGTAGTATAATTTCCATGACTTCGGAAGTGCCTAAATATATGAACATAGTACAAAAATGGATTAATACTGCATTACAAAATGAAGATCTATATAGCTTAATAAAAGATGTAGGATTATTGAATTACTTATCCGTATTATCATCAAAATTTGGCTCAACACTTATGACAGTTTTAGAAGGATCTATATCCTCCTTATTTTCAGCTACTGCTAGTTTAGTAAAGGTTGTTTTAGCATTTTTAATTGCAATATACGTTCTTCTTGATAAAGAAAAACTTGGCAGGGGTGCTAAAACTTTAATTTATATGCTGTTTAAGGAAGAGAAAGGCAGCAATCTTATAAACTGGATAAAAATTTATGACAAAATGATAGGAGTTTATATTGGAACAAAAGCTATAGATTCTGCAATTATTGGAACTATTGCTTTAGTAGGGCTATTAATAATCAAAGCTCCTTATGCTGGATTATTAGCACTAATTGTAGGAGTAACAAATATGGTTCCTTATCTTGGTCCTTTAGTGGGAGAGATTGTAGGACTGTTTATAGGTTTATTTGTATCCCCTATGATGGCAATTACAATATTTTTATTCCTATTTATCCTTCAACAGTTCGATGCTTGGTATTTAGATCCAAAATTAATTGGTGGCAGCGTTGGGGTAAGACCTTTCTTTATCATTCTTGCATTAACTATAGGTGGAGGATATTTTGGAATGGCTGGAATGCTTTTAGCATCACCTACAATAGCTACTATGAAGATATTTTATGATAAAAAGGTTGCTATATTTAAAGCTCGAAATGCCAACCTTGTGGAAAAATATATAGAAAATGATGATGGTAAATTAGAAGAAAAAGAAAAGAGTAATGATAATAAAAAACCAAAAAACTAAAGAAAAAGCATCTATCTTGCTTTAATGAGACATATAAAAAAGTGCAAAACTCTAAAAGTTTTGCACTTTTTCTATTCAATAACTAGTAATCATTAGTTATTAATGCAGTCTTTTATATGCTGTACATAAATATCTCTATAAGCAGAATTTTCTCCTAAGCCATGAAGATATATATTAACCTTGAAGCCTTCATTTTCTAATATAACTTTCCATGAATCTTCTTCATCTCCTGCCATGTCATTTTGAGCATGATCTCCTGCTACAAGCATGTATGGCATTAAAGTTATTTCTTCTATTTTCTTTTCTTTTAATTTAGGCACTACATGTCTAAGTTCAGGGAATCCCTCTACTGTTGCAATATATACGTTTTTAACTCCCATATCTTCAAATATGTATTGAAGCATGGAATAGCATGCATTGGCATAATGTGTGGATCCATGTCCCATTAAAACAACTGCTTTCTTCTCATCATATTCAGGAAGCTGCTCCTTTAATGCTTCTACTGCAACTCTATAATCTTCTTCACTGTAAAGCACTGGTCTTCCTAAAACTATGTTTTCAAATTTATTTATACGACTAAATTTATGTACATCTCTTTTTATATCGTCGTATTCCTCTCCTGGCATTATATGAAGTGGCTGCACAATGATTTCTTCAAATCCGTCATTAACCATTTTAGTTAGTGCTTCTTCTACAGTATCTATATGTATATTATCTCTTTGCTTAAGCTTCCTCATAATCATTCCTGATGTGAATGCTCTTCTTATTTCATATTCTTTAAAAGACTCTCTTATTTTATTTTCACAAGCTTCTATATTAAGCTTTAAAGTCTCCATATAACTTGTTCCAAAGCTTACTACCAATATTCCTTTTTTCATTTTATCCTCCTATATATTAAACAAATTTAAACTTTATTTAATTCACCTATTACACTTACTTTTTCATCATTTTGTATTTTATTTAATATTTCATTTTTCACTGCAGCTATTACAACAGTAGAAGGTCCTGCAGTTTTATGTATATCTATTTTAATTTCTTCATTTAACACAAACTTCATATTATTATTTTTTGCAAGCTGTAATGCTTCATAATGTATTCCTTTAGAACCTACTGGTACTATTTCATACACTCCATCTAAACTTAATAGCTTTTTTAAATCATCATAGTTTACTATATCTAAATCTTTATCCAGTCCTATTTCTGCTCCTACCTTAGGGATTCCCAGGGAAATAATTTTACAATTTTCACTTATAGCATTAACCTTTAAATTTTTATTTTCAGCTATTCCTATAACTGTAACACCAAGACCTGTAGATATAGATTTAAAGTTTTCTTCTGTACTTCCTGTTAACGCTATATCACCTATACCTGCTAATTTTAATTCTTCCTTTATTCCTCTTATTATTTCACTTCCTGTAGGCTCCATCTCATTACATACTGCATCTGTAATAGTAACAACTTCTGCTCCAGCACACATTACTTCCATTAATGGCACTCTTACAGTAAGTTTACCTACATAATAATGTGGTACCTTTAAAGCATCTCCCTCTTTCATTCCTATACTTCCACAGCTATCACAAGCTACCACCATAGTTTTGCTTTCATCTAAAGATATTAGCGTTAAATCTCTTACCTTACTTATTTTCATATTCCTTCAAACTCCTTGGCAAAAAATTATACACAAGTATTGCTATAAGCGCGTTTATCGCTGACAATCCTGATAATATAGGAGCAAGCCCCATGATTCCTGCTTTTCCCATCATAGGTAATAAAAGCGGTGTCAATGCTAAAAGTGCTAACGGTCCATTTATAATAACTGCAACTATTATGGAAAGCACAATTGCTACAACCTTATTTCTATTTAAAAAAGTCTTATATACTATAGCAAATGCTGCCATGGTTAAAGCCATAGCTGCCATAGTTATTAAATGTACTGGTAGTGTAAGAGGAAATCCACTGGTTAATGCAGTTAAAAAGTGGCCTAAAGCTCCAACTATAGCTCCATATACTGGTCCTAACATAATTGCAGCTAAAAATGCTGGCATTGAATCAAAGGCTATTGATCCCATGACTTTAATATTTGCTCCTATAAAACAAAGAGCTACAAATAGTGCTGTTAACACTAATTTTCTTGTTTTCATCCTCATACCTCCGCTATTATAGCTTGGATATCTTATATAATAGTATCCATGTCTAAGCTCTAATTTCTAATTCTTTTACTACATCCTTAACATCATAAAATATATTATCATACTTTAAAGTTTTTCTTCCTATAACAAAAGTATATATATCTTCATCTATTGCTGCTCTTATTTTTTCTTCCGTTCCGCCTTCAGGCCCGCTATCTTTAAGAAGTATTGCCTTTGCATTATATTCTTTTATAAAAGATCTATTTAAATCATAGCTTATAGGTCCCTTTATAGCAATTATATTTTCTACACTAACTCCTAAATCTAAGCATTCCTTAAGTACTTTTAAGGAAGGAAGAACTCTATGAATTATCCTATTAGATAATTCCAATCCTAAAATTTTATTTAAATTTCTGCTTCCTGTAGTGTTTAATATATTACCTGTAATATTTTTTAAATGGGAATAAAGCTCTTCATAACTTTCTACTATTATAACCTTATCCTCATTTATAAATTTATAAGCTACACCTTTTCTTTCTAATCTTATATATTTTATAGAAGCTAATCTACATACATTCATTAAATTTTCACTAACTTCTACCGCATAGGGATGTGATGTATCAATGACAACATTAACTTTATTTTCCTCGAACATCTTTTGCATATCCTGACTATTAAGAGGTTTATCATTTAATACCTTATACCTATATTCTTTCAAAAGTTCTCCACCATAAGCTGTTGCTGTAGACACCAAAATGTCATCGGTGTATTTATTTAATTCTTTAATCATTTCCCTACCTTCAGTGGTTCCAGCTATAACACAAATCATAAAAACACCACCCTCTTTAATCGAAGAAATTCCGCCTAAACGGAATTTCTTCAACTATTAATTATTAACTATTAACCAACTTTGTATCCTCTTGGAGTTATAAATTTCCCATCCTTTATATAGCTTTGGCTATTTCCTATGATTACAATTGAAAACATATCTACTACTTCTTCATTGAAGTTTTCTAGTGTAAATAAGTGTATTTCCTGTCCATCTCTTAATGCATTCTTAACCACTGCTATAGGAGTATTGCTGCTTCTAAATTCACTTATTATATCAATGGATTCTCTTAAGTAATGAGGTCTTCCGTTACTTCTTGGATTATAAAGTGATATTATAAAATCTGCTTCTGCTGCTAGTTTTACTCTCTTTTTTATAAGTTCATAAGGTGTCATAAGATCACTTAAGCTTATATTACAGTTATCATGCATAAGTGGAGAACCTACTACAGAAGCTGCTGAAGAAGAAGCTGTAACTCCTGGTATTATTTCTACGTCCTCATTTTCTCTAAGCTCTAATATAAGTCCTGCCATTCCATATATTCCTGCATCTCCAGTACTTATAATTGCTACTGTGTTATCTGCAGCAAGCTCTAAAGCCTTTTTGCATCTTTCCACTTCACCCTTCATACCAGTTGATACTAATTCTTTTCCTTCTAATAATGGTTTTACAAATTCTATGTATTTTGTATATCCTACAATCATATTACTTTCTTCAATGGCCTGCTTAGCTTTTAATGTCATATGTTCTAAGCCTCCAGGACCAATTCCTATTACATATAGTTTTCCCAAAACTACACTTCCTTTCCTATTGCTAGTGTCATTCCATCAAGTTTCATCTTTGAAATTTCAACAGTTCCTCCTGCAAGCTCAATCGATGGCTCACATACTGATGTAATTCCTAATGTTTTTTCTACAAAGGCACTTCCTTCATATTTATGTTGTACCTTTTTTATTTCTTCTATAGTGAATATTTTCATCTCACAATTTAAGTATTTTGAAAGCTCTATTATAGCTCTTTCATCCTTTTTAACTTCTACTGTAGCAATGCATTTTATTGCTCTTATATCTATGTTTTGCTCTTTTAAAACCTCTAAAACTTTTTCTTTCATAATTTCTTCTGGATAATCTTTTCTACATCCAATGCCAAGTATTATGTTTCTTCTTATAAGCTTTAATCCCTTAGAAATTTTCTTTTCTTCCATGCATTCTAACACATTTTTATTTGTTACATAAACTACTCCATCACACTGGCTTAATTTAGAAACATAACCCGATGGGCAAGAAATTAGTTCCTCTTCATCAAGAAATCCAACTTCTTTTCCATCAACTAAAAGAGCTGCTATATCCTTAGCATCTTTTAAGCTATCTATAATAAGATTATTTTCCTTAGCTATCATGTCTGGAGCTGTAATTCCCAAGTTATCTGTAGCAGTAGTTATTATAGGCTCTGCTCCAAGTACTTCTGCTATATCTTCTGTAAGTTTGTTGGCGCCTCCTAAGTGTCCACTTAAAAGGCTTATTACAAACTTACCTAAGTTGTCTATAACAATTACTGCAGGATCTTTATCCTTAGTAGTTATATAGGGAGCTATAGCTCTTACTGCTATGCCAGTTGAAGTTATAAATACTACCGCTTCATAGTTTTCAAAAGAATCCTTTACTGCTTCTTTAAAATCAAAGTCTTTAGAAAGGTTTTTAGAATATAAATGTATATTAAACTTTTCTTCTAGCTTCCTTGCTAAGTTATCTCCATTTTTAGTTATGGAAATCACTGCTATATTCATAGTAAATCAGCACCTCTCAAGTTATTAAGACGGCCCTAGGTTACTTAGATACTCCTTCTCTAAACATATGAGTAAAAGTTTTATCATATAAAAGACTCTTATCATACTCAGTATCTATAAAATCACCTACAAGTATTTGTGCACATTTTGTTATATTAGCTTCCTTAACCTTTTCTGCTATATCATCCAAAGTTCCTAGTATAACTCTCTGGTCTTCCCAAGTAGCTCTTTCAACTATAGCTATAGGAACATTTTTTCCATAACCGCGTCTTAACTTTTCTACTACTTTTTCTATCATGCTTATGGATAAGAATATTGCCATAGAAGCTCCAGTTCCCGCTAGCTTTTCTAAATCTTCTCCTGCTGGCACTGGTGTTCTTCCTTCTACTCTTGTAAGTATTAGTGTTTGAGTAACCCCTGGAAGTGTAAATTCTCTTTTTATAGCTGCAGCTGCTGCAAAACAAGAACTAACTCCTGGTACAACTTCATATTTAATTTCAAATTTATTAAGCTCATCCATTTGCTCTTTTATAGCTCCGTACATGGAAGGATCTCCTGTATGAAGTCTTACTACCATTTTACCTTCAGAAGCAGCCTTTTTCATAACATCTATAACATCTTCCAGTGTCATGGATGCTGAATTGTGCATTTCTACTGATTCTTTACAAAAATCTAAGTGTTCTTTGCTAACTAGTGATCCTGCATATATTACTACATCAGCTTTTTCAAGTATCTTTCTTCCCTTAACAGTTATAAGATCCACATCTCCAGGACCTGCTCCTATGAAATAAACATTTATGTTATTATCCAATTTATTTACCCCCTAATTCTTGTGTGCAATTATAAGTGACATATAGTCCTTATTCTTAAGTATTTCTTCTCTATCTTTTATTACTTCCTGTCCTTCTCTGTAAGCTCTTTTTACATATACATATTCATAGCCTTTATCTTCTAAGAAGTTAATTACAGTTTCTTCATTATTATATACCTTCATTATTACTAAATACTTATGGTCTTCTTTTACAGTATCTAGTCTTGTAGATGGTAATACAAGAAGCGGCTCATCTCCTATAACTAGTGCTTCCCCTGCAAGGCTTGCAGATGCACAAAAGGATGTTATTCCAGGTACTGTTTCTGTTTCATATCCCTTTTCATTTATATACTTTAAAAGGTATATGTATGTGCTGTATACAAATGGATCTCCTATAGTTAAAAATACTACGTCTAGTCCATCATGAAGTCTTGCTTCTATAGTTTTAAAGGCTTCATAAATCTTATCTTCTTGATCTTCTCCGCCCATAGGGAATTGTTTTACTATTATCTCTGTATCTTCTTTTACAAAGTTTTTTACTATATTTAAAGCAGCACTTTGTCCATTTTCCTTAGGGGATGGTGCTACTATAACTTTTGCATTTTCTATAACCTTTAACGCTTTAAGTGTAATTAATTCTTCACTTCCTGGTCCTACGCCAATTCCATATAACTTAGCCATTATTTTTCTCCTTCTATTATAAATATTGGATTATTTCCAAATAACATATAACTTTCGCCTTTAGTTTTACTTATGGAAACCTGAGTGCAGCTAACTTTATATCCTAATTTCTTTAATGTATCCATTGCTTTATATAAATTATTTATGGTTATAAAGTTTAAAATCATCTTTCCACCAGGCAGTAGTTTTTTTCCATAATCTTTTATAATATCTTCAATATTTCCACCGCTGCCACCTATAAATATACTATCAAAGGAGCAATCTATATTATTTATCACTTCCATTGCTTCCCCTTCGACAAGCTCTAAGTTATTAAGCTTAAATTTGTTTACATTTTTCTTTATAGTATCTATTGCATCTTCATCTTTTTCTATAGCAACAACTTTTCCCAGTGGGCAAAACTTTGCAGCTTGAACGCTTATAGAGCCTGTACCTGCTCCTACATCCAGCACATAGGAATCTTCTCTTAAATTGAGCTTTGCAATGCTAAGTATTCTTATTTCTTCCTTAGTCATTGGACAATTTCCTCTTATAAGTTCCTCATCCTTTATAAAATGAAGTTCTTTATCTTTTATACCCACTTCTTCTCTCTCTACTATCATTATAGAAAGTCCATTAAATTCTTTGTTCTTAATATCTTCCGCTGTTCCACTTTCTACTCTTTCATCTTCATAGGATAAGTTTTCTCCTACATAGATATATGGATTTAATCCATTTTGTAAAAGTGTCTTTGCTAAAGCTTCTGGAGAGTTTTTGCTGTCTGTAAGCCAAATACTTAAATTATTTTCTAAAACTCCCTTTATGAAACTTTGCTCTCTACCATGAAGACTTCCTAAAAAAGCATTTTGCCAAGGCTTATTAAGTTTTGCGGCTAAATACTGAAAGGAAGTAATTCCTGGTACTATGCTTATTTCCCCATGATAATTAGATTTTAGGTAATTAGTTATTCCATAAAATAATGGATCTCCTGAAGCTGCCACTGCAATATTTTTATGTTTATTTTCATCTAAATACTCGATAACTTCGCTTATTTTATTTACCTTAACCTTTTTACTATCTATAAAATCTAGAGAATTAATTGCTCTTCCAAAGCCTATTATTTCATCTGAGCTTTCTAAGACTTTTATAGCATGAGGAAGTATGTATTCTTTGCTTCCTGGCCCTATGCCTACTATGTAAACCATATAAACACTTCCTTTTTACTCAATAATACTAAGTTCTTTTTCCATACTGTACATAACTACTTTTGGGCTAACCTTGCCATAGGTATATATTTCAATTCTCTTTTTTACTTTTTCAGCTATAATCTTATAAAGTTTATATTCATCTTCTTTTGTAATTAAAGGAGTTTCTTCTATTAATTTAATTGCTCCTTCTGTAGTTTTTTCACTATGTACCTTTTCAACAATTTCTTTAGGATATCCCATTAAAGCTAACTCTAATGCTATTACTTCCATTCTCACATCGCATACTCTGCTGTGAGTGTTAAAGCATCCTGCCGCAATTTTGCAAAGCTTTCCTATATGACCTATTATGGTAATATCATATATTTCATTTTCAATGCAGGAGTTTAAAGCTTTTCCTACATAATTTGAAATCACAACCATCTTATTTTCATCAAGTCCCAATGCCTTGCCTCTAGTTTCTCCCATGTTGCCAAATACTAATATAAGCTCTTTAGCTCCTTTTGTAACCTTTTGATTTATTTCTAACTCAACGGAAGCTATTAATGCATCTTCTGACATAGGCATAACAATTCCTGATGTACCTAAAATTGATATACCCCCTATTATATTAAGTCTAGGGTTAAAAGTCTTTTTTGCAATTTCTTCTCCCTTAGGAACAGATATGGTTATTTCCACACCTGAATCTTTAGGAAGTACTTCTGTAACTTCTTCATTTATCATTTGTCGTGGTACAGGGTTTATGGCAGGTTCTCCTTTTTTTACATAAAGGCCCTCCCCCATAACTACTCCTACACCTTTTCCACCTTTTAAACTATATCCAGAAGATTTCTTTTCTGCTCTTGCCCATATTTCTGCTCCATGAGTTGCATCAATATCATCTCCGCCATCCTTTATGACGCAGCATTCCACATAGTTTTCTCCTCTTACTATGTTTTCTATGGGAATTAAAAGTTTAATTCCCTTAGGGGTATCTATAGTTATTTCGTTGATATCCTTATTTTCATACAGACATAATGTAGCTGCTTTTGCCGCTGCTGCTGCACAAGAGCCTGTAGTATATCCGCATCTCAGTCTCTTTCCATCGCAATTTACATACATATCAAGCATTTTAATCACCTAAAATTTATCTTTCTACAATCATATACATAAGAGCATTTACAATGGCTGCAGCTACATTACTGCCTCCCTTTCTTCCTCTTATAGTTATCATAGGAGTATCCATCTTTTCGATTTCTTCCTTAGATTCACTAGCTCCTACAAATCCAACTGGACTTCCTATTATAAACTTCGGATTAGCTTTTCCCTCTAAAGTAAGCTCCTTTAATTTAAATAGAGCAGTTGGAGCATTTCCAAATACAAAGAACTCTACTCCTTCTTCCACTGCCTTTTCAACTGCTGCCATGGAACGAGTTATTCCTCTCTCCTTTGCAATTTCCGCTACATCTTCTCTACCTACGAAGCATTCAACTTTACAATTTAATTGCTTTAAAGCAGCTTTATTTATACCTGACTTCGCCATATTGGTATCAGTATATATAGTTACTCCCTTTTTTAAAATTTCAAGAGCTGAATCTATGGCTCCCTCTCTGATATATGTAATGTTTTTAAATTCAAAATCTGCTGTAGTATGTATAAGTCTTTTTATTATCTTAAGCTCTCTATCATCAAAATTGTGAGGTCCCATTTCCTCTCCAATTATTTCAAAGCTCTTTACTTCAATATCCATTGGCTTCTTTATGTAATCCATTGATAAAAACACCATCCTTTCTTTAGTTAATAGTTAATACTGAATAGTTAATGGTTATTGAGAAAATTCAGCCAGCTGAATTTCTACATTAAATACTAATTAATAACTATTAAGTATTAACTATAATTTCAACAGGTATTCTAAAAACTCTAAGTTTCCAAAGAAATGTACGTGTGCATAACCACCTAGCGTATTATTTTTTATATAACCGCATGTCCAATTCTTTTCAGTACCATCATACATAGTTTTTACTAGTTTATATATTTTTTCTTCACTGCTATCAACATAGGATTTATGAAATTCATGGCAGTTTATTTTTATTCCCTTAGGTAAAATATTATTTTCTTTATCTATAGCTATTTCTGCATAACCAAAGTTTTGAAGTTTGGTTGTCATAACTGATTTTCCACCTAAAAATCCTACAGTATTTAAATTGTTTTCTTTAGTTTCTATGCCTTCTGTAAGATACATAAGCCCACCACATTCTGCATAGCATCTTACTCCTTTTTGAAGCTTGTCTTTAATATCTTTAAGTAATTCTTCATTTTTACTTAATTCCTCTATAAATACCTCAGGATAACCTCCGCCTATGTAGATAAACTCTGTATTTTCAGGAAGTTTCTTATCTTTTAGAGTACTAAAATAAGTTACCTTTCCTGCTTCTTTTAATAGCTCTAAGTTTTCCTTATAATAAAAACTAAATGCTTTATCATAAGCTACAGCTATATTCAAATTTTTATTTTCTATATGAAACTTATCTTCATAGCTTTGAACTTCACTAAACTCTTCTAAAAGCTCATCAAGATTTACGTATCTTTCTATAAGCTCGCTGCATAATTCAATTTTTTCTTCTAAATCATCTATTTCACTGCTTTGTATAAGTCCTAGATGTCTGCTTCCAAGTTTTAATCTTTCTTCTTTTGGAATGTATCCAAACACCTTGATATTGCAGTTATATTCTATAGCTGACTTTAAAAGCTTAAAGTAACCTTCAGAAATGTTATTTAATATAACACCCTTAATATTTGCATTTTCAAAATTTACAAGTCCATTTATTTCCGCACATAAAGTAGCACTTTGTGCTTTAGGAGAAATTATAAGAACTATAGGAAGATCTAGTACTTTTGCTACATGAGCTGTAGAATATTTAGAGTCTATTCCCTTGCCATCGTAAAGTCCCATAACTCCTTCTACTATTCCTAAATCTCCTTCTCCTCTGCTAAAGGAAGCTTTAATTCCTTCTTCACCCATAAGATATAAATCCAAATTTCTCGAAGTTTTACCTGTTATGCGACTATGAAAAGCAGGATCTATATAATCAGGCCCAACTTTATAACCTTGAACTTCATTTCCCCTTTTCATAAAGGCTCTCATAAGTCCTAATGTAGCGGTGGTCTTTCCACCACCGCTGCTATTTGAAGATATCACTATAGCTTTCATATTAGACACCCTTTAAAACTTTCTTAAAACATCTAAGAATTTTTCTATATCTTCTTTGCTGTGTTTAACTCCAATAAACATAGCCTCAAATTGTGAAGGCGGAAGATATATTCCATTTTCCAGCATGTGCTTAAAGTATCTTGTGAAAAGGTCTGTATCACATGTTTTAACATCTTCATAAGTTTCTACTTTACTTTCCTTTGTGAAGAATAAAGTAATCATTCCACCACATCTATTTATTACTATAGGAAGACCTTTTTCTTTTGCTATTTCTTCTACGCCTTCTTTAAGAAGTGTTCCTATTTCTTCAATATGTTCATAGTATTTAGGATTTTCATAAAGCTTTGTAAGTGCTGCATAACCTGCTGCCATAACCACTGGATTTCCTGACATAGTACCTGCTTGGTAAACAGGTCCCATAGGAGAAAGCTGACTCATAATTTCTCTTCTTCCACCATAAGCACCAGTTGGAAGTCCGCCGCCCATTATCTTTGCAAAGGTAGTTAAATCAGGTTTTACACCATATACGCTTTGTGCTCCCTTATAAGCTACTCTAAATCCTGTCATTACCTCATCAAATATTAAAAGACTTCCATACTTATCGCATAGTTCTCTCATGCCTTTTAAAAACTCAGGTTTCGCAGGTACTACTCCCATATTACCAGCTACAGGTTCTACAATTATTGCTGCAATTTCATTTCCCTCTTTTTCAAAGAGCATTTTAACACTTTCTAAATCATTATACTGTGCAATTAAAGTGTTTTTTACACTTGCTTCTGGTACCCCAGGGGAACCTGGTATTCCTTCAGTTAAAACTCCTGAACCTGCTTCTACTAAAAATCCATCAAAATGTCCATGGTAGCAGCCTGCAAATTTTATTATCTTATCTCTTTTAGTGTATCCACGAGCAAGCTTTATAGCACTCATAGTAGCTTCTGTTCCTGAGTTTACCATTCTTATCATATCTATATTATCTAAAGTTTCACACATATGCTTTGCAAGTTTAAGCTCAATTTCTGTAGGTGCTCCAAAGCTTATTGCATTTTTAAGCATATCTTCTATTGCCTTTATTACATCTTCATCATTGTGTCCAAGTATCATAGGTCCCCAAGAAGCTACAAAATCTATATATTCATTACCTTCTTCATCCACAACTCTTGAACCATTCCCACTTTTAAGTATTGGAGGATTCATACCTACACTTTTAAAAGCTCTAACAGGGCTATTAACTCCACCAGGCATGTATTTTTCGGACTCTTCAAATATTTTAACGTTTCGCACTGTATACACCTCTTTCTTTTTCAGTTAATACTGAGCACTTAATAGTTAATAGTTAACTAAATGCAAACTACTAACCATTAAATATTAACTGTTAACTATTTTTAATCCATTTACTTGCCTCTAAGGCATAGTAAGTTATAATAATATCCGCTCCAGCTCTTTTTATAGAAGCTAACATTTCTAGTGCTATTTTCTTTTCATCTATGTAGCCAAGCTTTGCTCCTGCCTTTACCATGGCATATTCGCCGCTTACACTATAAGCTGCTATTGGATGATCATATCTATCTCTTGCCCATCTTATAACATCTAAATATGAAAGAGCTGGTTTAACCATTATTATGTCTGCTCCTTCATTTATATCGTCTTCTATTTCAAGCATTGCTTCTCTTAAATTAGCTGGGTCCATCTGATAGCTTTTTCTATCGCCGAATTCTGGTGCTGATCCTGCTGCTTCTCTAAAAGGACCATAAAAAGCTGATGAATATTTTGCACTATAAGCCATTATTGGCACATTCTTATATCCAGCGTCATCTAACACATCTCTAATAATTTGAATTCTTCCATCCATCATATCAGATGGTGCTACCATATCAGCGCCTGCCTCAGCATGAGATAATGCAACTTTTCCTATGTATTCTAAAGTTTCATCATTATCCACATCATGATCATGAATTATTCCACAATGTCCATGACTTGTGTATTCACACATACATACATCTGTTATAACATAAATATCTTTAGATATTTCCTTTATCTTTCTTACAGCTTTTTGAACTATTCCTTCACTATCAAAAGCTCCTGATCCTATCTCGTCCTTATGGGAAGGTATTCCAAAGAGTATTACTCCTCTTACTCCAGCTTCTTCAACTTCTTTTATAGCTTCTGGTAGTCTATCTAAGGAATAATGATAATTTCCTGGAAGAGAACTTATTTCTCTTTTTATATTTTCTCCCTCTATAACGAATAGCGGATATATAAAGTCTTCTGGCATTAAAACCGTTTCTCTAACCATACTTCTTATAGTTTCATTTTTTCTAAGTCTTCTATGTCTTCTAAACAAACTAAACACCTCCTAAGTGTCTTACCATTCCTTCAGTAGTATATTCTTCACAAACTTCGTGTTTTATTCCATTTGCATCTAACTCTTTTGCTGTTATTGGTCCTATAGCTATACATCTCTTTTCAGATACTTTATCGAGTCCAACCATAGCTATTAAATTTCTAACAGTTGTAGGGCTTGTGAAAAGTACTGTATCCACTTCATCAAAAACTCCCTCTTCTGATGAAGCTCCCTTTTCTATATCATAAGTATGTGCTTCATCTACAATACAGCCTTTTTCTATTAAGGCTTCCTTTAAGAAAGCTCTGGCCTTTGCAGAACGTGGAAGAAGCACTTTATCATTTGATTTTATATACTCTTTCATCTTTTCAAATAAGTCTTCTGCTACAAATTCTTCTGCTACTATGAAAGGAAGTATTCCTTTTTCCTTTAGCGCTCTAGCTGTTGCAGGTCCTATAGCACAAAACTTAGCTTTTACATTTCTTAAATCAATTTCATTTTTTATTAAGTAATCAAAGAATACATTTACTCCATTTACGCTTGTTAATGCGATATAATCATAACTTTCAATTTTGTCCTTATATGTATCTAAACTAGAATTTGTATTCACTATTTTAATAGTATTTATTTCCGTAACTTGAGCTCCTAAATCTGTTAACTTTTCTTTTATTTCCTGTGACTGCTCCTTAGAACGAGTTATACATATGTTTTGACCAAATAAAGGCTTCTTTTCATACCAATTAAATTGATCATGAAATTGTACTACTTCCCCTACAACTATAATACAAGGAGAAGTTATATCAGCCTCTATTGCCTTTTCTTTTACATCTCTTAAAGTTCCTATAACTTTCTTTTGCTTTGAAGTAGTACCTCTCATAACAATTGCTGCAGGAGTATCTTCACTAACTCCATTTTCCATAAGTCTAGACTTTATTATGTCAAAATTTCTAAAGCCCATTAAAAATATAAGGGTACCATTTGATTTTGCTGCCCCACTCCAGTTTATATTTGCCTTTTCAGCTGTCATTCCGGTAAATATATGAAAGCTTTGAGCAATAGCCCTATGGGTTACAGGGATGCCTGCATAACTTAATACAGATATAGCAGAAGTTATTCCTGGAACGGTTTCAAATTCTATGCCTTCTTCAATTAAAGCTAATGCTTCCTCTCCACCTCTTCCAAATACATAAGGGTCTCCTCCCTTTATTCTTCCAACTACATGTCCCTTTTTAGCTAAACCTACTAGCATTTCGTTTATTTCTTCTTGAGTTTTATAGTGGCATCCTGGTTCTTTACCACAATAATATATTTCACAATCCTCATTTAAATATTTTAATATTCCAGGACCTGCTAATCTATCGTACATTACAGCTGTACATTTTTTCAAAACTCTTATTGACTTAAGAGTTATAAGTTCCTCATCTCCTGGACCTGCTCCTATAAGATAAACCTTTGCCATAATTTCCTCCTTAAGCTATTCCATTATTTTTTCAGCTAATTTTTTACCTAAATTTATATAATCTTCTACGTTTCCTGTTATATCTTTTTTCACAACTTTACCGTTAACTTCAAATATTCCAACTATGTTCATGTCACTTCCAGAAATTTCTGCGTAAGCACCAATAGTAGAATGACAATCTCCCTTTAGCTCTCTCATAAAACTTCTTTCAGCTTCTACGCATATTCTTGTAAACTTATCGTCCATGGTTTCTATGTATTTTATATAAGGACTTCCACTTTTTATTTCTATTCCTAAAGCTCCCTGTCCTACTGCTGGAACTAAATCCTGTGGATTAAAATATTCTGCTATAACATGTTCCATTTGAAGTCTTTTAAGCCCTGCTGCTGCAAGTATGGTTCCATGAAGTCCTAACTTTTCTATTTTATCTATTCTAGTTTGCACATTTCCTCTTATAGGAACTATTTCTAAATCTGACCTTAAAAGCTTAAGCTCTGAAGCTCTTCTACGGCTGCTTGTTCCTATCTTTGCTCCTTTAGGCAAATCTTTAAACTTCATATTATCCCTTGATACTAAAACATCCCGTACATCTTCCCTTTTAGGAACCGCTCCAATTACAAAATCTAAAGGAAGTTCATAAGGCATATCCTTCATACTATGCACTGCAATGTGAGCCCTATCTTCTAAAAGTGCCATTTCAATTTCCTTTATAAAGAGCCCCTTACCACCTATTTTATCTAAAGTTCTATCAAGTATCTTATCTCCTGTAGTTTCTATTAAAAGCTTTTCACATTTTACGTTATGCTTTTTTTCTATCTCATTTATAACTAAATTTGTTTGAGTTTGTGCTAAAGCACTCTTTCTAGTAGCTACTATTATATTCATTAAAATCATCTCCAAAAAACATTTTAAGTATTAAATCCTGATTATTTTTAGTGTAAAAGAAATAAAAGTCATCACTCGCTATAAAACTTAGTATTTCTTCTCTCTTTTCACAACTTTTTAATTTTTTTCGTAAAGTACAGGAATATTCCATGAAGTCATCATATTCCTTTAAGGTTTTTTCAAGTTTTTGTCCAATGAATCTAGTGGTTTTTGGGCTAGCATTCATGGATTTTAAAGCAAAACTCATATTTTTAGTACTTCTTTGATAGGGAAGCACTGCTGTTCCTTCCCTAAAGCTATAGCTAGCTATATATAATTTAAACTCTTCTTCACAATGTTTCTTCACTTCTATTGCAACTTCTTCTGGAACTGCTATAACTATTAAATGTTTATCCTTTATATATATTTTTTTATAAACATCTCTTATAAACTTTATATTATTGTATTCTTCTAACATTTTAAAATCAGAGGATATTTCTGTAGATACCACTGTAACATTACATCCTCTTTTTGTAAGAGTTTTAGCTTTTATAAATCCTGCTCTTCCTCCACCTACTATTAAAACATTCATCTTAGAAGAAACAATGGATAAAAACATATCATTTATTCCGCCTGATAAAATATCTTCTCTATTAGCTTCAAGCATTCCTCATACCTGCCTTTCAGCTTCTCTTCTTTCAAAACTTCAATAGCTCTGTTTATGTAAGCATCTGAAGTACTTTTTAAAAGGACTTCTGCTAATTTTTCATTATCTTTTGTATCCTTTTTATTTTTAAAAGTTTCAAGCCTACTTTTATATACTTTTTCACCGTGAACTTTAAGATTTAAAATGTCTCCTGAAACTTCCTTAATGCTTCTCCACTCATAAAATTCCTGTTTATATTTATGGATTATATTCATATTGGATTTCATTATATCTTCTCTTTTTTTGCAATTCTCATCATTCATGGAACTTATTTTATCTATATCATAAAGCTTTACATTTTCCATGTAATTTACTTCTTTATCCACATCTCTTGGCACAGCTAAATCATATATAATAAAAGCCTTTCGTGGTAATTCCGAACTATGTATAACTGTATGTGGTGCAGAAGTGCAGCTTATTATGGCATCTACATATTTGTAATAATTTCCTCTTTCATTAAAGTTTATTACTTGTACTCTTGGATCATCTACACTTACAACTGAAGTATTTCTTACTGCAATGTATAATTTTTCAAAGCTTCCTGACATAATATATTTAGAGGCTAAACTTCCTACTTCCCCATATCCTAAAACCATAAAGCTTTTAGCACCTTGCTTTCTCGCTTCATTTACAGAAATGGATGCTGATGATACAGGAACTTTATAAAGTTCAGTTTTACACCTAAATTCCTTACCACAAGTAATTGCCATTTGAAAAAGCTTTTGAAGATCTTTTTTTATGCTTTTATGTTCTAATGAAATTTTATAAGATTCTTTAACTTGTGCAAGTATTTGATCTTCTCCAAGTATTAAAGAATCAAATCCACATACAACTTGCATTATATGATTTATTGCATTTTCTTCTTCATAGTGAAATATGTACTTAAAATAGTCTTCATGCCAATTAAGCTTTTCGAATATCTTAAAAATCACTTCTTCATAATTTTTATTTGAATTATAATATATTTCCGTTCTATTGCAAGTACTGAGTATTAGCACTTCTTCGCAAACTTCCATTAAACCTTCTAAGGCTTTTCCATAGTGCTTTGGTATTATAGAAAGCTTTTCTCTTATCTCCAATTTCACATCGGATTTTAAACCTATGACTCCTAACATTTAAGCTACCATCTCCATAAATTATTTAAAATAAAATATTAATGCTATTAAAACTAGGTTGTACATTATCACAAACATAAACCTACTTATTGAAAGGTCAAATTCCCTATGAATATAAGGCATATACCCTCTATATCCCCTACTATATATTCCTTCCTTTATACTTTTCCATCTTTCCATAGTGTTTACAAATAAAAGTGCTGCCAGTTTACCCGTACTTTTTATTTTTAAACTAAAGCTATCAAACCCTCCCCTAGATTTCATAGAATTATACATTATACTATACTCTTCACTTATTACTATAAGAAATCTTTCCATGGATTTAGCTATATCGCATATATCCCTTAAGCTTTTTCTTTTAGATAAAACATAAAACACTTGATCTATAGGAGTTGTTAATGAAAAAAATGAAAGACATAATCCTGCAGAAATACTTCTTAAAATTATTACTAATATAAAATTCCATCCATAATCAAATATAAATGTAATTGATGAAAATGCAGAAAACAAAGCAATTTCTAAAGAAAATTTCCTTACTATTTGCAAATTATTCTTAGTTTTTATATGTAATATTATAAATATAAAAATATTTATAATTATAATAATTGGACTTTTAACGAATCCCATTATTATAATAGGAACTAGTGCAAGACATGCCTTTTCTAAAGGATGTATATATGCAAGTTTACTCCTTCTGGCAAGAGCCATTATAAGCTTTAGCATTTTTCTTCTTTCCTATGTAATATCCGATAAATCCCGCTCCTAAGGATGCTTGTGCTGCAAATAAAAGACTTTCTATTTCACTAGAAGGTGGTGTCCATACACTTTTAAACCATGGAGTGTAGCCTGGGCTTACTTCATCTATAACTTCCTCTATTTGTCCATCCGCTCCCCCAAATTCTCCTCCGTTAGCTGTTCCTATAATAAGTGATAATCCCATTATTGCAATACATAATGTAATTAACCCAATAGTTCTTTTTTTCATTATCTTGCGCCTCCTAATATTTCTAATTCCTTAGAAGAATATTTAGCAATAAATTCAAATAATATAACTGTAATAATTCCTTCTATTATAGCTAAAGGTATTTGAGTTATTGAAAATATAGATACAAATTTTATAAAGGAGTGCATTAATCCTTCTGTTGGTGATGGGAAAGCTAATGCAAGTTGTATTGAAGTTACTAAATAAGTTGCTAAATCTCCAAAACATGCTGCAGTAAAAACTGCTACCTTCTTATTTTTATTTTTTAATATAGTATATAAGCTATAAGCAACTATCGGTCCTACAATTCCCATTGAAAATGTATTAGCGCCTAATGTAGTAATTCCTCCATGAGCTAGGAAAAGTGCTTGAAAAACAAGTACTACAAGTCCTACTACTGATGATATAAATGGTCCAAATATTATAGCTGAAAGACCTGTCCCTGTTGGATGAGAGCAGCTTCCTGTAACAGATGGAATTTTCATAGCGGAAAGTATAAAAGCATAGGCTGCAACGAGACCTAAAAGCATTTTTAAATCTCCGTTTTTTTGAGTTTGTTTTCTTATGTGCTTAAGTCCAATAACTATAAAAGGTATTGAAAGTACAAAATAAATTCCTGCCCAAACTGGAGGCAAAAATCCCTCTGCTATATGCATAGCATGTGCACTTGGGGTAATTGAAAATATTATACCAAATAATAAAAATAACATAGTTTTAAAGTTATTTTTGATAAATTTCATTTTAATACACCTCATTTATATTTAGATTTTTAATAGCCTCTATGAGCAGATAATTGGTGTTTCTATCCTTTACTGCAAATCTTACATATTCTTTTCCAAGACCCTTATAATTATCACATTTTCTTATAACTATATCTTTCTCCATGCACATATCATAAAATCTATAGCAACTTATATTTTTTAACTTGCATAATATAAAATTACCATGAGTTTCATAAACCTTATCTATAAAAGGAATAGATTTTAATTCTTTAGTCAAGTAATCTCTTTCTTCCCTTATCCAGTTTAGAGACATTTGTATATACTCTTTGTCTTTAAGTACATACTTTGCGGCTACTTCTGCAAAGGAATTTATATTCCATGGATTTTGCCTTGCTTTTATTTCTTCTATAAATTGGATATCACTGCATAATCCAAAACCCAATCTTATTCCTGGCATTGCATAAAACTTAGTTAAGGCTCTTACTATAAATAAACATTTATAGTTCTTAATTTCATCTACAAAACTCTGATTTATATCTCCTACAAATTCTATAAAAGCTTCATCTATAATTACTTTTTTCCCATTTTCCTCTGAAAAATGAAGTATTTTTTTTAACTTTTCCCTATTTATTATAGAACCATTAGGGTTATTTGGATTTCCTATTATTAAGGCATCTACCTTATGAAGTTTTATCATTATATCTTCATAGTCATATTCCATATTTTCTGTAAGCTTAGAATATCTTATGTTAAGGCACCATTTTAAAGCATCTTCTTCGTATTCGCCAAAGGCTGGAGCCGTAATTAATATACTTTTAAAAGTGCTTATTACAGCATCAATTACTTCTGCTGCTCCATTTCCTACTATAATATGTTCTTCTTTTATAAACTCCTGCTCTTTTCCATCACTAAAAAGAGTGAAACTTTTATTTATATATTGTTTTAAGTTATATTTAAGTTCTCTATACTTAGCATCTGGGTATCTATTTAAATTTTTCACTGCTTCATCAATATGATTTGTAAAACTTTCTGGTATTCCTAAAGGATTTATGTTAGAGCTAAAATCTATAAGCTCCCTTCCTTTAAGAAGCCCTTCCGTATATATATCTCCACCATGCTGCATACCATCACCTCAAATTAAGCATTATAAGTGCATATAATAAAATCATTAAAATTTCTGATGCATACATAAGCTTTATGCTTCCAAATATATGAGTATAATTTAACTTATTTATCTTATCTCCAATAGTAGGCTTATTTACTATCTCTCCAAAATATCTGTTAGTTCCCCCAATTTGTATTTTCAAAGCTCCTGCTGTAGCCGCTTCAGGATAGGCACAATTAGGACTTTTATGGTTTTTTCTATCTCTAATCATTATTTTAAAGCTTTTTACTATACTTCCATTAACCACTGGAGCTACAAGACACATTAGCATTCCTGAGATTCTTGCAGGTATTAAGTTAAATAAATCATCTACCTTAGCTGGGAAAAATCCTATATGTAAAAACTTTTCATTCATATATCCAAGCATTGAATCCATAGTGTTTATTCCCTTATACATCATAGCTAATGGTGCTCCCCCTATCATGGCATAAAAAAGAGGAGCAATTATTCCATCAGAGGCATTTTCCGCTACCGTTTCCACATCTGCTCTGATTATTTCTTCTTCACTCAGCTCATTTGTATCTCTACCAACTATGTAGGAAAGCTTTAATCTTGCATCCTTTATGTCGCCCATTTTCAATGAATCATATACCTTTTTTGCCTCAGTACCTAAGGACTTACAAGCAAGTGTAGTCCATAATATAAATGTATTCAATATATGATAAATCCAAAAATTATCTCTCACTATGTAAAGTATCAAAAATGGAATTATAAAACTTACAAAAGCTACACTTAAAACTATAAGTCCTCCAAAAGCTTTTAATGACTTATTGCTTTTGCATATTTTTCTACCCTTATTTTCTAAAGCTCTTATAAGTTTTCCTATGTATATAACTGGATGAGGAAACCAATATGGGTCTCCTATTATCCAGTCAATTATTACTGCTAAAGTTAAATCTATTAAATGTATCATTTAAAACTCCTACTTCTTAAGTGCCATTATTTCATATATCTTATCCATATCAAGACTTCTTCTTACTATATCTGCAAGCATGTCCAAGTTCTTTTCTCTTATATTTTCATAGTCCTTAGATTTTTTAAGTTCTATTCCTTTTTTAGTTCTTAATTTATTTATAAGTTTTTCTCTAAATTCTACTCCATCAAATACACCATGTATATAAGTTCCAAATATATTTTCTTCTTTATTTACTGCTCCATCTAATCTTTCCTGAGCTTCTCCATTGCAATCATATATGTTAAACATTGGTTTTGCATTTTCTCCATAAGTACAAATACCCATGTGAATTTCATATCCGTATATATCGCACTCATGTCCTTTAGCCTTAACCCTTGTAGTAACCTTTTCATTTTCAAATACTGTATCTACGTCTAAAAGTCCCATACCCTTTGTTTCCTCACAATTAGATTCCACTCCATAAGGGTCTTTTAACATGTTTCCAAGCATTTGATATCCTCCACAGATACCCATAACCATTCCCTGTTTAGAATAGTTTTTTATAATATCCTCAAGTCCACTTTCCCTTAACTTAAGTAAATCTTCTATAGTGTTCTTTGTACCTGGAATTATTAAAAGATCTGGATTTCCAAACTCTTCTTTGGAAGTTATGTATCTTACTGAAACATCTTCCTCAAGCTTTAATGCATCAAAATCTGTAAAGTTTGAAATATGAGGAAGTTTTATAATTGCTATGTCTATGTCATTAGTTTTTTCCTTGTTAAATGTTGTTGCACCATCTTCATCTTCTAAATCTAATGTAAAGTATGGAACAGTTCCAATACAAGGTTTATGTATTATATCTTCAAGCATTGTAATGCCTGGCTTTAATATGTCTATGTCTCCGCGGAACTTATTTATTATAGTTCCCTTTACTCTATTTTTCTCATCATCACTTAATAAAAGAAGTGTTCCTGCCAGTGATGCAAATACGCCACCCTTGTCTATATCTCCTACAAGAAGCACTGGTGCATCTACCATTTCTGCAAGACCCATGTTTACTATGTCTCTTTCTCTTAAATTTATTTCAGCTGGGCTTCCTGCCCCTTCAATTACTATTATGTCAAAATTCTTTTCTATTTCTTCAAATTGCTCCTTTAGCTTTTCTGCAAACTGAAGTTTCATATTATGGTATTCCATAGCAGTGCTATTTCCATAAACTTTACCATTGAATACGATTTGACACTTTTTATCACTGGATGGTTTCAAAAGTATAGGATTCATGTATACTTCTGGTTCTAACCCTGCTGCATAGGCCTGAAGCACCTGAGCTCTTCCCATTTCCTTACCATCATGAGTTATATATGAATTTAACGCCATATTTTGTGATTTGTATGGACATACACTATATCCATCTTGTTTAAATATTCTACACAATGCTGTTACTAATATACTTTTTCCAACAGTAGAGCCTGTCCCCTGTAACATTATCTTTGGCATAAAAGCACTTCCTTTCCATTATCCACTATATATTATCTATTATATATGTTAAAATTTCAATTATTAATTTTAAATTATCAATGGTTAGCTTTATGGACAAAACTAACCATTGATAGTTTGATAGGAGATTTATTTTAAATTTCTAGGAGTCCTTATAAATAGTAAAAAACAGTAGACTTTCGCCTACTGTTATCAACAAATAAAAAAACCGGACAAAGCCGGATTTTATCAAATACATTTGTGATCTTTCCCGCCGAAAGCTCTTAAAAAGTATCACAGGCAGGTTTCCTGGCTTATGAATCACCCTTACCTTTTCCTTCCCCTTTACAGAGTGGATATAAAAGGCTCGTCATCATTTACAGTAGCGGGGGCTGCCGCGGAATTTAACCGCATTCCCTTTTCACCTACTTTTAAATAGGCACCTGAATACATAATATTCAATTTACGATATAATCTTACTACTTTAAATACAATATGTCAAGTAATAAAAACGTTTAATTTATTAATTATAGATACTTAATTGCTACCATTATCCCTATTAATAAAGCATTAGCTACATTGATTATTACAAAATTTTTAACTGCTAAAACAAATGTCTTACTTTTAGATGGATTTTCACAAAATAATTTTATATTTTTGTTTACTGGAAGTAAAGTAGCTAACACTAATAGAGAAGTTATAGGCAAAATTCCCAATATCACTAATACTGCTATATCTACATATCCAATATAATATAAGAACTTAAATAAGTTTAATGCACTTTTCCTACCTATGTAATATGGCAATGTAAACCTCTTATTTATAATATCCGTTTCAACATCACAAATATTATTGGCAAGCATTATATTAGCAATACCACCTATAGCTGGTATAGAAACTAAGAATATATAAAACACTTCAAATATATTTATGTTAATTTTTAATATACTATTTTGATATGCTAATGTAAGAATATTCTCATCATATATATGAATATATATAGCCAAAAATGTAATTATCAATCCCATAAATATTCCTGAAAAAACTTCTCCTAGAGGCATACGGGAAATTGGAATAGGTCCAAAGGTATATAAAATACCTGCTGCAAAAGAAATAAGCCCTATTAAAAGAACAACTATATTTGTATTAAGTGTAAGCTTTATTCCAAATGCAACTGCAATTATAACTAAAGCAAATATTATAAACACAGCAGTAGTATTACCTATTCCATGTGATATAATTGGATTTTCAACTTCATAATCCACATTTGCCTTTCTATAATCACAGTAATTATTAATGGCTGTGGTAGCCATATCAAATGTTATTAATGATATAAACATAGTTATAAAATTTTGAAAGTTAAAAGTTTCATATCTATATAATGAATAAAGTGTTCCAAGTATAAATGGTATAACACTTGCAACCTTTGTTTGAATTTCAACAAATTTTAAAAACCCGCTTAGTGACATTTCTCTTCCTCCTAGCTAGTTCATCATCTTAAATTCAGTATTTGTAAGTTTAAAGTTATTCTTTAATCCATCAGTTATATATACCTCTTTGTTTTTAGTTACAAAAATAGCTTCTATTCCTTTAGTTTTCTTAACAAACTTCATTCCGCCATTTAATCCTTTTGAAAATACCGTAGTGGAAAGTGCATCTCCATCTATTGATTTATCACTTACTATAGTTACTCCTGCAATTTCATTATTATATGGATACCCATTAAAAGGACTCAAAATATGATGATACCTTTTCCCATCCTTTTCTATAAATCTTTCATAAATACCGGATGTAACAATAGACTTATTTTGCACTTCAATAGTTCCAATAATTTTTCCTCTTAATTCAAATGGATTTTGAATACCTATTTTCCACGGCTGTCCATCCGTCTTGCTCCCCATTGCAAATACATTCCCACCAAGATCTATAACCGCGCTTTTTACCCCATTTTGTTTAAGTACATCTACAACTGCATCTGCAGTATACCCCTTGGCAATACCACCTAGATCAATAATCATCCCTGGTCTTTTTAAAAAAATAGATTTATCCTCATTTATTTTAACATCTTTATATTCTACAAGTTTCAGTTTATCACTTATTTCTAATTCAGTTGGAACCTTAGCTTCTGGAAGCCCAATACTCCAAAGCTTTACAATTGGCCCTATAGTTATGTCAAAACTTCCTTGTGACAACTTAGAGTATTCCAGCCCCTTTTTTATCATCATGTATGTATCATCCTTGACTTTTAGAGGTTCTTTTCCAGCAAAACTGTTTAATTTGTCAAGTTCTGTACCTTCTTTATTTATACTTACTTCATTTTCAATTTCCTTTATCCTATCAAATGCCTTGCTAATTATATTTTCATCTTTTTTATCATATAATGAAATTTTCACTACTGTACCCATGAAAAAATCAGTTTTGCTTATAGGTGAACTGTACTTACTAGAGTTATTGCTACTACACGCTGCGGCCGTAATGGTGACTGTAATTACTATCAATATGAAATATAATTTTTTCATATTAAGCATTTTAGAATATCCTCCTTATGTATTATCTAAACAAAAGACCTTAGGCTTATTAACCTAAGGTCTTTATATATAATTATCTCATATAGCTTATTATTTAGCAAAATTAACTTTTAATACTGCAGTATCACCTTTTTTTGCATTTTCAAGTAATTCTGTAGAAAGCTTCTTAAAGTTTTCTACGGAGTGAGTTGCACCGGCGACAGTGTCAACTTTAGCAGGATCTTGCTTTTCAACTAATGCAGCAGCTAACTCTTTAGTATACTTAGCTGGACCAGTTTTAACTTTAGCTTCCATATTCTTGTTATATTCTGCATCTTCACTCTTTAGTTTTCCTTCTTTATTAGTATAATCAAATTTAGCTGCAGAAATTTTGCCATCTTTTACTTCCATTTCTACAAATGGCTTCCATCCTTTGTCATCAAAATCTGAAGCTTCTGCCTTATATTTTCCATCCTTTAAAGCAGCTGCTTTTTCTTCAGTCTCAAAAGTAACCTTTAATACTGAAGTATCACCCTTCTTTGCATTTTCAAGTAATCCTGTAGAAAGCTTCTTAAAGTTATCTACGGAGTGAGTTGCACCAGCTATAGTGTCAACTTTTGCTGGATCTTGCTTTTCAATTAATGCAGCAGCTAATTCCTTAGTATATTTAGCTGGGCCTGTTTTAACCTTAGCTTCCATATTCTTGTTATATTCTACATCTTCGCTCTTTAACTTTCCATCTTTATTAGCATAGTCAAATTTAGCTACAGAAATTTTTCCGTCCTTTACTTCCACTTCAACAAATGGCTTCCATCCTCTTTCATCAAAGTCTGAAGCTTCTGCCTTATATTTTCCATCCTTTAAAGCAGATTTAGTTGTTTCATTTGTTGAAGCAGGTTTTGCTTCCTCTCTCTTTTGACATCCTACAAATAAACTTGTACATACGATACTTAAAGCAAGTATTCCTGATAACCATCTTTTTTTCATTCAATTTTTCCCCCTTAATAATTATGAATCAATTTCGTGAAGTTTGTTATATAACAAACTTCCTTTAAAACCTTTACAATGAAATTATACACAAATATACGAATTTTTTCTAGTAAAATTTTCAATATTACATTATTTGTATTTACGTTACCTAATCAAAGTCAATTTATATATTGATAAATTCACATATGAACATATATTTACTGTTGCTATTTCATAACATGCTATTGTATCATGTATATGTCATTAAAAATGTAGACATATTGTTAATTTGGATATAAAATTTACTTATGAGGGTTATTAACTTTAAATATATAAGAAGAGGTGGTTAAATGTCGAATAACACAAAGATACTAATTTTAGGTGCTGGATACAGTGGCGTACATGTGGCAAAAAAACTAGCAAAGAAATATAAGAAAGATAGTTCTGTAGAAATAACATTAATTGATAAAAATCCCTTTCATACTTTAATGACAGAACTTCATGAAGTAGCAGGAGGAAGAGTTCATCCGGAATCAGTTCAAATTGAACTGAGTAAAATTTTTAGTAGAACAAAGGTTAATGTTGTTACAGATTATATAGAAAATGTAAATACTGATAATAAACTTGTAACAACTTCACATGGTAAATATGAGTATGATTATCTTGTAATAGGTACTGGCTCAGAACCTGCATTTTTTGGTGTGCCAGGCGTAAAAGAAAATGGATTTACACTTTGGTCATTTGAAGATGCACTAAGAATAAGAAGCCATATTCAATCTATGTTTGAAAAAGCTTCAAAAGAAAGAAATGAAAATAAAAGACATGAAATGCTTACTTTTGTGGTAGCAGGTTCTGGATTTACTGGAGTTGAAATGGCTGGAGAACTTCTTGAATGGAAGACTAAACTAGCTAAAGTTCACAATGTTGATGAAACAGAAGTTAAGCTTTTAGTTGTAGAAGCAATGTCCACTATTTTAAACATGCTTGATAGACAACAAGCAGATAAAGCTGAAAAGTATATGGCTAAACATGGAATTGAGCTTTTAAAGGACTCACCAATAACTGAAGTAACTTCAAACAGCATAAAACTAAAAGACGGAAAAGAAATTCCAACTCAAACTCTTATTTGGACTTGTGGTATACAAGCTAATCAAGAGTCAGAAGAATATGGATTAGAAACTGGACGTGCTGGTAGACTTGTTTCAAATGAATATTTGCAAGCAGCTGGAAAAGAAAATGTATTCGTAGTTGGGGATATTGCTTACAATGAAGAGGATTCCTGTGGTGCAAACCCTCAAATAGTTGAAGCAGCACTTCAAACTGGTGGTACAGTAGTTAATAATATAGTAGCGTCAATAGAAAAGAAAGAAATGTCTAAGTACAATGGAAAATACCATGGTTTTATGGTTTCAATTGGCGGAAGATATTGTGTTGCTAATCTTTCAGGTATGAAGCTCGCTGGATTCTTTGCAATGCTAATGAAACATTTGGTTAATCTTCATTATCTATGGGGAGTAAATAATATTAATGCTTGTTATCATTATTTAATTCATGAATTCTTCTCCATGGAAGATAAGAGAAGTATAATGAGAGGACATTTATCCTCAAAGGCAAATAGACTGTGGCTTGTTCCACTAAGATTGTTTATGGGTTGTATTTGGTTACTTGAAGGCTTAAAGAAATTTATTGGAGAAGATACTTGGGCTAAAGAAGGATTTAAATCATTACTTTATGGTGCAAATTCAGACAGCTGGATTATGTCAGGCAATATAAAAATGCCTTTTGAATGGTTATACACAGCAGCTAATTCTGGAGCTTCAGAAGCTGCCACTGGTACTACTCCACAGCCAATATTAAGCAGTATGCCAAGCTTTTATTCTGCAATAATGAAATTTATGATACCAAATGCTGATATAGCTGTTTGGTTCCAAAGAATGGTTGTTCTTATTGAAGTAGGTGTTGGACTTGCTTTACTTGCAGGATTATTTACCTTCTTAGCAAGTGCTGCATCAGCATTTATGGTTGTTAACTTTATCCTTTCAGCAATGGCTGGTTGGGACATATTATGGTACTTCTTTGGTGCTATTGCACTAATGGGCGGAGCTGGTAGAACCTTTGGCTTAGATTACTGGGTAATTCCATGGATAAATAATAAAGTTAGTAATTGGTGGCTTGGAAAGAAAATGCCTGTTTATAAACAAAAATAAAATAATATGAATATATATATAATAAATAATTAAAGCTAATAATAGGTAGAGTGAATCCCACTCTACCTTCTCACTATTTATAAGTTGATATTTAATGTAGAGGACTGATTATATGGATAAAATCTGGAATGACTATGAAGAGATAAAAACTGAATTGATTTCTGTAATTTCGATTATGGAAAAAAGCACTAAATGTAAAAATAAAAAGATAGAAAACTCCATAAAAGATTTAATTCACTCCGGTGGAAAAATGCTACGTCCAGCATTTGTTCTAATTTCATCACATTTTGGTGAGTATGATTCTAATAAAGCTAAATCTTTAGCTGCTGTAATGGAAATGATGCACATGGCTACTTTGGTTCATGATGATATTGTAGATGATTCTAAACTTAGACGAGGACAACCAACAACCCAATCAAAGTATGGCAAAGATTATGCAGTTTATATAGGAGATTTTCTATTTTGTGTTTGCTTTAAAATTTTAGCGTCAATGTCATCTCTTCAAAATATAAAAATAGATAGCAATTCCATGTCAAGAATTTGCTTAGGAGAAATAGATCAATTGAGTTCAAGATTTGATACTGAGCTTTCTATAAAAAGTTATTTAAGCAGAATTTCTGGTAAAACTGCTGAACTTTTTTCACTATCATTATATATTGGGGCTGCAGAAAGTGGTTGTAGCGATGCCCTTTCTAAGCAATTTTGGAAGATAGGACATAATATTGGAATGGCCTTTCAAATTATAGATGATACTTTAGACTATATCGGCACGGATGCTTCAATAAAAAAGACTCCAGCAAATGATATAAAACAAGGAATATTTACGTTACCGCTTATCTATGCTGCATTAAAAAGCAAAAAAGATTTTGAGCCCTATTTTAAAAAGGATTTCTTTTCCCATGAAGATGTAAATGACATAATTATGTTGGTAAATAAACATAACGGTGTAGATAAAGCAATAGATCTTGCAGATAAGTATACAAAAAAGGCCTTTAAACTAATAAATACCCTTCCTGAAAACCCATATAAAAAAGTTTTAAAAGAGCTTTCAGAAAAGCTTCTTATAAGAAAGTATTAACTAGGTATAATTTTAAATGGACAATATTCAATTAGAATATTGTCCATTATTTTATACATTTAAAATTGCCGTAAATGCTATTAAAATTGCAAGTTCAACAAATTCATTATTGGCACCTAAGCAGTCTCCAGTAATTCCCCCTATTTTATTATTAGAAAGTTTTAAAAATAATAAAGTAACAATAAAAGCCACAGGAATTATTATACTTGTGCTTTTCACCCCTATAAACACTACTGAAAGTGCTATAGTAATAATAAAACTTATTACAAAATGCCAAATGCTTATATTTCCTATAAATAAATTGCCTGTACCATTTTTCTTGGCCCTTTTACCTATTAAAAATAAAAATACTAATGCGCATCTACTGATAACTGGAGCAATTATTATTACAAAATGCCATCCTTTAAGTATTATAAAATTTAGTGCTGCATATCTTACTAAAATATCAAATATAAGTGCTACGGAAGCAAAGGTTCCTATACGGCTATCCTTCATTATTTCTATTATCTTATCTTTGTCTCCTTTAAATGAAAAAAATCCGTCAAATATGTCTCCAAAGCCATCCTGATGAAGGCATCCCATTATAAGCACCCCTACTGCTAAAGTTAAAACAGTAGTCACCTCTACAGGAAATAACTTTATACAAACATAGTACACTATCCACTGTATTCCTCCAACTAATAATCCTACTAAAGGAAGCATAGCTGCTCCATCTCTAAAATTTTTAGCTTCACAAGGAAGACTTCTTTTTACAGGAAGTCTTGTTAAAAATTGAATCATTAAAAGCAAATCATATATGTATTCCTTCATTATAATCACCTACATTAATTTATTAGTTATTAACTGTTATTTAATCTTAAGTGGCTGCCCACAGCATATAAGATAAACCTCATCACTTAAACTTCCTATGTATTGGTTTATAAAACCTGCAGTATCTCTAAATATTCTCCCAAGCTTATACTCCGGAACTAAACTCCAGCCAACTTCATTTGTAACTAATACTAAAGTTCTATTTAATTCTCGTGATTTTTCTATTAATCTTTTAAATTCTTCCTTTAAAAGTGCAGTTATTTTATCCACGTCCTCCATGGATATAAAATCAAAATCATTATCAAGTCCTATAGAGAGTAATCCCTGTTCCTTATCAAATAATGTATTTGTAGTCATTACTGTCACACAATCTAAAAGCATATATTTATTATCAAAATTTTGAATTTTATCCGCAAGGTTTTTATATCCCTCTAATGTATCCCACTTAGGATTCCTTCTTTCTTTATGCTTTGCCACTCTATCCTGCATTTCTTCATCTGTGACAACTGATGTTGCAATATACAATACATCATCCTTATCCTTTAATAAATTTTCTGCAAATGTGCTTTTTCCGCTTCTTGCTCCACCTGTAACTAATATTATTTTTCCCTGTTCCATACTAGTTTCCTCCTAAACTTTATATATCTGCATGAATAATAGAATCTATGTATAAATTTTCATACTCATATTTTACTAATGTTAAATCACCATTTTTTGAACCAAATTTCCAAAACACATCTAAATCTTCTCCCATAACATAAGTAAGTATAGATCTTATCACCCCACCATGAGTTACTAAGAGTACATTTTCATCCTCAAGCTTTAGTATTTCTTGAAAGAATACTTTTACTCTTTCATAAAAATCCACATAGCTTTCCCCCTCTGGAGGTGCATAATATTTCCAATCATCTGACCACTTTTGAAATTCTTTAGGATATTCCCTTTGTATATCTTCATAACTCTTTCCTTCAAATACTCCTAAATTCATTTCATTTAATCTTTTATCTCTTATAAAAGATATATCTTTATTTCTTGATATAATACTTGCACTAGATAGTGCTCTTTTCATATTACTTACATATATTTTATCAAAAGTTACATTTTTAACTTTGTTACTTATGTACTCTATTTGTTTTATTCCTTTACTTGTAATATCTACATCTAAATTACCATAATAAAATCCCTTTAAATTTTGTTCTGTCTGTCCATGCCTTAAAAGATATATATTCAACACTTTCACCTCTAATATTACTTATAAACACAATTTAATATTATGAAACTAATAAAAATATAGCACTTATTGTAGCTCATTGCAAATAATGTCTTATAAAAATACATAGCTTTTTAATATTATATAAGTTTTGTGAAGGATTTTCTGCACTTTTATAGAATACTTAAGTATATTTAGCGGATTTAGGTTTATGAAGGGAGTCAATTATTCATGTTGAAGGTACAAAATTCTAACAATAAAACATATTTAAATTCAAGTATGCCTTCCAATGATGATATTATAGAAGTGGTGTCATCCCACTTTCTGATGGATAAATTTAATGCTTCTCTTTTAGAATCACTTCTAATACATGCAAATGTAGGCATTACTGTGGTGGACGAACACTTCAATATAATTGTTTGGAACAATACTATGAGTAAAATTACAGGATTGCATGAAAGAGATGTAATAAACTCATGCCTTTTTAAGGCTTTTCCTTTTCTTAAGGAAATTCCGGATATTGAGTGCTTCGTTGAGAATAAAACTGTAAATAAATATTTATCCTCTGAGTCTTATGACTCTACTCCTTTATGCTCTTTTTGTCATAAATTTATAAATAATCAAGGTAGCCTTAGAAAGGTTGAAATAGAATTTAGCGCATCCAAGAGAAAAGATCAAAATTGGACTTTGATACTTATGAAAGATGTAACAGATAAAGAACTTTTAAAGGAGCTATCTGAAAAAATAGAAGCAGAAGATAAACTTCTTAAAAAGCTTCAAGAAATAGATAAGATGAAAACAGAATTCTTCGCAAATATATCCCACGAGCTTAGAACACCTATTAATGTAATATTAAGTGCTACACAACTTTTAGCTATGGATTTGCATGGACAGCTTTCAATACATCATGAGAAAAAAGAAATTTATTATAATAGCATAAAACAAAATTCATTTAGACTTATTAAAATAATAAACAATTTAATAGATATAACTAAACTAGAAGCTGGGTATTATAAATTATCTTGCTGCAACTATAATATTGTAGATGTGGTTGAAAATATAACACTATCCATAGCTAGTTATGTAGAGGATAAATCCATTGAACTTATATTTGATACAAATGTAGAAGAAAAAATAATATCCTGTGACCCTGAAAAAATCGAGAGAATAGTATTAAATTTAATATCTAATGCATTAAAATTTACTAATCCTGGTGGCTCGATCATGGTTACTTTAGAAGATTTAGGACATGAAGTTAAATTGTATGTTAAAGATACCGGAATTGGTATTCCCGAGGATAAATTAGATCTTATATTTGAAAGATTTTCTCAAGTAGATAGAACTTTAGAAAGAAACAAAGATGGCAGCGGCATAGGTCTTTCCTTAGTAAAATCTTTAGTAGAGCTTCATGGTGGATGGATAGATGTTAAAAGTAAATTTGGAAACGGTTGCGAATTTATAATCACGCTTCCTGCAGTGCTCACAAATGAAAAAATTAACACTTATGAAAACAATTTAACTGATAACTTAGTTGAAAGAATAAATATAGAGTTTTCAGATATATATAAATAATCCCACAAGGAGCTATGCATGAATGAGCTAAATTTAATAAACTATAATATTTATTATTTATTTTTATGCTTTACTATATATGCTTTTTTAGGTTGGGTTTTAGAAACTATATATGCCGCTATTAAAAATGGCAGTTTTATAAATAGAGGGTTCTTAAATGGACCCTTTTGTCCTATTTATGGCTTTGGAACTGTATTTTTAATAACATTTCTAAAACCCTTTATGAATAACATATTTATACTATTTATATTTTCTATTATACTTACTTCACTCCTAGAATATTTTACAGGATATGTTTTAGAAACCTTATTTCATAGTAGTTGGTGGGATTATAACAATAGAAAATATAATATAAAGGGCAGAATTTGTTTAGAGTTTTTAATATATTGGGGATTACTTTCAATTTTTATATTAAAAATAGTTCATCCAACTGTAGACTTCATTATAAAATGGATTCCTTTCCCAATTGGAACTTGGATTTTTTCTGCATTATTTGCATATTTTATAGCAGACTTTACAGCTACTTTAATAGAAGTAATTCATATGCATTCATTATTTAAAGAGCTACATAATATAAACTTAGAAATAAAAGAAAAACTTGAAAACTTAAACCTTCATATAAAAGCACTAAGAAGAAGCAGTCAAATTGAAGAGGCTTCAGAGAATTTAATAGCTGAGTTAAAAATTCGCCATGAATATATCATATCTAAAGCCATTAGAAGATCTTCAAGAATAAGAGCTGCCTTCCCTGAATTTAAATCTAAGAGGTTTAGTCAAGTGTTAAGGGATATAAGAGAAAAAATCTATGGTAAGAAATAATGCCTTATAATCTCCAATCTCTAAAAAATTACCGCATTTTTAATGCTGAATTAGGAGTATAGGATTTACATCTAGGAAAGCAGTTCACTGCGCAAAAAGCTCTAATATTTCCTCCTTTTAAAACGCCTAAGCCTTCTAAACTCGCTATCACTCAGACAGTAGAAGGCTCTTAACGGTGTTTTAAAATCAGAAATAAAGAGCTTTTAATGCTTGTTCAATGCTTTCTACGATGTAAATCCCATGCTATATTCAACATTAAAAATGTAGCAATTTCCTAACTGTATTCAATTCTTACCTTACTTCCACCAGTTCCTGATATTGGCGGCTCTACTATAAGTTTTACAGGTACTCTGTTTTTAAGCTCTTCCACATGGCTTATTATTCCTACGCTTAATTTATTACTTCTTAATCTTTCGAGAGACGTCATAACCACTTCTAAAAGAGTATTGTCCAAAGTTCCAAAACCTTCATCTAAGAAAAAGAACTCAAGAGGCGCACTTCCTTTTAACTGAATTTGAGAAGATAGCGCAAGAGCAAGGGCAAGGGATGTAACAAAGGTCTCTCCCCCCGAAAGTGTAGCTGTACTTCTTATGCTTCCACCATTGTTATCATCTCTTATGACAAAATTGCTATTTGGATCAAGCTGCAGTGCATATCTATCTCCTGTGATTTCCTTAAGCCTTTTAGATGATTCTAAGGCTATATACTTAAGATGATTGGTTGCCACAAATTCCACAAATTTATTTCCTTCCACAAGTTTTTCTATGTCTTGGATAAGGCTTAATTTATGTTTTATATTCTTTTGAAATTCCAGTAAACCTTCCACACTTTTTAAGGCCCTTTCCATGTCTTGAAGCTCTTTTTCCAAAGCTGCTATTTCTTTTATCTTTGATGTTAAAAGATTTGATTTTTCCTCTTTCTTATCTATAATTTGGAGCCATCTTTCTTCTTCAATGCTTTCTCCATTTAATCTTTCGTTAACTCTGGTTATATTATTTGTTGTATTTTTAAACTCTTCTTCAAATGAATCCACAGCAGTTCTTAGCCATTCTATTTCCTTAATTTCCATTAATGAATCCTCAGCATCTCCTAAGGTTACAAATCCATTTTCTATAAGAGCCTCATTTAATTTTGCTTGATACTGTTTTAATGATTCATTAAGACTTTCCTTTAACTGCTCTTCTCCCCATTTTCTTTCTTGAATAGCTTGTTTTTCAGCCTTTTCTCTTTCAAATGCTTCTTTAAGTTCCTTCTCATTTTTATTTATAAGATCTATTTTACTTATTATTTCTTTTATATAATTTTCAATCTCTCTTCCTTCAGAAAGCCTATTTATTTCCCCTTCTTCTGCTTTTATAAAGTTTGTTTTTTCTTTGCCACTTTGAGTTATAACATTCATTTGATTTTTAAACTCATTTAGCTTGGCTTCTAACCCACTCTTTATATTTTGAAGATTTTCTAATTTATTTCTTTCTTCTTTCAGTAAAACTTCCTTATTTTCTCTTTCTTTATCCTTTTTATTTATGTTTTCTAATTCCTTTATTAAGCTTTCTATGTTAAGCTCTCTTGCTATACTATTCCACTGATTTTTTAATTCCATATGTCTTTCTCTTAAGCCCTTGGTTTCAGAGTTAATTTCTTCTATGGAAACTTTACAGGAACTAATTTTCCCATCCAATGTAATTATGGATTTTTCAATAGTTAACTTTTCTTCCTTTATTTCATTTATTTTATTTTCTACTTTCTCTTTTTTAGTTTTATATTCCTTAATAGCTTTATCTAAATTATAAGCTTCTGCATTTAGCTTATTTACTTCTTGCTGAAATTCTTCTATTTTTATATATTTTAATTTATCCAGACAATCATTTAACTGTTCAGTTATATTACTTTGCTGCAGCTTAACTTGAAATAATTCTTCTTCAAATTTTCTTTTATCATTTTGTAAAATATCAGCTATTTCCTTAAGTTCCCCTTCTATCTTAAGTAAATCTTCTAATTTATCTAAAGAAGTATTTTCTGCTAAAGATGGATGATGTATGGAGCCGCATACTGGACAAGCTTTTCCTTCTTCAATTTCATTGACTAAAATAGAAGCCATGTTTTTCTTCTTGTATTCTTCTATATTTATTTTAATACTTCTAAGCGCATTTTCTTTCGTATTCAACTCAGTTATAACTTTTTCTAATTTATTTTCTAATAAAACCTTTTTTTCAGTAAAAGGCCTTAGTTTGTTTTGGAGCTCATATTTTTTCCCCTCATCCTTTAAAATTTCATCAAGTCTTTGACTTTTTAAATATCTTTCTTCCTTTAAAGATAATAAAGTGCTTTCATCCCCAGGATTTAGTTTTTCAAGCTCTTGCATTTCCTTTTGGAATAAGCTTAATGAGTGCGATAATTCTTCCTCTTTCTTCTTTAAAGCATCATAATTTTCATTAATCTTTTTCAGCTCATCTGCTTTTAAATTTAGCCTACTTTCTCCATTCTGAAGTCTTTTTGATAATTCTTTAAGTTCTCTTTCCTTTAAAGAACCTTCTTGTACCTTTTCTTTGAACGCACCTTGAACCTTTAAGTCACTTATATCCTTTTCCAAGCTTTCAATATTTAACTTTATCAGCTCTATATTTTTATTCACTTTATTTAATTCATTTTGTGTTGATTTTCCTTCTGCATCTCTTTTTTTCCACTCTATTTGCAGGGCATCTCTATCTTTTATTATAACATTTAGCTTTTCTTTTCTATCCTTGGCTATTAAAAGATCTGACTCCTTTTTAATTAAAATAGGAAGATTATTGTTTTTTTCTTCTAGTGCATAATTATATTTATTTTCTAATCGTCTTACGGTTACTTCCTTTAAGTTAAATTGTGTGTTTAGCATTTCTATATTAGCTTTATTTTTCTCAAGCTTTTCTTCTGTATCTATTACACTTTGCAGAAATGGTTTTACTTTTGAAGCCCTTATTCCTCTATCTAATCTATATTTTTTAAGCTTTATTTCTTCTTCTCTTTCTTTAATAATTTGAAGCTTTTCTAAATATCCATTAAGCTCCTGTTGAAGTTCCCAAATCCTTTTATACTTTTCATATTCCTTTTCAGCAGATGCTTTTTCTAAATTTAACTTTTCTTCTTCCTCATGAAGTAATTGTGCTTTTTCCTTTAAAGAATCATATTCTTCTTTTGATATTCCTTCAAAACTTTTTAATTGTCCCTCAAGCTGTTGGAGCTCAGTATATGTCTTTCCTCTAATCTTTTTTATCTTTTCTGAAAGATTTTTCCCGTACTTTTCAAGAAGAAATATTCTTTCCAGCATATCTCTCCTTTCCCTTCCCGTAAGCTTTAAAAATTCACTAAACTTACCCTGTGGAAGTACCACCGAACGAGTAAAATCATCTAAGGTAAGACCTATTATTGATTTTATGTTTTCCTCTACACTTCTAACCCCTTCTGCTATTATTTCTTTTTCATCACCTTTAATATATATAAGTCTAGAAGAAGTGGTTTTATATTTATTTCTATCCTTTTTATCTCTCTTTATAATCCTTTCTACACTATAAGTTTTTCTTATTCCCTCATTTAATACCTCAAATTCATAATATACATACAAATCTTCTGAAAAACTATTTATGTACTCATTGCTTCCCCTAGCAATAGAACCATAAAGAGATAATGTTATAGCATCTAATATAGTAGACTTACCGCTTCCTGTAGGACCAAATATTCCAAAAAGACCTCTCTCTACTAGCTCATCAAAATAAATATCCTGTTCCTCTATAAAGCTATTTAACCCTTTTATCTTAAGTCTTTTAGGCTTCATCTTCTTCATCTCCCTGTATTATACTTAAAAATAAATTCATAACTTCACTTTCAGGTTCTATTCCTCTTTGATTTGTATAAAATTCCTTAAATATTTCATCCATGGATTTTTCTTTTAAGCTTTCACAAGCAATTTCCTCTTCTACTTCACCTTTTATTTTAGGCTTTATTTCTACAATATCCTTTTTTAGCTCCCTAAGTGTTTTTATGTCTTCTTGAGATAAGAAGGTATCCATAGTAATCTCCAAGTATACCCATACTTCTCTTGAAGAGTTTTTTTCACATTTTTTTATAGCTTCTTCTATTCCATTGCACTTCCATACTTCAATTGGCTTATATGTATTTATCATAATAGTTTCTATCTTTGCTTCTTTCTTAGGCTCTACATCTACTATGTAAAGACATTTAGCATAGTTTATTTCACTTTTACTATATTGAATAGGAGATCCTGAATAATACACAGGACATTTTGCTCCCTTAACACTTTGTGGTTTATGAAGATGTCCTAATGCTACATATTGAGCATTTTCAGGGATTTTATCCACATCTATTGCAAGACTTCCACCAAGTTCTATAGGTCTTTCTGAATCACTGCTTTCTCCTCCTCTTATAAAGAGATGAGAAGCTATTACATTTACAGTATCTTCTCTAAATTTACAAGATAACTTTTCTAAAATTTCTCCTACCTTTTCTGCATAATCCCTTCTTCTAATTTCATCTTCTTGACTTTCAGAAATTATTTCATTTAGTCTTTTTTCACTTGGATAAGGAAGAGTTATAATAACTGCATTTTCATCTTTTATTTTGACCTCTATACATCCTTCACATGAGTCTATTACCTCTATATCTCCATAAACTCCTACAGGAACTATGGTTTTAGGAAGTGCCACCATTATAATTCCTTGCTCTTTAGCTAATGGATTTGCGGCTACAAGCCTTTCAGGATTATCATGATTACCTGAAATTATAAGTATTCCCCTTTTTCCTCCTTGAGAAATTCTATTAAGTGCTCTGTAAAATAAATTTTCAGCTCTAGCAGGTGGATTTGAATTATCATATATATCTCCTGCAATTATTACTAAATCTATATCATTTTCCTCTACAACTTTTATAAAGTCCTCCAAAAACAACTCTTGCTCTTCTAAACGGCTATATCCTTCTAAATTTTTTCCTAGGTGCCAATCTGATGTATGAAGTATTCGCAATATTATCACTTCCAATCTTAAGTATTTAAAGTATCACTTTATTTCTATTTTTTATATTATTAAAATTTAAATTTTATATTTATATTCATACTTAACTTTTAAACTAGTATTTATCCCAATTATACTAAACTTGTATTTCTTTTTCTAGCAAACTATTATAGTATCAAAGCTGTGTATATCTTCATATAATGTAATAACCTTGGATAATAGCCTCGGTCTTTTAAAGAGGAGGTGAAATTTATGTGTTGCTGCTTTTTTATATTCTTCATTATAATTATTGCGATAATTATTTCAATAATAAGGCATCTATTTAGGTGTTCTTGCTGCTGTTAATATAATATAATATAATATAATATAATACAAAAATAAAAAATTTGCATAGATCATTCAGGGGTGCCCTTACATGGCATCCCTTTTTTAATTCAAAAAACAAATAAAAAACTTCCAAGCCTTAATTATTGCATGGAAGTTTTTTATTTGTTTTTTGATAAATTATATTTTATCATATATTTAACCATGGAGACAGGGTTTCCCATGGTTTTCACTCCTTCCTAAAAATTTTATTAGGCGCTTCTTTTGTAAGCAGAGTTTTCTTCTTCTGGTTTTTCCATGCTTTCTTCTAAGCATTCGTCTATAACGTCTTGTGTTAAATTAAATACCTTTTCGTCTTTCATTCTATATTCCTCCTCTCCAATATTATGTTAACCTATTTTAGTATATGTATTAGTATATCACGTTTTTATTATTTTGCAAGATATTTCGTATTACAGTTCATTACAAAAGGTTTTGTAAATAGTAAACATATTTAAAAATATTGTCAAATAAGAAAGAACAGGGGTTACCTGTTCTTTCTTATTTGACATTTCCACTCAGTAAATCTGAAAGTTCGAGTACTGCTAATTCATTTTTTTCATAATTTACCCACTGGGATTTCACTTCTTTACTAAGTTCTTTATTAATTTTATTATGAGTTTTATTAATATTTTCTATAGGAAAGGTTATTATAAATTCGCTTCCTTTTCCCAGTTCACTTTTTAATTTAATATTTCCATTATGAAGTTCTACCATTGATTTTACTAAATAAAGTCCTATGCCACTACCTTTATCCTTACTATCTCTTGACGCTCCTTCTATTTGCTTAAATCTATCAAATATTACCTTTTGTTTATCCTTTGCAATACCTATCCCTGTATCTTTAACACTAATCTCAACTTTATCTTTTCTTTCATAAATATTTACATATATTTTTCCATCCCTAGGAGTAAACTTAGCTGCATTGGATAATAAATTTAGCATTACCCTTTCAATTTTTTCAGGGTCACAATCCATATACATTTCCTCTACTTCTGTATCGAAAATGCACTCTATATTTTTACTTTCTACATATTCTATCATAGACAATACGCTTTCTTCTACTACAGATACTATATTACAGTTTTTAAGCTGTAATTCATAAAACCCTGAGCTTATTTTTGTCATATCTATTAAGTTATTTATAAGCTTTAAAAGTCTTAGTGAATTTTGCTTAATTGCATCTATTTTTTTATGTAAATTTACCCCTTGTTCTTTTATCATTCCCTTTTGTATGTAAAGCTCTATGAGTTGTAAACCGCTAAGCATTACATTTAAAGGAGTTCTAAGTTCGTGTGACACATTTGTAAAAAACTCCGTTGTGACTTCATCCTGCACTTTAAGTTCATCTAAAAGCTGTTGAGTTTTTAGAAGCATTTCTTCTGCTTTTTTTCTTTTATATATGTTAATAATAAGCATAATTATTACAAAAATAAAAATTATAAACATTAAAACCCTATAAATATCCTGCTTGCTAAGCAAACTTTCTAAAGCTTCCATGATTTCAACTCCTTTTTGCTTTCATAATTTAATATTAACATTGTTTTTTTACCTTTTCAACAAATTGCAACATATTTTTTCAAAATAATTGTTATTTTTTACAATCTTTTAGCGTTTACTACAAATAATAAAAAAGAAAAACATCGATCCTTCCATGATCAATGTTTTTCTATAAATATAGTTTTATTAAGATATTAAAGTGTAGTTGTTTTTTCTACTACCTTAAGTATTACTTCTACTGCCTTTTCCATAGACTCTACAGGTATATATTCATACTTTCCATGAAAGTTATGTCCGCCTGTAAAAAAGTTTGGTGTAGGTAATCCCATAAAGGATAGTCTAGCACCATCAGTTCCTCCTCTTATTGGAGTTACCTTCGGAGTTACTCCTGCGTCAATCATAGCTTTATGCGCAATGTCTACTATATGTTTAACAGGTTCAATTTTTTCCTTCATATTATAATACTGATCTTTTACTTTTAAAGATACAAGTTCTCTTCCATACTTTTCATTTATTTTATTTGATATTTCTTGCATGACATTTTTTCTATTTTGGAAGCCTTCTTTATCAAAATCTCTTATTATATAGCTAAGTTCAGTCAGTTCTACCTCACCTTTTATAGAAGTTAAATGATAAAATCCTTCATATCCTTCTGTGTTTTCTGGAACTTCAGCTGCTGGAAGACTTCTCATAAATTCTGCAGCTACAAGTGCAGAATTTATCATAGCATTTTTAGCAGTACCTGGATGAACATTTCTTCCTTTTACGATTACCTTTGCTGAAGCAGCATTAAAGTTTTCATATTCTAATTCTCCTATGGCTCCTCCATCTACAGTATACGCAAAATCCGCATTGAATTTTTCCACATCAAAATGATTTGCACCTTCTCCAATTTCCTCATCTGGAGTAAAGGCTACCTTTATAGTACCGTGAGGAATTTCAGGATTATCTATTAAATACTTCATAGCAGTAACTATTTCTGCAACTCCTGCCTTATCATCTGCACCTAAAAGTGTAGTGCCATCAGTTGTAATTAATGTTTTACCTATGTAGTTTTTAAGATCTGGAAATTCATTAGGCATTAGCACTATATTATTTTCCTTATTTAAAACTATATCTCCTCCATCATAATTTTCCACAAACTGAGGATTTACATCTTTTCCACTCATATCTGGACTTGTATCCATGTGTGCTATAAATCCTACTATCGGAACCTTTTTATCTATATTTGAAGGAATTTCAGCCATTACATAATAATTTTCATCCACTGTTACATTGGTAAATCCTAAATTTTCAAGTTCTTTACCAAGTTCCTTTGCAAAAACTTTTTGACCTTCTGAGCTTGGAGTAACTCCTGATTCTTCATCTGATTTTGTATCAAGCTTTACATATTTCAAAAATCTTTCTACTACTTCTTTCATTTATATTCACGCTCCCTATTCATAATTTCTAGTTATTATAAACCTATTTTACCAATTTGCCCAAATAAAATCAAAGTATCCTAAAAATAAATTTCTAGCTTATAATTTAAAATTGAAATTTAACAATTTATTAAGCATATAAATATATTAATAGCATTTTGACGAGGAAGTGATGAAATGAAGTTTAACGCTGTTTTTGAAGGAGGAGGACTTCGAGCTATCGCCTTTGTTGGTGCACTATCCTGTTTAGAAAAGCAGGGATATATATGGGGAAATGCTGCTGGTACCTCTGCTGGTTCATTAATAGCCTCTTTGGTTTGCTCAGGCTATACTTCTAAAGAATTAAAAGATTTGCTTATAAATATAAACTTTCTTAAATTTATAGATAGCGATACACTTATAAAAAAAAATATGGTAACTAAGGCCATAAGCTTTTTTAAAGACAAGGGTATTTACTCAGGAGATTATTTAGAAGAGTGGTTAGATAAGTTACTTAAAGAAAAAGGAATAACAACCTTTGGAGATTTAAAATCAAAAAATAGATGTATTTTAAAAATAATAGCTTCTGATATAACGAAAAAAAGAATGCTAATCTTGCCTGATGATTTACCCGAATACGGCATTGATTCAGATAGTTTTTCTATTGCAAAAGCTGTTAGAATGAGCTGCAGCATCCCCTTTTACTTTAAGCCTGTAGAACTTAACTATAAGGATGGAACAAGTTTTATAGTAGATGGTTCTCTTTGTTGTAATTATCCAATAACTATATTTGATAATATGAATACTTCCATTTCCACTTTAGGATTTAAGTTCAAAGTATCTAATGTTAGCTATACTGCTCTAGGAAAAACCGATCCTCTTTCTCTATTATTTGATATGGCAGACACCATAAGAAAACAAAATGTAGAAGAAAACTGGATAAATGAAGAAAATCTAAAACGTTCAATTTTAATTCCTATAGAGGATGTGGATTCTAAAGAATTCGATATAAGTAAAGAAAAAAGCCTAAGTCTTTATCGCTCAGGCTATAGAAGTGCTCAGGAGTTTTTGGAAAGGCAAAGCCTTTCCTAACTCCTAGTCAAATTTTATTTCACTAAGGCTTTCCTTTAAAACTCCTGAAGATTCTTTTAAGTTTCTTTTTTCTTCTTCATTTAAGTTTACTTCAAGTATTCTTTTCGCACCAGTATCTCCTATTACTGTAGGCACTCCCAGATATACATCTTCAATGCCATATTCTCCTTTAAGTAAGGTGGATACTGTAAGTATTGAGTTTTCATCTCTAAGTATTGCTTCTACTATTCTTACAACTGCTAGTGCTACTGCATAGGAAGTATATCCTTTTCTATCCAATATTTCATATGCTGCATTTCTTACTTGATCAAGAATGCCCATCTTAAAGTCTCCGTCACAATTTTTGCATATACACTTACAATAGTTATCTACATCTATGCCCGCTATGTTAGTTAAACTCCAAGCAGCTATTTCAGAATCCCCATGTTCCCCTAATATATAAGAGTGAACATCTCTTACATCCACGTTAAAATGCTTACTTAAAAGATATCTAAATCTTGAACTGTCGAGCACAGTACCTGAACCAATTACCCTTTCAGGTGGAAATCCTGAAAGCTTATAAGTTACATATGTTAATATATCCACAGGGTTTGAAACCACAAGTAATATTGAGTTAGGACTATATTTTACTATTTCAGGTACCATGGATTTAAATATTTTATAATTTTTATCTATTAAATCAAGTCTTGTTTCTCCAGGTTTTGGCCCTGCTCCTGCAGTTATAATTACTATATCTGAATCCTTTGTATCTTTATAATCTCCGGCAATTATATCCACAGGCTTTACAAAAGGAATTCCATGAGCTAAGTCCATAACTTCCCCTATAGCTTTTTCTTTATTTATATCAACTATTACTATTTCCGAAGCTAACCCTTCCATCATCAATGCGTATGCAGTAGTAGAACCTACATATCCCGCACCTATTATAGAAATTTTTATAGTATTCTTATTCATAATATTCACCTCTAGTTTATATTTTCTTTCTAACTTAGGTATATTATAGCATAACTAATAATAATTATCCAGTAATAATCGTTATAGTTTATAAAATTCTTCTTTATGAAAAGAGTAAATATAAACCTCTTTAACTTTCTTCTCTGTTATTTTCTCCAAAGCCCTTCTATAATATTTTAGCTGAATCACATATTTTTTCTTAAATTCTTCTACATCTTCTACATAATCTGTCTTATAATCCAAAAGTACTAATCCATCTTCTTCCTCAAAAAAGGCATCTATCACTCCCTGTATAAGTATCTTCTCATCATCATATATATTAGAAGGAAGTTCCTTATAAAGTTCACTGCTTGGTATTTCTATATAAAAAGGAAGTTCTCTTTTTACTTTAATAGACTCCTTCATTCTCTGGCCTAAATCACTTTTTAAAAATTTAAGTATTTTATAAATATTTATAGATTCTGCCTGCTCCTCAGTTAAAAATTCTTCTATCACCATTAAATTTATTTGTCTTTTTATATCTTCTATACTTTTAGTATTCTCTAAATCTAAATGTTGCATTACAAGATGCATGAAAGTTCCCTTTTCCGCTCCTGTAAACTTTTTTACCTTTTCTAAGAAAAGAGGTTTTTTAAGTATAAATGATTTAAACATATCCTCAGAGTTTTCCTCATCTAAGATTGAAAATCTTCTTTTAATTTCTGATACTGAGAACTTTGCAGGTATAACGGAAGCTTCTTTATAAGGATATTCAAACTGAAGCCTTTTTTCTATTTCAGCTTTGAACTTGCTTATTTCTTCAGTTTGTGAAAAAACTTCAAGTTCCTTTAATATATCTCTTTCTTCTTTTTCTATTATTTCCTCTTTAAAATCTTCCTTACTCCATATATTTATTTTCCAATGTGAATCATCCATAATCCAATGGCTTGAAGAAATACCAAGTCCTATTCTTTCTAATAAACACTTGCAATCACCATGACGAGTTAATGGTGGCACTATCCAATCTAAATAATTTTTACCTTGCATTACTGCATAAGTGGGTATTTTTTCTCCTTCTTCATTAGCTTTATCACACCATTTTTCAAGAGTTTTATCTAAATCCTTAACCATTCCAGTGATGATTAGTTTTTCCTTAGCTCTTGTAAATGCAACATATAAAATTCTTAGTTCTTCAGAAAGTGTCTCTAAATTAATTTTCTTTTTTATTACTTCCTTCATTATAGTATCATAGAATATTCTCTTTTCTAAATCCACATATTCAGGTCCAAATCCAAGTTTATGATGAAAAAGCACACTTTTTTTAGTATCTTGTAGATTAAATTGCTTACCAGAACCTGCAAGTATTACTACCGGAAATTCAAGTCCCTTGCTCTTATGAATACTCATAATTCTTACCACATCTTCATTTTCCCCAATTATTTTAGCACTTCCCATATCTCCACTACTGTAGCGAAGCTTATTCATGAAATTTATAAAATTAAATAATCCCCTGTAGCTTGTGCTTTCATATTGCTTTGCTCTTTCAAATAGAACTCTTAAATTTGCCTGTCTTTGAATTCCTCCAGCCATTGCTCCTACATACCCATAATAACCAGTTTCTGTGTATAAAGCCCATATAAATTGGTCTAGAGGATAATTTACAGCTCTATTTCTCCATTTTTCAAGTTTTTCGTGAAAATATTCTATTTTATTTATAAGCTCCTTGTTTAAAGCTTTAATATTACTTTTTTCCTCTCCCTCTTCTATATCATCCTTGCTTACTATTTTATTTATTATTTCATAAAAATTTAATTCCTTATTTATAAGTCTTACATCTATTATTTCCTCTGCTGAAAAAGAAAATATAGGACTTCTTAAAACCGCCAAAAGAGGAATATCTTGCCTTGGATTATCTATAACTTGAAGAAGAGCAAGTATTGTTTTTACCTCTGCTGTTTCAAAATATCCTGAACTTGAATCTGCGAACACTGGTATTCCTGTATTATTTAGTTCATCTGTAAATGTGGGAGCATAGCTTTTAGTTGCTCTCATAAGTATTACTATATCCCTATATTGAAGCCTTCTATAATTATTTATATTCTTATCCCATACCATATATGGATTTTCCCTTGATCCCATAAGGTCTTTTATTATCTTGCATACCATGCTTGCTTCAAGCTTAATATTATCTGGAGCATCCTCTTCTGGTTCTTCTTCTCCTCCTTCTTCTTCTAATATACTTTCATTTTTAGAAGAATTTTTTTCCATAAGATGAAGTTCCACAGCTCCTGCGTAATTTATCTCTTCTTCTGGCTCTGGGTAATATGCTCCTGGGTTTAAGGCTTCCTCATCGGTATAGTCAAGCTCACCTAAACTTTTAGACATTATTTGTTTAAATATAAAGTTTACTCCACGTATAACATTTTCCCTGCTTCTAAAGTTTTTAAATAGTTTTATCTTTCGGTTTTCTCCTTTATCTTCTTCATAGGTGTTATACTTTTCTAAAAAAAGCTCAGGTTTTGCCTGTCTAAAGCGATAAATACTTTGTTTTACATCGCCAACCATAAATAAATTTGGCACAGTTAACTTTACATCTTCTAGTTCAATGTTAGGCTGACGTGATACTGAGTTTAATATAACCTCTTGAACCAAGTTGCTATCTTGATATTCATCCACTAGTACTTCTTCAAACTTCCTCCTATACTCTACAGCTATAGATGATGGGATAAGCTCATCTTCCTTTGTAAATTGTGTAAGTATGTACAGACAAAAATGCTCTATATCATTAAAATCCACTATATTTTTTTCTCTCTTTTTTTCACCATATATTGTGCTAAAATTTATCACTAAATCTTTTAAAACCTTCATTCGTGGATACAAACCATGCAGCTGGCTCTTTATGTCCTCATGTCCCTGGAAATAATTCTCCTTTAAGCCTTTTAACTTGTCTTTTACATCATTTCTTATTTTTACAGCCTTTTCTTTTACTTCTTTTAAATATTCATCTAATTTTTTACGAGGCATCGCTGGATGTGAGTATGAAAATATTTTGTCTGCCATACTCCCAAAACTTTCTTCCATTATAAGAGCTTCTACAAAATTTAAATCTTCCTTAATAACTTCCTTATAAGAATTTAAAAGTTCATCTTCTTCTAGTATATTTACTGCCTTTTTCAACCTGTTTTTAAGTCCTTCAAGCTCTATTTTTATATTTTGTACTAAAATCTCTGCCCACGTGGTTTCTTCAAAATTAAAATCTTCTTTTACATTAAAAGCTTCAATTGCTTCTTCTAACCAATTTTCAGGCCAAGGCATACTTTGAGAGAAATGATAAAGACTTTCTACCATTTCCATAACTTTTTTATCATCTCTTCCCCCATAAGATTCCACAAGACTTAAAAATTCAGAAGTTACCTTATTCTCTTCATAACTTTCATCAAATATTTCATCTAATGCTTCCTGTCTTAATAAAATTGTTTCTGTCTCATCTGCAACCCTAAAGGAAGGGTCTATATCTAAAACATGAAAATTATTTCTTATTACATTTAGGCAAAATGAATGTATTGTAGTTATATTTGACTTACTTAAAAGTGTTAACTGCCTTTGAAGTACTTTTGAATCTGGATCTTTATCTAGTTCCCTTGTAATAGCTTCCCCTATCCTTTCTTTCATTTCAGCTGCTGCTGCATTTGTAAATGTAACAACTAATAATTTATCTATATCCATAGGATTTTCTTTATCCGTTATTTTCTTTATTATTCTTTCCACTAGTACCGCAGTTTTACCAGAACCCGCTGCTGCTGCTACTAAAAGGTTACACCCTTTCGTATATATGGCACTTTCCTGCTCCTTAGTCCACTTAGTTTCCCCCACCTTATATCCTCCTCTTTTTGTAGCTAATGCTTAACACTTAATCTTTAATACTCTGCTGGATTATCTTATGCTTATATTTTAACACAAAATAGGATATATATAACTTTGTACATTGTTTACATTTTTCTCTACATGACAAATCATAAGTCTATCCTATATAATAGTAGCATACTAAAAATTTTAGGGAGAGGGTTAGGTAATAACATGAAAAGAATAAATGAAATTTTTAGTGATTATGAAGCTAGGGGTAACATAAATACTGCAATTGTAGAAGGGGTGGTCTTAAGAAAAAATACTAAAACCCTGGATATTAAAATCAGCTCAGATAAATATATTGAAATAGGAGAATTTGAAAGCCTTAATAAGTTTATAAGGGAAAGATTTGCATTAAAAGATTCTAAAATCACTGTAAAGTATGTTGAGGGAACAGTGAAAAAGCCCATAGAAGAGGAATTGAAGAATATTGTATCTTCACTCGCAGATAAATATCCTGCCTTAAAAGCAGTGCTAAATGATAGCGAATATAAAGTTGATAAAGACACAATAAATTTTAGTTTTAAAATTGCAGTGTCAGGCTTTTTAAAATCCATGGATTATGATCAAAAGATCCATAAGGCCATAAAAAACCTGTATGGCACAGCATATAAAATAAATTTTGTTGATAAAGTAAGCAGTGAAGATTTAATAAGGCTGCAAGAGGATATACGTGAACAGGAAATGCTGTTTATTCAAAACCAAGTTAAGGCTGCATCAAGTAATAGCGCTCCTAAATTGACTAAGGAAGCTGTAGAAAAAAAACAGGAAGCAAAATCAGAAACCGATGGAAAGAAAGGCAATCCATTCTTAATATTAGGCAGAAGTGCTAATATCAAGGAAGCTATAATAAAAATTACTGACATTACGCCAGATGAAGGAAAGGTAGCTATAGAGGGTGAAATATCCAATATAGAAGCAAGGGAATTAAGAAGCGGAAAAACATTAATTTCCTTTGATTTATATGACGGCTCAAGTTCCATGACTTGTAAGGCTTTCTTGAAGCCCGGTGAAGAAAGTGAGGCATTATCAAAGCTTAACAAAGCTAAGGGTGTTAGGCTTTCTGGAAATGCAGGGTATAGTAAGTTTACTGATGAAATTGAGATTATTGCCAATACCATAGTAGAAATAGAAATCAGGAAGAAGGCTAAGAGGCAGGATAAGGCAGAAGTGAAGAGGGTAGAGCTGCATATGCATACACAAATGAGTCAGATGGATGCTATGACTGGTGCCTCTGATTTAATTAAAAGAGCCATGAGCTGGGGCATGAAATCCATTGCCATAACGGACCATGGAGTAGTGCAGTCATTCCCTGAGGCTCATAAATTATTAGGAAGAGATAACTCTGACATGAAGGTTATATATGGAGTAGAGGCCTATTTGGCACCGGATAAAAAGCCTTCTGTAACAAATCCTAATGGACAGAACATTGATACTACCTATTGTGTGCTGGATTTGGAGACCACAGGCTTTTCACCAGTAACAGAAAAAATTACTGAAATAGGAATCATGAAACTAAAGGATGGAAAGATAATAGACAAATTCAGCTGCTTTGTAAATCCTGAAAAGCCTATTCCATCAAGGGTTGTGGAGGTTACCAATATAACTGATGATATGGTAAGGAATGCAGAAACCATAGAAAATGTATTTCCTAAAATGATGGATTTTATTGATGGAACCGTTCTGGTTGCTCATAATGCTGGATTTGACGTGGGCTTCTTAAAGCATAATGCTAGAGTGCTAAACTATGACTTTGACTTTACATATGTAGATACCTTATCCTTGGCACAGTCAGTATTCCCTAATTTTAAAACCTATAAATTAGGAAGAATTGCTAAAAATCTTGGCATAAAGGTTGAGGTTGCTCATAGAGCCTTAGATGACGTTGCTACCACTGTTAAGGTGTTTAATATAATGCTTGAAAAGCTGAAGGAAAGAGGAGCAAAAACCATTGAGGATATAGATATATACGGTTCTGATGAAGAGGCTAAGAAGGAAGAATATAAAAAAGTTAAAACCCATCATGCAATAATATTCGCAAAGAATTATGTGGGATTAACGAATTTGTATAGACTTGTATCCTATTCACATTTAGATTACTTTTATAAAAAGCCCCGTATATTGAAGAGTATGTATGAAAAATATTCCGAGGGCTTAATTCTTGGCAGCGCCTGCAGTGAAGGTGAATTGTATCAGGCAATACTCCTAGGAAAATCCGATGAAGAAATTGAAGACATTGCTAAGGAATACGATTATTTGGAAATCCAGCCTCTAGGCAATAATGATTATTTGGTAAGGACAGAGCAAGTACCAAACAAAGAATATTTAAAGGAAATCAACAGAAAAATTGTAGCTCTGGGAGAAAAGTTAGGTAAGCTTGTAGTAGCTACAGGAGATGTTCACTTCGTGGATCCTGAAGATGAGATATACAGACGTATACTTGAGGCAGGTCAGGGCTTTAAGGATGCAGATAATCAGGCTCCATTATATTTAAGAACCACTGATGAAATGCTTCAGGAATTTTCCTATTTGGGAATGGAAAAGGCTTATGAAGTGGTAGTTACAAATACTAATAAGATAGCAGATATGTGTGAGCAAATCAGTCCTATTTCACCAGAAAAAGCTACACCACACATAGATGGCTGTGAACAGACCATTAAAGATATTACCTATGGTAAGGCTCATGAACTTTATGGTGACCCTCTTCCTGAAATTATTCAGCAAAGGCTTGATAGAGAGCTGGATTCCATTATAAAAAATGGTTTCTCCGTGATGTACATTATCGCTCAAAAGTTGGTATGGAAATCAAACGAAGATGGCTATCTAGTAGGTTCTAGAGGTTCCGTTGGTTCCTCTGTTGTAGCATATATGACCGGTATAACGGAAGTAAATGCCCTGCCTCCACATTACAGATGCGCAAGCTGCAAATACTCGGACTTTTCCGATTATGGCTATAAAAATGGCTTTGACTTGCCGGATAAGGTTTGTCCTGTTTGTGGAGAAAAGCTAGCTAAGGATGGCATAGATATCCCCTTTGAAACCTTCTTAGGCTTCAATGGAGATAAGGAGCCGGATATAGATTTAAACTTTTCAGGAGAATATCAGGCAAAAGCCCATAAATATACAGAGGTTATCTTTGGGAAGGGCACAACCTTTAAGGCCGGAACCATAGGTACTATAGCAGAAAAAACAGCTTTTGGATACGTGAAAAAGTATTTTGATGAAAAAAACCTTACAGTAAATAAGGCAGAAATCATCAGAATTTCAAGAGGCTGTACAGGTATAAAAAGAACCTCGGGTCAGCACCCTGGTGGAATCATAGTGGTGCCAAAGGGACGCGAAATTTTTGAATTTTGTCCCGTACAGCATCCTGCAGATGATTCTACCTCAGATATTATTACAACACATTTTGACTATCACTCCATTGACCAGAATTTGTTGAAGCTCGATATACTGGGTCACGATGATCCAACAGTTATAAGAATGCTTCAGGATATAACCGGAGTAGATCCACAAAAAATACCTATGGATGATAAGGAGACCATGTCTATATTTTCATCCACTGAAGCCCTAGGAGTAACCCCGCAGCAGATAAATTCCAAGGTTGGAACCTTTGGAATTCCTGAATTTGGAACCAAGTTTGTAAGAGGAATGCTTTTAGATACAATGCCAAAAGCCTTTTTTGATTTAATATGTATATCAGGACTTTCCCACGGTACCGATGTATGGCTGGGAAATGCTAAGGACTTAATTGATGCGGGAACAGTAACCTTAAATGAGGCAGTGTGTACCAGAGATGATATCATGGTTTATCTTATCAAAAAGGGTCTGCCGCCCAATACTGCCTTTAAGATAATGGAGCTAGTTCGTAAAGGAAAGGCATTAAAGGACCCTGAAAAGTGGGCTGAATATGAAGCAATGATGAGAGAACATGATGTACCAGAATGGTATATAGATTCCTGCAGAAAGATAAAATACATGTTTCCTAAGGCCCATGCTGCAGCCTATGTAATGATGGCCTTTAGAATAGCCTGGTTTAAGGTTCACATACCTAAGGCATATTATGCAGCATACTTCACCATTAGAGCCAAGGCCTTTGACTCAGAATTTATGATATTTGGAAAAGAGAAGGTTAAAGAAAAAATGAAGGAAATTGAAGTAATGGGCAATCAAGCTACCCCTAAGGATAAGGATATGTATGATGACTTAGAATTGGTTTTTGAAATGTATGAGAGAGGAATTAAATTCCTGCCCATTGATTTATACAAATCCCATGCATCCAAATTTATAGTAGAGGAAGATGGCTTAAGGCCACCTATAAACAGTATATCCGGCATGGGAACCGTGGCAGCAGAAGGTATATACAATGCAGTCCAAGAAGAAAATCCTATTAGCTCCATAGAAGATCTAAAGAAACGTGCTAAGATAGGAAATTCTGCTATAGATTCACTTAGAAAGTTTGGCTGCTTAAAAGGTCTTCCAGAAAGTGATCAACTGAGCTTTTTTGATGTAATTTAACTAGCGAAAAATCACTATTTATAGAAAAACACCTCAAGAATGCTTCTTTATTCTTGAGGTGTTTTATTTTTATTTAGTTATATTTAAAAAATCCAATGCTACTTGTGCATAGCTTGCAGCTCCAAGTGGAAGTGCATCTTCATCTACATTAAAGAAATTTGAGTGATGGGAATACTTACATCCCTTTTCTTCATTTCTTCCACCTAAGAACATAAAGGCTCCTGGTACCCTTTGTACATACTCTGAAAAGTCTTCAGAGCCCATTGCCTTATCTATAGTAAGTATATTTTCTTTTCCTACTATTTTCCCTACAGATTCTTGCGCAAGTTTAGTGGAGTTTTCTTCATTTATAGTAGGACTACACATAAATGTATACTTATACTCATACTCACAACCATAAGCTTCACAAGTATTTTTGACCATTTTTTCAATCCATTCAGGAAGCATTCTTCTTGAATGTTCAGTAAAGGCTCTATTCATTCCTTGTAATGTTGCCTTTCCTGGTATTACGTTAAATCTTTCTCCTGAATGAAATGTTCCTACATTTATAACTATAGGCTGTCTTGCATCATTTACCTTTGTTGCAATAGTATGAAGTCCTTGAACTACCGCTGTTGCACAAGTTAATGCATCAACCCCCTGCCATGGTGAAGAACCATGTGCTGATTTTCCTGTTATAGTTAAATCAAAAGTATCTGCTGATGCCATTACAGGTCCTGGTTGAAGCGCCACTTGTCCTGTAGGCACATCTGACCAAATATGCATTCCAAATATCATGTCTACCTTAGGATTTTCTAGCACTCCGCCTTCTATCATAGCTTTTGCGCCACCTGCTACTTCTTCTGCAGGCTGAAATATAAACTTTACTGTTCCTTGTAATTCATCTTTCATTGTTGATAAAACCTTTGCTGCTCCAAGTAATGTTGCAGCATGACAGTCATGTCCACAAGCATGCATTAATCCAGGAGCTTCTGAGCTATATGGAAGTCCAGTTTCTTCATTTACGGATAATGCATCTATGTCAGCACGTAAAGCTACAACCTTTCCTTCTTTTGCCCCTTTTAAAAGTCCTACAACGCCTGTTTTGGTTACTCTGAGAGTTTCTATTCCCATTTTTTTTAATTCTTCTTCAATTTTATCTGTAGTTCTAAACTCCTCAAAGGATGCCTCTGGATGTCTGTGAAAATCCCTTCTTAAATCCACCATCCACTCATAATTTTCTTTTGCAAGATCTAAAGTTTTCATATTGAAAGTCCCCCATTCCTTTATAGTTATATATTCAGTATTAATCATTAACTATCATATTACATCATTTTTACCATGAAGCCTGCAAGTACTACGGATGCTATGGTTACTGTTACAAATCCTGATATAAGCATCTTAGGAAGTATTTCATCTAATATTGCTTTTTTCTCTTCTTCAGTTTTTCCCTCTGCATTTGCAACTTCTTGAGAAATTATAAATGTTCCTGGAAAGCCAAATAATGCAGTAATTCCTATTGATAAAGACATCTGCCAGCTATAGCCTAAAGCCTTACCTACAGGTATACTGGTAATCGCAATACCTATAACTCCTAATGTTAAACTTGCAACTAAAGGCCATAATAATGTTAATACCATTTGTGGAGTTGCACTTACTAGATTTGAAAATATAACAACCATAAGTGAACCCATTGCTAATCCAAAGGCATTTGCTTTAGTCATGCCATCAGTTTCTAAGAATCCTAGTTCCTTTAAAGCTACACCTATAATTAAACATACAACATACTTATTTACCACATTTCCTGTAAGTGCTGCTATTTTATAACTTAGCACCGCTGCGAGTCCAAGCTTTGCTAAAAGTATGGAAGATGTTTGAAGTTCTTTTGGAAGAGCTGGTATTAAATATTTTCTTGGTTTAACTGTATTTTCTGCTGCGGCGGCCATCTCTGCTGTGGCTTTCTTATTATTTATATTTGATTTACCTTCTTTTAATTCCTTTGATAATCTTTTTGCTTCTTTTCTAAGACAAATTGATGCAATTGGATATCCAAAGAAACCTTGAACTACTACAAGTAATGTTGCAAAAACCATGATTGTTTCAAGTCCTTTTGCTTTTGCAGCCTCACCCATAATGATACCTGCTACAACTCCTCCGGCTATTGGTGGTGCTGCAGCTACAGCGTAATCTTTTCCTAAAATTGGAGTACCTGCAAAATATACAAAAATACCAATTCCTACAATTGCAGCTAATGCTATTACAACAGTTTTCCATTGTTTTACCAAATCATTTATACTCATAAGTGTTCCCATATGAGTAATCAATACTGCCATTAATATACTTCCCATGGCAAGTAATGATGAATCCTTAAATATAGTTTTTGGGAGCCCCACCCAAAAACCAACCATTAGAATTACTGAAGATACAAACATAGTAGAACAAACAGCCTTTGTCTTTGATGATATAAAGTCCCCAACACCAAAGATTAAAAATAATACCGAAAACGCAAGAAGTCCATCCATAATTTTTTCCCCCTTAAATTTATATTAGTATATAAAAAAGCCTCTATATATTTTTTAAATATATAGAGGCGTATACTAACGCTGTACCACTCTACTTCGCCACAAACTTTTCAATCTATTTATGGCCTCTGAAAGTTTTTATAAAACTTTTGCATTATAACGGATGCTGCCGTAAAAACTTACTTAAGTTTCAGCTCTTATGTTCAGGGTCGAGTATTACCTATATCATTAGCACCAATTCTCATCAACCATTGGCTCTCTGTAACTAAATTTATATAGCTTTTTCCCATCATAACATTTTACATTTATTAACTTATTTGCCCAATTTTTATTTTTTCCGAGTTATTGTTATTTATCTTATCACCTATAAAAAAGGGTGTCAACGGTATTTCGGTAAAAAAATCTAATATTTTACAATTGCTTTTTTATGAATAATCACTTGCAAAACAAACAAATTCTTTGAAAACGACTACTGAAATATATAGGCTCATTTATGCTAAATATTATAGGATTATAAAAAGTTAAAGTAAGTTTTTCTATACATTTTCTATTAAAAATAACATTATTACTTCATGATTTTAATGTAATGCAAGATAAAATTCACATGGTTTACTATATCATAATTCCTCATTTTATTTTGTTTTTCATTTATTTTAAAAAAATATTATAATTTCAGCATATATTTTCCCTAAATTTGGATAAAATAATATCTGTATGCTATTGTATTGTACAATTGAAAATCACAAACCAACCTTAAAATTTACATGAAAGGAGTTATTTATTTATGAAAAAAACTACTATAATGGCTGTTACCATTGACGGCAGAGATGAACATGCTCCAAAAGCACAACAAATTTTAACCGACCATGGCTGCATAATAAAAACACGAATAGGCTTACATGAAACTGAAGAAAATTCTTGTTCTCCAAAGGGACTTATACTTCTTCAAATATTTGCTGAAAAATCTGATGTAGAAGCATTAGAGAATGACTTAACCTCTATTGAAGGAGTTCATGTAAACAAAATGGACATTTAAAAAAAGCTTGCATCTTAGCAAGCTTTTTTATATCTTGAATTAATTATTAATCATTTAACATCAAATATTGACTACTCAATAACTCCTCCGCCAAGAACCATATCTCCATCATAAAATACTACAGATTGACCTTTAGTTATAGCTCTTTGCTTTTCCTTAAAAGTAACCTTTATTTTATGTCCACCATCAATTGGCTCTATTAATGCTTTTTCAGGACGTGCAGAATATCTTATTTTAGCTTCGACTTCCATTGGAGCGTATAAAATATCCATGGAAATTAAATTTATATCCTTTGCTACAAGTACTCTTGTAAATATCTCTTCTTCGTCTCCTAATACAACTTCATTAGTTTCAGGCTTGATATCTGTAACATATACAGGTTTACCTAAAGCTATTCCAAGTCCCTTTCTTTGGCCTATTGTATAATAAACTATTCCCTTATGCTTTCCAAGTATCTTTCCATTTTTATCTATAAAGTTTCCTTCTTTAACTTTTCCAGGATAGTTTCTATTTATGTATCCGCCATGATCATTATCATATACAAAGCATATTTCTTCACTATCCTTTTTATTATGTACTCTAAGTCCTATTTTTTTTGCTATTTCTCTTATTTCATCCTTTGTATATTCTCCACAAGGCATAAGAGTTCTGCTTAATTGAAATTGAGTAAGATTATAAAGTGCATAAGTTTGATCTTTTCTTGAGTCTTCCGACTTTCTAAGAGTATATCTATGACCATTTTGGCCTATTATTGCATAATGACCTGTAGCTACATAATCTATTCCCATGGCCATTGCTTTCTTTAAAAACAAATCAAATTTTATGTGCTTATTACAAGCTATACATGGGTTTGGAGTTCTACCTACAAGATATTCATCCACAAAATAATCTATTACTTTTTCTTTAAAATCTTCTTTAAAATTCATTACATGAAAAGGGATGTCTAAAGACTGCGCAACTCTTCTAGCATCTGCCACAGCACTTAGCGAACAGCATCCTCCCTCTCTTTCTTCAAACTCCTCATCATCCTGCCATATTTGCATTGTAACTCCAATTACATCATAACCTTGCTCTTTTAAAAGATAAGCAGCAACAGAGCTGTCCACTCCTCCACTCATACCAAGTAAAACTTTCTTCTTCAAGTTAATACCTCCTATTAAACTTAATCCTAGCCTAGAAACCAATTACATTTTTAATAACTAAAGTTAGAGCTTCTTAGTTAGTAGTAATTACTAACAACTTCTCAATTTTTGTACACAATCCCGAACCACATTAATAACCTTATCCACATCTTCTCTTGTAGTTTTATCTCCTAAACTAAATCTTATGGCTTCCTTAGCTTCTTTATTTGAAAGCCCTATAGCTTTAAGTACATGAGAAGGCTCCACGGCTCCGGCTTGGCATGCACTGCCTGAGGATACAAAAATTCCTTCTCTGTCCATCATCATAAGCATTAATTCTGATTGAGCATCATTAAATGTTATGTTTACACTTCCAGGAAGCCTTTTATCACCTCTAGCACCATTTAGCTTAGTTTCAGGTATTTGTAAAAGTTCATTTATAAGTATATCTCTTAAATAAGTTAATTTTTCTCTATGCTCATTTAAATTATTTAAAGCAATTTCGGAAGCCTTTCCAAATCCAACAATGGAAGCTAAATTTTCCGTGCCTCCTCGTCTGCCTTTTTCCTGCTCTCCACCATGAATTAAATTATCTATTTTAGTACCTCTTTTTATATATAATGCACCAATTCCCTTTGGTCCGTATATTTTATGAGAAGCAAAACTTAATAAATCTATATTCATGCTTTCCACATCCAAAGGAATATTTGCTACTGCCTGCACTGCATCTGTATGAAAAACTATATTTCTTTCCTTGCAAATCTTTCCTATTTCATCTATAGGCTGTATAGTTCCTACTTCATTATTTCCAGCCATTACTGAAACTAAAATAGTATCTTTTCTTATACTACTTCTTAATTTATCTAAACTTATAAGACCGTATTCATCCACAGGAAGATAAGTTATTTCAAAGCCAAACTTCTTTAAATATTCACAAGCATTTAAAACTGCATGATGTTCAATAGAAGAAGTTATTATATGGCGTCCTTTATCCATATTTGCAAAGGCCACCCCTTTTATCGCCCAGTTGTCACTTTCAGTTCCCCCTGAAGTAAAATATATTTCACTGCTCTTAGCATTTATTAAACTTGCCAATGCTTCTCTGCTTTCATCTATAATCATCTTTGCCCTATTGGAAAAAGAATATGCAGAAGAAGGATTTGCAAAATACTCTTTTATGTAAGGTTCCATAGCCTCTACTACTTCTGGTTTTACATAAGTAGTAGCACTATAATCCATATATATTTTATCCAAATTATTCACCTCCGTACAACAATATAGTATAACACAAAGCACTAAGTTCTAGTACTGAGAAATTTTTAATTAATAAAATTTCTTCAATTTTTATTAATTAAAATAATAACCAGCAGTCAGTATATTTCAGTTTTGACTTGCAAAACATCTATAACTGTCTACTGGTCACTAGCCATTGATACTAATTATTAGTCGAATATTCCCATGGATAAATATCTTGCTCCTGTGTCTGGAAGAAGTACAACTATATTTTTACCTTTGTTTTCTTCTCTTTCTGCTATTATCTTTGCTGCGTATAGTGCTGCTCCAGAAGATATTCCAACAAACATTCCTTCTAAATGAGCTATTTCCTTTGTAGTTTTAAATGCATCTTCATTTGTAACTCTTACTATTTCATCAATTACTTCTGTATTTAATATGCTTGGAACAAATCCTGCACCTATTCCTTGAATTTTATGAGGACCTGGTTTTTCTCCTGAAAGTACAGCTGAAGCTTCTGGTTCCACTGCTATTATTTTAACATTTGGATTTTTTTCTTTTAAGTATTCAGCTACTCCTGTTATAGTTCCACCAGTTCCTACTCCTGCTATGAATATATCTACCTGGCCCTCAGTATCTTTCCATATTTCTTTTGCTGTAGTTAGTTTATGAATTTTCGGATTTACTTTGTTTTCAAACTGCTGAGGTATAAAGGAATTATTATTTTCAGCTGCTATTTCTTCTGCCCTTTTAATTGCACCCTTCATTCCTTCTGCTCCAGGTGTTAATACAAGTTCTGCTCCATAAGCCTTAAGTAGATTTCTTCTTTCAATACTCATTGTATCAGGCATAGTAAGTATTAACTTATATCCTTTTACTGTAGTTGCAAAAGCAAGTCCTACACCAGTATTTCCACTAGTTGGTTCTACAATTATAGAATCCTTATTTAAAAGTCCTTGTTTTTCAGCTTCTTCAAGCATTGCAAATGCAATTCTATCCTTTACACTTCCTGCTGGATTAAAATATTCTACCTTTGCAATTATATTCCCCTTTAAATCGTGTTTTTCTTTAAATTTATCAACTTTTACAAGTGGTGTATTTCCTATTAATTCTGTTAAATTATTATATACCCTTTTCATAACCCATCTCTCCTTTATTATACATATTTGTTTACTATGTTTTTATGTAAAATTTTAATTGGGACATATTTTTGTAAAAATCATTGATTTTTCTATAAACCGCACATCCCAATTAAATAATATTTCTTTTATAAATTATATGTAACCAAAATAGAAATTAAATTTTATTAACAGTCCCTAATTCCTATATATAATACATGGCTACTTCATTATTATATTTTTTATAATCTTCTACAAGCTCTTCTAAAGTTATAGAGTCTACAACTTGATTTATACTTTCTCTTAGATTTCCCCAAACCTTATCTTCTATACATCTTTCTATTTTAGAGTCTTTTTCTTCCTCAGGAACATCTACTTGAAAAAGTTCTCCTTCTAGTGCCCTTAGTATTTCTCCTACTGTAACATCTTTAGGTTCCTTTACTAAAGTGTAGCCTCCTTGAGAACCTTTTCTTCCCTTCACAAGTTCTCTTTTTCTTAAAAGGGAAAAAATTTGCTCTAAATATCCTTCTGATATATTTTGTCTTTCTGATATACTTTTTAGCGTAACCACATCATTAAATGAATTTGTAGCTAAATCAAGTATTGCTTTTAATCCATATATTCCTTTTGTAGATATCTTCACTTCAACAACTCCTATTAAACAAATAAGTTTTATATGTTATATTTATTATATTAATCTCCACTTAATTTGTCAACATTGTTTTTAAATTTTTTGACTTCTTCTCCAATTATTTTTATGCCTTTTTCTATCTCATCAAATGAAACTCTAGAAAAACTCAGTCTTAATTCATTATATCCACCTTTATTTACATAAAATATATCTCCTGGAGTAAATATTACCCCTCTATTAGAGCAGTTTTTTAAGAGTTCTCTTGAATTTATTCCTTTAAGCTTTATATATACATATAATCCTCCATCCCCTAATATATGTTCATGAGGAATATATCTCTCAATAAGTTCTTTTGTAAAATTATATTTTGATTTATATATACTTCTAGCCTTTTTTAAATACTTTTCAAAACTTCCATTTTTCATATATTGATACAAAAGTGCTTGATCTAAAAACGAAGTGTGTATATTTCTGCTTCTTTTCACACTTTGAAGTATATCTATAAGTCTTGTATCTCCAAATATCCATCCAATTCTGAGACCTGGAAAAAGTATTTTTGATAGACTTCCTATATAAATTACTCCGTTTCCATCTCCACCTATACTAGCTATAGGTGCAATGTGAGATCCTGAATGTTGCAATTCTTCATTAAATCCATCTTCAATTATAGGAACATTATATTCTCTAAGTATATTATATACATTTTCTCTTTTTTTATAAGACATAACCATACCTGTAGGATTATGATATGATGGTATGAAAAAAGCAAACTTAAATTTATTTTTATTAAGCTCTTCTTTGAGCTTATTTTCGTCAATTCCTTCATCGCCTATAGGAATTCCATGAATATCAATTCCATGAAGCTTCATTATCTTTATAGCTGTATTATGAGTAGGATTTTCACAAAGTATACTGTCGCCTTTATTAGTTAGTGCACTTAAAATTATATCAAAACCCTCAGTAAAACCATTAGTTATAAGTATATCCCTATCTTTTATACTAACTCCCTTTTTATTCATATAATCCATAAGATAGTTTATTAGAGGTTTGTATCCTTGAGCATATCCGTAATTTAAAAGTTTTTCTCCTTCTAATGCCATCCTATCTAAAAAAGCCTTTTTAAATTCTTCTATATCAAATAAATTTTCATCTGGAGCAATACTTTTAAAAGATATCATACCTTTTTGAAAAAGAGCCTCATTTTTCATAATATCTAAATTCTCTGCATTTTTAGCAAAGGAATTTATAGTTTCTTCCCAATTTATATTCCAATCTTTAATCTTTGTCTTTTTTATTTTACTTACAAAACTTCCCTTACCTTTTATAGTATATATGTATCCCTCAGCTTCTAAAATTTCATATGCCTTTACCACTGTATTTCTACTTATATTGAGATTTTCGCTTATTTCTCTTGTGGAAGGAAGCTTACTAGAGGATGAAAGCATTCCATCCTCTAGCATATTTTTTATATAATTATAAAGCTGCTCATATATAGGCTCTTTTTTATGAAAATTTATATTTCTAAACATATTAGCTCCTTATATATCAACTTAATTCATATGAATTCTCTAAAATTGTTTTCCTGATAATTCTATTATTTTATCTAAAAGATTTTTAAAACTTATGCCTGCTGCCTTGGCACTTTTAGGAAACAAGCTATTTTTAGTCATTCCGGATAGGGTATTTACCTCAAGTACATATATATCTTCCCCTCTTATCATTATATCCACACGTGCGTATACTCTTAAGTTTAAACCTTCCCAGCATTTTTTACAAATATCTTTAACTTTCTTTTCAATATGCTCAGGTAAATTTACTACAACTTCTTCTGCACCTTCATCTTCATATTTTGATTTGTAATCAAAAAACTCATCTCTCTTAGGTTTTATAGATAATATAGGTAAGATTTCTCCATCAAGCATACAACAGGTTATTTCTTCACCCTTTATATATTCTTCAATCATAACTTCCTTATCATGTTTTAAAGCTTCCTTTATAGCTGCTTTTAAATCCTCTTTATTTTTAGCTATAAATACACCTATGCTTGATCCACCGCTATTTGGTTTAACTACTACAGGGTAGCTCATTTTATCTACATTTTCATAATCTATATTTTCTTCATGTTTTGTCATGATCCATTTAGGCGTAGATATATTTTCTCCTAAAAATATTTTTTTACATATATTTTTATCCATACACAATGCACTTTCTAAAACTCCGCATCCTGAATATGGTACTTTAAGACTTTCAAGAATTGCTTGAATTTTACCATCCTCCCCAAATTTACCATGGAGGGCAATAAATGCAAACTCTAAAGATTTTGCTCTATCTATAAGTTCATATTCAGTATTTATAGGTACAGGAAGTACCTCATATTTTTCTTTATCAAGATTATCTATTATTTCATTTCCGGTGAGTATTGATATTTCTCTTTCATCAGAAACTCCACCCATTATAACGCCTACATGCATAACTTTTCTCCTCCGAACAATTAATAACATCATTTAGTAATTATTATCTATATATTTAAATATCCTTAATTATATTATATATAATTTAATTTTTATAGAAAGCTCCACTTAATAGGTATTTTTTGTTACTAGTGGTACTACAAAAATAAAAAAGAGGATGAAACTTAATCATCCTCTTTTACTATATCTAGTTCTTATTTCTTGTTCCCTGCTGTGCAGCATATTTACTTGCATTTCCATTTTGCATATATCCATTTGTAGCATTTCTGCTGTCATTACTATTATCTATCATACTTTGATTTTGTGCTTTAATATTTTTACTTTTTCCCATTTAAATCACTCTCCCTTTCATTAAAATTTTCCCCAAGGTAAGAGTAATTTATTCTATGATAAAAGTTACTGAATTTCTAATTTTTTTGTAATCATTTTATTATTTAAATTTATAACATATACATAGGATTACTTGTTATAAATCCTCCTTCAACAGCTACTCCTTTATATACCAATAGACAAGTGCAATTTTCTCTTATATACTTGTGCAGGGAAAGCTATCGCAAAAAGAATAAAGGAGAAATTAAGATGAGTAGATTTATAGGAATATTAGGATTAATTATCCTGCTAGGTATAGCTTATCTATTATCAAATAATAAGAAAGCAATCAATTGGAAATTAGTAGGTATAGGTATAAGTTTACAAGTAACATTTGCAATTTTAATATTAAAGGTGCCTGCAGGAAGAAAAGTCTTTGAGTCAGCAGGCGGACTCGTAACTAAGTTATTAGATTTTACCAGGGAAGGTTCATCTTTCTTATTTGGTGATTTAGTAGCAACAAATAAATTCGGCTCAATATTTGCGTTTCAAGTGTTACCAACTATTATATTTTTCTCTGCATTTATGAGTATTTTATATTATTTAGGTGTAATGCAAGTCATAATTTCGGTTTTAGCTAAGGGAATCGCTAAATTACTTGGAACTAGTGGCGCAGAAACTTTATCAGCTGTAGGGAACATATTCCTTGGTCAGACAGAAGCACCTTTACTCATCAAACCTTTCATAAAATCTATGACAAAATCAGAATTGCTTACTATAATGATTGGTGGAATGGCTACAGTTGCAGGAGGAGTAATGGCTGGATATGTGGCTATGGGGATAAATGCATCACACCTGCTCGCAGCAAGCATCATGGCCGCACCAGCAGGATTAATTGTTTCTAAGATAATCTTCCCGGAAACTGAAACACCAGCTACTAAAGGAGAAACCAACCTTGAACTGGAAGTAACAAATTCTAATGTTATTGATGCAGCAGCAACGGGAGCTAGTGAAGGGCTTTCTCTTGCATTAAACGTTGGAGCAATGTTACTTGCATTTATAGCATTAATAGCTTTTATAAACTCAATCATTGCTTGGGTTGGTGGATTATTAGGAGCAGATTTCTTAAGTCTTGGATGGATTCTTGGAAGAGCATTCTCACCACTGGCATATGTAATGGGAATACCAGCTCAAGATATCATTAAATCTGGAGAGTTAATAGGTCAGAAAGTAGTCTTAAACGAATTCGTTGCTTATGCTAACTTAGCAACAATGATTAAAGCTGGAGCATTAAGTGACAAAGCAACAGTAATACTCACTTATGCCCTTTGCGGATTTGCAAACATTAGCTCTATAGGCATACAAATCGGTGGTATTGGCGGCCTTGCTCCAGAAAGACGTGCAGAAATTGCTGAACTTGGAGTGAAAGCATTAATAGGTGGATTAATAACTACATGTATGACAGGAACTATAGCAGGAATTTTACTATAAAATCAGTAGCAAGCAGAAAACTAGAAACAGTTTCCTGCTTGCTATTATTTTTCTTTCATTTATTTTAAAAGCAAAATTTTTTAACAACATAAATTTAATCATACCAATTTCGAATTACTTTTATACTTTTTCTTGATGGATAATATGTTTTATCCAAAAATTTTTCTCCAATAGCAAATACTGAAAAACCTAATAACCAATCTTCATCTTTAAAAGCCTTATTATATGCTTTAAATCCATTAGCCTGTTGGCTACCATTAAATATAATAGATGGTTTAGGATTATGTGGGTGACTATAAGCACCTATCCTTTTGGGAAATCCTAACTCTCCAAAAAATATAGGCTTATGCCATTTTTTATTAAAATTATAGATTTGTTGTTTTATATTTTGATTTCTATTGTGGGCAGTGCTAAGACTTAATGAGTCCACAATATCTTTAACTGTACTCATATTATTATCTGTAAGTTCAAAATAAGCTGCAATAGATATAAAATCAACTTCTCCAAACAACTTATTATTTAACTTTTTTTGATAATTTACATAACTCTCTTCATCTTCATCAGATGTGCACCACCAATTAGTTCTGTAAGTTACACAACCTTTATACATATCTCTTACAAATTTTATTACATAACACCACTGATTTTCATACATCTCAATACAAACTAAATTAGAAGCGACATTTATTGCATCTATATTATAAGGGTTTCCTATAGTAGTTATTATCCGTTCCAAAACTTTGTATTTCCAATTATAAAAGAAAGCTTCTATATTTTGTGGCTTCCACTTGGTCTCAGATAAACTCCCATCTTTTATCCATGGATAAGGTTCTAATATTATACTTACATTAGTTCCTTGTAAAGTATTTATTAAATTTTCAGCCTTTTTTAAACTGTATTTGTCTATATTCATATCACTAGAATTTAAAGACTCTATATTAATAACAATAGGAATATTAATAGTATTTAATTTCATATAATTTATATCTTTAATTACTTGATCTATTTCATAGTCTGTAGATAAATTTCCACTCTTTATTTTGGTGTTAAACTCCTTAGTTAAAGCTTTTTCTTTAATATAAAACATAGTTTTACCATTGTTTATATCATAATTATTAAAAAAATATAGTAATTCTAATGAAAAAATAATAATTATAATAATAGAAATTTTTTTATAAAACATAACCTTCTTTCTCTTGAACATACGTTTAAATCTACGCTTTGAATTACTATTTAATATACTCATTACTCTACTCATTTTTTCTATTCCTTAATATAAATATCAAAAATCCTATTACTACAATTCCTACGTAAAAGAATATAGCTACATATTCAACTTGGTATTTTGAGAATATTAATGGTTTATCTACATCTATTATCCCGTCTTTACTTTTTATACTTATATTAGATGTCTTCACTGTATTAGCTTGCTCTTTTAAATCAAACCATTTTATATCTTCTATAGTTTCTAATTCTTCTACTAACATTTTTAGTTTGTCTAGACCTAAATATGGATGGTAAAAACCACCTATTATACTATCAGATAAGCCACTATAAAATTCAGCCTTTTTTACCATAGATTTTATAGCATTAATATCTTCATTTTCTACAAATCCTATATTTTCTGGAATAACACTAAGACCATTTAAAAATGAAGGTGTTGATATATATGCAGGTGAAAAACTATTTTCATAGGTATCATCATTAATCTGTATATTGCCAACATAAGTTGAAAAATATTCTGACACTATTTTATATCCATTTTGAGAAATAGCATAATGAGGTGCCTCAAAGGCCAATGGATATATCCCATGAGTAACTAATTCTTCTATTCCATTCTCTATTCTTGCTCTTATATACTCATCTTCTGATACTCCATTATCTGGATTTATAGGAGCATCATTTATTGAATCCCAAAATTCAAATCCCTCGCCAGTCTCAGTATCTCTATATTGATGTGTATATCCATGTAATATAATACCTGCACCATTATTTTGCATATATTTTATAGTTTTTAGTAATTTAGGATAATCTTTTACATGTAGTATTTTACCTGTTTTTGGTTCTCTATAAGTAGGTATTAATACAACCATATACGGTATATCCTTTTCCTTTAAATATTTAGCTATCTCCATAAGATTATCTGGATCTCTAGTTGGATTAACATCCTCTAACCTTAAATAAGCAACATTAGAAGATTCAATATTTACATCGTTAAAATATTTAAATAAACATTCTCCTAAATAATAATGTAATCCTGAATATATATTTGTAGCTCCAAAATAAAATGTATTATTCTTATCATTAACAACAAACAACGGTCTTAATTTATCATTATATTTTCCATTTGCTAAAATGTATTTATTATCTACATCATTTATACTTCTTATATATTCTGTAATTTCTAACTTATATGTTTTACCCTTTAATACAACTTCTGTTATATTCATATTCTGACCAAAATTAATAAATGAAAATCTTTTTTTTATTTGTTCTACATTATATCCAATACCGATAAGCTTTCCTTTAAAATTTTCTAGATATTCTACAATTTGTTTATCTAAATCTTCCTTTACTAACCCATAATAAATTACATTAGTATAATCATTTATATTACTGTTAATTCTAAAATCTGATGGTACAACCTCTATATCATTACTAAAATGTCCTACTAGGGTATCTAATACTCTTAATTCATCTAATTTCTCAATATTAGAGCGTATAGAACTGGGATAAATTATCAGTACTTTTGCATTATTCCCCTCTGATTCAGTACTTGCTGCCAATATAGTTCCTAATCCAACATTAAAAAATATTAAAACAAGTGAAATTAAAGTCAACAATTTACCTTTCATGTACATACACTTCCTTATTATCCTCTATACGCTCACTATATATATGCTGAGTCTTTATCCATACCTTTTGGTTTTTCCATTTCATCAATCCCTTTATCTGCGGATATATAAATGAAAAACTATATATAAGCAAAGCTAAAATATGCTTGAACTCAATTTTCTTATGAAAGTCTTTTTTTAGTGCATAATAAGGAAGAATACCGTAATTATAAATTAACAACATAATTCCAATTAAACCTCCAAAGGCTATTGAGCTGAGTAACTCATTAGAAAACATATTAAAATACTTTGATAAACTATTTATATTTAGTCCAATAACAGAAATCAAAAATCCAAATAATAAAATTATATATTGAATAGATCTGCCTATTGAAAATAAATGTATAAATAGATCTATATATATTTTTCTATCTTTTCCTTTTAAAATTTGCTTCATTATTAATTTAAACTTCTTTATAGCTACATAGGCATGACCCTTACACCATCTAGTTCTCTGGCGAACAGATGCTCCAAGCTTATCTGGTTTTTCATCATAAACACTTGCAAAATGATTCCATACAACCTTTCCACCATCTAACCATATATCAACTGCAAACTCTAAATCTTCTGTTAAAGATTGGCATTTAAATCCGCCCTTACTTATCAAATAATCACTTCTTATAGCAAATCCAGTTCCACCTAAATACACAGGCAAGCCTTTTTTATACTTAGCATATTGATTAAATCTATTAGATACAAAAAATGACATACTATATCCAAGTGAAACCAAAGATGTGCTATTTTTAGAGTCTATATATACTTGAATTGCTTCTGGCTTGCCTAAATCTATGAATTGAGAATTGACTTCTTTTAATATATTACTAGAGACATGATTATCTGCGTCAAATATCATAACTAAATCATAGTTTTTCATTATATTTTTAAAACCTATATCTCTTAAAGCATATTGTATTCCCCCTGGTTTTCCTATACCCTCACGTTCAAATTTTTCAAGTGATGTATTTACATATCTTACCCCTTTTGATTTACATATTTCCCCTGTCTTATCTGTGCAATTATCATTAATTATAATGATTTCGCATAAATCCTTATCATAGTCAATATTTCTTAGAGAATCTACGGTACTACCTATAACATTTTCTTCATTATTTGCTGCGACAAGAAGTAAAAACCGAGTTTCATCAGCCTTAATATTATAATCTCTACTAATCTCTCCAAATCCACTTATACTTACGAAAAATAAATATATATTCCATATAATAGAATATATACCAAACCCAAAGAGTAAAACTAAAAGTCCTTTCATTACTGACTCTAAGAATATAAACAATTTGTTTTCTCCTCTTCTATTCTAAAATTAGACTTTTTAGTTTAATTTTAGTAAATATGGTTAGGATTTTATATTCCTCACAAGTCTACTCTTTTAGGCTATAAAACTATAGCTTTGAAGTATATTAAAGTATTATTTCGAGTACTCCTAATTTACCTCTTTAGTATACTTATCAAATGATTCTTAGCATCGGATAAACAAAAAGAAGCCCTCTCGGCGCCTTCTTATGTATGTTCATATTATTTGATTTTTATTTTTTCTTACATAAGATTATAACTTCTTTTCTATTTCTCAAATTTAATTTATAAAGTATGCTACTAACATGTTTTTTTACAGTAGACTCTGTTATAAATAATACTTTGGCTATATCTTTATTATTAAGACCATCTGCAACCTTATTCATAACTTCTCTTTCTCTAGTAGTTAATATGCTTATACTATCTTGTCCCGAGTCATTCATTACACTTTTTAATAGATCAGCCTCATAGACCTTTCTCCCTTTTAATATCTTATTTATTTCATAAATCAACTCTTCTTTTTCACATATACTTAGTACGTAACCTTCTATATCAAAATCAATTACCTTTTTAAATATATCCTTATCTCTATTTAAGTCTAATACCATAGCTCTTAAATTTGTAAATAATTGCTTTGCCTCGCCTATAATCTTTAAATTATCTACTGATTCCTGTTTCATATCTATAAATGTAAAATCTATATCTAAAAAATCTATAATTTTTAATTCAGATAATCTCGAGAATGCCTTTACATGTACTGAATTAAATTCATTCTTAAATAAATTTTCCATCCCTTCTCTAACCATAAATGACTCTGATACTAGTAATATATTCATACTACTTGCTCCCCCCTTTTCGTATAAGCAATAATTATTTTATTAGAAAATCCATTTGCACTACTAGCTTAATATATTCCAAGCTCCCAATTAAGGAATATACCTCTTCACTTCTTATCTTATAAATTATAATAGTAACTTATACTTAGGTAGTACTTACTTTCGCTCGCCATTTATATATAAATGTCTACATTTTAATATATACTTATTATTAAGTTGTTACCTAACCCCTAATTTTAAAAACACCAAACAAAAAAACACCAGCTCAAAAGCTGGTGCCTATGTTATAATATTAAGCAAATCTAAAATAAAATTATTATAACTTCATCTTAATCAGTGTTTTCCTGACTCCTAACTCCTGGTGCCTAGAAAAAAACCTTGGCATTTTTCCTAAATCTTTCCTATGTCTTTTCTATAATACATCCCTTCAAAATTAACTTTTTTAATTTCATTATAAGCATTACTTCTAGCTTCATCTAATGTATCTCCTAAAGCAGTAACTGCTAATACTCTACCGCCAGAAGTTAAAAGGCTTTCTCCTTCAAGATTTGCTCCAGCAACAAATACCTTGTCCTCAGTACTGTCTACTCCACTTATTGAAAGTCCTGTATCATATTTGCTTGGATATCCTCCAGAAGCTGCAACTACACAGCAGGAATGCTTATCTTTCCATGTTATACTATAATTATTAAGATTTTTATTTAAAGCACACATAATTAGTTCCATAAAATCGCTTTCCATTAGTGGAAGTACAGCTTGAGTTTCTGGATCTCCCATGCGCACATTGTATTCTAAAAGATATACTCCCTTTTTAGTTATCATAATACCAAAGAATACAATTCCAGTGTAATCCATATTTTCTTCTGAGAAACCTTTTAAGGTTGGATTCATTATATCTTCTATAAAGCTTTCTAAAACCTCATTTGTGCAATAAGGATTAGGGCTGATTACTCCCATACCACCTGTATTAGGGCCTTTGTTATCTTCATAAATAGTCTTATGATCCTTTGCTGATAAAAATGGAATCATAGTTTCTCCATCTGTTATTGCAAGTATAGAAGCTTCAACACCTTCTAAAAATTCCTCTATAACAACTCTATTTCCTGCTCCCTTAAATACATCTTCAACCATAAAGCTTTCAATACATGCCTTTGCTTCCTCAAAGTTTTGGCAAATAGCAACACCTTTTCCCGCTGCAAGGCCATCTGCTTTTATAACTGTTGGATAGGAACAATTTTTTAAGTACTCAATGGAGTCAACAGGATTTTCAAAAACTTCATAAGCTGCTGTTTTAATACCATACTTCTTCATAAAGTTCTTTGCACAAGCTTTACTTCCTTCAAGATCTGCGCCCTTTTTTGAAGGCCCAAAAATCTTAAGTGAAGCTTCTTTAAACATATCTACTATTCCTTCAACCAAAGGTACTTCTGGACCTACTACAGTAATATTAATATCATTTTCTTTAGCAAATTGTAAAAGCTCTTCGTTCTTATATATATTTAAATTTTTGCATTTGTTTTCTAAAGCAGTCCCTCCATTTCCTGGAGCACAATATATTTGATGTACCAAAGGACTTTGCGCAAGCTTCCAAACTATAGCATGCTCACGTCCGCCGCTTCCTATAACCAATACTTTCATTAATACAACACCCACCTTAATGTTTGAAATGTCTTACTCCTGTAAACACCATTGAAATTCCATATTTATTGCATGCCTCGATAGACTCAGTGTCTCTTATTGAACCACCAGGTTGAATTATTGCCTTTATTTTGTACTTTGCCGCTTCATCTACTACATCACCAAATGGGAAGAACGCATCTGAAGCTATGATAACTCCATCCTTTGCTCTATCTAACGCCTGAGCCGCTGCCCAAATCCTATTTGTTTGTCCTCCTGCAATTCCCTTTGCCATACCGTCTTTAACTACTACAATAGCATTGGATTTTACATATTTACAAACCTTCATACCAAATACTAAATCTGTCATTTGTTCTACACTTGGCTTATTTTCTGTTACATAGTCTATATGTTCCATAAGTTTATTATCTCTTTCTTGTACAAGTATTCCTCCATCAACAGATGCAAACTCAAATCCATTTTGTGGCTCAATTTCTCCTTTTATAACTCTTAAATTTTTCTTTCCTTTAAGAATTTCTAAAGCTTCCTCATCAAATTCTGGCGCTATAACTATTTCAAGGAATATCTTTACAAGTTCCTCTGCTGCACACTTATCTACTTTTTTATTAAAGGCTACTATACCTCCAAATATGGACATCTCATCACATTTATAAGCTTTTAAGTAAGCTTCCTTAACATTGGTACCTAATGCTACACCACAAGGAGTATTGTGCTTTACTGCACAACATACAGTTTCTTGAAAGTCACATATAATATTCCAAGCAACATCCATATCCTTTATGTTATTATAGGAAAGTTCCTTTCCATTTAACTGTACAAAGTTTTTCATAGCACCTTTTCCTGTGGTTTGAGTATAGTAAGATGCACTTTGATGTGGATTTTCACCATATCTTAAATTTAATTCTTTCTTATATGAAATAGTTAAGTATTCTGGGTAATTTTCTTCTTCTAATAAGAAATTACTAATAGCTGCATCATAGGCTGACATAAGATTAAATACTTTTCCAGCTAATTTCTTTCTAGTTCCAAAGTCAACTTCTCCAGTTTCTTGAAGCTCTTTCATAACTATTTCATAATCTGATGTGTTTGTAAGAACAATTACGTCTCTAAAGTTTTTAGCTGCTGCCCTTATCATTGTTGGACCACCAATATCTATAAATTCAACCTTTTCATCAAAGGATATATTTTCTTCAACTTTATTAAAGAAAGGATAAAGATTAACTACTACCATATCGATAGGTGTTATGCCCTTTCTTCCTATGGTTTCCATATGTTCACTATTATCTCTTATGGCAAGTATTCCACCATGTATTATTGGATGAAGAGTTTTAACTCTTCCATCAAGAATTTCCTCAAAGCCTGTTACCTCTGAAACTTCTGTAACAGCTATTCCATTTTCCTTTAAAAATTTATAAGTTCCACCAGTAGATAATATCTCTACATCTTTATTTACTAAAAACTCTGCTAATGGCAGTAAATTAGTCTTATCATAAACACTTATTAACGCTCTTTTCAACATAGATTTAGGCCTCCTAAAAATTTATGATTATACAATAGTTATTTTTCTTTCTTCCACTTTAACTCTTCCTTCAGCTATTAAATTAATAACCTCAGGAAGGATTTCATGTTCTTCCTTAAGCACTCTCTTTTGAAGAGTATCTGCAGTATCATCTTGGTAAACAGGAACTATTCTTTGAGAAATTATAGCTCCTGTATCTGTGCCTTCATCTACAAAATGTACTGTACATCCTGAAAACCTAACTCCATAATCTATTGCTTTTTCATGAACTTTAATTCCATACATACCAGGTCCACAAAATGAAGGTATAAGCGAAGGATGAATATTTATAATTTTATTTTTAAAACTAGTTATTAGTTCACTATCTAAAATTGATAAAAAGCCTGCTAAAACAATTAAATCTACTTTATTTTCAGTTAAGCTAAGAATGTTTTTTGAAATTTCTCTTCCATATATTTTCTTATCTAAAACATAAGTTTTTATTCCCTTTTGTTTTGCTCTTTCAATTCCAAAAGTTCCTTCTCTATCACTTATAACCATTTCTATGGTACATTTCAATTTTTCAGCTTCTATACTATCAATTATGGATTGAAGATTGCTTCCGCTTCCTGATACTAGTACTGCTATTTTAAGCAAACTCCTGCACCCCCAGCTTCCACATGTCCAATGTGATATGCTTTTTGATTTAGTTCTTTTAACGCATTTAGTACATTATCCTTATCCTCTTCCTTAACACAAATTACAAAACCTATTCCCATATTAAATGTATTGAACATATGCTCTTCTTTAACACCTAATGACATAATGTACTTAAATATATCTGGCATATCAAAACTATTTTTATCAATTACAGCAGTTAAATCATCTTTAAACATTCTAGGAATATTTTCAAAGAATCCTCCTCCTGTAATGTGAGCCATACCTTTTACATCAAAGCTTTCTAAAAGTTTAAGTACTGGCTTTACATATATTTTAGTTGGAGTTAAAAGTACTTCTCCCATTTTTTTATCATTAAAATCTTCATTTAAATCTGTTATAAGTTTTCTAACTAAAGAATATCCATTACTGTGTATTCCTGAAGACTCTATTCCTATAAGAACATCACCTTCTTTAATCTTACTTCCATCAATAATTTTATCTTTATCAACTATTCCCACTGCAAATCCTGCAATGTCATATTCTCCATCTCTATAAAAACCAGGCATTTCTGCTGTTTCTCCGCCAATTAATGCACATCCTGCTTCTATGCATCCCTCTGAAACGCCTTTAACAAACTGTTCAGCAACTTCTGCTTCAAGCTTTCCACAAGCTAAATAATCTAAAAAGAAAAGTGGTTTTGCTCCATGGCATAAAATATCATTAACAGACATGGCAACGCAATCTATACCTACAGTGTCATATTTTTTTGTCTTAAAGGCTATATCAAGCTTTGTACCAACTCCATCTGTGCCTGAAACCAGTACTGGATTTTTGTATCCACTTCCTATTTCAAACATTCCTGCAAAACTTCCTATATTGTTTATAACTCCTGGAATAAAGGTTTTTTTAGCATGTTCCTTTATAAGACTTACTGACTTGTAACCTTCTTCAATATTTACTCCTGAATCCTTGTAAGTTATCATTTACTATCCTCCAAGACTATTTATTTTTCCAAACGATCTTTTGCCGATTCCATTGGAGCTGAAACTGGATAGAATCCATTAAAGCATCCTAAACAAAACTTATTTTTTCCGCCTAATGCCTTAAGCAGTCCTTCTATACTTAAATATCCTAGGCTATCTGCACCAATTTCTTCTCTTATGCTATCAATATCTTTACAGGCACCAATTAATCCATTTCTATAAGGCGTATCTATGCCAAAATAGCAAGGGTACTTTACTACAGGTGAAGCTGATATAAAATGAACCTCTGTAGCTCCAGCTTTTTTCAAGGAATCTACAAGTTTTCTACTGGTGGTTCCTCTAACTATAGAGTCATCAATAAGTACTACTCTCTTTCCTGCCACATTAATCTTTAAAGGATTTAACTTTACAGCAACAGCTCTTTCTCTAAGTTCTTGAGAAGGAGAAATAAAAGTTCTTCCTACATACTTATTTTTTATAAAACCCGTATCATAAGGTATTCCTGATGCTTTAGCATAGCCCATAGCAGCCTGCAATCCTGAATCAGGAACTCCTATGACTATATCCGCTTCCACAGGGTGCTCTTTAAAAAGCTGCTTTCCTGCTTCTATTCTTGAAGTATACACATTTATTCCGTCTATAACGCTGTCAGGTCTTGCAAAATATATATACTCAAAGGCACAGGTTTCCGGCTTTATTTTTTCTCCAAAACTTATGGATCTTAATCCTTCTTTATCAATAATAACTATTTCACCAGGGTCTACATCTCTAATAAATTCTGCTCCTACTGCATCTAGTGCACAACTTTCAGAGCAAAGTATATAGCTTTCATTGATCTTTCCTATACAAAGAGGTCTTATACCAGCTGGATCTCTTACTCCGATTAATTTATCTTCTGTTAAAAGAACTATAGCATATGAACCCTTAACTGCTTGTATTGCATCCACTACAGCTCTTTCTATTCCTCTTTTTGCTCCCCTTGCTATAAGACTTAGAATAACTTCAGAGTCTATAGATGTTTGGAATATACATCCCCCATCTTCTAATAACTCCCTTATAACATCTGCATTAACAAGATTTCCGTTATGAGCTATAGCAATTGTTCCAAGCTTGTACTTACTAACTATAGGCTGAGCATTATTTACATTACTTGATCCTGTAGTTGAATATCTAACGTGACCTATTGCAATAGAGCCTTTCATATCTCTAAGATTATCTTGATTGAATATATCTGCCACAAGACCCATGTCCTTGTGGCATTCTATTTTTTCATTGTCTGATACTGCTATCCCTGCACTTTCTTGCCCTCTATGTTGAAGAGCATAAAGTCCATAGTAAGTTATAGAGGATACATCAAGGTCTTCATTTGCAAAAATTCCAAATACTCCACATTCTTCTTTGAACTTATCCTCATCTTCAAATATCATCATATCCCTACTCTCCACATACTCTTTTTAACATTTCAGTGTAAGCTTCTTTTACATTTCCAAGATCTCTTCTAAATCTATCCTTATCAAGCTTTTCATTGGTTTCTGCATCCCAAAATCTACAAGTATCTGGGGATATTTCATCTGCAAGAACTATTTCCCCATCCTTTGTTTTCCCAAATTCAAGTTTAAAGTCTATAAGTTTAATATTTTGCTTTATAAAGAAATCTTTCAATATGTTATTAATATTTGAAGTCATTACATATATAGCTTGAAGTTCATCAAAAGTTGTAGCCCCAATTGCCACTGCATGATAATCGTTTATTAACGGATCTCCTAATTCATCATTTTTATAGCTAAGTTCAAAAACTGTAGTATTTAATCTATAGCCTTCTTCAAGTCCTAGTCTTTTTGCCATACTTCCAGCTGCCACGTTTCTCACTATAACCTCAAGAGGTATGATATCCACCTTTTTACAAAGCTGCTCTCTGTCACTTAATTTCTTTATAAAGTGAGTCTTAACTCCCTTGCTTTCAAGAAGATTAAAAATTGCAGAAGTTATTGTATTGTTAAAAACGCCTTTGTCTTCAATTTGTCCTTTTTTCTCTCCATTAAAAGCTGTTGCATCGTCTTTATAATATATAACAACTTTATCGCTATCCTCTGTACTATATACCTTTTTTGCTTTTCCTTCATAAATCATGTTTAATTTTTCCATTATAATTCCACTCCTTCATTATTTTCATTTATAAATTTTTCTTTCATTGTTTTTCTATACTCTACTAAAGCTTCTTTTAAATCTGGATACTTAAGAGATAACATTTGTACCGCAAGCATTCCAGCATTATAACTATTATTTATTCCAACAGTGCCTACTGGTATGGATTTGGGCATCTGAACTATAGATAAAAGAGCATCTAATCCATTAATAGCCGCATTAATTGGTACTCCTATAACTGGCAGCGTTGTATGAGAAGCTATTACTCCAGGCAAATGCGCAGCAAGGCCTGCTCCTGCTATAATACATTCACAGCCATCTTTTTCAGCTTGTTTTAAAACCTCTGCAAGTTTTTCTGGTACTCTATGAGCAGAAAGCACAAAGGCTTTATAATCAATGTTAAATTCCTTTAATGCTGTTGCTGCTCCCTTCATAACGTCTGTATCTGACTTACTTCCAAATATAATTGCAACCTTCATAAAAACGCCTCCTTAGTTGGTTTTAAATTGTTATTTAAAATAGTCAACTCCTGCTTTAAATAACTTCTGATCTTTATCTCCTGGTATATTTTTATATAGCCATTCCCCAACTCTTTCGCTGTGGGCCATTTTACCAAATACTCTTCCATCTGGACTTGTTATACCTTCTACACCATAGAAAGAACCATTTGGATTATCTCCTACATATTGGGTAGCTACTTGTCCATTTTTAATTAATGTCTTTATTTCATCCTCACTACAAACAAATCTTCCTTCTCCATGAGATATTGGTATAGTATGGATGTCACCAATTCCTACATTGTTTAACCATGGTGAAATCTTTGATACTACCTTTGTACTTACCATAGAAGATATATGTCTTCCTATGCTATTGTAAGTAAGTGTTGGGCTGGTTTCATCTAAATCTCTTATTTCTCCATAAGGTACTAGTCCAAGCTTTATAAGTGCCTGGAAGCCGTTGCATATGCCAAGCATTAAACCATATCTTTTATTTAAAAGTTCCATAACTGCATACTTTACTCTTTCATTTCTAAATACTGCTGCTATGAACTTTCCTGAACCATCTGGTTCATCACCTGCACTGAATCCTCCTGGAAGCATAATAATTTGTGAATTATTTATTTTTTTAACCATTTCATCTATGGATTCTTCAATGTCTTTAGATGATAAATTTCTAAATATAAAGCTATCTACTACTCCCCCTGCTCTTTCAAAGGCCCTTTGAGAGTCATATTCACAGTTTGTACCTGGGAATGCTGGAATAAATATTCTTGGTTTAGCAACTTTAATTACAGGTGTTTTTATATTTTTATTATTAAAGCTTATATTTTCTAGAACTTGGCTATAGTCTTCAGCTTTTGTAGGGAAAACTGCTTCTAATGGCTTTTCATATGCCTTATATGCTTCTTCTAAACTTATTGTTTCATTGCAAACTTCAATTACTTCATTTTCCTTTGTATATCCTAATAATTTAAATTGAGCTTCACCAAAAACTTCTTCTAAATTATCTATCTCATTTAATTCTAAAATGATTGAACCATAATCTGGTTTAAACAATTCTTCAAATTCTATATCTTTCTCAAAAGTCATTCCTATTTTATTTCCAAAGCACATTTTACTAATAGCTTCTGAAACTCCACCACCTTTTACTGAAAAGGCTGATAAAACTCTATTAGATTTTATAAGTTCTGTTATCTTGTTAAAGTTTTTCTTTAAAGCTTCAAAATCAGGAATTTCTTCATTATCTCTTACAGCAGATACTAAAACTACCTTGCTGTTTGCTCTTTTAAATTCAGATGATACAATATCAGAAGCCTTATTTGTTGCAACTGCAAATGCTACTACCGTTGGAGGGACACTTAAATCCTTAAATGTTCCAGACATACTGTCTTTACCTCCAATTGCAGGTATTTCAAATTCTCTTTGTGCATGCAATGCACCTAAAAGTGCTGCTAAAGGTTTTCCCCATTTTTCTGATTCCTTACCAAGCTTTTCAAAGTATTCTTGAAGGGATAATCTTATCTTTGAGTAATCTCCACCCATAGCTACCATTTTAGTTACGGCTTCAACGATTGAATATATAGCTCCATGATATGGACTCCACTTTCCTATTTCAGGATTATATCCATAAGTCATCATAGACACTGTATTTGTTTCTCCATTAAGCACTGGTATCTTTGCTACCATACCTTCTGCAGGTGTTGCCTGATATCTTCCACCAAAAGGCATAATAACTGTACCTGTTCCTATAGTGCTGTCAAATCTTCCACCCATTCCTTTTTGGGAACATACATTAAGCTTCTGTAAATTAGAAAGCCAAGCTTCCTTAATACTTAATTTATTTTGAGCTTCTTTATTAAAGTAATTTTCTTTTATAGAAGGAGCTTTTATAACTGCTTCTGTAGTTTGTTTAACTCCATTGGTATTTAAGAAGTCTCTACTTACATTTACAATGTCTTTTCCTCTCCAGGTCATTTTAAGTCTGTTGCTGTCTGTTACTTCAGCAACCACTGTAGCTTCAACATTTTCATCTATTGCTAAATTTATAAGCTTTTCTACATCTTCTTTAGCTACAACCACAGCCATACGCTCCTGTGATTCTGATATAGCAAGCTCTGTTCCATCTAATCCATCGTATTTTTTAGGAACTAAATCTAAATTTATATCAAGTCCATCTGTAAGCTCTCCTATAGCTACTGAAACTCCACCAGCTCCAAAGTCATTACATCTTTTAATCATTTTGCTTACTTTAGGATTTCTAAATAATCTTTGTATCTTTCTCTCAGTTACTGCATTTCCTTTTTGTACCTCAGCACCACAATTTAAAATTGATTCTTCATCATGTTCCTTTGAAGAACCTGTAGCACCACCTAAGCCATCTCTTCCTGTTCTTCCACCAATTAAAACTACTATGTCCCCGCACTTAGGTTCTTCTCTTACTACATTTTCCTTTGGTGCCGCAGCTATTACTGCTCCTACTTCCATTCTTTTAGCTACAAAGCCTTCATCGTATAATTCAGAAACTTGGCCAGTTGCAAGACCAATTTGATTTCCATAAGAACTATAGCCTTGAGCTGCCCCAATTGTTATCTTTCTTTGAGCAATTTTCCCTGGAAGAGTATCAGAAACCTTTGTTCTAGGATCTCCACTTCCTGTGACTCTCATAGCTTGATAAACATATGCTCTTCCAGATAGCGGATCTCTTATAGCTCCTCCAAGACAAGTAGCTGCTCCTCCAAAAGGTTCAATTTCTGTAGGATGATTATGAGTTTCATTTTTAAACATTAAAAGCCACTTTTCATCATTGCCATTCACATCTACATCAATTTCTATGCTGCAGGCATTGATTTCATCTGAAACATCTAAATCTTCTAATAAACCTTTCTTTTTAAGTTCTTTCATTGCTATAACAGCAATGTCCATAAGACATACATCTTTCTTTTTATCTTCATAAACATATTCTCTAGCTTTTAAGTACTCCTCATAAGATCTTACAATAGGTTCAGTAAAAATTCCCTTTTCTATCTGTATATCTTCTATGGAGGTCATAAAGGTTGTATGTCTACAGTGATCTGACCAATAAGTATCAATAACCTTAAGCTCAGTCAACGTTGGATTTCTCTTTTCAGTTTCTTTAAAGTATTCTTTACAAAAGCATAAATCCTCAAAGCTCATAGCTAAATTAAATTTATTTAAAAATGTATTTAGTTGTTCTTTATCATAATCTATAAAGCCTTCTAAGATTATTACATCCTCTGGTATTTTACTCTCATTATAAATACCATTTGGTTTTTCAAAAGAAGCTTCTCTAGAATCTACAGGGTTTATACAGTAATTTTTTATCTTAGCAAAATCTTCTTCGCTTATTTCTCCATCTATTATTATGACTTTTGCAGAAGCTACTTCTGCTACTTCACCCTCTGTTAAGATTTGTATACATTGACAAGCTGAATCTGATCTTTGGTCATATTGCCCAGGCAAGTATTCCATTGCAAAAATTTTGCTGTTTTCTTTAACTGGTAATTCTTCCTCATAAATTTTATCTACAGTTTTCTCTGAAAATATTAAATCCTTTGCCTTTTCATACGTACTTTTTAAAACACCATCTATATCATACCTATTTACAAGCCTTAATCCTGGAACTTGAGTCATTCCAAGGTTATCCCTTAAATCATTTAACAAATGCTTTGCCTCAACATCAAAACCAGGCTTTTTCTCTACATAAAGTCTTATAACATTATTTTTCATATTTGACTTCTCCTTATTTTTATTTAAAAAAATAATCCACCTCAAGCTTTTAGGTAAGCCCAAGATAGATTTTTAAAGATGCCAAATACACTACATAAAATGTAGTTAAAAATCTGGACTTACCCATAGCCTGAAAATTTACGGTCTTCTAGTAGAAACTCTCGAACCTTATTATCGAGATTATATGGGTAACTAATATTTAATTATCTTATACTTATAGTAACACTTAATAAGTTATTTTTCAATACATTTTATTATTTTTTTATATAATCATTCGTATTATTCTAGATATTTTATTTTATTTATATTTTAATGTTCGTATTTTTGAATAAATCCTATGAAAATATTAAGGTCTTACATTCAATTTAAAATGTAAGACCTTAAATCATGAACTTTTTACCTCAATATTATTAATCTATTATTTCCTTTACTTCTATACATCCAAAACCTTGTGAATTTTTCAAACCTAATCCTGTATCATAAGCAATTTGTAAAAGTTCTGGAGAGCCTTCTATTAAAAATTCTCCATTCCATCCCTTTATTATGTGACCTTGATAATTAATAGAACTAGACTTAGGTTTTTTAGTTTCCAATACATTTATTTTGAACTCATTATGTTCAGGCTTATATCCATAAATTGCTTTATATTTATTAATTAGGTTTTCTTTTAAAATTTCTTGAAATTCATCTTCATAAGGACTATAGTATAAGGTTTTCCTTCTTTTGTCATTCTCTAATGTTTTATATGCAACTATAGGTGATTTTGTATATATTGTTTCAGAACTTCCAAGCTGAGCATGAAAATTTTCGATTTTCTTTATTTTTATATCATTCCAGCCTATTTTAAAATTAGGATTTTTTAAAACTCTATTTATAAGATAGTTTAAAAATGTATAATCTGGACTAGATACCGTAAAATTAGCCCTATCAAAATAAGTTATGGTACTATTTTCTTTGTCCATCTCAAACTTTCCAAAAAGCTTTGAAAAGGTAAAAAGCTTGTAACTTCTATTTTTATACTCATACCTTTTATCATGAATTAAAGTTTCATATCCCTCTTTACCCATACAATTTAATATCATCTCATGCAAAATGTAATTGTAGTCAATTGGTACTGTTAGTTCGTCGTTAAAACTCATCTCAATATTTGCTCTCATTTTCCATATCCCCTTTGTGCCATAAATTTTCTTGCGTCTTTTCCATATAATGTATTCGACGCATGTAAAATATTTCCTTTTGCGCATATAATATTTTTTTGAATTTTGTTAAAAATATTAACTTAAAAAAACAGGTAGTTTTTCCCCACCTGTTTATTTTATTCATTAATTTTAAAAATGTGCATAAAATTTAAAAAAAATATTAATTTTCGCTAGAAATATGTTTAGAAACATTTATAAGTATATAGGCTAAAACATATACTACAAAGTTTAATGTACCAAAAAGCATTGCAAATTTTAAGGATTTAGCATTTAAGTGATGGATAAACATATTTATTATATTTATGGGCTTTAATATTAAATCCCAACTATTCCATCTTAAAAATCTTCCTAAATATATAGCATATCCACTTATAAAACTTATAACTACAACAGTTATCCAAGAAACTAATTTATTATATTTCTTTTTAATAAGACTTTGTATTATATAAAGAGATATTACTCCAAGGCTTAATCCTATAAAAACTCCTAATGATATAGATAAAAAATCATACCATATTGTTATATTATCACTAAAAAAATACATACTCTCATTAGTTGTTGTATAAGGCTTATAGTTAGGATTTATAACCATATAGGAATTCCCACTTATATGAATAAAGTCTGTAATTATATAAAAACAATTAGGTAAAAATAGTACCCAAAGTACTGCACACAAAATCATCAAAAATTTAGATGTTCCCTTTTTATTTGAGTTATTTTTAAGGAAAAATAAAGATAATTCAAAGGGTATCCAGCACAGTGTTATGTTCCATATCATATAAAATTCCTTAAATCTCCCTTTTCCTATAATCCATATAAAGTACATAAGGCTTATTACCATGAATCCATTTCTTAATTTTCCCCAGGTATCCTTTGTTTTTTTAACTTTTTTCATTTAAAGTAACTCCCCAATTTAAATTTTACATTGCTATTATATTTTTATAATTTTGCGAATGATTTATCTTTAGCAATTTGCCTTCCCCATGTTAAGTTTTAAAAACCTCCAGCTCCTCCACCTCCTGAAGCACCACCGCTTCCTGATGAAAATCCTCCTCCAGCACCTGATCCTGGAACGGTGCTTTGAAGTGCTGAGTTTAAAGAGCTATTAAAGTTATTTCCCGATGTGCTATTAGCTAAATAATACCATGCAAAAAATCCTGTGCTATATGAAGTTTTTTGAGTTTTAATTTTGAAGTTTTCCACATGTCTATGATTTAAACCCATTACTATGAAATAAGGTAAATAGTTTTCAAACAAATATATATCTCCTGCTTCATCCTTTTTCTTAACCCTTTTAAACAAATGTTGCCACTTAGTATATTCCTCATATCCAAGGTCACTTTTACGGTAAAACAAGGTTAAACCCGTTATTAAACTTATAATTGAAATTATCATTAAAAGCACTCCAGCCATAGCTTCATTTACTAATGCAGCTATGCTTACTCCTAAGAATATAAATGAAGTAACCATTACTGGTGTTCCATATTTTTTTCCTCCTTTATCTATATAATTATTTTCGTCAAATTTATCTTTTACTATATTTTCCCATTTTTTAAACTGTTCTGCAAACTCATTTTTATGGCTTTCTGCATATTCTTTTAACTTTTTTGTAGTTATGCAGTTATTAGCTGATATTTCCCCAAATATCCAATTCATAAAGAAAACTTCATGTTTTTCTAATTCTTCAGTATTTTCTTTTATTCTTTGCATTAAATAATCCTTTGTCTTTTCATCGACTTCTCCTATTTCGTTAACTTCTATATATCCCTTTTTATTTAAATCTAAGAGAGTTGCAAGTATACTTTTAAAATCTAAAGTATTGTAGTACAATATGCTAAGCATTGCTGGAGTGGAAATTTTAGGAGAAATATTATAATCCCTTGATAAATCAATTTTATTTCTCTTTAATTTATTAAATATATAAAATAGAGCAGCTAATATAGCTATTGAAAGTATTAGTGATATATTATTAAAAGTATTTTTTAAAGTATTCTTTCTTTCTAATTTCTTTTTTATATTTTCTGCAGACTTTAATTCTTCTTGTAAAATTTTATTGTAGCCCTTTTCATTTTTAGTCTTAGGATATAACTTCTTATCTAAAAACTCTCTTGGAAATAAAATTCTTCCACTTATCGAGGTTTTTTTAGGCACATTTTTAACATTTAAATTTACTGTATTGTTATTTACAAACTTTACAGTTCCGTTTAAAGGACCATGAGCAAATATCTTAACTTTATCCTTATCAAAATTATATAAAAATCCTATGTTTACATTAAAATTTTCTATAGGAGTTTCATTTTCATTGCCCAAAAAGTTATAATAAAGTTCTGCTGTATCATTGTATCTAGTAGAAACCTTTGACATCATATAAACCAAATTAAAAGTTTTTTGTTCTTTAGATTTAGAAGGAGAAAATATCTTTATTTCAGCTGTATCTTTTTTAATGTCCACAGTATATACATTTTTATCTCCTTTAGATGCCTTATCCACTTTTTTATATTCTATATCCTTATAGGGAGTTTTTTCATATATTCTTAAATTACTTATTCCTTCTGTTCCTGTAAGCACTATACTTCTATATACACCATTAAACTTATCATTAAATTTAAAGGTTATATATTCATTTATATTTATCGAACCATCTTCCATTACACTAGAGTTTACATTCCAGTTAGAAATAATTATTTTTTCCTCTGCTTTTACAGTACTTTTACCAAAAATTAAAGTAATTATCATTATAAACATACAAAGACTTAATTGATATTTTCTTAAATTTTTCATAATTTACCTCCTTTTAACTAATAATTTTATTTTATATCAGTTGAATTATTAAATCTACATAAGCTTAATTTATTTAATAAAATTTATTAGGACAAACACTTGTGTTTTATGAGCACATATAATATAATTTTAAAAATATACTTTTGTTTGAATTCATTTATTATTTAATATTATATAAAAAAAGGGGGCAGTTTAAATGAATGACATTAAAAAGATATTAGTTGTAGATAATATCGATCCAATGGGGCTTGAACTTTTAAAGAAAGAGAAGGATTTTCAATTAGATATAAAAATTGGTATAGAAAGACAGGAACTTTTAAATATAATTGAAAATTATCATGCTCTTATGATCAGAAGTGATACTAAAGTTGATAGCGAACTTATGGATAAAGCTGTTAATCTTAAGATTGTAGGAAGAGCTGGTAATGGAGTTGATAATATAGATATACCAGAAGCTACAAAGCGTGGCATAATTGTAGCAAATACTCCTGATAGTAATAGTATTTCAGCTTGTGAACTTGCTATATCACTATTACTTGCTCAAAGCAGAAATGTATGCAGCGCTGATAAGTTTTTAAAGGACGGCAATTGGGATAGAGATAGTTTTATGGGAAATGAGCTATATAACAAGACCCTTGGTATAATAGGTCTTGGAAGAATTGGTGCTTTAGTTGCTACTCGCATGCATTCATTTGGTATGAAAATAGTTTCATATGACCCTTATATTTCTGATGAAAGATTTAAAAGATATAATGCAAAAAGAATGGAAACTTTAGATGAGCTTTTAATGCAATCTGACTACATCACCATCCACACTCCACGTACAGAAGAAACAATTGGAATTATCGGTGAAAGAGAACTAGGAATAATGAAAGATGGAGTTAGACTTGTAAATGCAGCTAGAGGAAAACTTATGGATGAAAAAGCACTTCTTATAGGACTTGAAAGTGGCAAAATTGCAAGTGTGGGCTTAGATGTACATGACAAAGAACCTAGATACAGCTCCCCTCTTTATCAATTTGAAAATGTAGTTGTAACTCCTCATATTGGAGCAACTACTGTAGAAGCACAGCAAAATGTTGGAATTACCATAGCTGAACAGGTTATCAATGGACTTAAAGGTGGAATTGTTCCTAATGCAGTAAACCTTCCTGTTATACACAGAGATGAGTTAAAGGAAATAACTCCTTATATAGATTTGATGGAAAATCTAGGTAAAATATACTATCAGCTTCATAAAGCCCCTATTGAATTAGTGGAAATAAACTACTGTGGAGAAATAGGAGTTCAAGATACTGAAATTGTAACTATAGCCTTTTTAAAGGGACTTTTAGAGCCTGTTATGAAGGATAAGATTAACTATATAAATTCAAGAGTAACAGCTAAGGATAGTGGAATTGCAGTTAATGTTAATAATACACCTGAAGCTTATGATGGATATTCAAATTTAATTACTGTAGAAATTAGAAGCAATAGAGGCTTTACTTTTACTCTTGCAGGTACAATTTCAACTAAGGGAGAAGGAAAACTAGTTGAAATTGCTGGCTATGAAGTAGATGTAAAACCTACAGAACATATGTTATTTATACAAAACAAAGATGTGCCAGGAGTAATCGGCCAAGTTGGAACCTTTATTGGAGATCAAGATATAAATGTAGCTACTATGCAGGTTGGAAGAAAGCTTAAAGGCGACAAGGCCCTTATGATACTTACAATCGATGAAAGAATACCTAAAGATGCCTTAAACGAACTTGAAAACATTCCTGATATAATATGGGCAAAAAATATAAATCTATAATATCAGTTAATAATTAAGTAAACATCTCAGTATAACTGAGATGTGCTTATTTATAACGAAATTATAAATTTCTATAAATCATGCATAGAAAAAGTTATTATTTATTATCTAAAATAGAAGTGAGGTGAATTTAATTTGTTTAATCTTAACCCTATGGGATATGCAGCTTGCTTAGGAGAAAAAAGTATATATGATACTCTTGATTTTGCAATTAAAAACGGCTTTAATGCAGTAGAAATAAATATGAATGTTCCAATGTTTTTTCCTGAAAATTATTCTAAAGAGGAAAGACTTAATATTAAAAATTATACTTCACATAAAGGTATAGTTTTAACATTACACGCTCCTGAAGATATTTCCCTACTTCAGCTTCAAGAAGATATTAGAGCGGCTGTAATAAGTCGATTTAAGACCATAATTCAATTTGGAATAGATATTGGTGCAAAGAATTTAACTTTACATGTTGGTCCTTCTGTATGCTTTACTTTAACAGATAGGAAAAGCTATATGGAGGAGTCTTACGAAAATGAATATAGAAATATTTTAAAAACTAACTTAAAAGAAATTATAGATTTTGCTGGAAATAAAATTAAAATATGCGTAGAAAACTCAGGAAGATTTCCTAAAAAAGTTGTTCAAGAAACTATTCAAGAACTCTTAGCTAATGATAATTTATACTTAACTTGGGATATAGGTCATTCCCTTGAAAATAAGTATAAGGAAATTGAATTTTTCGTAAAAAATATAGATAAAATACGTACTTGCCACATTCATGATAACAATGGCAAAAGCGACCATCAAATTCCGGGCACGGGGCTCATTGATTTTAACTGGCATTTTGACCTTATGAAAGATAAGCCTATAATTTATATTATAGAAGTAAGGCCTAGGGAAAAGGCAGCTGAAAGCCTAAAGGCGTTATCTCGGATACTAGAAAAATGAGTAACCACTATATAAAAAAGAGCCTTTCGGCTCTATTTTTTTGCTAGTCCCCTTACAGGCTTATTGATATTTGTGTCTGATTCCCATGTAAATATATTTGGTGATTTTGAATCATTATTTTTTAATACTATTATTTTTAAACTTTGTGGTTGAAACTATATTATTATCTTTAATATCAAGATATTCAATTTCTACCATATCCTCTTCTTTAGTTAAGACAATATCAACTCCAGCAGACTTGTTAACCATATAAATATTTTCTGATTCTGCAAGCTTAACATAAAAAATAGTGTTCCCATTCTCAGTTACAGCGTTTATTCTTGAAACTTTTCCTATGATATTCTTTTTGTCAGCTTTTATGCTGTTTGCATTTTTATTAGTTGCATCATTTATTTTTCCATAAGCAATGGCATTCTTAAAAGATTCAATAGCTAAGGCCTTATTGTCTTCTAATACTACATAACTGTTTTGTGCTGCAACTATAGCTACCTTTACTAGTGCTCCGTCAGTCTTATTTACTACAGGAACCACCCAGGCCTCATAGCCAAATAGGTTATAAAATAATGGCTGTACAGGAGCCCAATTTGCTTTATTAGCTCCAAGAGTCTTGTCCACAGCATTCATAGCACCCTTTCCGTTCATATAGCCAGCTGTTTTGTAGTAAGTCATGTTTCCTGTTCTCATGTCCATAAGTGTGTACCCTGTCATGGTAGTTGAATTACTTGATGTATTAGTGTGATCAGTAAACCACTTCATTTTTCCATTACTATCTACAACTCCTGATACTTCATAAGAATTAACTTTAAGTCCACCTATACTTGTATCTCCACTCCACTCTGTCGGAATATGTACTCCCTCTTTTGCAAAAAATTTATTTATCAATCCCTTAGCAAGAGTACCAAAATAACCGTTATAGACTTCAGCAACGTCCGAAGGATATATTTCTTCTACCCATGAAGGCACTTTATCTTTGCTGTAATCTGTAATCTTTCCATCCTTAAAATCTAAAAGTACAGCACCATCAACTATAGGTCCCCTACGACCATACTTGTAATGACCATAGGTACCTACATAGTAAGGACTACCTGAGTCATCAAGCTCAACATTTGCCTGAAAAAGTATCGCTTCAGGTTTAGCCTTACGTAAGCTTCTTTCAATATCATGCCCAAATACCAAAGATTTAGCATAACCTACTGGCATATTTATAATTTTTGCTTCTGCCTGCTTTTCAGCTGAAACATAGATTACCCCTGGTATCTCTTTACTCTTAAAGGCTCTAAAAATGCTATCAAATTCTATTGGAGCTACATATGAAACTCCATCCTTTGTCATTGTAATACCAATTTCCCCAATTTCATAAGCACTAGGATTAGGAAGTGTCCCTATCATTTTCTGCATCTCATAATATGCAGTTTCTGGTGAAATAACAATAACATGTTCTGCATTAATTTGAGAAACCTTTTTTGCACTTTCCTCTACAGGAACCATTTGGGCAAGTTTTTTTGCCCCGCCCGTTATATATGGAACCTGATTATATCCAATACTGAGAATCATGACTACAATCAAAAATATTCCAACAAAGCCTGAAGCTTTTGTATTCTCTTTATCCTTCTTACCCTTATTTACTGCCTCTGAAATGACATAAAATAATAGCTGAACAATTGCTGGCAGCCAAAGCATAGATAAAACAAAGGAAAGAGTATGGTCAAACTTAAAGATATAGAAAACCAAAAATGAAATTATACCTCCAATAATTCCTCTTCCTATCTGTTCAGATAAATCTTCTTTTTTAATACTAGGTTTTAAAAACAATAAAATAACTAATAAATAATACATTTTATCCCCCTACATAATTTTGTCAATAGATTTATTATAGGTTATTTTATATTGCTCTTCAAATGATTTATATAAAAAAATAAAATCCAGCTAAATAAATTAGCTAGATTTTATAAAATATATCTTAAGTAAAAGCCCCTTTTTATCTATTATCATTTCATCTAAATCTATAGATTAGTGATTGAATACTACATATCATGCCCCAAGATATGCACTTTTTACGCTTTCATCATTTAAAAGCTCTGAAGCGTCTCCTTCCATTTCTACATATCCATTTTGTATTACATAAGCTCTATGAGCTATTTTAAGTGCCATAGAAGCATTTTGTTCTACAAGTAAAACTGTAGTGCCACTTTTATTTATATCCTCTATTATTGAAAATATTTGCTTAACTACTAAAGGTGCAAGCCCCATGGAAGGTTCATCTAAAAGAAGAAGCTTAGGTCTTGACATAAGAGCACGCCCTATAGCAAGCATCTGCTGTTCCCCTCCTGATAAAGTTCCTGCCATTTGGTTTTTACGTTCTAATAATCTTGGAAAGGTTTCAAATATTTTCTCATAATCCTTTTTTATCTCTGCCTTATCTTTTCTTGAAAACGCCCCCATTTCCAAGTTCTCCATAATTGACATGTTAGCAAATATTCTTCTTCCTTCTGGCACATGAGCCATTCCAAGACTTACCATGTTACTTGCATTAACTTTGTTTAAGTCTTTTCCATCAAATATAACTTTCCCCACTTTAGGTTTTAGAACTCCAGAAATCGTCTTAAGAGTTGTAGTTTTCCCAGCCCCATTTGCACCTATTAAAGTAACAATTTCTCCCTCATTTACTTTTAAACTTATACCTTTTAAAGCATGAACAGCTCCATAATATACATTAACATCAATCATTTCTAACATGCTTCATCCTCACCTCCAAGATATGCCTTAATAACTGCAGGGTTATGTCTTATTTCTTCTGGTGTTCCATTTGCAATAAGTTTTCCGTAATCAAGCACATAAAGTCTATGACATACAGACATTACAAGTGACATATCATGCTCTATTAAAATTATAGTAATATCAAATTTATCTCTAATCCATCTTATAAGTTCCATAAGTTCATGTGTTTCATTTGGGTTCATTCCTGCTGCTGGTTCATCAAGAAGTAAAATCTTTGGATTTGAAGCAAGAGCTCTTGCTATTTCTAGTCTTCTTTGTTCTCCATAAGATAAGTTCTTGGAGAGTTCTTCTCTTTTCCCATCAAGACCCAAAATTTTTAGAAGTTCCATAACTTTTTTATCTGCATTTTCTTCTTCTTTATAATAAGAAGGAGCTCTAAATAAAGAGGAAATTGCTTTATATTTAATATTTTTATGAAATCCTACTCTAACATTTTCCTCAACTGTCATTTCACTAAAAAGTCTTATATTTTGAAATGTTCTACCTATTCCCGATGCAGCTATTTCATGAGGTTTCATTTTTTTAGGATGAACTTCTTTATCAAAATTATAGATTATTTCACCCTCTGTTGGGGTATATATGCCTGTAAGCAAATTAAAAAATGTGGTTTTACCTGCTCCATTAGGTCCAATAAGACCAATTATTTCTCCTTGCTTTATTTTCATATTTACATTACTTACTGCTTTTACTCCACCAAAGGACATTGAAATATTATTTACTGTGAGCACTGACATTTTGAATACCTCCTCTCTTAAATAACCTAAATTTATAATTACCCATAATTCCTTGTGGTCTATAAACCATTATTAAGAAAAGTATAACTGAGTATATAACCATTCTTAGTTCAGGGAATCCTTGAAGTAAAAGAGATATTACAGAAAGTGCTATAGCTCCAACTACTGAACCCATAATGCTTCCCATACCTCCAAATACTACTATTACTAGGATATCAATAGATTTCATAAATCCAAAAGCATCTGGTTTTATAAAATAAAAATATCCTGAATATAACGCTCCTGCAATTCCTGCAAAGAAAGCCCCAACACCAAAAGCAAGTACCTTATAAAATGTGGTATTAACCCCCATAGATTCTGTTGCAATTTCATCTTCACGAATAGCAATACAAGCTCTTCCACTCTTTGAATTAATAAAGTTTTTTATTAAAATTATAGTGAGTGTAACCATGGCAAACATCCATGTCCAATCTGTATATTGTGGTATATCATTTAGCCCACTAGCACCACCTAAATATTCATTATTAAGAATTATTATTCTAACTATTTCTCCAAATCCTAATGTTGCTATAGCAAGGTAATCCCCTTTTAATCTTAATGTAGGGATTCCTATTGCAATTCCTGCAATTGCTGCAATTACCGCACCTGCAAGTATTCCTGCTCCAAATGGTAAACTGAATTTAGCTGTAACTACAGCTGAAGCATATGCGCCAATAGACATAAACGCTGCATGTCCTAGTGAAAATTGTCCTGTAAAACCTGTGATAAGATTTAAACTTACAGCAAGTATTATATTAATACCTATTACTATTAAATTAAGCAAAATGTAAGAATCAATAATGCCAGTACTTATTAATATTTGCCCTAATAAATATAGGAGAAGTACGAAAACCGCTGCTGCTATATTATTTTTATTAAATACCTTCATACTATCCCCTCCTATACCTTTTCTTTTATATTTTTACCTAAAAGTCCATTAGGTTTTACTAAAAGTATTATGATTAATACTGCAAATGCTACAGCATCCTTATATAAGGATCCACCATTAGCACTAACTATAGTTTCTGTCATTCCAAGTAAATATCCACCTAAAACCGCTCCTGGTATAATTCCTATTCCTCCTATTACCGCAGCTACGAAAGCTTTAAGTCCAGGTAGAACACCCATTAAAGGATTTATTGAGTTATAATATACTCCAACAAGTACACCAGCAACTCCTGCTAGTGCAGAACCAAGTGCAAAAGTAAAGGATATTGTTTTATCAATACTTATTCCCATATACTGTGCTGCTTCTTTATCCATAGAAACAGCTCTCATGGCTTTACCCATCTTTGTTTTGTGAATTATATATTGAAGAGCTATCATAAGTATAATAGTAACCGCTACTATATATATATCTGTAGTATTAAGTACTACTTCTCCATTGAACAGTTTTATAGTTTTACTTGCAAGCTCTTCTGGGAAAGTTCTAGTCTCCGCCTTAACAAAATACATTGTTCCATATTCTATAAATAATGAAACTGCTATAGCAGTTATTAGTGCAGCAATTCTAGTAGAATTTCTAATAGGTTTGTATGCCACTTTTTCTACTATAATCCCTATAACCGCACAAGAAATCATTGATATAATGATTGCTGGTATAAAACCAACATGGAAAAATGTTGTAACTGCAAAACCTATATATGCTCCTAGCATGTATATATCACCATGAGCAAAATTTATAAGATTTATGATACCATAAACCATTGTATATCCTAATGCAATCAATGCATATATACTCCCAAGTGAAAGTCCATTAACTAACTGCTGTAAACTTTGTTCCATCTTTATCACTTCCTTTTAAAAATATATTAGAGAGCACAAAGCTTTTATTTAATTTCATATTCTATTCTTTGTACTCTCTAACCCTAGCTAATCTTATAGTTTATTTATTATTGTGGATCTAGCTTCTTTAAGAAAGTCTGTTCTCCATTCTTCATTTCAAGAATTGTTATTGATTTTACTGGGTTATGATTTTCATCTATAGAAAACTTACCTGTAATTCCTTTAAAATCTTTAGTAGCTGCCATAGCTTCTTTAACTTTAACAGCATTAGCTTCTCCAGCTCTCTTTACAGAATCTGCGAAGAAATATCCTAAATCATATCCAAGAGCATTAAATCCATTAGGTTCCCTATTATATTTAGCTTTAAATGCCTTTTGGAAATTTACAACTTCAGCTGAAGTGTCCTTTGAAGAATAATGATTTGTAAAATAAACTCCGTTTAGTGCAGTCTTTCCAGCAAGTTCTACAAGCTTTGGTGACTCATAACCATCTCCTCCAACTATTGGAACAGTAATTCCAAGATCCCTAGCTTGTTTTACTATCAAACCTACTTCTTCATAATAGCCTGGAAGATATATTACATCAGGATTTGACCCCTTAATTTTTGTAAGTACTGCTTTAAAGTCTGTTTCTTTTGCTTGATAAGCCTGTTCAGTTACAATTTTTCCACCATGTTTTTCAAAGGTTTCTTTAAAGTTTTTTGAAAGACCTTTACTATAGTCACTAGTGGTATCTACAAGAACAGCTGCATTCTTTTTACCTAAATCCTTAGCTGCAAAGTCAGCTCCTATAACTCCTTGGAAGGAATCGCTAAAGCAAGTTTTAAATATAAATTCTCTTACTTTACCATTACTATCTACGGTAACATCATCTGCTGTAGCAGAAGCTGATACTAATGGAACTTTGTTTTGTACAGCAATTGGTGCTGCTGCCTTTGTATTACCAGAAGTTGCAGGTCCAAGTATTGCCACAACTTTATCTCTAGTTGCAAGCTTAGTTGCAACGTTAGCAGCTTCAGCAGTTTCAGACTTATTATCTACCTTTACAACCTCAATTTGCTTTCCTAAAACTCCTCCTGCTTTATTAATTTCCTCAATTGCAAATTCAACACCTTCACTTAGACTTTGGCCATATGTAGCCACATTTCCAGATAATTCGTAGTTAAGTCCTACCTTTACCGTCTTAGCATCGGCACTAGATGATGTCTGCGAACTTTTTCCGCATCCTACTAATGCTCCAGTTGTACAAAGTACTGCTAGTAATAATGATAATTTCTTTTTCATAAAAATTGCCCCCTTTATTTTTTAAATAGCCCCCTATTTAAGGTTATTGATTATAAAAAAAACGCCTCTACATATGCTAAGCATATGTAGAGGCGATATTTACGCTGTACCACTCTACTTCACTACTCTATTTAAAGAATAGTCTTTTTCAGGTTCTTCTAAACCTTGGCCTTTTAACGCAGCCCCGCGGTATAATCTACTTAATTTCAACTATACAACTCAGAAGTGAGTATTGCTATCCAGTTAACCCGGTTCTCAGCTTATCCGGTTCTCTGTAATTAACGTGATGATAGTTTTGTCTTCGTCATAATTTTTAAAATATATATTCTATTTCGAACTAACTTAACATTCTTGATTTGTTATTAAAGATATTATCACGTTCTTGTACATGTGTCAACGTGTCGAAAACATTTACATAAAAATTTTTTTTAAAAATATAAAATCTAATTTTATGATACAACATTTAGCATTTAACCAAGTTATTGAAAAAAATTTTATTCCTGTTATGTGATATAATAGTTATTGTCATTTTAATAAACGTCAGGAGGTTATATTATGCAATTTATACAAATGACTATAGACTTTATACTACATATCGATACACATTTAAGTGCTATTGTACAAAACTATGGAATGTGGTCTTATGCCGTACTATTTCTTATAGTATTTTGCGAGACAGGCCTTGTAGTACTTCCTTTCCTACCAGGGGATTCACTTATATTTGCCGCTGGGGCTTTAGTTTCTGTAAGTTCTATGAATATCTTTACTTTACTTGTAGTACTTATGGCTGCCGCAATACTTGGAGATACAGTAAATTATGAAATAGGCAAGCTATTAGGAAAAGGGCTTTATGAAAATCAAAATATTAAATTTATAAAAAAAGAGTATTTAGATAAGACTAATGAATTTTATGATAAGCATGGTGGTAAAACTATAATACTTGCAAGATTTGTTCCAATAATTCGTACATTTGCTCCTTTTGTTGCAGGTATGGGAAAAATGCATTACACAAAATTCATATCTTATAATATTGTTGGAGGAATTACTTGGGTAAGCCTATTTACTTTAATGGGCTACTTCTTTGGAAATTTACCAGCAGTGCAACATAACTTTACATTAGTTATATTTGCAATAATATTTTTATCTATTTTACCTGGAGCTTTTGCCTATGTGAAAAGTAAGATGGGCAGCAGTGATACAGTGCTTTAAAATATAGATAAACACTGAACAATTTGACATTTTTCCAATAAAAATGCACCCCTTTTGGGGTGCAAAAATTGCTTATTAAATCCAGTCATCAAACCCACTTCTTCTCCCTGTATAAAAGAATTCTGTATGTCTGCATTTTGGACAAACATACACTGCAAAAACTAGGTGTTCCTCGATATCAAATAAAGCACCCAAAATTCCTCTCTTATCATCTTGAGAGTCAAACCTATAATCCTTTAAGTACTCCATTTCTCCTTTACATCTTAAACACTCATAACTTTTTTCCATTATTAACTCACCATCCCTTAATGCCATCCCCCAAATTATACCATATAACGCTTAATATGAATATACCATCATACCAACTGCCTAGTGACTAGAGACTAGAGACTAGCAATTATAATGACTGGTTTCTAGTATACTGACTACTGATAACCTGCTCTACTAGCTCATAATACCTTTGGTCTAGTCCCTATTCTTTCACTTCCTTCTTTATCATTTTCCACACTTCATCAGTGCTTTTTTCCTGTATGTTTTTATATGAGTTTCCATCTAGTGCTGTGTCAAATTGACAAATTGGAGAGTACTCACAAAAACCACAAGGGGTGGCATCTTTTTTCTTATAAGGTTTTATTGAAATATTTCCCTCAAGCATTTCTTCACATAAGTTTACTATTGTCTTTTTTACATAAGCTCTTAATATATCAAATTCTTCTTTTGTAGCAAGTGATCCCATTACATTTTTATAAAATTCCCCTTTGCTGCTTAATGCTACAGGTAAAATATCAGAATATCCATTTACTTCTTTATCCATAGCCTTTATTATATCTACATCTTCAAGTAAAAGTCCTTGCATCTTTAGGTTTTTAAGTATTTTCTTTTCTATTTCTTCAGGAGTTTCCTTACCTGTCCCCTTTACTATAGGGTCATCTATTTTAAAATAAAGCACTCCCGCTGGCAGTGTATTATTTTTTATTTCTTCTTCTAAATCAGTTAAAAGTGCATCCAAATATACTAAAAGCTGAAGCTGAAGACCATAGTACACATCCACCAAGCTAAATTTTTTATTTCCCGATTTGTAATCTATTATTCTTATATATGTGCCTTCTTCTTCTTTTAATGTATCTAACCTATCAACTCTACCTATTAAATTTACTCTTTCTCCTGAATGAAGTTCTACAGAAATAGGAGGGAAATCCCCATTAAAATTAAAAGAAAGCTCTGATCCTTGCGGTTTGAAATCCCCTCTTTTAATTTGATCCCCAATTACCTCCAAAGTCCTTGTAAGAATTTTTTTAACTCCCTTTGCCATATGTTCATATCTAGGAGAACTATTAAAAATTGCCCCTGGAGTACTTTGTATTTTTTCATCTACTAAATTTGCAACTGCTGCTTCATATAAATTTTTATCTGCATTTTCCCAGGATAAATCCTTTTCTCCTAAGTATTTAGTGAAATTATCTAATACCTCATGCATGAAATTTCCAAGGTCTGGTGAAGTAAGCTTATATATTTTTCTATCCTTTGCATTTAACCCATACTTTACAAAATAAGCAAAGGGGCAAGAAGCATACTTTTCTAAACGAGACACGCTTATGCTCATATTGTGCCCATAAAGCTTTCTAACCTTTTGAGTATCCATTATTTCTGCATTATTATTATAACTAAATCCTTGAAGTATTGTATTTAATTTTCTATTCCACTGATCTTTTTCCCTATACCATCTATATACATCCAGCCAGACCTTACTTAAATTCATTTCTTCATTGCTTCCTCTAAGTTCTGATATAAGTTCGTTAAATGTAGCTTTTGGGGTGCTAACCATTTCTATATCTTCTTCTTCAGTATGCTTTGCTATTATATTGCTCTTTTCACAAAGCTCTGGAAATATCTTTTTCATTCTTGATATAACAATGGAAGGTCTTAAGCTTTTGCCTTCTAAACTTGCTATGGGATAACTTAGTCTTAAATATTTACTCATAATGGTTAAAGTAACATAGGTTAAAAACTGCTCTTCAAAAGCCAAGCTCTTTGTATCATTTGCAAGTTCTAGTCCCGTTTCTCTTAAGTTTTCTCTTTCTAAATCTGTAAGAATTCCTTCATCTGCTATAGCTCCCGGAAATATTCCGTCATTTACCCCAACTATGTAAAGTGCTTTTATATCATGGCTTCTAATTCTTTGAACACTACTTACAAGAATTTGATCAATAGCTGGCGGAATTAATCCAAGCTCATATTCTTCAAACCCACTTTTAAGAATTCTGCCAAATACTTCACTATCTATTTTATCTTCATCTATAACTTCAGCAATTTGATCCATTATATCCACAATGGTATCCCATATTTGTCTATATTCATTTACCTTATCTAGTAAATTTTCTTCCTTAAACACTTCTATTAAGCTTTGAGTCTTTTCATCTATCTTAAGTTCTATTAAGAAATCATATAGTGCCTGTGACATTTCCTTACCTGTTTTTTTGCCTTTTATATTTTCATGAAATTCCATTAAAGGCTTAGTTATTTTAAATCTTATTTCATTTATTTTATTTAAGCTTTCCTGTTCTGATTCACTTATTTCATCTCCTGAAAAACTATATTTTATTCTATAATTCCAGGGCGTATCTATTGTCCACTTGTTCCCCCTTATTCCATTTGCTAAAACATAGTTTTCTATAAGATCTATATCTTCCCTTGAAATATCTGTAAGTCCAGTTTTTAAGTATCTAAACACCGCTTCATAGCTCCATCTTTTAACTATAACTTCGATGGAAGACAATATTAAAACTATAAGTGGATTACTAACTATTTCTCTTTTCTTATCTATGAAATAAGGAATGGAATGTTCATCAAAAATTGCCCTTATTAAATTTTCATATCCATCTAAATCCCCTGTAACCACTGCTATATCTTTAAATCTATATCCTCTATCTCTTACTAATGTAAGTATGTCCCTTGCAGTATCTTCTACTTCAGAATACTTATTTAACGCCTTAAACATACATATATCCTTTGTGTCTCCCTTAAAAGTCTTATAAGGATATGCAAATATATTTTGTTCCATGTGACTTAATTCTTTACTTTCATTAAATCTATAACAAGGAGAACATTTTAATGCTATTGGCTTATTAATGGATACATTATTTCTTTCAGCTATCTTTAAGATCTTATCTTCGGTACTCTTGGTAGGATAAAAAAGGTCTAAGTTATCTATTTCACCTGTTTCATTTAAGCCATTTGTAGCTAATGTGATATTTACTCTTTTAGCTTGTTTCATTATTTTTTCTAATATATTATATTGCTGAGGAGTGTAATCAAAAAATTCATCTATCCAAACCTCTGCATTATGAAATAACTTTGATTTATCTAACTTTTCTATAAGTAAGGTTAAATCATCTTCTGAATCGATATATTTTTTATGTAAATTTTCTTCAAACTGAGAATATATAAGTGATATATCTTCCATCTTCCACTGCAAATTTTTCTCCTGAATTGCATTATGAGTTCCATATAAAATTTCTGGACTTATATTATATCTTTTAAATTCCGTTATAAGCTCTGACATTGTACTAACAAATCCCTGTCTTGTTGCAGCTTTATTGAAAATTTTAAGTCTATGGGCATGTTCCTGCATTATCTTATATATAAGCATACTTTTTCCTGATTCATTTATATGCTGATGAATTATTCCACCGACCTCACTAAATACTACTTGAGCAAGTCTTTTAAAACTTAATACCCTTGTCCTTTCCATTGCCTTTTCTCCTATATAATGAATGAGGTTTTTCTCTGTTTGAAAAGAAAACTGCTCTGGAACTAAAAGTATAAGAGAATGTTCTTCATCATTTTCTAATTTTTTTTGTATATCTTTAAAGCAATAGTGACTTTTCCCACTGCCTGATCTTCCATATATAAACCTTAAACTCATTTTTATCACCCTTTGTTAATTTCATTATTAACTTGAATTTATAGTTACTAATTCATTATATCATAGTTTTAAAAGTTCACTTATTTCTTCAAATATTTTACCCATAATCTTATGTTATGTTGTATACATACCATGCCACAAAATAAAAAGTCGATCTAAAAGACCGACTTAAAGCTAAAATTATATATTAAATGTTTCTAGCTACTTCATAAGCATCCCAAATTGCATACATTATATTTTTTACTTCATTTGCATCACCTAATAGTTGTACATTAGGAACATCAAATCTTATTTCATTATATAAATTTTTCTGTGAAACATATCCTATTGCTACTATTGCAGAATCAGCTTCTATTAGTTCTTCCTTATCACCAGATTTAACAATAAATCCATTGTCGTGAGCCTTGCTTACAACACTATTAAATCTAGTATCTATGTTTTTAAACTTTACTAAGGCTTTAAGCATATCTTCATTGGCATGACATAATGGTCCACCAACCGTTAAGATATCATCCTGCATTTCAACAAGTGTAACTTTTTTTCCTTTATTAGCTAACCACAGTGCAGTTTCTGATCCAACAAGTCCACCACCTATAATGATTGCTGAATTACCAGCATCTTTCTTACCTAAAAGCACTTCTTCCGCTGTATAAACTTTGTCTGAGTTATCTATATTTAAAACTTTAGGTGTAGATCCTGTTGCAACTAAAACTACATCAGCATTAAATTCTTTAATCATTTCTTTTGAAACTTCTGTATTGTATCGTACATCTACATTTAATTCTTTTAACTCATTTGTATACCATTTAGCTAGTGCTATATCATCCTCTTTAAAATCAGGAGCTCCACCTGGAATAATATTTCCTCCAAGTCTATCTGTTTTTTCAAATAGTGTGACTTTGTGTCCTCTTATAGCACATACTCTTGCAGCCTCCATTCCAGCTACTCCACCGCCGACTATCATTACATTTTTGTTATCTCTTGCAGGTTCTAGTCCATATTCTGCTTCTCTTCCACAAGCTGGATTTACAGCACAGGATATAGTAGCATATGATGCAAGTCTACCCATACATCCTTCTTGGCAAGAAAGACAAGGACGAACTTTATGATATTTATGAGTCATAATTTTATTAGGTATTTCAGCATCTGCAAGTAGTGGTCTTCCAAGTGCTATCATATCTGTCTTTCCTTGGATTACTGCTTCACTTGCAAGTTCTGGATCCTCCATTCTTCCAGCAGTGATAACAGGAACTTTAAGAACTTTCTTTAATATTTCATTATAAGGAAGATATAATCCCTTTTCCATATACATTGGTGGGTGACTCCAATACCAAGAATCATAGGAACCAACATCTCCATTAAATGCATCATAGCCAGCTTCCTCAAGAATTTTTGCAGCTTCTATACCTTCTTCGATATCTCTACCCTTTTCAGCAAATTCTTCTCCTGGAAGTCCTCCCTGTTTCCAATCCTTTATAAAGCTCTTAATGCTATAACGCAGGGAAACTGGGAAATCTTGTCCACAAGCTTCTTTAATAGCTTGAACTATTTCTATTGCAAATCTTAATCTATTTCTAAGGCTTCCACCATATTCATCTGTTCTATTGTTAAAGAATGAAATTGCAAATTGATCAAGAAGATATCCTTCGTGCACGGCATGTATTTCAACACCATCAAATCCAGCTTTTTTAGCTATAGCTGCAGATTCAGCAAATTTTCTAACGTAAGTTTTTATTTCTTCAACAGTTAATTCTCTACAAGTTACATCTGGAAGCCATCTGTGAGGTATAGCTGATGGAGCTACAGCTGTTCTTCCTACTATTGAAGGTATACTAACTCTACCAAATCCTGCTGATAATTGAAGAAATATCTTTGAACCATAAGCATGTATTCTTTCAGTCATTTTTTTACCAGTTGATATAAAATTTAATGGATTAAGAGTTGGGCAAGGCATAGATGGTAAGTTACATTTTTCAATATCATTCTCAACCATAGTTACACCAGTCATAATGAGTCCAGTGCCTCCCTTTGCCCTTTCAACATAATATTCTACTCCACGTTCATTATATGTTCCATCCGCATCACATAAACCACCAGGGCCCATAGGTGCCATTACAAATCTATTTTTAATTTCAAGCTTACCTATTTTTATTGGTTCAAAAAGAATTTTATGCTTTTCATTCATTACAATTACCTCCCATATAAATTAACTACAAATCAAATGAACTTATTCAATGAATAAATTCAATGAATAAGTTCATTTTACATTCTTGTTATTTATCTGTCAATATGAACTTGATATTTATTTACTAATATTTAAATATAATTTTATAAAATTAATTCACTATGAAATTTGACAAAAAAACTTAATTCAATATAATTTATTGTGAAGTACCTTTTATTGGGAGGTTAATAATGGAAGAACAAAATTTAACTAGTAGACAATTGCAGGCAGCAGCCACTAAAAATAAAATTTATCAAGCTTCAATTGAATTAATGGAAAAAGAGGGATATGACAATATTAAAATTGAAGACATATGCAAGAAGGCTGAGGTATCAATAGGATCTTTTTATAATTACTTTAAATCTAAAAATGATATACTTGTTGAGATATTTAAAAGAGCAGATGATTATTTTAAAAATGAAGTTCTTCATAATCTTAAATGCGATAATTCTATAAATGAAATTATAATGTTTTTCGTTTATTATGCAAAATATGATGAATATGTTGGTGTTGATACAATGAAGCAGCTATATGGTCCAAATAATAAAATGTTTATTACAAAAGGTAGATACATGCAAGAAGTGTTAAAGAATATTATACTTAAAGGACAAGAAAAGGGACAAATATCTACTGATATGACTGCAGATGAAATAAATAATTATCTTTTTGTGGCTGCTAGAGGTATAGCCTATGACTGGTGTATTCATGATGGAACATATGATTTAAAGAAATTTATGGAGAAATATCTAGAGCGCCTTGTTCCTATCTTTAAACCTTAGAAATTATATATTAAATTTTATCAATATATAAGATAAAAAGTCGGTTTAACACAACCGACTTTTTATTTATTGTTTATTTTACTGCATTCCCTTGTTTTGTCTTGATTGTTCATTTAATCTTTTAGCTTCTTCTATTGGAGATTCTCCCATGCTATTTGTAAAACTACTATCTGCACTATTAGTCATATAGCTTTGAGCATAGGCTTGTGATTCATTGTTCTGTCTAGACTTTTCACTTAATCTATTAGCTTCTTCCATTGAATATTGTGAAGCACTATTTGTAAAATCACTATTTGCGTTGTTTGTCATTCCGTTATTCACATTATTAGTCATAGCACTTTGTGCATATCCTGGTTTACCTTTATTTTGTCTTGATAGCTCATTCAATCTTTTTGTTTCTTCAATAAAATTATTATCCATTTTTATTTCCCCTTTCACAATTCATATTTTGTACTTTATTTTTCAGTACAGAATATATTGTGTCCCTTATGTTTTAATATATGATGAAACATTATGGGGCGTATTGATTTCAATAACTTTAAAGTATAATATAATCTATAATTCCAAAATTTTTAAAATAGAATTTATCATTTTTTACATATAATAAATTGTATTTTAAATAGTACATAGGTATAATCAAGTTATACAAAATCTATATAAAGGAATAAATAGAGGATTTATATATGAGTATTTTAAAGTTTAATAAAGTTAACTTTACAGATGGAGAAAAAACTATATTAAAAGACATAAATTTTGAAATAAAAAAGGGTGATTATGTCACCATTGTTGGTCCTTCAGGTAGTGGTAAAAGTACCCTTTTAAAATTATGCAATAATCTTATATCACCTTCTGACGGCTCCATATATTATAATGACAAGAATATAACGGAATATAATCCTGTAGATTTAAGAAAAGATATTTCTTACTGTCTTCAAATTCCTCATCTTTTTGGAGAAACAGTTATGGATAACTTATCCTTTCCTTTTAAAATAAGAAATGCAAAAATAAATATGGACAAGATACATGAACTTACTTATAAATTTAAAATAAGAAAAAACATATTAGATGAAAAGATAATAAATCTCTCTGGAGGAGAAAAGCAGAGAATTTCACTTATGAGAACTCTTATGCATACTCCAGATGTACTTCTTTTAGATGAAGTAACTTCCTCATTAGATGTAGAAAACACATCTATCGTTGAAGATATAGTAAAAGATTTAAATGATAAAGGTGTTACGATTTTATGGATTACTCACGATATGGAACAAAGTTTTAAATATGCTAACAAAAGAATTAACTTAAATTCTGGAGAATTAAAAGAATTGGAGGTGATTAAGTGAATAGCTCCGCATATATAAGTATAAATTCACTTATGATAGCTTCCCTACTTATACTTGTTTCCCTTTTCTTTTCCTATTATCAAAAACTTCATTTAGAAAAAGAAACTATAATTGGAGTTATAAGAGCAGTTATTCAACTTACCATAGTTGGATACTTACTTAATATAATATTTGGCCTTGAAAATCCAATGTTTACTACACTTTTGTTGCTATTTATGACTATAAATGCATCCTACAATGCAGCAAAAAGAGGAAAAAATATTAAGAATGGTTTTATGATATCTTTTATTTCAATATCAATTGGAACTTTTGTAACTTTAGGCATTTTAGTAGCCGCTAGAGCCATAAAATATGTTCCAAATCAAATAATTCCTGTAGGTGGAATGATAATAAGCAACTCAATGATTGCCATAGGACTTTGCTACAAACAAATGATATCAAATTTCAAATTAAAGCGTGAAGAAGTGGAGTCAAAACTTTCTTTAGGCGCAGATATTTCAACAGCTTCCATTGAAATAATCAGAGATGCCATAAAAACTGGTATGATTCCTACAATAGATTCTACAAAAACCTTAGGAATAGTAGCACTTCCTGGAATGATGACGGGTCTTATTTTGGCTGGAACTGCTCCATTAGAAGCAATTAAATTTCAAATAATGGTTACGTTTATGATGCTTTCTACCACCTCAATAACATCTTTTATGTGCTGCTATATGGCATACAAGGGATTCTTTAATGAAAGAAAACAACTTATCTAGTAAAAATCTATAGTCTCCAGTCGCTAGTATCTAAGTTGAATTGCTTTTTATTAAAACTAGCAACTGGAGATTAGTAATTAGTGATCAGTTACCAGTAGCTCTAGAAATTTTACTATGCAAAATTTTCTAATATGGATTTAAAATTCTATTTAATAAACTAGATTTTAATACTCACGTTATTAAAATAAAAAATACTTCTTTTTATAATTAACAATGTTATTCATTATCTACGCTTTCCCAGAACTTATTAATGCTTCGTAATAAATTGGAATCCATTACCCTAGTATAAGGAAACCACTCCTGTGGAAACAACCTTTGATAATTTGAATTTACAAATCTTTCATCGATTAAAAGTATAAGCCCTTTGTCTTCCTCCGAGCGAATAACCCTTCCTGCTGCTTGAAGTACTTTATTCATTCCTGGATAGGTATATGAATAATCATACCCCTTACTATTTTCCTCATTAAAATAATCCATTATTATATCTCTCTCAAAACAAATTTGAGGAAGTCCAACTCCAACTATAATTGCTCCGAGTAGCCTATTTCCCTTAAGATCTACCCCTTCAGAAAATATTCCTCCAAGCACTCCAAATCCAACTAATGTTTCAGCTGCATCTTCTTTAAAATTACGCAAAAATTCTTCTCTATCTTCATCCTTCATATCTGTGCTTTGAGCTACGGTGTTCACTTCACTGTATTTTTCTTCAAATACTTCTTTTACATTTTGCATATAAGTATATGATGGGAAAAACACCATGTAGTTCCCTATTTTTCCTGATGTAAAAGTATTTATGTAATGCGCTATCTTTTCATAGCTCTTTTCTCTAACTTTATATTTAGTGGATATATTTGAACTCACCATTATTGTCCTGTTATTTTTATTAAAGGGAGATTCAAGCCTCATTTGATAATCTCCTTCACTTCCCCCTAATACTTCTTTAAAATAATCCATAGGAGTTAAAGTTGCAGAAAATAAAATTCCTGCTCTCCCCATGCTTAAAGAATCCTTAAGTAATGTTGATGGATCCAAGCAAAATAGCTTTAGTTTTACATCTTCATCACTTAACTTTTCCACATAAGTCACAAAACCTTTTCTATAATATTCGCTTATCCTTAAAAAGGCCATGGTTTCAAAGTACAAGTCTAAAACTTCCTCATAACCTTCTTTACTTTCATTTTCCTTTAGCCACTCTTCTCCTTCTTTTATAAAACTTCTTAAATAAGGATAAATTTCATCTGGTTCTTCATCTTGAAGATAATACCCCTTTTCATCACACTTTTTTCCCAATTCAAGTATTTCTCTATTTATACTACTTAAAGCCATATATATTTTTCTTGACCCATTTTTAATTAACTCTTTGCTTTTATAAAACTTACTTTTATATAACTCAGCAGAATACATTTCCCTTCCTCTATCCACTAAGTTATGAGCTTCATCTATTAAAAACACATAATCCGTCTTTCCTGCATCAAAAAATCTTTTAAGATAAACTCTAGGGTCAAACACATAATTATAATCACACACAACACAGTCTGCCCACAGTGTTAAATCCAGTGCAAATTCAAAGGGACACACATTGTATTCCTGAGAATATTTTACTAAAGACTCCCTTGTAATTATATTTTCATTTTTTAATACTTCCATAATGGCTTGATTTATTCTGTTATAATGCCCCTTTGCATATTCACATTGATCTGCGTTACAACTAGATTCCTTGCAAAAACAAAGCTTTTCCTTTGCAGTTATAAATACAACTTTAAGCTTAAGCCCTTGTTCTACCATTTTATTAAAAGCTTCTAGTGCTACAGTTGAAGTTATAGTTTTTGCTGTTAAATAAAAAATCTTAGAAGTTAACCCTTCTTTCATGGCTTTAACCGTTGGGAAGATAGTGGACATAGTTTTACCTATACCTGTAGGTGCATTTATAAATATATTTTTCTCATCCCTTATAGTTCCATAAACAGAAACTGCCATTTCCCTTTGTCCTTTTCTATAATTTTTAAATGGAAAATTTACAGTTCCTATGCTTTCATCTCTTTCATCAAGCCACTTTTTATTAAAATCAGCCCACATAAAGTATTTATCTATAATTTCATAAAAAAACTCTTCTAATTCTTCAAGGGTATAAGTTTCAACTATTTCTTTTGTCTCTTCCGTATCAACACTTGCATAAGTTAATTGTACATTTATATATTGCAGTTCCTGCTGTTTTGCATAAATATAGGCATAACATTTAGCCTGTGCAAAATGCAGTGGATTGTATTCTTCATCTATTTCTTCTAGGGGCATGGTGGTACTTTTTATTTCATCAATGGTAATTTCTCCATTTTCATTTATTATCCCATCAGCTCTCCCCTCTAGTGTCATTGCTATATCTTTATAATTAAAGGTGTATTTTAAAAACACTTCTGGGGAATATTCCTTTCCTTTAGCTCTTTGTATCCTTTGATGAATTTTGGTTCCTTCTACTGCTCTTCCGCTCCCTGTAAAACCTGCATTTAAGTCTCCAGAACGCAGTATAAATTCCACTAAGTTTCTAACTGAAATCCTTATTTCTTTATTTTTACTCATAAAATCAATCCTTCAAGTAGATATTTTCACTTGCTTTTTATAAACAATTATATCATATTTACATTAAAAACTTAGATGCCAATTGAATTATTAAGTCAACTGAAAATATTGGTCTAATTAAGCTATTTTTTAAGTTTAAAATAATACTCAGGAGTCTCATTATCAATAGCTCTAAATTCATATCCTTTATCTTTATAAAACTTTATTATCTGTGGCAACGCCTTATAAGTATTTCTATTTTTAGAGCTACAATGCATTAATAATATTACAGGATTTACATTTTTATATCCTTTTGTGACCTTTTGAAATAGTTTATATGGTGGTGCCTTTGGCCTTATTCCATCTTTTGAATCTATATTCCAATCATATATTTTGTAGTTTTTTGAATGAAGTTCATCTAATAGAAAAGGAGTTAAGTGCCTCATTCTGCTACCCCAAGGAAAGCGAATGATATTGATATCTTTTCCTATATTCCTCTTTACTTCTTCTTTAGTTTTATTAATTTCGCTTATGAATGCTTCTTGAGTACTATATATTTTTTTAAATTTATGTGTATACGTATGTAACCCTATAGTATGTCCTTCATTATTTATTCTTTTTACAATATCCTCATTTCCTTTAATTTGGTTTCCTATAAGAAAAAATGTAGCTTTAACATCAAACTTTTCTAATACATCCAACACATCATTTGTAGTATGGGTAGGTCCATCATCAAAAGTTAAATATATTATTTTATATTTTTCAATATTACCCATATTTGTGTTTGTTAGAACAGGTACGCCATATACATATTCACCCAAAAAGCAACCCCTAAATATAAAAGCTATACTAAATTTAATCATGATGTTTTTCATTATTATTCTCCTTGCTAGCTCTTAAATTTAAAAGCTCCTATGATAGTATTTGGAGTATAATTGTTTTTATTCTGATATAACTTACTACTACTTCCTGTTCTCGACTTAATTTATTATACTAGCAATATTATTTCAATATCCCATGATGCCTAAAAAAGGAGGGTCTCCCCTCCTTTTCATATATTAATTTCCTTTTTTACTACTTCATCTATTAAGTTCTCATCAATTCCCGGGAAATTTACATTTTTTCTAAGCTCCTAAGTTTCTATATGTCCTACTATACCATCTGGATCAAGCTTGATTAGTGGAGAAAGTGTTTCCATTTCCAGCATATATTTATTTGTATAGCTTTCGTAGGATACTCCAAAATTTTTATAGCACACACTTTATAACCTCTTATCACTAATATTTAATTATTACCATATATGTTATAATTATTATATATCTTATGGAGGTGTAACATGAAAGTATATGAAGAAAAACTCAAAAATTATATAACTAAAAATAATATACAAGCAGAGCAGCTAGTATTTAATGAGTCATGTCATTCTGTGGAGGAAGCCGCAAACGTTGTAGGTGCTTCACCAGAAGATCTTGTTAAAAATATATGTATGGTAGATAGTAATGATAATTTAATTGTAGCCATTGTAAAAGGTGAACATAGAGCAAGCACTTCAAGAGTTGGTAAGGTTTTAAATATTGATGCACCAAGAACTGTTAATGAAAGTGAAATTCTTGAAAAAACAGGATTTCCTTGTGGGGGTGTTCCTTCTTTTGGATATAAGGCTACCTTTATAATAGATCCTAAAGTAATGGAAAAAGAGTTTATATATACTGGTGGAGGCTCCCCGTACTCATTAGTGAAAATATCAACTAAAGAACTACAAAAGATAAGTAACGGTCTTGTATTGAGAATAAGAAGATAAACTTAAAAAGGAGAACTATGTATGATTAAAAAGCTTAATTTAAAAGACATGAAAACAGCAACAAATGTATTAGAATTACAAATAGCCTCATACAAAATCGAGGCAGAGCTTATAGGTTTTTATGAAATCCCTCCTTTAAAAGACACACTTGCTAGTTTAAATGAATGTGATGAAATTTTTTATGGATATTTTACAAATAATATTTTAGCAGGAATAATTTCTTATAAGATTATTGAAAACACCTTGGACATACATAGAGTTGCAGTGCATCCATGCTTTTTCAAGAGAGGAATTGCTGGGAAACTTGTTAACTTTATAGAAAAAATTGAAGATAATATAAATAAAGTTATGGTATGTACCGGAAAAGAAAATATACCTGCTGTCAACTTATATTTGAAAAATGGCTATCAGAAAACACAAGATATTGAAATCATCAAAGGTATTTATTTGACAGAGTTTGAGAAACTAATATAGTGTAAAATTTAGATATTTAAAATAACATAGTATGCTAAATACACTAATAAATAATCTAAGAAAAACAGTCAGTAACTTTATTAGGTTACTGGCTGTTTTTCTTAGTACGCTATTACATTCCAGCCATTCTTCTGCATTCGTCTGTACATGTACGACATTCTTGTGCACATTTTCACAATGGTCATCTTTAAACATATTACATTCCCTTTTTAATATTATTCTCTATATTGTGGTTCCTCTGATTTTACAAAATCAAGTCTGCTTTGAAGTGTCTGTGCTATATTTTCAGATGTTTGTGCTAGTTGTTTAAAAGTTTGTTTAGATTGCTGATTATTTGTATCCATGGAAAATGTTTTTAATTGAGCAGCTAATCCTTGAGCACTCGCTAAAGCTTGCTCAAGTTTGTTTACAGTTGCCATATTGAATTCCTCCTTTAAAGTATAAAATTTTATATAGTTATTATGTGTAGATTATAATAACTTAGGTTACATACATAATATAACTATTTGTTGTCTAAAATATACTTTAGAAGCGATATTAATATATAAACACAATTTTGCCAAAAGGAAATAATTTTCCCTTAATGTAGGAAGCCTCAAGAGGTGATTTTATGAATATATATACTATTTTCTTTGAAGGAGAAAAGTTAAATATACTTGAGCTGTTTATCAGAGCATCCATTTTATACTTTATGTTATTTGGTTCAACTAAGACAATGGGATTTCGTCAGTCTGGTAGGTTAACCCCATATAACTTTTTAATGGCTTCAGGCATTAGTCATATTGCAGCTTCTCGTATGGTTAATCCTAAATCAAGATTAGTAGATGCAATGGTTATAATAGTAATATACACTTTAGTTAATTTGTTTATTTCATACTTATATTTTAAAGCTCCATCTGCAGTTTCTCAAAAACCTGTTATATTGGTAAAAAACGGAAAGGTAATAAAAGATAATCTTTTAAAAGCAAAACTAACAATTGATAATTTATTTTCTATACTAAGACAAAAAGATGCACCCAATCTTGAAAAAGTAGAATATTTAATTGCAGAAGCCACAGGGGATTTTAGTGCAGCTATAAACAGCAATAATCTTCCTATAACTAAACTAGATATGGCAATAGAATCTAAACAGGATATTTTATCCCAAATTCTTATTTATAAAGGAAATGTAGATGAAAAAATTCTTAAAATGAATTCATTAAGTTATGATTGGATTGAAACTGAACTTAAATCTAATAATATAGATACCATAAATGATATTTATTTAGGAATTTTAACTTCTGATAAAAAATTATATGTAAGTTCATAGGAGGAGTTTTATGCCCAAGGTTTTTGGTGTTGTAAAAGATATTTCATTATTTGGATATGTAATAAGAACCTTTTTAGTAGGTATAGTAGCTTTTTTAGTAGGAAGATACATGCTAAAAAGAACTATAAATCAGCTAACTTCCTATGACTTTGCATTGGTATGGACATTGGGAACTCTTACAGTTGCCCCATTGCTAAATGGAGAAACTTCCTTCACATATATAATTGTTCCATTAATAACTTTATTTTTTTGGAATTATATGATTAGTTTAATATCTCTAAAAAATAGAGATTTATCTTTATTTTTTAATGGTAAACCCATAATTTTAATAGATAATGGAAAAATAATAAGAAAAAATTTAAAAAAACATTTTATAAATATTGATTTACTTATGAGTGAATTAAGAGTTAAAAATGTTTTTGATATTTCAGAAGTTAAATATGCGATTTTAGAGCCTAATGGTCATTTTAGTATTATAAAAAAAGAATTTCATAGACCAGTTACTCCAAAAGATTTAAAGCTTACTGCTAAAGCTATAGATTTACCTCTAGTTATTATTAATGATGGTAAATTATTTGAAGAAAATTTAACTAAATCAGGGGTAGATAAAGAATGGCTTATGAGTAATCTATCTATGTATAATGTATCTGATATATCAAACATTTATCTTGCTACTATAGATAATTCTAAAAAACTATATGTTGCTAAAAAAGATTAATAATATTTAATACTAGAATTTAGTTACAATATTCTAGTATCATCTAACAAAATAAATATAATATGCTAAGTTAAAAGCCTTAGCATACTATATTATTTTTTAGTATTCATTATAATCTCATTCCACTTTTCCACATAATCGCCAGTAGCCCACTCAGCCATTATAATTGACTCATTTTCCTGAATTTTTATTTTATCAATAGGCTGCTCTGATAAATGTCCATTTATAATGGAGTATACATAAATATAATTTTTAGTAACTATCAAAGCAATTTCTTTATTAGGAGAAGTAAACACATCAACAGCTTCAGGCACCCTTGCTTTTACTTCACTCCAAGGCACAAATAATTCATCATAGTTAATAAGTGTTGATAGTGGAGCCCCATATATTATAAAATCTTCAAATTTTTTATTATCACTAGGCGAAATGTAATTTAGTCTTCCTTTCATCACCCAATGTCCATTTCCTCTTACCACTGTAAAATTATCTTTACGCATTTGTTTTTCTAATTCATTAACTTTCTTCTTATCCTGTGCAGCACGAAAGGCGTTAAGTGAACGAGTCAAAGTATCATTAGCATTTCCTGATATTAAATCTGAAATATTAACTCCCTTTGCCATGGAGATATTATCAATAGGCAAAACCTGAAACTGTCCATTTTCTTGAATTTCTGTACACATATAATCGTTACCTATAAAAGTAATATTTCTTTGTAAGGATTCTTGAAGAGTGTTTTCATCCTTTGATAAAGTACCGTCTTTAATAAATTCTATAACTGGATGTGCATATAGGCTTTGTATAAGCTTTCCATCCTTAGTCTCTCTGTCCACTCCTACTTCCCAAAAACCACTTCTTCTAGGAACAAAAAGCTGCGAAAGTTCTATTGTATTTTGTAATTTTCTATTACGAGATGAAATCCATAATGTTTTATACTCTGATTTACTCTCCTTTAAGTTATCAGATCTTAAACCTAAAATTACTCCGGATCTCAATAATTTATCTTCTTTAAAACGATTGTTTAAATTATTGTTAGTATCATTTAAATTAAGTTTACTTATATATTCATCCGTATTATTTGATATCTTATTCATTAATAACAATCCTTGATCTTTATATAAAGCCAATTGATTATCACTTATTTTAATAAAATCACAAACAATCTGGTTACTATCTGACACTGAAATTATATCTACGTTTTCCCCTTTTATTCCAATACTTTTATGGTCTATATTATGTCTATATTCAAAAAAATTGTTAGCTGATACACTTTTAACCTTATACTTAGGATTTAAAAAAACTTCATCATCCACTGCAGCTATATTTTCATCAATAATTACAACTTTATCTATGTAATTTTTAAATTTCTCTTCATTTACTTTGCTATTTAAAGACTTATATTCTTCAATCTTCCATACACCTTTAACATGTAATTCCGAGTGTTTAGGAGGTGTAATTTTATTCTCTACATTAATATCGATTGGGCTGCATCCTTGCAAAAAAATTGATATTAATATTATAATAACTCTTATAAACTTCATTTTTCTAACCCCTAAATTTATTTCTTTATAACCGGTATCTTAACTAAAACTGTAGTTCCTACTCCAAGCTCACTTTCTATAGTTAATTCTCCTTTATGCATACTTATTATTTCATCACAAATAGATAACCCCAAGCCATTTTGAGATTTGCTATTTTTGCCTTTATAAAACTTATCTTTAACTCTAGGAAGATCTTCTGTGCTAATGCCGCAGCCATTATCTTTTACAGAAAAAATTATATATTTTCCCTTCTCTATAACCTCTAAAGAAACCTTTCCTTCTTTATCAGTAAACTTAAAAGCATTATCAAGTAAGTTAATTAATACCTGTTTAATTCTGCTTAAATCAACTTCTACTAAAGGTAAACCTTCTTTAAACTTAACTTCAAAGTTTATCTTTTCTCTTTCTGCTCTAGGCTTCATATATTTTTCTATATATTCTATGGTATTTTCAATTTGTACTAATTCTTTATGAAGTGAAACTCTTCCTGAAATAAACTTAGAGAAATCTAAAAGTTCCTCTACCATTCCAGTCAATCTTTCACTTTCATTTTCAATTATTTTTAAACCATCTTTAAGAATATCCTTATCTGCACCAGCATCACTATTTAGTGTTATTGCCCATCCTTTAATAGCTGTAAGAGGAGTTCTTAATTCATGAGACACAGATGATATGAACTCATTTTTTATGGTTTCACGTTTTTGGATTTCATCTGCCATATAATTAAAGGTGTTTCCTAACCTGCCAAGTTCATCATTTCTCATTTCTTTTACACGTATCTTTAAATTACCACTTGCCATTTCCTCAGCAGCCTTCTTAAGCTCCTTCACTGGATGTATTATGCTATAGGATAAAAAGATACTTACTATCCCTCCAATTATTATTACAGTTAAACCTATAAATAAAAATATAGAATTAATCATATTTATAGTTTTATCTATTTCTTCTAATGAAGTTGTAAATCTTAATACACCTACAATATTATTATTAGACATTAGAGGATATGAAATAGCCATAGTCCTTGGGCTATCATAATTAGATTTTCCTATCCACTTTCCCTTTCCTCCCTTTAAAGCTGCTTGAAAGTCAGCCCCATCTTCCTTTTTATCTGGTATAACTCCTGTGGAATCCATTAAAACCTTACCATTTAAATCAATAATTTCAACTTGAGCTGTAGTTTGCTTCCAAAATATATCTATATTATCTATTATATTATCTTGAAGGGAGGTGTTTGAAAAATATCTATTATAAAAATCAGCTGATAACTTTATTTGATTAGTTAAAATCCCCTCTGCATTGTTGTAAAAATAGTATCGTGTAAAACTAATTAATAAAGTTTCAAATGCAACTACACTTATAAAAATTACCAGCATAAAATTAACAAGCATTCTCCTTTTTATACTCTTAAATTGTTCTTTTTTATTTTCTTTATCCTCCATATACTTTATTCCTTTCTCCAACGATACCCTGTCCCCCATACAGTTTCAATATACATTGGACTAGATGAAGATTCCTCAATTTTTGCTCTTAGCCGTCTAATATTAACATCAACAATTTTTGTATCACCAATAAACTCATATCCCCAAACCAAATCTAAAAGTTCATCTCTGGTAAATGCTTTGCCTGGACTTTCAATAAATATTTTCATAAGCATATATTCTTTAGGTGTTAAATATAATTCAATGTCATTTTTATATACTATTTTGGAATAGGTATCTATCTTAAAAGGACCATTATTAAGTATTTGCCTATTATCATCTTGTTTTATTTCTTTCATACGTCTTAATATGGCTTTAGTTCTCAGTAAAAGTTCAATAGGGTTAAATGGCTTTACTATATAATCATCAGCTCCATACTCCAATCCCATTATTTTATCCATATCTTGTCCACGTGCTGTAAGCATAATTATACCAATGTGTGGAAATTTTTTTCTTATTAACTCACAAGCGTTAAAGCCATTCATACCCGGAAGCATTACATCTAATAAAACTATGTCTGGCTTTTCTAAATTAATTATTCTCATTCCCTCTTCCGCTGAAGCAGCTTCAAATACCGTAAAGTTATCTCTTTGAAAATTTATTCTTATAAATCCTCTAATATTATCCTCGTCTTCAATTATAATTGCTTTATTCTTCATAATTTCACCTCTACATTAAAATATTAACCTTATACTCTTCATTGTTCAAGTATTTAATTAAACTTAAAAAGTCAGCCTTGGCTGACTTTCATCAATTCTCTATTAAAAATTGACCATTAAGTATTAATTATTTTTTCTGCTTCTTCTTTAACTATGCCCTTGGCTGCTATTTGCTTTTTTCGCGGTGTCTTTGTAGCTTTTTTAGCTTTTTCAGTTTTACTTACTTTAGAAGCTTCAGCTTCTTTAACTTTATCTGGTTTTGCCGCCTGTAATTCTCGAAGCTGCTTTTTAAGTTCTGCTGCCTTTTCTTTTTCCTTTTTAAGTTTTTCTTGTAATTTTTTCTTTTCTTCCTCCTCTGGCCAACTTGCCCATGGACTTCCTTCTACTTCACTTATTACAGTTTTATAAAGCTGTTCTGTAATTTTAGCAGTATTATACCATGAATACCTTTTATCTACTTCTTTCTTACCACTTTTCTTAAGCTTTTCTATTAGATTATCATCATTTAAAAGCTCTAATAAATTATCTCTTAAACTTTCTCTAACTCCACAAATAAACTTTAATCCATTTTGCTTATGCTCCACTATCTCACTAAGTCCACCTATGTCAGAAGCTAAAACTGCGCAATTAGCTGCCATTGCCTCTAATGCTGTTGTACCAAAATGTTCATACATAGATGGAACTACCGCTATATCTGATACTCTATAAAGTTTAATTTTTTCCTCTTCCCCTAAATATCCAGTAAAAATAACCTTGTGTTCTAAATTCATACAGCTTATTCTATCCTGAAGCTCTTCTGTCATAGGCCCTTTTCCTACTATTAAAAATTTTACTTTAGAATATGCCGAAATTACTTCAGGAATAGCTTCTATTAAAAGATGAATTCCTTTTTGATAAGAATGTTTTCCTAAAAATAATATAATCTTTTCTTCAGATGATGCATATTTGCTTCTAAATGCTTCCTCATCAAAAGGTATATTAAACTTTTCTGTACCTATTCCATTTGGTATTATCCATATATTTTCTGCAGGAGTTTTAAACAGTTCTACTACTTCATTTTTCATGTTTTCATTACATACTATAGTTTTGCATGATTCATAAGTTAAAAGCCATTCTGCATTTGATATATATCGCTGCATTTCTGTTTTTATGCCATTATTTCTTCCTTGCTCTGTAGCATGCATAGTACATACAAGTGGACTGCTAAATGACCACTTTAAAGCTTTTGCAGTATATGTTGTAAGCCAATCATGAGCATGTATTATATCAAATCTTCCAACTTCCCTAATAAGTCTTGTAGCTTCTTCAATCATTGCAAAATTAAGATGCATTACCCATTTTGCAAAATCTGTGGTGTCAATATTATAAGAGGCAACCCTATGAACCCATACACCATTGTCTTTTTCATATAATGGTGATGTGCCTTCTTCACAGGTTATAACATGTACTTCATGTTTTAATTTGCTAAGTTCTTGGCTCAAATTATATACATGTTTGGATAATCCCCCTATGTTATTAGGTGGGTACTCCCAGCTTAACATTAATATCTTCATTATTGCCACTCCCATCCTATAAAGTAAATATTTAGAAAAACACTATAATAAAATTATAAAATTTTACCAGTATTATTTCAATGTTTATATTGAATTTTTAGCAATTTTCCTTTAAGTTTTTACTTTCCTGTTTTATTAGGGTTATACGTAAATTTGATTGTTTTCCCTTATAAGTCTATACTTAAGAGGAAATTGTTTAAATTTTTATAGAATAGGAGAATAAAAATATATGCAAACGTGTACCAAAAATGATACCTACTCAACTTTGTCCCATTTTCACAGCTTTAGACTTAAGCTTATGATTGAAGGAATCTTTGTAGGAATCTTATCTGGACTTTTAATTGTACTTTATAGACTTACTTTAGAGAAGACTGAAGAATTTAGGCAACATATTATTTTAAATTTAAATGGAAATATTAAATTTATATCTATATGGTTTGTAGTACTTATTATTGCTGCCTACATAGTTGGCACTCTTGTAAAAAATGAGCCTATGATAAGTGGAAGTGGTATACCTCAAGTAGAAGGTATATTAATGAGAAAGCTTGAAATGAATTGGCTACCTGTAGTTATTAAAAAATTTATAGGTGGAGTTATCTCAATAGGTGCTGGCTTATCCTTAGGACGTGAAGGTCCTTCAATCCAACTTGGTGCTGCTGTAGGACAAGGAGTTAGTAGGGTTTTTAAAAGAATTAAAATTGAAGAAAAATACTTAATTACCAGTGGAGCTAGTGCTGGACTAGCGGCTGCATTTAATGCTCCCTTAGCTGGAGTAATGTTTGCACTTGAAGAAGTTCATAAACACTTTTCTCCCTTAATACTATTATCTGCTATGTCTGCATCTTTAACTGCGGATTTTATTTCAAAAAACTTTTTTGGCTTAAAACCTGTTTTTAACTTTGAAAATATCACCCCCATTCCTCTTAAGAGTTACGGATACATTATACTTCTTGGAATTATTGTAGGGATATTTGGAGTTATATATAATTACACTTTATTAAAAACTCAAACTATTTATAGAAACCAAAAATGGCTCCCTGTAAAGTTTAGACCTATGATTCCTTTCTTAATTGCAGGAATACTTGCTTTAACTCTTCCTGAGGTTCTTGGTGGTGGACACCCAATTATAGAATCATTAATTCACGGCAGTTTTTCAATGAAAATGTTATTAATTGTTTTCCTTGGAAAGTTTATATTTTCAATGATAAGTTATGGTTCAGGAGCTCCAGGCGGAATATTCTTTCCATTATTAGTTTTGGGAGCTTTAACTGGTGCTATTTATGGGAATGTATTAGTAAACTTCTTTGGATTTAATCCTGAATTTATTAATAACTTTATAATACTTGCTATGGCAGGATATTTTACTGCTATTGTAAGGGCTCCTATTACAGGTAGTATATTAATTACAGAAATGACTGGTTCATTTTCCCATCTACTCCCTTTAAGCGTTATATCTATAGTGGCCTATTTAGTAGCTGACTTATTAAAATCAGAACCTATATATGAATCATTACTGGATAGATTGCTTAAGAACAATGGCAAAGAAGAATTTACAGAAGAGAGCAAAGGCAAGCTAATATTAGAAGTGCCCGTTTGCTTAGATTGTGAAATGGATGGAAAGGAAATTAAAGATTTAGATTTACCATCTGATTGCTTACTTGTTGGAGTTAAACGAGGAGAAAAAGAACTCATACCAAATGGAAGTACAACAATCCATTCTGGAGATTATTTGCTTGTATTGGTAAATGAGAACAAAGCAGCATTAACTAACGAAGAACTATTAAAAATAAGTGGACATCCTGTTATATAAAATATAATAAATTACACATAAAAAAGGAGTATGATTTTATAGCACATACTCCTTTAAATTTATAAACATTATTTTATTTCTTGTCTTTTAGCATTTCAGCAATTGCAGCTATGCTTCCTAGTGAAGAAACCGCTTCGTTAGGTAATATAAGCTTGTTAGCTGGATTTTTAGCCATTTCCTGTAGCGCTTCTATTTGCTTTAAAGCAATAACAGTTTCATTTGTACCAGATTCTATAATTGCCTTATTAACCTTTTCAATTGCCTTTGATTCAGCTTCTGAAATAGCTTCTATAGCTCTAGCTTTACCTTCAGCCTCAAGTAATTGAGATTCACGAAGACCTTCTGCACGTCTAATATTTGCTTCCTTTTCTGCTTCAGCTTGTAAAATTTTAGATTGCTTTTCTCCTTCTGCTCTTGCAATTTCAGCTTGCTTCTGGCCTTCTGCCTGAAGAATAGTAGCTCTCTTATCTCTTTCTGCTCTCATCTGTTTTTCCATTGCCTGCTGAATTTCTGCAGGTGGAATTATATTTTTGATTTCAACGGATAATATTTTAATTCCATAGGCATCTGTAATTTCATCTACAACTTTTAAAAGTTCATTATTTATTCGATCTCTTCCTGATAAAACTCCATCTAAAGTCATGTTACCAACTATATTTCTCATATTTGTAATAGTTGAGTAAACTATACCTGATTTATAATTTTCTATATTATATACTGCATCTTTAGAATCCATAACCTTATAAAATATAACATTGTCTATAGATATCTTAACATTATCGCTAGTAATAACACTTTGTGGCTCAATGTCTAATATCTGCTGCTTAGTAGAAACCTTTTTTCTTACAAAGTCTACAAATGGAATTGTAAAATGCCAACCTGGCTCAAGCACCTTAAAAAATTGTCCAAACCTTTCAAGTATATAAACATATCCTGTGTTAACTACCTTTATGGATGAAATAACCATTGATAGTAAAATTACAAGCAAAATAATAAAAAATATTTTTCCAAATAACATGAGTACCCTCCCTATATTTTCTTAATTATTAATTTATTGCCCTCTATTCCAGTTACCTTAACTTTGTCACCCTTATTTATAGGTTCTCCTTCGTTTTTAACTGTCCAGTAAACTCCATCCACTTTAACCATGGCTCTTTCTATAACTTCATTATCTACAATGATTTCTCTACCTACATATCCTGCCTCCATTGTAGGAATGTTATCTACGGACTTTTTCAGAATTTCTTTTGCAAGAGGATATCCTATAGCTAAAAACAATACACTAACAGCTATGAAGGCTATGACTTGTACTGTAAATGAATACCCAAGTATAAGTGCCAATAATGCTGCTAAGCTTCCTACTGTAAACCATACATATAAAAGACTACTAGTAATTAAATCTACAGCAAGTGCAACTCCGCCTATAATCACCCACATTATTGCAGCTGTTGTGGTAAGCATGCCGACCCCCTCCTTTACCTATTACTTGTTTGCAGCAAATCTCTAAACTTTTTTGTTTCTTAAAAATTTTAGAAGTGAAACCTTATTTATGAAGTTTCACTAATAACATTATACATCAATTGACTAAAAATTGCGACCTAATTTTTAGCCTCAACGGTTTAAAACCTTTATCATAACCCATTACTTTTTTCATCTTTAAATATTTGTAAATATATATTTAATTTTAAATCAAACTATAATTATTACACATTTAAAAATGATATTAAATAAAATAAATAATTCATAGCATTTCGAAATATATAACTTAGAAATATGAAAGTTATCACTATTATACAGTCTCCAATAATCTGTCTAATACTATAAACTCTTGAATATAGATGATTCACTTAACTATAATAATTGGGCTTCCAAATTTAGAAAATAAAATATTTGCTACTAAAACTAAAATACTAATTTGCAGAAATGTAGCTAATTTTTTATTATCTATTAATTTTTCACTTATATAAAAATTAGGAAAAGCAATACCCAAAATAAAAATAATGCAAATCATAAAGTCATATATTATATCTTTAAAATAAGTTAAAAACCCATATGAAACCCAATACATACATCCAAATGATATTTGTAACATAATAAAATATATGATTTTAACTATTTCTTTAAATTTAAATTTCATGAAGTTTCTCCTTTTGAAATATGTAGAAATATAATCTTTTGAATAATAGAAGTATTTTTATGTCACTATTTCCTTAATAGCCTATTATTTTTTATTTATTGATGAGGTTTTGTTAATAACTGATCAGCAATTTTTATAGCATTTTCTTTTGTATCAGTTGGTGCTGATATTATTAATCCATTTTCATAATGCCAACTTTTAGAATCATTATTAATATCTTTTTCAGCTACTAATATGGTTAATTTATCCATGTTATCACTTATGATTATATATCCATAAGTTGTTAATGTATTACTTTTTTTATCATCATATCTAATTGGTGAGTTGTTAAATTTATCAAATTCTAATTTAATATTTTTCAATATATCATTGTTTATATATAAATCACCTTCAAACACATCGTATCCCTTCATAGGATTTTGAACATATATTAGGTTTTGTATAGTAAAAATACATTGGTATTATAAGTAATATAAGTGAAAATATAAAGAATTTTTTCATATTTATTTTCATATTCTTTAAACTCCTCTAATTCTAATTTATTGAATAAATATATTAAGAATATATATCTTAAGAACCCATATAACTATACAAAACTAAATATTTATTTACCAATTAATCAGTGTCACAGCTATAATTAATATAAATAAAATAATTGCTATAACATTAAAAATAGAATCTACTTTTTTATTTTTATATTCAGTTTTTTGATAAAATTTACTGTTAAGCATTAATAGTATAGGAGCTGCAAATAAAGGCATATAATTGCCAATTATTTTATTACCAAATACATTGCACGCAATCATAAGATCTACCACTAAATACAATATTACACTTATTTTAATACTTATATATAACTTTTTCATAAACACCTCCGAGTATTAATTCCTCTTTTCCACATTTCATTATTTTTTAACATATAGCTATATACTTTACACTATATAAGAGGGGCTAAGTATCTAAAATGTTTCAAGTTTTATAAAAAATTTATTTTCTGAACTAAATAAGATAGTGCATATGCGGACTACCTTATTTTATGCAATTTAAGAAATTTGCGCACTACCCGTTGCTGTTACTGATAAAAAAATTATTACTAAAAATACAACTATAAGCATAATTGAAGATATTATTTTACCTAGCTTTGCACCTGAATCATCTTTGAATTTCATTCCTAAAATGACAGATGGTATAAAAAATATAGGAGCATAATATATAGTGTAGTGTATTCCTCTATCTCCATTAGACCATGCCTTCAGCCCTATAAGCTTTATAATAACATCTCCAAATGCTCCCTTATCCCCAAAAGAAGAAGTAAATAATACTCCTATAATACATAGTAGTAATGAAAGCGAACCTGCACCAAATTTCTTTCTAATCTTACCCAAAATTTATACCTCCAAATTAATATTCTTTATAATTGTTAATGAACTTAATAACAAGATTGTGAATTAAACAGTCAATCTGATTCGTTTTTGGTAATTTTATATTTCCTATATAAAAATCTAATCAAATCAATAAATATATTAGCTATAGTTATTGCAACTGCATTGCGTATAAGGGAATCTCCTTTAAACCAGTTCCACAATTCCTGCATTAAAAAATTTAATCCTAAAAAAACTAAAATTATTCGTTAGTATATATATTAATCAAACATCAATTTATCCTTACTCTTTTTCCTATGTAATATCATCTATAAGCTCATTTTTAATACAAAATATACTATATTATTACAACAACATAGTAATTATACCATATTATATATATTGTATTATTAGGTATAAATATCTAAATATAAGTTAATATCAACCCTCTTAAAGTCATATAAACACACATCTGAGTATATTTTAATCACACTGAAAAATAACAGTCTATCTCAAAATAAAATTTTGAGATAGACTGTTTAATATCTGTTGCTCTGCTAAAACAATTGCTACAATCAACTGGGGCAATTGTATCTAATCATAATCTTTTTATAAAATAATATGCTATTTTTTGTATCAATATTGATCATATTAAAATCCGCGTAAAAGTGTTTCTTCTATATCAAGCTCTTGAAACAGCCTCGATATAACTGCCTCATAATCGCATAATCTATCTGTCTTTCTTATTTTCTTAGCATATTTATCACTCTCTACAAACAAGTGTATCATATAAAACCAAAATTCTTTCATTTTAAATAATACATTTCTATCTCCAGAAAGGATTTCCTGATAGCCTGAATAAACTGCATCGTGAAATGCCTTCATTACCTGCTTATCTACGACATGATTATTCTTAATTTCTCCGATTAATGATGGATTTGCAATAAGGCCTCGACCTAGCATTACTGCGCCTAAACTTGGATACATTTCTGTCAATTCCCTATAGTCCGATCTATTAAAAATGTCACCATTATAGCAAACAGGATTTTTACTTAACGCTAATGCATCTTTAAATACCGACCTATTCGGCTTATTCTTGTAAAAGTCCGTTTGTATTCTTGGATGAATGATAATCTCCTCCAGAGGATACTTGTTAAAGATTTCAATCAGCTCATAAAATTCATCTGGAGAATCCTTTCCAATTCTTGTCTTTATGGAAATCTTCGTTGATGCCTTTGAAAATATATCCTCTAAAAATTCATCCAGCTGTTCTCTTTGTGCAAGAAATCCTGAACCTTTATGTTTAGCAACAACTGTACCAGATGGACAGCCCAAGTTTAAATTAATCTCATCATAACCAAACTTAGTTAACTCGTTCACCGTGCGAGTGAAATACTCAGCATTATTCGTAAGTATTTGAGGAACCACAGTCAGTCCTTGATTGTGTTCGGGTAATATATCATTTAATTCTCTCGAGGTAAAGCCCTTATTACTAGTTGGTGAGATAAAGGGTGTAAAGTATTTGTCAATTTGTCCAAAAAAAGTTTGATATGCATTTCTATATATATATCCAGTAACACCTTCTAACGGTGCAAAATAGTATTTCATATTATACGACTCCTCATCATAAGTAATTTCATATCTATTGTATCCAACAAATATATTTTTGTATAGTCATCGTTAAACAAACACATCCGACAGCATCTTAACTAACAATAGAACTAATACCGCTACCATCGTCGGGCGAATAAACTTGGCTCCTTTTTTTATAGCGAAACCAGCTCCAAGATAGTTTCCTAAAATCCCGCATAAAGCAGCTGGAATTGCTATTTTATAGTTAATTGTGCCCGCAATCACAAATGTTACTAGGGATGCATAATTTGATGCAAGGTTTAAAAGTTTTGAATTACCTGACGCAGTTTTTAAGTCGTATTTCATAAGCACTGAAAAAGCAATAATAGCAAAAGTGCCTGTCCCAGGACCAATTAAGCCATCATAGAAACCGATAAGCAATCCTATTAATACTGCTATAATAAAACGTTTTATACCACCAAGCTCTTTAGAAGTATTTTCACTTCCATAGTTCCTATTAAATAAAATAATAACAGCGGCAACTGGTATGATAAAAACAAGCATCTTCTTTAAAATTTCCTCATCAAGGATTAATACAATCTGTGATGCTATAGCAGAACCTATAAATGAACTTACAGCAGCAACGGCTGCAATATAAATATCTATGGAGCGGTTCTTTAAAAACCTAATAGTAGCAATGGTAGTCCCACAGGCAGAAGAAAACTTATTGCATCCATAGGCTACATGAACGGGCATGCCAGTAATTAAGTAAGCGGGAAGTGCAATTAACCCACCGCCACCAGCAATAGAGTCAATAAATCCAGCTATAAAAACTAAAAAATAAAGCATAATTAGCATTGGGATTGAAAGTGAACCCATAAATATCATCTCCTTAAATATTATCCTTTTCTTGATAATATCACATCAAAATGATATAATCCAATTTGTATATTTATATAATTATTATACAAATTTAATTATAGGCAGGAGATAGTGAAGTGTTTCAAGGAATGGACTATGTATACGAGGTTTATAAAGAAGGTAGCTTTTCAAAAGCTGCAAAAAATCTTTATATCAGTCAACCAGCATTAAGTGCTTATATCAAAAAAATAGAAACATCACTAGGTGTTCCTTTGTTTGATAGAAGTACGACACCAATACATTTAACTGAGCCAGGGGAAATGTATGTACAAGCCATCCTTCAGGTCAAGGCCATTCAAAATAATCTTGAAGAGTACTTTCAAGATATAACAACTCTAAGAACAGGTAAAATTTCTATTGGTGGTTCAACTTTCTTTTGCTCCTTTGTACTTCCTGACATAATAGCACAATTCAAAAGTAAGCACCCTGGTATAACTGTGGATTTGCTTGAAGTAAACTCCTTTGCTTTACAGGAAGAATTGATGAAAGAAACAATTGATTTAGGAATAGAGTGTTGTCATCTAGATACAAAACACTTTGAAAATCACGTAATTGGCAAAGAAAATATCATTTTAGCGGTTCCGAAAAATTATAAAATCAACGCTGAACTAAATCACTATCGCTTATCCTTTCAGGATATAGCTGAGAATAGACATCTGTCACCTGATTTTCCATCTGTACAGTTAAACAAATTTGCAAATGAGCCCTTTGTGATACTTAAAAAAGGTAATGATATGTATACACGTAGTATGAAATTGTGTCAACAAGCTGGATTTGTACCAAAAGCAGTAATGTATCTAGATCAATTAATGACATCTTATCATGTTGCTTGCAAAGGTATGGGAATTGCATTCATACGAGATTCTTTAGTACGCTATATGAACTTTAATCAAGATATTTGCTTCTATAAACTAGATGGCGAGCTTTCTAGCAGAGAACTAGTTTTGATACGAAAAAAGAATCGATATTTATCTAAAAGCGTGGACGTATTCATAAACTCAATTACATCTTTTTTTCCAATGTAATAGCTTGTCAAAATTTTATTATTAGAGTGTAAACAAGTTTATGTATTCTCTCTCTTAAGCAAAGTGATTAAATATTATATTTTATAACCTATCATTTAAAAGGGTTGATTCAATCAACCCTTTATTAATTAGTAATGTTAAAATTTTAATATTTTTTGTTTTGGAGTTCATTTAAGAAATTCACAATATCTTATTCTTGTGTCGCAAGATTTTAACATTACGAACCAATATTATTCCACTTGTGATAATTTAACCAACTGATTAAAAAGGCCATTTTCTTTAAAATTAGAGCTAGGTATATTCAGTTCATCTAATAGGCGTAAGATACCAAATGCCCAAAAATCATCTTCTTCCTTCAATGCTTTCTCCATGGCGTATTTTATATGTGGTATTAAAATTTCTATATCTATGCCTTTAAGCAGTTCTATAATTTTGGGAACACCTGGCCAATTAACATCTTGAAACCAACTCATCAAATAAGGTAGCGTTAGTCTATTTCTTGGATAACCTATTTCTTTTAATATTATCGATGCATTATACCAACAACATTTGCTACATGAGTCATTTGATTGATCTGCTAATAATATTGCTTCTTCTTCATTGACTTTAAATAGTTCTTTCATTGCCCTATGTGTTATATCTTCAGGTTTATTCCAGTCTAAATCTTTTATTAATTTTTTAATATCCTCCATAAAATCACCCTTTATAATTTAAGTATCAATTCATTATAACTTCGTAATATATTACTGTTATGACGCTTCATTATATAAGTTCGTATTAATATTATATACCAATTATGATTATAATCCCAATATATTGAATTACTATATTTTTAAATTATTAGTTTATTATTAATAGTGTTGCTTATAGAAAAAATCTCAAAAAAATAGCAGCTCCAACCGCAAATTGATAGCTACTATTTTTAAGTATTAAATTTAGGCTAGTTACCTATAAGGAAATCTAAGACATTCCATCCATCTGAAGACCGTGTTTTATACAATTCTGTATACCCACATCTTTTACAACTAATAGTAGTAAATTTCTTATTCTGTACATCAAATATCTTTGCAAAATTTCCTCCCGTTGCTTGAAATTGATCTGCTTCATATTCATTGTTACCGCACTTTGGACAGATATACTGCTTCTTTTCCATTTTGTGCACCTCCCCTTAACTTATATATATGATTCTAAAGTGATTTATGTATATTTTTATTATAGGCAGACTTCCAACTTAAAGCATATATTTTGCTAATCGTATTTATATCTTTCAAAGTTGCTTTTCTTATTCTGACATCCATTATTTTCACTCTCTTTTAATGTTTATTTAAGCGTTCTCTATTTCACACTTGCATATACAATACTCAAATACCTTAGATCTATAATCAACGAACCTTATAGGCATTATATGGATAATTAGAAGTTGTAATCATAATAAAATAATTAACTTTACTTGTGATAAGGTTCACCTCACTATAAGTATCGGCGGTTTTAAAATAAGTATTTAAGTGCTGTACCTGATATCATATCTAAAGCATCTAATTAAGAAATTTACTCTAGTAACTTGTAAGCACATAGTCCATTCGTTTACAACCGATAGCAGAAGCAACTGAACTGCATTTTGCTCGCAATAGATAAAATATAGTCTTATCTTTAATATCACTCAATGTCTCAAAATTCGCTTGTCCTTTACTTATAATAAGATCTGCTTTACTAAATTCACTCTTAAATGTACTTGAGCAATCTTTTAATATCGTCCCTTGTGCTGAATGCCCATTGTCAATAACTTTTACTAAGTCTACAACACCTGTACTTATTGCGTCGTGCATAGTTGCATCATTAACTATTGGACCTCCCTTTACCACATAAGTAACCTTGTTTACTGGAAGATTCTCTAATAGAAATTTATCAAATATGATTTCACCAGAATTGTCAGCAATATACATAATATACTTGGACTTTTCTACTGCTTCTCGTAGAGCAGTTATTCCAGTACCAAAAATATCATGTTTGATACTTTCCTCAACAGACTTAACAATATCTAACTGCTCTAGCTTTAGTCCAACTGAAAAATCTATAATATTTCCTGCAATAGCCAGCCTACAAGCCATATCGAAGCGATCTTCTGCCTTATCCAACCATTTTTCTTCAGTAATTCTCTCATAAATCTCCTTAGCAATTTCATTGTACTGTTCCTTTAATCTTGAATACGGATCATTAACACCAGTAATATTCTTAGCATGTTGATGCATCCTAAAAGCTATTTCAGGTGCTGTTTCATTGAAGTCCATTTCTCCTAATTCTTTCAAAGACCTTTTTATTATATCTTCTTGCATTGATACATTACTTGTCGCTTCTTCAGCTATTTCTACTGCTTGTCTAGCAAGACAGTGAATGCATTCACGTGAAATTTTCATATAATCTTCTCCTTAAGAATAATATGATCTTATCTTATAAACTAGCATATTCAGAATTCTACCGTTTCAATTTATAACTAAAAAACCGCCGTTACTTGTGGTACGGTTCACCGTATCGGCACTAAGTGAGGTTTTTACGATTAATATTTAGATATCATTTCTTCATGTATAATTTCTTTTTGTATTATAAATATACCTTAATGTTTCTGCATTTTCATTTTATGCATTAACATCATTTCATACATAGTATGTACAACATATCCTTGGATAATTTCATTGTTCTTTCCAAATTTAATATCAATTATAGGTCGTATACCTTTATTTATTAAGTTCATTATTGTTAAACAAAACTCTTTATCATCTCTAATAATAGCAACTTGATATTCCTTAATCTTAATATTAACTTTTTCAAAATTATCTAAATATAAATTAAGCTCAAGCGGATTTGTAAATAAAGGAAATATGTCACTGACTATCAATGGTTTTTCATCAATTACTAAGTATATTAATGGGGTATAGAAATTTTTGCATTTATTATGCAACTTAGCTATAGATTCATTATATTTCACTACCTCTGATTTTTTACATTCAATATATTCTTCTGTGCCACCTAGTTGACTTACAAGTGTAGTGTAACTACCAAAAATAAAACTTTTACTTGAATAGCAAATAGGATTTTTTTCTATTTGCCCAGTTTTTATATTTTCATTTAATTCATTTGCAAAATCCTCTGCATCTTTTTTACTAACTCTATCTATGTTTCCTCTTCTAGTAGCAAATTTATATGTTCCATCTTCTAATAATGTTTTAATACAATAACTACCCAACAATAAATTAGTATCAGTTTCCACTACAAGTGGATTAATTGATTGATTTAATATTCTTGCACCGTTATAACAAAACTGTCCGTCTTTAATTTCCTTTATCCACAAATTTACATCAAAATTTTTCAAAAATTTATAATCTCTAACGGATGGCATTTTTGCTATTCCAAGCACTCTATTTACAGGTATTAAACACTCCTTATGTATCATACCAATATCTGCTTCACAATTATCATTATCAATTTCAATTAACAAAGAGTCTTCTTGAAAAATTGCTTTACCACAATTAGAACATAAACAATTACTTTTTTCATTAAGGTACTTCAAAAGTAAATCATTATGTATTTTTTCAAATTGATTTTCATCATCACTATCATTGCTTCCGATATAAACTACAGCATATTCTTCAAACCTATCTTTATACTCTTTACTTGAAATAAATCTCTCAATTCCTTGTTCTGTGGCACTTCTATAAACCAATTCTAATTTAATTCCATTGGTTAATGTTAAAAAATAAGGTTCTTCATATCTTAATTCTTTTTTACCAGTTTCATTAAATCTGAACAATTCTATAATATATAGTTTATTATTATCTTGAATTTCATTTTTTAAATTAAAAAGTAAATCTATTTGTTGGTTCTGTAGAGCTAAAATATAATCTTTTCTTACTTCCAGTGAATCAAACTGCCCTATCATACTAATTAATTCATTACTACCATTACTTTCTTTATGTTTTTTTAAATAGTCTTCAAATTTTTCATCTAAATACTTCTTATTAAGTGTCTGTCTACCAGATGCTAACTGTAAGGCCATTTTAATCATAAAACTCCAAAACAAATTTACATCTACGTTGATTTTATTATATAAATACAATTTTACAACTTTTTCATAACTCTGCCCATTTTCTATATCAAATATCTCTACATGTGTTTTTTTTAATATCTCTAATAAATTTTTTTCTGTTATTTCTTTACCTGTACTATTTAAATATATTTGCTTTATTACTCTATCAATTTTTCTAAATACATCTTGTTCGTTTTTATTAAACTCCTTAGTAATTAAAAAACTATTTGCTGTCCTAATACCTTCAAGTAATCTTCTTAAAGTTTCAGATATATTATTCGAAGAATTTTTACTCGTAACTAGAATATATGCAAAATCATCAATATCGTTTTGTAAATATTGATTCACAAATTGTTGACATACACTATAGAATTCACTACCTTCATTTTCACTTAAGTTAATGGTACGTTTCATTTGCATATATATTTTTCTATTGTTATTAGATGTTATAACTAAATCATCAATTTTATCATTTGATTCAAATGTAATATCCTTAATTGAACTATTAATATTTAAATTCAGTACATTTTCAATATCTACTTGAAACAACATACAAATTATAAACCATGCAGATACTCTTTGTTGAAAATCTATACCAGCATTTGTTGGTTGTATCCCCATATAAACCCTCCTAGTTTTATTTCATAAAATAATAATTTTATTATACCATTTTCTAAATAATATAACTATTTTATATTTGAGCATTTATTACTTATGATACGGTATTTTTATTAATAAAAATAGCCTTAGCCAAGTAAAATCAATGTCTAATACTAAAAACCTCATTTACTTATGGTACGGTTCACCATTCATTATCCCAAATCTTATTCAATATTCAGGTGTTTTTTGTGACTACATCAGCTTCCTATTATTAGCCTAATGGGGAGAATAACTTAGTTTCCTATTTTCAGCACAACAAGTCAAGTTTTATGGATAATGATAAACTAAAATATATTTATTCATTCATCCCATTATCAATCCAGTCATTAAATCCTATAATAATGATATTTGCATCATAATACGTTCCATATTCTGTAGTTGAATGTTTTGTAAACCAATCCTTTGCTTTTTCGCCGCTTTTGCTAATCAATTCATCTATAAAATTATTATAACTGCAACTTGAAAACACAATTGCACTAAGACCATTTTTGCTACCTAATGCCGAAAAATTAGAAGCTTTCGTGACGGCATCCCCAATCCACACTTTACTATTAATTCCAACATCTTTTCTACCAGCCTTAACCACAAGCTCTTGAGCCGTTGCAATACCTATACCTACTGAAACAGTGGGAAACTTTTTATCTGATAATAATTTATTCAGCATTTTCATATAAGTATTAATATAAAATGACTTGTTTGCCATCTCGTATATATCACTCTTGTATGGTGTAGTATATATTGCATATACGCAATCGCCACGAATACCTATTTCTCTTAAATTATCATCATCTCGTAAAATCTCAATGATTTCTGATGTAAAGCTTCTAATTATTTTTGAAACCTTCTCTTTATCTTCATCTGAAAACAGGGATGAAGAATCTCGAATATCTATAAAAACACCTGTTACCCAACTATAATATCCATTATTAAAAGTGAGCTCTTCGTCTGATGGCACTTTATCTTTTTCAATAACCTCTAATTTATTGTCCAATATTTCTTTAACTCGCTTTTTTCCTGCTTTATAGTCATAATCAACCATATAAAATACCCCCTTTTCTAATATACTATTATTCCAATTCCCCATACTGCTATAAAGCTCAAAAAACCTATAAGAGCTACTACTACTCCAATCTTAAAATTTTTATATTTCCTATCACAGATTACTGAATTTAGATATATTTGTGAGATAATATCATTTAGATACTCATCTTGATTACACTTCATCATTTTATCTTTATATTGCTTGTATGTAGAATTTTTACAAATACCTCCAAAAAATATGTTCGAGTTTAACTCTAAATCTTCTTGTTTAAGTTCATCACAATCTATCTTTGGAAATAACACCTGTAACAGCTTAACTATACCAAAATAAAATACAATTGATGTAAAAACTAAAATTACGCAATATAGAACTCCATACCATGTACCAGCACTTATCGCTATTTTAATTATACTTTTAAGTTCTGTAACTCCATCACTTGAAAAAAGTATTGTCAATAGTACACCAAAAACACCAAGTAAAACTGAAGCCTTACTATCACAGTTAGTAACAAACCCAATTGTTCTATCTAAAATGTTTATGGCATCATCCTTTTCTATTTTTTTTAAATTATTAACCCCATTCATATCAATATCCACTCCTTTTCAAAAAATCTAGACCTTTTAGCAATTCCTCTCCAAGGCCTGGAAATAATGCAGTTTGTAATCTTTTTTCAATTATTTCTTTAATGGTGGTTCCCATTTTAGAATTATTAACAATTTGCTCTATAGTGAAGGCATGTATCCATGAGTAATACTCCGCTTGTATGCATAATGCAAAATATGCCTCATTCCACATTTGTAAATCTTGATAAATGCTAACTAAAGCATAACATACATCTTTTTTAACTTCTGTTTCACTTTTCCCGATTAATTTTCCTGTTATACCCGCATATTCTAATTCAGATTTCCAAAAATCCTTCCCCATTTCAATAGTGAAATCTTTTTTACAATGTGCTTTCTTTATAATATTAATATGTAAAGAATGTTCCTCATTCTTAAGACGACTTTCCCAATCACTCAATGTAGCTTTTCTTGTTTCTAGTTGTGCTTCTACTTGCTTTACTAGCCTTTCCTTTTCTATAAGGGTCTTTTGTTTCTCGCTTAATAATTTTTCTTTTTCAGTTATTTGTTGTAGTTTTTTCCCAAAATCAATAGAGATTTTAGAAATCTCTCCTATTAGTCTTAATGCCTCTTCTTGAGTTTCATCAAAGATTTCCTGTACAAATGTAGTCTCATCTACTCTATCTTCTCCTCTAATAGGCTGGGCTTCAATTTCTTTATCAAGTGACAGATAATAATCTAGCGCAATATATCCATGATAAGCTTTATCCGCTTTGATTCTTGTTGTTTTTTTCCATATTTCATTACTTTTCTCAGTCCTTTCAAATGTAGCTTCATCTATAAAGATTTCTCCAGCTTGTGCAAGGCTACAGAGCCTACTTGAATAGTTTGTAGTGGGACCAACCCATGTAATACCTAATTCATTTTCTGCGGTACTATCGCTCTCTTTCCCTCTCATGCCTACCTTCGTTATCATAACTGTACCAGTACATATACCAACTCCACAAGAAATTGTTAAATCCATATACTGTTTTAGTAGTGGATTTAAGCAAAAGTCTATCAGAGTTATAATATATCTTCCTGCTCTAACTGCTTGTACCTCAGATGAAATCGTGTTTTCACCCTCTGTAATATCTTGAAAAACGCCCATTACACCATCACCTGCAAACTGCCTACAAAATCCACCTGAATAGCGAATGGCTTGAATAACTAATCGAATAAATGAGCGGTATACCTTGACCATCTTTTTAGATTTTATTTCATCTGTCAAATCCGTTGATTTTCTCATATCAACAAATAATACTGACAGTTTTCCTTTAAATACTTTATTAGAATCTGGAATTTCATCTAAAATGGGTAAACTATCACTCAATTCAATACTCTCAACTGCCACTGATAATATTGATTCAATAGCTGAATTGGCATTTTCAAATTCTTTTTTTATTATTTCATTATTCATTATTTATCTCACTATCCTTCTTAAAGGTATTTCATAATTATTAAAGTCTTATGTCTTTCGAATTACGCATTATGGAAATACTGACAATATGTAATTTCTCTTCCTATAATACCATTATTCTACAAATAACCTCAACATCCTTCAAAATATGGAAATTTAAATACTATAAAATTAAACGCTCTAATCTCAGTTTAGAGTTTAGAGCGTTTATAATATTACTTTTTCATTCTTAAAATCATATCTACTTAGTAAAATATACATTAACTAAGCCCGGTGCACACATTTTTTATTTCATTGCTGTTTATATTAAAAGCTTCTCCATTTTTCAAGCCAACTATTTTAGTAGATAAATTTTCTTCCATGATTTTATCAAATTATGTTCTTCAATTTTTAGCTAAATTATGTAAATATAGCTTAACTCTTTGTTACCAGTATGTCTATTATGCATTTACCATAACTAAAATATCAACGATAAAAAAGTGTTGACCCTAACACCGCGTGATAGTGTACTATAAAAATAGAGCTTCACTATATTGACAAAAACTCACAGCCGGCGGAGTGTTGGATAGTATTGACAGCTCTAAAATCAAACTTGGAGGTGCAGCAATGAGAACAGTAAAACAAGTTTCTGATTTAACAGGAATAAGTGTGCGCGCACTACATTACTATGATGAAATTGGATTATTAAAACCAAGCGAAATCACTGACACAGGTTACAGACTTTATGACGATGAGGCTCTTAAAACCTTGCAGCAAATTTTATTTTTTAAAGAACTTGATATACCTTTGAAAGAAGTTAAAGAAATCATGGCTAGTCCCCACTTTGATAAAATGCAATCACTAAAAAGTCATAAAAAGCTGCTTATTTTAAAACGCAACAGATTAAATGGTTTAATAGAGCTTATAAATAAAACATTAAAAGGAGAAAACACAATGAGTTTTAAAGAATTTGATATGAGTGAGTATTTTAATGTATTGGAAGAATTTAAAATAGAACATGAGGATAAGGTAATTAAAAGTTGGGGCAGTATAGATGAATATAATAAATTTATTGAAACATCCAAATCTAAGGAATCAGAGATTGCCAAAATGGCAATAAAGCAATATGGAAGCATTGAAAAATATGCTAAAGCTATAAAGAAAAATTTTAATAGTGATATGTTAACTATAGCAGAACAATATGATAAGTTTAAAAAAGATTGCTTGGAAGATAAGCATCCTAAATTAAAAGAACTATATAAAAAGCTTGTATCTGACTTAAGTAAAGATCCTTTTTCAAAAGAAATTCAACAAATTGCTGAAGAAATAACTAATACAGCTAAAAAAGATTATGAAATTTTCAAAATGGATATGCTTGGAGATGATTATTGGTACCATATGGTACAAATTTATTTAGAATTTCCTAAGTGGATAAAAGAAGTTGATAAGAAGTATGGAAATGGTGCATCTAAATTTATCGGAGAAGCCCTAAAAAATTATTTAGGAGATAAGCAGCCTAAAATAAATACATTATATAAAAATCTTACATCTGATTTAAGCAAAGATCCTTCTTCAAAATATATTCAACAAATTATTGAGGAAATTGCAGATATAACTAAAAAACAACATGAATCTTTAAAAGTGGATGTGGGAGATAACTATTGGGGATTTATGGCTGATTTTTATTTATCAAAGCCTGAGTATATCAAAGTAATCGATAAGAAATATAGCAGTGGTGCATCTAAATTTATCGGAGAAGCCCTAAATTTTTATTCTGAAAATAATAAGTAATGAATCGAAAAACTACAAACTGATACAATAAACCCAATAGGATGCAGAGCACTTTCTACTGGGTTTTATAATTGAATATTATTTTGGCAGTTTTCTACCTATTAGAAAATGCATATTTAGCGATTATAGATTTTTTTCTGCCTTTATGTTAAATTTACCAACTATGAGTTATACTAATATATATAATAAAAGTCGGCCTTCAGCCAACTTTTTTACATTCATTATTAATTATAATTACTGGTAATCGGTCACTGGCTACTGATTACTATTTAAGTTTGGAGGTTTTTAAACATGAAAGATACAACTTACTCTCCTTCTAAGGATTTTATAAACGTTGCGGCTGCATGTCCTGTTACAAATGTGGCTGATGTAAGTTTTAATTTGAAAAATATAAAGAACTGTATAGATAAAGCTTTAAATACAGAAGCAAAACTTATAGTATTTCCTGAACTTTCTATAACTTCTTATACCTGTGGAGATTTATTTTTAAATAGCAAATTATATAGCTCTTCTATGGAGGCTTTAAAGGAGTTATGTGATTTTTCAAAGCTTAAGGATATACTAATTGCAGTAGGTGCTCCTCTTATAATCAAAAACTGCATGTACAACTGTGCTTTTATAATATTTGATGGAAAAGTTTTAGGAGTTATTCCAAAGAGCTTTGTACCAAACTACTCTGAGTTTTATGAAAAGAGATGGTTTACTGAAGGACTTAATATAACAGATGAAATAGTATATCTCCCATTTCAAAAGAATGTACCCTTTGGAACAGATTTATTATTTTATTCAGGAATATTTAAATTTGGATTTGAAATCTGTGAGGATGTTTGGGTGACCATTCCTCCAAGCAGCTACCTTGCATTAAATGGAGCAAATATAATTGGAAACCTTTCTGCTTCAAATGAAATAGTAAGTAAAGCTTCCTACAGAAGAAATCTTGTTAATTCCCAAAGTGCTAGATGCATGGCAGCTTATGTATACTCATCTTCTGGAGTATTTGAATCCTCTACGGATTTATTATTTAGCGGACATCTTTTAATTTCTGAAAATGGAGCTATGCTTAAGGAAAACGATAGATTCCAAAGGGAAAATGAAGTCATAGTATCTACTGTGGATGTAGAAAGACTTATAAATGATAGAATAAGAAATATGAGCTTTAGAGATGGTTCTAAAACTTCCATATCAAAGGTTCGTGAAATAGAATTTGAGTTTTTATCCAATGAGGCTCATAGCTTTGAAAGATACATAGATAAACATCCTTTTGTTCCTTCTAATTTAAGTGAAAGAATGGATAGATGCAGAGAAATATTTAATATTCAATCTTCAGCTTTAGCTAAAAGAATTTGCCATACAGGACTTAAAAAATCTATTGTGGGGATTTCTGGCGGACTAGACTCAACTCTTGCACTTTTAGTTATACTTAAAACCTATGATATGCTAAATATTGATAAGAAAAATATAGTTACAATAACCATGCCTGGCTTTGGAACCACTGATAGAACTTATAATAACGCAGTGGATTTGTGTAAAAAACTAGGCACTGATTTTAGAGAAATAAATATAGTAAAATCCTCTCTTCAACATTTTGAAGATATTGGTCATGATGAAAGTATTCATGATGTTACTTATGAAAATGTTCAAGCAAGAGAAAGAACTCAAATACTTATGGATATAGCAAATAAAGAAGGCGGACTTGTCATAGGCACAGGAGATTTATCGGAGCTTGCACTTGGCTGGGCTACTTATAATGGAGACCATATGTCAATGTACTCTGTAAACTGCTCTATACCAAAGACTTTAGTAAGATATTTAGTTAGATATGTGGCTGAAAATGAGGTTTCTGAAGATATATCAGCTATTCTTTTAGATATCTTAGATACTCCTGTAAGTCCTGAGCTTCTTCCAAAGAATAGCAAGGGTGAAATAGCACAAAAGACAGAGGATATAGTAGGACCTTATGAGCTTCATGATTTCTTCTTATATAATTTTATGAAGGGTGCTTCTCCTGAAAAAATATTATTTTTAGCCGAAAAAGCCTTTGAAAAAGATTATTCTAAGGATGTAATTAAAAAATGGCTTCAAATGTTTATTAAGAGATTTTTCACTCAACAGTTTAAACGTTCAGCACTGCCTGATGGTCCAAAGGTTGGAACTATAAGTCTATCCCCTAGAGGAGATTTGAGAATGCCATCAGATGCAAGCAGCAGCTCATTTTTAATATAAACAACTAGTATGGGATTTGTGTCTAGGAAAGCGTTCGTTTCGCAAAAAAGGTCTAATATTTCTGAACTTAAAATGCCTAAACCTTCTAAACTCGCTGTCGCTCGGACAGTAGAAGGTTCTTAACGGTATTTCAAGTTCAGAAATAAAGACCTTTTAATGCTTACTCAATGCTTTCTGCGATACAAATCCCATACTAACAGTTAAATATTAAAAATATCACTAAAGCAAACTATTAAACAGTCTCTGGTTCACCATATTCTTCACCAAAGGTATCCACTGTTACCTCTTTCATAACCTGTGGTTCTAATGGTTTATCCATATAGTCTGCAGGAACTTTAACTATCATTTTTGCTAAGTCCATTCCTTCTATTAGCTTTCCAAATGCTGCATAATCTCCATCTAGGTGTGGAGCTGCTGCTACCATTAAAAAGAATTGGCTTCCTGCTGAATCAGGGTGTCCTGCTCTTGCCATTGAAAGAACACCTTCTGTATGCTTTAAATCATTTTTAACGCCATTTCTCTTAAATTCTCCCTTTATACCGTATCCTGGGCCACCCATTCCAGTACCCTGTGGACATCCTCCCTGTATCATAAATCCAGGTATGATTCTGTGAAATGTAAGTCCATTATAAAAACCTTTATTTATAAGGCTTATAAAGTTTTTCACTGTATTTGGTGCAACCTCTGGATATAACTCAGCCTTCATCACATCTCCATTTTCCATAGTAAAAGTAACAATTGGATTTTTTTGCATTATGTATTCCTCCTTTATTTTTAAAGCCTTATTTTACATAAAGCTTTCATTAGCCATTTAAGGCGATGTTTAATTAAACATCGCCTATTTTATACACATATGTTTTTAAAAGTCTTAACAAGCCTGTAATAACAAATCATCTACTTTACAGCAAAGTATACTTGCTAAAACCACTATCTTTTGAAGACTGGGGTTTTTCTTATCTCCTCTCTCAAGTTCCTCAAGATAAGATTTAGATATAGATGTTTCAAATCTCGGGTTTTTCGTAAGTATTTCCACGTCTGCTGCGGTATATCCGAGCCTTAGCCTATACTCTCTAACCTTTTTTCCATCTAACATATAAAGCCCCCCTTATATAACTAGTAACTATATAAGATCTTCTAAAGCAATTATATCATTTATTTATAAAAAATCCTATGCTTTATAGTTAATTGTATTTATTACCAAGGGGCTTTATCACTTATTTTCATGCCTTAGCAAGTTTTTCCTCTACCTTATGTCTAAACTCTTCTACATGATTTTTTTCTTTTTCTATCTTTTCTTGTGTCATTTCTCCTCTTCCAAGTCTATCACAAAGAGAAAGAAGAGCTATTTCATCTAAATCAATCTCCTCAGACATCTTATCTATATCTGCAAATGGTAAATTTTTAGCTACAAATAATGGCTGCATATGCCATCTTACAAATGCCACTACTTTTTCTATAAAATCTTCATCATCTGTAAAACATCTTAAAAATTCCTCTGCAAGCTTTTTACCTTCCTTATCATGATCATAAGATGTTAGTCTACCCTTTCTAAGTTTAGTAGTTGGGGGCTTACCTATGTCATGAAGAAGTGCCCCCCACATAAATACTTTAGGGTGTTCACTTAAATTCTTTTCTTTAGCTGCTGAATCCACCACCATCATTGTATGATTCCAAACAGAACCCTCTGGGTGGTGAATTGGACTTTGCTCTGTTTTTATCATAGCTTTAAGCAATTTAAAAGGGTATTCATTAAACACTTCACTTTTTGCAAGTTCATTTAAATATACAGAGGGCTTTTCATCCTCCATAATATGTTTTGTAATTTCTAAAAAAATTTCATGAGTAGTCATATATACACTCGTCCTTCGTTATTTTTTTGTTTCTGGCACAGGTTGCTGATTTTTATTTCTTTTTTTAACTTTAGTACCTGCTGTTTCCTCTGGTGCTGGTCTTGACATACCTTTCTTTGCCATATAAATCACTCCTTTTAAATATAGTTAAGTACCTTATTAATTTGCTTATATTTAAAAGAATTTATACTAGCATCTTCAATTTACTTCCTAACAAAGTTTCCTGATTTTCCACCAGTTTTTTTTAAAAGTTTTACATCTGTTATTGTCATTTCTCTATCTATTGCCTTGCACATATCATATATGGTAAGTGCTGCCACAGATGCCGCTGTAAGTGCTTCCATTTCCACACCAGTTTGTCCCATGGTTTTAGTGGTTACATATATATCAACTTTATTATTTTCCTCATCTAAATTAAAATTTACATCGCAAGAAGATAAATTTATATTATGGCACATGGGTATAATACTCCATGTATTTTTAGATGCCATTATTCCACCTACTTGAGATACAGAAAGTACATCGCCCTTTTTTATACTGCCTTCCTTTATTCTCATTAAAGTTTCACTTTTCATATAAATACATGCATAAGCCACTGCTTCTCTTTCAGTAACATCCTTAGAACTTACATCCACCATTCTTGCTCTTCCCTGCTCATTTATATGTGTAAGTTTATCCTCATGCATAGTTACCCTCCTATTTGAAACATCATTCTATGTGTATTTGTTTTATGTTCTTCTTCAATATGATGCTCCTTTGGTTTTTCCATTATTGAATATCTTATTTTATCTAAAAGCTCTTTTTCATTATCTAAATATGGTATTATATCTATTTCCTCATCTGAATGAAGACAAGGTTTTATTTTACCCTCTGATGTCAATCTTATTTTATTGCAACTATCACAAAATTTACAACTAAGTGGACTTATAAAGCCCACCTTTCCCATTGCATTTTTTAATGTATAAAGCTCTGCGGTAGAAACCTCATTTTCCTTTTCATGTATAAGTTCAGGAAATTTTTCTAAAACTTCCTTTGAAGTCATAGAAAACCTATCATAATATTTAATACCCTCTCCTAATGGCATAAGCTCTATAAACCTTACATCAATTGGATACTTTTTAGTTAAATCTATGAAATCTGCTATTTCATCATCATTGATTCCCTTTAAAAGTACTGTATTTATTTTAACGGATTTAAAGCCAAGGCTTAAGCATTTTTCCAAAGCTTTAAACACCTTATTTAATTCTCCACCACGAGTTATTTTTTTGTATCTATCATTTTTTAATGTATCTAAACTTATATTTACTTTATTTAGTCCCGAAATCTTCAAGTCATATATTACATCTTCTAAAAATATTCCATTTGTAGTAATTGCTATATCTCTTATTTTAGCTTGCTTATGAGTTTCATATATAAGCTTATCTATATTCTTTACAATAAGTGGCTCTCCACCCGTATACCTTATTTTTTCTATTCCAAGCTTTGAAGCAGCATTTACAACCTTAATGACGTCATTAATTTTCAGCTGAGGGGAATTTTCTTCATTTAATTTTGGACATATTTCAGGCATGCAATATATGCATCTCAAATTGCACTTATCCGTTAATGAAACTCTTAAATAATTTATTTTTCTTCCATGCTTGTCTATCATACATATCCCCTACCTTATTTATCACCTAGCACATTCACTTGCTTCACCCTTTAAAACTTCTATCCCATGCTTTAATGCTGGAAGTACTACCTGTAAGTTTTCTGATGCTCCTTTAGGACTTCCCGGTAAGTTTATTATTAGAGTATTTCCCCTTATTCCTGCTACTCCTCTTGTAAGAATTGCCCTTGGAGTTATCTTAAAGCTTTCCATCCTCATAGCTTCTGAAATTCCTGGGACCTGTTTATCTATAACCTTTAACGTAGCTTCTGGAGTTACATCCCTTTTAGCAAAGCCTGTGCCTCCATTTGTAAGAATCAAATCTATATCTAATTCATAACAACAGTGTACTATTTCATTGCTTATTTGATCAATTTCATCTGGAACTATATTGTAATGGCATATTTCATAATCTTCTTTAATAAGCATTTCCTTTAAAACTTTTCCTGTTACATCTTCCCTTTCTCCTCTTGATCCCTTATCGCTTACCGTAATTATTCCAGCCCTCATTATTTGCCCCTCCCATTTCTTACTTTCCAAAGTGACAATTTGGATATGTGCATTCTTTACACATTGGGCAATAACCACCATGCCCTAATTCTACTATTTCTTCTCTCTTTATTCTTTCTCCTGCAAGTACTCTTGGGAGAAGTATATCTAAAGTAGTAGTTTCAAAATACATTGCAGCTCCTGGTATTCCAAATATGGTACAGTCGCCGCTATATGCTATCATAAGCATATTTCCTGGAAGAGCAGGTACTCCATAGGATGTCACCTCTGTTGCTGCATCTTCTATTGCCAGAGGGGTTACATCATCTGCATCTACAGACATTCCTCCTGATACAAGCACTACTTCTGCTCCCTTTTTAATTAACTTTTCTATTTCAGTTTTTATTACTTCCCTATTATCTGGAGCATATATTAAATCAATAAGCGTACTTCCGTAATACTTTATTTTATCTGTTAACACTGGTGCAAATTTATCCTTAATTACTCCTTCAAAGACTTCAGTACCTGTAACCACAATTCCAATTTTTAAATCTTTAAGGGGTTTTATGCTTATTATATTTTGGTTATTTAACTTTCCAATTTCCTCAACCTTTACTATCTTGTCCTCTTTTATTACAAGAGGAATAGTTCTTGTAGCCCCTACAGATTGATCCTTTTCTATCAAAGTATTATCATGAAGGGTAGCAAGTATTATTTGATCTATACTATTTATTTCTTTTAAGGCCTCTATGTTAACCTTTACAATTCCTCTATTCTTAGCCCTTAGCTCAATTTTTCCTTCTCTAGGATCTCCATAATATAAACCTTCTCCTGCTACCGCCTGTACTATTCTTTGAGCTGCTTCATTTTCATGAAGTTCTCCCTCACTTATTTCCAATACATTTATATGATTTTTACCCATGCTTTTTAACATGGGTAAATCTTCTTTTCTAATTACATGTCCCTTTTTAAATGCCGCTCCTTTAAATTCTCCCGGTACAATCTTAGTCAAATCATGCCCAAGTACCATTCCTATAGCATCTTCTACTTTGACTTGTTTCATATTCACACCTCCATATATCTCCCCATTTGTTACTTAATAGTATTATATCCTTTATTAACAAATTTCTCAACTGAATTATCTGACTATTCTTGTGCCACTTGTTTTATTTAATGCTTCTTCTGCTTTACCTAATGATGCTATTATAGCTATCTTATTTTTATCAAATTCCACAAATTTTTTAGCTGCCTCTACCTTAGGTAACATACTTCCTGGTGCAAATTGACCTTCTTCTATATATTCATTTAATTCATCTATATTTATATTGGAGAGTTCTTCTTGATTAGGTTTATTATAATTTACATAAACCCTATCTACTGCAGTTAATATTAAAAGTATATCTGCGTCTATTATTTCAGCTAATTTTTCTGCTGCAAAATCCTTATCTATTACAGCAGCAATTCCTTCTATTTTATCTTCTTCATATACTACAGGAATTCCCCCACCGCCGCAGGATATTGTAATCATTCCAGAAGTTATCATATTGTGTATAATTTCCTTTTCAACTATATCAATTGGTTTTGGAGAGGCCACAACTCTTCTCCATCCTCTTCCTGCATCTTCCTTCATTACATATCCTTTTTCTTTCATAAGTTTTTCTGCTTCCTCTTTACTATAAAAAGAACCTATAGGTTTGGTTGGATTTTTAAAACCAGAATCCTCTTTATCTACTAGCATCTGGGTTATAACCGTTCCTACAGGCTTTTTAATTCCTCTTCTTTTCAATTCTTCTTCTATACTCTTTTGCAAATGATACCCTATATATCCTTGAGAAAAAGCTCCACAAACATCAAAAGGCATAACAGGGATTTGTGAATCTGATGCCTTATTTGCAGTTTCTTGTGTATTTATTATTTGTCCAACTTGTGGTCCATTACCATGTACAATTGCAACTGTGTGTCCATCTTCCATTAAGTCAACCAACGCCTTAGCCGTTTCCCTACTTTTAACAAGCTGTGCCTCAGATGTTAAATCCTTTGGATTTGCTTGAAGTGCATTCCCACCAAGTGCTATAACAATTTTCATAAAAATCCCCCTATTCCTTATTCCTAAACCATACTAATTTCATCTCCGGCTTTTATATAGCCTTCTTCTAATATTTTTGCAAATATGCCTTCCTTTGGCATTATGCACTTTCCTGTAATCTTACTTATTTGACAGCCACTATGACATTCTTTTCCTATTTGAGTGACTTCCATAATTACTTCACCTATTTTAAGTTTTGTGCCTATAGGTAAAGTGTAAAGAATTATTCCTTCTGTGGTTATATTTTCTGCAAATACCCCAGGGGTCAGCTCACTTAGCCCTAGTTCCTTCATTTTATCTATACTTTCCTCAGCTAAAAGGCTTACTTGTCTGTTCCAATTCCCTCCATGAGCATCACCTTCTAGCCCAAAATCTTTTTTGAAAAATCCTTTTTCTATAGGAGTTTTTATAACTCCTTTTTCTTTACTGATGTTAATTGAAATAACTTTAGCCATCGAGCATCCCCCCGTCTTTTTACCTTTTATTTCTTTCCATTTCAACTATATCTTCTGCAATTTTATGTGCTTCTTTTCTTACATTTTTTGTGTTCATAGTTAATAATTCGCCATCTTTTACAACTATCCTTCCATTCACCATAGTCATCTTTACCAAACTTGTATTTCCACAGGTAACTAGCCCTACTAGTGGATTATGACATCCTGCATAGGCTACGTCATCTAAATCATAAAGCACTATATCCGCGGCCTTTCCAACTTCAAGTATGCCGATATCATGTCTTCCAAGCACCTCTGCTCCTCCTCTAGTTGCAAGCCTTAAGATATTATAAGCATTTAACCCTTCAGTACCATATTTTAAGTGATTTAAAAGATATGCACGTCTAACTTCTTCCCACATATTTGAACCATCATTTGAAGCACTTCCATCTACTGCTATGCTAACCTTTACTCCTGCTTTTAGTAAATCTGTAGTAGAACATATTCCACTGTTTAACTTCATATTTGAAGATGGACAGTGAGCTACCCCTGACCCCTTAAGCTTTTTCATTTCCTCTTCATTTACATGAATTACATGAGCAAACCATACATCTTCACCAAGCCACCCTACACTTTCCATAAGCTCCACTGGCTTTCTTCCATACATTTCCAAGCAAAATCTTTCTTCATCCTTTGTCTCTGCCAAATGAGTATGAAGCATAACTCCCTTTTTTCTTGCAAGCTCTTGAGATTTAATCATTAAGCTCTCAGTTACAGAAAATGGTGAGCAAGGAGCAAGTGCTATCCTTGTCATTGCAAAATCTTCTTTATCGTGATATTTGTTTATAAGTCTTTCGCTGTCCTCAAGTATCTTATCTTCATTTTGAACTACACTATCTGGTGGTAGTCCCCCATTACTTTTTCCTAAGGACATAGATCCCCTTGTAGCATGAAATCTTATTCCTATTTCTTTAGCTGCTCTTATCTGTTCATCTATTAATGTAGCTGGTTTATTCTCTGGGAATAAATAATGATGATCCATAGTTGTTGTGCATCCCGTTCTTAGAAGTTCACTAAATCCAACTAGTCCTCCATAATACACAGCTTCTGCCCCTATATGCTTCCAAAATTCATAAAGCCCTACAAGCCATGGAAAAAGAGGCTTTTCTTGAACCTCATCTATACCTCTAAATAAAGTTTGATATAAATGATGATGAGTGTTTACAAATCCAGGCATAGCAAGAAGTCCGCTGCAATCTATAACTTCCATATCCATGTCTTCTTTAATATCTTTATCTATCTTTTCAATTACCCTATCATTAATTAAAATATCATAATTATCAAAAATACTATCCTTGTTATCAAAGGTCACAACTTTGCTCAAGTTTTTTAATAATTTTTTCAACAGCAAATCACCCCCTGTTTTGTGTTTCATTTGAATCATTACTTTGAAAAATGTTATGAGTTTCTTAGAAAGTAATTCTTAAAAGCTTTAGTACTTTTAAACTGTTTGAGCTGTGCCAGTTTTTAAAAGTACTTAGCTTTTAAGAATTATGTGCTGTAGAAGCTCCAATATTTTTCAGGACTGTGAAAAGAAACTTACTAATAAAACTGAGCTACTATTTTCCACCCATTAAGAGTGTCATAACGGCTTTTGCTGTATGAATTCTGTTTTCTGCTTCATCATATATTACAGAGTGTGGTCCATCTATTACTGAATCCACAACTTCATTCTTTCTATCTGCTGGCAATGCGTGCATGTATATGCTAGTTGGTTTTGTAAGTGCCATCATTTCTTCTGTACATTTCCATGCTTTGTTTGCTTCAAGCAAGTCATCTATAACATCTTTACTTTGATTTGTTACCCAGTTTCCCCAGTTCTTTGGTATTACTACATCTGCATCCTTATATGCTTCTTCCATATTATGAGTAAGTGTTACGCTGCCACCATTTTCTGCTGCATAAGCTTTTGCTTTTTCTATTACCCAATCTGGTAATTGGTATCCTTCTGGATAAGCTAAAGTTACATCCATTCCGAATCTTGGGAATAGTAACACTTGACTTACTGGCACGGATATTGGCTTTTTATGTGTTGTTGCATATGCCCAAATTATTGATACTTTAAGTTTTTTAGTATCTTTAAACTTTTCCTGCATAGTCATAAGATCTGCTAATGCCTGCATTGGATGATATAAGTCACATTGTAAATTAAATATTGGAACTGATGAGTGTTTTGCCATTTCCGTTATATATTTGTTACCTTCTTCCCAGAAACAATTTCTACAAGCTATTCCATGTCCAAATCTTGAAAGTATTACTGCTGTATCCTTTGGACTTTCCCCATGGGACACTTGCATTGTACTGGTATCTAAGTAATTTCCGTGTCCTCCTAATTGTGCTATACCTGCTTCCATAGAATTTCTAGTTCTTGTAGACTGTTCGAAAAACATTAAAAATATTGTCTTATGTGGTAAGTATGGAGTATCTATTCCCATTGCAAATTTTCTCTTTAAATCATAGGAAACATCCAGCATTGTTTCTATTTCTTCCTTTGTGTAATCCTGTAATGTTATAAAGTGTCTTCCTCTAAATACTGTTTGCATATTAATATCCCCCTTATTTTACCTTTAATTTTAATTTTCATTTTATTAAAATTCAGTTGCTTATTAAGATCTTTATTTAAGCCAACACTATCTCTAAGTAAGATTACCTAATATTAACTATTAACTATTAGCTTTTATTTCTCTGCCTGTTCTTTAACATATAAAATTGGAACTATTGCATACATAGCTGCGCATTTTACAAGTTCACTTTTCCAGTTCTTTTCATTTGGTGCATGAGCCTCAACTTCATGTCCTGGCCCAAATCCTATGCATGGTATTCCATATCTTCCCATAATTGATACTCCATTAGTTGAAAACGTCCATTTATCTACTAATGGTTCAGACTTAAATAATTTTCTATATCCTTCTACTAATGTTTCGCATACTGGATGTTCTTCTGGAATCACCCAAGTTGGGAAATAACATTCTGTTGGATATACAAGTCCTGTATATGAGGCCCTAGAATAATCATACATTGAAACTTCAGCCTTAGCTGCCTTTACTGCTGGAAGGTTTCTTATTTCTTCTAAAGCCCCCTGCCAAGTTTCCCCATCTGTTAATCTTCTGTCTATTGAAATTGTACATCCATCTGCTACAGCACATCTTGATGGTGATGAGAAGAATACTTCTGATACTGTAAGTGATCCTTTTCCTAAGAACTCATCATAGTGTAAATTTTCTCCTAAAGCCCTTAGTTCAATAAGTATTGGGGCCATCTTAAATATGGCATTATCTCCTCTTTCTGGTGCTGACCCATGACAACTTATCCCTTTAGTTGTAACCTTAATTTCCATTCTTCCTCTTTGCCCTCTATATATGTTGCAAGAAGTTGGCTCAGTTGATACCACAAATTCTGGTTTTATGTTATCTTCATTTATAATATACTGCCAGCATAATCCATCACAGTCTTCTTCTTGAACTGTGCCTGTAACAATCAATGTATAATCATCTTCAAGGCCTAAATCCTTTATTATCTTGCCTGCATAAACCATAGACGCCATACCGCCTTCTTGGTCTGTTGCACCTCTTCCAACTATAACTTCTTCATCTTCATATCCTTCATAAGGATTATAGTGCCAAAGATTTGGGTCACCAATTCCTACTGTGTCTATATGTGCATCCATAGCTATTATGTGTTTTCCATGTCCAATATAGCCAAGCACATTTCCCATAGGATCTATCTCTACTTTATCAAAGCCTACCTTTTCCATTTCCTCTTTAATACGTAAAACTACTTCTTTTTCCTGTGTACTTTCACTTGGAATTGAAATCATATCTCTTAAAAACCTGCTCATATCCTGCTTGTATTCCTCAGCAAGTTTTAATATTTCTTCTGCTTTATAATCCCTTGACATCTTTCCATACCCCCTAATGTTTTTGCATGATTTACAGCGATTTATAATTTCATCACAAATCAGCACATCTCATTTTTTTGAGATGTTTCATTAATAGTAATTTTTAGTTCTTTTTATAAACTTCCCATACCCCTTTTTGCCTATAAATTTATTATCCTTTACTATTATTTCTCCTCGAGCTATGGTGTATATAGGATACCCCTTAAGTTTAAATCCTTCATAAGCAGTATAATCTACATTTTCATGCAGCATATCCTTACTTAATTCCACTTCCTTATCAGGGTCTATAATTACTATGTCAGCATCTGAACCAACTTGTATAACTCCCTTTTTAGGATAAAGCCCAAATATCTTTGCAGGATTTGTTGAACATACTTCCACAAATTTATTTATGCTTATCCTTCCCTTTACAACTCCCTCTGAAAACATAAGTGGAATTCTCTCTTCAATTCCTGGAGCTCCATTAGGACATTTTGTGAAATCATTCTTTCCCATTTGCTTATCCTTATTAAAATTAAATGGACAATGATCCGTAGCTACTACTTGTATACTTCCATCCCTTATGCCCTGCCATAATGCTCCTTGATTTCTTTTATGTCTAAGTGGAGGACTCATTATATATTTAAGCCCTTGATTATTTGGCTCATTATACCTATCTATATCTAACAAAAGATACTTTATACAAGTTTCTGCAAATACCTTTTGTCCTAGCCTTTGTGCTCTTTTTATATGCTTTAACCCGTCTTTATTGGTTAAGTGTACTATATAAAGTGGCGCATCACCTGCCATATAAGCTAAATCTATCATTCTATTTATGGCCTCAGATTCACACCTTTCAGGCCTACTTAACGCATGATATATAGGAGCAAACTTTCCTTCCTTTACGAACTTTTCTCTAAAATAATTTACTATTTCATGATTCTCAGGATGAACAGTAGTTATTGCTCCAAGCTCTTTAAGTCTTTCTAATACCTTAAAAGCTTCCACATCATTTATTCTATAATCATAGGTCATGTAAATTTTGAAGCTTGGTATTCCTTCTTCTTCAACTATAGCTTTCATTTCCTGTAAAATATCTTCATTTACATGTTGAATAACTCCATGAAAGCTATAATCAATTACTGCGTTCTCACCTGTATATTCATGGTATACATCCACTTGATGCTTTAAATTACATCCCTTGGGGCCAAAACCCATGTGATCTACAATTGAAGTAGTTCCTCCACAAGCTGCAGCAACTGTGCCTGTGTAAAAATCATCATTTGCCCTTGCAAATCCTACATCTATATTTAAGTGAGTATGAACATCTACTCCACCTGGAATTACGTACTTACCTTCCGCATCAATAATTTCATCTGTTTTACGTTGTATATCTGATGCTATTTCTTTAATAATCCCATCCTCAGCATAGATGTCACCCTTATATATGTCACTAGCAGTTACTATAGTGCCGTTTTTTATTAATAGCTTCATAAAATCACCTTATTCTTCAGGATAAGGATATGCTCCATCCCATACTATTTTTCTATAGTTGTCTGGATCTGTGTCTCCTTCTGTACTTATTACAAGTATTGAAGAATTTTCATCTATATTAAGAGCTTCTCTTATTTCTTTATATTTCTTATCTTTAAGTATGCAGTACATAAATCCTGCAGGTGCTGCTCCAGATTCCCCAGATATTACTTTTCTATCCTCTCCTAATGGATTCCCAAGAACTCTCATTCCTTCTGCTGCCACATAATCTTCACAGGATACAAACATATCAGTATATCTATCAAGTATGTTCCATCCAATTGGATTTGGTTCTCCACAAGCAAGTCCTGCCATTATAGTTGGCATGTCTCCTGTTACATTTGTTATCTTTCCATTTACAGCTGATTTATATATACAATCTGCTAGACTAGGCTCAACTATTGCAGTTATTGGTCTATCTTCACCATAGTATGCAGTTAAAAATCCTTGAACTGCTCCAGCAAGTGCCCCAACCCCTGCCTGTATAAATACATGAGTTGGCTTTTCAGTTCCTGCTTCTTTCATCTGTTCCACTGCTTCTACCATCATAGTTGCATAACCCTGCATAATCCAAAGTGGAATTTCTTCATATCCTTCCCAAGCAGTGTCTTGAACTATTTCCCATCCATACTTTTTAGCATTTTCAAGTGAAAGCCTTACTGCATCATCATAGTTCAAATCGGTTATATAAGCTTCTGCTCCAGTTGCCTTTATATTATTTAGTCTAGTGAGTGATGATCCCTTTGGCATATAAATAACAGCTTTTTGTCCAAGCTGCTCAGCTGCCCAAGCAACTCCTCTTCCATGATTTCCATCCGTTGCAGTTGTTAAGGTAATTTGTCCTATCTTCTCTTTAACTTCTTTACTTCTTAAATACTCAAAGCTCACCTCTGAAATATCCATATTAAGCTTTTTTGCGAGAAGCTTTCCTATAGCATAGGATCCACCTAATACCTTAAAGGCATTTAATCCAAATCTATAGGACTCATCTTTTACAAATATGTTTTTAGCTCCCAAGCTTTTAGCTAAGTTATCAAGTTTTGCCAGTGGAGTTTTTTTATAAACTTTAAAGCTTTCATGAAACTTATTCACCTTTTTTATTTCATCCATTTCAAAATCTTTTACCAGTGTCTTCTCAAAATCTCCACTTCTACATTTATCATTGCTTTTATACTTTATATCCATATGACCTTCCCCCCTATTTTTTAGTAACAAGTAGTCAGTAATCAGTTTGTGATTTCTAATTGCCAATCTTTAAGTTATAGCCATTGATTTCTACTTCTTTATTTTAAAAATTAAATTTAAGCTTTAAAAATTATTAGAATTTCTTATTGATCCTTACTCTTTATTTATTAGCATTAACCATGCCAATGATTTTATTTTTTGCCTTATATCTAACTCAAATCTTGATTTAGTGTGAGTCTCTTTCACAGAGTGCAATGGGAGTATTAGCAATTAGATAAAAAAGCTCCTACGCCGCTTTCGCTAGGAAATCCTAGGTTCCCTTCGACAACGCTATGCGTCTGAGCACCCTCCTGAAAGCGTCGAAAAATACCTTCCCTACACCCATCTTTTTACTTTATAGGAGTATCTTTTTAATAGATATAGAAGTTATAAACAAGTATAAAAATCTGTAACTTCATATAAAGTAAAAAAAATAGTTATCAATACGATAATACTTACCAATTTGATAACTAAGATTTAAGAATATATCTTTAAAAAGCTAATGTTAAATGGGAACTATTTATAATATTGATAATCTAGCTTTAGCTAGAACTTATCATAATGACCTTAAAATTTATCCGATGGCAACCATCCGTAATACTCCCATCCTCTTAGGTGGGAGATAACGGCTGATACGCCCCTGGATAAGTTCTTCTAAGACTCAGCTGGAGATAAGTATTCTTCATAAGCAAACTCCACCTGAGTCTAAGAATCACTTGATTTTATTATTTCCTTTAGGAAGCTATGGAGTAAATTTAAACAAACAGTTTTTCTGTAGTCCTTAGTAGATCTTTGATCATCAATTGGTCTTATAAGTTCGTCATATAATTTTATTAATTCATCTTTATCTATTTCTTCACCCTTTAATGATTTTGCAATAATTTCATTTTCTATTTCCTTGGACCTTACTATGGTTGGAGCTACTGCTCCAAAGGAAATTCTTATATCCTGCACTTTTTCATCTTTAATTTCAGCCATACCAAGAAAAGATAGCTTTGCAAGAGCTGTTGATTTACGAGTTCCCACTTTGCGATAATCTATAGCATTAAAATTCTTTAAAGGTATCTCTATAGAAGTTATTAATTCACCTTCTTTTAAATCATTTAATCCTGGCCCTAATATAAAGTCTTTTATATCCACTTGTCTCTTAAAATTTTCAGTTTCTAAATTTACCTTTGCTTCTAATGCGTATAGTAAAGGAAGAGTATCTCCTACAGGAGATGAGTTTCCTATATTTCCACCCATGGTTCCTATATTTCTTATAGCAGGGGATGCTACCCCACTAAATATATTTTTCATATACTCAGGTATAAGCGTACTTTCAATAAGTTCTGTATAAGTTACAGCTGAACCTATTATAAGCTTATCTTCACTTCTCTCTATTTTTTTAAGTTCGTGAATATCTGCTATGAACACTACTGGCTCCTCAAACTTTGGAGATATTCCTGCCCATCTTTTTCTTTTAACCATAAGGTCTGTTCCGCCAGCAAATATTACTGTTTTTTGTTTATTTAATATTTGGAGAACTTCTTTTAATGTTACCGGTTTATATATTTCTACCATAGTCCGTCACCTCTTTTTGATGCCATTTGTACCGCTTCTATTATCATGTTATATCCTGTACATCTACATAAGTTTCCTGAAAGCCCAATCTTTATTTCATCTACTGTAGGCTTTGGATTATTTCTTAATAAAGCTTCTGTAGCCATTATCATACTAGGAGTGCAAAAGCCACATTGTACTGCTCCTGCTTCTTCAAAACTCTCCTTTAAAACCTTATACTTATTTGTCATTTGGAGTCCTTCAATGGTTAAAACCTCTTTCCCTTCTATCTTCCCAATTGGCATTAAACATGAGTTTACAAGCCTTCCATCTAATATAATGGAGCAAGCTCCGCATTCTCCTTCTCCGCAGCCTTCTTTATGACCTGTGAAATTAAAATCTTCCCTTAGCACATCCAAAAGCCTTCTTAGGGGATTTGTATCTATCTCTACCTTTTCAAAGTTTAAAGTAAAGCTAATTTTACTCATTTTCCATCACCCCCATTAAATGTTCAGGTCTTACTGGAATTTTATAAATATTTTTATCTATTGCATCTTGGATAGCTAGTGCATAAGCTGGTGCAGCACCTATAAGTGTTAGTTCTCCAAGTCCCTTTGCTCCAAAAGGACCATTAAAGTAAGGCTCACATATAAGTTCATTTTCAATTTTAGGAGCATCTTTAATAGTTGGTATTGTATAATCGCTGCTTGTCTTCTGCATTATACGTCCATTTTTACTTTCCATAACTTCTATGCCACCATAACCTAGCCCCTGAAGCATTCCACCTTCAACTTGCCCTCTAACTATTCTCTCATCTATGGCACAACCTATATCAAATACTGACCATACTCCCTTTATATCTGGCAAATAAGTGAGGGGATCAACTTCTACTTCTACCACATTTACTCCCCAGGAATATGAGTTATAAGCATCACCTATGAAATTATCTCCATCCCAAGAATACATCTCTGGGAATTTATAATTTGCTTCTGATTCTATTTGTCCTTCTTCATTCCATCTTTCTTTAAGTGTAGTTGCTGCTTCCTCTAAAAGCTTTCCAACAACCATTGTGGTACGAGAAGCAACTGTTGGTCCTGAATCTGGAACTCTATCCGTATCAGGATTTTGATAAATTATAGTGTCTACTGGTACATCTAAAGTATGTGCTACTATTTTTCTAAGTGCTGTTTGAACGCCCTGTCCCATTTCTACATTAGCTATAAGTATTTCTACTTTATTATCAGGATATCTTACAAGTTTAACCTTTGCTTTTATATGATCTCTTTCTCCACTGCCTGTAAATCCTCCACCGTGGAAAAATAGTGACATTCCAATTCCATTAAGCTTTCCATTTTTCTTATCACTTTTAAATGATTCTTTTTTATCCTTATATGATGACATTTGTATAGCCTTTTCAATCATTTCAGGCATTCTTATTTTATCTCTAAATATTCCTCCTGTTGATGACTTATCTCCTTGTTTTACCATGTTATTCATTTTAAATTCTAATGAATCAATGCCTAGTTTCTTTGCAATATGCTCCATGTGCATTTCTTCTGCAAAGAAGGCTTGTGGTGCTCCAAATCCTCTAAAAGCTCCTGTAACTACTGTATTTGTAGCCATAACCTTTCCTTTAACATTTACGTTTTCTACATTATAAACTCCAATTACTGCAAACATAGTTCTTTGGAGAACTACACTTGAAAGCCCTTCATAGGCTCCCCCATCTAACTTTATGTCCGCTTCTCTTCCAATTATCTTGTAATTTTCATCTAAATAACTCCTGATTTTAATTTTACTTGGATGTCTCTTAGGGGTACATTCTAAGTCTTCCCCTCTATCAAATATAAGTTGTACTGGCTTTTTAGCTTTTAATGCTGCAAAAGCAACATGCCCTCCTATTAGTGAAGGATAATCTTCCTTTCCTCCAAAGGCTCCCCCTGTTGTAGCTTGCACAATTTGAACCTTATCTGCAGGAAGTTTTAGTGCATCTATGAGTGCATTTTTAACGTAATATGGACATTGAATAGAGCCATACACGGTAACCTTCCCATCCTTATACATACCTATTACTCCTTGTGGCTCTAAGTAAAGTTGCTCTTGATAACCTGTTTCATATTCTCCATCTATTACATACTTTGCATTTTTCTTTACTTCTTCTAAATTTCCCTTTGAATACTTAAATTCTACAAAACAATTATTATCTTTATACATAGGCTCTTTTTTGCCTTCTAAAGCCTCATCTAATGTTAAAATAGGGTCTAGAGCTTCATAATTTACCTTTGTATTTGAAATTATATCTGTAATTATATTTTTATCTGGACCCACTATTAATGAAATAGGCTCTCCTATATAATTTACAACGTCCTTTGCAAAAAAGGGTTCTTCATAGGTTATAATTTTTACCCCATTTTCCCCTGGAACATCATTTTTATCTACTACATAATATCCTTCAGGAAGCTTTGGATACTCTATGCTTTTTATTCTAGCCCTTGGCTCTGTGGATCTTAATGTTTTTGCATAAAGCATATCATGAAATTTATAATCCCCTATATATTTAGCCTTGCCTGCAATCTTATCTTCTGTATCAAATCTCTTTATAGATTCACTGATGCATTTCATATAAAACTGCACCCCCTTAATTTCACCCTAAATTTTTTAAAGCTTTCTCATAATCCTCTATAGTATCTATGTCCATAAGTATTTCTTTATGATTAACTTCTATGAAACTTGGACTTTTGCTATTTATAAAATCTCTTAAAGTTTCATATCTACCTTCTTCAAGTATTTCCTTTATAAACTTACTCTTTATGAGTATTGGGTGCCCTTTTCTCCCCTTATATGTAGGGATTATTACATCTCCAGTTTTACTTATAATCTTTGAATATACATCTTTAGAAATAAGGGGATAATCCCCTGGAGTAAAGAAGAACTCATCACCTTTAACAGCCTTAAGTCCACACTTAACAGAGCTAAACATTCCTTCTTCATAGTTTTCATTAAATACAAGTTCTACATTATTGTATTTTTGAATAACAGGCTGTAAAAGTTCAATTTTATGTCCTCCTACAACTATTATCCTTTCTGAAAACTGAAGCATGTTTTCTATGGTGTTTTCAATAACGGTTTTACCCTTTATGGGCAAAAGCATTTTAAATGCCTTAGCTCTTGAGGACAATCCTGCTGCTAAAATTACTCCCGCTCTCACTATTTAATACACCCACCTTACTTTTGTTTAATATTGAACTTTTATATCTTCGTACTGATGCCTGTGTTCTAATCTCTAATCTCTAATCTCTAATCTCTAATTTCTAAATCTTTAGCTTTTAGGGACTAGTGACTAGAGATTAGTAACTAATACCTGCTACAAAAGTCTTAATTATCCACTGAACTTAAATGTAGCTTCTTACTTATTTTTAATCCCCATCAAAACATCCTCAGATGTTATTGGAAGCTTTTGAATTCTAACTCCTACTGCATTATATATAGCATTTGCTATAGCTGCTGGTGGAGTATCTATTCCTATTTCTCCTACAGACTTTGCTCCATGAGGTCCTGTAGGTTCGAAGCTGTCTATAAACTCTACAGTAAGTTTCCCTACATCTTTTCTTGTTGGAATGTTGTAAGTCATATAATTATTTGTCAAAAGTTTGCCTTTTTCTGTGTGCTTAACCTTTTCAAACATTGCCATTCCAATTCCTTGCATAAGTCCACCTTCTACCTGTATTAAGCAAAGATTTGGATTTATTGTAGTTCCACAATCAACTACAGCAGTATAGTTAATGAGATCAACTTTACCTGTTTCAGTATCAACTTCAACTTCTGCAAAACCCGCCATAAATGGAGCTGGTGAAATTTCTCCTGAGAAAGAACCTGAAGATATTAACTGTTTGTGATGTTTATTGTAGTAAAGTTCTACTGAAAGCTGTTCAAGTGTTATTTCCTTTTGTCCATCGTGAGTTTTAATATATTTTCCATCAAAATCTACATCCTCTATTGAAACTTCTAAGTTTTCTGCTCCTGCCTCAATAATCATGTTTCTCATATTTTCAGCAGCTCTTTTTACTGCATTACCTGAAACATAGGTAGTACTTGATGCATAAGCTCCTACATCATATGGAGTTAAATCTGTATCTGAAGAATAAACTACAATCTTTTCTGTAGGAATTCCTAAAGTTTCAGCTGCAATTTGAGCAAGTATAGTATCGCTTCCTGTACCTAAATCTGTAGCTCCAACTAAAAGATTAAAGAATCCCTTATCATTTAACTTTAATAGTGCAGATCCCATATCTATAGCTGGAATACCTGACCCCTGCATTGCAATAGCACAGCCTATACCACGAACCTTGCTTGGTGTAACCTGTTTTCTTGGATACTGCTCCTTCCAATTTGAAAGTTCTAGTCCTCTTTCTATACATTCAGGAAGTTTACAATTTTCAATTATCATGTCAACTCCCTCTGTACCTTCTCCCATTATCTTAAATACAGGAGAGCCTTCTCCCTGTCTTATCATATTTTTCTTTCTAAATTCCATAGGGTCCATTCCGAGAATTTCTGCCATTTTATCTACAGTAGATTCTAAAGCAAAGTTACCTTGTATAGCTCCATATCCTCTATAGGCTCCTGCTGGAGTTAAATTAGTATACACTACTTTTCCTCCAAATCTACCTGCTAGAACTTTGTTATATAAAGGAAGTGTTTTTGAACCTGCTACCATAAATACTGTAAGAGCATGTTCACCATAAGCTCCTGTATTTGATAAAATCTGCATATCTATAGCCTTTAAATTTCCTTCCTTATCAGAGCCAAGTGTTACTTCTACCTTCATAGCATGTCTGCAGTATGTTGCTTCAAATACCTCTTCTCTAGTGTATATAAGCTTTGCAGGTCTTCCTGTTCTTAAGGCTACTAAGGACACTAAGAATTCTCCATGTAATCCTTGCTTTCCACCATATCCTCCACCTATTCTAGGTTTTATAACACGTATTCTATCTATTGGCATATCTAATGCTCTTCCTACTAATCTTCTTACATGATATGGGGTTTGAGTCGAAGATACTATGGTAAGTCTTCCATGTAAATCTAAATATGCAAAGGATGAGTGTGTTTCCATAGTAGTATGAGCTTGGGCTTGAGTATAATAAGTTTCCTTTACTACATGCTCACAACTTTTTAAAGCTTCATCAAAATCTCCAAAGCTCATATTATATGCAGCCGCTATATTTTTTTCAGGCTCAAAGCCTATAGGAAACATTTCATGAGCTTCTTTTTCAGGATGTATTATAGAAGTATGTCCCTCTGCCTTTTCAAAATCTAGTACAGGTTCAAATACTTCATACTCCACTTCTATAAGTTTTAATGCCTCTATAGCTATGCTTTCATTTTCTGCAGCTACAGCAGCTACTTCATCTCCTACATATCTTACATATTTATCTAAAATGTATTTGTCATGGGGTGATGGCTCTGGGAAGCCTTGTCCTGCACGGGTAAATATATTTTTTGGAACATTTTTATATGTTAAAACCAATTTTACTCCTGGAAGTGTTTCAGCTTTTTCTGTATTTATGCTTATAATTTTTGCAAAAGCATGAGGGCTTCTTAAAACCTTAACTATCAGTGAGTTTACTGGTGCTAAATCATTTGTGTAGGCTGGTCTTCCCTTTATAAGTCCCATACCCTCAAACTTTGGTATAGATCTTTTTACCTCCTTCATCTTAAAGCACCCCCATAAACTTTTTAACTGCTCTTAAGTGTCCCTGGTACCCTGAGCATCTGCATAAATTTCCTACTAAATAGCTCTTCATATCATCAACTGTTGGATTACTTAGTTCCCTTTTCATAGCTATTACTGTAAGTACAAATCCTGGACTACAAAATCCACATTGCTCTGCTCCTTCTGCAGTTATAAGTTTTGCTATTTCTTCCGCTTCCTTTTCTACTCCTTCAATGGTAGTTATTTCATGACCCTCTGCCTTTGCTGCAAGATAGGAGCAAGATGGAATAGGCTTTCCATCTAAAAGTACTGTACAAATCCCACAATTTCCTGTATCACAAGCTTTTCTAACACTTGTAAATCCACATCTTCTTAAAACATCATGAAGTACTTCTCCTGCTTCAATTTCTATTAATCTTTCATCGCCATTTATTTTCAATTTGATTTTCACTATATCACCCCCATGATTCCTCTTTTAACTAGTACCTTGCAAAGTTCTCTTCTATATATTTCAGAAGCTCTTAAATCTTCTCCAAAGCTTAAATTTTCTGCAGCCAACTCCCCTGCCTTTTTAGCATTCTCTTCAGTTAATTCTACTTTGCTTATAAACTCCATAGCTTCCTTTGAAAGCTTTGCTCCAAGTGGTCTTGCCCCTACAGCAATTTTAAATTCATTAGCTTTTTTTGATATCGCTACATTTAATATAGAAAAATCTGTGGTTGTATTTCTTACACTTAAAAACTTACCCCGTCTTCCGTCCTTTTTTATGATTATTTTCACTAAAATATCCTGTAACTTAGATTTACTTTCTAGAAAATCTTCTAAGGGAACTCTTCCTAAATTATAAAATTCCACATAAGTATCCAGTGCCATTAGTGGAGTTATAACATCGGAAAATCCGTATCTTCCAAAAACACTTCCCCCTATAGTTGCCATATTTCTTATTTGAACCCCAGCTATTTCAGAAACTGCCTTTGACAGCATTCCATCAAATTCAGTTTTTAAAATTTTAGAGCACTCTATTTCTCTTAAAGTTGTCATGGCTCCTATTTCTATTTCATCACCTTTATCTTCTATAAAGCTTAAGTTTAAATTTGATAAATCAAGAGCTTTTTCTATTTCTCTATCTCCAAGCCTTATAAATGCTCCTCCTCCAATTACAATAGCTTGTTCGTTTTTCACAAGATTATAAGCTCCTTGTAAGCTTACTGGCTTTAAGTACTCCTTTATTCTCAAATATCCCCACTCCTTTCTATAAAACCCCACTTATAGCATGTATAGCACACTTAGATTCGCACAATCCGCATCCAAAACATTTATCATTATTTACTTCAACTATTTCTTTTACCTCTATTGCAAAATAAGGACATACCTTTTCACAAAGCTTACACTTTGTGCACTTATCTTCATCAATTACAGGATGATCTGGTTCATATTTAACTTCACCCTTTTGAAGCGTTGTGTTTACAACTTCCTGCACGCTATTAAAACTGTATTTTTCTAAAACCTTTGGAAGATCCTTTACTATCTTTTCATATAAGTCCTTACCTCTAAGCATTGCAGCTGATAACATTTGCACAGCATCTGCTCCTGCAAGTAAAAATTCCACTACGTCTTCGGCTGTTGCTATACCACCTACCCCTATTACTGTAAAATCATGCATAGCACTCTTTATTTTATTTACTATGGCAAGTGCTACAGGTTTTATAGCAGGTCCCGATGTCCAAACTTCCCCTTTTTCATTTCCAACTAACACTTTTCTATTTTGAATGTCTATCTTCATAGTAGGCCCTAGGGAATTTATAGCTACGACTCCGCTTGCTCCATTATCTCTGACAGCCTGAGCAAAAGCTACAGGATCTGGAATATGAGGGCTTACCTTCATAAATACAGGTTTTTTAGTATTACTTCTTATGGCTTTTACAGTTTCCCCTATAATACTTAGGTCTTTTCCCACATAATGAGTTGAAACTTCAAAGGCATCTGCATAAGGATCTAATGCTGGAATTAATTTTTCCATGTCTTCCTTAGTGTATCCAACGCTTATTATAAGAGGTATATTTAAGTCTCTTTTTAAATTAGGAAGTATATGCTCTAGCCAATGTTTAAGTGAATACTCTGACCAAAGTTCAGCATTCATTATGCTGTCCTTATTTCCATATATACATGGTCTCACAACTTCTGCTCCATCAATAGATATTGTTTTTGTTACCATTCCACCAAGACCAAAGCCTGCTAGTGCCATCATCTTTTCATAATCTCCAACTAGTGGTCCTGAAGCTGGCATAACTGGGTTTGCAAGCTCGATCCCTGCTATAGTTGTTTTTAAATTCATATAAAAACCCCCCATAATTTAGTTAATAGTTGACTATTCATCATTCACTATTAACTATTCTTTAATTCTTTCCCATACCTTTTCCGCTACTTTTCTAGATTTTTCATATAAAGCTTCTGTATCGTATTTAACCTGATAATTTTCCATTAGTATTTTTCCATCTACCCATACATCTTTAGGATGAAAACTTTCAAAAACTCCAAAGAAGATATGTCCTAAAACGTTATTATTATTTAATGGTGTTGGTGCATCATAGGGAACAGTTATAAAGTCCGCTTTATATCCTTCTTCTATTTTTCCTATTTTAATATTTAATATATTTGATACATAATCATAGCCATTTTGTATAAGCTCTAATAAATCATCTAATCCGAACTTTGTTGAACTTCCTAATTTATTTTTCATGGCATATACTACATTTAAGTAGTCACGGGTTATATTCGCTCCCAGACCATCATTTCCTATCATACATTTTATTTTATTCTTCCTAAATATTTCATAGTTTGCTATGCCTACTGCATTGTTCATATTTGAAGTTGGATTCATTGCAATTTTGCAGTTTCTATCTTTAATTATTTTTCCTTCTTCATCATTTATATGAACACAATGAGCTAAGATAGAGTTTTCATTTAGAAGGTTAAACTTATCAAGCCTTTCTACTATTGACATATTATACTTTTCTCTACAATCTTCCACGTCTTCTTGACTTTCTGCCACATGGATGTGTATAGGTAGCCCATTAAGTTCTTTTGAGATAATGCTTAATGACTCATCACTTAAACTTAAGGAAGCATGCATTCCAAATAATCCTGCAAATTTTTCATCTTTTTTTCTTGAAAATTCTATGTTTTCTTTGATACATTCATAAATATTAAATCTATCACTAGTTTCAAAGCAAAATATTCCCCTTAAACCTAGCTCATTTGAAATAGCTTTTTTAATTTCACTTAAGGAGTATATTATCTCAAGTCCACTAGCATGATGATCTATTATAGAAGTTACTCCATTTTTTATACAATCAATACCATAAACTAATGCACTATAATAATTAGCTTCGTTATCAAGCTTTGCATCAAGTTTCCACCAAAGCTGATCCAAAATATCTTGAAAACTTTTAGGATTAAAAGGAACGTTCATTCCTCTTGACAGAGTAGAATATATATGAGTATGACAATTAGTAAGCCCTGGCATCACTAGCGATCCTTTAAGATCATATATTTCATTTATACATTCATCGTTAAAGTTTTTCATTTCTCCTATTTCTTCTATTTGCGAACTAAACTTTATATAACAATTTTCCCTAAATGAATGAAAATCATATATAGAGACATTTGTTAATGCTTTCACCTTCATCCCCCCTCGTATTAAATTTTAATCTCCATTATTTATAGCATTATTTATGCCAATATAAATTTTGTTGTCATTCATTAAAAACTGTTCTTTAAACTTCTGCACATTATTAACAATACAATTATTTTTATACTTATCGTTCATAAGGTTCATATTAGTAATAAAAAATCCATTGATGTTTAACTAATTACTATTTGATGCATATTATCAAATCGATAAACTTTCTTATATTGATAATTAATATTTAAATGAAACATCTCAATGAATTGAGATGTGCTGATTTATAACGAAATTAAAAATTTCTATAAATCATGCATGAAACATCTCAATGAATGAGATGTGCTGATTTATAACGAAATTAAAAATTTCTATAAATCATGCATGAAACATCTCAATGAATTGAGATGTGCTAATTTATAACAAAATTATAAATTTCTATAAATCACGCATGAAACATCTCAAAATGAAATGTGCTAATTTATATCGAAATCATAGATTTCTATAAATTATTCAATTCATATTCATCTATTTTTCTATACAAAGTTGCAATTCCTATTCCAAGCTTTTTCGCAGCTAACTTTTTTCCTTGAGTTGTATCTCCAAACACATTAATAGCTTTCAATATTTCTCTTTTTTCAAGTTCCTTTAATGTCATTATTTCTTCCTTTCCCTTTTGAATCTTTCTTTGAGAATTTATTATACTCTTAGGAACCATATCTAATACTAAAACTCCACTAGTATCAACCATGTTTATCATAAATTCCAATGTATTTTCAAGCTCTCTTATATTCCCCGGCCAGCTATATGCATAGAATAAATCCATGACCTCTTCCTGTATATCCATCTTTGAAAAATTCTTTCCAAGTATCTTCATATATTTATCTATAAAATGCTTTACTAAAAAATCTATATCTTTAATTCTTTCTCTAAGGGGTGGAATATTAAAAGGTATGACATTTAATCTATAATAGAGATCTTCTCTAAATTTATCCTTTTCAATAAGGGATATTAAATCCTTGTTGGTAGCAGCAACTACTCTTACATCTATATCGACTGGTGTATTTGATCCTATCCTTATTATCCTTCTATCTTGAAGTACTCTTAAAAGTTTTGTTTGAAGCGCTAACGGCATATCTCCTATCTCATCTAAAAATATCGTTCCATGATTCGCTAATTCAAATTTTCCAATCTTACCTGATGCAGATGCTCCAGTGAAAGCTCCCTTAACATAACCAAAAAGTTCGCTTTCTAATAATTCATAAGGAATAGCAGCACAATTTATAGCTATAAATGGTTCGCTTTTTCTCGCTCCCTCATTATGAATTGCACGTGCAAACATTTCTTTACCTGTTCCACTTTCCCCTGTTATAAGTACAGTGGAACAGGAAGATGCTATTCTCTTTATATTATTTTTAAGCTCATGCATTTCAGGTGAATCTCCTAAAATATCATTACATTGTATATCCATTTTCACATGAGATGTTACTTCTCCCTTTGTAATTTTCCCTTCTTGAAATATAAACAATTTATCAAATTGTTCTTCATTAAGTCCTATAGAATAAAATTGACCATAGACATTAAAAGTTTGCTTGTCTATAGTTAATTTATATTTGCTCATTTCCAGTATGCTTTCATCTACTTTTTCTATTTCTATAGCATGCTTAAAATTTCCATTTATAAATTTTAAGATTTCAATAGCTTTTTTATTAATATGAGTTACCTTATCTTGATTATTTAAAATGATAACTCCTCTATCCATCTTATCTATTACTAAATTTAATCCTTTAACTAAAGTGTTTTCTCTAAGCTTTTCCTTTCTTTCATAGGCAGTAATACTTATAAACTCGGAAATTTGCTGCAAGAATTCCATATATGTATTAAAATCATTTAAAAGGTGATTTTTTTGTTCTTCTGCAAAACATATAAGTCCAATTACTCCTACAATTTCACTGCCCAGCTTTATTGGAGTACATATTTCATATTTTTCACTACATTTCCCATATTTGCTGCAAGGTATGCATAGTTCACTTTCTCCTGGCTTATCTATTATTTGAGGTTGTCCAGTTTTTAATATATGCTTATATATGTATCCTTCCTTTTCCATGCTCCTATTTATAAGGTTTCTATACATCCCTGTACCTGCAACCCTTACAAGATTACTATCAGCAATTTCAACATCTACTTTTAAAACCTTAGAAAGTATATCTGCATATCTTTTTATAGAAGGCTGTATTTCCATTAGGATAGATTTCATAGTTTACATCCTTTCTAAATTTTTTGAATTATTTGTATATCCATTATATAACAATTTCAAATAAAATACAAAAATGCTTAAACACAAAAAAAGCAGCCTATTTTAGAAGCTGCTTTTCACTATTTTCCTTCTTTTTACCTATTCCTTCTTAGATAATAGGCAATGTTATATCTATCTTTGTACCTACATTAATTCTGCTTTCAACCGTAATCTTACCGTTGTGTTTAAATATAATCCACTTTGCAATAGCTAATCCTAGTCCTGTCCCACCTGTTTGTTTTGTTCTTGATTTATCAGCTCTGTAGAATCTATCAAAGATATGAGGTAAGTCTTCTTTTGAAATTCCCATGCCTGTATCTTCAACAGAAATTAAAACTTGATTATCTTGAAGGACAGAATTAATCTTTATATTTCCTCCTTCCGGAGTATATTTTATGCTATTATCTATAAACACTCTTAGAGCTTCTTTAATAAGCTTATAATCTGCATTAATTTTTGTTAAATCATTTTTTTCACTTTTTATTTCATGTGTATTATCGATAAGTTTTGTTTCTTTAACTATTTCATCAATTAATTCATTTAAATAAAACTCTTCTTTTTCAACTTTTTGAGTATTTTTATCTCCACGTGCTAAAAATAAAAGCTTTTCTATAAGTGATTTCATACTTTCAGATTCAGTTTTAATTGCAGAAATAGACTCCTCAAGGATACTTTTATCATCCTTCCCCCATCTATCCAGCATGTTTGCATATCCCTGAATAACTGAAATTGGAGTTCTTAATTCATGTGATGCATCCGATACAAATTGATTTTGCTGCTCATATGACTGCTGTATTCTATCAAGCATAGTATTAAAAGTTCTTGCTAAATCCTTAAGCTCATCTTGAGACCCTCTAATATTAAGTCTTGTATCTAATGCCTTAATAGTTATATTCTCAACTGTATTTGTCATTGTCTGAATTGGTTTTAAAGTTTTTCTGCTAGCTCTTGCCCCCGCAAGTAGAACTATAATTATTACTATTATATCTATAAATAATAGGGCAGAAGCCAAAACTATCCCACTAAATATTTCGTCTATTAATCTATCTTTAACTTGAATGTAAATATCTTTTGACTGCCAGTGCACCCTATTACTAAGCATCATTGCATATCCAAAGTTATTATCCTTATGATTAAGATAATCCCAATCCACATAAATTTTGCCTTTATCTTTTATAATCATATAGTTTTCATTAAGAATTATATTTCTCTGTTGTACACTTTCATCATAAAAAATTGCAGACGATTGCTCATTTTCTGTCGTATATAATACGTTTTTATTTTCATCAAATACCGATATTGAAATATTATCAAGCTTAGAAATTCTATTTAATTTCTCTACTGGAATTTCAGTATTTTCTTTCAAATAATCTGAAATTAGCTGATAGTCTTTTTGTAAATTATTTTCAGCATTCCATCCAGCATATATTGCAAATCCACCTATTATTACGCTGCTTAATAAGATTAAAATAAGACTTATTATAGACATATATACTATTGTTATTTTAAAGGTTAAGGAAAACCTCAATTTTTCAACAAACCTATTTTTTAAATCTCTTATTAAACTTATTACTTTCTTAAATAAAAAAACAGGTACTATAGCTATGCGCCTTATAATCCATTTCACTAACTTGATATATTCATCCTTATTTTTCATCTTTTAAAAGATATCCCACCCCTCGGATAGTATGGATTATTTTTTTATTATATTTATCATCAATCTTGCCTCTTATATATCTAACATATACATCAACTACATTAGTATCCCCCATATAGTCATAGCCCCATACCGCTTGAAGAATCTTATCCCTTGTAAGAACAATATTTTTATTTTCTAGGAAATACTGAAGCAGATCAAACTCTCTTTTAGTAAGTTCTATTACCTCATTATTATATGTTACTATATATTTATCTAAATCAACTTTTAAGTCCCCTAATTCAAGGATACTTGATGTCATTATTTGAGTTACTTTCCTTTTAAGTGCTGCCCTTATTCTTGCAAGTAATTCCTCAATTGCAAAAGGCTTAGTTACATAATCATTAGCTCCCATATCTAATCCCACAACTTTATCCATAATTTCATCTTTAGCCGTAAGCATAATAACAGGAACTTCAGAACTCTGCCTTAATCTTCTTAGCACTTCAATACCATTCATGGAAGGAAGCATAATATCTAATAAAATCAAGTCAAACTCTTTCTCAAGAGCTTTATCAAGACCTTCCCTTCCATCGTGTGCTTGATTAACTTCGTATCCTTCATGCTTAAGTTCAAGTTCTAAAAACCTAGCTATTTTAATTTCATCTTCAACAATAAGAATCCTCTGATTGTTCATAATGATATTCCTCCATTTTAGCATATATCTAAATTCAATCTTAATTATATATTAAATCTAAATTACTTAAACATTGCAAGTAAAAAATTGCATTGGATTTATACCAATGCAATTGTATTAATAACATGTTTTACTACCTCTTCTTTAATTTATATTTCACCCACTAAATCATTTTTAATTTCTTGTATACCATCTTGTACTTTATCAAGAGTTTGGTTTGCCTTTATATCCTCGCCTTTATTAGTTTCAAATTTCATTCTAAAACCACATATTAATGCTAGAATTAACCCAACAAAAACTACATGAAAAGCAAATATCCCTATTAATACGGAAACATTAAGAGATAAATTTAAAACTACTTTCTCTTTCTTTTTAACAATAAATCTGATATTACTTCCTTTTTTTATGAGAGCTTTAAATTTATCAAATAAGCATTCCTTTTCTCCATTATTTATTTCAGTTTTAACTTTATTATTTTTCTCTAAATATATTATTGCCTCTAACATATCACCTTCACACTTATCCAAAGCTTCTTTTGCATCCTCATAACTCACATTAGTTCTTTTTCTTAATTCATCAATTTGTTCTAATTTTATTGACATCCTAATCCCTCCAAAATTTATTGACTTAAATTATGATTTTATTATAGACCGAATTAATTAGAGAATAATTAATGAAAGATTAAAATTAGATTAGAATATCTAAACAATACAAAAAATAAGTGATAAAGGATTTTCCCTTACCACTTAATATATAATCTTTTATTCACAAAACAACTCTATAAATTTATAATCTTTAAAATAAAATAGCCCCCTTGCTGTTATTTTTAAATCCGGTATCACAGGAAGTGCCATAAAACCTAAAGTTAAAAATATATCCTTATCTTCATATTTCTCATGAGCTTTTATGAAGCTATTCATATTAGAGAGCTTAGCTATAACATAACTTGGTTCTTTGTATGTCATTAAGCCTGCTATTGGAAGTTCTAGTTCTTCAATTACTTTTCCATTTGAAACTAGAACTATTCCTCCACCAATTTCTCTAAGCCTATTTACAGCAAGTGCCATGTCACTATCTGAGCTTCCAACTACTATTACATTGTGAGAGTCATGTGCTATTGTCTGAGCTACAGAACATTCTGTAAGACCTAGTCCTTCAATATATCCTAATGAATATTTACCTGTATTTTTATGCCTTTCAAATACAGCTATTTTTAAAACATCTTCTCCTTTTACACTGTCTACATAGCCATTTTGGATTATAACTTCTCTTTCTTCTTTTTTTGTTTCAATAGAATTTTCTATAACTTTTATAATATTTATTTTAGATGACTTAGCTTCTATTTTAAAGCTTTCCTCACTAACAGCATCTAAATTCATGGAGTTTTTCAAGTTAGGATTTGTACCTTTAAAATCAAACTTGTCATTACAAACTTCTCCATTTTTTATAACTTTATTTATGGAAACCTTTTTTAAATCACTCAGTATTACTAAATCTGCCTTATATCCTGGAGCTATAGCTCCTCTATCCTTTAAATTATAGCACTGAGCCGCATTATAAGATGCTATGGTATAAGCTATAACTTCATTTAATCCATGTTCTATTGCAAGCTTTATATTTTCATTAACTGAGCCCTTTTCTATAAGCTCTCCTATGTCCTTGTCATCGGTACAAAATAAAAATCTTAAGTAATTTTTTTCATTTACCGCTGGAAGTAGGCTTAACAAATTTTTAGCTGCAGATCCTTCCCTAATCATTACATACATGCCTCTTCTAACCTTATCTAAAGCTTGCTTTGCATCACTGCATTCATGGTCAGTTTTTACCCCAGCTGTTATATAAGCATTTAATGAGTCTTCACTTATTTGAGGACAATGCCCATCTATAACCTTATCTTTAAACATGTTTATCTTTTTTAATATCCATTCGGTACAATTTATCACAGAAGGTACGTCCATAACTTCCGCCAGTCCTATTACTCCTTCTTTATTCCTATATGGCTCTATGTCCTCTGACCTTAAAAGTGCCCCATTGTCCTCAAATTCTGTAGCTGGAACACAAGAAGGGATCATATAAAATATGTCCATTAAACTTTTCTTGCTATTTTCCAGCATAAAGTCTAAACCCTTTTCTCCTAAAACATTAGCTATTTCATGTGGATCTGTAATGCAAGTAGTTACTCCATTTTTCAGCAATACCTGAGAAAAAATCTCAGGTATTGTTTTGGATGATTCTATATGCACATGAGCATCTATAAACCCAGGAGTTACAAAGAGTCCATCACAATTTATTTCTTCTAATCCATCATAGCTTCCTATACCTACTATGATTCCATTATTTATAGCAATGTCTCCTTTTTCAAACTCCCTTGTAAATACATTTAGAAAAGAAGTGTTTTTTAGCACCAAAGGGGCCTTTTCTCTACGAGCAGCAATTTCAATATTATTTTTCATATTTTCTAGCATAATTCATTTCCCCTTTATAATTTAAATATCCTATTTACATAAATATCATCTTTAATAAGAATAATACCGCAAGTACGTACATAGTTCCAGATATTTTTTCTTTTTTGCCTGCAAGTACACTTAATATAACATAGGATACAACTCCAAACATAAGTCCAGTAGCTATACTATAAGTTAATGGCATTAATATTATTGTTAAAAATGCTGGTATTGCCTCTACGTAATTATAAAAATCTATTTGAACCACATTCTGCATCATAAATAATCCAACTACAATTAATGCTGGCGCTGTAGCACAACTTGGAATTGACATAAATATAGGAGCAAATACTATGGCTACTAAAAATAATAATCCAGTAACTACGGATGTAAGTCCTGTTCTTCCACCTTCAGCAACTCCTGCAGAACTTTCTACGTAAGTTGTAACTGTAGAAACCCCTATAACTGCACCAAAGGTTGTTCCTATAGCATCACTTAAAAGTGCTTGTTTTGCTCTTACAACGTTTCCATCCTTGTCAAACATATTTGCTTTAGATGCAACGCCAACTAATGTTCCTACTGTATCAAAGAAATCTACAAATAAGAATGTTAGCATTACAGTTAAAAATGTAATAATGCCTTCTGAATGAGTGAGTATAGAAAAGTCTAGTTTAAATGCAATCGGTGATATACTATGAAACGCAAAAATGCCACTTGGAATAAATATTCCATAGTTTTTAGCCGCTATATCTGGTCCTATAGCTAATGCATATCCCCAAGCCGCTGCAGAACAAATAAGTATGCCCCAAAGTATCGCACCCTTTATATTTTTATAGGTCATAATTGCTATAACTATTACACCAAGCATACAAATAACTGCTCTTGGGTCTGTCATTTTTCCTAAAGTAACAAGTGTGGCATCATCATTTATAACTATTTTTGCATTTTCAAATCCAATTAAAGCTATAAATAGTCCAATCCCTGCACTAACTGCTATTTTAAGAGTTTTAGGGATTGAATTTACTACCATTTCTCTTACTTTAGTTAGTGATAGTATTATAAATATGATACCTTCTACAAATACTGCTGTTAATGCAACTTGCCATGGAATTTTCATTCCTATACAAACTGAAAAAGCAAAAAACGCATTAAGTCCCATACCTGATGCCAATGCAAATGGTAAATTAGCATATACACCCATTAGTATTGTAGTTAGCCCTGCTGCAATACATGTAGATGTAAGAACTGCTCCTTTGTCCATTCCAGTAGCAGATAAAAATTCTGGATTTACAGCTATGATGTATGCCATAGTAAGGAATGTAGTAATACCTGCCATTATCTCTGTCTTTACTGTAGTGTTATTTTCTTGTAATTTAAAATACCTTTCAAGAAAACTTACATCATTACCGCCTCTTAATTCTGTTTTCATACAACTCACCCCTTTTTTATTTTTAATGATATATATAGCATTATTTGTGCCAATTTTTATGGTTAATAGTTAATACTTATTAATAAAAATCAGCTAGCTTATTTTCTTTAATTTACCTATTAACTATTAACTGCATATGTTTAAATATATGATATAAGTATGTTAAAAATTATCTAATTACATAACAAAATGGTTATCAATATGATAATTTTTATCACATCGATAACCATTTAAAGCTCTTTTAATATAAATGGTTTAGTAGGTTTAATTGAGTTAATAATTTATTATATCTTATTTAATAGTATGTCTCTTTATGTTGACAAATAGTTTTTAGAGGCATACAATTATATTGTGCGTTTGCAGGAAACACTTGTTTTCGTAAATAATACATAATATTTAGACTATTTTTAACTTAGGGGGGATACCATTGATTAGAGAAGAATTGAAAAAAATAGTATGCGACATTATTGATGAAAATGTAGATAAAATAAGAAACTTATCTTTAGCTATAGAAAATGAGCCAGAGCTAGGTTTTAAGGAAATAGAAACTTCTAAAAAAGTATGTGAGTTTTTAAAAGAGCTAAACATATCCTTCGAAGATAATTTAGCTATTACCGGAGTAAAGGGTGAACTTAAAACCAGTGGTAATGGACCTAATGTAGCAATTCTTGGAGAATTAGATGGAGTAATATGTTTTGATAGCGATAAGGCCAATAAAGTAACTGGTGCTTCTCACACTTGTGGACATAACTTGCAAATAGCTTCAATGCTTGGAGCAGCACTCGGATTAAAACTTTCAAATATAGAAGATAAATTATGTGGAAATGTTACATTTATGGCAGTTCCTGCAGAAGAATATATAGAAATTTCTTATAGACAAAAACTTAAAGAACAAGGAAAACTTCACTTTTTATCAGGGAAACAAGAACTTATATATAGAGGAGCTTTTGATGACGTTGATATAGCTATGATGGTTCATTCTTTAAAAAACTCACCTGAGCCTACTGTAGCCATTGGAGAATCAAGCAATGGATTTGTTGGAAAAACTATACAATATATAGGAAAGGCTGCCCATGCAGCAGAAGCACCTCATGAAGGAGTAAATGCCTTAAACGCAGCTACACTCGGAATCATGGGAATAAATGCTTTAAGGGAATCCTTTAGAGATGAAGATTCTATAAGAGTGCATCCTGTTATAACTAAAGGCGGAGATACAGTTAACAGCGTTCCATCAGATGTAAGAATGGAGACCTATGTAAGAGCTAAGTCTGTACAGGCTATTACAGTTACAAATGAAAAAGTTGACCGCGCCTTACTTGGTGGTGGATTCGCCATGGGAGCACAAACCATAATAGATACAATTCCAGGCCATATGCCATTAAAAGCTTCTTTACCTTTAAATAATATATTTAAAGAAAATGCACAGAAGCTTTTACCAGAAGATAAAGTTATAGATGCAGGGCATTTTGCAGCTTCCACAGATATGGGAGATGTATCAAACTTAATTCCATCAATTCATCCATTCATAGGAGGCGTATCTGGTGCACTTCATACTAAGGATTTTAAAGTAGAAGACTTTAATGCGGCTGTTATTTTACCTGCAAAGCTTATGGCTATGACAGTTATAGATTTACTTTATGGAGATGCTGAGGAAGCTAAATATTTAATGAATTGTTATACTCCAACATTTAAAAGTAAAGAAGATTATATAAAGTTTTTAGAAGATCGTTTTGAAAGGAAGGTTCAGTAAATGAAAAATTGGAAAAACCATGTTTTAGTTCTTATATTAATTATAATTTCTGAAATGATAGGTGTTATGAAATTTAAGTTTGGTCCTGGAACAATAGTTCTTTTACCTATGCTTTATGCATTAATAATGGGAATATTTTTAAGTCCTAAATTTTTAAAAGTATTAAATGATAAAGATATGAATGATGCCGGTTCTCTTATTACTATTTCCCTCATGCTTTTAATGGCCAAATATGGTTCTCAAATTGGACCTACTCTTCCTAAAATAATTCAATCTAGTCCTGCTTTAATACTTCAGGAGTTTGGTAATATAGGAACTGTACTTTTAGGTATTCCTCTAGCAGTATTTCTAGGATTAAAACGTGAATCTATAGGTGCTGCTCACTCAATTGCTAGAGAACCAAATGTAGCTTTAATAAGCGACATATATGGCTTAGAAGGTGATGAAGGAAAAGGTGTAATGGGTGTTTACATTTGCGGAACAGTACTTGGAACAGTATTCTTTGGAGTAATAGCAAGTTTCTGTGCAGCTTATACTCCACTTCATCCTTATGCACTGGCTATGGCATCTGGTGTTGGAAGTGCTAGTATGATGACTGCATCAGTTGGTTCATTATCTGCTATGTTCCCTGAAATGTCAGATACCTTAGCAGCTTTTGGTGCAGCAAGCAATATGCTATCAGGGCTTGATGGGTTATATATGTCACTTTGGATTGCTCTTCCTTTTGCTGAATGGCTTTATAGGAAAAGTTATAAATTAAAATATGGCGTTCCTGCACCTGAGGTAAAGAATGCTCAGCATAAAACAGTAGAGGAGGCATAGTCTATGAAACTTAAAGATTCATTATTTGTACTAGTATTAATGGGAGCACTCTCCCTTGTTGGAAATATGATAGGTCCTAAAAATAATATACTTGAAGCTCTTCCTGGTATGCTTATACTAATTGGTATATCCATTGTTGGCATAGCACTTAGTAAGATAATGCCAGGTAAAATCCCAGCAGTTGCTTATATAGTAACACTTGCTTGTATATTAACTTATCCAAGCTTTCCTGGTGCGGCTCAAATATCTAAATATATCGCAAAAGTAGATTTTTTAGCTTTAACTACTCCAATACTTGCATATGTTGGACTTTCCATAGGTAAAGATTTAGATAGCTTTAAAAAATCTGGATGGAGACTTATTGTAGTTTCTTGTGTAGTATTTGTAGGAACTTATATTGGTTCTGCAATAATTGCTCAAGTTATTTTAAAAGCACTTGGACAAATATAAAATTCAAACATTTTTAATGTTGAACATCACGTATGGGATTTGCATCTAAGAAAGCGTTCGCTACGCAAAAAAGCTCTAATATTTCTGATTTTAAGGTGCCTAAGCCTTCTAAACTCGCCATGGCTCAAACAGTAGAAGGCTCTATACGGCACCTTGAAATCAGAAATAAAGAGCTTTTAATTGTTTGCTCAATGCTTTCTACAATGCAAATCCCATACTTTTGTTCAACATTAAAAATATAACCTACAAACACCTGCTAGCTAAATGATGAAATTCAGTAAACTGAATTTCTGCAATTATATAGTATATATAGGTTTTTAGAAATTTTCGCCAAAGCGAAATTTCTTCCTCCAGCAGTTCACATGAAGAACTTTTTAATGCTCAGGAGTATAGAATTTGCATCGTAGAAGGCATTGAGTGAGCCTTAGAACGGCTTTATTTATAAATTTAAAATACCGTTAAGAGCATCCTACTGTCTGAGCAACAGCGAGTTTAGGAGGCTTAGGGATTTTAAATTTATAAATATTAGCCGCTCTCGGCAAAATGAACCGCCTTCTTAGATGAAAATTCTACACGACCCTGAGCATTAAAAATGTGTTAATATTCTACAGTAGGTTTATAAATATTCCTGCTATAATTACAGAAGTTATTGTAACAGTTACAAATCCTCCTACTATCATCTGCGGAAGCATATTATCCATAAGATATTTCTTTTCATCTTCATCCTTTGCAAGCGCCTTAGAAGCTTCTTCTGTTAAAACATAATTTGGTGGGAAGCCATATAAAGCTGTAAGTGAAGTTGCAAAAGCCATTTCTTTAGTCATTCCCAGGAATTTTCCTAAAAGCACTGAAGTAATAGCCATGCCTATTACCCCTACAACTATAATTATTATCAACGGCCAAGCTATTTTTACAAGCATTGCTGGAGTAGCTTTAGAAAGTGCTCCAAATATATACACCATAAGCACAAACATTAAAAAACCAAATGAATTAGAAGCATGTAATATATCTCTTTCTAAAAATCCTATTTCTTGAAGTATAATACCAAAAACTAAACATAATACAAATGGTGAAACCTTATTATGAGTAAGTGCTGCTGTTTGCACTGCTAAAAATGAACTAAAAGCCATTTTTGCAAACATTACTGAAGCAGTATTGTACTTTGTAGGAACTTTAGGTATAAGTTTTTTCTTCTCTAATTTTGTTTCTGTTGCTGCTGAAGCTTGCTCTAAAGCCTTAACTCCTTCAGCTCCTCCATTTGCATGGTATATCTTTAAAAGTCTTCTTCCTTCTTTTTTTAAGCAAATAGCAGTAAGTGGGTATCCAGCAAATCCCTGCATTACATACATTACTATTGCAAGAATTGAAGCAAGCTCTAACCCCTTCTTAGCAGCACCTTCCTGCATCATAAGAGCAGCTACTATTCCTCCTGTAAGTGGTGGAAGTCCTGCTACTACATATTCTCTTCCTACTAATGGAATACATATAAGCCAGCAGGCAATTATCATTCCAGCAAGTCCAGCTATGGTTACCGCAATAACTTTCCATTGTTTTATTAATTCTGAAATACTTATAATGGTTCCCATATGAGTAATACACATATACATAGCTATACTTGCAAAAGGCATTCCAAATCCAGGCAGATCAATTAAATTTTTAGGTAAAAAAGTCCAATAGCCCGCTAAAAATAGTATCGCTACTACAAATACCGATGGTATCCATGCTTTTGTCTTTGTTCCTATAAAGTCCCCAAGTGCAAAAATAACTGCAATGATTAAAAGTGCCGTTATAGGAGCCATACATATCCTTCCTTTCTTTATAAAAATTCATATAACATATATATTCAATAAAAATATAATTATCCTTTTAATTTTTAAAAATATAAAACCATGTTAAAAACCTACATATAATGCAGACTTTGAACATGGTTCCATAAAACAAACTATTATAACATGAATATTTAATTGTGAACTTAAATTTTTATACATAGCTAAACTTAAAATACAATAAATATATTTATTTATAAATATCTACTATAAGTCCTGATATGTCATCTATAGTTTTTGCTATATTTAGGTTTTCCTTTTCATTACTTAAAAGCATTTCAGTAAGTTCTTGTAGTTTTTCATCAATAGTATCTACTGTTATAAAATATTGAGTTTGCCAAAAGCTTATATCCTTTTTTAAGCCATACATATATGATAGTACTGAGTTTAAGTATTCTTTTATCATTTTTTTATAAGCAAACACATCTGAGTAACACTTTGTTACGGCAAGCCTATTACCTTTTTTCTGTATCTCCTCTAGCATTTCCTTTAACTGCTGTTCATTTCTTCTTTCCCTTGCAAAGCTAAAGTTCTGAGAAAAGTCCTTTTTTTCACTTATATGTTTATTATCATTTTTATTTATCAAAGAAGAATTTCTAACTCTCGATATCTCCACGTTACTCTCCCCTCACCTTTATCTGATATATAATTTAAAGTTAAATATTGCTTATATAAATCTATTTCACTATTTTATTATATATCAAGGTTACATTTTAGTACAATTAAAAATAAGGAAATTGCGTGGCAATTTCCTTTATTTAACTACTTCCCATGTAATTCCCTTATCTTTAGTTTTATATAATATGCCGTCTAATACTAAAAGCCCTGTATTCTTATCTAAAAACTGTACCTTTCTTCCCTTAAGATTTATTTCAGTAGTTATTTCATTTACATTGTTATCATTATAAAAAATTCTATATATTTTATTTCCTTCTCCATCTACAATCCAAAGTATACCATCCTTATCTACTCCGTAGATTATTTCTATGCCTCCTTGTGTTTCAATAGGCATTGAAGGATTCCAGGTCAATCCTCCATCTATAGTTTTATAAAATATCATAGATGATTTATCCTTAGAATTAAATTCTACTGGAAGATATCCTTGTTTATTATCTTTGCTAAACTTAGGTGGAAACGTATTTATCCCATATTCCTTACTGTTTAAGTACTCTTTAGGTACATTTAAATTTTGAATTTCCCAAGTTACTCCTCCATCCCTTGTGTTATATATAAATGGATATTTTATTTTTTCACCTTTAACAGTATACCATCCCATATTCCTATTAATAAATTCTATACCAGTTATGCTTTCTATATCACAAAAGTCACCCTTAGTATTTAAACTAGCTATAACATTTTTAGTTATTCTTGTCCAATGGCTACCAAGATCCTCTGTTTTGTATAATTCAACATCTGAATTATCTGAGATTTTAGATGATGTAATCATTATAAAAGCTTCCTTAGAATTTATAACATCTATATTAACTTTTGGTGTATCCTTCTCCCAATTATTTTCTAGAGCCAAACTAGTTTCTTGCCATTTTTCTCCTCCATTTAAAGTTTTAAATATTTTAATCTTATTTTTTTCTCTATAGCCTACAAAGGCAATTTCTTTATCTACAAATGCATGAAATAATGATTTTTCCTCAAAGCTTTTATTACTTATATTCTCACTATCAATTAAATTAACGCCTTTTGGAGTAATATTCTGCCATGTAACTCCTCCATCTTTACTTTTAAGTATTCCTTCCTTTGCAATTGCCCATCCATAGGTATTATCTATCATATTAAAATCTATAAAATTATATTTATCTGATTTTTGTACTTTAAATGCTGACTTTACTTCAACTTTGCTATTATCATTTTTCTTTAAAGTTTGAGTACAAGCTGTAGTTGAAGTTATAAAAATTAAGCTTATGAATATATAAAACAATCTTTTCATAGTTTACCTCCTTTAATTTTACTTTACTTCTATTATTGACTAAAATGCCAATTATTATAGCCTATATCTGGGATTTAATAGAATAATTAATTATTTCTATTACTTAGCATAAAAAAATAAGAGGTATTATCTAAAAAGATAATACCTCTTATTTTTTAAGCGTTGTCTCTTGCTCTTAAGAATATTTTTGCTATTTCATTTACTACAAGCGGAATTACTGAAAGTATTCCTACCATCATCCAATCTCTTGGATTTAAGTCCCAAACATCAAATATATTAGCTAAAAATGGTACTGTAATTACAACATCTGAAAGGAATATTCCAAATAATACAGAAGCTAATAAGTATTTATTAGTAAATATTCCAACCTGGAATATAGACTTTCTTGGGTGCCTTAAGTTAAATGAGTGGAATAACTGTGATACACTTAACACAACAAAAGCCATTGTTTGTGCATGTTTTAAAGCTTCATCAGATACATTACCCTTAGGGAATAATGGGAATAAGTTTGTATCTCCAGTATATACCTTAATTCCAACTATAAATGCAGCTAAAGTTAATATACCAATGAGTAATCCATTTAGTACTAAGAAATAACCTGTTCCTCCAGCAAACAAACTAGCTTCAGGGTCTCTTGGCTTTTCCTTCATAACATCAGGATCTCCTGGATCTGCACCAAGGGATAATGCTGGAAAACTATCTGTAACTAAGTTAACCCATAATAAATGTATTGGTTTTAGCGGTGTCGCCCATCCAAATAATATTGCAAAGAATAATGCTACAATTTCACCTATATTACAAGAAAGTAAGAATACTATAGATTTCTTTATATTGTTAAATATATTTCTACCTTCTTTAATAGCAGAAACTATAGTTGAGAAGTTATCATCTGTAAGTACCATATCTGCTGCACCTTTAGCAACGTCTGTACCTGTAATACCCATAGCAACTCCAATGTCTGCCATCTTAAGTGATGGAGCATCATTAACACCGTCACCTGTCATAGAAACTATATTTCCATTAGATTTAAATGCCTTAACTATTCTAACTTTATGCTCAGGAGATACTCTAGCAAATACCCTTAAATCTTTAACTCTACGAGCAAGATCTTCATCACTCATTTTATCAAGCTCTGCTCCAAATATTGCCTGATCTTCTCTTTCTGCAATTCCAAGTTCCTTAGCTATTGCAAAAGCAGTGTTTTTATGGTCACCAGTAATCATTACAGTTATAATTCCTGATTTTTTAGTTTCAGCGATAGAATCTTTAACCTCTTCTCTTGGTGGATCTATCATTCCCACAAGTCCTATAAATATAAGATCACTTTCTAAACTATCAATATTTATAGCTTCAGAGTCTAATATTTTATATGCTGATCCTAAAACTCTTAATGCATCATTTGACATACTTAAGGAAGCTTTATTTATGTTATCTTTAATTTCATCTGTTAATGAAACTACTTCTCCATTTATATATGCCTTATTACAAAGATTAATTAAATTATCTGTAGCTCCCTTTGTCATTACATAAAATTTATCATTATACTTATTTACTGTGGTCATAAGTTTTCTATCTGAATCAAAAGGAATTTCGTTTACTCTTTTATGATCTTCATTTAATCCCTTTTTAAACAAATCATACTTTACACCAGCTTCAAGTAAAGCTATTTCTGTTGGATCTCCTGTTTTTGATTCTTCACTATAAGTTGCATCATTACATAATACTATATTTTCTAATAATAATTTTTGAACTGAATTTTTTATATCTAAATCGTTTATGTTTCCTAAAACATTATCTCCGTAAAACTTAGTTACAGTCATCTTATTTTGAGTAAGTGTACCTGTTTTATCCGAACATATTACAGTAACTGCACCTAAAGTTTCTACTGCTGGAAGTTTTCTTATTATAGCATTTTCTTTTATCATCTTTTGAACGCCCATAGCTAAAACTATGGTAACTATAGCTGGAAGTCCTTCTGGTATCGCAGCTACTGCTAAACTTATAGCTGTTAAAAACATTTCAAAAAAGTCTCTTTTTTGAATTATGGCAACTATAAACATTACAACACATATTCCAAGAGCTCCAAAACCTAATGTTTTACTAAGCTCTGCAAGTTTCTTTTGTAGTGGAGTTTGTTCATTTTCTTGTTCATCAAGCAATTTTGCTATTTTACCTATTTCAGTTGACATACCAGTACCAACTGCTATACCAACCCCTCTACCATAGGTTACAAGAGTAGACATAAATGCCATATTCTTTTGATCTCCTAGTGGTATTTCACTAGTGTCAAATTTTAAATTAGCATTCTTATCTACTGGAACTGACTCTCCAGTTAAAGCTGATTCTTCAATTTGAAGATTTGCTGTTTCTACAAGTCTTAAATCGCATGGGATATATCTACCAGCATCAAGTATTACTACATCTCCAGGAACTAATTCTTCTGAAGCTATTTCCTTTAATTCACCATCTCTTTTTACTACAGCTTTAGGCGTAGACATCTTCTTTAATGCGTCCAATGCCTTTTCAGCTTTAGATTCTTGTATGATTCCTATAACAGCATTAAGAATAATAACTACTGCAATTATAATTGCATCGCTTACTTCTCCCATGAATCCAGAAATTAATGCGGCGCCTAGTAAGATAAAAATCATTGGATCGTTTAATTGTTCAAAGAACATTCTCAGCATTGTTTTTGGCTTTTTACCTTCAAGCATATTTAGTCCATACTTTTCTTTTCTTGATTCTACTTCTTCCGAAGTAAGACCAACATGCTGATCTGTAGAAAGCTCTTTAAGTACCTCTTCATTACTTTTTTCAAACCACATTCTGCTTCACCTCATATATTATTATTTGTCTTCAAGATTTTATTTATTAAAAAAAATTAATAAAAAAGACCTTTGCTCTATCTTGTGCACAAATAGAGCAAAGGTCTTGCTAACTCTTTTGGAGAATAACTATCCGGGTAAATCTTACCGAGATGACGAATAGTTAAATAATTGCTACTCCCCTTTGCAAAGGTAATTATATCATAGAGTTTTTCCACATACAAGAAATTTTTGTGAAGATTTTCTAATATAATATTACTCCTAGTATACCTGATATTACAATTACCATAATTGGATGTATTTTTTTAGATAATAGCATTACTAAAGTCAAGATACCTATTACTACGCTTTTGATATCAACATAAGACGTCTTAGCTAGTGACCAAAATGCTGATAAAATAAGCGCTATAAGTGCTGGTCTCATTCCCATAAAAGCTGATTTTATAGCCTTAGATTCTTTAAACTTCATTATGTAATGGGTGGCAATGGATACCAATATAAATGATATTGTAACCACACCTATGGATGCTGCCACGCTTCCTAAAACACCTCCTACTTTATATCCTACAAATGTTGCAGAATTTATAGCAATTGGTCCTGGAGTCATTTGTGAAATGCCTATTATATCTGTAAACTCCCTATAATTAATCCAATTATGATTTTTAACTATTTCCCTTTCAATAAGTGGAAGCATGGCATATCCTCCACCAAAGCTAAAAGCTCCTATCTTTAAGAAGGATAAAAAAAGCTGTAATATAATATTCATTCTTCCACCTTCTCTCTATAATAGATAACCCCAAAAATCCCTGAAAGAATGATTACAACCACAGGATTAACATTTAGAACTTGAAGCAATATTAATGCAACTATAACTATGCCAAAATTTAAGTAGCTCTTTTTTACTGACTTTGAAATGCTTAATATTGCAATTAACACAAGTACTGGCACTGCACCATTTATACCTTTAAAAACTTGTTCAACATAATAATTATTTCTAAACTGCATAAAAACTGAAGCTATTAAAAGTATTATTATAAATGAGGGAATGACTGTTCCAAGCAGTGCCATAACAGCTCCTAAAATACCATTTATTTTATATCCTATAAATATTGAAGTATTTACTGCTAAAGCTCCGGGAAAGGATTGTGAAATAACTACGATATCCACAAATTCCTCTTTTGATATCCACTTTTTGTTATTAACTACTTCTTCTTCAATGAGTGGGATCATGGCATACCCCCCACCAAAGGTAAAAGCTCCTATTTTGAAGAAGCTTATAAACATTTGTAAAAATTTTTTCATGTTATCACCTCAATTTTATAAATAATAGATAATAATCACTGTTTAAAGTCAGCCATATGGCTGACTTTATCAATTTATTGATATATTTCCTTGCAGGATCTAGCTAAAAATCAGCACCTATCAATTTCTGCGAACTGTTTCCTTTTTAAAGTACACAGAAACAAAAATAAATCCTACTATAATTAAAGCTCCACAAAATACAAAGGTAAATTTAAGAGAAACATTTGTAGCTTTCCCAACTGCTATATTGATAGCAGAATTTATTATATCGGCTGTCATTGCATATATAGATAAAATTGTTGCTCTATTATCTGTAGTTACCGATTTATTTTGAATATCCATACTCAACGGATTTGATAGCACAAATGCTCCCTGTATGAATATAAGGGCTAAAACTGTAATTATATAGCTAGAGGTATATGCTAATATAAAAGTATTTACAGCCACTAATATAAATATTATTTTTATAACCTTCTCCTGTCCAAACCTTTCACTTATCTTATAAGTTTTTAAAGATGCAAGCCCTACTATTTGAAGCATTGCAGTAAGTATACCAAAATACTTTAAGTTTATGCCTACCTCAATGTATTTAAGTTGATTTAAAAATACACATAGTGCTCTTGCCACCTCTCCTAAAAGTGCCAGAGACATTATAAATAAAAATATATTTTTTTCGCTAAATGCACATTTGAAACTATCCTTCATATTTATACCGTTTCCTACGTACTTCACGTCTTTCACAAAAAATATAAGTAAAAAGGCTATAGCATAAGGTATTATAGTTAAAATTACCGGAATGTCTAGAGATACATCTATCATAAATGTAGATAAAAATGCTCCTATCAAAAATCCCGCGCTACTAAACGCACTATATTTTCCAAAGGACTTTTCTGCTTCTTCTTTATTAGACTCATAAATAAAAGCAGAATCACAGCCTGAAACTCCTGATATAGCTAAAGCAGCTATCACTGCTTCTATTAAAAATCCTATAAAGCTACGGGACATGTAAAATACTATTTTGGATAATAAAAATAAGAAGTATGCTATAGAAAGAGTCTTTTTATACCCAAACCTATCAGCAAAATATCCCCAAGGCACTTCAAAAGCTATCATAAGCATCATTAATGTGCTTTCAAGCAAAAATATTTCTGAAAGCGTAAGTCCTCTGCTTTGACGAAACAAAGTTGCCACAGGACCATAAAACACCAACCCATGTAGAAAGGATATGGCATACATTATATATAAATTTTTATTTTTCACCTTGATACACCTCACTATTTTTTTGCAGCATAAAAAACCTTTTAAAAGGCTAATTTTTTCATGACTTATAACGATTTCTAATTTTGTTATAAATCAGCATATCTCAGTAAACTGAGATGTTCCCTTTAAAAATGAATTTTTACCATGGCGTATCAAGGTCGTCGCATAATATTTTCTCCTTTAGTATTATTAATTTATATTTTAACATATTTAACTAGCGAAATTCCAATATTTAAAATATAATCATCATAATTAGACTAGGTATTGCAAACACTAAAATTATTAATTATTCATCACTAACTATTAAGTAAAGTAATTGGAGGGTGATCATGGATAGATATGTTATTGTTTGTTTACTTAAGGGAGAATCTTTAAACTATCATGAAAAATTAGTAACTGATGTTTGTTCTAAATTTAATGTAAAAAGACAAAAGCTTCCTGGACACTTCACCATAAAAGCTCCCTTTGAAACTGATAAAATCAATGAAATTGAAACTGTTATCAAAAACTTTGTAACTAATAATAAGAAAGAACCTATGAAAATAGATGGCATCAATCATTTTAGAACAGATACAATTTTTATGGATATAAATATGTCTAGTAATGGTTTAAAAGTTCATAATGCTTTTATAGACGAGTTAAAAACTTTGCCTTGGCTTGAATGGAAAAGAAATGATGGTAAGGGAAAGACATTCCATGCCACCATAGTTACACGTATTCCTAGAGAAAAATATGATTCCATTTGGAATTATATAAGCAACTTTAATCCTCAATTTGACACCTATTTTGATAACATCACCATACTTAAATGGGGAAATTATAAGTGGGAATCATATAAAGAATACCAATTAATGTAAGCACCCCTGGGGTGCTTTTCTTAAATCTCTCCAATTGTAATAATTTCATAGGGCATAAAGGTATCAATTACTTTTCCGTTTTGAGATAAAAATTTATATCAGCTTTTAGTTGATATAACCCCTATAACAGTTAAAAATCATTTTTTCTTAAATTCCTTATTATCTAAAATAATAACCCCTGACTTATCTTCCTCTGCTGCTTTCTTTGTGTGATTTACAAGTTTTATAACGTCCTTGTATGATTGTTTTGCTCCCTTTACAAGCAAGGGCACTCCTATAAAATCAATTTTTAACCACCTAGAAAATAATCCACCAAATGTCATTGGTAATGGAACAGTTGGCGACGTATTGGAAAATATAATTTTCTCATTTAATAGATTTTGTTTATGTAGCATAGAAGCTAAATTATATAATCCTGGAATTAAAACCTTTGAACGTCCCCTGCCTACAACATAGACTTCGTTCCCATCTTTATCACTTCCATAATAAAAAAGTTCTCCACGATTTCCATATACTAACTTATTAAAGTTAGGTAATTTCAATATTTCATCCTTAGTTGGTTCTCGAGTTTCATCTAGCATTTTTAAGTGATAAGCAATTGCTAGAATAGACGAGTGGGTTCCTCCAAAACAATTATATATGTATATCATTTAAATCACCTAATTTCTTCTTTTTTTACTTTATTTTAATAATTGTAGTATATGCAATAAACATTTATATTAAACATTCTTTGAACACATTTTATCCAAGTTCTCCAATGTTCTACAATTCTTTATACATAAAATAAATATGTTGCAATCCGTTACCACTACCGAACCCAATCTCTTAATAATTTCATTAATTTATGTGCATCTCCATCAGCATTAACAATATCATCATCTGTGAGACCTGCCTCAACTGCAATATTATATGCTTTACCAAAATCCCCTACATCCTCCGATTTGTGTGCATCACTTCCCAATGAAAATTTAACGCCCATGTTCTTTAACTTTTTTATTGTTTCAATATCCATATTCCTATGAGATCTGTTAATTTCTAAAGCAGTATTTCTTTCAACAGCGACCTTTCCAATTTCAATAATATCTGGATTAACATGCTCTAATGGATGATTTAATATTGTAATTTCATATTTTTTAATAGCATTAATTGCAGCTTCTGTATAATTCCTCAATAAAAGTGGATTTTGTACCGCTCCAGGATGATAACCCACACAAATTATGTCCAGGTAATCAATTATTTCATCTTTAAGATCTATATCCCCTTTTCTAGTAACAATATTACATTCTATACCAAGAAGAATCTTAAAATCATTCTCCTTCAATAATGAACTCTTATTAAAATCATCAATTACTTTACGTACTTCTTTATATTGATTTAGTTTCATCCCGAAGGTACTATGCCTATAACCATGGTCTGTTATTGCTATTTCTTTTAATCCTTTTTTTATTCCAGCTATAACATTTGATTCAATACTTCCTTTTGCATGTTCTCCAAAAATAATATTAAATAAGGGAATATGCCCCTTTGCAATATTAGTATGAGTATGATAGTCTGCAATAATCTTAAAACTCATTTTATCCCCTCCATAGTTTAATATCTTTTGATTAATTGTTTCATTATCAAATTGAAAAGCTTCTTGTATCCACCTATGTAAATTCCCTATGGCATGTTTACCATCCAGTTTTATTTTGCCCATATTATTGTATAATACTTGATTTTGGCGGAGAGATAGGAACTCAAACCCTAGGTGCATGCATAACACGCACGTCTGATTTCAAGTCAGATGTAAAAAGATAAAATTATCGCACTCTACTCAAGTATTTGTTTTTTACCATTAAAATTTTTTCGTTATAATTAATAATTATTTTTTATTAAAATCATAATTCAAGTTTATAAAAGATTTCATCATCTGCTTCAAAACCAGTAATAACCTGATTAAATCCAAAATATGAATATAGGTTTAGATTTGTTTTACTCTCAGGATGGAAGCTAAGCCATATATCCTTATAATGTCCCTCGTTTTTAATTTTTTTTATTAATTCACTTAAAGCTAATTTTCCATACCCATTACCCTGATATCTTTCATCAATCATCAGACGCATAATCCACATAGTTCCATCATATGTCGGATTATCATCCTGCACTATACCATACATAGAAAACCCTATCATAATACCATCTATATAAATCCCTAAGGCAGTCCAACGTGGATTGAACTTCCACTCTGCAATTGATTTAAGATTTGAGTGTGGGAGATATTTTTCCTGTTCCTTAGAAATTTTCAACTCAATACATTCTTCCCAATTTTCTATAGTAATTTCTTTAAAATATATACTCATTCATAACCCCCATTTTTTCATTACTTTTATCCTTTATTTGAATCTAATTTCATTGTTTCCCTTAATAACTTATGCACAAGGTAATATGTTCGTCACATCCAAGATATGCTTATTCCAAAATGCATTCTATTAATAATTTTCTTCTTTTCTTTAAAAATAATCTATAATAATAGAGTTCTTCCATTAAAACTTCTCTATCTACTTTTCCAATAATATCATTTCCTATTTCTTATCCATTAATCAATCTCTATTAATCTTGGTTCTCCATAGATACGTTTCATCGTACCACAAGTAACGTAGACTTTGTTATATTTTATGTGATATTCCCTAATTTATAATTCAATAAGAATTTTTCCAAAATTCCTTGTCACAATTTTTAATACTTATGTGTTAATATTATAGATACCAAAATCGAGGAAAAAAAAGGTATCAAAAAATATTCTAGAATATATTAATCAATCAAAAGCTTTTGAACAAAGTTACCTAGGGAGGAGGAAAAAGACAAAGGTATGGGTGTTATCAGTTATTTTAAGAAGAAAAAAGAAGAACAAGATTTTAAAACTGCCTATGAAAAGTATTATGACACCATTTTCAGAAGAATTTCCTACCTCACTGGGGATATGTATGCTGCAGAAGATTTAACACAGGAGGTATTTGTGAAGTTATATAATTCACCTCCTGATCATGACAATATTGCTGGATGGTTAAATAAAGTTTCTACTAATCTTTCATATAACTATATAAGAAATAAAAAAATTCATGAAGGAAAAAACGAAGTGATTTATGAAAAAGAAATAGATAACGTCGTTTCAATTGAAGAAGTTGCAATTAATAATTGTGAAGTAGATTTAACTAGAAAGGTGCTAAATATACTTTCACCTAGAGACCGTATGTGTCTGCTTCTAAAGTTTTCAGGATACAAATATAGTGAAATTGCAGAAGTAATTGGAGTGGATAAAAACTCTGTAGGCACGCTTATATCGAGAGCACAAGCAAAATTTAAGGAAAGCTACTTAAACGCAGAAAAGAGGTGTGAATAAAAATGAAGTGTCCAAGTGAAGGAAGTATTCAAGCATATATTGACAGAGAGCTTAATGATATTGAAATAAAAGAATTAGAAATGCATCTTTTTCACTGTGAAAAATGTAAGGAAATTTATAAAGAATTAAATTCTACAAACAGCTTTTCTATGGGAAAGCTTGAAGATTATAAAAAAGAGTTTGATATAAATAATATAAAAACAGGAAGTATGAATATTGAAATAAAGAATAAAAAAGGAGCGTTTAAAGATATGAAAAAATATAAAAATATAGCAGTAGCTGCCTGTGCAGCCCTTGTGATAACTACTTGTGTTACAGTTCAACCTATAAAAGCAGCAGTTATTGACATGGTTTCAATTTTTAGAGCAAAGGATATTAAGAGTGTAGATATTTCATTAGATGATATTAATAAGCTTGAAAAAGCACTTGAAGAACGTAATGCGGATATTAATCTTGATAAAATAGGTAAAGTTAAATGCCAAGGGGGCGAGGAAAAGACTGTAACTATAGAAGAAGCAAAAAAGGCTTTACCATTCACAGTATTAGTTCCTAAAAATATATCAGAGAAAAATACAGAAAGTATTATTATGAATAAACCTGCAAAGGTTGATTTTACTCTAAATGTAAAAAATGTGAATGAGCTTCTTAAATCTTTAGGAGGTAAACAGGTATTCCCTAATGATTTAGATGGAAAAACTTTTTCTTTAAACATGGCTGGTACATTAAATATTAGATATAAAGATGCTTCAAATAACAAAGATATATCTGTAACAGAAACCAAAGTACCAGAAATTCTTGCACCTGCTGAAGCAAATGTTGATGAAATATTCAATGCTCTTTCAGAGCTTTCTGTATTGCCACCACAAATGCAAAAACAGTTAAAATCCATGAAGGATTGGAAAAATACTTTGTATGTTCCTAACGTAGAAAATAACGTTGAAGAAATGACTATAGATGGAATGAAAGCCGTTGGATACTTTGAAAATAATAGATCTTCTGTTGTAGTTCTTAAGGATGATACTTTAATTTGTATTGATGGAGATGTAAATAAAAATGAAATAATTGAAATTGTAAAATCTATGAGGTGATATAATTGATAATTGAAACTGAAAATCTATCCAAAATATATGAAACCAATAAGGGCTGTAGGGATATAAATATAGCTGTACCACAAGGTGAAATTTATGGATTTTTGGGTCCTAACGGTGCAGGAAAAAGTACATTTATAAAAACCATTGTAGGGCTATTGTTCCCTACTTCAGGAACTGCACGTATACTAGGCAAACCTATTGGGGATATTGAAACAAAGAAAAAAATAGGATATTTACCTGAACTTTTTAAGTATCAGGAATGGATGACAGGATTAGACCTCCTGTCCTTCCACTCCTCATTATATAAGCTTGATAAGAAAACTTCTTCTATAAAAATAGAAGAAGTCCTTGAAATTGTTAATCTAAAGGGTGCTGAAAAAAATAAAATAGGTACATATAGTAAGGGAATGCAGCAGAGAATAGGGATTGCCAGTGCTCTTCTTTGTGACCCAGAGCTTCTCTTTTTAGATGAGCCTACCTCTGCCCTAGATCCTATAGGAAGAAAAGAAGTTAGAGATATTATGCTAGAACTAAAAAGCAGAGGAAAAACTGTATTTTTAAACAGTCATCTTTTAAGTGAAGTAGAAATGGTTTGCGATAGCGCTGCTATTATTAGTAAAGGAACCATTATAAAACAAGGGAAAATGAATGACCTTTTAGAAGGAGAAACTGTTTTAGATATTCATGCAGAAGATGTAAATAATGAAATTTTAAATAAGCTTGAAAAGATTGATGAAGACGTAACTTTTGATGGAAAAAATATCAAAATGCATATAAAGGAAAACCATGAGATCCATGAAGTTGCCTCATTAATTATAGCAGGCGGCGGAAAACTCTATGGTCTTACCCCTCACAGGAATAGTCTTGAAGAGCTATTTATAAAACTTGTTGAAAGGGGGCAAGAATAATGTTTGCCATTGCACTGTCCACTTTTAAAGAAATCTACAGAAAGAAAATTTTTCATTTTATAGGAATATTAACTCTATTATATCTTATTCTTTTAACCATTATTTTTACACTTATAGGTAAGAATCTCAATGATAATAATGGCATGATAAATATGATTGTGGATCTTTCTTCTACTATTTCTATACTTGGATTTTATTTTTCCAGTATGCTTGTAGCATTTTTAACGGTAATGCTGTCCATAGGAATAGTTTCCTCTGAACTAGAAAATGGAACGATTTTGACCATTTTAACGAAGCCAATTAAACGAAGCGAATATATAATAGGAAAGTACCTGGGTACAGCTATTCTTATTATTTTATACAGTGCTATTATTTATATAGCAGTGATTATTATTTCTACCATGAGTAAAATATCTATTGTAGAAACCTTTGGTATAGCAGCACTGGCTAAAGGCTTCCTGCTATTTATTCTTCAGCCTTTGACCATATTGGCACTAGCTCTTTATGGAAGTACTAAATTCAAAACCTTAAATAATGGAATATTAACAATATCGCTATATATGCTTGGGATAATTGGCGGAGTAATGGAGCAGGCAGGATCAGTTATTAATAATGCCTCCCTTTCAACCATTGGGATAATTTCCAGTTTGATTTCCCCTTTTGAAGTAATTTATAGAAAAATGATCTCCATTATCTTTACCTCCTTGGGCTCCTTTCATTTTATAGGAGGCTTTGGTATGTCAGGAAAATCAACCACACCAAGTGTATGGATGATGGTTTATGTATGTGTATATTTGGTGTTCTTTATATTTATGAGTATTAAAGGATTTGAGAAGAAGGATATTGGATAGATTTTAGATAATATTAATAAAGAAGTGCCATTGTTATTAAAACTTTGGCACTTTAAATTTTATTTTCTATTTCAAATTTTCATTGTGTTTTTTCATAAAAAAGATAGACTTCAATAAGCCTATCTTTTAAACAACAACTTCGAATATATTTTTATCCTTTACTAGATATCCAAACATATGCCCTAAATCTATAATAGGATTATTTATATTATATGTTGTTGGTAATCCACTAACTAGTGTATTATACATATACTCATACAGCTCAGAGTTATTCTCAAGATTCTTAATCAAATCATCAAATAAGGTATTCTTCTCTTCTAACAGTAATTTTACAGCTTTTTGTATATCTGTCACTGTCCATTCTCTTTTTTCTTCTGATAACAAATCCTCATCTACTATTTGACATATCCTTGATACTAAAAATGGATATCCACTTGTAATTATATTTCTTTTGCTTCATAAGCCTCATCACAGGCATTTATTAGAAATATTACTGCAACGAATCGTCCTCCTATATACATCCACAAATTTTTACTTTTTCTCATCTTCTAACATTTACTCCTTAACCCAATAGCTATTGCAATCATTTGTTCTTTCAATAAATCCATATTCTATTAAGGCTCTTCTTATAGTTGCATAATCTTCATATATTCTTTTCAAAACTCTATTAATCTCTTTTTCTGAATAAGTCTTTCCTTTAGAAAAATTTTTAACTATCTCTTCTAATACAATAATTTTCTTCTTTGCTTTAGATGGATAGCTCTTCAATGCTCCCGTATCATCCATATAAATTTTTATGGTATCTTCTTTTTCCTTATCCGTAATATTATATCTATCATCTAAAATAGTTGCTGTCTTATGAGGGTCACATATAACCTCTTTTTCTAACTTACTAATTTTTTTCTTTGTACTATTTGTGAGTAAATCCATCATAACTAAAAATAACTTAGCTTGCTTTTCCTTTTCTCTTAGCTTATAACGATGATTCCTAATAGTTGATTGAGCAACTCCAAGCTTTGCTGCAACTTCTTTATCTGATAATCCTTGTGCAATTAGGGTTATTAACTCTCTCTGAACATCTGATACTCCTGTGAAAGCTGAATTCATTCCTAATAAGTACTCAAGCATAGAGCCATGTCTTTCCTCTACGTGAATCTCTGTTGCCTTTTTTGCATCATATAATTCTGATTTTATTTCATATATACGTCCCTTTTGAAATGCCTCTTCACAAATTATACATTTATACTCCTGCTCATTCTCTGTAAATCCTTTTTTTACTTCATCTATTGTTGCACCCCAAAATAATTCATTTGATTTTATATCCATAAAACTCAATTCCTTTCAATATAATTATCTCTCTATTAATATTATATTGATTAATTTAAGATTTGTCTATAAATATATAAACATATTTATTATTAGTCTATATATATCTAAACTTATATCTAAATATCCTAACCACCTTGTTACCTCCTCAACACTTTACTATAATATATAGGTAAGCAATCTCAGAAGGAATTTAAAATATGAAGATGAAAATTCAAAATATGAATATCAGCCTGACGTATTCGTTATGTGTGACGGGAAAACCAGAGGTGAAAAATATATATCCGCTCCAGTAGTTATTTTTGAGGTTTTGTCAAAGGCTACAACAAGTAATGACTTGTTTGTAAAACCATTGATATATGAAAAGTTTGGAGTAAGAGAATATAATATTGTGCACCAAGGCGGTAAGGTTATACAGTACAGTTTAATTGACGGAAGTTATGATGTTACTTCTAATCTTACCCAAAATGATGAGTATACGAGTGTTGTTTTTAATGACTTAAAGTTTCCATTAAGTAATATATTTGATTAGATAACATAAATCAAGCTAGCGAAAGGCTAAAAAACCCATATCACCATTGATATGGGTTTACTTGTCCTCAAAATGAAAATTAAATTAAGTTTGGTTCTGCCCCCGAGGTGATTAATAAAAATCTAAATATCAATTTTAAGACTTCTAATTTGCCCCACAGTTAATCCTGTTTTTTCTGAAATAATTTCTATATCTAAAACACCAATAAGCTTTTTAGCTATACTTATTTTTTCTTCCATTCTTCCTTGTTTTTTTGCTTCAGTTATTATTTCTGTTTTTCTATCCAAATCATCTTCTCTATTTTGCCAAAATGCAATTGCTTCTGAATCAGTAATAAGGTATTCAAGTCCCTTTTGAGTTATTTTGATTTCCATCTCCCTCATAATCCCAAATTTTCCTTTGAATTCTATCATTCCTGATTTCACAAGTTCTTTTACTCTCCAGAATATGTAGTCATCAGAAATTCGTGTTTCACTAAATCCCATTATATTTCCTACAATTCTTGCTGATTTTTTAAATTCCTTTTCTGTATACTTTAATATATCTATATCAAAATAATTTTCATTTACACTTTCTACCTTATCATCTTTAAAAATACGTAGTATTGAATTATCCTTTTTTAATGAATTCCATTGATTTATCAAATCATCATATTCTTTTAATTCAATTTTTCTTTTTATCTTAATAAATTTCTTTAGATCTTCAGGCATAACTTCTGCCACTGCCCTATATGTATATACAATATTTGCAGACTCTTTAATTATATCCGATACATTTATAAGATACATATTCGTGATTCTATCTTTTAAAAGCTCCAAAGTATACAGCATTCCACAAATCTCACTACTACACTCACCATACCATAAATAAATTACATCTGAATCTTTAATCTTTGAAATTTTTTTATAAAATTTGTTATAATTTCCTCTTAGATAATCACTATCATTGGGACAAAGTTCATCTTCTTGATCAATGTTCTTCCACCAATCAATTCTTTTATCTATATCTATACTATTTTCTATTGTTCCTTGTGAAATATCATCACGAAATACAATGACTTCATTTCCTTCTAATAACTTTTTATTTTTAACAGCATATTTTAAGCCTCCACCTGCACTTGGTGAAAAACATATATGAATTATATTTTTCATAAATTCGTCCCTCACATTATCTTATTATCTTATATTCTCTTCAACATTTTACCATATATATCGTATATTATTTCAACTTAATTTTTATAAAATTTATTTACTTTTAATTCTTCATATAATACAATTCATATGGGTGGTTTACTAGCTAAAATTAAATTTATAGATACTAATCACTTTTATTTTTATTAAGTTATTTTGAGTTATTAGAAATTAAAAAATAAAATGAACTTAATAACCATATATACCGAATACCGAATAGCAAACAAAATAAAGGGTAAATTAATTTTAAAATCATTAAAAGCATGTTAGGAGATCTTATTTTGGAAAATATGATAAAAGATAAGAAATATGTACCGGTAATAGAATCAAGACTTAGAAAGAGAATTGTAGAGGTTCCAAAAGAAATATATGATGCAAGTGGTATCAATATTTTTGGAAAAAGAATAAAGTCACTGATTTTTTCAACAGATGTTGCTATAATCAAAAATTGCAATGCAGATGGAGTAATTGCAGTTTATCCATTCACTCCTCAGCTTTCAATAACTCATGCTATTATAGAAGTATCTCCTAGTCCAGTTTTTGTAGGAGTAGGAGGAGGCTTGACATCAGGACAAAGATCCATTGATATTGCTCTTCATGCTGAACTACATGGGGCTTTTGGTGTTGTTTTAAATGCCCCTACGCCAAATGATATTATTACGAAAATGAAAAAGAAAATCGATATCCCTATTGTAATCACTGTGGTATCAGAAAAGGAATGTATTGAAGAAAGGATAAAAGCTGGAGTTTCTATACTTAATGTTTCAGGTGGACCTAAAACAGCTAGTCTTGTCCAGAGCATCAGAACAAGATTTCCATACATACCCATCATTGCCACAGGAGGACCCAATGTAGAAAGTATTCGTAATACAATTAAGGCAGGGGCTAACGCAATTACATATACCCCTCCAAGTACTGCAGAACTTTTCTCTAATATCATGGATAATTACAGAGAAACTCTATAAATAATATTAATACGAATGGCTGATTCTCTTCATCTATAACCTCTCCCCTATATAAAAAACTAAAGGCTAAAGGGATACTACCCTTTAGCCTTTATTAACAATCTAAACTATTTCCATAATGGAAACAGTTGATTCTTTTACAAGTTCTCCAGACTGATAGACATTTTATATATTCATTTGTATAATTTTGTATTTTGAGTTAAAATTATCATAATAGCTAACCGAAGTTAGCAATTCACCAAACTACCACAATTATTCTTTAATAATTATACCATGAAGGTATATCGTCTTTGGAAAACAACTACATAAATTTTGATGTTTTCCTTATATCTACATGATATTTTTATTAGGAGGAATTTTAAAACATGAAAAAATTATCAACAAAAAATTTAGTATTTTCAGGGTTATTTATTGCTCTTGGGCTTATATTGCCCTTTCTCACAGGACAAATTCCAAGCATAGGTAATAAATTACTACCTATGCATATACCAGTTTTAATTAGTGGCTTTGTTTGTGGATGGCCCTACGGTTTAATAGTTGGTTTTATTGTACCAATACTTAGAAGCATAATTTTGGGAATGCCAATTATGTTTCCTGTTGCCCTTGCAATGGCTTTTGAACTAGCTACCTATGGCTGTATATCAGGAATTTTAGGCAATTTATTTCCAAAAAAGAATATTTTTATTTATATATCATTGATTATATCTATGATTTGTGGACGAGTAGTTTGGGGTATTGTTAGCATTTTCTTATATGGAGTAAAGGGTGCTGCATTTACTTGGAAAGTTTTTATGACTGGTGCATTCATCAATGCACTTCCAGGTATTCTTCTTCAAATCATTATTATTCCTATCATTATTGTAACTTTAAGAAAGGCAAGAGTAGTAGAAAATGCATAATATAGTAGACTTTAAAAATTTGTTGTTGAAGCAACATAAACTGCATCCGAAGATGCAAGCTCAAGATAATAAATATTTTAAGGTATTTTCTAAAATTGATTCTCTGTTAAAATCTCATGATACCATGATGATAGCCGTAGACGGAAATAGCGGTTCAGGAAAAAGTACATTAGCTAACCTTTTAAGTGAAGTATATGATTGTAACCTATTTCATATGGATGATTTTTTTCTTAGACCTGAGTTAAAGACAGAAAAGCGATTAAAAGAAGTTGGTGGAAATGTAGATTACGTTAGATTTAAAGAAGAAGTTATCACTGGACTTAAAAGTGGACAGGAGTTTAAATATCAAATATATGATTGTAAACAAATGGCACTAACTGAATGTATATCAGTAATTCCTAAAAGGCTTAATATTATCGAAGGTTCTTATAGTATGCATCCTACTTTAATAGATAGCTATGACTTAAAAATATTTTTGCATATTGAACCAGAAGAACAAAGCCTTAGAATTTTAAAAAGAAATGGTCCTATAATGCACAAACGCTTCCTTTGCGAATGGATTCCCTTAGAAAATGAGTATTTTAAAGAGATGAAGATTCCCGAGCACAGCGACTTAGTTTTTTAAATTTAAACTATATAAAAATAAGGCTGCAAAAATTTTGCAGTCTTATTTTTTACAATCACCTGTTTTTTCTTTAATAATTTCCTTTACCTGCTCTATTGCTAGTCCAATATACTCGCTGAGAGGTAAATTTTTTACTCCTACTACCTTATTATTACACCTATTTACTGGAATCAAAATTCTTTGTGCCCTGCTTTGGGCAATAGCTAGAGCCATTGATGGAGTTATTTCTCCCAAAAGAGAATTTGCAATTATAATTCCTACAGGACCGATTATTATATCAGCATCGCTGGAGTTATATACCACCGGATTTTCTCCAGTCGCTCCAAAATCCGCCCCTGCTTTAAGCATAGCAGAGGTAGCTATACTATTGGTACCAAGTGCAATAATCTCATATTCAGGTAAAATTTTTTTAAGCCCTTCTACAATTAACTTACCCATTTTCCCACCCTGACCGTCTATTACAAGTATTTTCAATTTTATCCCCCCAACATTTTATATAAAATATTATATCATGTGTGTAAAATTCCAATCTATGGTTTATGCCAAATACGTATTTTTTACTGTAAATAATCTCTATATATATTTTTCCTTTCTATTTAATAATATATATATACATGTATCTACAATTATCTCCCTTTTCAAATAAGATATTTTTATACTAAAATATCTTATTACCCATTGATTTCTCTATTGTATAATGTTTTCATTCAATAGCATATACTAATTTCGAAAAATGTAGCATATTGCATATAAAAAAAATGGATTATAGTATAGAATTTAACATATGATTGCTATATAATATATTATATGGTTTAAATTTAAAACTATTGAAAATGAGGGATGGAGAGTATGACCTTATATGATGAAAACAACATTAATATTATAAAAAACGATTTAAGATATTTAAAGTTATTAAGCACAAAATATCCTACTATATCTTCAGCTAGTAGTGAAATAATTAATCTTCAATCTATATTAAATCTTCCTAAGGGTACAGAACATTTTATTAGTGACATACATGGTGAATATGAGTCTTTTACTCACATGCTTAAAAATGCTTCTGGGGTTATCAAAAGAAAACTTGATGAAATATTTGGTACATCTTTAATGGAAAGAGAAAAGGCAAGCCTCGCCACTTTAATATATTATCCTGAAGAAAAAATGGAGCTACTTAAAAGAACAGAGCAGGATTTAGAAGAATGGTACAAGATTACTTTATACAGACTTATTCAAGTTTGTAAAACAGTATCCTCAAAGTATACAAGATCTAAAGTTAGAAAAGCTTTACCTAAAGATTTTTCATATATAATCGAAGAACTTTTAAATGAACAAATTGATAGAATTAATAGACAAGAATATTACACAGGCATAATAGATACCATAATAGACATTGGCTGTGCTAGTGAATTTGTGGTTGCTTTATCTAAAGTTATTCAAAGACTTGTTGTGGATAGACTTCATATTATTGGCGATATATACGATAGAGGTCCTGGTGCTGAAATAATAATGGATGCTTTAATGAATCATCATTCTATAGATATTCAATGGGGAAACCATGACATCATTTGGATGGGAGCAGCTTCAGGCTCTAAAACTTGCGCTGCTAATGCCCTGAGAGTAAGTTTAAGATATGCAAACCTTAGCAGTATTGAAGATGGCTATGGCATAAATCTGCTACCTCTTGCTACCTTTGCTCTAGAAATTTACGGCAATGATCCTTGCAAATACTTTATTCCAAAAACATTAACTAAGAAACTTTCGGAAAACGAAGTCTCCCTTTTAGCTAAGATGCATAAAGCAATAGCAATTATTCAGTTTAAACTAGAAGGACAAAAGGTTAAAAGGCATTCTGAATTTGAAATGGATTATATGCTGCTTTTAGATAAGATGGATCTAGAAAATAAAACTGTAACCGTAGATGGAAAAACTTATCCATTAAGAGATACTAATTTCCCTACATTATTTAAAGATGATCCATACAAACTAACTCCTGAAGAAGAAGAGTTAATAAACAAACTTACTCACTCATTTGTTAATAGTGAAAAGCTTCAAAGGCATATAAGATTTTTATACAGTAAAGGCAGTCTGTATCTTGTATATAACTCAAATATATTATTTCATGGATGTATTCCTCTTGATGAGAACGGAGAATTTAAAACTGTCAACTTTGAAGGAAAAGATTACAAAGGTAAATCTCTATTAGATATGTTTGATCGTTATGCAAGGGAGGCATATTTTTATAAAAAAGATGAGAATGTTAAAAATTATGCTATGGACATGATGTGGTATCTTTGGTGCGGACAACATTCCCCCCTATTTGGTAAAAATAGAATAACCACCTTTGAAAGATACTTTATTGAAGATAAATCAACTCATATAGAAGAAAAAAATACTTACTATAAGCTAATGAATGATGAAGAGTTAAGTAATAGAATTTTTGAAGAATTCCATTTAGATAAAGATTGCTCTCACATTATAAATGGACACATTCCTGTAAAAACAATACGAGGTGAAAGTCCAATAAAAGCAAATGGCAAGCTTTTAGTAATTGATGGAGGTTTTTGTAAGGCTTATCAACCTGAAACAGGAATTGCAGGCTATACTTTAATTTATAATTCCTATGGATTTCTGCTAACTTCTCATGAACCTTTTGACTCTATTAAAAAGGCCATTGAAGAAGAAAAGGACATCTTATCCTCTACAATAATTGTAGAGCATGGTATGCAAAGAAAAAGAGTAGCAGATACTGATATAGGTAAAGAAATTACTTTTCAAATAAAAGATTTAGAAAAGCTACTTATAGCTTATAGAAAAGGCCTAATTGACGAACAAGTTTAACGTGGCAAGTGTTAAATAAAAGGTGAATCCGCTTGGATTCACCTTTCTTATTATTATTTTTGAAATTTTATTTCAGATAGTTCTTTAAACATATTATCTTCTTCTTTGAATGTATCATAAGTTTCTTTAATGATTTCTTGCTTTTCCACATCCTCAATAACAGTTTGTTGTTCTTCTTTAATTTTTCCTTGAATTTTAATATCTTTGTTTAAAATTTTAATATCTTTATATAAGAAAATACCAGTAAGTATTACAGAAAGTAAATCTGATATAGGTGCACTTGCCCATACACCATCTAGCTTAAATATTGGTGGTATTATGAGTAGTATTGGTATAAGTATAAGCACCTGTCTAGATAAACTTAAAATTATTGATATCTTCGCTTTTCCAATAGCTTGAAAATAATTAGAACTTACTATTTGAAACCCTATTATAGGTAAAAACATCATATCTATTCTTATTCCTCTGGCTCCTATTTCAATAAGCTGTGTGTCATTTTTATTAAATAGCCCTATAAGCTCTCTTGGAAATGACTGTATTATTATAAATCCCACTGTAGATGTTACCATTGCTGCTAAAATGGCAAGTTTTAAAGCTTTCTTTACCCTAGCATAATTTTTAGCTCCATAGTTATAACCTATTATAGGTTGAACTCCTTGATTTATACCAAATATAGGCATAAAAAACAACATTATGATACTGTTAATTATCCCCATAGCTGCTACAGCTAAATTTCCACCATAAGCTAGAAGGCTCTTATTGTAAATTGTTATAACCACACTTGATGCAATTTGCATTGCAAATGGTGACATTCCTATAGCAAGTATGTGTTTTATAGTTTCAAGTCTTAATTTAAAGTTTTCCTTGTGGAATTTTAATGTACTTCTACCACTTATAAAATGTGCAAGTACCCAAATTGAAGAAATGCCTTGTGAAATTATAGTAGCAATAGCTGCTCCTTGAACTCCCATATCAAATATAAATATAAATATAGGGTCAAGTATTGTATTTATGATAGCTCCTATAAGCATAGTAGCCATAGCAGTACGCGGACTACCTTCTGAACGTATTATATTATTCATACCAAAGCCTATATTTTGAAGCACCGCTCCTCCAATAATATATTTCATATAATCTCTTGCATATCCAAGCGTTTCACCACTTGCACCAAATATAATTAATAATTTATCTAAAAACAACAACCCAAAAGTTGTAAACATTAAAGATAATATTATATTTAGCACTAACGCATTTCCAAGTATTTTTTCTGCTGAATCTTTATCTTTCTCACCAAGTTTTATAGAAATCATGGCAGAAGATCCTATACCAACCAGCATTCCAAATGCCATATTTATAATTGATAAGGGGAATCCTGCAGCAAGTCCTGAAAGTGCTAAAGAACCTACCCCTCTTCCTATGAATATTCGATCCACCATATTATAAAGACCATTTACTAACATACCAATAATTGCAGGCAATGAAAATTTAAATAAGAGCTTACCTATGCTCTCTTCCCCTAGTTGTTTTGAGCGATCCATAACTTTCCCCATCCCCTTTTCCAAGTTTAGACATATAGTATATCATTATATAATAAATTAATATTTTTATCAAACCTTACTTTTCAAATAATAGTTAATAGATAATAATTAAGAAAACCTCTCAACGTATTGAGAGGCACCAATTAATTTTCATCCCAATTTTTATAGCATTGCTGCTAATATAAGCATTTCTTCATTACTTTTATATATTTGATTAAATTGCTTTAATGGGAGAGGATTTTTTCCCCATCCTACTTCTATAGTATATCCCGGCCTTTTAAACTTATCTATGAACCAATCTTTGTAACCTGCATAGGAAGCGATTCCTATTACCTCTCCTAATTTATATCCGCTTACCTCTGAAAAAATCTTTCCTATTGATCTTGCTATTGGTGGGGTTGAATTCCCATATTGCCAGTATATTTCCTTTCCTTGGCTATGATAGGCCATGACAAGCTTAAAATCTTCTTTCCGTGTAAAGTCTGCTAAAGCTTTCGTTTCTGGTTCCGACTCAGGACATTCTCCAGAGTAACGAGTAGGCCCTGGTCCTACTATACAATGCTCTTTTTCTGCTTTTTTAGAAAGATCAAAGGAAGCATCATAATTATGATTTAAGTCCACCCCTCTTACATTAGCCTGCCATACTTTTGAAAAATCTGTACTTTCATTATTCCACTTTAAAAGTTCATTATAATAAGGATTACTTTTTTTCAAACCATTTATAACTAGATCTACTCCATCGGGATTTACCATAGGAACTATATAAATGGTAGACTTTTTAAATAACTCTCTTATATCATATCCTCTTATTTGTTTTCCATTTTTATAAGCTTTGCAAATATTTTCCGTAAATTTCATAAGTAACAATGAAGTTATCCATTCAAGTCCATGGTGAGTTCCATTATAAAGTACTTTATTAGGTCCATCACCAAACTTAATATAATGTAAATCTCTTCCACATACACTTGCTCCTATTTTTCCTACAGTTATAAACGGATACTTCATCTTCAAGTAACCTATATCTCTTTCTAATAGATCATATGAATATTCTTTATTTGTTCCTACTATAGGATTTTTAGGTTTTATTTTACATATACTTTTCATAAAATTTCCCCTTTTTATCACTCCATTATCAGTTTATTTTGACATTATAAAATATATGAAAGAAAAAAGAAGAAATCTAATGATAAAGCTTTGCAAACCCTTTACATATTAATATTATTTTATTATATTAATTAATAGCGATACTTTTTTGTAACCACTTCTTATATTAATTATACTATAATATATAAGGTAACATTTTAACTCAAGTTGAGATGTACTGATTTATAACAAAATTAGAGAGTTATGTGAATTATGCAAGGTATACAACTTAAAATAAATTATACTGGAGGTATTTAACCTTGAAGAGAAGAAAAAAGAAATTTAACTCTAAAAGATTTGCACTGTCCCTTACTGTAATTGCACTATTATCTGGCGTTTTAACTGTGTCCGTAAAAAAGTTTCTACATAAGGATACTAATGCTTATGCAACTGTTCAGGAGGAAACTAAGAAAGAAGTAAAAGACGAAAAAGAAAATGTACAAGCCCCTTCTGCTAATGAAGAAAATAAAAATACTTCATCAGATAAAAGTGGACAAAGTTCTTCTAGCGGTGTAGCAGCTGGAACTACAACTAATACAGATACAAATTCTTCTACTAATAGTTCTTCCAATAATACAAATGCTACAACTAATAATTCAACTTCATCTAATAAGGAAGTTAATAAGGCCTTTTTTAATACCTCAATGTTTTTAGGAGATTCTATTACAGAAGGAATGTGGTATTATGGAGCACTAGATACAGCTCATGTTATTGCTAAAAAGGGACTTTCAGTATTTCACGCTACAAATGAAGTGGAGCGTTTAACTGCATCAAACCCTAAAGATATATATATATTACTTGGTAATAATGATTTAGTGGACAAGAACCTTACACCTGAAAAATTTACAAATCAATATGGTGTTTTAATAGATTCTATAAAAAGCAAAGTTCCAAATACTAAAATACATGTACTTTCTATTTTACCTGTGACACAAGCTGCTGAACATAAAAATCCAGCTTTTGCAAACTCTCGTATTAATACATTTAACGCTGCACTACAAAGTCTTGCATCTGAAAAGGGAGCTGACTATATAAATGCTAGATCAATAGTTGACAGTAATCCAAGTTTACACGAACAAGATGGTATACATTACAAGCCTAGTTTTTATAATTTACTTCTAGATTATATAAGACAGCACAAATCGAGCCAAGGTAACTAATTTTTACAAAGGAGAATGATAAAAATGATAAGAAATTTTAAAAAATCTAAAGTAACTTTATTATCCCTACTATTATTGCTTGTATTAGCTATAGGAAGCCTTTATGGATGTTCTTCAAAAAAAGCTGCTAAAAGTCCATCTGTAGATGAAATCGTAGCAAAGGTAAAGGGTGCTACTGATATTTCACAGATGCCAGAAGTAGATGCTGAAAAATTAAAGATGTTATATGACATAGATGCAGCTGATTTAGAAGGTTTTAAAGTTTATATAGCTCCTTCTAATATAAAAGCTGATGAACTTGCTATAATTAAAGTTAAAGATGAAAAAAAAGTAGCTGAAATAAAAGATAAGGTGGCTAAAAGAGTAGAAAATCAGGGTGCAAGCTTTAAAGATTATCTTCCTGAAGAATACTCTTTGATCCAAAATCATGTATTAAAAACTCAGGGCAATTATGTATTTTTAGCAATTTCAAAGGATGCTGAAAAGATGGAAACTGCCTTTAATGAATCTTTTAAATAACTTAAACTAATGTTTTAGGAGGAGACTATTTTGGTTTTTAGTAGTTTATTATTTATATTTGTATTTTTGCCAATAACACTTTTATCTTACTATTTAGTACCAAAGTCTCTGAAGAACTTAGTAATACTTATATCAAGTCTTATATTTTATGCTTGGGGAGAACCTGTTTATATTTTTCTAATGATGTTCTCCACAATCTTCAATTACATAATTGGATTAATAATAAACAAATATAAAACATGCAAGAGAATTTCTCTTGCAGTTTTTATATTGTCTATAGTTGTAAATTTATCCATTCTAGGCTTCTTTAAGTATTATGGTTTCTTCATAGATAATTTAAATGCACTATTTAATCTTAGTATAGAAGCAAAGAAATTATCATTACCACTGGGAATTTCTTTTTATACTTTCCAAACTATGTCATATGTAATTGATGTGTACTGGGGTAAAACTCCTGTCCAAAAGAATATTATATCCTTTGGAACTTACATAACCATGTTTCCTCAACTTGTTGCAGGTCCTATCGTTAAATATGAGGACGTGGAAGAGCAACTTAGAAATAGACGTGTTACATTAGCTAAATTTGGTTCTGGAGCTGAAATGTTTATTATAGGTCTTTCAAAGAAAGTTCTTTTAGCTAATAATATAGGAATACTTTGGCGAGCTATTAAGGCCACTCCTATGGGTGAGCTTCCAATATTATCAGCTTGGCTTGGAATAATAGGCTTTACATTTCAAATATACTATGACTTTAGTGGATACTCTGATATGGCTATAGGCCTTGGTAGAATGTTTGGCTTTGAACTTATGAAAAACTTTGATTATCCTTATATTTCAAAAAGTATAACTGAGTTTTGGAGAAGATGGCATATATCTTTAGGTTCTTGGTTTAGAGAATATGTATACATACCTCTTGGAGGAAATAGAGTAGGTCCTATAAAAAGATACAGAAACTTATTTGTGGTTTGGTTTCTAACAGGATTTTGGCATGGAGCCAACTGGAACTTTATACTTTGGGGATTATACTTTGGAGTTATTTTGGCCTTAGAAAAGTCATTTATTTTAAAATGGCTTGAAAATAAACCTAAGATAATAGCTCATGCTTATGCTCTTCTACTCATAGTATTTGGATGGATATTATTTGAATTTGAGAATATGAGTTTAGGATTAGAGTTTATTAAAGCATTATTTGGTTTTGGAAATCGTACTTTTATGGATACTACTACCCTTTACTATATTTCAAATAATCTTATACTATTTATACTACTTATACTTTGTGCAACTCCACTACCATGGAAGCTTATGCAAAAGTTAAAAGGAAAAGTTAAATTTATTGGAGCTATACTTATTCCTATTATTTATCTTTTACTTATATTTATTTGTACTTCATATTTAGTAAATGCGAGCTATAATCCATTCCTATACTTTAAATTTTAGGAGGTGATACCTTTGAGAAAATACAAGAATGTATATAAATGCGTATTAGGATTCTTTATATTCTTATATATAGTTGTTATATTTGCAAGTAACATAGTAACAGCAGATAAGAGTTTCTCTGAATCTGAAAATAGATCACTACAACAGAAGCCTAAGTTTTCTATGGATCGTTTAATAGAAGGAAAATATACCTCCAGCTATGAAAAATATATTTCTGATCAATTTGTTGGGAGAGATTTTTGGATAGGAGTAAAATCTACTACGGAAAAACTTCTAGGAAAAACAGAAAATAATGATGTGTACTTAGGCAAAGATGGATATTTATTTCAAAAGTTTCCAAAGCCAAGTATTAAAAACTTAGAAAATAAATTAAATACAATAAACAAATTTGCTTCAAATAATAAGGATGCTAATATATACTTTATGCTTGCCCCAAACTCTACAAAGATACTGGAAGATAAACTTCCTTCCTATGCCTCTCCCGCTGACCAAAAGTATTATATAGATCAGGTTAGCCACAAACTAGGTAAAGATATAAAGTTTGTTAATGTATTTGATACTATGAATTCCAATAAGGATAAGTATATATATTATAAAACAGACCATCACTGGACAACAGAAGGTGCTTTTTATGCCTATGAAGATTTAGGTACATATATGGATTACTCCCCTCTTAAAAAAGAGGATTTTAATATTACAAAGGTTAGTGATCAATTCTACGGAACTTTGTATTCAAGAAGTGGATTTAGAAATATAGCACCTGATACTGTAGAAGTCTATACCCCTAAGGCAGAAAAACATTATAAAGTTTGGTACTCTGATGAAAAAAAAGAACGTGATTCTTTCTTACACTTGGAAAATGCTAATAAAAAGGATAAGTACACCGTGTTTTTTAATAGCAATCATCCACTTGTAAAAATAAAAACTGATATTAACAATCATAAAAAGCTTTTAGTTATAAAAGATTCCTATGCTAATAGTCTTGTACCATTTTTAACAAATCACTATAGTGAAATATATATGGTTGACCCAAGATATTATACAGATAGTATAACAGACCTTGCAAAGGCTAACTCTGTAGATGATATACTTTTATTATATAATGTGAATACATTCTTTGAAGATGCTTCAATAAATACCATACGATAGATAAACTAATAGTTAATAGATTTCTTAATGGAAGTTCTTGCATATGCTAGAACTTCCATTTTTTATTCCGTTACTTTTATCATTTATTTCTTATTAATTTTCATAATGCTATTTTCCAATTATCATTATTTGTGATATAATAATAATTGGAATTATTTCCTATATATTTTTATATATTAATAAGTTGCAAGAGGTGTAATTATGTCTGAAAAAATTATTACCGAAATAAGAGATAAAGCTAGGAAAACTAATGCAGATATTGCCTTTGTGGCAGTAATGGCTGGAATAATTTTTCAACCTCTATGGGAATACTCTTGGATACTTGCTATAACAGGAACTCTTTTTATAAAAGATAACAACCTATAAATAAAAGGGACTTAAATTTTTAAGTCCCTTTTATTTATATATAAATTCATTATATTACTTGTTCTTCTGTCTCTTTACATACCTTCAAATTAGTTTCGTCTTTATATTTGTTTTTAATTTTACTGTATAAATAAAATGGAACTCCTAAAAGCATTAATAAACATCCATATAAAATTACTTCTTTGCCTGAACCACATATTGCCCAGATAGAATACCCAAGTCCTATAAGAGGTACCACGGAGCTTTTTATAAACTTTGCTTTATTAAAGCTTCCTTCTTCTTTATATAGAAACAAAATATCTGCCAGTGTTGTGCAAGCATATACTGGCAGATATGCTAATGCAGATAAAAGAACCATAAAATTAAATGCTGATAATAATGAACCACTATAATTCATAAATAAAAGTACATTTGTAAGCACTGTATTTATTATAAGCGACATATGTGGAGTATTATATTTTGGATGAACTCTTCCAAAAACTTTAGGAAATATATTATCCTTACCTGCTGCATAAGACATACGAGCAGTTGTTAAAATCCATCCTACTGCACTTCCAAAAACACTTACTATTGCTGCAACAAGTATTATTTTTGTTATACCTATTCCTAAATATTGAGCCATTATATCAATTATTGGTGCTGCTGATGCTTTAAGCCCATCTTGTGACATGGCTCCCATCGCTGTAACACTTATAAGAAGGTAAAGTATAACTGTTATACTTATTCCTAGTACTGTACTCAATTTTATATTTCTTTCTGGATTCTTGATTTCTCCAGCATTTATTGTTGAAGTTTCAAATCCTGAAAATGCCCATAAAGTAATTGCTGCTGCTGCCGGTAATGTTTCAATTCCTGCATTCACTGGAAACATAGGCGTAATATTTGCTATGTCAAAATGCCATGCTGAAATACATATAAAAAATATAAATAAAACTAATTTAAATATTGTGGTAAAGGATTGAAAAATCCCTGCGAGTCTTACGCCCTTTATATTTAAAATAGTAAAAATCCAAAGTATTAAACTTGTATATAAAAAAGCTACTGTACCGTTTGTTTTAACTATAGGAAAAAGACTTCCTGTGTAACTCGCAATAGAAGTTATAATAGCAGCATTTCCTATCCAGGAAGCTGTCCAATATAACCATGCATTCATAAATCCTACAAAGCCTCCAAAAGCCAATTTACTATATTCATAAGGCCCACCTGTTTTAGGGATTTTAGTACCAAGTCTTGCAAAAGATAAGGCTAAAAATATAGAACCAAGTCCAGTAAATATCCATGCAAGTATGGTTGATCCAGGCCCTGATATGCTTGCTAGTGATGCTGGCAGCATAAGTATACCTGAACCTATCATATTCCCCGCTACCAATGCAGTAGCCATAAATAATCCCAATTCTTTCTTTAAAACTATGTCCTTTTTCATCTATAAATTTATCCGCCTTCAATAATAAAATAATTAATACCGAATAAATTTATCATAGAGGGACATGCATGTCAATTACTTTTTAATTCTTCTAAAGTAATTCCTTCTAGTTCATTAGAAAGAATCTTTTGTACCTTTTCAAGTCCTTTATGAATTGTACAAAATGAACGTCTATTCGCATTGCATACTCCATCTTTTATTAGACATCTATTTATAGCTATAGGTCCTTCAACAGCTTCTATAATATCTCTTAAATTTATGTCCTTACTTCTTTTAGCAAGCGCATATCCTCCATTTACCCCTCTGTAAGATTTTACCAATTCTGCATGTATAAGCTTTCTTAAAAGTTTTAGCAAGAATCTTAAAGGAATGCAACCTCTTTCTGCTATTGTTTTAGCATCAAGTTTAGCCTCATCCCCTTCTTCTGATAAAATCAGTAATGCCCTTACTGCATAATCCGCTTCCTGAGTAATATTCATATATATCCACCCTTACTTTAAATTTCATACTTATTTAGTTGCTTTTATATTATTATCTATTATTTTAGTTGTCAATATATTATCAATGTATTTAGTAAATAATAGCTAACATTAATTATTCTTTATTATTCATTTATTACTATTTGTTATTCATTCATTAATTATATATAAATTTGAATTTGTATAAAAATTGATGATTTTCATTGTTTTTACTATATTACTAGTATTAAACTAAAAATTTATATAAAAACTAGATATTGTGTATATAATTATAATGTACTACAATATATATTGCTTGCACATTATATTTGCAAGATAATTATAAGCAATTATGCTTCTTAATTCTATTGTATACTAAAACAGTCTTAATTTAAAGGGGGAATTTATGTGCCGTTTTTAAAAGAATTTAATTCTTTAAAACACATAGTAAAAAGATATTATACAAAAGCTCTAGAAAACAATGAAAACTTAACAGTTTATGATTTATTTAGCTGGAAAAAGGTTGATGTATTTTTAAAAGATCATAAAACTTCAAAAGTACTAGTAGATATGAAGGATTTGGAGTTTCCAGAACATTATTCTCAAAATGCTTGTGATATTATTGCTTCTAAGTATTTTAGAAAAGCTGGGGTACCAAATGAGTGTGGCTATGAAAACAGCATGAAAATGGTAGCACATAGAATGGTGAACTTTTGGACAGAAGCTTTAATAAATGAGGGTCTTTTAAAAACTGAAGAGGAAAAATCTATATTTTATGATGAAATGGTATATGGCCTACTTAATCAAATGTATGCCCCAAATTCTCCTCAGTGGTTTAATACAGGGCTTTCTCATTCTTATAATATAAAAGGTAGTAAGCAAGGTTCTTATTATTATGATGAAACTCTTGGCAAAGTAGTTGAAAGTGAAGATAATTACACAAGAACTCAAGCTTCAGCTTGCTTTATACTTTCTGTAGAAGATAAACTTTTAGGATCTCATTCTATTTCAGAACAATATGTAACTGAAACTAAACTTTTCAAAGGTGGTTCTGGTACAGGTAGCAATTTCTCAAGCATTAGAGCTAAAGGTGAAAATCTTTCTGGCGGCGGAATATCTTCAGGTCTTATGAGCTTTTTAAAGGGCCTAGATCGTAATGCTGGCGCTATAAAATCTGGTGGCACAACAAGACGTGCTGCTAAAATGGTATGCCTTGATGTAGATCATCCTGAGATAATGGATTTTATAACTTGGAAGGCTCATGAAGAAGAAAAGGTTAAAGCCTTAGGCAAAATGGGTTATGATATGGATATGGACGGTGAAGCTTACGAAACTGTTTCAGGACAAAATAGCAATAACTCTGTGAGATTTTCTGATGAGTTTATGAGCAAAGTAGAAAATTTACATAATGATCATGAAGCAATTATTGATCTTAAGGGAAGAGTTGATGAAAAGCTAGATAAGAATGTTAAAGTTAAAACTTTATGGGATACATTTAATAACTCTGCATGGGCTTGTGCAGACCCTGCTCCTCAATTTTTAGATACATTTAACGCTTGGCACACTTGTCCCGCCGGAGAAGATGGAGTTTATGGTGCTCATTACAACAAAATAAATTCTACTAATCCTTGTGGGGAGTACGCGTTTTTAGATGATACATCTTGTAATTTAGCATCAATAAACCTTTATAAGTTTTATGATGATGAAAAGAAAAATATAGATTTAGAAGGATATGTTCACATTATAGGACTTACTCAACTTATACTTGAAGCTTCAATACACTGGGGACAATTCCCTACAGAAGACATCGCAAGAAAAACATATATGTTTAGAACTACAGGGCTTGGAGTAAGCAATCTTGCATCACTTCTTATGGTGATGGGATACCCATATGATTCTGAAGAAGGAAGAACACTTGCTGCTTCTCTAACAGGAATACTTACAGGGCATTCATATTTTGTATCCTCTTTAATGGCAAAAGAAATTGGAACCTTTGATAAGTATGATATAAATAAGCCATATATGCTTAAGGTTATAAGAAACCACTCAAGAGTTGCTGGTGCTATTAGCACTGACGATAGCGATGCTAATTTAGATTATGAGGATTTAAACTATAATCCTATTAAAATTAATCATGATATACTTTCAAAAGAATGTCTTGAAAATGTAAGTTCACTACTCAAGGAGTGCTGGACTAAGGCTCTTCAAAGCGGTGAAGAATATGGCTATAGAAATGCACAGGTATCTGTTATAGCACCTACAGGAACTATTTCTTTCGCTATGGATTCTGGAGCAACTTCAATTGAACCATTCTTTAGTCATATTGTTTATAAAAAGCTTGTTGGCGGCGGAATGATGACAGTTATAAATCCTGTTATAAAAACTTCACTTAAAAGCTTAGGATATAATGAAGTTCAAATTGGAGATATGATGGATTATATACTTAGAAAAGAACATGACAAAATAATAGATGGGAAAATCGAAGGTGCTCCTCATTTAAAAGATGAACACTTGGCTATATTTGATACTGCAAATCGCTGTGGTAGTGGTGAAAGATATATAAATCCTATGGGACATGTAAAAATGGTGGCTGCACTTACTCCACTTATATCTGGAGCTATCTCCAAAACGGTTAACCTTCCAAAAACTGCTAGAGTGGAAGATTTTAAACAGGTTGTTTTAACTTCTTGGAAGCTTGGAATTAAAGGTATCACTCTTTATAGAGATGGCTCTAAGGCAAGTCAGCCTTTGAATACAAGTTTAAATTCTGATACAGAAGTAAAACTTGAATCTTTAACCTATAATGCATTAGTTGAAAAAGCAAAGGAACTTCAAAAGGGCGTTAAGGGGCCAAGACGCGACAAAGCAGCAGGCATTAGACGTGGCACTACTCACCCTGCTCAGATAAATGACGTTAAAATATACACTACAGTTAATAGACGTGAAAATGGAGAGATATCTGAAATATATATAACTACAGATAGAGAAGGAACTATAATTACTGGACTTTTAAATTCACTATCTAAATCAATTTCAGTAATGCTTCAATACCATGTACCACCTCAGGACATTGCAAGAATGCTTAGAGGTCAAAAATATGAGCCTTATGGCTTTGTGCAGAAGCATCCTTATATTAAGTATGTATCCTCTATATCAGACCTTATAAGTAAGATTATAGATATAGAACTTGCTGATTATTCAAGGTGTCAGGTAAAACCTGAAAGCTACGACTTAAATACAAATAAAACAAATATAATTTCAACTGAAGATATCATTGAAGATCAGAAAACTACTGATTGCCCTGAAATAATTGGTACAGCTTCATCTTCAGCAACATTAGAGGCAAGCTTTACAACTTTTGGTGGTGAAAAGGTGGATGGAGAAAGAGTTTATGGTTCCACTTGCCCTCATTGTTCCAGCACCAGAATGGTTAGAAATGGAACGTGCATGGTTTGCTTAGACTGCGGCTCCACTACTGGATGCAGCTAAAAAGGAAATTACAACATTTTTAATATTTAATTTATAGTATGGGATTTACATTTAGGAAAGCGGTTCGCTGCGCAAAGAAGCTCTAATATTTCTACAATGTAAATCCCATACTATTATTCAATATTAAAAATATCATTCATGATTACTGACTGAAGGATTAAAATTATTAAAATAGCAGTATAAATATTTATTACTTAATAAGCGATTATATATAAAGTTCATTTTTTTCTCAACATAGCCCAATGTGGTTAATCCTTTTTCAACAACTTTAAATCCGTATCTTTCATAATTATATGGTTCTTCTAATTTAAATATTTTTTTAGGTATAAAATCACCCCGCTAAATAGATTTTACAACATTCTGTTTAGCTGTTTCTACTTAATGGGGCTCTCTTCAGGCCACTGTCTTTTGCTTTACTAATGTATCTTCACATCAAGCAAATCTAATACAAACATAAATAATGGAATCCCTATTAGCAGTCCCCAAGCTCCCATAAAGTGTTCAGAAACTATCAATATTATAAAAGTAAAAAATATAGGCAGTTTTATCTTTGCAGACATGAGGTTTGGATTTAAGATATACGTTTCAAAGCTATGAATTATTGCTACCATAATTATAACGTAGAAAACTTTAGTTAAGCCTCCAATTTCAAACGCAACGAGACATAAAGGGAATAGAGAGATAATGACTCCTGCCACTGGTATTAGGCTCAGTATAAATATAATGAATCCTAATGTAATCAATTGTGGAAAGTGAAGCACATATAACATAACAACAGAAATAATAGTGTTAACCAGAGCAATAACAATTTGTGCTTGAAAAACTTTACCAAAAGAATTCAAAAAGTTATTGCCAAAAAAACTAAAATACTTATATAATGAAGATATTTTGCTATTTTTAAATCTCCTTAAAAAACAAATTACTTTTCTTTTTTCTAACATAAAGAATAGACTTAACATAATTGCAATAAATATATTCATGCTCCATTTCCCAATATTTGTAGTCAGTTGCAAAGTAAAATCAAATCCGGATTTAATATAATTCTTAAAATCAATTTTCTCAAAAATGTAAATTACATACTTTTGTATAAAATTAGAGTTCGTGGTTGAATCAAAATCATAATTCATAACTTTATTTACAATATTTCTACTTTGAATCATTAGTTGAGGAACATATTTAACTATTAATAAAGTAATGGATAAAAATAAGAAAAAATAGAGAATAATTGTTACAAATTTTTGCTTAATAGCTGTGTCAATATGCAGCTTTTCAATTATTAAATTTTGAAGGCTATTCATTAAATATGTAAATAAAAATGTCAGTAAAAATAAATCTAACATTGATCTACCTAAATAAAAGAACAGTACAATAATAATGAATGATAGAAACATCTTTGTAGACTCTTTTGAAAAAAATTCTTTCAAGAAACTCATGAAATATTCTCCTTACGTAATAAAATTTTTATGATACAGTAACTTCCAGTTTATATTATAACCTGGAAGATCGCAGCAATAACTGTATATTACCCCCTTTGCTTGGCGCACGGCCTAACCCCATAGCGAGAAGTTTACCTCGAGCTTGCTGAAGTCCATTCCTTTGTACTTTTTTATATATTTCATAACCTTTATAAATTCATACCAAATAACCGAAGCAAATGCAATAGGAATATGAATAGCAAATACATATTCAATCGCTTTTCTAATGTTATCATAGATTCTTCTACCATTTTACAACTAAATTATACCACAGCTTACTATCTTTACAGAAAACCATTTTTTTAATTACTTCTACTTCCATTTTTAATCGCTTGATCTTATCATCTTTCCATTGACACAACAATACCCCAAATCGTAGCTTTATTATGCTACAATTTGGGGTAATTTTTCAGTGTCCGTTTTTTGTTGGTTTAGTTCGCACAGTGAATATCATCAATATAGTATAAATCAAACATCTTCTATTTAGTTAAAAATTATTAACCAAATAGACGTGCAGGGCTAGTCTATAATTATTTTCCTATAAGTTTATCATTTGAAAAGATATGTCCTGCTAACCAATCATTTAAAAGTTGCAATATACTGATTATATATTCCTCCTGATTTTCATCAATCTTTGAAAAATTTACATCATTAATTCTCTTTATAAATGCATCGTGTTCAACTTTTTGAGTAAACATTTTTTTATAATTAATACTTTTCATGTATTCTTCTTCAGCTGCAAAGTGGAAAACGGTATAGTCTTGAAGTTCCTTTATTAGTATAACTATTTTATCATATTTATCAATTGTAAACTCATTCTTTAATAAAGTATAAGTTTTTTCAGCTATTTCAAAAAGAACTTTATGTTGTTCATCAATGAAATCTATTCCAGTTTTATATTCTTCTTTAAATTCATACATCAAAAATTACCTTCTTTCACTATAATATATTATAATTATTATACATCTAATTCTCAAATTTATCTATAATTATTATTAATTAACAATAATTATTTTTATAAATTTAATTAATTCATATTTCAGCACACCTCATAATTGTATGTAAAAAAACCACCCATACATTCAGTACAGGTGGAGTTGTATTTATTACATTTATTAGTTTACACAGTTTCAACGTTTATAATCATTTTCAGTATACCTCATAATTGTAACTATACTTATTTATAGTTTAAAAATAAATTTTGATGACCTTGATGAAAAACTCATACTTTCAAATCTCTTTCTTATTATAATTTTAAATGCTTCTTGCCTAAATTTCAGGTTCTACATGAACTATTGCTTCTGTAATATTAAACTCACTTCTCAATTTTTCTTCAATCTCTTCAGTGATATCGTGCGCTTCAACGACACCTAAGTCAGCACTAACTTTTACTGTTACATCAAGAAGAATATTATTTCCATTTAATCGAGCTCTAATGTCATTAATTTTTTTAACTCCCGAAACCTTATTTAAGCATTGAGTTATATTATCTAATTGCTCTTTATCGAAACCATCTGTCAAGTTATGTGATGCCTCTTTAAAAATATCCCAACCAGTCTTTACAATTAGTAATCCAACTATAACCGCAGCCAATGGGTCTATCCAAGGTAACCCGAATTGAGAAGCAACAATTCCTACAGATGTACCGATACTCACCCAGGCATCTGAAAGGTTATCTTTAGCAGCGGCCATAAGTCCAGAACTATTTATTTGAATCGCAATTTTTTTATTATAACGATATACAAAGTATATTACTATGGCACAAATAATACCAACTATAGCTGCAATTAAGTCAGGGGTTTGTGCCTTAAAGAAAATAATAGATTTAACTGCGTTGTATAAAACATCTATACCTACAGCTATCATAATTAAGGATGCAATAAGCGAGGCAATAGTCTCTGCTCTAAAATGACCATAAAGATGATCATCATCCGCGGGCTTTCTTGATATTCTTAATCCAATTAAAACGGCTATTGAAGCAATTATATCTGTTGTATTATTTAGTCCATCTGCTGTTAAAGCCTTGGAATTAGACAAATACCCAATTCCAAGCTTTACGAGGGACAATACAATATAAGCAATAATACTTATACGAGCACCTCTTTCTGCAAGCTTTAGTCCACTATATTTTTCTTCCATATTTTTCACACCTCAATTTATAGAATAATTTCTTAAAATATTCACTTGATATTGTCTACTGAAACATCTTTTTTTAGTAGCTATGAATCTTGTATTTCCAACCAACCAGTAGAAACAACTTTTACATTTTATTCTCAACTAACAATATCATTAATAAACATTGTACACCACAACTCCATATTTGTGAAGCGTTTCAATAGAAATACTTCACAGGTATCCGTTATCAATTGATAATAAATATTAGATGCTAATGGGATTTATTCACAACAAATGAACGTTATTAATTGCTAATAAATACTATTACTTATATACCTATAAAAAGGTCGTGAGAAAATATCAAAGAAAAGAAACCTAGAAGCATTGTTTCCTCTAGGGTACACGCCGATATACGTGCAAAACCCTGTAATCTGATGTGATAAGTTTACATCAGCTTACAGGGTGCAATTCACTTTAGGCTTTTCACCTATTTTTTTCATGCTTTCGCACAAACATTGTTATTTGGACATATATGTACTTATTACCGACTTATGCTAATGGAAATTAGACTTATTAAGAATGTTACTGTAGAAAGTATCAAAGCTACAATTAGAATCCCTGTTATCAAAATATTATACTTTATTAAATCAATAGCTAATATATATTTTGATAAATTTAAAGCATTCAGTACAAGTAATATTAGAAATATAACCCATAATCCTCTGGAAGCTCCCTTTATGTCCGCAGAACTTAAAGATATATGAGATGATATACATATAGCTATAAATAGAAATACATAAAAGTATGGATTTTCAAAGTTCCTGAAGGAGAAAATAACCTTTACTAACTGTGAATAAGAATTAATTATTCCTTCAATTGTACTTTTATTTAATACTGCAACATGTAGGCTTTTAACTAATATATTAATGAAGCTGTTATAAGCTTGTGGTATTATAAACTTTATTAAAGCTATTATAGAAAAAGCTCCTCCAAATATAGGTGCTATACCTATAAAAAAATTTCCTACCTGCTGATAAATACTACCTTGATTATAGCTGTGTTGTACATAGCCCATTACCCCATTTTCATCTGGTTTTTGAAGTAATTTTATACGAGTAATCTTATGTCCAAATAATAGAGCAAAGATGGCGTGACTCAATTCATGTATTGGGACACCAATAAACCCTGTTACCATTAGTGCTTTAGTTCCAAAACTTCTCTGAAAATTTCTTATAGAATTATTCCTTAATACTCCCAAAAGTAATCCAGCTAAAATAACCATTCCTGTAAGATATACTGTTTCTATACAAGTTCTAATTAGCAATTCAATTACAAATGTCATTGTATGTTTTCACCCTCCGTCAATACTTATAGAATTTCAAGTTACAGCTCTTCTTCTCTTAATTTCATCATTAAATATTCAGTTATTCCTTCTCTATACAGATTAGGTATAGAACCTACTTCAATATATCCAATTCTCTCATATAGTATTTTAGCATCTGGATTAAAATCTGCAACTACTAAAAACAGTTTTGTGTAGTCTTTAAAGCAAATGTCCTCAAAGAATTTTAGTAGCTTTTTTCCTATTCCATGTTTACGACTTTCTTCCTTTACTGCAATAATATGTAGATACGGGAATGAATGAAATATCCCGTCTAAAATAAACCATATGAATCCCCTACAATTGTTATTTCCATACAACACTTCTAACCTCAAGTTCCATTAAATATAATTTATTATAAAATTATGAGATGTTCTGCAAAATCTTTAACCTTTTCAAAATCATTATCATCCGGTCTACCTTTTGCAATTCCTCCAAATAATTTAAATGGTCCAAAAGTATCATAACCTTTGCACGCAAAGCTACCAACAACCTCAAAATTCTTTTCTTTTAATTTTTGTTCAACTAACTTATTATATTTGGTTTTTCCTTGTCCACTTGTTGAAAATACAAAAGCTTTTTTATTAGATATTATTTGTAAGTCATTAATCAAATCAAGAATATTTTTATGTAATTTCCCATAATATATCCCTGAACCAAAACCTATTAAATCATATTTATTTAAAGTGTTTATATTTACATCATTTGTTTTAATTATGTCAGCATTTAATGATTGTGCCATTATTTCCCCTATCTTCCCAGTATTACCATGATGTATAGATTCATAAATTATTAAGGTTTTCAAGTTTATCTCCTCCTAAACTAATTGCTGATAAGTCATCTTCAATTGCCACTAGGACGTAAATTATTAAGTATATTATATCATAATGTATCTCTTATACTTATAATCTTCTTACAGCCATAACCGTTAAATTTTGATACCGAAAATTATATTATTTTATGTATAGGAAATATGAAAAAAATCAATATGTGTTTTACAATAATTGATATATATGTTATATTTGCAATATAATTCAAGAGGAGATTTTTTATGAAATTTAAAAAATATATGTTATATATCCTATATGTTGTATTAATATATATTTTAGTTTTATTTATTAATTGGTCTAATACTTTATCTAGAAATTATATTAAGATGAATTTTGAAATTAATATTTTATATTCAATAATACCAATATTTATATCTATAACATTAGGTGTATTCATGTCTATAGAATATTTGTTTAAGCAATTTAAGAAAAATGGGGCATGGAAAGTTAATCTAAATAAATTAATATTTATTGTAATACCTTTGCTATTGTTATCTTTTAGTTTAAATATTTATTATTTAAATATTTTTCCTAACCTATCTAAAATATTAATAAATTTAAATTCAAGTATTCCATCTTATTTGATTTTTGGTATTTTATGTGGCTATAATCTTGCAACAAGTTTTTATAAAATAAAAAATTTGTCTAACTAATGCATTTTATTAAATTTTGTTAGATACTGAATATGACTTAAAGTAGTATTAATAATATGTAAATTTTTAAGGAAAGCCATTTTGACTTTCCTTTTTAGTTGATAGAAGACAATTCTTAACTACAAATTTTTCATCGCAAAATTTCTAAACTATAACTCTGCATCCTGTCTTACTTTCAATCTTTTCTTTTACCCTTTGCAAAGCTTCTTCACTTCCACTTTCCACTTTTAAAGTTATTGAAAATTCTACTTGGTTAAAGGAAGGGTTTTTCTTTAAAATTATCCCTTCTTCTCTGCAATATAAAGAAGCTATGTTTATTATTTCATTCATGTTTGCTGAGTTTGATATAGATATGTTCCATCCTGTTTTATTAGCCATTTCTTTTATCTTATCTTTATATTTTTTAGCTATAATAGGAGTTATAAAAGAAAGTTCAATGTACTTCCCTAAGTGATTACTTTTAATTCCCTTTCTGTAGGGTTTAAATTCTTCTTCTCTAAATTCCTCATCTATATAGCTTAGTGCTTGATTTTGTTCCATTTTAAAACTACTGATGCTTTCTTCTAAATTTTCCTTTAAAGCTTCATTTATATTTTCAATGCACTTTGTTAAAATTTCAAGATTACAACCTGTAATTTCTATAAATTTTCCCCTCTCATCCGTAATATTATAATTAGAATTTAAAGTTACCAAGGCATCATTTCCTCTAAAGGATATTTTTTTTATATCTGCATCTTTTAAAATTTCTCTTATCACTTGTTCTGCTTTGTTTGTGTTTAATGCATTATTTACTTCCACCTTCCAGCCTGTTTCTTCTTCAAAACCTTTCATAGATTCACATATAGAATTTGGTACAGCCCTTGGAAAATCAAAGCTTAATATTATCTTCTTTTGTGCATATATAAAACCGGACTTTTTATAGTTATATTCTTTAAAATGTTTTTCAACTAGCTCCGAAAGCTCATTTGGTTTTAATTCCTTTGGAGCTAAAGCTTCTAATACATTTTCCTCAGATTTTACCTTAAATAAGAATAATCTTTTGTTATCCGTTTCAAAATATGGAGATTTTAAAATAGTATCTTGAAGCTTTTTTAAAGAACTTACAGTATGCTTGTTACTTCCACTCCATAAATAAATAACTTCTTCTATGGTAAATAATCTTTCTCCATAATTTTCCCTTATAAATTTCCACAGCTCTTTTATGTTTTCTCCACATAATTCCACTTCCATGTTCAAAACCTGTTGAAATTCTTTTTTCCACTGCTTTCTTGGATTATTTATATTTATTTTGTAACTATCTCCAAGCTTTGGGATAAACACATTTGCCTTTAATTCTGGTATAAGTTCCCGACCTAAATTTTCTATAATTTCTCCATTACCATGAACTAAGAACACATTTTTAGGTGCTAACATATTAATAAGTGCCTTTATTTCACTTTTATCTCCATGAGCTGAAAGTCCAACCTTTTCTATAGAACATTTTACAGGCATACTTTTATTATTTATTTCAAGGACTCTATCCTCCGGCATAGCTTCTAAAAGGTTTAAAAGCTTTCTACCAGGACTTTCTTCATCTTGATATCCTGTAATCACTATGTATCCATTTTCCATGGTGGCTATTTTTTCTGCATATTGTGCACTTGGTCCGCCCGTTAACATTCCTGAACTTGAAATTATAACAATTGGTTCATCCTTTTTAAATATCTCTTCCCTTTGATCAGGCTTTTCAATGGGCTTTATGAAATCATCATAAAAAGGCTCTATGCCCCTTAATATCTTTTTTCCTAAAGAATTTTTAAGATACAATGGATTAAACTTATATGCACTATTTATATTTCTTATCATCCCATCCACATATATGTTTACCTTTTTTAATTGTCCCTTATTTATTGCCTTTTTAAGTATAAGTATTATTTCTTGAGCCCTTCCCAGTGCAAAGGCTGGTATAAGCATTTTACCTTTATTTAAAACACATTGATTGACTATATTTATAAGCCTTTCCTCTTCTAATTCCCTGTTTGAATGAAGCTTATCACCATAGGTTGATTCAAATATGGCAGCGTCTGGTCTAAGCTTCGGAACCTTTGCTCCTTCTACAGTTCTTTGAGAAAACAGTGAAAAGTCCCCTGAGTAAAATAATGCCCCTTCCTTTGACTTGATGTATACTAAGGAAGCACCTGCAATGTGTCCTGCATTATAAAATGTAATAGTTATATCATCAAATATAGGAAATTCCACTTGATAATTTATTGTAAATACTCTATCTAGCATATTTTGCACATCTATTTCAGCATATAAAGGGATTTCTGCTTCACGATTGTTCATAATCCTTAAACTATCCTGTAATAAAACTCTTACAAGATCCTTGGTCATATTGTTCATATAAATTTTTGCATTGGGATATTCTTTGCTTATGATAGGAAGGGAACCTATATGATCCATATGAGCATGGCTTATTATAATAGCATCCACTCCACCCTTTTCTTGAATGGTTCTAAAGTCTGGAAGAGGATCTTTAGCTGCTCCTTGCCTTATTCCCGAGTCAAGCAAAATATTTTTTCCATTTATATTAAGTCGGATAGAACTTCCCCCAACTTCATAAGCGCCTCCTAAAAAACTAAGCTCCATAAAAACCTCCGATAATATCAGTTAATAATTAATAGATAATAGTTAATAATGTTAAATGCAATTTAGCAAGGCTAAATTTCTATATGAATATTACCCTTTAGTTACTAGTTTTTCTACCAATATACCACTTGTTATAAATAATAATCCTATAAAAGAAGATACATATATTCTTTCGTCTAATATAAAATGAGTATATATTAATGATATAAAAGGAGTTAAAAAAATCATATTAGACATCTTAAATGTATCTCCATATTTTAATGCTAAAAACCAAAATACCGATGCAATTCCTCCTGAAAAAGCTCCAATCCATATTAATCCTAAAAGCTCCTTAAAATTTATTGCTGGTATATAATAAAATATCCACAAATAAATGCTTATGTATATAAAAGTAAAAGCATAATAAAACATCATTGACAAAAACTTATCATAATTATGTTTTTTACCAAGTACTGAAAATACTCCATAACATACCGCTCCCATTAAAGCCATTACATATCCTTTTATATTTTCAGCTTGTATTGATATTCCCATCTTCCCCCTACTTACTACAAGATATATTCCTAAAAACCCCATACCTATAGCAATGCCTTTTTTTAAGCTAAACTTTTCTTTAAGTAATACACAAGAAAATATCCCTACCCATACAGGCCATGTATAATTAACTATAAAAACCTCTTGGGCTGGGGCATACATAAGTGCTCCATAAAAAAATATGTCATATAAAAATACTCCTAAGAAGCCCATATATGCAAAGTTAAAATAATCCTTTTTCGTATAGTGCCTTACTTCATTTAATCTTTTTCTCTTCCATGAAATAATAAATAAACTAATAAAAGCTATAAATGAAATATAAAAAAGTACTTGAAAATTATTCAAATCCTTCAGCACTATTTTTCCTACAGTGGCTGATGAACCCCAAAGTAATGAAGTTAAAATTACAAATACATAAGCTAACCTTTCCTTAGAAGAAACTACAGGCTTACTATTTAAAACTCCCTCTATATCATTCATAAAAACTCTCCCTATTTTAATTTATTTTCTTTAAAGTAAATCATTCATATAAAACTTTATATTATTCTCATTATATAATAATTTCTCTATACCTTATACAACATTGTAATAATTTTTGCGCACTCAAAAAAGCCAGCTAAATACTAGCTGACTTTTATATAATTAATATTTATTATAAGGATATCTTGTTTTATATATAAACTTTTTATTTTTTACTTCTATATTAACTCACAATTGAATCTGGTAATAAAAATAAATTTAAATTTTTAAGCTTATTTTTATAGGAAAGATCATTTGCTATAAGCTTTGCCTCATCTAAACTTCTTGCCTTAAATGTAAAGTGTCCGCCTTCCTTATTATAAAATCCCCCACCAATTAAATACTTTGCAGCATCTCCTTCTGAAACTCCACTGCCATTAACATTATAATATATCTTGACAAACAATTTATTATTCATACGTACAACCCCCATTTATTCTTGCTTTTGTTATAAATGAACACATCTCATTTAATTAAGATGCCTTATATATAACAAATATATGAGTAAACTTTATATAATATTCCTGTAATAATTATTTTTATTATACAGAACATACGTTCGTTTGTCAAGAAGAAAGAAATTACGACATTTTTAATGTTGATACGACTACTTCTTCCCAAACAAATACATCTGTAGAACAAAAACAAGTAGATTAAAAGCAAGATGTTAGCAAAAATGATAATAATACTAAAAAACAAGAGTCTAATAGTACAAAAAATAACTCTAGCAAAAGTAAAAAGACCTCTCCAAATACAACTATAGTGAATAATTCAAAACAAAATATTGTAACAAATGACTTTAATCAAGTAAGTAGTATGGAAATAATATATAATAATTCTAAGACTACATATAGTATTGATAAGGATAAGGATTTTATAAAAAAAGTTTATGACTCTATATTAAACACAAAGGTTACCGTAAACAAGGGAAGCCAAGAGAGCGATCCTCAATTTACTATTAATTTAGTTTATAAATCCGGAGATAAAAATGTCATAGAATCAACAGAAACTGGGGAATTTATCTTTAGAGTTCTAGATAATAAAAGCTGGGTTGGTGGAAATAATACTGATTTGATTAAAATTATAAAAAATAAAAGATAAAAAACTTTCATAATTGCTATTTCTGATATAGTTTTAATTAAAGAGTTAACTTAATTTAGGTGGACTATTAATAGTTTAAAAATATTGTATAAATTTAAACCAATTTGTCCATAATACAGTTACATACGAAAATACTCCATTTAAACAGCCCCATTAAAAACTTCAGCAATGAGAGCTGAAGTTTTTTTATACTCTCTATAATTTATATCTTAACAATTACGATGTTTATTATAAAAACAAAAAAGAGCATTTCTGCTCTATTTTCATCATAATCTTTATTCCTTATTTTCTTTTAAATATTTTTTAAAGTTACCCCTTATACTTCTGTATTAAATTATCACAGCTAAAAGAAAGAAATTCAGTTTCCTAAATTTCTTCTCAAATTATTAATTATTATTAAAAAATTAATAACTAGTGATTAGATATTAGCTAGTACTTCTAGTACGCTTTTCCCCAGCATACCATGTGTTTAGCTTCGCCACCGCAGCAGATACATTTATCGAAAATATTTTCTTGTTCAAATGGAATACATCTTGAGGTTACTCCAGCAACTTCTTTAAGCTTTTCTTCACAAGCTCTATCTCCGCACCACATAGCTTTTATAAAGCCAGGTTTATTTTCTGCAATATCTTTAAATTCATCTAAAGTTGCTGCAGTGAAAGTATTTTCTTTTCTGTGATTTAAAGCGTGCTCATACATAGCATTATGAATATCATCTAAAAGCTTTGGTATGACAGTCTCAAGTTCATCCATTGATATTATTAGTTTTTCGCGTGTATCACGTCTTACAAGTACAACTTGGTTGTTCTCTATATCCTTTGGTCCAACTTCAATACGAACTGGGATACCCTTCATTTCGTATTCATTAAATTTCCAGCCAGGCATCTTATCACTAATATCTATGCCAACTTTAGCAACCTTAGATATTCTTGATTTAAGCTCTTGAGCCTTTTCAATAACTCCTTCTTTGTGTTGCGCAATTGGTACTATCATAACTTGAGTTGGAGCAATTCTTGGTGGAAGCTTAAGACCGCTGTCATCACCATGTACCATTATTATTGCTCCAATAAGTCTAGTTGTCATTCCCCAAGAAGTTTGGTGTACATATTGAAGCTGGCTATTTTTATCAGTATATTGAATATTAAATGCTTTTGCAAAGTTATCACCAAAGTTATGTGATGTACCGCTTTGAAGAGCCTTACCATCATGCATTAAGCTTTCTATTGTATAAGTAGCTTTTGCTCCAGCAAACTTCTCCTTCTCTGTCTTTTGTCCTTTTACTACAGGGATAGCTAAAACATTTTCGCAGAAGTTAGCATAAACATTTAACATATGTATAGTTTCTTCTTCAGATTCTTCAGCTGTTGCATGAGCTGTATGTCCTTCTTGCCACAAGAATTCTGTTGTTCTTAGGAAAGGACGAGTTGTTTTTTCCCATCTTACCACAGAACACCACTGATTATATTTCTTTGGAAGATCATTATAAGATTGAATTATCTTTGCATAGTGATCGCAGAATAAAGTCTCAGATGTAGGACGAACACATAGTCTTTCAGCAAGCTCTTCAGTACCTCCATGAGTAACCCAAGCAACCTCTGGAGCAAAGCCTTCAACGTGATCTTTTTCCTTTTGAAGTAAGCTCTCAGGGATAAACATTGGCATATATACATTTTCATGCCCTGTTTCTTTAAATCTTTCATCTAAATATTTCTGTATATTTTCCCATATGGCATATCCATAAGGACGAATAATCATACATCCTTTAACACTTGAATAATCAATAAGCTCAGCCTTTTTTACGATGTCAGTATACCACTTAGCAAAGTCTATATCCATGGAAGTTATGGCCTCAACGAATTTTTTTTGTTTTCCCATTTTTATTTCCTCCTAAACTTTTAATTGTTTAAAATTATTTATGAATATACTCTAAAACTGAAGTAAATTCTACCTCAATTTCTTTATGATTTCCAAAAAGCAAAAAAGCCCCAATCCCCAAATAGGGACCGAGCTTACGGTGGTACCACCCTTGTTAATATATAAAAATAATATATTCACTCATTCTTTTAACGGTAAAATTCCGCTGTAGCCTACTATTATTTCGGTACAGAACTCAGAGGCTGGTTCAAAATTATTCTTTTAGAAGCCTCTCACCAACGGCTTCCTCTCTTTAAAAAGATTTTAAAATCTACTATTCCCCTTCATAGTAATAAAAATATTAATTTATCATTATTATATCATATTAAAATATGATATTATATGCTTAGTGCATCTAATTCCTATCTTCTAAAAACTTTCTTAGTTTATTCATATTAAAGTAGGCTTTTTCCACAAATTCTTTTGGAGTGAGTTCCTTTTCGTCTTCCCTTGTGTGAAGTTCCATGCCTAAAACTCCTTTGTATGTTTCAATTGGGAAATCCCTTTTTAATGTATTCCAATCAATATTTCCGTTGTAAGGTATCCAATGTCTATCCTTTATTCCATCATTATCTGATATATGAGTTGCAAATAATCTATGTCCATGCTTTTGTAATAAGTTGATTTTTTCTCCCTCAGAAATCACATTATGAGATGTGTCAAAGCAAAATCCCAAATTAGGAGAGCTTATATTTGAAAGTATATAATCCACAAATATATTATAATCAGTATTTTCTATGGCAATTTTTACTCCTAAATTTTCCGCTGCCTTTACTATTTCTAAGAAACATTCTATTCCAAGTACATTAGGCTTTTCTATCTTAAAAAACTCCGATACATGCATTACCATTATAGGTATATTAAATTTACTGCAATCTTCAATCCATCCTATATACTGCTTTACAAGGGCTTTTCTTGTAGCTAAATCTCCTATCCAAAAATCATTTGTATTTGTAAAAGGTGCATGAATATTCTCTAGAACAAGTCCATATTTTGAAATAATTTCAGGCATATTTTCCTTTTTTAGAATTATACTATTTTGAGCATCTTGAAACTCATCTTCCCACCATATAGACACAGCATCAAAGCCTGCTTCCTTTATAATCTTTATTCTTTCTTCAAAGGGCATTATATATCCAAACCAAGAAAAAATCCCCAACTTAAACTGCTTCATATCAACCATCCTTTACTTTAGCGTATCTCTTATAACTCTTTCTACATTTTTATAACATATTTTTTCTATTTCACCTGCTGAAAATTTTTCCTTTTCAAGGGCATAAACAAGCTTACCCATTTGTGAAGCATCCTCTATTTCTACTTTAGAATGTATACCATCAAAATCTGTACCTAAAGCTATAACATCTACTCCACCTATATTTTTAATATGCTTTATATGATTAACCATATCCTCCACTTTGCTTATTCTATCTTCTGCAAGAAATTCTGTACAAAAGTTTATTCCTGTAACTCCACCTTTATTTGATAAAATCCTTATCATTTCATCTGTTAAATTTCTTTGATGATTTTGCACTGCTCTAGCATTAGAGTGTGATGCCACAAAGGGATGTTTCGAATACTTAACTACATCATAAAATCCCCCATCTGAAAGATGGGATACATCTATTATTATTCCAAGATTATTCATTTGATCTATAACTTCTATACCAAAGGAAGTTAATCCTTTATGATTATTTGCTCTATCATAAGCAGGATATCCTATTTCATTTTTAAAATTCCATGTAAGGGTCATAAGTCTTACCCCTAAATCATAAAATTTCTTTAGGTTTGAAATATCCCCTTCTAAGACTCCTCCTTCTTCTATGGTTAAAAAAGCTGAAATCTTACCTTGGCTCTCATTACTTTTAAATTCATCATAATTTGTAACAAGTTTTATATATTCTTTACTTTTATCCATTTCCAGGTGAAATCTATTTGCCATATCAAGTGCCCTATTTAATCTATTTGGCGTTTCTTCTGCATCCACAAACATAGCAAAGAACTGTGCCTTATAATTTGCTCTTTTCATCTTTTCTATATCAATCGAAAAATTATTCTTATACAAACTAAACCTTGGATCATCCATAAGCTTGTATATAGTATCACAATGCATATCTATGAAATTCATTCCTATCGCCTCCTTACTTTATCTTATTATATAACTTATAATGTTAAAATATAAACATAAAATAAAAAATTTAAACTTTTATGAAGCATATGTAACTTTTTATGTTCATAATCATATTATAAGTTATAATAATTTTTTAAGTGGTGATAAATTTGTATTTTTGTCCATTACAAAAGCTTTGCTATACTAACATATGTATTACTAAATCACAACTAGATTTAATAAATGAAATTCGTATGCTCTGGGAGCAACATGGTGCCTGGACAAGGATGGCTATAGTAAGTTTAACACAAGATTTACCAGATGTTAGCTTTGTTACTAAAAGACTTCTTCGAAACCCTGTAGATTTTGAAATGGCATTAAAGCCTTTCTATGGGGACAAAATTGCTTCAAAATTTAGTGACTTATTAACAAGTCATTTAACCCTTGCAGCACAACTTGTTAACGCAGCTAAAGCTGGAGATACTAAATTAGCTGCAGACATTGAAAAACAGTGGTATAGCAATGCAGATGAAATTGCTGCTTTCCTTGCTTGTATCAATCCTTGTTGGTCTGAAAGAGACTGGAGAATAATGCTTTATAAGCACTTGAAATTTGTTAAAGCTGAAGCAGTTTACATGCTTACTAAAGATTATGCAGCTAGTATTGATGTGTACGATAAGATGGAGATGGAAATTCTGGAAATGGCTGATATGATGGCAAAGGGTATTATCAGACAGTTTCCATGTAAATTTATTAAGTAAAAAATATCATAAACTTTCTAATGGATATAAAAATTAAGAGGATACATAAATTTGCATAAAGCATAATCTATGTATTCTCTTTTTTAAAATATAAACAAATTAATTTTTATGCTACTCTAAAAAATCTATTCATTATAAAGGGAGGTATATATATGAGTCCTTTTGACAATTTCTTGTTTGATTATTTTTCGCCCATTTTTATGATTATTGTTTTTTGTTTAGTTATTGGTGGTTTTATATTCAGCATAGTTGGTTCAGTCAAAACAACAAGGTATAATAATTCACAACCTGTACTTACTATTTGGTCAAAGGTCGTAACAAAAAGAACAAATGTCTCTAGCCATACTCATCATGACAATGATAATATGCATCATACAAGCCATTCAACAACTTACTATGTTACTTTTGAAGTAGAAAGTGGAGATAGAATGGAGTTTAATGTTAGCGCAGATGAATTTGGATTACTAGTTGAAGGGGATACTGGAAGGCTCACCTTTCAAGGCACTAGATATAAAGGCTTTGAAAGAGAGATGTAAAATTTCGCCTTAACAAAAAAAGCCAGCCTCTAGCTGACTTTTATTATTGTTTATTACTATATGTCACTGAAAATTTTACTCTCTATTTTCCTGTTGAATTTTGAATATGATTAGCAGGTTTTTCAAATAATACAATTATTTTAGTTGGAGTTGTTTGAGCAGGTATGCTTCTTGTAGATGGCCCATACATTACAATAAGCTTTCTATTTTTTAGTTCCCCTTTAAAAGGTTTTCCATTTTGTAAAATAACTTCTGTATCCTCAGATATATTTAATTTTAATGATTTATCATAGCTAACTAAATTTTTATCAAACCTATCAACTTTGACATTTTGACCTTTATTGTTAATAACAACAACTTCAGCATTGTATTGAGGCGGATATATCATTAGCATAGGTTTATTCGCATCATAGAACCAAGTAATAACAGATCCTACCTCAATCTTTTCATTGTCTACAATATAAGTGTCTTTAGATATTATAACGTTTGATTCTTTCCCTTCTGCATCTTCTACCAACACATACTTTGAACCTTTTTTACTCCCTTCAAAATCCGTTACTTTTTTAACTGTTCCAGTAAAAGAGTTAAAAGAACATTGTTTCTCTGGATTCATTTTACTGCTTATAGGCATAACTCTCTTAACTAGGTCAATACAGCCACCGTGTTTAAAATTTTCCTTACCAGCTGCAAAGGCTGTGGATGATGAAAGTGATAAAACCGCCACAGATAAAACTCCTGCAGATATTTTTTTGAATTTCATAATTTTCCCTCCTTTAAATTTACTCTATACTTGTTATACGTATTAATTTACCTAACGTACTAATTTTTAGCATATTTTTTTATTATGGTCTCCTAAGTAGAATAAAAAATTAATATCAATAAAAAATATCATGTTCATTTAAAATTTCCTATGAAATCACTTAAATCCTCTATTTTACAATCATAAGCCTTAAGATTATGCCTCTTAAAGGCAGCAGTATATTTAAGGCCGCTTCCTGTAACAACACATGCAACAGTATCTGTATCCTTTAAATATCCTTCAGCTACTAATTTCTTAATAGAAGCTAATGGCACTGCAGACTCAGGCTGACCAAAAATTCCTTCCTCAGCCATTTCCTTTTGAGCTTTAACTATTTCCTCATCAGTTACAGCAACACATATTCCACCATTTTCTCTTATCTTTCTTAATACTTCATTTCCACTTGGTGGAAACGGATTTTCTATACCATGAGCTATAGTTTCATGATCTATGACTCTTTCAATAGATTCCTTATGGTCCTTATAAGCATTAAATATTGGAGAACAGCCTGATGCTTGAGCACATATCATCTTTGGAATTCTATCAATTAATCCTACTGCCTTAAATTCTTCAAATCCCTTAAGTATCCCTCTTATATTTCCACCAGCACTAGTTGGAACTATAACATAATCAGGAACATCAAAATTTAATTGCTCACATATTTCAAAAGCTATGGTCTTAGAACCTTCCACTCTATATGTAACATCTGAATTTATAAAGTATATTCCATACTTCTTGCCTATTTCCAGGCTTTCATAATATAAATTTCCATAGTCCCCATCTACTTTAATCAAATTAGCTCCATATATAGCTACAGGATTTAATTTTTCCTGGGGAATATTTTTATCTACAAGTATAAATGTTTCAAAGCCTGCTCTTTGTCCATAAGCTGCAACAGATACTGCCATATTACCTGTAGAAACTGCCCCTACCTTTTTATATCCTAAGCTATAGGCATGCTGTATTCCTGCTAAAGTTCCCCTATCTTTAAATGACCAAGTAGGGTTTTGGCTTTCAGTTTTAAAATAAACCTTTTTTACTCCTACCTTTTTTGCTACTTTGGGAGAAGGTACTAATGGAGTAAAGCCTTCATGTAGTGATAAATCATTATTAACTTCATTAAATGGGAAAAAATCGCTGTATCTTTCAAGGATAGTTTGTCTTAATGGATTTCCTTCTCTAATCTTTCCCTCTTTTACAAGTTCAACCTCCAATGGTTCATTACACTCTTCACATCTTGGATGAACATTTTGTATAGGATATTCTCTACCGCATTTGGTACAATACATTTTTATATTCTTCATTTTTATTCCCCCTTACCAAATAAGCATATATTAAAACCGTTAACTAAATTTTGATTCTATTCTACATAAGCCACTACTTCAATTTCCACCATTGCATTTCTAGGAAGCTTTGCAACTTGAATACAAGATCTTGCTGGTAGATCAACTTTAAAGTATTCTCCATAAATCTTATTCATTTCAGTAAAGTCATTCATATCTCTTAAAAATACTGTAGTTTTTACCACATTGTCTAATTTAGTTCCTGCTTCCTCTAATATATCATTAACATTTTCAATTACTCTTTTAGTCGCATTTTCAATATTATCATCTACAAGTTCCTCAGTAACTGGCATACTTGGAGTTCTCCCTGATACAAATAATAAGTTTCCAACTCTTACTGCATGAGAGTATGGTCCTAATGCTGGAGCTGAGTTTTTGCAATTTATAATTTCCTTTTTCATAAGTTTTATCCTCCCTCAAGCTTCGATATGTGATATAAATGTTAAATTGACAAAAATTTATATATTCTGATTTTTTCTTCTGTTTAAATAGTATTCTATGTGCTGTTCCTAAATCCTTCTTTTAATCTATCAATTTTCATACTCTTACAAATTATCCGTGGATAATTACATGCTTATGATTTATAATATTATTAATTTGAATAATATTGGTGCTATAGTAACAATTTTGATTTGGTTACTTATAGTTTGGGTTATAGTAAGACTTCTTTCTAAATAAATCATATATTAGTACTTATAAAAATCACTCATGAATATTATTAATAGTGAAATATCTCAATAAAGTTGAGATGTGCTGATTTATAGAGAAACAATGTAATACAAGCATATTAGAGGGGGAATTTAACTATGCTTAAAAATTATATAGAAATTGTAGTTGATGAATTATTACCTCATGTTCTTGACAAATATTGTGATATATGTACCTGTCCACGATGTGTTGAGGATATAAAAGCAATAGCTTTAAACAACTTAAAGCCTTTGTACGTAGCTACTGAAACAGGATTGGTATATGCAAAGGTAAATGATTTGAGGACTCAATTTACTACCGATGTAATAAAAGAACTTATGAATGCAATTGAAATTGTATCTAAAAATCCAAGACACTTTTAAAATCAGTAATCAATAAAAATTAACTATCTAACAACAAAAAAATAGAGAAAAAATGCTATTTACTGCATCTTTTCTCTATTTTTATTTACTTGTTATCTTTATTTTCCTTATCCTTCATTCTATTAGGTTTTGCTTTAGGCTTAATTTTAATATTATTCTTTTTCTCTTTATTTGCATATCTTTCTTCATTAAATAAATCAAAGAACCATAAAAATAATATTACAAATATACCAGAAGGAATTAATCCCCATATAGTAGTATTAAAACCAGGTCTTATGAAAGATGGACCTGTTAATGCTGCTATGGCTATAGCAAATATTACCCACTTATTTGGTTTAAATTTTTGTAGCACATAAATTTTTAAAACATTATATATTATAATTATTACAAAGGAAAAAAGCACAAGTCTTAATATATATCCTAAATTACCTGACATCTGACGACCCCCTCTCATATTAAATCAACTATTATATATATTATTGTATATTTTTCAAAATATATCAACAGTAATTTTAAAAAGTTCTTACACTTAATTATATGTTACTATATTTTAAATATTAATACTAAAATCTTTAGTATAAAGCTAGCAAATTTGGAAAAGATATAAGTATAATAATTTTACATATAAAGGAGATTATAATTATGAGAGGATTAGATGTTATTGCACTTATATTAGTAGTAATAGGAGCTATAAATTGGGGATTAATAGGCTTCTTTGACTTTAACCTAGTTTCATCATTATTTGGAAGCATGACTACATTTAGCAGAGTGATTTACTCTCTTGTTGGTATAGCAGGATTGTATGCAATATCATTCTTTGGCAGAAATAATGAAAGAGAAGCTAGATAAATCAAAAGTGCATTTTCAAAATTTGAAAATGCACTTTTAAATTTATTACATTTCTTGTACAGTTCTTTTCTTAAAGACCTTTTCTACTTCTTTACTTTCAATTGGCTTTCCAAGTATATAAACAATAAGTATAGTTGCTACTAAGGCTAATGGCAGTACTATAATTATTGGAAGTCCCATTCCTGCTGGAATATATCCAAATAATATTGTTATTATACCTATTGTAACTGAATACCACATTTGTGTTCTTACGTGGTCAAGATGATCACAAGCTGAACCCATTGAAGATAATATTGTTGTATCAGATATTGGTGAACAATGATCTCCAAATATAGCTCCTGTTAAAACTGCACTGGTGCTTAATATGATATATTGAGCATCCCCTGGTGCAATACCATTTGCTAGTGGAATAGTAAGTGGCATAAGTATTCCCATAGTTCCATAGGACGTTCCTGTTGCAAAGGATATTATAGATCCCATTATAAATATTATAGTTGGAAGTAAGAACTTTGGTAATGTATCTGATAATATAGCAACTAAGAATTTAGCTGTTCCAAGTTCCTTTATAACTCCACTTAATGACCATGCAAGTAAAAGTATTACTCCTGTTATAAGTAAAGATTTCATTCCTTCTATCCAAGTATCAATAGCTTCTCCTAATGTAAATATCTTCTTTGATATCCCCATTGCCATAGCAACGATACTTGCAAGTAATCCCGCTTGGAATAAAACTATGCTGGCATCAGATGAACTAAAGGTTTCTCTTATTGCTGCAAATGATGCTGGTGCTGAAGCTACTATATCCTTTATAGCTTGGTCTTCTCCACCCATTATTGCATTATATCCATCTAAATAAAATCCTCCAAAGGCTCCTATTAAAAGTACGCCTATAGGAATTATTGCATTCCAAATACTTAATTTTATTCCTTCTCTTGGCTCTAATCCTGTAGCTTCTGAAGATACCATAGGTTTTGCTGTATCTGATAATAATTTACCTTCATATCTTGCTCTTCTTTCAGCTTTAAGCATTGGTCCAAATTCTCTTAAAGTAACTGCTGTTACTACTATAAATATAAGTATTAATATATTATAAAATCTATATGGAATTGTTTGTAAAAATATTCCATAAGCATTTACACTTTGTCCTATTTGAGAATAACCATCTTTTATTAAACTTACTTCATATCCTATCCATGTAGATATTAGAGCAATACCTGCAACTGGTGCTGCTGTAGCATCTACTACAAAGGCAAGCTTTTCTCTTGAAATTTTCATCTTGTCTGTAACAGGCCTCATTATAGGTCCAACTATAAGTGAATTTGCATAATCATCAAAGAATACACATATACCTAAGATCCAAGTTAAAATTTGTGCACTCACTGGACTCTTTGCTTTTTTAGCAAGAGCTTCTGCTACTGCTTTTGCTCCACCCATTTTTGAAACTATTGCTATAAGTCCACCTATAGACATGCATTGTAGAATTATTCCTGCATTCCATGGATCTGCTAAAGAATCTCTAATCTTATTTATAAGATCTAAAAATCCATAAAATATTCCATAAATCACATTGTGTCCTGATAGCTTTATTAAAAATGTTCCTGAAAAAACTCCAAGTGTTAAGGAAAGTACTACGTTTTTAGTAACAAAGGCAAGTATAATTGCAACTAACGGTGGCAATATTGTAAGTAACCCAAACTTATCCGCATTAATTTGTGCTGGATCTGGTTCAGCTGCAAATACTGTAGTAGTTAATACGAATAGAAATAAAATGGTAAGTGTTGAAATTAAAGTTTTCTTTTTCATAATCTTTCTCCTCCTCATTTTTTATTAATTAAACTCATAGTTCAATTAATAGGTGAATAATTCTTCTGGGAGGAGAGTCCATCAAAACAAAAAAGCCCTTGAGATTTTTCACTCAAGGACAACGATACACTTAAATAATAAAAGTGCATGCTCTTTGAATGATAGCTCCCCACAAATTACTTTGTGACAATCTTACTCATGTTATGAATAAAACCAGCTATATAGCCTTAAAGCTTCAGCTATATGCTTCGGCAATATTTCCTTTCACTATGCTTCACATTGCTTATATCCACACAGATACTATTAAATACCGCACCTCTATCGTCCGTCATATATTCACTTTTCCTAAATTATAGCACTAAGTTTAGTATAATGCAATATTGATGATTTACTTAATTTATTCTTGTAATTAAATGCGAAAATAGTATAATTGATTTTATATGTAAATATTTTCATATAAAGGAGGATTCCACATGGATATTAAAGACTTTAGAGAGGTTATGAAATCAACTTTATTTGATGAAGTTGGAGAAACTATAATAACGGACCAGCAAAAGAAGCTTCCGCAACCTCCACTTGAAAAAGGCTATCATGAAGATGAAAAGCTTATAAGCTTAATTTCACCTGACAATTTCACATGTGGTAATATAAGCTTAATTGACGCATTAAAAAATAGAAAAAGCAGAAGGGTGTTTTCTGAGAAGCAACTTACATTAGAGGAACTTTCCTTCTTGCTTTGGAGCACTCAAGGAGTTAAAAGAGCAACTAAAAATGCAACCTTTAGAACTGTACCTTCTGGTGGTGCAAGACATCCTTTTGAAACATATTTAGCTATATTTAATGTAGAAGGACTAGAAAGTGGCCTTTATAGATATTTAGCTTTAGAACACAAATTAGTAAAACTTCATGTTCCTTCTAATTTGAAAGAACACTTACTTGAGGCTTGCTATGACCAAAACTTTGTAGTTAGCTCTGCAGTTACATTTATTTGGACTGCTATTCCTTACAGAACTGAATGGAGATATAATGTTGCATCTGCTAGAATAATGCTTATGGATGTAGGTCATGTATGTGAAAACTTATATCTTGCCTCTGAATCAATTAATGCAGGAACTTGTGCTGTAGGTGCCTATGAGCAAAATAAAATTGATGAACTAATTGGAGTAGACGGTGAGGATGAATTTACAATATATTTGGCTCCTGTAGGTAAATATTAAGTTTTAAGAGCTTGTGATCTGTTCACAGGCTCTTAAAATTTTCCCTGTTATTTTTATAGATTGGTACAGTTTTCAAATTAATGCATAAAATAATACTGTAGTTAATTTATTTAGGAGGTAACTATTTTGTACGACATGGATTCTAAGAAAAAATCTGCATTAAATAATCCTGCACTACAGAAATGCCTGGAGCTTATAAAGGAATCTGTTCAAGGAGAAAAAAATGACGAATTATTTTACAACTATCTTATAAGTACAGCTCCTACTGATGAGGAAAAGATGATAATTACAAGTATACGAAATGATGAAATAAAACATAATAAAATGTTTAGAGCAATTTATAAATATTTTACCAACAAGGATATTACCGCCTCTGAAGATGAGACCTTTCAAAGACCTGCATCCTATATAGATGGCATTAAAACTGCTTTATTTGGAGAATTAAGTGCAGTAGAAAGATATAGGGATATTAAAAAATGTCTTCCACTAGGAACTTTTAGAGATATGCTATTTGAAATTATTACTGACGAAATAAAGCATGCCATAAAATACAATTATATCTTTACATTAAATAAGGAATGTGTTTGTGCACCTGTAGCTACTTCCCCTGTAGCTGAAACAAAACCTGAGACTAAAACTAAGCCTGAAACAAAACCTGAAACTAAAGCTAAAACTGAAACCAAAGCTAAACCTGAAACTAAAACTAAACCTGAAACTAAAGCTAAACCTGCAGAGACTGCACCTGCCGCAAAAGCTCCTGCTAAGGAAGCTCAAAATGATACCATGGGTAAGGCAGGAAAGCATGTTACACCTATAGAAATGGGAGCAAAACCTGAAAATATTAAAGTTCAACCTGTAGAGCTAAAAGGTGCAAAAGGCTAAAACTTAAAAAATCGCTAATCACTAGTCTCTAGTCGCTAAGTAATATTAATTAATATAGCGATTGGTGATTAGCGATTAATTAGTTTATTAGTAATAATATTTCAGTTATATATATAAATTGCTATTACAAACACTATTTTGATTATTTTATTATTTCCTTCTTAGTCCCTCTTTGTAATGTATTTTCATAATCTATAAAATCATAAACATCTTCTACAAATAATTCGCTGAAGCCTTTAAGTTCATCAAGAGTTAACTCTTCTATAGGCTTACTTTCTTTTTCACAGTAAATGACTATTTCACCTATTACTTTGTGTGCATCACGGAAGGCCATGCCCTTGCCTACTAAGTAATCCGCTGCTTCTGTAGCATTTAAAAATCCTGCCTTAACAGCATTTATTGTATTTTCCTTTTTAACCTTTAAGCTTCCAAGCATTCCATCCATTACTTTTATGCACGCAAGTACAGTATCTAATGCATCAAAAAATCCCTCTTTATCTTCCTGCATATCTTTATTATAAGCAAGAGGAATTCCCTTCATTGTAGTAAGAATTCTAACTAAGCTTCCATATACTCTTCCTGTTTTACCTCTTATAAGTTCTGCTGCATCAGGATTTTTCTTTTGAGGCATGATGGAACTTCCTGTAGAAAATTCATCACTAATTTGTATGAAGTTAAATTCCTTACTGCTCCAAAGTATAATTTCTTCACTTAATCTACTTAAATGCATCATTATTATAGAAAAAGCACCAGTAAGTTCTATTACAAAATCTCTATCACTTACTCCATCCATAAAGTTATCCACTGGTTTATTAAATCCTAATTCCTTTGCAGTAAATTCTCTATCTGTGCTATAAGTAGTTCCTGCTAATGCACAACATCCAAGTGGGCTTTCGTTCATTATTTCTATTGCATTCTCTATTCTTTTCTTATCCCTTGAAAGCATTTGATAATAAGCCATCATATGATATTTAAATGTTACCACTTGCGCTCTTTGAAGATGAGTATATCCAGGCATTATAACTTCATTTTCATTGCCTACTTTTAAAATAGTTTGCTGAAGAGATTCTATATACTTTATTACTTCCTTGCTCTTTTTTATGCTATAAAGTCTTAAATCCACTGCTACCTGGTCATTTCTACTTCTTGCTGTATGAAGTTTTTTTCCAAATTCCCCTATGCGCTTTGTTAAATTCATTTCTACAAAGCTGTGTATATCTTCATAATCTCCTTCTATTATAAGCTTACCTTCTTCAATATCTGCAAATATTGAGTTAAGCCCCTCTATAATTTTATCTCTTTCTTCTTCCGTCAATATACTACACTTAGCAAGCATTTTTACATGTGCTATACTTCCTGTTATATCTTCTTTATATAATCTTTTATCAAAACTTAACGAACTATTAAAATCCTCCATAAGTTTACTTTCTTCTGTTTCAAATCTTCCGCCCCAAAGCTTCATAGGTTTGCTCCTTTCAATTCTTAAATACTAATTAATAAGGAAACATCTCAATGACTTGAGATGTGCTGATTTACAACGAAATCAAAGATTTCTATAAATCATGCAAGGAAACATCTCAATGACCTGAGATGTGCAGACTTACAACGAAATCAAAGATTTCCATAAATCATGCAATGAATATATAATAATTTAGGAAGAAAGTCTGCCCAAAGGCAGACTTTTCATTAATTATTATTTGTTATTTTTCATAGCTTTTATTCTATATGGTAATCCAAATAGTCTTATAAATCCACCTGCATCTTTGTGGCTATATAGATCACTAGCTCCAAAGGAAGATATATTCATATCATATAATGCATAAGGAGAAGTTGCTCCAGCATTTGTTACATTTCCTTTGTAAAGTTTTAATTTTACATCTCCTGTAACGTGTTCTTGAGTAGTATCTACAAAAGCATCTAAAGATTGCTTTAATGTAGTAAACCATAATCCGTTATAAACAAGTTCTGCATATTTTTGAGAAATTAATTGTTTATAATGATATGTTTCCTTATCTAATGTAAGTCTTTCAAGCTCTCTATGCGCTTTATAAAGTATAGTTCCTGCAGGAGTTTCATATACCCCTCTTGATTTCATTCCTACAAGTCTATTTTCTAAAATGTCTACTACGCCTACTCCATTTTCTCCACCAATTTTGTTTAACATAGTCACAATTTCCACAGGAGATACAGCTTCTCCATTTACTTTTACAGGTATCCCTTTTTCAAAAGATATTTCAACATAAGTAGGTTCATCCTTTGCTTTTTCAGCAGGAGTAATCATATCATACATTTCAGTCTTATGCTCATTTGCTGGATCTTCTAAATCTCCACCTTCATGGCTTGTATGCCATATATTTTTGTCTACAGAATATATCTTTGCCTTAGTTACAGGTACTTCTACATTGTGAGCTGTAGCATAATCTATGGCATCTTCTCTAGATTCTATATCCCATATTCTCCAAGGTGCTATAATTTCTATAGTTGGATCAAAGGATGCAATTGCAACTTCAAATCTAACCTGGTCATTACCTTTACCAGTACATCCATGACATATATATTTAGCTCCTTCTTTGTGAGCAATTTCTACTAATTTTTTTGCCATTAAAGGTCTTGCAAATGAAGTTCCAAGTAAATAATCATCTTCATATACAGCCCCTGCCTTTAATGCCTTAAATACATATTCTGAAACAAATTCTTCTTTTGCATCTTCAATATAAGCCTTTATTGCTCCTGTTCTTAAAGCCTTAGCTTCAACTTCTTCCATATTATCATCTTGACCTACGTTTATGCATACTGCTATAACCTCTAGGTCATAATTTTCTTTAAGCCATGGAATTATTATTGAGGTATCTAGTCCTCCTGAATATGCTAAAACAACTTTTCCTTTATTCATTTAAAAGCCCCCCGATTTATTTATTAAAATTTAATAGTTAATGGCTATTAATTTGGAACAATCACCATTAACTATTAATAGTAATTTTGCCCCAATTAAATTACTTTCTTTAAGAACTCACGAGTTCTATCTTGTTTTGGATTTGTGAACATTTCTGCTGGTGTTCCTTCTTCTACAATTTTTCCACCATCCATAAATATTACTCTATCCGCTACATCCTTTGCAAAGCCCATCTCATGTGTTACAACTACCATAGTCATACCTTCAGAAGCAAGTTCCTTCATAACATTTAAAACTTCTCCAACAAGTTCTGGATCAAGTGCTGATGTAGGTTCATCAAATAGCATTATATCTGGTTCCATAGCAAGTGCTCTTGCAATGGCCACTCTTTGCTTTTGTCCACCGGATAATTTTGATGGGTAATAATCCATCTTATCTCCAAGACCAACCTTTGTTAAAAGCTTTCTAGCTCTTTCTTCTACAACCTTTTTGTCTTCTTTTTTTACTGTAATAGGTGCTTCCATTACATTTTGAAGAGCAGTCATATGTGGGAAAAGGTTAAAGTTTTGAAAAACCATTCCCATTTTTGTAGTTATTCTTCTTATAAGAGCTTTATCACTTTCAATTAACTCTTCACCTTCAATTATTACTTTACCTTCATTTATTGTTTCTAAGTGATTTAGGCATCTTAGGAATGTACTTTTACCAGAACCTGAAGGTCCTATAATAACAAGCACTTCTCCCTTTGATACATTTACACTTAAATTTTGAAATACAGTCAAATCTCCAAATCTTTTTGTAACATTTTTAGTTTCTATCATGTACATATAAGAGTCCTCCTATTAATATCTTGATAATTTCTTTTCCCAAACTGCGAATATTCCTGTAAATACAGTAGTTAATGCTAAGTATATACATGCTGCAATGAAGAATGGCTCCATTGGTCTAAAGTTTGAAGAATAAATCTGTTGAGCTGATCTCATAAGTTCAACCATTGCTATAGTTGAAACCAAAGAAGTATCCTTAAGCATTGTTATAAATTCATTTCCTACTGGTGGTAGTAATACTCTAATAGTTTGAGGTAAAATTACTCTTGTCATTGTCTGCATATAAGTAAATCCCAATGCCTTACATGCTTCAAATTGCCCTTTATCTACTGAAATTATACCACCTCTTATTATTTCTGCCATATATGCACCTGAGTTTAAGCTTAATCCAATTATCGCTGCACTCATTGGCTCTAGTTCAATTCCTATAAAAGGCAATCCATAATAAAAGAAGAATAATTGTAATAGCATAGGAGTTCCTCTTATAATCCATGTATAAAATGAAGCTATCACATTTATAAATGGATTTTTAGTGAGTTTTAATAATGCTACAAATATACCTATGAGTGTACCTAATACTACTGATATAACTGTTAATTCTATAGTTACACCTGTAGATTTTAAAAGTACTGGAAATATCTCCTTTAATACGTTAATATCCAATGTTTTAGACCCCCTAATAAAATGTTATTTATATATATCTTCTCCAAACCATTTTTCTGATAGTTTAGAAAGTGTTCCATCTGCTTTAAGTTCATTTACAGCCTTTTGAACTGCTTCATGTAATTCTTTTTCACCCTTTTTAAATGCAATTCCAATTGGTTCTTGATCTAGTACAACAGCTACTTCAAATTTATCCTTTTGTTTAGATAAATAATATCTTCCAACAAACTCATCTACAACTACTGCATCAAGTCTACCTATTTCAAGGTCATGGAATGGCTCAGTAGCCTTATCATAAGTCTTTAAAGCCTTAACTCCTTCAACTTTTTTTGCTGCTTCCTCTCCAGTTGTTCCAAGCTGAGCTCCTACATTCTTTCCTTTTAGATCTGCAGCAGACTTTATAGCGGTATTTCCTTTTTTAACTATAATTACCTGTCCGCCTTTAACATATGGCTCAGAAAAATCAACTTCCTTTGCTCTCTTTTCTGTAATACTTATAGCTGAAATTCCAACGTCGAATTTTCCTGCATTAAGTGCCATCGTAAGACCACCAAATTCAGTTAAAACAAATTCTGCTTCAACTCCCAATTTCTTTGCTATTTCCTTTGACAAATCAATATCAAATCCAACTAATTCATTTTTACTATCTCTAAACTCTAGTGGTGGATATGTGTCTTCAAGTCCTATTCTAAGTTTTTTTTCTGTTTTTACTTTTTCAAGTGCATTTGCTGCTTTCTTTTCTTCAGTTTTTCCGCATCCAGCAAATATTGCTCCTGCTACTACCATACTTAAAACTAATGACAACATCTTTTTAGTTTTCATTTTATTCTCTCCTTTTAAATTTTTATTATATTTTTATTGTATGTATTTTTCAATTTTATTATATATTTTAAACTTTGTTAATATTAATTGCTACTAAACATTCATTATTAACAAAGTTTTTTTACAGTAGCTATCCCTGTGCATTGGAAACACAGGGACAACTTATATAATTATTATAAAAGGGGTCTGCTAATTCTTATATATATCAAATCCAAACCATTTTTCTGATAACTTAGACATTGTTCCATCTGCTTTTAATTCATCTAATGCTTTCTGCACTGCATCTCTAAGTTCCTTATCTTCTTTTCTAAAACCTATTCCTACAGGTTCCTGAGAAAGCTTAGCATCAAGTAAAACTAAGTCATCACCCTTCTTTTTTAGGTAAAAACCACCTACTTGACCATCTGCAATTACAGCATCAACTCTTCCTACAGTTAAGTCATTAAAAGCCTCTGTTACTCCGTCATACTTTTTAAGCTCTTTTATACCTTCTATTTTATTTGCTGCCATTTCTCCTGTTGTTCCTAATTGAACTCCTATTTTCTTACCCTTTAAGTCTTCAGCAGTTTTTATATCAGTATTTCCTTTTTTAACTACTATTCTTTGTCCGCCTACTATATATGGCTCAGAAAAATTTATTTCCTGTTTTCTCTCATCTGTTATAGTCATACAAGAAAGAATCATATCAAACTTTTTAGACTTTAATGAAAGTATTATTCCCTTCCAATCATTTGTTTTAACTTCTACTTTCACCCCTAATTTCTTTCCTATTTCTTGACCTAAGTCAATATCAAAGCCAACTAATTTTTGACTTTCATCTCTAAATTCCATTGGTGGATATGTGTCATTAAGCCCTATTGTAAGCACTCCAGCCTTTTGAACTCTTTCTAATGAATTTAAATTTTCAGTACTCTTTGCCCCTTGAGTACTTTTAGTATTTTGGCATGCTGCAAGCACAACCCCTGCAAGAACGATAGTAAATAAAAGACTTATAATTTTCTTAGTTTTCATTGCCCCCAACTCCTTATTTGTATTACCCTCTTATTATAAAGATTATACAATTATATTTATATTTATGCAATACTTTTTATAAAAATTATTAATATTTTTTTAACAAAAAGATTATTTCTTTCCCTTATATTCCTTTATTCACAATGGAGCTATTCATCTTTACGTTTACAGTGCCTAGTTTTAATACTTTGTAACTTTTTCAAACTTTTCAGATAACTTTTTGAATATTTATACATACATGTATAAATAAAAACTCTCTATATAAAATAGTTTTATATAGAGAGTTTTTATAATATAAATTTTTTATATCAAATTAACTTTTAGATATATTTATAACTTTAATATTAACTCGTTATTTATTAAAATACAATTTTGCTTTAATTAAATTGCTTTCAATTCTAGTTATTACTATACTATATTGATGTTCTTTTAAAAGGCTTTTCAAAGATCTACCCTTTAAGTTTTCTATAGTTTTAATCTCAGTTCCATCCTTTAATGTTATGATTAAAAAGTCTTCCCTTATTTTTATATAAAGATTATCCCACTCTTTTACATTATAATTTTTATTTACTACAGAAAATGTTAAACCATTTTTAAGGATAAATTCTTTTAATATAAAATATTTTTTATATAATTCTTCATTTTCTTTCTGAAGCTTATTAATCTCCTTTTCTTTTTTTAATATATCAGTTTTTAAATCATTTATAAATTTTAAATACTTTTCTATATTTTTTTCACTATTTAAAATTAATTTTTCTTTCTTTTTAAGTAAATGTTCTATTATTTTCTTTTCACTCATAATTTTCCCCTTGGTATATAATAGTTTTTCTTATAAAATATATATAAGAACATGAAATGAGGTATTTGTAATGAAAAAAAGACTAGATATATTCATAGATATTATATATAATTCTTTTAAAAAAGCTCAACATTCAATAAGAGAATTTTTAATAAAGATAGAAAATAAAATAAATACTTTTAAAAACAAAAGTGAACTAATAAACACTAGCTACGATCCATTAATTACAAAAAAGCAAGCTATGGAAAAAAGTTTATTATCAGAGTTAAATTCCTTAAAGGAAACTGATAATAAACTTGTACTACAAATTAAAGAATATAAAATTAAAAATGAAAATCTTAAAACCGATATAGAAGCTCTTCAAGAAATAATTTTTTCTAAATAGGCTTACGTTTATCTAAGCTTTCTTTAATTATTTCTTTAACTTTTTCTGCTAAATTGTTTTGTTCTTCACGTGAAAGAGTGCTTGGATCTATAGGCTTATTTATTATTAAATTTACCTCTGCACTCTTTATTTTATTTTTAGGATTGCCTTCCATGCATTTATAAGTTCCATCTATGGTTATTGGAACAATTGGAACTTCTGCCTTTGTTCCAAGTTTCATACTTCCTTTTTTAAATTCCCCTAAGGAAGGCCCCTTACTTCTAGTTCCTTCAGGGAATATAACCATTGAGTACCCATTTTTCAAATTTTCTATGCCTTCATTTATAGATTTTATTGACTCTCTTACATTACTTCTATCCATAAATACGCAATGAATCTCCTTCATCCAATCACTTATAATGTTATACTTTTCCATTTCTTTTTTTGCAATGAATCCCATAGGTTTTTTAATCCCTGCAAGTATTACTGGAATATCTAAAAGACTTTGATGATTACCTACATATAAACAACTACCTTCTGGTAAATTTTCTAATCCTATTACATTTACTTTCATATCTACTTTATCAATTACAAATTCTGCCCATTCAACAGCATAATTATATACTAATTCTTCTGCTGCCTTTGCTCCATTTTCTCTCTTTATTTTTTTAAAATTATTCTTTTTCAATAACAGTCTTATCATGTATACTCCAAATTGAAGATACAGCCATAAATTTTTCATGTAATTTCACTCCTCTGTAAATATTGCAATTATGCGATGACTATAAGCTCTAATACTTTAATCTGCTTTATGTTTCACTTTATATTATAACACAAAGTATTATATTTCTTCTATTGGTTATAATCATTAATAATGTGAAGCATTACAAATGCTTTAGATACAATGACGAGGAGTCCTATAAATGAAATTTTGTAAAAAATATAATCTAGTAATACTACTATTAATTTCTTTACTTTTAACTTCATGTAATACAGGTGTAAATACCTATAATAATCTTAAAGACAATATACTTAAAGTACACTTTATAGATGTTGGTCAAGGTGATTCTATACTTCTTTCATTTAATAATCATCATATGCTTATAGATTCAGGTACTTTGGAATCAAGTGATAATTTAATAAAGTATCTTAAACGAAATAATATAAAAAAATTTGATTATGTATTAGCTACCCATCCTCATGATGACCATATCGGAAGCATGAAGTATGTTATAAAGGAATTTAAAATAGAAAATTTTTATGCTCCAAAGATTGTAAGCGAGGAAAGTTCATTTCAAGACATGGTAAATTACCTAAGAATTAAAAATTTAAAAATAAAAACAGCTAGAAATGGAGTAATTTTTAATTTAGGAGATATGATACATTGTGAAATGCTTTCTCCTATAAGAAGCACTTATGATAATTTAAATAACTATTCTGCTGTACTTAAAGTACGTTATGGAGATATATCCTTTTTATTTATGGGAGATGCAGAACTTGAAAGTGAATTAGATATTTTAAAAGAAAAAACCGATGTGAACTCCACTGTGCTAAAGGTTGGTCACCATGGTAGCAATACTTCCACATCGGAATTATTTTTAAAAGAAGTTTCCCCTAAAATTGCTGTAATAAGTTGCGGAAAACACAACATGTTTAATCATCCTTCTAAAGATATATTAAAAAAACTTATAGATCTTGATGTGAAAATCTATAGAACAGATATAGATGAAACTGTTGTACTTACTACAAATGGTAAAACTATATCAAAATTATATTAATGCTTGAAGTTTTGCTTATTTCCTTTAAAAAGAATATATCCTCCAAACGATACTAATATTATAGGTACTAAAAATTTATTCATAAATGATTTAACATAATAATATACGTCAAGCCCTACTAATGTTCTATCAAGTATCGCCATTATACCTACAATTATAAAAAGTACTCCTATAACATTCCATAACTTTTTACTGCTTACTTTAAAATTATTAGCTGTTGTTCCATTATTATTTACAAACTTATCCATTACGAAGCTTGAATCCAGAATAATTTCCCCTTGATCAATCCTATTTGCTAAATTAAAAGTATCTATAAATGTATAAAACCAAAATATTATTTTTAATATACCTCCAAGACCTAGTCCTACTATGCCAAAGACTGGCTCAATAAGCAAATATATAGCTAATGCTTCTAATCCTTTCCTCATAAGGCCTAAATACATATACCCCACTCCAGGTATTAGAGCTGATAAAAATGTTAATAAACTACTCCTTCTCATTTTATTTCCTCCCCAAAATTTTCTATTATAAAATTTTCTTTATAGTTAGATTGTATTATATTTGTCTTTAACTTAAGCTGAATCTGCATATCTAAAATTTGTGTCATTATATTAGTATTATATATTATAAGCATAAGAACTCCTGCAAGTATAAAACTTAACCCTGATGATATATTTTTTCTCGAACAAACGCTTTGCGAAGGCTCTGTATGAAGCTTATTTAAAAGTTTTTCTGTATAATCCTTTGAAACTTTTACTTCATTAAAAGAATTCTTTATTATTTCTTCAAAATTCTTTTCCTCATTACACAAACTCAAAACCTCCTTCTTTTAAATAGGACTTTAGCTTTTTCTTTCCCCTATATATTCGCCCTTCTACATTTTTAGGAGATATATTCAAAATATCACCTATTTCCTTTTGAGTAAGTCCTATAAAATAATAAAGCACTATACAAACTCTTAAATCTTCTGGAAGATTAGATACTGCTTCTCTTACTGCATTTTTATCATCTTTATCAAATGTATTTTCTATTTCCTTATTCATTTGAAATAATCCGGTCAAAAATCCCTTTATACTTTTTCTTCTTTTATAATCTAAACATCTTGATACAGTAATCTTATATATATAAGTGGATAATGAAGATTCTTCCCTAAAGTTTTTTATTCCTTTATATATGCTTATAAAAACTTCTTGAGATATGTCTTCTGCTTCTCCATAGTCTTGAGTGTAGCTATAACATAGAGATAATATCTTATTTTTATAAATCTCAACCATATTTATAAAACTTTCTTCATTATTTTCTTTAAGACCTTTAACTATATCATCTTCCTTCACTCTACCACTCCTGACTAGTAGATACATTTACAGTTCCTGCATCCACCTTTATATCCACCTTTCCTGTGCCATTTCCTAATGTGGTCACTATACTTGAGTTTATTCTTCCTCCACCATTAAGATTTACCTTACCATTGTTCACATTTAAATTAGTCTGGATATTACCGTCTATAGTTTTTAGATTTACTGTTCCCCTTTTAAGTAATACATTTATATTTTTACACAACTTATTTTCTATATCTACTTTACCATTATCTATTTCTATAATACTCTCTTCTACTTTATCTCCCTTAATGGTTACAATTCCATTATCTCCATTAATTTTAGAAAATTTTATATCACTTCCATTTACACTAAAGTTATCTATATCCATCTTTAGCGACTTAAGACCTTTAAAATTGAAAATTCCATTATCTCCATTTATATAAAACTCACTATTTAAAAGTTCATCTTCTGTATTTAATTTCATGTTATCATTTTCAAATTTTATATTATATCCGTCTGGAATATATATAACTCCACTTACTCCTTTTACATAACTTTCATTTATATTTATTTTATATCCGTCAGAAACCTTCTGTTCTTTTATATCATAGTTATTTATATTACTTCCATTTTTAACATGAACATATATATCAAATTTTATTTTGTCATCAGTAGACTTCCTTATTTTTAGATCACTATTATTTGTAATAAATTCCATTTTATTTCCTATTTTATCTAAAGTTTTATCTACCTTAATATTTTTACCGCCTCCTAAATCAAACATATTTCTTGAAATATTAAAGTCATTTTCAAGTATATTAAATTTTTTTCCTATTGGTTTTAATATATTTACATATAAATTAGTAAATGTAAACACTATAATTAAAGGAATTATTAAAAAGTTAAATCCTATTTTTTCTCCTTCTTTCTTGTTATTGAATAAAAAAATTATCTCTAATCCAAATAATATTATTAAAATTGGCCACCACTTAACGAATTGTTCTGCTAAACTTAAATTTACATTTCTAAGAAGAAGCCATACTCCAAGAAATATAAAGCCTAGAGCAGAAGTCATAGTTCCTACTCTTTTCATACCTTTACCACCTTTCAAATTATCTTCTTATTAATATAGACGTATAATAATATATATATCCCACAAAATTTTATAAAAACATACTTTAAAAAACAATCATTTTTAAGTATGGATAAAAAATAAAGACTTCCAGTTAAGGAAGTCTCAATATTTTATATTTATATTTATTATTCAAAAAATAAAAATGGCTCCGTGGAGAGGGCTCGAACCTCCAACCCTTCGGTTAACAGCCGAATGCTCTGCCATTGAGCTACCACGGAATAAATTTATCTGGCAACGACCTACTCTC
>NZ_OAOD01000009.1 GCF_900205925.1 Clostridium peptidivorans | reverse complement strand
TTGAAAACTTCAATTTTACAGTCACGAGATGTGTTCCCTACCTTTGTAAGTGTTGCTTTAAAATCAACCATATCCCCTACATAAATGTCCTTGTAACATTTAACATCATGATATCCAAGGCAAAGTGACTCATCACCATCACATAAAATCATTTCTTCTGTCTCAACGTCTCCGATGAAATCAAATTGACGTCCAATTGGCACTAATCCATCTTGATTGTTAGCATCTGCTGTTGTCATGTTATAGCTTAAAAAAGATACTTTTCTCATTATGACATCCTCCTAATATTTTTTATTATTTAGATGCTTGCGGAATTCAGCAAGCATCGGTTCACCTAAGTTTTAAGCCGTTAGGATTCTATATTTCCCTTCACTGCTGCTTTGTTTTTTGAGAATACTAAGTAGCCAATAATTGCAGCAACTACTGTCCATGGGAACCATGCAAGCTTTTCAGATGATAGCGGAAGGCTCTCATAGAATGTGTTGAAGTAGCCTAAATTTATATTTAATTTAATTCCATAAGTGTAAACGGTATCAAAAATACCAAATATCAATGCTGTTATCATTGCATAACGACATAGGTTTAAGTGTCTTCTGCTCTGGTTATTTGGCATTAATGAATAATATATAACAAGTACGATAGCTGCTGGATAGATACCATCAAGGATTGGTCCGAGGATTGTAAGGATTGAAGAAAGACCCATGCATCCAAAGATTGTGCTGAAAACCAAGACTGCGATAGATCCCTTCTTGTAATCAATCTTTCCTCCTGTTGTATCCACGAAGAACTCGGCACATCCGGAAGTCATACCAATTGCTGTTGTAAGGGCTGCAAAGAATAGTGCGATTGCGAATAAGATTCCTCCTAATCCTCCAAGAAGTTTACTAGCAACTGCTGTATAAAGAGCTGTATAAGTTAAATCAATTGTTCCCCCTGTAGAAGCACCGATTAACATGTGGCAAAGGTGTGTACAGCTTAATAGTGCTACACCAATAATGCCAACTCTGATAATATTCTTACTCATACGTTCGTCAGAAACACCTTTTGATTTAAGACCATTTAAGATAACAACACCGAATATTAATGAGCAAAGAATTTCGGCTGTTGCATAACCGTTTGTGAAACCATAGGCAAATGCTGAGCCTTTATATGTCTTTGCAACTGGCTCTGCAATTGGCGTTATAAGCCCCTTGCCTACAACTATAATGACAATGATAATAAGAAACGGAAAAAGAATCTGTGAAATACGATCCATTGTCTTTCCAGGACTCATTAAGAACCAATAAGTTACCAGATAGAATAATACTGTAAATATAATCAGTGGTAATCTTGATTCTGGATTTAAACCAAAAGCCTGTACTATTGAGTCCCAAGATGCTGCACTCATACGCGGAATAGCATATAGAGGTCCAAGCACAACAATGGTTACGATTGTATATGATACGCCTAGTTTCTTTCCAAGTACACGTTTGGTGATTTCGTTATAAGTGCCATTACCCCTTGATAATGCAACATATGCAAGTAATGTAAGCAATAAAGCTGTTATAAATACTCCACAGAATGCAATCCATACAGATGAACCACTTTCTTTACCCCAGTTCATTGGCCACACCATACTCGATGCCCCAAAGTGCATTGAGAAGAGTGCGCCACCCATTAAAAATAATGCTGGTAATTTCAAGTCCCCATTCTTATCCAAATTATTGTTCATAGACATCCCCCCTAAATATTATTATATTTAATACATCTATTGGAGGGTCAACCATATATTAGATATTTTTTTAACATTCATTTTCAAATTAACACCTTAACTGTACCCCTAGGGTAAGGTTAGTTATTTATTGCTTTTTGCGTTTATGATTTCGTCAATCATCATTGGAACAATCTTAAATAAGTCCCCAGTGATACCATAGTCTGCACAGTCAAAGATTGGAGCTGTTGCATCCTTGTTTACTGCAATTATTAATTCTGAAATCGGTGGAAGGTCAATAGCTTTTTTAAAAGCTTGATCATACATATATGCTATTTTTTCATTAAGCCCTCCAGCCACTGTAGAGCAAAGTAAAAAATAAGACAGGCTTAACATTAACATAAGCCTGTCGGATAATAATTTATATAACAATTTTTACATAGTGGTACTTAAATGCAGGCCACGATCTTCTGTAAGGAATATTTACTGCTTCAAAGGAATGCTGGGTAATAAGGGGTTCGCCTAAAGAGAAACCCGTCACAATGGCTGAATGAAATATATGACCACTTTCATCCTCGAAAAATATGAGGTCACCAAGTTCAAGATCTCTTTTGTTTGTAAGCTCCTGTCCTTTTGTATAGGCTGAATTCTTTTGCTCGTTTGTTATTAGGTAATTATATAACATATGAGCTATTGTCCAGTTTAGGGCCCAGACATCCTGTAATCTATTTGCTGCATGTCTATACCACCAGGGTTGTGTATCATTGAAGTCCATCTGCGCACCGCCTGCTAACAGGCTTTGAGAGAGGAAATTTGCACAATCACCGCTTGTGTCATTTATTAAGGGGAAATATCTGTAGTTTGGATTAGGTTTTAAGCCATAGGTAAGTGCATAATTTACAGCAGAACTTCTTACATATTTGTTCTGTCTTTGAAACCTTGATATATAATACATATAATATCCCTTTCAAGTACTATCACTTATATATTATGAAGTAGATGATAAAATGACATCAACTTGCTGGAAATTTTAAAATATATATAATTTTTAATGGATTTATTTTAAAGTCGATAAGAACTACGAATAAATACTAGTGTGACTATACGTAGATAACTATATTTTAATCAGGCTTTCAAATTGCTTATATCTTTCATAATCTGATTCCTTACATTCCATGGATATCAGCACTCCATCACTGTTATACTCAGTTGATTTGATATTGGCATTGTCCTTAAAGTATGACAATATATTTCCTTTTTCATAGGGGATTAGCAGCTGGCAGCAAACATGCTGTGGGAAAGCCCTCTTGCAAATTTCATTTACTAGCTCATCTATTCCAGCTTTATTTTTAGCAGAAATATATATGCAATCTTTCTCATCTTTTGTGATTTCACCCTCTGCCAAATCTGTCTTATTATAGGCATAAATAATAGGGATATTATCTGCACCTAACTCTTTTAATGTGTTCTTTGTAACTTCAATATGCTGTTTATAATTAGGGGTTGAATAGTCAACTACATGAACTAACATATCAGCTTCAGTAATTTCCTCTAAAGTTGAGCGGAATGCATTTACAAGCTGGTGAGGCAGCTTACTGATAAACCCTACTGTATCACTTAACAGGAAGGATTTATTATTGGGCAGTTTAATGTTTCTTACATAAGTTTCTAAGGTAGCGAATAACACATCCTTTTCAAATACCTTCTTATCAATTGAAGAGCTATACAAATCAATCATGGAATTCATAATGCTTGACTTACCTGCGTTTGTATATCCTACCAAAGCAACCACAGGTATTCCTGATTTTTTACGCTGTTTCCTTTGATTCTGACGCTCTACTACAAGTGCTTCCAGTTCTGCGTTCAATCCACCAATTCTATCCTTGATCTTTCTGTGATCAAGTTCAAATTTTGTTTCTCCTGAACCTCTGTTTATAAACCCGACACCGCCTGCATGACGACCCAATGATTCTCCAAGGCCAGTTAACCTCGGCAGAATATATTGTAATTTTGCTATTTCTACCTGCAGCTGTGCTTCTTTGCTTTTAGCTCTCTTAGCCAAAATGTCCAAAATTAGAACCGTTCTATCTATTACCTTGCATTTTAAAGCTGTATCCAAATTACGAATTTGTGAAGGAGACAACTCATCATTAAAAATAACCATGTTCACTTCTTTCTCATGAATTAATGTAAACAATTCTTGGATTTTTCCCTTACCTATATAATGTGACGGATACACTCGCTCTAATTTTTGAATAATTTCACCAACTACCTCAATATCACATGCATCAGCTAGACTATATAGCTCCTCTATCATATTTAAAAATTCCTTATCATTCTTGAGATTACAGCCTACAATTATTGCTCTTTGTTTTTGTTCCATACAATTTCCTCCGTTGATTGCTACTCTATTTTAGACAAATAAAAAGGGTAGTCCTCTCACTACCCCTTTTAACATACTCTCATTTATAAAGCTAAAGCTCAAAAATCTTTGTTGCAATATTTTTACAAAATTCACTGTCATGTTCCACAAACAGTAAAGTTGGTGAGTATTCAAGCAGTAACTCCTCTATTTGCATACGAGAGATAATATCAATAAAATTAAGTGGTTCATCCCAGATATGCAAATGAACTTTTTCGCAAAGACTCTTTGCAATCAGCACTTTTTTCTTTTGGCCACCGCTAAAAGATGACATATCTTTTTCAAATTGATCTCTTGAAAAATCAAGCTTTCTTAAAATAGCTTTAAAAAGACTTTCATCAATATTGTTATTTAAAGCGTAGTCAGTTAGGTTGCCCTTAAGATGCGATGTATCCTGAGACACATAGGATATTTTAAGCTGACTTCCTTTATTGAAATTACCTGTATAGTTTATATCCTCACCACAAATAAGCTTGATAAGGCTTGATTTTCCTGAGCCATTTTTACCTTTAAGTGCAATTCGATCATCTTTCTCAATACTAAAGCTTACATCTTTACAAACCATGGTGTCACCGTAAAAAATCGAAACATTCTCAAGTTCCACAAGTTCGTTTTTATGATAAATAAGTTGGGAAATCTTCAAGCTATCGGAGCTTTCAATATTTTTGAGAAGTTTAGACTTTTCTTCAATGACAGCTTGCTGTCTGCTTTCAATTGACTTAGAACGTTTCATCATTTTAGCAGCTTTATGTCCAACATAACCTTTATCCAGCTTAGAGCCAGAGTTTGTTGTTCCTTTCTTGGATTTTTCTACTTCATGGGACCAATTACCTGTTCGTTTAGCGGACTCCGATAAGCGATTAATATCTTTTCTAAGCTTCTCATTTTCTGCAAGCTCAAAGTTATCCTGTCTTTGTTTATTTTCCCACCAGCTAGAAAAATCACCTTTTTGTATTTCTATATTTGTCTTATTTATTGAAAGAACATGATCAATACAATTGTCTAAAAAATACCTATCATGTGAAATCAGAATAAATCCTTTCTTTTTTCTAAGGTAATTACTTAGTTTTTTTCTAGCTTCAGCATCCAAATGATTTGTAGGTTCATCAATGAGTAAGAATGAGTTCTCCTTCAAAAACATAGCAGCAAGCAATACCTTGGTCTGTTCTCCTTTTGATAGTGTATAAAACTGTCTGTATAAAACATCATCGTCTATATCTAAAAGCGATAATTCTTTCATTATTTCCCAATCCATTGAATTTGGACTGATTTCTCTTATGATATCTATAGTGAAATTTTCTTGTTCCTGAACCTCATAAGGAAAATATTCAAACGTTACATTCGCTGAAATATTTCCAGTATACTCATATTTACCAAGTAAAAGATTCAGAAAGGTAGTTTTTCCTCGTCCATTTCTTCCGGTAAAGCCCAATTTCCAATCGGTATCAATTTGAAAGCTTACATTTTCAAAAATATTATCATAACTGCCTTCATAAGCGAAGGTCAGATTTGTTACATTTATTAAAGACATATTTTTATCCTCCTTTGTAATTAAAAGTACAAATAACAAAGTCGGAACTATAGGCGACTGGTATTACTCCATATAGATGTCGCCCGAAGTATCCGGCTCTATATGAAGATTATCATGCGTTATCGAAGTATCTTTATTATCCATTATTTAATCCCTCCTACTTATTCTCATGATTATAAAAAATAAGAGCTGCAAGAAAGTTAATTCTTGCAGCTCTTAAATACAGCAAAGACAGACCCCAATTAGGGACATGCCAAGTATATATTTCCTGAGCGAAAAAACAATTAACTTTCTTGCATAGGCACAACAAAAAAAGCGATATTATACGAACCCACAATTTTGTTGTACTTTGTAAAACTAGCAAGAAAATTTAATCATCTTTTCAACTCCAATCATCATATTTGTTCAGATTATATCACACTTACTTTCAAAATGCAATAGACAGTCCAAGGAAATCTATATAAAAAGATTACGAATTAAAAAAACAAATAAACACCCCACACATCAACATTTTCAACTAAGTTTCAAAATTTTAATGTATGGGGATAAGTTTTATTTTATTTTATTAGAGTTCAAATATTTTTTTAAATCCTTTTTTATTATTATAAAGTAGCTAGGAACTGCGTACACCAATATACCTATCGTAAAAATTTGAGAAATATACATACCAAACAATACCTCTAATCCGTCAGCAAAGCAGTATGCACCAAGTCCAACTAAGAATAGATTTAGCATATAGAATATTACATTTATATTAAGATTCGAAATTCCTTTAGCTACAGCATAAACAATTAGAGCTGCACACACTAAACCTAATAATGCTGAACCTGCTACTAATAAAGGAGACCTCGTTGAACTAGCTAAAATAAACAATATTACTTCTAATAATTCTCTAAAGAATGTTATAGCAGCAATAATAAATACTCCCTTTTTACTCAGAGAAACAAATCGTTGATCTGGAGTAGTACTAAAAGATTTGTTTTTTCTTAAAAGTACTACACTGTATAATATTAATCCTGCTAATACTATCCCCAATATGCCGTCAAACAATTCCCCTGCAGGACCATTTAACGAAGCGGCTTGTGAAAATATTATCGAGCCAATTATAGTTGCAATAACCGTACCTAGAGCTCCCCCTAGATATGCGCTCTTACTCATTTCGTACATTTTATTTCTATTAAAGTAAACCACTAGAGGGATAATAACCAAAAAAATTTCAATACCTTCTCTAAAACATATTATAAATGGAGCAAGCATGGTTTTTCACCTCCTACTCACTATATTATATGCTTAAGAGACGTAAAGTGTTTCAACACATTTCACAGTTTCGATTTAACTTCTATAAAATTATAGCATATATTTTACATTGTCAAACAATATTTTGCTTAAAATGTAAAAATTTTATACTTTACGCAAAATATTGTTTGACTTTCAAAGAACATTGTTTGTACCTTTATTTCACTAGTTATGTCGCTTAATTTTCATATTATGAATTAAGCATTACTTTCATTAATTATAATTGACTAAATATTATTTTCTTGGAGATTAGCTTCTAAATACTCTGCCCCAAATTCATGCATCATTTCAAGTATAGGGATAATTTTTTTCCCAAATTCAGTTAATCCGTATTCTACCTTTGGTGGAACAACAGGGTAAACATGCCTGAAAATAAGCTTATCTTCTTCCAAACTTCTCAACTGCTGAGTAAGCATTTTCTGTGTTACATCTGGTAACTTTTTCTTTATATCATTAAATCTTAATACTTTGTTACTTAAATACCATAGTATCATGATTTTTCTTTTACCTGACAGGAGCTTCTGAACAAGGGCCATTGGACAAACATCATACTTTATACATTTTTCACTCATATAACAACTTTCATGTCTTTTCTCATCACTTATCACATTATCACCTCATTATTTTAAGTATCTTTTTTGATACTATGGTACAATTAAGTGCCTACTTGCTATTAAATTATGTATGTATTATTATTTTGTCATAAAGTATTTTACAAATCAACTATATTTAAAAAAAAGGGGATAATGAAATGAGTAAAGTATTGTACATCAAAGCAAATGCAAAGGAAGAAGGTCAATCAAGAACCTTCAAAATATCAGATAATTTTATAGAAGAATATAAAAAACTTAATCCAGATGATGAAATTATTACATTGGATTTATACAAAGAGGGAATAGCTCCACTTCCATATGGACAACTTAATGAACTACATGTTCCTGCACCAGGAACTGGTAAAGACCATCCAATACTTAAGTATGCGTTTCAATTTTTAGAAGCAGATAAATATGTAATTGCAGAACCATTCTGGAACCTAAGCATTCCAGCTATCCTTAAAGCTTATATTGATTATATTACTGTCACTGGAATTACATTTAAATATACAGCAGCAGGTCCTGTAGGATTATGTAAAGGTAAAAAAGCAATTAACATTGTTGCAAGAGGTGGCGATTATTCCACTGAACCTTTTGCTTCCTTTGAAATGGGTGACAGATATTTAAGAACAATATTTGGCTTCCTTGGAATAACTGATTATACAACCATAGCAGCAGATGGCTTAGATGTTATTGGAAATGATGTGGATGCTATTGTTGGAGAAGCTATAATTAAAGCTAAAGAAACAGCAAAGAATTTTTAAATAATCTCATATTGATTTGGATAAATTATATATACGTGAAGATGATAAAAGCAGTCAGGCTATATGATATTCTGACTGCTTTTAGTTCGTCCATAAGAAGATTCCGATGCAAGAACGTCTCTATTAATGAGTGTAATCAATAATCTTTATATCATTGCCCACTCTCTTCTTAATAGCTTCTTCCATTTTTTCTGCATGGGGACAAGCAAACCCTATTGGAGTTCCTTTTTTAATACAAGATGCTAGCACAATAGTATCGGCACCTCTTTTAACCATTTCAGCAGCCCTTGTTACTGCTTTTTTACCTGGGCAACCCCCACAAGTATTTACGCCAATTACCTCAATTTCTTCCTCAATTCCTTCAAATGCAAGTTTTTTCTCCTTCATGACCTTCAAGCAAGTAGTACCGGGACACATATCTTCTGTTTGCATACACCTAATAAGCCCAACTTTCATATTTTCTTACCTCCAATTAACTTTAAATATTTCTGTGTCCAAGGGCAGACTAGTATGCACTTTCCACAAACTCTTTCTTCTACTCCAAGTTTATCACTTCTTTTTCGCCCTTCATCTCTACACTTAAAAGCATCAAAATAGTTATCTCTATCCATATTTACCTTCCAATTAACTCCTAACACAGCACTACTTGGACATAAATTTTTACACGTGTTACAAGTTCCGCATTTTCCTTCATCTATTGGTAATCCTACATCTAGTTCTGCATCAGTTAGTACACTTGATAACCTTACAGCTGAGCCAAACTCTTTTGTAACCAGTAATGCACACTTTCCAATCCATCCAATTCCTGCTCTAGTTGCTACTGTTTTATGCGGTAAAGTAGTTCTTAAAACTGTTTCATCTGTAGTGATACTTTTTTTCACCTTAGGCAACGCTCCAAATCCATGGTGTTTTATAATCTCCACTGCATATTTATCAAGTTCATCTAAAAGTTTATTTACTCTCACATATTCATCATAATAATCTTTTGTTGGTCCGTCCTCTATTCCAGTAATTACAAATGGGTTCAGTGCTACTGCAATTGAGATTCCGTATCTATACCCCTCTCTTTGGCTTTCTGGGATATCTTTTAAATCTGCAAATCCAACAATTGAGGCACCTTTTTCAATAAGCCGTTCTCTGATTTCTGCACTTAAATAATTCAATTTTATCCCCCATTTTATCTATAATCAATTACTCTACTTTGTAATTCCTTACAAATATGACTTCATTAAAATTATAGCACATTTTCTATAAGCTTTCCAATTATATGGGAAATACGAAGTTTTTAAAGATCGTATCATTGAATTTCAACAGAATGGTCTTACTTATCAAATTAGTACTCTCAATATACAAAGCTTCATACCGTTTTTGTTATTAGAACAATCTGCAAAGCCTACGTCATTAAATATAAACAAATATCATCTATAAATTTGATAACTAATGGAGATATTTACTTCTACATTGAAAGAGAATAATTTCAAGGTATTTCTAATACAATTATTATATATAAATTACATTAATAATTAATATAGATAGTTATTCTAGGAAGAGATGCTATTTATATTTTTTTATCTGCCCTCTCTCGTGAAGAATCAGAAATTATGAGTTATGAAATATAATATTTTAGATTGGAGCTGAACTTATGAGTGATGATAACGTTCTAAATACAAAGGATAATAATACAGCACAAGGAATTAGTGAAGATGGTAACTCTAAAGAAAAGTCTAGAGAGGAACGAATAAATACAATTATTGATGAATTAAATGTTTTAATTAGTGATATGAGAAATTCAAGACAAATAAGTGACGTGATAGTTCAAAGTCAATCACTAAATTTAACCCCAGGGACAACCCCAAGTCAGGTTATACCTGGTGGTGAAGCCCCAACTCAAGCTGAGCAGGTACTTGAAGGACAACCTCCAACCCAAAGTCAAGCGCCACCTACAGGTCAAGGGGAAACCCAAAGTCAAGCATCTACTACTAATGTTACTGTAAATGCAGCTCTTACTCAAACAGCTCAAACATTGGTAGCATTAAATTCAATTAAGACTGAGTTGTGTAGATTGCCCTTAGATTTTTGTGAAAGAGAATATATTGCCAACTGTGTTACCCCTTTACAAACCGCGATGGAACTCATATCAAGAACGGGCTTTGAGTTAGCAACTTCAGTAAGTGTTCTAACTACTTCACCAATAGTTCCACGTAAAAAGGGAAAGCTAAAGGACACAATTCATACAATATATAGTATGAATGATGAGGTTGAGGATCTTTATAAGGTGTTAAAACCTAGATTAAGAAGGCTAACTCAGGAAGATAACCGCTGTATATTTCCATGAATTGCATATGGCTAGTTATAGTAGAAATATTTAAGATAGGTTAATAAGAGTATGAATGATATAAATAGTATAATATCAAATATTAATTTTGCAAGACAATTAAATGAATCATTAATAGAAGGTCAGGCATCCCTAAAAAGTGACTTAATTATCGATGTAACCGCAGCTATTAATAATGCAGATGCAATGTTAACTGCTATTAATTCAATTAAGACAGAATTGTGTAGATTACCTTTAAACTTTTGTGAAAGAGAATACATTGAAAATTGTGTTAACCCTATATTAATAACATTATTATTTCTATCACTTATATCATATGAACTAGCTTCATCAGTATCTATATTAACTTTTTCATCTATTGTTCCACCAAAAAAATCAAAACTAAAGAGTACAATTCACTTAATATATAATATTAATGAAGAATTTGAGGATCTGTTTAAGGTGTTAAAAAGGAGGTTAAAGCCATTAATACAGAATGGTACAAACTGTTGTTAATATTTTTCTTAATAGATTCAGTTCAAGATTCGTTGAAGGTTTTAAAAAAATTAAAGTATAGGGCTTAGTTAAGCACTATACTTTCTTAAAATATTTATCACAATCAATGTACATCAAAATAATACTCAAGCGTCGTATCATGGAATATAAATATTTTTTCCTAAGTTTATATATACAATTTTATTAAAACATACCATTTTCATTAGGAGAATTCTCAGGCACCTCTTGAGATATATCCCACATTTCAGCAATCTTTTCCCCCTCAAAACGATACATATGTACCACAGCTACCTCTTTATCCTCTGTGATTTGAACATGAGAAAGCAATGTAACATATGGTGGCTCTGCAACCGCCAAAATAAAAACCTCACTTACTTATGGTACGGTTCATCATGCCTAATTCTAGATTTAATAAAATACTTAACAGCCATCACTAACTCTCTTATCTACAATTTTTTGACCTCCAAAATAATTTAGGCAGCCAACTAGCTGCCTAATATTAAAATGCAGGTACAATTACATTTGCATAAGGTGATTCTTTAAAAAACAAGTTTTACAATTTTCGATTCCATGTTATCTGAAGATTGTCCATTACATGCTTAAAAGCCAGGAAGCTTTTCTTCATAAATTACTTTTCCATCCCTATCTAAACCTTTTAAATATTTTTCTTTACTCTTCTGCATATCTTCATTCCAATAAAAAATAAACATTTTGCTTTCATCTAGAGCATATCTTGATGTATTTGTTTTACCTTCATCTTCAAATAATATGGTAGTTATTTTAGGATCACTTACATAGCCATAAGTTTTTATTATCATTATATCTCCTTTAATTCTTGCGCCAGACCAGCTGTAAGATACTTGTTTTGAATAATCTATTGGAGTTCCTGATACTTGATCACCTGGATGCCAGTTAATTATTCCTCTTCTAACAGTATTTGCTGAAAACCAATCTTTATATCGGCATAAATATATTTTCCCTCCATCTAAGTCTATAGTTTTAATTATCTTCGAAGGTCCATAATGATATGTCCTCTCTGATTGTTCATGTGCCTTTATAGGTGAAAAACTTCCATAGGAAAAAATTGAATAATTCCAGCATATTACCACAAGTACTATGGCTATAATCCATTCGATAATTGCGCTATGTTTCTTATTTAGTGTCATTATTTTCACCTTCTTTTCCAAGCGAAATTTTCATTTCGTTTTTCCTATCATACCATTCAAGTTTAAGTATTATATACTTTGCGTCTTCATTTATTCTATCAATATTAAATAGTCCATCCTGTCCCCATAACTTGCCTGAAGACTGCCCACCTCTGTATTGATATTGCTTCCCTTTATCATCAAATATATTAATAGCACCTGGGCTAAAAGACCATCCTTGCTCAAGGCTTATAAATGCATATCTAATATATGTTTTATCTTCGGTATTAATAATTCTTTTAATTAATATGGTATCCTTGTCTATTTTCATTTCCTTTCCTACTTCAATTACATTAGCTTTTTTTGTATTAACCAGTGTTTTAAGGTCTTTATTACAGTATTTACTCTCTGGCAAGCTCTCAAGACCACTTATAGTAAGTATAATTAAACAAATTGTTATTATTGCCCTTCTTAAGCTCTTAATAACATCCACCCCCTTAAATCTTTACCAAAGGACTTCAGATAAATCAATTAAAATTTACAGCTATAATAATCAACTTGAAAATCAATCCTGAATCCGCATTTCTTATATAAATTAAAAGCTATTGGATTTTCCGAATCCACATCAAGCACTACTTTATCCGATTTTTTTAGTCCTTCAGTCAATGCAAACCCAACCAATTGCTTTCCAAATCCTTTTCCACGATATGATGCTGCAATTCCTACACCATAAAGGAAACTGCTTCCTTCCTCATAATTAAAATTAAAAGCACCTACTGGAATTTCTTCTTTGTAAGCTATATATCCCCTTCGACTTTCTGAAGAAATTACAGTATCAATAAAATTACTGCTTTCCTCTAAGTCAGGAAAAGTATTTAGCATAATTTGTGTAAATACTTCTTTGTTTTGGTTATTCACTTCAAAAAAATTTAACTCCACATATTCTGACAAAGTCTTGGAACCATTATGAGACATCCTATATTCTGAACGTTCCAAATTACAACCGTTAAAGTTTTTTATAACCTCTACACCACTTTTGCTTTTCGGTTCTATAACTAACAAAATCTTATTTATTCCTGCTAATAATAACGTTTCTTTAGCAGCTTGAAATAATTTTTTAAAGTATCCTTTTTTTCTGTGTTCTGTATGTGTAACCGCTGATATTTCTGCTTCATAAGAAGTTGGCATAAAGGTAGTTAAAAAAGCAATCAACTCATCATTCTCATATCCCATATAAAAGCATGGCATTGTCTTATCAAAATTAATTTCGTTTGATAAAAAGGCATGATTTTCTAAATTATCTGTGCGAAAAGCAATTGTTTCTAAATTTAAGATTTCAGCCATCTGATTTTCTGTTAATTTGTTTGTTTTTTCTATTCTCATATAAATTTAACCTCACAAAACATAATAATTATTATTTCACATTGTTGAATTAAAACATATGATTTATCATCATACAATATATTACAATTATACAAGCAATTGTTTCCAAATACTATAAAAATGTTCTAAACAGAATATGAGCATTTAAACTATCTGTTAGTGAACTAAAAACTTTCACTAATAATTAATAATACAGAGTTGAAATTCTGGTATAATAATTATAAAGAAATGATCGTTAGGAGATATATGATGAAAAAACAAATGAAATATGACGTGAAAATTACTTATATATTTTATCTATTATTAGCCATTACAGCAGTATGGGATATATTTGCCGGAAATGATGAAAAAGTTTTTAGAATTGCCTTAATTTATGTAACTATATTTATAACAAGAATATTATTTAATAAAACATTTTTAAATAGATCTAAAGCAGGTTATGTAGTATCATTAACATTTATATTCTTTTCTATGTATTTAGCAAATGTAATGAATTTTTATAGCATACCGCACTATGATAAATTTTTACATTTAATATCTGGAGTTTTACTGGCATTTTATGGATTGATTTTATATGTTTTTTTATGTGGAAATGAAGAGAATCAGATGATGAGACCTATAGCTATGGTTATATTTTCGTTAATATTTGCTATTGCGTGTGCAGGGCTATGGGAAATATGGGAATTTACAACAGATCAGATTTTTGGATTAACAGCACAAAACAATAGTCTTCATGATACTATGTGGGATATTATTTGTGGAACTATTGGTGGAAGCTTTTCATGCTTTCTTATGTATCTTCATATAAAAGGCAAGAATATACAAATTGTAAAGATGATACTTAAAGATATGGAATGTTAGATAAAAAAATACTCTATGAGATTAAGTTTTCATAGGGTATTTATATATATATTGTAATAAAGTCTCCGCATTCTAGCCCATCTATTCCCTTTCATTTAATCCAATTTTAGTAAAAACCTCATTTATTTATGGTACGGTTCAGTATTCATAATTCTAATGCTTTCAGTTACTTAATGCGTTATCTTCTACAATTGTTCAAATATCATGGATTTATGATTAATCAACACATTAAGAAAATTGTATCTTAACTTTTTAGTTGTGAAACAAGAAGTATAGTTATAATCTATGTGTATTTTCAGTAATAAAATCCTTATAAAGAGAAGTACAAAATCACTTGATATAATAAAATGACCACGACAAGGTAACATTTGATGTTGCCATATTTTCCATTCTCAAGGTATTTCTCTACCATTTTTATTATAGGCTCTGTTTTAAACCAATGTTGATATATTAGCATAATAAAAGTGAACAAATCAAGTTGTCCACTTTACTATTTAGTTCGTCTAATTTTAAAATTGTTCCTGTAAAGTGAATCTGCTGCTCTACAAATTGGAATTTGTCGGGCTTCGCATTATACTCATAATTTCACCGAAAAACTGGAAATTAACCTCTTTTACTAATTTCATCTGTTATTAATGATTTTGAAATATACATCGCTTTTATTATGTTCTTAAAGCGGGTGTGATGAGAGGTACCCTCCGCAAATTTTAGCTGCATTTTTTCACATTTACTGATAGTTGAAGATACAACTCGTAGCGCTTCTATCAATTCTTCTTTTGTATATTTGTCCATAGCATTTTACCTCAAATTCATATTTATCTGGCTTGTATTATAATACAATTGTTCTTTACTTCAATATAAATTATAATTCCATAAAAAATATGAATCAAATAAAATTTATACACAATTTATTACTATTATAAGCTAATTTAAACTTTTAAATGGAACACTTCAGCATTTAAAATATTTTCTAATTTAGCATAATCATATGCTTTTGAGCCATCTGACTTTCCTTGTTTCGTTTTATAAGAAGAATACGCATTACTATGACTACAAATTAAATCTCCTAATTTCTATTTTACATCGCTTTCTTCTTTATCTAATTCTTCTGCAATTTTTTTCTGCCTCTTTTGATTAAGTATATATATAGATGAGACTATAAATAAGGTTACAACTGTTCCAGAAACAAATAGAATTGCCAAAGTTATCATAAATAATGAGCCGTCTGTATATTTCTCGCCATATCTTGCATAATTTGCGATTCCTGCAATTACACATGTTGCTAAGCCACCCACAAGGCTACTTACTATAACTGATTTTTTACCGTTGTTTTTTGTTTCATACAAATCATTCCCTGCTATGATGTTCCTAATTACAATATATATGAAAGCTCCAAATAAGCATATAAGTTCTGTAGCATATTGTGAAGAAGGTATATTGAAAACATATTGCTTAATAAGTAGGGATATAATTAGTCCACCGAGCAACAGATTGCAGGCTTCACTGCCAATTTTACGTTTTTGAGCCACAGCTCGCTCATCATGTATTAAGTTTTTTTTCATGTTTTTCCTCCCAAAATAATTCATTTAATGTTTTGCCAAGTACTTTACATATTGCAATACAAAGATTTAATGTTGGATTATAATCACCAGCTTCTATTAAACCAATAGTTTGCCTTGTTACACCAACTGCTTTTGCTAAATCCTCTTGTTTCATATCACATTCAATACGAGCAATTTTCATACGTTTATTTTTCATATACTACCTCCCTACATTACATAGTATACTGTATATCATTCTTAATGTAAAGTATATATTGCATTTATTTGCAAAATAATAGCAGACAATTTTATGTCTGCTACATAAAACATAAATAATCTATATTTCGCATTAAAATACTCTTGCGACACAAAATGTAAAAGTTATTCGCTAGATCTTATAGCTCCTATATACCATAATGAAGTATAAGATATTTATTAGATATAACCTTCTCTGAAAATAATTGTAATTTTCTAAAACTCTCAACAAGCTTATCTCTAGATATTTCAATTATTTCATAGCTTCCTTCTGGCATATACGTATCGTTTCCTGTAAAACCATAATTTCCAGTAAGTTTTAAAGTAGGTGGACCACTTAAAAATAACTCAGCCCATGCCTTTGCTAACTTTAAAATAACTTCCGCTCCTTCTTTATCAAACAATGTAATTCCATAATTGTTTAATCCAAATCCTTTTTTGTAATTCATTGCTGGATTGATTGATGGTATCCAATTCAAAGTATCCTGTATGTATTGAACTATATCATCATGAATTAACACGATATTACTTAAATCTTCATTTGAAAAATAATATCCATCATACCCCATTTCATAATACTCATCATATGTTATTAAAAAAAATTCATGTTCAAGTGCCATAAAAAAACTCCTTTGCTTATGAAGTCTTATGTATGTTATTTCATCTTAAATTAATCTTGGTACGTAAAATAAGAACATTGTGACTTAGCTAATATACCTTATATCTGATACAACCAAACCATAATTGGCATTGTTACAATACAAACAATAGTTGTAACTACATTTATAATACTTGCATATTCTGCATTTTTTTCATAGATTTGAGCCATTTGCGTAACTGTTGATGCTGAAGGCGTGATTGTTGCAAGCAGACTGATAAGCAAAATCATCTTCCCATTCGATAATAAGTTCGCCATTCCGCCATATTTAAGTAGAAGCAGAATTATAACGGGACATATTATCATCTTAAGAAAAGTAACTATGTAAATTCGCTTGTAAGTAAATATCTGTTTGAAACTCATATTTCCAATCAGCATTCCCGTCACAACCATGCTAATAGGACCAATCATAACACTTACTGATTCCATGATTTCCGTGATGATATCCGGCAGTTGGATTCTTGTAACAAATAATAAAATCCCAAAGAAAATAGTAATCATATTGATATTTAAAAGAATTTTTTTAAAATCCATTTTTCGTTCTTCGCAGAGTACCATCCTGCCATGAGTCCAGAGAAGAATTATCTGTACAGATAAGAAAGCACTGGAATAAATAACCCATTCCTTTCCCAAGACAGAAGTTACAATCGGGATAATCAGATTTCCGGAATTTGAATACATTATGGATGCTTTTTCAACTGCATCCAAATGAAATATATTTTCAAGTACCTTTACTAAAATTATCAGTACAACATGAATCAATATTGCTGCCACCAAAGCAAGAATCAAGCCATTTCGGATGCTTTCTGTATATTCGACTTGAAAAGCATTGATAATTACACATGGCATTATCAGATAAATAACAACCATTGAAAGGCTTTTGCTCTCTTCTACTTTCATTAGACGCGTTTTCACCAATACGAATCCCATAGCCATAATTAAAAAGAGCTTGGCAATCTGTTTCATTAATAATAAACTAATCTCAATTCCACCTCCATAATTTAAGAGAAACAGTTATACTTTACATACAACCATTCACAATAAACTCATTTATGTTTGTCCCGAAACTTTTTATTTATATTTTAGCATATTCATCATTTAAATAAACATATATCTTTAGTATCTGTCTTATGCTTTATTGCTTTATTTTACATAAATTCCACTCAATTATAATAAATTATACTAAGTGAAAAAGTGTCTATTCATTAAGAGGATAGTTACTTACTGCTATGTTCAAAGTCTTTAAAAACAACTAAACTATCAAGTGTAATAATTATGTGAAAATAAGAGGTGACAATATGTTCAAGAAGATTGTTAGCAATGATATGATCTATAAAAATCTTTACAATGGTAAATGGGTTGAAAACTCAACAAATAAGTTAATTGAAATAAAATCTCCTGTAGACGGCTCCTTAGTTGGAAAGGTTCAGGCTATGGGCAAAGAAGAAGTTGATAGAGCTATAGCAAACTCTAAAGAAGCAGGAATAAAGTGGGCTGAAACTCCTATTAATGAAAGAGCTGAGATTCTTCATAAGGCAGCAGACATATTAGAAAAAAAGAAAGAAGAAATAGCTGAAATATTAGTACATGAAATATCAAAGGATAGAAAATCATCTATTTCAGAGGTGCAAAGAACTGCTGATTTTTTTAGATTTACTGCAGATGCAGGAAAAAATTTAGAAGGCGAATCAATTATGGGTGATAAGTTTCCAGGTGGAACACAAAATAAAATTTCAATTGTAATAAGAGTACCACTTGGAACAGTTCTTGCAATTTCACCTTTTAATTATCCAATTAATTTATCTGGGTCGAAAATTGCACCAGCTTTAATTGGAGGAAACACAGTTATATTAAAACCACCAACTCAAGGTTGTATTAGTGCCTTATACTTAGCACAGGTATTAAATGAGGCAGGTCTTCCACCAGGAGTAATGAATACAATAACAGGAAGAGGCTCAGAAATAGGAGATTATCTACTTACACATCCTGGGATTAATTTTATTAACTTTACTGGTAGTACAGAGGTAGGAAAACACATTGCCAGCATTTCTACTATGGTTCCGCTGCTTATGGAGCTTGGAGGAAAGGATGCTGCTATAGTCCTTGAAGATGCTGACTTAGAACAAACTGCATCTGATATTGTCTCTGGTGCCTATTCTTATTCTGGCCAGAGATGTACCGCTGTTAAAAGAATACTTGCCACTAATGAAGTAGCAGATAAATTAGTTCCTTTATTAAAAACTAAGATTGAGGATTTAAAGGTTGGAAATCCAGAGGATAACTCTACTATTGTACCTTTAATAGATAGCAGATCTGCAGATTTCGTTCAGGAATTAATTGATGATGCAATTAATAAAGGAGCAACCTTAGTTACTGGAAATAAAAGAAAGGGGAATCTAATCTATCCAACGCTATTTGACAATGTAACTATAGACATGAGGCTTGCATGGGAAGAACCTTTTGGTCCAGTTGTGCCAATAATAAGGGTAAAAGATATGGATGAAGCCATAGAAATATCAAATAAATCGGAATATGGTTTACAATCTTCTGTATTTACAAAGGATATTAACAATGCCTTCTATATAGCAAAAAAACTAGAGGTTGGTTCTGTTCAAATTAACGGCAAAACCGAAAGAGGACCAGACCATTTCCCATTTATAGGAGTTAAATCTTCTGGTATGGGTACTCAAGGTATAAAATATAGCATTGAAGCTATGACTAGACCTAAGGCTATAGTTATGAATTTAGATAAGTAAATATTTAATGTAAAGCTGCTGATAAAACATGTTTATCAGCAGCTTGATTATTTTAATTAGTTTTTAAATAATTTATCTAAAAATACACTTATCTTATAAAATCTCCTGAAAAGCTTCCAATTGAATTCCTCTGCTGGCTTGAACTATACATATATTTACATTGTCTATAGCAAAATTGCTTATAGGCCCTGTTATTGTTATTCTGGAAATTATATTCGAAAATTGGTTGATTTCAATAGGCTCCCAATTGTCAAGAACAACACCATTAAAGTTTCCTGGTGCTGATACAGTTGCAAGAAGATTATTGGATGCATCAAATGCTTTCACTGTGACTGTATCTGTTGAAACATATTTTAAGTCAATGGATGCAATTGGGTTAGTAAAAGTTATCTCGCGGGTATCAGGCGCATCTTTAAAGAAAATTGTTGTTATTGGCGAAGGTAAATTAGCTATATTGCCTGTACCACCTGAACTAATTGGTAGAAGGGCAACCCAGCCCGGGAAAGATGCTGTTGTAAAACCTGCATTAATTGAAGGAACAGGATCAAAATTATTCAGACCAAGTCCTTCAAAGGTTATCAGGAAGCATTGTAAATTTGTTGAGTTATTTGAATTAGACATTTTACTCCTCCTTGTAACTATTTCCTAATTAGAATTTTATTAACTATATTAAATTATATTCAATATAGTTAATATAGTTACATATAAGATAGATTCTTTGCAATTTCAATTTCTTCTTTTGTCCATTTTCTTCTTACAATAAATATATCAGGCCTACATATGAAAATCCTAAATGACCTAACAGATTAAACCCTAGAGAACATATCCCTAGGGCTCTTTTTTACTTGATAGAAATTAATGCATTGTTACTATCGTATAAACGTGCTTGGTCGCCAGTATTGTTCCAAATATAAGCTCCTGTCCACTTTAAATCCCCTGTAGCATTTCCACTAGCTATCCTTATAGTAGCTCCGGCCTTTAAAATATAACCCCTTGGAAAATTATAAGTTTGGTTTCCTTCTACACTTACGAGCTTCCATCCTGTCATGTCTGTATTTTTAGTGCTATTATTCTTTATTGTAACTATTTCTTTAACTAAATCTACACTTATTATTTGTATATTTTTATTAGTTGTCACAGGAGGAACAACGCCTCCATCATTGGAGCTTCCTGGCTTAGTATTAAAAGTTATATTACTTCCATCACAGGTAGCCACTATAGTTCCTAATTCATCTGTTCTATAAACAGCTGCACCAATATTTTTAAGTTTATCCAAAGTAGTTTGTGTTGGATGTCCATAAGTATTACCTTTTCCTACGCTTATAACAGCATACTTTGGTGATACTGCTGATAAGAACTCACTGGTGGTTGATGAATTACTGCCATGATGTCCAACTTTTAATACATCTGCTTTTAAATCATATCCTCTGTTTAACATTTCCTTCTCAGATACATCTTCAGCATCGCCTGTAAACAAGAAAGATTTACTGCCATAAGTAAGTTTAAATACTATAGAATAGTTATTTAAATCTTCATAACTGTCCCCATTAGGTGCTAGTATTTCTAAGTTTACATCTGGATCTAAATCTACAGATTCCCCAGGTATAGGAGTAGTTATTGTCATACCTTTATTATTTATAGCTGTAACTACATCTTGAAAAGTTTGAGTAGTTGAAGTTACTTTAGGCATATAGACCTTACCTACTTTAAACATATTAATTACTGTATCCAATCCACCAATATGATCTTCGTGAGGATGAGTACCTGCAATGATATCAAGCTGAGTAATCCCCATATTTTTTAAATAAGAAACTACTTTACTTCCATCATCATTGTTTCCAGCATCAATAAGCATATTTTTTCCGTTCGGAGTTTGAATTAATATACTATCGGCTTGTCCTACATCTATAAAGCTAACTTTTAAATCTTCTTTTCCACTTACAATTTTATTTGCCACTGCATCAGAAACTACTGCAGTGCCGCCTAAAATTATTACATTATTATATGTATCATGCTCAGCTCTTATTGAAGCCATTACTAATGGATCAATAGAGGTTCCTACTAAAATTAGAGGAGAGTCACTTAAAGCTGCTAGTGCACTTCCAGATAAAGCATCCGGGTAATTTGCCCCTGATGCAACATAAACCTTATCGTAACTAAACTCACTTGCAAAATGGTTTAATACTGCGGCATTAGTTCCATATCTGCTGCTTCCACCAAGTCTTGTAACACTATGTAATTGTGAAGCTATTTTATCACTTACAACTCCACTTCCTCCAACTATGTAACTTTTTTCATAAGATTTATTTGATAAAAATCCTTTAACCTGATCTGATAAATCAACTTTATCAGTAAGAAGTATTGGCATTCCCTTTTGTGCCGCAACTGGAGCTATAGATAGAGCATCTGCAAATCCAAATCCATTAGTTACAACTACACCTCTGGTATCTCCTATATTTTTAGCTACTTGCAGGGATGTTTCAAATCTATTTTGACCAGCTATTCTAGTAACTTCAATGTCCATCTTTCCTATTTCAGAAAGTACATTATTTGATACAACCCCAGCGCCCCCTACTACAAGTACATTCTTCACTTCAAGTCTTTCTAATTGATTTTTTGTATTTGGATCTAAAGTATTTTTCCCAGTAAGTAAAATTGGTGCATTATATTTTTTAGCTAATGGTGCTGCACAAAGTGCATCTGCAAATCCTTCCCCACTAGCTATTACTGCATAGTCGGAAGTTGTCCACCCTTTGCTTACAATTTCAGCTCCTGTTTCATACCTATTGTTTCCTGCTAGCCTGTCCTCTAGTGTTGCTGCACTAACTTGAAATGTTAAAAGCACAGATAAAGACAACGTTAGTGCCGAAACAACATTTAACATTATTTTCCTCATTTTTGTCCTCCTTTATTAGCATTTTATGGCTATTTTATTATAGTTTATTTTCTTTTTTCCGACAAGTGCATAAAATTGGTAATAAACAGGGACTTAATAAAGAATAATCACTCTTAATAACACTGCGGAGCAGTTAAATGGTTTTGCAATTAATTATTTTTATGATATTTAAAAAAGTGTATGCCAAAAAGACCTTACAGAATATTATTTTCTAAAAGGTCTAACAAAATATCATTTTAAAAATTAGGTTAACCAGCTACCGCCGAAAGTCTGGGGAATATATCAATTAGGGATGATATATTCCTGTAATAGAATCATGACGTGCTGCTGAAACAATAAATCGTGTCTCAACATCAACTGTACTTTCTACTTCTATTTTCCATCCGTGTTTTTCAAAGATTGACTTCACTATAGATAAGCCTAATCCTGCTCCAGCAATTTTCCGTGATCTTGACGGATCAACTCTATAAAAGGGTTCAAATACTTTATTAATATCCTCTGATGGGATTCCTATTCCAGAATCATAAATAGTAACTTTTCTCATATTATTTTCTACTAATGTCTTGATTAAAATTTTTCCATTGGTGATATTGTATTTCATAGCGTTCTCAAATAAATTAAAAAATGCTCTGTATATAAGGGTTTTATTTCCTTCAATTTTATCAAATTCTAACTCATAGGTAATATGAATATTTTTTTCGTTATATAATGACTGCAACTCAGCCTCTATCTGTAAAAATAATTGCTTTAAATCTATCTCATCTGCAAAATCTGTGTTACTTTCATTTGTCAGCATAAATAGATCGTCTACAATATTCATCAGACGTTTTAGATTACGTTCAGTCATTTCTATTGTTTCCTCATAGTCTTCAATTGTAGGCTTATTATCAAGTTGAAGAACTTGTATACCTGCATTCATAATTGAAAGGGGGGTTTTTAGCTCATGAGCAACTCTGGCAGAAAACTGTTTCTGATGTAAAAATGATTCATTTAATCTATCCAACATAGCATTAAAAGACTTTGCCAAACTGCTGATTTCATCATCTACATCTAAATTTGGTATTTTCTCTTTAAAATTATGGTCTTTAATATTGCTAACGGAAATATTTAAGTCCTTTAAAGGTCTCAGTGCTCTGCCTGCAACCAAATAAGTTACTATCATTCCAATACCTGAGAAAATAATTAAATATATATAACTCCATAATTCAAACTGCATTTTAGCCTCAATAGCTGGAGTTGCTGCAGCTGCTGTGCTTTTGAATTCACTTGCTCCCGCTTGTAACTTATTAATATCCTCATTTTGTATCAGCGGAGATTTATCAGATTCAACTGAATTGGTTAAATTGTTTTCGTACAAGGGCATAAAGGTATCATGTGCATTATACATACTGGAAAATGTTAAAATAATGGATGTCCCTAACAGGATAGCCCCAGTTAACAATGTAATTCTCATTCTAATAGAAACCTTATTCAGAAATTTCATTATCATCCTCCATTAAAATATATCCCTGTCCTCTAATATTTTTTATATATTCTACATTATCTTTTAATTCATTTATTTTCTTTTTTATTGAATGAATATGATATTTTAAAGAGTTGGAGAACAAATCTGCCTCACTATCCCAGACGTGCTCTATAAGCTCTTCCGAAGTTATTACTGTACCTTTATGAAAGAAAAAATACTCTAATATTGCATATTCCTTTTTTGTTAATGATAGCACTGATTCGCAAAGATAAGCAGTTTTGGAAACAGTGTTTATTTTAAGATTATCACATGTCAGCACTGCAGGCTTTTGTGTAAAGGAAATTCTTAAAAGCATACGTATACGTGCTTCTAGCTCCTTGAAATCAAATGGTTTAATTAGATAATCATTGGCTCCCATATCTAAACCTATTACTCTATCTTCTATATCACTACGGGCAGATAAAATAAGTACTTTAACACAGCTATCCTTTTTTCGTATTTCATTTAAGACCTCTAGTCCATCTAGCTTTGGCAGGTTTAGATCCAGAATAATCAGATCATATTCATTGACTTCATAAAGATATAATGCTTCTTCACCATCATAAGCATTATCTATTGCATATCCGCTTTTTCTCAAACCCTTTGACAGGATGGCTGATAACTCTTCTTCATCCTCAACTAAAAGCAATTTCATCTTGTAGTTCACCCCTTTATATAATATAACAGAAATAGCAACAGCCACAAATATAGCTGTTGCATTAAAACTATTTTATATTTAACTACTCGTCTTTTCAATACTTTAATTCTAATTCTATTTAGCTGTTACAGCAGTTGCTTCAGTTGTCTTAGCTGCTTCAGTTACCTTAGCTGCTTCAGTTACTTCAGCAGCTGCCTCACCCTTGTTATCTGCACTTGTTGCAGCAGTCGACTCAGTTACATCTTTTAACTCTCCATTTTTTAGCATCTTTTCAAATTCTAGCTTCTCAGCCTTGATATCTGCATCTGTTGCAGCAACCGCTGCCACTGATGGAACACTTCCTGCAACACTTGCTTTATTTACATTATCGTTATTTTCATTGCCTGCTGCAAATACTCCTTTAGACGCTGACATCATTCCCACCAATGCTAGTGCTGAAATACCCATTGTTATAATTTTTTTTGTTTGATTCATAATAAAAATCCTCCTATACATGTTTGATTATTATATAAGCCACAACCTATATTCAAATTATAGCAAAACAAAAGTTAGGAGACAGTTAGTTTTTATTATAATTATACCTGTACATTTTCATTGAAACAAGCTACTACCTTTTCTTACCCATAAGTATAGTTGAATCTACGTTTATAGGTGATATATCTACTTCACACAGACTATATACACTACAATGGAAATAGTATTGTAATTAGTATGTCAATAAATTATAATTAAGGAATAAATCCAGATATAACAGCATAAAACGGGTTAAAGCCTGGAGGAGTTTTCGAAAGAACTAAATTTATTAAGGTGAAAAATGATAGATAGGAATTGTAAAACATATCCCATATTAAAAATAATGAGTATTTTATTTGAAATACAAGTAAATGGAGGCAATTATGCAAAAGAATAGTTTATTTTCAGAATTTCCGTTTATTGAAACAAGTGAAATTTCACTGCGAAAGATTGAGAACTCAGATTTGGATGACCTTTACTCAATATATAGTAATAAAAACTTATTCAAATACAGGCCGTCAGAAGCAAAAAAGAATAAATCTACTGTTGAAAATATGATTTCTCATTTCCAAAGAGATTTTAATAAGAGAAAAACCATCTTTCTTGGAATTTGTTTGAATGAAGATTTAAAAAGAATTATTGGAGTTGCTGAAATATTTGATTTTGATGCAAAAGTAAACATGGTAACCATTGGATATACTCTAAACGAAGATTACTTCGGAAAAGGTATCGCCACTAAAACAGTAAAGGCATTACTTGATTATTTATTTAATACCATCCAGGTAAATAGAATACAAGCCTATGTTATGCCAAATAATATTAAATCAAAAAATGTGTTAAAAAGAAATCACTTTACAAAAGAAGGAACCATAAGGCAAGGGATAATTTGGACAGGAAAAGGTATTATTGATTTAGATTTATATTCATTTTTAAGATCAGATTTATAATATTTTTATTTTTGGCTCTGTTTTAAACCAATGTTGATATGTGAGCATAATAAAAGTGGACAAATCAAGTTGTCCACTTTACTATTTAGTTCGTCTAATTTTAAAATTGTTTCCGTAAAGTTAATCTGCTCGCCTACAAATTGGAATTTGTTAATTAATATGCTTTCTTAACCAATGCTTGAATACATTCAACTGTTCTTCTGTGTGAAAGTAATGTTCTCCTGCGTCCATGATTTCTAATCCACAACAGTATTTTTTAACGAAATAATTAATAGTTTCAAATTCACACAATTCATCCTTTGCTCCATACATAATATCTGTATCTGTATTCCATGTATTAATAGGATATTGCTTTACATAACAGAAGTAATCCCAATACAGCTTTTGACCAATGGGTGTTTCTATAGTCATTTCCTTTTGTAAACGCTCTGGTGTTACATTAAACCATATCATCATATTTTCGATAATTCTTTCCATATTAACTACTGGTGATAAAAATAATGCCTTTCTCAACACATCATTTTGATACGCTAAAAGACTAAAATAAGCCCCTACACTACATGCAAACAAACTCACTTCTTTCCAATGTTCTTTTGCATAGTTCATAATTATAGATAAATCACTAACGCAAAACTGTACTTTGCAAGGAGTATTATCACTTTTTCTTTCACCATGCTCTGGTAAATCAAAGCTTAATACTTGATAACCTTTTTTAAGTGCTTCTTCAGCTAAAATTTGAATCACAACATCTTCCTTGTTTGACATATTTCCATGTACTGCAATAAAAAGTTTTTCACTCTTTTCTCCCCACAAAACTGCAGGAATATTACTAATATTAAATTTATGTTTAAACATATTTCCTCCATAATTTATAGAGGCAAAACCCTCCATAAAAGCTCTTTATTTTTCTTGTTTATCATAATAAAATCCTCCTTTCTCAGCTAATTCTATATAAAGTATGTTAACTGCAAATTAGAATTTGTCGGGCTTCGCATTATATTTATAACCTTACCAATAACTGTAAATTAATTCCTTTTACTAATTTCATCTGTTATTAATGATTTTGAAATATACATCGCTTTTATTATGTTCTTAAAGCGGGTGTGATGAGAGGTACCCTCTGCAAATTTTAGCTGTGCTTTTTCACATTTGCTGATAACTGAAGATACGGGGCGTAGTGATTCTATCAATTCTTCTTTTGTATATTTGTCCATAATATTTTCATCTGTTATTAATGATTTTGAAATATACATTGCTTTTATCCTGTTCTTAAGGAGTGTGTGATGAGAGGTCCCCTCCGCAAATTTTAGCTGCATTTTTTCACATTTACTGATAGTTGAAGATACAACTCGTAGCGCTTCTACCAATTCTTCTCTTGTATATTTGTCCATAGCATTTCACCTCAAATTCTTATTATACATATTTATGAATTATAATTACATAAAAAATATGAATTAAATAAAATTTATACAAATATCGGTTGTCTTGTCTTAAACTCCTTCACCATAGTATAACTATGAGGAGCTTATCAATTAGTCTATGTGAACATTATCGTTATGGATGTAAAACACTATTAACAAGATATTTTGCTTTCTCATAATCGTTTTTCTTTACAGAAACAATATATTGTTTTTCATATCTCATATTGATTCCAAGACTTCTAAATTTGCCCCTTGTTGTGCCTGAATGATTTATGACTTTGCAGATATATTTAATGCCTTCCTTTTCTAAAATTCCTCTTACTTTTGATAGTTCTTCTAAGGAATATCCAATATATACATCTTCCTTATTAAATAAAAACAATACACATATCTCCTTTTAATTACCCTTACTTTATAATATATAACTATGTCGTTATATAAGAAAAATGAGAATCAAATATATACTTATTTATCATGATTATTTAATTTACGAATTTGAGCATTAGGACTTTCAATGTATTGTTTAGATATATAAATAGAGGTGTTACCCTTGGGTTATCGCTATAACACTCTTTACATATCATATTACTCATCTACCTTCTTTATCTTTTTTTACAATTTCGGCGTAATGAAGAATGTGAACTTAACTGTATTAAATCATATTTAAGAGTTGTAGCCAACATTATAGAAAATGTTGACTATACTGACTGCTATTTATGTTCTGCTTTCTTTAGATGTTTTAGAAAAAATTTATAGATATCTGAGATTCTAAAGACCTTTGAACCTATTAATCCTGCCAATTTTGAAATAAGAATACCAGTTATAATCCATATTGCAGTTAAGATTACGAGTCCCATATAAGCACCTCCGTTTTATTATATGGTAATCAAATTCATTTCTTGTTTCAAAAGAAACATCACCTATTGGAATTTGACAATCACTTTTTATTCCGTCTTCTTTTGATATTATATTACTCAACTTTCAATTGAAATTTGTCTATTTATTCTTCACTAGTTGAAAGATAAATACCCCAATAGACCCAAACATTAAAATTAGAAAGACTGGTAAGAATAGAGGTGATAGATTTTCTCCTGTGGTTGAGTGTAACGCCAAGTAAGAAAATACTAAGACTACTAACAGTTTTGTAGTTCCTATCATATTTTTTAAAATTCTATATACTTTTTCTTTGTTTTGCTCAGTCACTTGTATTCCTGTATTCCATATTTGTGGGAATTTTTCTACAACAGATAATCCAATAAACATAATCCATCCAACTACCAAAAGTACAATCAAAGAATTTTTATCTGTTATTTTATCAACCTCACCAGCAGCATTATAATGCCCAGGTATTTCATCAGGAATTGTTTGCCATGAAATAATCAAAAAAATAACTGTTCCAACTAAGCATAATAAACTTAAAAAATTAATGATAATGTCGTATTTATTTTTTTTAATTTTCATTTACATACTCCTCAGTTTTGTTAAATTATTAATTTACATTACTAAAACTAAAATTGGAATTTATCAAGATTTTTTCTGTAGCTGCCAATCATTTTTATTATAGACATACTCAAATGACTTAAAAGTTTTATTAAGCGATTCTGAATAGAATGAACCTTCTTGTTCAAAGGTAAAACCACATTTTTCAATCAACCGTTTAGATGATTTGTTATTTTGAAAACAACAAGCATATACATATTCTATTCCCTTAGAAAACAGATAATCAAGAATCTGATAAATTACTTCTGTCATTACTCCTTGATTCTGGTAGTTACGGTTCAGTACAAAACCCAATTCTTTTGTATCTTCTCTTCCGTTCTCAGAATCACTGTTTACTGCTATATGACCAATCACTTTTCTATTTTCTTTATTTTCTATTGCAAAAATATTGCTATTTTCAATATTTCTATGCAACGTTTCTTTTGAAGTTAACAGGTTACTATGATGCTTCCATCCAGCCATTTCTCCAAGACCCTCTTGGCTACAATAATCATATAAATCCTCTAAGTCTTTCTCTTCAAAACGACGAAGAACTGTCCTATCAGTTTCTAATCTCATATATATCACTACTCTCTTTTAAATTACTATTTATTGAGTTGTTTATATTGTTCATATATCACATTTTTTTACAATTTTAAATAATAAAAGCTCAAAAATATATGTATAAGTGAACTAATCTCTAAAACAATCCATTAATTATTACTTTCTTACTCCGTTCTTATCAAATAACTTTCTTAAATGTATTTCTGTAAATATGATAATTGCTATAAGAAGAATAGCTAAACCTACTATCGATATGCTTTCTGACAAATTTAGATTATTTCTATATAAGTATCTCATTAATATTGAGAAAGGTATAAAAATAATACCAATAAACAAAAGCATTGTTCCGCAGAAGCGATTTCCTTCATACCATGTGTCTTTATTCTTCATAGCAAAAGGTGTTTTATATCCAATGGTATTATTTATATGTTCTGGTGGGTACACTCTTAATACAAGCCCAAATATAGCCAAAACCACCCCCGTAATACAACTTGTTAAAACTCCCATGACTTATCTCCCCTCCATTTTGTTTCGTCATATTTTACTTTTGCGTCGTAAAATAAGAAAAAATACGAATTATTTGAGCTTCAGACTACATTCAAAATCTAAGACTTATTATTAAAAAATAATGCCAAGTTTCTTGAACTTTCCATTGCCTTTGTATCATCTTTAGCAGGAATACTATTTGTATCATGACTATAAACAACTGGTGCAATATCCCTCGAATTCATGTGATGTAAAAGTCTACATGCTGTAGTATAAGCATCTTCAATGCGTCCATCTCCACCACCAACTATTATTACTCCACCCTTTTTTTCTTTCTGAATAGGTTTCACTTTTCGAAAATACCTTGCACAAAAATACGTTTGCAACCTACTTGTAATAGCCAACAATTGACCTGTTAGTTGAGAAAAGTAAAGTGGTGATGCAATTAATATATTATCGCATTCTTGAATATATTTATAAACTTCCTGCATTTCATCGTTTAAACAACAACCATCATTCTTCCAACAGTATCTACAATCAATGCAAGGTTGAATGTCACAATCATATACATCTATAATCTTATATTCGCCCTCTAGGTGGTTAGTAAATTCATTTACCAAAGCCATGGTATCACCATTTTTTCTAGGTGTGCCACTAAAAATGAGCGTTTTCATTAATCATTACCTCTCTATTTAATTAATAAATAATTTATGGAAAGCACCTCATTAATTCTAAGTCCAGTTTGACTCTGAATTATTATTACTGCCTTTGTTAATATGTCATTTTCCTTTAATGCACATTGAAGAATCTTATCATATATATCTCCTGGAATAGGTTTAGTATAACTCTACTATTTTACACTTACATTAATTTTATCAAACATATATTGTCTTTTATTTCAAGGAAAAGTATTCTCAATCACATTGGGTAAAACTTTGTAAATTGAGCAATTCATTTTTCTTTCAAAATATTCTTTTATTTCAAAGAGCTTATTCCACCTTATAACAGTATATTCATTCATACCATACCTACGTGTTACATCAACTAATCGTTGCTCCATTAAACAAAATCCTGTTGGTAACGCTAAAGCATCACATAATTGAATCAATAAATCATAATCATCATAAATTACCGAATCAATATACTTTTTTATAAAGTCATAATCTTGCTTAGTTACATCTAACTTACCAATTACAGACCTTATATCTTTTATGCTATATGAATGAGTAATACATATTTTAGCCACATCATCCCAACCTTGATTACTGCAATATTTAAATCCTTCAATTGTATGTCTTTCCTGTACTACACCAACCCTACGACCTATATCATGTAACAATCCTAAAACGTAAGCCTTATTACTGTCTATATTATTACAACATTCAGAAATGTTTTTACAAGCCAAAGCCACATACTCTGAATGTTGTACCCATTTTCCTTTATTTAGTCTTGCCGCTTCTCTCAAAACATTTATTGCGATATCTTTATTAGGATATTTTTTATTCATATTTAATCCATCCAAAACCATTTTATTCTCTTCTCTATAATTCCGCTCCACTTTTTTAATGGATTTCCTCTTAGATCTAGCGTTTCTAATCTTTCAAGTCCCACTAGCGATGTGCAGTCAATGATTCTATTATCAGACAAACCAACCCTTTTAAGACCTGTTATTCCAGCCAATTCAGAAATATCCACAACCTCATTTTTATCCAGTGAGAGTGATTCTAAATTCTTTAAATTTGATATACCTTTTATCGTCTTTATCCCATTACTTCTCAAATCCAGGATTCTTAGTGCAGTTAAACTCATGAGTGGAGCAGCATCTTTTATCTGATTATCATACAATATTAATGATTCAAGATTCTTTAGTTCTGCTAATGAAGTTATGTCTGTAATATGGTTGCTCATTGCTGTAAAATATTCTAAATTTTCAAGATGTTTAACAAAGGATAGATCTGTAACATCATCATCATTCAGCCAAATTGACTCCAAACTTTTACACTTTCCAAGCCATGTATAATCATTTATTTCATAACAAGATATACCCAATTCTTTAAGTTTTAGAAGCTTTGTAAGTGGTCCCCAATCTTCCATATGGTCCTTTTTATCCTCACAGCAGAAGCCTATTCCTAAAGAGGTCAAATTAGCTGCATATTCAATTCCATCAATCGATTCAATATTTCCTGGAAGCTCGAGTTCTTTAAGTTTTTCCATATCTTTCTGTGTAATTATTCCTGTTCTGCTTTTTTTGCAAGCCTTAACAAGACAATCCAAAAAAGTTTGATCTTTAATAGACACTACTGGGCTTTCATCTTTCTTTTTTGTACTTTTCTTTGTCTTTTCTGTATCATCAGTTTTTGATGGTTTGTATTTTTTTATGACTGTTTCTATTATATCAACAGGCTCCAATTCATAGTTCTTAATTTTCTTAACAAATTCTTCAAAGGATACCGCTAATTTAATTGAACATTTCTTAATGTTTTCATAATTAAGAGGTAATGTTACCATTCCAATATTCCCTTTATAAAATCTGATTTCCTGCCCATCACTCAATAATGAATGTGAACATAAATGAACAGCCTTCTTTTTGCTTTTCAAGTCAATACATAATGCATCTCCATTTAATGTCCCAGCAATTGTAAAAAAACCATGAGTAAATATGTTTATGCCAGGAACTGCATCCTGATTTTCTTCTAGTATTCTTTCTATTGGATAAATAACAAACTCACTATCAAGCTCAATAACTTCTGATGGTGCACAAATACTCAAAGCATTCAGGAATTCCTGCGGCAACTTATTATTGGAAAGTTCTTTTACTTTTGCTATTTCTTCTTTACTTGGAACATAAAAATTTTCTTTCCCATAGTTATTCATAAATTCTTTAATAATTTTATCCATTAGCTCATTTCCCCCACAAATTACTACTTTGTCTGCAGATTATATAAATAATCTTTACTTCGCAGTTAATTACTCTTGCGGCATAAAATAAGAAAGCTACAACATAACTGAAGCTAAAATTATATTACTTCAACTCTACAAATTGGACTTTACCTCTTATTTTATCTTCTGTAACGCAGACCTGATATCTTTATACACTAATGTCTGCATACTATTCTTATATATTTCTGTATCTGCTTTTAATAAAGCTTCTTTGATACAAGGTACTAAATCCCTCTTATATTTTGCAATATTAGGTAATGGTATTATATTTTCATATTCATCTTCGCTTTTGCGTGTAATAAAAATAAATTTATTTAACTCTTTTGAACATCGGATGATCTTCATTGAACTCAATCAAATCCCATAAATTTCCATATAAATCTTTAAATACTGCAACCGTTCCATAATTCTGTTCTTTAGGTTCTCTAACAAATTCTATTCCTATTTTTCTCATTTCATTATAATCACGCCAAAAATCATCAGTTCCTAAGAATAAAAAAACTCTTCCCCCTGCTTGGTTTCCTATAAAAGACTCTTGTTCTGGCTTAGATGCTCTTGCAAGTAATATTGTTGTTCCATTTGAACCTGGTGGAGATACTACTACCCATCTTTTTTCTTGCTCGGGTTGATATGTGTCTTCTATTAATGTAAAATGAAGCTTTTTTGTGTAAAACTCGATTGCTTCATCATAATCTTTTACTACTAAAGCAATATGTACAACTGATTGAATCATTATTTTTCCCCTCTTATTCTATTAAAATTAATACGCTAATTAACTAGCATATAAATTTACTATTTACCTTTATGCCAATTATAAAAATCTTTTAGGTCTGCCTTACGTTCCTGTGGTAACGCTGTTTTCTTAACACCGTTAATTGCACCTTCCAGTGCTAACAATCTATGAATACACGCAGAAACATCAATTTCTTGTATTTTCAGCCATGCTTGTTCTGCACCAATATTTTTTAATTCATCATAAGTAAATATACCCACTTCATTTAACTGTCTTTCAACTTCTCTTCCGATATTTGGTAGTTTTGATAATTCTCCCATAATGAAACTTCCTTTCAAATTATTATTCATAATGCTTAACCTTAAATTGGAATTTGTCGACTTCGTGTTATGTTCATAATTTTTCCAGCATCTCATAACTCAATGTACGAAATACCTGACAGTAATTTTGAAATCCATCCTGCCCGATAATATAAATATTGGGCATATAGTCCATTCTTGTTTTTGAATACATAATACGTTCCAAGCCATTATCTACAGCTGTATGATTGCTTAAAGCCACATCTACTTTTTTACGCATTGCTTCACTGATAAAGTAATCCAATGACTTGAGATATTGTTTCACTTCATTCTTTGTCCACGGTGGTGTCGTACCTCCCCATAATGCTGCCATATGTATTTCTCCATCTTCTTTTACAGGGAATATGTAACTTAATCCTCCTGGAGTATGACCAGGAGTACCGTAGACATATATTGTTTTATCACCTAATGTTATGGTATCACCATCCTGAATATAAGCATCAATTTTGTAATCTTTCCACGTTTCCGGTCTATCAGGTTTTGTTGGATGTTCTTTCCAAAAAATATCATCCACTTTAGAAAGATGTGTATCAACATGATATTTTTCAACAAACCATCTCCCACATCCTGTATGATCAACATGTCCATGCGTCAAAACCAGTTTTTTTATTGTATCAGGATTCCACCCTACATCTCTAATCGCATCTACTATTGCCTCAAAAGCTTTTTTTGCCGGCCAAATAGCGTCTATTACTATCAACCCATCACTTGTCTTTAATACAAAACAATTTGTTTGTTTTTGTGCAACAATTAGCAAATCGTCAAAAATCTTAGCATGAGTAAAAAATGACATATCCTCCATTGCTTTGATTGTTTCTTCCGTAATAACTGGTTTATTTAATCTATTCATTTAATATACACTCCTCTGTACAATATTAATTTATAGTTGCACAGAGGATAAGCGATTCTTTGGATGCATACGTAAAAATATCTTCATGACTTCACCTTCTCTACAAATTACTATTTATTGAGTTGTTTATATTGTCCATATGTCGCATTATTTACTGCGGCGAACTATCTTACATACTTTAAACTTTACTTCATGCAATCTATTTCTAATTTTAATCTGTTAAAATACTTCTCCATAAAATTAAGTCTTTCTTTTCCGATTTCTTTTGCTTTTTGAGTATATAATTTATCTGGGATTTTTTTCAACTTTACTTCGTATTCAATTAAAGGCGTATGTTTTGAAACATCTTTTAATCTTCCATTTTCAACAGTATTAGATTTGAGATAGTCATTTAATGTCTCATCTACTGTTAGTCTTTGTCCAAATTGTCCTGCTAACATAAAAATACGAGCAATTCCACTTGCTCCTATAACATCAAGTTTATCTGAATCAAAGAGTATTTTTGCTTCTATTGAATTAGGTTCATTTCCAGTTCTGAATCTATGTGTTATAATACAGTGCTTTATCTTCTCGATTTTATCTTCTTCATATTCTAAATTTCTTAATATATCCTCTGCAATCACACTGCCTAAAACGGCATGGTCAATTTCCCCCGTTTTATCTTGGCTTTCTTCAACCCTTGCAATATCATGTAATAATGCTGATGGAATAAGGATTTCTAACTTAACATCTTTCTCATATTTTGCAAGTAATAAACAAAGATTATAAACTCTAAATACATGGTCTAAATTATGTGCTGAACAGGTTAATTTATCTTGAACAATTTCTATAATCTTTTTATGCTTTATTTCTGTATTCATATATTTCCCTCCAATTTGTAAAATTTACACAGATACAGAATACCAAACATATGTTCTTATGTCAAATTATTCAACAACCGACTCTATTGTCGTTTCATACAGTCCAACTAGTTAACTCCGCTTCTTTATTCATTTTAATTCTTCTAATTCAATAACATATTTACTATTTGGAAGATACTTTACCCTATAGTTCTTCTCTTCCTGAATCTTATTAAACCAGGGATTATAATAGTAAGTCTCTTCCTCCAATACAAAGGATGGAGTTGTCCCTTTTGACTTAACATTCACATTGCTGCACTTTCCTTTAGTAGTCCTATAATCACTATTAATATAATAGCTAATATCTTGGAAACGGGCCGTTAGTATATTTGCATAGGCATAAACCGTCCAAATCATAAGTAGAGGGGAAAAAAATATTAAAAATGCATATTTCTTTTTATTCTTCTCCTTAATCAAAATTACTAACAGTCCAATTACCCAAAAAAACGTAAAAAATATTTGAAATAATGTATCTATTATAAAATCCATGTTTCACAATCCCTTCATTATTGAAAAAATAATATAAAATTTCCTATATATACATTTTATCCTAACACTTTCCTATTATCAAAATAAATTTCATACTTTAAACTTTATAAAACTATTCATAATCTCTAATATGAGAATTATCCTTTTACCTATAGTCATTTTACATATTGTTACCCTATTGGTTTTATATTGCAATAATTTCAAATGGATATTAAAAATATATTCACCAATACTAATTAAGAAAGCTTAATAACGCCTAATTAAATAAGTTGGAGGTAAAATATGAGTAAAGTATTGTATATTAAAGCAAATGCAAAGTCAGATGGACTTTCTAGAACATTTAAGATTTCTGATATCTTTATTGAAACATATAAAGAGGCTCATCCAGAAGATGAGATTATTACATTGGATTTGTATAATGAAGGAATAGATTTTCTTCCAAAGGGAAACCTTGACGCTGTAAAGAAACCTGAAGAAGGAATAGATAAAGATCATCCAATATTAAAGTATGCATATCAATTTTTAGAGGCGGATAAGTATGTAATTGCAGAACCATTATGGAACTTAAGCGTTCCAGCTATCCTAAAAGCTTATATTGATTATATTTCTGTTACTGGAATCACATTTAAATATACTGAATCAGGCCCTGTAGGATTATGCACAGGTAAAAAAGCAATTAACATTACTTCAAGAGGTGGAAATTATGACGCTGAACCCTATGTATCCTTTGAAATGGGTGATAGATATTTAAAAACAATGTTTGCTTTCTTGGGGATAACTGATTTTACAACCATATCGGCTGATGCCTTAGATGTTGTTGGAAATGATGTTTATGCTATTGTTGAAAAAGCCGTAATGGTTGCTAAAATAACAGCAAGGAATTTTTAATTAGCTAATAATAACTAAAAATTGAAAGCCTACGCTATAAGTGAGCGTAGGCTTATTTATTCATAAAATGTTTATAAGCTTCCTCTTTCAAATCCTAATTAAACTAATCTTTGCTATTATATAAGACTACTTTATTTCTACCTGCCCTTTTAGCTTCATATAATGCAGTATCGGCATGTTCAAGAAGACTATCTATATTATTAGTTATATTCGGATATGTTGAAATTCCTATGGAAATTGTTATATTAATATTAACTTTATCAGAAATATGAAACTTGCTACTTTCAACGTTTTTTCTTATTCTCTCTGCAACTTCCAAGGCATGAGCAGCTGGGCAATTCAATAGAAGCACAGAAAATTCTTCGCCCCCATTACGAGATATTATATCATAAACCCTACATGTATTAAGTAAAATTACAGCTAAATCTCTTAATACAATATCCCCGCAGCTATGTCCATATGTATCATTAATTTTTTTGAAATAGTCAATATCTAAAAATAATAACGATAAATTTTCGTCATTTCTTATTATCTGTTGAGCCACAATATTAAACATATTATCAAACTGTCTTACATTATTTAAACCAGTTAAAAAGTCTATGGTCGCTTCACTTTTTAATTTTTTATATAATTGGACAGATTCACTTAAATACTCTGTAAATTTGAATATAAAATATGACATAAGCACTGTACTAATACTGTATACAGTAAAAACTTTAAATAGAAATATTGGATCTTTAATAAGAATTATCATTGAAATAGAGTTTAATATTAGTGAACATATAATGGAATAAATCCATTTACTTTTTCTTTCTACTTTTATTAAATTGATAGCACTGAATCCAATTCCCATTAGTAAAATAACTATTAGTGCAATTATAGATGTGTTAGAAAGGCCGAAATGTAAAATACGAAAAGTCCCCATTATTAGTGATGCTATAATTGTAGGTAAAAACCCTCCATAAAGGGCAGATAAGAGAATTGGCAAGGCACGAAAATCAGTTATTATTGAAGGAGTAACTTGTATACTAAATAACATTAGCAAAATCCCTAATAAGCCTGCATAAGTTCCGATTAGAATCCTTAAAGGTATTGACGAATTTTGGTTTATATCTTTTTTCATGGCAAAATTTTGAAATATGCTAATAAAGGTTATCAAAATACATGAATTTATAAATAGTTGAGTAAACATAGTATACTTGCCCCCAAATTCCAAGTAGATAATTTTAACTAGATAAGTTTATCTTACACAGCAATAATTAATAGTGTATAGTAAATAGAATTTTTTTCAATAGTTATTTTAAAAAGTTTATATATTAAAAAAGCCCACCAGCTTCATTAAAAGAAGCAGCAGGCCTTATTAATTATTTCTTAATAACTCTGTCCCCTTTAAAAAACACCTCTCTAATATCCTCAGTATCATCAATTTCAATTCCTGGTACCCCATTTGCAACTATAAAGTTTGCTTCCATTCCCTTTTGAAGACTTCCAAAATATTTATCTTTTCCAAGGACCTTTGCACCATTTAAAGTGATTAATTTAAGTATCTCATTTTCATTCATACCCTTTTCATGTAAAAGCTTCATGGAAGCACTTGAAAGTTTCATTAAAGTTTCTGGGCCTTTAAGTTTATCATCATCAAAATTTAGCCATGGTGCTTTATTTGAGGGGGGAAGATATGAATCCGTTGCTATTGATACAGTTACATTGCTTACTACAAGATTTTCTATATCCTCTTTAGAATTTGGCGGAAGATGAGTTCCTCCTAGCGGTGTTGCAACAATTAATGTATTTTGCTTTGATGCTATTTGAGTAAGCTCTGGAGTTATTCCATGGGCATGGTGAAGCACATCAAATCCAGCCTCAAGAGCCATTTTTATCCCCTCACTGCCTGCTACATGTGTGCCTATTTTCTTGTTTTTATTATGGAAAATCCGAACTATCTCTTTTAGCTGATTACATGAATATATTATCTCCCCTGCTCTCGGTACTATTCCATCCTTTAAATTAGCAGGAGTTGCATTAATAAAAATATTTTCTCCAGGATATTCATTAAGTTCTGACATTTGCCCCAAGATGTATTCATTTGTCAGCATTTCAAACTCTACAGCCTTTGATCCAGTTATAGCTGTAAAATGAACTATATGGTCAAAACCAATTGATATACTATTTAATGAAAAAGAAATATTAATTGGTAAATTGGAGATATATTTTTTATAATCACTAAACTTTAAATTACACTCAGGATGACCACAAATTTGTTCTCCTATTGCAGTTATACCACTGGATAATGTATGAAGTAATAGAGACTCCCCTCCCATTAAATGTGTAGCTTCTGTTACTGGATATATTGATCCTGGAGCATATTCAAGAATGTGTGTATGACAATCAACTAGAGATGGTGTAATAACATAATTACTGTAATCAAAAACCTTTAAATCCTTATAAGTATCTTTAATTACATTCCATCCCCCTATATCCTTTATTTTACCATCAGATATAACCATTGCCCCATCATATATTGTGCCTAAGTCGCTAACTGTAACTAACTTCCCTGACCTTACTATATAACTTTCTGCCATATACTCCTCCTTTTATGAAATTAGTGGAGTCAAAAGTAGTGCTATTAAGAATGCACTTATAAGTCTTATTGCAGACCCAATAATTGCTGCATTTAAAGCCTCTTTTTCATTTAAATCAGAAATATCAGCCCATGTAATTGGAATTTGACCAAAAATTACTGAAAGAGGCAATCCAGAGTTTGCTAGTACAAATGATCCAACCACAAGACGAGGATCTAAGGCAGCTTTAATTTCAGTAAGCTGTGCCATTGCAAGGGTTGGGCTTGCAAGTATAGATACAATACCTGTTTTAGGTTCAATGTTTAATATTAGTAATATTGAACTTAATCCACTTTCAATTGACTTCCAAATTCCCAAATAATCTAAAAATCCAATTACAGTAAAAACTGCTGCAACTGCTGGGATAATCACTAGAAATAAAAGTTCTGCTCCCTCTCTTGCTGAACTGAATAAGGTTTCAAGCACTCTAGTATTTGGGGTAAATCTTGGTAATTCTTCAAGCTCAACCAATTTAGTATCCTTATATATGGTTTTTGATAAAATAAATGGTATTATGATTAGTGGAATAAATATGCTAAATATGATTAAAGGAAATGGATTAATATTAAATATAGAAAGAGCAACAAGACCAATTGCGAAAGTAACAAAGGATTGTGGTGATTGTATCATTGTTGCTATTGCAATCTTTTGTTCAGCTTTAGTTGCTTTTGCTTTGGTTAAAATAGGCCCAGCAATTTTGCCCGCTGCATTAATATCGCCTAATATATTGTATATGCTTGGTATAATTACCGATGGATTAATTTTAAATAGTTTCATTACAGGAACAAATATCCTTATTAAAGCATCTGTAAACCCTAGTCTCTCTAAAATTCTTCCTAAAATAACACTTACAATGATAGCTATTCCAACCTCACCAGTTAGAAAAATTGGAACAACAATTGAGAAAACTTCCTTTGTTATCTTGTCAAATAATCCTGACAATGAATCTGGCTTAAATAAGAGAGTTATCAAAGATGCTACTACTAATATAAGCCCTACAATTTCAATTCTTTCCCACTTAGCTCTTTGACTTTTAGCTTTTTCACTGAGATTTGAATCTTTTCTTTCTTGATTCCCCATATTTATCTCCTATTTTTCATTAATATTGCATTTATACTATGTTATGAAAATCAGATAACATATGTGAAAATATTTTATATTTGTTGCTGTGTTTACTAATCTTGTTTACCATTTGGTTGCTTTCTTTGCTGTATTTTTGTTTTATTCCTTTAAATTCTTTGTAGCCTAGTTTTCATATAGAAGAATATGCTATAATTTGTTAAGATAATTTTGGAAATGGTGATGGTAAAATGAAAAATAAATATTTAATTGGCGAGGTTTCTAACTTTTTCAACATAAGTAAAGATGCTTTAAGATATTATGATAAATTCGGATTAATAAAACCTAAAAAAGATGAGCTTAATGGATATAGATATTATGATGAAGAGGATATAGTTAAATTATCATACTTAACTTCGTTAAAAGAATTAGATATGCCTTTAGAAGATATAAAATTTATACTATATCATAAATCCTTAAGTGAAATAAATAATATTTTTAAAAATCAGGAAAATGTAATAGATAATAAAATAAAAAAACTAGAAAAAATTAAAAATACTATTGTTGAATATAAAGAAGACTTTAATAAGGCTATGAATTATATAAATAAATTTAAAGTTATAGAAAGCCCTTTGTTTATATACAAAGTTGAGAACTATGAACTAGATGAAAATATGATTAATATTTTAAAGGAATTTAATCCTGATGCTAATATGGTCTCAATTAGATATTCTGTTATTTTAGATAATCATTGTTTTGATGAAATAAAGTTAGGTGAAAACATGAAATATGCTATTAGTGGAATAATTACTAATGATGCCGAACATATAATGCTAGGTAGTAATTGTAATAAATTCAGCAAAAGAAAATGTATATACACAGTTATTAAAGCTGAAAATGATATTAAAGCAGATGATCTGGCTGAACTGAAGGACTATCTAAGTGATAATAATATCCAAGTGAATGATGATATTTTAGCTAGAGCAATAGCTTTTGAATCTGTTGAAAATGCTTCTATAGATTATTATGAAATGTGGATTCCTATATAAATTAATTTATCATAATATAGTAATAAAAAATTTTTATAAAATAAAACTTAAAACTATTGACCTTGGAGTTACTCCAGGGTTTATTATTTTTTTGAGGGTTCAACTAAAGTAAAAATGCTTTTGATATGTTTACTTAATAAACAAATATTAATTGAAAATAACTGGAGGGTTTTAAATGAGTAGTTTAATTTACAGAGAGATTAGAAAAAGTGATTATAGTAGAGTAAAAGAACTTATTAATGAGGCATTTAAATTTAAGCAATATACTTCAAATTCAAAAGTTTTAGATATTATTTTAGAAATTTATATAAGAAGCTGTCTTCTTGAACAAGATTATACTCAAGTCATAGAAGAAAATGGAGAAATTATGGGCATATTATTTGGAAAGACAAACAAGAAAAGCAATTTTGTAAAAAATGCAGATAACATCTGGTCTTTACTTGTATGTTGGGTAAAAGTTTTATTTACTAATAAAAAAGATAAAGAACCCTTACTAGACTTCAAAAAAGTTACCAATGCCTATTCTAATTTAATTAAGGAATGTAATGATAATTTTGACGGGGAGGTAGTACTTTTTATAGTTGACGAAAAATGCCGAGGTAAAGGTATTGGTAAAAAGCTTGTGAATAATTATTTAGACTTTTGTAAACGTAAGGCTGTTAGAAGTTTATATCTATTTACAGATACAAAATGTAATTATGGGTTTTATGATAATAATGGCTTTAAAAGAATGGGTGAAAAGCAAATCAACATTAACACTATAAATGGACCATCAGATTTAGGAGTATATTTATATTCCTATAAAGTTAGTTAATATTTAATCAATAATTAGTAATAGGGGCTTATTTATTAAGCCCCTATTACTATTACCATTTGAGAACTTGATGCACTAAATAAAATAAAAAGCTGATGCATTGTTCTGTCTATATCCCTTATGGCAATGTTTACAATTGAAATTGTTGATGCTATACTAAAATGTAACTATCAGATGGAATGAATTTTTAAACAGGACAAGCCGTAGTTATACTTAATTATTTTTCGACACTAAAAAATATTGGAGGGACTTTAATTTGGAGACAAAACAGGCGTTAAAATGGGTACTATTTTGGATTTGTGCCGCATTACTTTTTAACTTAGGAATTTATTTTACACTTGGTGAGCAAAAGGCTATAGAATTTTTAGGTGGCTATGTTATTGAGCAAAGCTTAAGCCTTGATAATCTATTTTTATTTATTCTTGTATTTAGTAGCTTTGGAATAAAGAAAGAATACCAAAGAAGAGTATTAAATTATGGAATAATGGGAGCAATAGTATTACGTTTAATATTTGTAGTCTTAGGAGTTGCGGTAGTTAGCAAATTCCATTGGGTACTATACATATTTGGAGCCATACTAATTATAAGCGGCTTAAAAATGATGCTTAAACAGGAAGATGAAGAAGAGCATAACTTCAAAAACAATAAGCTAATAAAGCTTTTAAATAAGGTAATCCCTATAACTGATGAACTTGATGGTGAGAAGTTCTTTGTAAAAATAAACAATGTGCTTCATGCTACTCCATTACTGGCAATACTCGTAGTTATTGAAGGAACAGATATTTTATTTGCTATAGATTCTATTCCAGCAATATTTTCTATAACAACAGATCCATTTATCGTATATACATCAAATATGTTTGCTATAATGGGGTTAAGAAGCTTATACTTCTTACTTGTAAAAATAAATGATGCATTCAAATATGTAAAATATGGAGTTGCATTAATATTAGTATTTACAGGTGTAAAACTTTGCATACTAATGTTCCATATAGAAATACCGGTTGCACTTTCTGTAGCAATAATCTTTGCAATATTATTAGCTAGTGTGGTATTTTCTATTATGATGAAGAAAAATGAAGATGAACAAGTCAGTGCAGAATCATAAACTTTTATAAAAGCCTGATAGTTAAGAGCAGAACTTTAGATGGTTCTGCTCTTTCTTTCTTTTTCTTAAGGAAAAGTAAGTATATTTATCTATAGCTTTGCTCAACTTGCCACTTGCCACGTGGGTGGCACTTATGCTTATTTGGTAATGTTTACAACTTAATTTATTGGTGCTATACTAAATTCGGTTTAAAATTATTTTTTAATTATCTTTCAGTACTAAACAAAATTGGGGGGACTCTAATATGGAGACAAAGCAGGCGTTAAAATGGGTACTATTTTGGATTTGTGCCGCATTGCTTTTTAATTTAGGAATTTATTTTACACTTGGTGAGCAAAAGGCTATAGAATTTTTAGGAGGCTATGTTATTGAACAAAGTTTAAGCCTCGATAATCTATTCTTATTTATTCTTGTTTTTAGCAGCTTTGGAATAAAAAAAGAATATCAAAGAAGAATACTAAATTACGGGATAATAGGTGCAGTAATCCTGCGTTTTATATTTGTACTCTTAGGAGTTGCAATAGTTAGCAAATTCCATTGGGTATTATACATATTCGGAGCTATATTAATTATAAGCGGCTTAAAAATGATGTTTAAACAGGAAGAGGAAGAAGAAATTGATTTCAAAGACAATAAGTTAATAAGACTTCTAACTAACATAATCCCTATAACTGACAAACTTGAAGGTGAAAAGTTTTTTGTAAAAATAAACAATGTGCTTCATGCTACTCCATTACTGGCAATACTTGTAGTTATTGAGGGAACAGATATTTTATTTGCCATAGACTCTATTCCAGCAATATTTTCTATAACAACAGATTCATTTATTGTGTATACATCAAATATATTTGCAATACTATCATTAAGAAGCTTATACTTCTTACTTGTAAAAGTAAATGATGCATTTAAATATGTAAAATATGGAGTTGCATTAATATTAGTATTTACAGGTGTAAAACTTTGCATACTAATGTTCCATATAGAAATATCAGTTGCACTTTCTGTAGCAATAATCTTTGCAATACTACTCGCTAGTGTCCTAGTTTCTATTATGATGAAGAAAAATGAAGATGAAAACCAAGTTAGTGCGTAATTAAAAACCTTTGTAAAATCAAATAGTTAAGAGCAGAACTTTAAATGGTTCTGCTCTTTTTTCTTTTACTTCCATTTCCTCCCAGGGGTCTGGCCCCCATTATTTTAACCTAAACGTTTTTGGTGCTACCTTATAGGTTAATATAAGAGCAACAGCCATGTATATTATAGTTACTGCAATAACTACAACTGTAAAAATATATGAAGAAGTTTTGATTTGAAGACATGCGTAACTTACAATATAAACAATAAAATTTATAAATTTATATAGAGGACTTTTTATAGTTAACTGAGCTGTATATGGCTGTATAGCATAATACATAAATAAATTATGTATTGAAAAGAAACAAGCTAAACAAAGAATACACAAAAATAAAGGCACTGCGCTGATAAGCTTAGCTCCAAAGCCTGCTACAATTAAAACTCCTGCAATGGATATACATAAAGCTAATGCTGGGATAATATTAAGTAAAACAGTAAATTTAAGTCTTATGGTAAAGTTTAATAAAATAGTCTTAGGCTCTCTATAATATCCATACCTTAAAAGGCTTAAATCACAGTTGTAAAACATGGCCTTGCAAATTTTTTCTCCTGTAGAAAGCATATACATAGAAAACAGAAGAAGCGGTGCACTTTTTAAAACAGCACTAAAAAGCTCCTCTTTTATATCAGGCATAAATATTACAAAAGCACTGGAGGCTAAGAAACCAACTGCTATTATTATAACTCTCATTTTTATAGGATTAATTAACATTTTTCTATGACGTTTAAAAAATATTGCATTTAAGTATTCATACCCCTGTTTTCCCTGGTAAAGCTTGGAGCTAAGCTCTTCCTTTGAAATCTTATCCTCTTTTAGCTTTACATCTCCAAAGGTCATGTCACTTTTAAAAGCATTTATATCAAATAGATTTTCTTTAGTTAATAATTCCTTTGCAATAACAGCATAGCTTTTGTAATTCCATAAATAAAGTAAGGAAGCTGCTCCTAAGATTAATACACCTAATACTACAAAGCCGTTAAATAGTATGGGTTCTAAATTAATATAAAGATCTAAGAATGGCAGTACATAAGCAAGTATAAGTATTATAACTATAGACACTAGTGTAAATGTATTTTGCTTTGAAAGTACCTTTCCCATTTTAATATATATAAAAATATTAAAGCACTCTCCCATAAACCTACAGGAGGTTAGTATCACTAGCATAGTTAAAGCCTTTATGGGCGAAAATCCAACTATCATCCCTGCAATTATCATAGGAACTATAAAGTAAATAAAATTTGCTATGTATTTGTATAACATTGCACTTATATAATATTCTCTGGCATCTGCTCTCATTAATGTTATCATGTTAAAAGCAGATCTATCAACATAGTCAAAAACTACACTATTCATAATGGTACCATATATAATGTTTAAAAAGAAAAATATATGAAGAAATCTAGTAAAAAATAACCCTGTTCCTTTAGACATAAAATAAGCTGGCAGTACAATCATTAGAGCTAAATAAAGCCCCTTTTTTAAAATTGCCCAAATAGCACCTAGTATTTGACTTATAATACCTATAACAATTTTAGCTTTTGTTTCTTTGTATAAGCTATCTGGTACTTTTTTGCCTATAATAGGAACCCTTTTTAGAAAATGTATAAAAGTATTTGCGCTTTCAGCATAGGAAACGTTAAAGCTGTTGATAAAAGTTCTAATCATCATTAGCCTCCCTTAACACTTCCATTATTTTTTCCTCAAATTCAGCGCTCCTTATAACCTGGCTATCAACTTCCTCTAAAACACCATTGTTTAATACTACAATTTCATCACATAAGTCCGTTGCTAACTGCAAAATATGAGTTGAAAAGATAATTATATGTTCGCTTTTTATCTTCTTTAGTAAATTTTTTATCTCTAAAGCTACAACTACATCAAAGGAAGTTAAAGGCTCGTCCAGCAAAATTACTGGAGGTCTTGTTATTAGAAAACAAATCATTTGTATTTTATTTTTCATACCCTGAGAGTATCCTTTTATAAGTCTGTATCTGTCTTCTTCATTAATCTTTATTATGTTAAAATACTCTTCAATGGTTAATAAGTTTTGTATCTTATCTTTATTAATATCTATAAAGAATTTTAGAAATTCATATCCTGTTAAAAATTCAGGCAGCACAGGCTCTGAAAATACATATCCTACCTTTGAAAAATCTAGTTCACTTTCTCCTTTTCCCTCTTCAAAAATCTTAACTGAACCACTATCATACTTTGTATCTCCACTTATGCAGTTAAATAAAGTAGTCTTTCCTGCACCATTACGTCCTAAAAGTCCATAAATCTTACCTTTCTCAAAGGTAAAAGATGCTTGTTTAAGCACTTGCTTGTTGTCAAAGTTTTTTTCAATGTTTTTTACTATAAGTTTCATTACTTGTCTCCTTTTAATGTCAAGATGCTCATTTTTACATTTATGCCTTTTCCTATTTCCTTTTTTTCAGCATTCATAAAGTCACACCCTTAAAATTTGAATTATTAGTAATTATAACATATTTTTACTTAATTCTCATATTCATTAATACTTGTCTATGCTTTTTCTATAAACCTCGTCATTTTTTCCTTTTTTACCCAGGGGCCTGGCCCCCATAGAAAAAAGCTTCCTAAATTAGGAAGCTCTTTTATTCTATCTTAAAACATAATCAGCTAAAACACTTTGTAATTCATAAATATTTAAGCTTTTATTAAAAGTTTTTTCAATTGGCATAGCTGTTCCTGATATCCATATTTTCAATTCAGCATCTAAATCAAAGTGTCCTGCTGTTTCTATGCTAAAATGAGTTATGCTTTTATATGGAAGTGAATGATATTCCGTTTTTTTGCCTGTCATTCCCTGCTTATCAACTAAAATTAATCTTTTATTTGTAAATATAAACATATCTCTAATTAGCTTGTACGCCTTTTCAATATTTTCAGTTGGAGCTAATATATGCGCAAAATCTTTTCTCACTTCATTAATATTAACTTCTGAAGCATTTCCCATCATTCCATCAAATAATCCCATTGCATTGCCCTCCATTCCAATTCTACATATATGTTAACTTAATTATAATTTTTAATCAATGATAAATTTTACCACAATAAAATTAAAACTACAGAAATTTATAAATTATAAATTTCTGTAGTTTATATGTGGAAGTATATAAAAAGTTTCCTAACTTTTAAGCTTAACTATAATATTTCTGATTATTATTGAAGTTTTCCTTTAGAGATATTTAAAAATATCTTTCCAAATCATCAATCTTTTCCAATTCAAAAATATCAGTAGCTATTACATCTATGGTTTCTTCAGGCATCTTCTTTATTTTTTCTATATAGCCATGAGGTATAAATTTAAACTTCTTAATAAGAAGCTTTATAAGAATTTCGGATTTTCCTTCTGTCTTACCTTCTTTTATTCCTTCTTTTATTCCTTCGTCTCTTATCATTTTACCTATTTCAGTCATGCTAACTACCTCCTTAAATTTTTGTTTTGATATTTCATCTCCAAACTTATCAAACAATGCATATAGTAAGTATATTATATAATTTTAAATCTTTATTACAAAATAAAACAGACCAATCTTAAAATTCAAAAATTGATCTGCTTTAGATATCGTTAATGCATATTTAAATATATTACAAGTGCTTTCTTTTTGTTTATAGCTTTTTATATTGAACTCTATTTTCTGAATCATATTCAGTGACTACTGCTTGAAATTTTCCATTTTCAACTTCTGCCTTAAATCTTTTCCCATCCATTGTGTGTTCTTCAACAGGAAAGTCGTCTTTAACTACATCCTTATATTCAAAAGGATGCCCAGTTGGGACTTTATTAAGCTTTTCTATATCTACATGGCTTTTTTCTGACATCAATATCACTCCTTATTATTAGAATTGACTCCAATAATATTATGAACACATTCTATGCCGATTATTTATCTATATTTTTGCTTAACTTGCCACTTGCCATGTGGGTGGCACTAAGCAAATATGATCAACTATGATAATACTTATTCTTTTTATCTCCTTATAAAACCAAAAGAAGCCAACTCAAGTTGGCCCCTCAGCTAACGGTCCTCGTAAGCTAAACATCTGAATTACTTACCTATGAACATATTTCTGCTAGATGGACCCCAGTTTCCTCCTCTGAATCCACTCATTCCCTCCAAGTTAACAAAACAAGGGAGCACAATATACATGACACCAGACATTGCATTAACCCTAAATGTCATGACGTATCTCATCCTCGAATTGTCAGCAGGTGTTATCATTGCCATGTTAGGTCGTATTGCGTTCTCTGCCATTAGAGCATCGTTCATTCCTACGGTCGCGATTCCAACAGGACCCATATTGCTTCTAATCCAATAATTCGAAACATTTGTTGCTGACGCTAAATCAGTCCGCTGATCATATGTTATTAAAATTTGGTTTGGTGCAATTTGTCTAGCCTCCACTATAATTGGATGAGGGACCATCTGTCGGTATTCATAAAAACCTGCCATTTTTTAACCTCCACATATTGATAAAATAGCCCAATGATCTATTATATAGTATGTAGATTCATTTATTTAGGTGCAAAATGATCATTTAGAATTTCGTAAAACTTTTTTACTATTCTGCTCATTAGTATAGAAATGAAAAGATATTCGTCATATGAACTTTTTACTTATGACTTTTTATTAATTTTATTATTTCATCATTTATAATATCAGGTGCAAATTCATGTATAGAATGTCTTGAACCCTTAACAACCATTTGTGTACTAGATGTAGACCACTCTTTCAAAGCTATCTGACTATTTTCCCATTCAGGAATTGCTAATACATTACTCTCAGAAGTCAGTATTCTAATTGGGATATTACCTAATTTTCCGTTATCTAAAACTATTTTTGCATTATCGCTTGCCATTTTACCTTCATCTATAATATTTTTGTTATACATAGTTTTAAGAGTCATTGCAAGATATAACTGTTTCAAATCATTAGGTAATAGTTTAAGATTATTTTGTCCAGACACAATTTTTGAAGAATAACTTGTATGATTAATTGCTAATCTAGCTATGCCTAAAGATTTTAGTGTCTGATACTTAAAGCCTGCACTATTGCTGGATCCAACCTTATTTTTAAAATAATACTCTGGGCTACCAGCATCAATTAATACAATGCCCGAAACTTCATTTTTATATGTTTGCGCAAATCTTATTAATGATAATGATGCTAGTGAATGGCCAACTAGTATATATGGAGGCTTTTGTCCTGATTCTAAAAGAGCTGTGTGCATTTCTTTTACAATAGAATCTATATCTCTTGAAACATCTGTTACTTCACTCCAGCCATGTCCAGGTTTGTCATAAACAGCTATTTTAGTATAGTTTGAAATTACATTGTAAAGAGGATAAAAGTCTGCATAAGAGCTTGGCTCATTTAATCCTCCAGTAAAAACTACAGTTACATCCCCTTCTCCTTCGCTAAATATATTGATTTTATGATTATTTACATTAACCATATTTCCTACTTGAGGATAGTTTTTAGAGTCATTATATTGACCAATTTTTTCATAGGATAAGCCAATTAATGAAATAAAAACTACAATAATTAGGCCTAGAAATATACCTCTTCTAAATCTTTTTTGAGTTTTCAATTTGACTTTTCTTTTCTCTTCTCCTCTACTTAGGTGCATTTATGAACCTCCTCAAATGATATATCGCCTCTTTATTTGGTAGTGTAATCACTCTACTGTAAAATTTAACTTTTAATTAAATCAATTGAAATTATAACATATATTTTCAATTTTTACATTGATATTTTTATCAAGCAATGTAATCATTATCTCGGCACTAAGCAAATTTTTCCTGCCCTTTATTTACTAATGTCTCTAGTATTGCTCACATAATGTTAAAACAGGACTATTAGGATAGCTTTTCAGTTCCACTATCAAAGCCTATAGTTAATATAAAAGTAATCTGTACGTCGCACTATATTTGAAATACGACATAAAAAATATCGCAAATTCATTTCTGAATAATGCGATACTTTAATATATTATTTTTGTTTACTTTTTAAATTTATTAAAAAATTGAAATTTGTCCATATGATTTTCTCACATTCTAGCGAATTGCACCATTTTTAAAGTTATCATACCATTGCGCCATTTCTTCGTCACTGTCAATCTCTAATATCTTAAAAATTTCATAAGCAAATTCAACAGCAGCAGTTTCATTTGCAGTGATAACTTTATTGTCAACAACTACCTGTGCAGGGATATAAAACGCTTCTCCCCTATATCCTTTTTGTTCTTGAAATAATTCTAGGCTGTCTCCTGTATGCTTTACATTGTCAAGTAACCCATGCTTGCATAAGAAAGTAGTTGCTCCACAAATAGCTGCTACAGGAATGTGTAATTCCATGAGCTTCTTAATAAATTCTGCAATTTCCCTATAATCATTTTCTTCCCATGAAAGACCACCTGGGAGAATAACCATGGCAAGGTTATTAAAATTCTGATAATCATTTATATTGTAGTCAATAGACGCATTAATGCCGCCCATTGATATCTTCGAAACATCATCAACTGCAATTGTTTTAACCTCATAATCTGAAAAAGAATTGACAACTGCAATGGCATAACTTGCTTCCCAATCATTCCATCTCTCTGTCAATACAATCAGTACTTCATTTTTAATATTATTCATCATATCCCCCTGTCTTTAGAAGGGCTAAAATATAGTCACCCTCCTCATGTTTTTAAGATATATAATTTTATATGACTTCATATATATCATCTCCTTCCTTAACTATCATAAACCAATTATAACATATTTTGTAAATGTCGCAATATTTAATTTTCAAAGAACATTTTAATTCGCATATTAAATAGTAACTAGAATTTTAATTGAATTGCGACACAAAAACACCGTAGAATTCAAAATATTAAATAATACGGTGTCCATGCAAATTATTCATTTTTCAATTGTTATGTTAAATAGTAATTATGTATTAATTATTCTATCTCACACATCCTACTTTTCCTTTTTTAAAGTTACTATAGGCAGTATCTAGCATAATGCTTATACTTTTGTAGTTATTCCATTTATCTTCCACTTCATATATGTTGTATTCTATATCAAACTCACACAAAACCAAGTCTGAATAATCTCTTAAATAGTATTCATAATAACCTTTTGTAAATTCAAGTCCCTCCTGATTAAAATCTTCACTCCACAACTTGCCATCACAATTTTTAAGTAAAAACTCCACTCCTGTCATCTGTTCATTCCTTACTTTCTCCAAGTCTTCCTTGGAATATTCCCTATGAATACTTCCTTCCAAGTTATGTTTAATAATCCATGCTATATACATTCCCATATGAGTTGCAGCATACACTACTCCATCTTCAATATGCTTGCTGTTTTCTTTATTCTCTTCACAATTAAAGCGCTTACAATATCCATTATAGGCATCATCAAAATGCCAATTTACATTATCAAAATTATCTTTCATCTCATTACTCCTTATATATTTATATTCTATATTACTTTTTTACATAATCTTCTTATTATAATTTAAAAACACTTGAAAGATATTCGCTTAATATACATCTTAAATCATCATCTGTATTGGTTTAAAGTTATATAATTTAATAACTATTTCATGATTTTTTACAACTATAATTAAACTAACATGAATATTATACCATAATACCCACATATTTTCACTAATTACAGAAAGCATAAGAATTTCTAACACCTCATTATTCAATTCTCAAAGATCATTATTCTTATCTTCATTTCCAATTAGTTATGCTATATTTCTTTTAATCGTTTATGTGACTATATTTATCTTATTTATTATTTAAAAAAATATAAGTTTTATGTTTAGCATTATATAAATTACATATACTAATGCAGAAATCAATATAAGAAGTATGAAATGGAGGTTTTAAAATGAGAAAACTTGCTGAAGGAGAAATACTTTCATTAACAGGATTATTAAAGCTTGAAAGTGATGGTTTAGCAGTTTCAAGAGCAATGCAATCACTTATAACAGATGATGATTTAAAGAAGCAAGCAGAAGCAGGTATATTGGCATCTGAAGGTAGAATAAAAGGGTTACAGCAATTTATTAATGAAAATAGCATTACAGGAGTTTAAAGGAGGTAAAATGATATGTCAACTATTTTAAGCAACATAGTTCAAAACACTACTGATATAAATGATGAAGTTATAGCCAGCAATATGCTTGCAGCTGCTAAAGGTGCAGCGGATGCCTATTTAAACGCAACAATTACAAGCACAACACCAGAATTAAGAGCAATTTATTCATCTGGTCTTACTCAGGTAGTTGGCGGCCATTCAGCACTTACTGAGTTAACCGTAAACAAAGGTTGGATTAAACCATATAATGAACCTAGTAAGCAACTTTCAGATGTTATAAATAAGGCCCAAACAACAGTTGAATAAATTAAAAAATATTACAAAGAGTCATTTTGACTCTTTGTTTTTTACGTTTAGTTTTTAATACTATATGATTAAATTATTAAAGAAAATTGTCCATACTTTCAATTTAAATAGTTAGTCGCTTTATTTTCATATTCCGTACTAGAAATTTATATATCTCATAGCTAATATAAAAGTAATCTGTAAGTCGCACTATTTTTGAAGTGCGACGTAAAAACACCATAAAATTCAGGTTTGAATAATACGGTGTCCTAGTAGATTGTTCGTTTTTCAGTTGTGACATCAAATAGGAAATTGTGTCATGTCATTGTATTTTGATCCATTCTTTCAATTGTTGAATTACCTTTTTAGAATTTAATCACCCCAATATTTTTCTGCCTCCTCCTCCATTTTAGTTAGCCTTTTATAATAATCTGGGTATTCATTTAAATGAGCAAGAGCTATTTTGCCAGTTATAATAGGATCATCATTAGTTGTGTTAGTAAATGGGTTAATAGTACCATGCTCTAATTCAACATTTAATCCAATTCTAAATTGTTCTACATCAAACTTGTCAAATTTAATATTCAAATATTTAGCAATCCATATAGCTTCTCCTATAGTAAATTTTTTTTCGGAGACATCCTTTTATTATTACATCTCATCATATTATAAAAACAAGGACACCTGTACATATATACCCCCGCAAAGAATAAATATTACTATAGATTATGTATAAATAATTATTTTGATACATAATCTAATTGCTATATTTCATATTATAGAATAATGTTATTATTCTTAGGCACCCTGTGTTACGTAATATATTACCAATGTTACACATCATTAGAATAAGGCCAACGAACAAAATGCTCATTTTATTCGCTTCTTCATTTTTATCGGATATCCAAATCCCTGAATAACAGTAAAAAAATTAAAGCTCTTTTTGTACATCTTAAATCCCAATTTCTCATAGAGTCGTTTTGCATTGGTGTTTTTGGATAGCACTTCTATATAGCATTCATCGTATTCTGGTAATTGGCACACAAAATCTAATAGCTTTGTAGCTACTCCTTTTCCACGCATACCTGCATCAGTAGTCAAGCAATCAATATATAAATCACAATCGTTCTTTACTGCTGGAGTTTCTGCAATCAATCTAAGTTGTTTATATATCATCGTTCCTTTAAATTTTCCGAATATTTTTTTGCATACTTGAATGTCAAAACAAAATACTCTTTTTTTATTTGTGCCAATTCCAAGAATCCCAGTAACTTTTCCCTCATGGAAATAGACATAAATCATTGAATCATCCAAAGATGACATAAAAAGTTCAACCAATTCGGACTTATCTTTTGCAAATGAAAATATATTTCTAAATCCGTCAACAAATAAGCCGACAGCTTCACGTTTTTTTGTTTCATCCAGGTCGCTAAGGCAATATATATGTAAATCAGCCATATACACAATCTCCTATTACATAAATTAAGTTCGTCTTATCTTCCAACGAAGAACGAGCTTACTAAAATTATACTATATAATATTAAATATTTATCCATATATTCCATAACTTTACCAATTAATATTTCAAATACCATATTATTTAGTTTTCAAAGAACATTAATAGTATTTTAAATTTCAATAGTTACGTCGCCTTTTGCTCATAATCTTACTTGCACCTGATTTTTTGTTTTATCTTGTCGGATAGCCTAAATACAACCGTTAATACTATCACAATTAGCACCAAAGATAATAGCATCAATGCAACATATGGTGTACCTGTAATCTGAGGAAAAACATTCTTAATTCCTGTTTTAGTTAATAGTCCAAACGCTATGCCCAAAATTATAAAACAGCTTTTTTTAATCATATTGTCACCTCTGTCAAATATAAATAATCCTTACTGCACATTTATTTACAATTGTTTATTAATATACAAAAATTGTAGCACATCTTCCATATTCTTAACACCTTATTATTACACTTATGAATTATAATTCTATTTTAAAGCACCGCAATATTCAGTTGTCAAAGATCATTATTCTTATCTTCATTTCCAATTAGTTATGTCGCATTTTTCTCATGTGTAAACTTTAGTTTGGAGCTGTAGCAACTACTTTACTTAATCATTTCATCTTTAGATTCAACGTGCATAATCTTTTGAGCTCTTATTATTGCTGCATACTCAATAATTATTTGATCCCAAAGAATATCTAAAGGAGTTTTTGTTTTTATTTCTTGGATAAGCTCCAAGGTTTCCTCTGGAAGATAGTTAGAAAAAAACATGAGTTTCAGCATTCTTATTCTTAGCTGGAGCTCCATGGCCTACTGCATTTTTATTATTAGGTTGTGTACCCTGTTTTCTTTTGGAACGTTCCTTATTTTTATGACATTTTTATTGTTTACATTTAAATTTCATTTACATAATTACAAATATGTAACTATACTTCCCTTTGCAATAAAATCTATCTCTGCCTTACCGCTCCTTTTACCCTCTTATAACTTCTTTCTCTCATGCATTCTCTAAGGCTATCAACAGCATTTTCTTTATTCACCCTTTTACTAGAGCAATAAGGACATGATAAGTATCTACCCTTAGCCATTTTGTCTACATCTTCAGATAGTAATATAAATTCTAATTTACACATTCAAAATATTTTTAACCATTTTTTATATGCTGCATATTATGATACTGTGTTTAGAATTTTTATGGAGGCTTATTAATGGCATTTAGAAACGAATATCAAGGCCCTAAACAAAATCTTAATCAAGATTCAAATGAAGCTGACTTCGCTTATCGCCAAGACCCTCACATGGGGATGCACTGTCCTATGATGTGCTGCTGTCCAATGATGTGCTGTTGTCCGATGATGTATGGAACTCAAATGATGCCAACGCAGCTTTCTCCTGCCCAAATGATGCCTAATAGTGGATCTGATGATCCTGATCCTCCCCGCCCATTTTTCCCTGGAAGACCATTTTTCCCTGGAGGATCTTTCTTCCCTGGAGGACCTTTTTTCTTTGAAGAACCTTTTTTCTTTGGAGGACCTTTTTTCCCTGGAAGGCCTTTCTTCCCTGGGAGACCTTTTTTCCATAGGAGACCTTTCTTCCCTAGGAGACCCTTTTTCCATGGGAGATAGAGAGAATAAATAAACTTTAATCATAATTTAAAACATAGCTGCAGTTTATGCTGCAGTTATAATTTTTTTACAACAAACTAAATAAGCACCTGGAGTTAACCAAGTGCTTTATAATATTCTTTCACAATACTAATATATCAATGTTTTAATGCATTTGCGCTAAATTTGTCCCAAATTTTTATAATACACCTTTAATGTAATATTATGAATGGAATTTCTCTTCATAAAAGTATTTTTTTGTTCGCAAAATAAATATTAATTCTATAAATGTCAGCATAAAGTTTGTAGAAAGAAATAGATGTTTATTTTGTAGACACCAAATAATATATACTAATAGGAAAAATGTACTATAAGTTATCATTGTCCAATAGCCCCATTTTTTAAGCTTTAAAAAGCCATAAGATGCTATTAGCAAAATTATAAATAATACTATATTCATTATATCATGTGAAAAAACAGGTAATGGTATAGCAGAAAAACTAAGGCTTTCTAAAAGATCGGGAAATATTGATAATAATATTGATATTAAAGCAATTAAAACGTTTATACCTCCAATGAATATTATTATAAAAGGTCTTTTTTCATTCATTCATAATCACACTCCTATAAATGTATCTTCTACTCCAGAGGAATTATTCTATATTTATAATGTTGGAGGCTATTTCAACCCTACAAATTGAAGTTTTGCGATTATAATCTTACTTTTTTTCTACTAGTAAGCAATTCTTTGGTCCAATATAACCAATAGAAAAAACAAGTATAACCATAATCACTCCAAACGTTATAATTGAAATTACAGGTTTAATGAACCAAGACAACAAAAATCCAGATATACCCACTGCTAACATTATAACAAGCACTTTTTTCAAACGGCATATGGCAATTCGAGGATCATATTTTCTCTGTTCCTCCACATCCATTTGCCAATACCACTTTATCCACTTAGAGGATTTTTCAACATTCACTATTAAAAGAACTATATATATTGCCAATGAAGCAAAAGTAATTACAACAATACCTCTTTGAAATTTATCCATTTTTCCCACCACACAGTTTCCAATTTATTGGATTTTTTATATATAATTAATATATCACATAGCCAATATAAAAGTAATCTGCACTTTGCACTATTTTTGAATTGCGCAATAAAAAATCGCAAATTCAATCTCTTGAATAATGCGATTTTTTACGTTTATTATTATAGTAAAATAGTTCCCTTTGCCAAAATAGCTACCTCTCCAGACACTAATATTTCTTTTTCAGAAGTGCTCATATAAACCTTAATTTTACTAGGTCTGCCGACAAATCTTCCTTGATTTATTATAATCTCATGACCTACATTAAAAATATTATGCTTATATAAATATGCACCTAATGGTCCAGCTGCACTTCCTGTTGCAACATCCTCAACGTTTCCTTGATTATCCCAAGTCCGTCCTTCTATATAATTCACATCAAATATATAAGCAAATTTAGCACCTACTTCTTTTAACATTTCTTCAAATTTAGAACTAATTATTTTTGCATTCTCTATTCCTGAAGCTAATGGTACTAATAAGTATGGTAATCCTGTTGATACAACTTCCATAGGAAATTCTTCGCTTAAATTCTCTTCTGACAAGTTCAATGCATGTACATATTTATTTCTCTTCTCTTTTGAAACTTCACAGAGGAATTCCGCTTTTCCTTGATTCATTTGTACTTCATAATACTCCTCTATCTTTTTTGAATTAGCTATAATTATTTTTTGATTTAATTGAAATGTAATTGCTATATCTTCTTCATTTCTAAAAATATGACTATGAATAGTAGCAGCTGCTCCCAAAATAGGATGCCCCGCAAAATCCAATTCTTCATCTACTGTAAAAATTCTTGCATTAAATATACTATCATTTATTCTTCTCACAAAAATTGTTTCAAATTGCTTAAACTCTTGTGTTAATTTCAACATAAGATTATCTTCTAATTCCTCATTACAAAAAACAACAGTTAATCCATTGCCAGATAAAATTTCATTGCTAAAAACATCAACATGAAAATATTCCATTTTAATTCCTCCTTATATAAAAAATATAATTAACATTTATTTTACCTAAAATTATAACATATAGTGTAAATACCGCATTATTCAATTCTATTATTTGTGTCAAATATATGGTAAAATTAAACATGCGTCATGTTTAATTCAAATATCTCTGGAGCCGTGAAAATCGTATATTGCACACTACAATTAACTAGTTAAATGCAATTACTATAATTGGGAGGATGATTATTAGATGACGAAAATATCGAATCAACAAATTATAATTGACATAAAGCCGCTAAGAGCAGCGGACCGTAACCGTTGGAACATTTTGGCTCGAAGTTACAAAACCTTTTACAATACTGAGCTCTCCGACTCCGAATACGATGAAGTTTGGAACCACTTGCTGAACTCCGATGAAATCTTCGGTTTTGGCGCATATCTTCAAGGAAACTTGATTGGTATCACTCACTACCTGTTCCATCGCACTATCTGGATGGAAAAAGTCTGTTACCTACAAGACCTCTTTGTCGATGAAGTTGCCCGTGGGCATGGGGTAGCTCGCGCACTCATTGAGCAAGTAGCTCAAGCTGCACGCGAACATAATGCTTCTAAACTCTATTGGCAAACTCACCAAAACAATGCCAACGCTCGTGTTCTCTATGACAAGATTGCGCATCACAAAGGTTTCATTCGCTATGACTATTCGCTTGAATAAAGTAAGCATGACCGTCGTATCATCACATCCGGCTTTCAAGGAAGCCGGATTAGGCATATACCTCAACGTAAAAACACCCCCTATATGCTTCCACTCTTTCCCTTGTGTTCTAAAACTATATATTGTTCCATATTTATTTTTGAATTGCGACATAAAAAATACCGCATATTCTCGTTGAATAATACGGTATTTTAAAAATATAATTTTAAATTTTGTCTTATAATAATATAATCTAGCTGAATAAAAACAATAAACATATTAGTAAATATATTGCATTTTAAATATCTTATGCTTTATGACTCATCATAATATTTTTTACTTTTTCAACATTTTCTGGCTTTATTAATTCTAACATTTTAGGAATAAAAGTCATCATGTATTCTTTATTAAATGTACCATCATTTTGTTTTCCAAAGCTTTCAGATAATAACTCTTTAGCCTTCTCTTGATTCTTTTCTTCTACATTTTGCATTATAAAGTTAAAGAAATTCTCTTGTCCTTGATTCATTTTAAGTCTCCTTTAATTTAGATATTTTTATAAATTATAATAATAACATTTATAAATATCAATGTAAATTAATGGAGATTGCATAAAACTTATAACAAATTTGTATCTTGTAAAATCTTTTGGAGTTACTAATAGGTTATAAAGATAATCATTTATACATTTTATTAATACCGCATTATTCAATTTTCAAAGAACATTTCATTTTTATTATTGACTCACAATATATCACGTCGCAATAATTTCATATTCCGTACTAGAAATTTATATATCACATAGCTAATATAAAAGTAATCTGTAAGTCGCACTATAGTTGAAATGCGACACAAAAACACCATAGAATTCAACTTTGAATAATACAGTGTTCAGGTAAATTGTTCGTTTTTTCAGTTGTTATATTAAATAAGAAAAATATGACCAAATAAAAAATAGGTTAATTTAATATTACAAATCTTTTATTGGATAAAACCTACTTTTTTAGGTATCTCTCCGCTTTCCTTATAATCATTAAATATATGAATTATAATACGTAGAGCCAAATAATCGAATTTAATATCTTTAAAGCGATTAAAGGCATTTTTGCATTCTTTTATTATCTTTATTCTTCCATCTTCAATTGCTTTAACATAACTATCTTCATCAAGTACATTCTTTTCAATAGAAATCAATCCATCGTACTGAAGGCAATCACCTTTATTATATGGGGCATTCCAATTCTCACCTGAATACTCATATATTAAACATCCATCTATTTCTTCTTTATACCTACCATAACCCGTATACCCTAAACTCATTTATACCACCTCAATCAAAGTCATTTATATAATTCTATTTCACAATAAGTTACAATTCTTCAATACACTATAATTTCAGTATTATACTTAATATAACATAATTTAAAAACACTTCATTATTTGGACAGATAATCCTAGCAGGTCGTACCTAATAATAATTCCTTTCAAAGATACTCATTAATTAATGGTAGTATTTCTCCAACACCAATTCTATCTTCTTCATCGAAAGATACTTCCTCATATCCAATTTGATATAATACAGCATCAATATCATTACTTATAAGCATATTAATAAAAACTTTCAAAGTTTCATCATAGTCAAATTCTAAAACTAAACTATCTCCTATATTTCCCAACATTTTATAGTGGCTATCATTTAAATTTATATATTTTTTATCTATTACCGCAATAATTTTTGTACATTCCAACTCAGTAAAGTCCTGAGTCTGTCTCCTTATTTCTTCGTTTCTTTCTAATAAATTATAAAAGTTTTCTACTGCTAGCTCATCAATGTCACCACAATATTCTTCAAACAATCTAACTGTTCCACCTAGCTTTTCAATACCTTGTATAAATTCTTTTATCTTATTATCTTCGTCAAAGGAATCAAAGGTAGCAACATACTGGCCATTATCAATTTTACTTTTTATATTTGATATTCCCTCACCTATAAATTTCTTAACAAACATTAAATATTTATTTTGATTGTTATCCTTAAGAATTTTTATATAAATTTTTGGCATCATTCACCTCTTAAAATTAGCTTATTATTTTCAGGTTATTTGAACCGTTTTATCTTACTATTTTAACTTTACTAATCGTAATTATATCATAATCTTCATGGTGAAAGATTATTAATATTACAATAAATGTAACATAATTCTATTTTTTAACACCTTATTATTCAATTCTCAAAGAACATTGTTTGCATTTCCAATTTCAATAGTTACGTCACATTATAATCATATTCCGTACTAGAAATTTGCATATCACATATAATTAATATAAAGTAAACGTGTTATTTATTTCTTAATGTCTTTTTTAAATAGTCAATAGTATGTATTCCTTTATCTCCACTGCCAAGATTAAATTTTGCTTCTTCTCCTATTTTTTTTACCAATTTAAAATCTTTACTTTTGATAATATTAATCATAAGCTCAAGAAACTCATTTAGATTATTTGATAAAACAATCTTATCATTTTCATTTCTTCCAAAATTTACAACTTGTCCTATAGTTCCGTTTATATCTGGATCTAAATCTATACCAATGTGATTTCCCCACCCATCAGAAGCAAATGGAACCCAATGATCATTAGCATATAAACATTTTATTTTACCTTCATTAATTGATGTACAATATTCATCTAGAGCTTTTTCATGGGTAAATTCACACCATTCTTTCCATGTATATATAAGTACTTCTAGTGATATAAATTGCAATCCTAATATAGCACCTAAATAAACATTTTCCTCCCCATTAGTAATATTTCCATTATTACATTTGTACAGTTCTGCTAATTCACTTGGAAATGAAAATCCTAACACTTGTTCTGCTTTTTTTATTTGCTCATCTATTGCTCCTTTATTAAGATTATTATCATATTTCTTTATTAAGAAACGTCTTCTTAATAACTTATTGTATTCGTTTATAATTTTACTCCAGTTTTCTCTAATACAATTTATATTATCTTTCACTTAATTCCTCCTAAAGATTATGTATACCTCAAAATAAAATAATGTGTAAAGTTGCAATTTAAATAGTTACATCGCCTTTTGCTCATAATCTTACTTGCACCTGATTTTTTGTCTTATCTTGTCAGATAGCCTAAAAACAAACGCTAATACTATCACAATTAGCCCCAAAGGTAATTTTGTAATATAATATCGATTCTTCTAATTTTATTATAAATCAACAAAATTACTTAGGCAAATATATCCATTTACTAATAAAAAACAAATATCCTGCTTAGCTTGTTTTAATAGACTTAAATTTTTATCATTAAACTCTATTTTATCCGTTTCGACATATCCTCTCTTTACTATTTGAGTCATAAGATGCTCCTTCATATAAGTTTTATATTATCTACATTTATTGTCCCCAAATTATAAAATAGTACTTCAGTTAATTATGCGTTTTTATTTTTGGTATACCAGGTCCAGTTTCTTTCATTAATGTAACGCTAATAAACCCAATCAAATTTATAAATCCAAAAAGGAACATACTCCATTTAAGACCAAATGCGTGATTTTGGATTGGATTATTAATATTGGAGATTGACATTAACATATTTGTCAGCAAACCTCCAAAAATCGGTGAAAGAAATCCCGCTGCAAATCCACATGAAGAGATCAGTGCAAAGGCTGCACCAACGCGGTTTGAGTTCATATCTTCAAGCTCCATTGGAACAGTATATGCACCTGGCATCCAAATGCTATTGCCTAATCCAAATATCGCTACACCAATAATTGCACACCAAACAGAAACACTTGATCCTAAGGCTGCAAATGAAATTCCTATTACCTCTAAAATCTGCCCTAATGCCATGGATGGCTTTCTTTTCCCAGTCTTTGTTATCATCACCCCGCCAATCATTCCTCCTATTATTCCCATAGCTGGAAAGGCTATAGCTGACCAAAAGCCTGCTGAAGCTTCAGTCATATTTCCTATTTCTAAAAGGAATGTGGGCAGAATTACAGACATATAAGAGTAACAAAAGAAATCACAAACAAAAGTAATGCACAAAAGCTTAATAGTACGTCTTTTCCAAAGATTTAAATACATATTTTTCTCATAAACTTCATTTTCATCATTTCTCTTTACGTCATCAGTTTTTTTCTCATGAAAAATCATTATCCATAAGGCTAATATAATAATAATTATAAAACCTGATATACCTATTGCATGTTTCCAAGATTTTTTAAATAGTGTGTACATTGGTACAAGAAGTGAAAAACTCATTACAGTTCCGACAAAAGGAAATAGACCATTTATAGTATTCATACTCTCACGTTGTTTTGGGGTGTACCACTTCATAATAGCAGATCCGATAAATGGTATCCCCAGTCCAAAGCCTATACCATATAATGCTCTCCCAATCAGAAAGATTGTGTAATTAACTGACACATAGTTAATTAATACTCCAATACCAACGAACATCATTGATAAAGTAAATAGGTTTTTCGTTCCAACCCTATGTTCAATAACTCCACCACCAATACTGGCTAAAATAATTGGTGGATACATGATTGATATCGATAAATTAAGTAATGCATCATTGTTACCAATGTTATAATAATCTCTCAATACGCCAAGTAAGGGTGATGGCGCCATTTGTTGAAAATATGATATCAAAAGTCCCACAACAATCAATATACTTATATAACTCATTTTATTTTCAAAATTATTTTTATTCATCTAATCACCTTCCATAATAATTATCATAATAAAAACAAAGAGTCAGCCTTGTTAACTGACTTCTTGATAGTCTAGCGTATATTCACTTACATGGTGATATGTTTTAAATTATTTGTGAGTACACTACATTCCAAATCATGAAACTATTTCCAAGTCTTGTTTATATGTCATTTTATAAATTATAGTTCCAAAAATAAATCCAACAATTGCAGGGATTAGCCATGCAAACCCGGATGAGGCAAATGGGATCTTAGCAATTAAAGCACTTACTGCTGGCATTTTTAAGCCCCACATTGCTAATGCATCAACCATACTTATAAGTAATGTGCAAATAACAGCCCCTCTATATGAACCCTTATTAGGTATATATTTATTGAATAATCCAAAGAATACAAGAATTATTGCTACTGGGTAAATTGCGACAAATATAGGTATAGCATAGCCAATTATTTTTTCTACTCCAAGATTACCAAGTATTATACCAACTATGTAAGTAACAGTTACACATGCCTTGTATGAGATTTTACCTTTTGTAACTTCACTTATAAAATCACCTAGTGAAGAAGTAAGACCGATACAAGTAGTTAAAGTTGCTAAAAATACACTTACCGAAAGCATTACTATACCTACATTTCCAAGTAGTTGCTTTACAAGACCAGTAAGCAATACGGATTTGTCTGTATCTAGTGGAACCGTTCCACTAGCACATGCACCAATAAACAATAACCCTCCATATACAATAAACAATCCCATAAAAGCAATAAGTGAAGCACCCTTGACAATACGCTTACTATCTTTTGGGTCTGTGTATCCTTTTGATCTAATAGTACCAACGAAAAGAGCCCCACAAAGGAGACCAGTCAAAACATCTCCTGTTTGATATGCAGTAATAAATGCATTTGAGAAAGCATTTTTTATACCAGTATCTGATGGAACACCAACAGGTAAAATAAGTCCTTTAATAACAATAAGTGTCAATAATATTATCATAACCGGTGTTAGTATTTTACCAACCTTATCTATTACTGAGGATTTGTCTATTGTAAAATAATATGCTAATGCAAAATAAATAACAATTACTGGAAGTGATGGAATTTGTGGGAATAAAGGGTGAACACCCAACTCATATGCAACAGCTGCTGTTCTAGGTATATTTGCAAACATTCCAACCCCAATCATAACAGCTAAATTAAATATTATGTAAAACCATGAACTTACTGGTTTACTAAGTTCAGCAAAAGACCCACCTGCTTCTGAAACTGCAATTATTCCTAAAACAGGCAATAAAATTCCAGTAATAATCAAACCTATAAGTGCTGGTGACCAACTGCTACCAGAAGCCAAACCGATTGCTGGTGGAAATATGATATTACCTGCACCGAAAAAAACTGCAAATAATGCGAAACCTACGATAAGAACATCTTTTAACTCTTTTTTAGAATACATAAATTCCCCTTCTTTCTCTAATATCTAGTGGTAAGAGCCTTTTAGCTTTTACACTGATTTGTTTTCATTTTCTAATTCGCTAATCTTTTTATGATCTTGCTTTGAGGCATGCTTCAACAAATGCTTCAAATAACTTAGAAAAATTATTAGCCTTACCATTTAGCATTTCAGGATGCCATTGTAATCCCATAACAAATCTATCACCTGGCTGCTCAATAGCTTCAACGACTCCATCTTCAGCACTTGCAGTTATTATTAAGCCATCTCCTAATTTATCAACACCTTGATGATGAAAACTATTGATTCCTATTTCATTACTTTTAAAAATTTCATAAAGTTTGCTTTCATGTTCGATTTTAGCGGTCTGAGTAGCATAATCAATTTGATAATTGGCTAGGAAATGTTCACGTTTAGTAACATTTGCTGCAACTAAATCTTGGTGAAGAGTTCCACCCTTAAGTACATTTAGCAGTTGACAACCTCTACAGATTCCCATAATAGGCATATTAAAGTCATTTAGAGCTTTGTTAAGAATGCCAAGTTCCACATTATCACGTTTGATACAAATCTCACCAAGAGTTGATTCAGGAGCTTTATTATAAAGTAATGGATTTACATCATTTCCTCCTGTAATAATTAAACCATCCAATACCTGAAGAACTTGAATCAAATTTTCAAAATCCTCTACTATAGGTAAAATCATAGGAACTCCACCGGCTAATTCAATTGCTCTAATGTAATCATCTGCAAGTAACTGCCACTGCTGAAGTGGTGCACCCAAGTGTGCTATTGTTCCTATCTCATCTTTTCTTGTGAAATTTGACGTAATTCCAATAATTGGTTTTGTCATTGTGGTTTCCCCCTTATTTCTCATCAGTTAAAATTTTTTTAATTTTTGAAAATTATATTTGACACTGTTAAATGAATCCATAATAGCTTATATATTAATAATCCTTGCTGTATTTGCCGCTACCACAGTTTCTATAATTTACAATCGTTTTCAACTAGTAGGATTTATCCTCCTTTCTATTGATTTTGTTTAATAAAGTTATATGACTTTCATAATTTATAATAAGCAAAAACCGTGCCAATGTTTTGTTTTAAATTGAACGAAGAAAATGGCGTAAAATCAACATTCTCAATATTATAAATCTGCAGAAAAAAACCTTATTTTCAAATTGATTTTTCAAAATGAAAATAAGGTTATATTATCTACATAATTACACTAAATTTCAGCTTTCTACAAATTTGCCAAGTTGATAATTTCGTTTTCCAATTTGACAAATTCTGAACTAATTATAAGGAGTTTAGTCTCCTATACAATGTTGTAAGGCTAATCCCCATGCTCATAGCTACCTTTTTTTTACCTTCCATGCTATATCCATACTCATTAAGTAATTCTCGGATAGTTTCTAGTTCAAATTGTTTAATATTTTTACTTGTTAATGTCTGTTTTCCTTTTTGGGACTGATTTTTTATTTTATTAGATACACTATCATACTGAATTATATCAGTCTTTTCCACATTCATTGAATATTCAATTGCATTTTGCAGTTCTCTAACATTACCTGGCCAATTATATAATAAAAATGCTTTTTTAGCTTCATCAGAGATATCTTTTATATTTTTACCATACTTATTATTATATACCTCAATAAAGTGCCTAATTAATACAAGTATATCTTCCATTCTTTCCCTCAAAGGCGGAATATCTACGGACATGACATTAAGTCTATAATATAGATCCTCTCTAAATTCTCCTTCTTCAATCATTTTTTCTAAATTTCTATTTGTAGCAGCAACTATTCTAATGTTGAGTTTTATTGGCTTCGTTCCACCTACTCGCTCCATTTCTCCATATTCAATAACTCTCAAAAGCTTTGGTTGGAGATGAAGCGAAAGGTCTCCTATTTCATCAAGAAAAAATGTTCCGTTATTTGCCAACTCAAACTTTCCTGGTTTTCCACCTTTTTTGGCCCCCGTGAAGGCACCATCCTCATATCCAAAAAGTTCACTTTCCAATAGATTTTCAGGTATTGCTGCACAATTGACAGCTATAAAGGGTTTCTTTTCCCTCTTACCATTATTATGAATTGCTCTAGCAAAAAGCTCTTTCCCAGTTCCACTCTCTCCACGGATTAAAACATTTGAATCACTTCTTGCAGCAATAACCGAATCATCCTTTGACTTTTTTATACTTTCACTAATACCGATTATATTATCCAAATTAAAATTTAAGTATGAATAATCAGCCAGTAGTTTATATGCAATACTTCCCATTTCCTTTTTATCTCTGAAGGAAAAAAGTATTTCAGAATTGCAATTCATGGATTGAATAGGTTTTATTGCAACGTATAATCTTACTTCTTCTGAAGGAGTATCCAGATTCAATTCAAAATTATCATAGACCTCTTTTCTTTCAATTATTTCAGAGATATTAGGAATAGGCAGAATGTCTCCTATATAAGTATTGTTATCAGGTTTAATGTGAAATATTTTTTTTATTATATCATTATATGAAATTATTTGACCCCTGCTATCAGTAACAATTATTCCTTCATTTACAGTATTTAAAATTGTTTTAAGCCTTTCTGCGTTCTCTTTTTCAATAAGCTTAGAACTTAAAAAATCTGCCATATTTTTTAGAAATAATAATAAATCCTTTTCCTTATCCATTTGTTGTCTTTTCATTTCCTCAGAAAAGGCACCTATAGCAATGGCTCCAATTGTTTTGTCTTGCTTTATTATCGGATATATAATGGAATATTCTTTATAGCATAGTTTAGTTACAGGGCATGTTTTGCAAACCTCATGTTCCTTAGGGTTATTTATTACAAGAGGTTTTCCCGAATTAACTACATAATCAGTAGAACCTCCCTTTGGCAATGGAAGACCTTCATATTTTTCATATTCTCCAGTACCTATAATACGATAAAGATTTTCATCAACTACAAACATATCAAATCTAATAACAGATTGTGTTGTTTCAATTAATTGTCTGATATAATCAGTTATATGAGAAAGTGTTGAATCCATAGGTAGTCAGCCCCCTCAAATGTTTCTTATTCGAATTACATTTATAATTATTATACCAAAGCAGGCTGCAATTAAAAAGACAGTTTGTTACAAAAATAAACATGGCCGCCATATGAACATTGATAGTATTACATATTAAAAGTACAATAACCCAAGCTTCAATTAGATAATTACTACTTTAATAATCAAAATTTTAAGTTAAAAGAAAAACCCTTGAAAAATCAAGGGTTGCTAAATAGACCTTATAATCAGCTTTACATATAAATTTAAAATATTGATTAGTTATATCAATTTTCTTAGTTTTTTTATCCTGTTTAATAATAACTTTATCTAGCACATTAAACTCTTCGCTGCTTACATCAACGATTATATACTCTCCATCTACTGGAACATATGTCCTGTATTAATAAATTTGACCATGTTTTAGAATAGTGTTGATAACATATCAATTTTTAAGGGAAGTCATTTTTGACTTCCCTTAATTCGTATTTTGAGAAATTATTAACACATTTAAAATTCCTATTTACTTAAGGAATCAATATATTCTTTCGCTTCTTTCAATCCAAGTCCAGTAGCAATTCTATATTTTTTTATTGCTTCAACTTTTTTACCTTCTAAAATAAGACTTTTTAATTCATCCGTTATTGTATCAGGTACTCCAACTTGTTTAGCAATCTTATTTAAATTTATATTTATGCGTGTTATATCACTTCGCATCTGGATAATACTACTTACTATCCATAGTAATAACCCTGCTACTGCAATTCCAAAAATAGTTAAGTGATTCATAATTATACTCCTTTCAAGTTCACATAATTCTACAAATAAGTATTATATTACAGTTCGCTCATGTCCTAATTGTACCATTAAGTTCTATATAATCAAATAAATAATGGAAGTTTTAATTTAGCTATGTTTTAACATAATGTTGGAATTTAATGAAAAATTATATATGGGGTTGTCCATCTATAATCTTAATGTAAAAAATACCACAGAAATTTATTTAACTTATAATTATTTAAATCTGAAAATGCTTTTAAATATATCTTTATAATTGAATGTATTATAAAGATATATGGCACTGATTGCTAAAGATAATACTAATATACTATATATAATTATAAACTTTATTTTACTATATTTGTCCAGTTTGTAATAAGAATCAGTTTTATATTTGATAGTGAAATTATATGTTTGATAAACACCTGCTACCATAATAAAAAATAATAGTATCTTACTCTTTAATTTATTTACTGATATAAACATATATATTAAAAATGGAAATCCAATATAGCATAAAATAGGGGATATTGCTTCAACTATATGCCCACCATCAAGAGGCTTTACAGGTATTAAATTGCTTAAATTTACTATTATTGAGGTAAAACTTAATACTAAAAATGTATAATCCCCAGTAACATGATAAACTATATAATAAATAAGTCCAAGTATACCTCCAAATAACGGTCCTCCCATTGCAATAAGTGCATTTTCTTTACAATTTTTAGGATTTTCATGAACTATATATGCTCCAATAGGAGTAAAGCCTCCAAAAACAACATTTACCTTTAAAAATTTTGATGTAATATAATGACCTAATTCATGAATAATAAGAATAAATAAATATCCTATTGCATACTTCAAATTTATAGCAAATCCTAATATTAAAATTGTTAAAGAGGCTATTATAATACTAAACAGCGTCTCTCTGATACTTGATTTTTTTATTGGTTCTCTATGGCTTTCTTTTTCCATAATTTTCTTCACCTACTATCTGAATATAATAAAATGTTATAACTTTGTGTTTTATTACCATTATTGATTAAATTATAGTGATATGGTAATTATGTAATATAATATCGATTTTTCTAATTTTATTATAAATCAACAAAATTATTTAGGCAAATATATCCATTTACTAGTTACAAAACAATATGAGTTTTCATAAAAAATGCCGTATAATTCACTTCTTCTGAATTATACGGCACTTAAATAAATTATTAACTTTACTCTTCAATATATTTCATCAATTCCTCATTAAACTTATCTTTTTCATCATAAAACGAACCATGTCCACTGAATTTAAATGGTATAAGCTTTTAATTTTTAATACACTGTTCTTGTACTTTACCTTGTGCAAATTAAATCTTAATGCATTTTAACGGTAATGAAAATTAAACTTATTAAGAATGTTATTGTAGAAAGTATCACAGCTATAATTAGAAATCCTGTTAATAAAACATTGTATTTTATTAAATTAATAGTTAATATATACTTTGACAAACCTAAAGCATTAAGTATAAATATTATTAAAAATATAACCCATAATCCTCTAGATGCTCCCTTTATATCTGCATAACTCAATGATATGTGGGATGATATACATATGGATATAAATAAAAACGCATAAAAGTATGGATTTTCAAAGTTCTTTAGCGAGAAAATAACTTTTATAAGCTCTCTATAAGAATTTATTATTCCTTCCATTGTACCTCTATTTAATACTGTAATATCCAAACTTTCTACTAAAATATAAATAAACTTGTTATAAGCCTGTGGTATTATAAAACGCATTAAGGCAATTATATAAAAAACCCCTCCAAATATCGGTGCTATACCTATAGAAAAATTTCCTATCTGTTGATAAATGCTGCCTTGATTATAACTATGCTGTACATATCCCATTACCCCATTTTCATCCGGTTTTTGAAGTAATTTTATCTTAGTAATCTTATGACCAAATAATAAAGCAAAAACAGCATGGCTCAGCTCATGTATTGGAACACCAATAATCCCTGTTATCATTAATGCTTTACTACCAAAACTTCTTTGAAAATTTCTTATAGAACTATTTCTTAATACTCCAAGGAGTAACCCAACTAAAATAATCATTCCTGCAATATATAATGTTTCTATAAAGCTTCTAGCTAGTAACTCAATTAAAAACGTCATTCTATGTCTTCACCTCCTGTTAGCTAATATTAAATAAGCCCTTTATCTAAATTATGAAAACTTGCCACTTGTCATGCGGGTGGCACTATAATATTATAGAGTTCTACCTACTGATTTACAATAACTTTATCCTTCAATAAACTTCATCATCTCTCTTTCAACCTATAATTATTTTCCTTCCCCTCGATTTCTACCACGTTTCCTCTGCACATTTCAAAAATTCGGCTTCCAACTGCTTCGTCTAAATCCAAAAGTTTTTCCATAGTATATTCGCTGGAAATTACCATAGGATAGTTATTTAAATATCTATGATTTATTATTTCAAAGACTATGTTGATGTCTGATTCCGTAACCTTTCCTTTAAATAAATCATCTATTATCAAAAGTTCTGAAGTCTTATACTTGCCCATACTTTTTTTATAAGCTTCGTCATCAAGCATATTTTGCTTTATCTTGGTGATTACATCCCTATAGGGCATATAGTAAGCCCTTACACCTAATTCCATTAAGTTCATGGCTATAGCAATGGATAGGTGTGTTTTACCGCTGCCTACTTGTCCTAAAAAGGCTATGCTGTTTTGTCTCCTATTTCTTATTTCCTTGAAGCTTTTTACATAAGCTAAAGCCTTATTTCTACAATATCTTGTAAGCTGATTAAAAACCTTATAGTTTTTAAAATTTAACTTTGAATTGTCAACATTTAAACCAGCTCTTTTCCACTTTGATTTAACATTATCCTTCAGGCTGCAGCTGCATGGAGTTATGATGTCCTGATATTTTTCATCTCTTTTTACTATAAATCCAACTCCTCGGCATTTAGGACAAACCTTTTCTTCATTGTATAAACCATCATAACTGGCTCCATATAAACTATTATTTTTATTATCATATAAATTACTATTAGCATCATGTAAGTTTTCATATTCCTTATCAGATTGCTCATTATCATCACTATATAAAGTCTTCCAGTTCTTCATCGGTGAAGTCTGGCACTTCTGTGCATTCTGGCTTAAAGCCTGCATATTTTCCATGCTCTTTGCTCTGAGCCTTTTTATAATTTCCTGAATGTTGTCCACTTCCCCATTTTGAATATTTGTTTTCTCCATGATTTCCATTCCCTTCTTTTGAAGCATTTACAGCACTATATCCTTTTCCACCATCATTATTTTTGTTAATGTAGTCCTCTACCTCCTGTAAAGTATGTAATTTAAGATCCACCCAGTTATATAAAACCACCTCAATGTACCTAAAGCTTCTAGCTCTATTTTCCACGGCAAGCTCCATGGCTTTTAATATTAAATCTGGATTTTTTATCTCCTCATGCAAAAGCTTTAACTTTTCACACTCATGAGGAGTTGTTAAGTGAATGTTTGAATTGAAAAAGCTTAAGATGTCATTGAAATCTTTAGGGTTGTCTTCTTCACTGTTTCCAATGATTTGACTGCTGCTATCCTCATTTTGCTCTATTTTGACTGCTTCTGCAGTTTTACCATTTTCACCCAGGGGTCTGGCCCCTATCTCTTCTTCCTCTTCTGTAGTAATCTCTGGTATTGGTTTGTTTAAATCAGTAGCATCCACTGCTAAATTTGAGCAGTTCGATTCATCAATATTTTCATCCATATGATCATTATTGCTAGAGCTGTTTTCTCCTATATCTTTCATGTTGAATTTTTCTTGAAGCTTATCTAAAGTATCATAGTTTATGCTGTACCACTTAGTCTTGTCCATTTTTGATTTATTAAAATTTCCAGATAAAACAACTTCCATACTTTCAAGCTTCTTTATAATTCTTCTTATGGTGCTTTCACAAAAGAAAGGAAGCTGCTCCTGCCAGCTGGAGTATGTATTATATATCCACCTTTTCCCCTCAATTATGTGTTTTGATTTTTCAATCCAATAGTTCATTTGCTGAAGTACAATGCTTTCGGATAATCCTAGTACCACTGCAAGTTTTGTATTAATAACCACAGGTTTGTCATTTATAAGTAGATTGCTTTGCATTTTCTTTACCCCCTATCTTTATAAAAATCTCTTTATATATATAAGAGGGGTAAAAAACTTTTTATGGACGTTTTTTATTGAAAACTTTAAAAAAATTTTATTTTTAGTATAAATTTTTAATATTTTTTCAAAAACCGTCCAAAAATGGAATTTCAACCCCTCTTATATAATATATGGGGTAAAATTTTAAGGGGCAGCGATAAAGGGGATGTATTATTATGGAGAAATATGAAGTTATAGAATTATTGAAAGAAGAGATACACTTTAGTGAAGAGCTATTAGAAAAATATATGTATTATTTCAAACATCATATTTATAATAAATGCAAAACTTTATGTGTTAATGAGCAAATATTTATAGATAGTGATGAATTAGAAGATTTAGTTTTTGATACAGAACTAGAGCTATATAAAGCCTTAAAAAAATTTAAAGGTAAGACTTTTTCAGAACTTCTTTCCTTTTCACATATTACCACTGATAGATATATAAGTGAGATATTAAAGCCCATAAAGAAAAAACTACGTATTGTATCTGTTTTTTACCATAAAGATATAGAAAATTCAGATTCAACAAAATGCATAGATAATCTTTCCTGCAAACCATATGAAATACTTGAAGATTCTATAGAAAAGCATATTATTTATGATCCTATTCCAAAGGAGGTTAAGGAAACTTTGAAACCTGAACACAAAGAAATACTAGATATAATATTGCACTTTCGTGAATTTCCATTAAAGTACTACGCACAGTTAAAACATATTAGCAAAGATGCTGCTAGAAAAAGAAAGGAGAGATTTTCTAAATCTTTAGCTAAGAAAATGATACAGTGGAAGACTCTACATCCTGAAGAAGCAAACCTTATACCTGAAGTATTTTACTATTGCAAGCAAAAAATAGGTTAAACTTATTGAAATATGGGAGGATGTGTATTGATAAATTTAGAGGAATTGGTTTTAAAAGCTCAATGCTCAGATAAAAGATCCTTAGAAACCTTAACTAATTACTTTAAACCTTATATTATAAAACAAGCCCATCTTACCTATGTAAATGGCTATGAGATGGAGGATTTAATTCAAATTGGCTATGTGAGCCTTTTAAAGGCTATAAAGATGTACAAGCCTATAAATAAGAACTTTAATTACTATGCCCTAGCTTCAATTAAAAGAAACTTTTACTATCTCATAAGGCAGCAAGCTCGACATAATGGAGAGTACAGCATGGAATTTGAAACTGGTGAAGGATTAACTCTTGGAGATAGCATAGAAGATAAATTTAACTTAGAAGAGGATTATTTAAAAGAGGAAACTCACCAAAAACTTAAAGAAAGCTTGAAGCTATTAAATAAGGAGGAAAAAGAACTAATAAGCTGGATTTACCTCCAGAATAAAAGTCTTAAAGAATACGCAGAGATAAAAGGAATTACTTATAATCAAGGAAGGTATAAGCTGCAACGAGTATTAAAAAAACTTAGAAAAGAATTTAAATAGCACTAAAATTTTTCCCACTTTCTCCTTTTCTGCATATTAAATAGTGAAAGGAGTTGATAGTATGGCTGTTACAGCTGATATGGTTAAAAAGTCTTTAATTATTGAATATGTGGTAGGAACTGATGACGAGGGCAAGGACGTTCTTGGAAGTCAAAGATTCTCCAAAATCAAGACTGCTGCAACTGATGATGCCTTAAATGCTGTTGCTAAGGCAATATCTCCAGTACTTAAAAATCCAGTTTTGTATGCTAAGAAACAAGAAGACAGCGTGTTTAACTCAACAATTTAATATTGATTTATTCATAAAAAAGGAGGAATGATTTATGGCTAAGAGTTTAGTTTTATCCTTTGTGAACGTTGGAGGAAAGAAGACCAGCATCACAGTAAACAATATAAAAGATGCAGTAACTGCAGCAGAAGCAAATACCCTTATGGACACTATAATTGCCCAAAATGTCTTTGAGACAAAAGATGGTGATTTAGCTAGCAAAAGCGGTGCTTATGTAGTAGACAGAGAAAAAACTGAAATAAAATTGTAATCACCACCCATGAAGTGAAATAGTAACCCCTTTTAACCTATGCAAGGCAGTAAGCTGTCCCCCTAAGGCTTGCTGCCATTATATAAATAATTGTTTCTAAACTGTATTTAAATTTGTAATCATACCTAAATAAAAGAAGCAGTAGATTTCTATTGCTTCTTTAATAGTATTTAAAGTTAATGAAGCCGAATTTATATATCACATAGTTAATATAAAAGCCGTCCCAAGTATCTATTAATGTGAATTTTATTGCTAATTTACATATCACATAGTTAATATAAAAGAAACACCTAACATTGTCGCCATTATACCAAGTCCTACATTTACATATCACACAGTTAATATAAAAGCTGTTACTTTAGCAACTTTTTCACCTTCAATGTACACATTTACATATCACGTAGTTAATATAAAAGCCTGTTCTTTAGTTGCTACTGTTCCCTTAACTTTAACATTTACATATCGCATAGTTAATATAAAAGTAATTTTCTACTGCTATTAATTCCATCAGCTGAACCCATTTACATATCACTTATTTAATATAAAACTTAATTAATGAGCCACGCACACCTGTGACTTTAGTCAATTTACATATCACACAGCTAATATAAAAGCAGAACAATTCGTAACTGAAACTAGATTATTTAAACAATTTACATATCACATGGTTAATATAAAAGAGGACAACAAAGCTTCCAGACCTTAAGACTTTAGGGCAATTTACATATCACTTAGTTAATATAAAACAATGGGAAAGGTTAAAGGTCTTGTTGGTACTTACTTATTTACATATTACGTAGTTAATATAAAACTAAACCTTGCACCCCGTATCTTGCAGCATCTAAACAAATTTACATATCACATAGTTAATATAAAAGACCTGCAACCCCTACACCACTATCGTTTTGTGTTGGATTTACATATCACATAGTTAATATAAAAGAACTCCTGTGGGAGACGTTTTTGTAATGCTACCTAAATTTACATATCACATAGTTAATATAAAAGTAATTTTCTACTGCTATTAATTCCATCAGCTGAACCCATTTACATATCACTTAGTTAATATAAAACAATGGGAAAGGTTAAAGGTCTTGTTGGTACTTACTTATTTACATATTACGTAGTTAATATAAAACTTGAAAACGGAAATTATATAGCCACTAATCCACCATTATTTACATATCACATAGTTAATATAAAAGATTTTGTGCTGTTGCCTTTTTATAGTCTATAATTATAATTTACACATCACATAGTTAATATAAAAGAAGATATTGACGATTACACTTTAGATGTATTTAGAAATTTACATATCACGTAGTTAATATAAAAGGCAATTTGCAGTTGAAAATAATATACCTACAGCTCCATTTACATATCATGTAGTTAATATAAAAGCTATAACATATACACCAGACTATCTTATATATCATTATTTACATATCACGTAGTTAATATAAAAGGTTTTTAACCATTCCCTTTTGTTTCCGTACATCAACAATTTACATATCACATAGTTAATATAAAAGCAATTCTTACATCAAACACTAATTTATTAGATTCATCATTTACATATCACATAGTTAATATAAAAGTATATCTTCAAACCCAATTTCTTTTGTAATTATAAAGTTTACATATCACATAGTTAATATAAAAGTTGTTTTTACACTTGTCCAGAGATTACTAAACCATGCGTTTACATATCACATAGTTAATATAAAACTATAGCCACTAATCCATCATTTGGCTATGATATACATATTTACATGTCACATAGTTAATATAAAACCTATTAGCGCCCCTATGACTATAATTACCCATCCCAAATTTACATATCACATAGTTAATATAAAGGTTTTCTTTTATTCCTAAATAGCGTTTTGTTTCTTCTAATTTACATATCACATAGTTAATATAAAAGCTTAGTGGGATGACAAGTCTTAATCTTTGATTATCCATTTACATATCACATAGTTAATATAAAAGTTGCTGCACTTTCAGCCATTTTGCCCCAGATAACCACATTTACATATCACATAGTTAATATAAAAGACTTGTGGACTTCTCCATGCTGTCATAGCATAAGAATGATTTACATATCACATAATTAATATAAAAGTATTGTCAATACCATTAAGCAAATCGGTGAATATTAATTTACATATCACATAGTTAATATAAAAGGGACTTTCATGCCCCATCAAATGTTGTAGTATTTGTAAATTTACATATCACATAGTTAATATAAAAGGAAAAGTCCACTTTATTATTAACTGTAGTTTCTCCGCATTTACATATCACATAGTTAATATAAAAGTAGGAACTATAAGTTCAATTAAGCAATCCTTTAAAGTATTTACATATCACATAGTTAATATAAAAGACTATACCTGTATTACATTCTTCACAGGCTCTGCTAGATTTACATATCACATAGTTAATATAAAAGTGGAATGCTTTCTTCGTTCTCTATAGCCACGCTAGATTTACATATCACATAGTTAATATAAAAGCCCAAATTCCATAAATGTTTAAACCATTGATATTACTTGCTTTAGCTTAGGCCTGATAACATCAACATTCTCCAATTTTGCAGTAAACCATCAGTAGTGTTTTTTAACAATTTGAAAAACGGGCCTTTAAGCAAGTTGTATCAAAGGGTTCGCACTTTATGAATATTTGTTCGCATTACTGCAAAATTTTTATATAAATAATTCATTAAAGCTCTTCTCTACTCCTATTATATCTTTTTTTATATTGTGTGTCATTTTAATTGTATAAATATATATGGAGTCAGTTCTTTTATCAATATTTTTACTAACTTCTGAAAGACATTTATGAAGTTTTCCTTCTGTTATTTCTCCTTCAAAAACTGAATTTTGAGTCCAAGTAAGATATTTCTTTAAAATCTTTCTAACTCTATTTATCTTTTTTTCTTCAATATCATAAGTAAGAATTACAAACATAAAACCATCTCCTATTTGTAAATAAGTTTACCACCAGGCTTTTAAAGGTTTATATTTTTCATCTTCAATAAAATGCTTTATTAATTTATAACATTCAAGTCTTATAAACATTTTGTAAGATACCTTTCTATTTAATTTTCTATGTTTTATAGTAGTTTCTAATTTCTTTTCATATTCTGAAACAAATTTTTTTCTTCCCTTATCATTTAAAAAACAAATTCCATCCTCTATATCAAAATCATTTTTTGCTATAATTCTATTATTAATAATACTAAATATAATAGGATCTACTATAAGTGGTTTAAATATCTCAGCCAAATCAAGACTTAAAGAAAATCTCTTTGTAGAAGGCTCATGTAAAAAGCTTATCGTTGGGTCAAGCTGAGTTTTATATATTTCTCCAAGTACAGTAGTATACATAAGACTATTTCCAAAAGATATAAGGGCATTAACTGGATCTGTAGGAGGTCTCTTTTCTCTTTTATTCATTTCAAATCCATTTCTTAAAATAATGTTAAATGTCTCATAATAAATCTTTCTCATTCTTCCTTCTGCACCCATAAGTTCTGGAACACCATTAGCCTTCATCACATTTTCACGTTCAATCTCAATTTTAGTAATAAATTCAGATACATCTTCTTTGTGCCTTTTAAGATTTCTTAAAATATGATGAGCTGCACTATCAATAAAACACTTTGCAAGATACAATCTCTTATCATTATCATTGTAGTGCATGGCTTGATTAACTAATAAAAAACCTGATACATTTTTCTTTCTTGGATAATAGCTTCCTGAATAATAACCATAGTAATTATAAATGTTTACTATTATCCCAAATTGAGTTAAGTAGTTTAAAAATTTTGTATTAAAATCCACTTCTCCATAAACATGTAGCTTATCAATTTGCTCTACGGGTAGTGCCTTTTTTGTATCTTCTGAAGTTATAAAATACAAGGTATTATCTTTCCTTTTTAAAGCTCCATTACTAAAAATATAATAATCTCTTTCCATCTATTCTTCCTCCTTTACATAACAAAAGGTAAAATATGAACACTTTCTACAATAAGGTAGATTTTCAAGTTTTGGAGGATTTTTTTGATTTTCAATAGATTTAATATTTATAAGAGTATTTTTTATCTCTTCTTCTTTTTCTTCAGTTAACTCAATTTCGTCAACCCTTTTTTCTTTGACATAATTTATAGTACCTTTTTTATCAATACCCAGATGCTTTAAATAAAACAAATAATACATAAGCTGCATTTCATCTGCCTTAGGCATTCTACTGCTTATCTTTACTTCTCTTATATATTCATCATCAACTATATCTAGCCTTAATACGTTATCTATAAGCATTTCTTTATTTTTCTTTCTCTGATATGAATCTTCATGTATTATCTTTCCACTCATAACTCTATCGCTAGTATCTTCCATAGAAATACCCTTTGAAAATAACCAAAGTTTTCTCTTGCAAATGTAGTAGTAATTAACTTTAACTCCCTGTGTCTTAAATTTTTCTAATTCAAAATCCATGATTTCACCCTATAAGCACTGCATATCTTCATTAAATTTTTGTGGTTTTTCTGGATATGTAAGTCCTTCTTCAAAATCATAATTATAGCTTACAACAGGGATTTCATTATACTCATCTACGTTAATAAATTCTTCAACATACCCATTATTTTTAGCACTTTCATACATATAACTAGGTATGCTTAAAGTTAATTCATTAATTAAATTTCTTGATATTAGTTTTTTGCTTACATTACTTTCTTCTGATGTAATTTTAATATTTTCATCTATAATTTCTTTGTTATCCTCATAAACTTTCTTTGGAATTATAGTTTTTGTATCTATATTCCTAAGATTAACTTCTTTTTTATCAATTTCAAAAGCTTTAATATCTATCACACTTTTAAGTGTTTTATCAATCTTATTATAATAATTTTTATTTTTTAAATTGTTGATAGAATAAACCTGTTCAACTAATTCCATTTTATCCTTCTCATCTATTTCTCTTGACTTAAGATCTTTCCCTACATGATTTATAAGAGCTTGCTTAGATAATTCAAATATATCTTTATCAATTATGGATTTATCCCCACTTCCTATACCTGAAGGTAACTTTTCGTTTCCTAAATATACATATATATTTGTAACCCCTTCTTGTAAATCTCTATTTCTATAAACTCTCCCCATTCTTTGAAAAAGTCCAGATGCATCTGATAGCTCAGTATATAGCACATCAAAATCAATATCCAAGCTTGCCTCGACTACCTGAGTTGTAATCCATATTCCTTTACTATTATTATCTAGTTGTCCCATTGTAAAAATATGATCTTCCTTTTCTGCCCTATCTTTTTTTATAAATCTACTATGAAACAAGTTAATTTCCACTTTATCTTTAAGCTCTTTCTTTAATTCTTCATATAATTCTTGAGCTTTTTTTACTGTATTTACTATTACTAACACCTTTTTATCCTTATAATTTTCTTTTATATGATTAATATTTATATCTTCATTCAATAGTTTCATTCTATGTCTTAGTTGTATCTTTCCATTCACTTCTTTATAAAAAGGCTCCGGTTTCTCATATCTTATATGTTGTTTGTCCATAAAATATAAAAATATTGGAGGTAATGTAGCTGTTACTATACTGAACTTTCCTCCCATATCAGTAATGTATTTTAAAGCCGCTATCAGAAAAGCTACCATTTCTGGGGCATACATTTGAATTTCATCTATAATAAGCCTTGAATAAGCTAGGGTAGCCAATTTTAATTCAAACCCCTCATACTTAAAAATAAAATCAACCAATTGATCTAAAGTACATATAGTTAAAGGCAAAGATAATTGTTTTGTCATAGCATAATATTCCAAGTCTAATTCATTGTCATTTCTCTTCAAGTACTCGGATGCAGTATCCGAATGTAAAAGTGCCACTCCATCTTTATTAAATCTTATCTTATCAATAACTCTATCATATATAGCATTTATAGATACCCTAAGTGGTAGTGTAAAGAACCCTTTATTATTACCTATCCAAAATAATGCCGCTTCTGTCTTACCTATTCCTGTGGAAGCTCTTATTACATTGTTATCTTCTTTATGCTGCAACATATATTCCTGAAGCTTATTAGGCTTATATCCACCTTTTGCTATAGATTTCATAGTTTTTTCTAATAAATCTTTATTTTGTACTTCTACATCTATTCCACCACTAGCTGCATAATCAATCTTATTTAATAACCCTTTTGTCATTATATATTTACGAACTGTTTCTTCTGTATCATCAACTGCTGGAATTCTATCTATAGTTGTATATTCAATATATGATGGATTGAGGCTTTGTACTTTATTAATTTTATCATACTGAAAATCATCCCAATACTTTGATAAATCTTCCTCTATCGTTATTTGAATTGGTTTTTCATTATCTACTTTTTCTCTATTATGATGATAATAAATGCTTTGAAATAGTATTCTTATTTCATCCTCATCATAAATTTCTTCCAAATAATCTATTGGCAAAAAAGCAGGGCTTAAATATCCATGTGGTATTTCATCTATCTCTAATAATGTATCTTCTAATTCTTTTAAGTTTGAATTCTCTTTTTTCAACTTACTTATTAACTTATTTTGAAATTTTGTATTTATCTTTCCCAAATCATGGTACAAACAAACCATCTCTAATATATCCCAATTTATATTTTTTATGTTTGGATAAATACTTTTTAACAACAAATAATTTTCATATAAATTATTTGTATGATCAATTATAGTCTCCATGTTCTTTGTTTTTGCTAAAAATAAATTTTTCAAACTATCACCACTTTTATTTTAAAATTAAAGATAGGGATTAAACCCTATCTTATGCGAAAAATACAATGTTGTCCTCTTCATCTTTTAGTATATTATTTCTTCCTGCTATCTCGTTTTTATCCATAACCCCATGAATAACTTTTACTTTCTCCCATTGACGTATTTCAGTGTCTTTCTTTATCTGAACCTTATCATATTTTTTATTTAAATTGTATATGGTAGCATTGGTTTTTAACTTTCTTTTTCCAAGCATATCTATAGGTATATATGCATCATATTTTAACGCTTCGGCCTTTATAAGCTTTTCTTCAGAAAGGTTTACTATCTTTACATCATCTATTCTTATAATATCCTCTCTTCTTCCTAATGAAAGGTATTCCTTAGGATATTTAAGACTTTCATATATAGTATTAAGTAACTGTTCATCCTCTGGCATAATATGAATTACTAGTTTCACATCTACAAGAAGCTCCGAAGTAGCTACCCCTCTTATTATTGCTATACCTTCATTTCCTTTTTTACTTTCATCTACAAATTCAACATTTGCATATAAACTTTTATTGCTCAAATCTCCTCCAATTACACCTTTACTACTAAAGAAATTCCCTCTAGCTTTATACTTATATTCGACTTCATTACTATCGCATTTATTGCATTTACTTTTTTTATTTTGTTGGACACTACTACATTTTTTGCATATTGTATATAAATCATAATTGTTTTTATTATAGCCAAACTCATATCTTGTATATAGGTCATTTACTTTTGAATAATAGCTCCCTTGTATACTAACCTTCATATCCTTATATTCCTCAAAGCCACAAGCATAATGAATCATTCCAATTACCGTTGAATATGGTGGCAGTGGATAAGTTTCCTTAAGCTGAAAACTAGTAGGCTTTTTATAGTTTACTAAATTCTGGTATAATTCTAATTTTACTGCTTTCATTTATGGCATCACCTACTTATTCTCGTTATAGTATTTAGATACTTTTTCTTTCAAATTACCAAAAAATTCACCCATTTCTTTTGCATTTAATTTTTCTATTAATTCATTGTCATTGTTAAATATACCTTTTATAAGTCCTACATAGGTATTGGACTTAATGCTATCATCAAGTTTATAAACACTTTCTAAGGAATCTACTACAACTTTATTATTTTTAACTGCAAGCTTATTTTCAAAGAAAGGATTTTTTATATCATAAACTCCTCCTATTGCAAATATAGGGGATAAATTTTCTCTTCTTCCTTTTATATCTCTATATAAAAATTTTACTGCATCAATAAATTTACTTATTCTATCGGCTTTTTCTGCATTGCTTATCTCTATATTATAATTTTCATCAATGCCAACCTTATCTAAATCAATAGCTATTGTATAAGCATAATATGATTTATGAATTTCACTTTGGGCAATATTACCTCCATCTCTTATCTCTCCACCTTGAGTATTATATCTATCTAACAATCCGTTATTAGTAAGAAAATCTAAATCTGCATTAAAGCTTTCTAGCGCTACTGCATTTGATAATCTTACTACAGCTGAGCGAGTTTTAACTTCATCTTTAGTTTTCATATATCCAAAAAGATCTATTTCTGGATAATCATTTATAGTTGAACTTTTTTCAAACTGTAGTACTTTTGAATCTCCATCTCCAACTGCATCCACAGGAGTATTGTCCACCCCCATTTGTTGTATTATATTATATCTAAGTGCCTGTCTTGAAATATAGGTATAACTTTCACCGCTTCCCCTTGAAACCTTCTTTAATGATGTAACATTACCAATACCTTCTCCATAGTTAGCACTTTCAGCTTCAAATATAAAACTTGCAGTTAATCCTTTTTTATTCATTATTTAACTTCTCCCTTCTCTTCTTCCTTATCATTATTTATTTTTTCTCCTTGAAGACCTAATACAAAAGAATATCCTATACTTTGGAATCTATCCACATCTTTTAAAGCATCCACAAATGCCATTGGTACTTGTTTTCCTAAATACATATATGAGTTTAGTAAAGTATCCATAAATCTAGCCGTATTTTTGGTTTTTAATGCATTTAATAACCTATATGATATTCCTCCTAATTTATTTTTAGCATTCTTATTTATATATTCATTTCTAAGTAACAAGCCTGCTTTTCTACACTCATCTATAGTTTTATAACTTACCATTTTGCCCTTATCGCTCCCTTCAAAAAAACTGTTATTAATTTTTAATATCATATCTATGAATTGAATTCTGTTAAATTTTTCATCTAATTTTAGATATAGCAACTTATTTATCAAGTCAAATTGATTCTTTCCATCATATAATCTAGCTAACACTTCTCTGTATAAATTTAAATATTCTTTATTACCTACTTTAGCATGAATTTTTATCATTGATTTTAATCTGTTTTTATTTTCACTTACAACCCTTAGTTTATCTTTTGAAAGTATGTTAAAGGTATATGGTCTTCTATCATTGTTAGAATCCAACTTTACTATTTGGATATTTTCAATTTCCTTTTGAAAATGCTCAACTGAACTTTGACTCATGTTTTCTACTATATTGTAATAAGTTTCTTGCTCAAGATCCTCAAAAGATGAATTATGATCAAGGGAATGTCTGTTAATTTTTATGAGAGATTCTATATTTGAATTTTCATTTATAAATAATCCCTTACCACTTATAACGGTAAATCCTGCTGGAATACACGAATATACCAGATTACAGATAGGACAAATAAATGAGTCTGCGTTGAAATTCCAAAAGTGAGATGTCTTTCTTTTCATGTCAACTCCAATTTGATTTATCCATGTTAGAGTATAAGCTTTTGTTTTTTCTAAATTAGATACTTTACCGTTACATGTAAAACAAGAATACTTAAATTTATTTTTGTCTTCATTAATATAGTTTATAGCACTATCTAAAAAGTAACTTTTATACTCCTCGTACATGTTTTTCGTACTACAATTTTTATTTAGGAAGCTTACTTCACTCCAAAACTTTTGAATTACTTCATAAATAATATTTTTAGATAATATTACTTTCTTAACCTCATCCTTTTTTAAATATTGTATTATGGCTTTAATAATTTGGAATTGTTCTTGTATGCTATTTGCGGCATCTTTGGCTTTCTGCTTTTTAGTTAACTTTATTTTTTTCAATTTTTTTTCTTCTTTTAACAAATCTAATTTGTTATCTTTAATTAACAAATATCCACTCTTATAGCTATTACTAGTTAATTTTTTCTTTATATCTTTTATATACTTATTTATTTTTTCAATATCTTTTTCTGCTATTGTATTTATATTAAATCCTTCTATATAATCCTGAAAACTTATTAGCTTATACCAAGAAGTAAACTTTTCATACTTCTTAATAAAGTACTTAAAATACTTTTCCTCAAAATCGTCTAATGCACTATCTTCAAACTCTATATAATTTAAGCCTTTTGTATACTCCACATCATTTGCATCAAAAATATTAGCTATTCCAACTATCCCTGCATTATAAAGCCAATCGGATAATTCAAGTTTTATAGTAGTAATTTTTCTCACCTCCTATCCTACAACCTCTATCATTCCAAAACCTTGTCCTCTTTTAAATCCAATCCCAAGCTTATACAAATCATTAAGATCATTAATATTACCTTGTAATGTAAATCTTCCAGTATAACTGTTTACATAGTAATATGGCTTATCGGTATTTTTTCTAAATGCTGTTATATCTTCTTTAACTACCTTTTTAATCATTGCTCTATCCGTAAAAACAATAGGAGTTACAAGTCCATATCCTCTATAAGCTTCAAGGGACTTATTGGATATATAGTTTAATTCACTTTCAAACCTTTCATCATTTAACTCAATGGAGTTATTATTCTTGTCCTTAATACATAAAGGAGATAATGTGTTAAGCTCCACAGTGTTACTACTTATAGACTTTTCTTTTACAAGATCAATCCTCACTTTGTTAATAAAATACTTGTTTTTATAATTAAACTCTTTAAGTTTTAAAATTCCATTGTATAAATTAATCATAAACTCATAGTCTGGAGAAGAAACATTAAAAATAACTTTGTCTTTAATTAAAAATTCATCGCCTTGTTTTTCAAAATCCTTCATAAAAACTGAAAAACAAAAATTTTTAGGACTCTTATTTGCTTTATCTTTATCAAATTTATATAGTTTTTCAAAGTATTCTTTGTCTGTCTTTTTTAATGATTCTTTGATAAAGCTTACAAACATCATTTGATATGCTATTGGAATTTTTTCTATCTTACATTCGCATTTTAATCTCAGTTTTCTCACCTCCTAATATAATTGTAAGTTATAACCTGGACATATATTGGTAGAAACTAAAATTAATCATATAAATTTAACCCTTTTTTTAATTCTTCTTTTATTTCTTCCCTTAAACTTTCAGGCTCTAAAACTAAAGCGTTACTGCCCATGCTTAAAATCCAGCTTTTTATTTCTGTTAACCCTTTCATTTTTGCCCGAAAAATTATCGAATTATCTTCTTTAATTTCTATAATTTCCTGATTGTCCACCCATATTTTTTCTTTAACAATCTGTGCCATTGGATATTTAACTTTTAAACTTATAAATATCTCCTCATCATTAAATATTCCAAAACAATTTTTCATATAGTCTTTAACTTTAAAGTTATTATTCATAATAAACTTGTCTTCTAATACTTCATATTGTTTTATACGAGATAATTTAAATTCTCTTATATCATTTCTATACTCACAATAACCTACAAGATACATAGCTCCCTTATACTGAAATATAGAATATGGTCTAACCATTCTACTCTTACAGTCACCTTCTAATGAACTGTAACTTATTTTTATCTTATTTCTAGTTATTATTGCTGCCTTTACATCAATCCATATTTTTCTTTCCATATCAAAATCATAGTTTGCTCTAGTTTCCTTCACAAAGTAAGTGCCTTCTATATTCAAATCCACACTTTCTTTTTTAGCAGCATTAATTTTATCTAACGCCATATTGTACTCTTTACTAAGGATAAAATTATTATTTTCCAGATGTTCCTTTGCCGTTATAAGTGCATCAAGCTCTTCTTCAGCTAAATTTAAACTTAAAAGATAATCCCTTCCTTGTAATACATATCCCCCATACTTTCCAGGAATTGAATCAATATAAATTTGAGCTTGTTCTAAATCGTCTTTATATCTTCTCACCATCCTTTCATCTACTTCCAATTCATTTGCTAATTCACTAGCTTTCATCTTTCCTCTACTTTTTAATAAAATTATCATTTTTACTGCATTAGCAACCTTACTCATTTTCATCTCCTCTCGTAAAATTAAGGTAATTATGTAATATAATATCGATTTTTCTAATTTTATTATAAACCAGCAAAATTATTAAGGCAAATATATCCATTTGCACTTATAAAATAATATAATTTTGCATAAAAAGTGCCGTAGAATTCACTTCTGAATCATACGGCACTTAAATTAATTATTAACTTTACTCTTCAATAAATTTCATCAATTCCTCATTAAATTTGTCTTTCTGATCATAGAACGTACCATGCCCACTGAATTTAAATGGTATAAGCTTTGAATTCTTGATACACTGTTCTTGTACTTTACCTAATGTAAATGGAACAACCTTGTCATGAATACCGTGAATAATTAAGGTTGGAACCTCTATTGTTCCTAAATCGTAAAATAATACTTCAGCTAACCAGGTTTTTGCAATGGCTGCAGTTGACCACCCCGCTGCTTGTAATCCCAGGTCAAAAACCCAGTCAGAAAATGCTTGAGTTATATGCTGAAAGAAAAATATGTCTCCAAAATCTCTCAGCATTTTAGGGCGATCAGCATATGTTCCCTGAATAAGTTTGATTACCTCTTCTTTTTCTAATCCATATGGAAAATTTGGACGCTTAACAAGGCTAGGAGCTGCTGCAGCAAAAAGAGCAAGTTTAGATACTCCGTGTCCTCTATGGCGAGCCATATATCGGATAGCTATTGCTCCACCAGTTGAATGTCCTGCCAGTGTGAAATCATGCAGTTTTAACGCATCAACCACACATCTAACATCGTCTGATAATCGATCATAACCGTAACCTTCATAAGGCTTATCTGAGTCTCCAAATCCTCTCATGTCTATTCCTATGCACCTATACCCATGCTTTGGAAGCTGATCAAACTGATATTCAAATAATTTATGGCTGCCAGGCCAGCCGTGTAAAAATACGATTGTCTTTTTTCCCTTTGGATTAAGATCCTCCACATAGACTTTTACATTTGGTTCTACACTAACATAGTATCCCATTTACATCCTCCAATAAATAACTATGTTAATAGGTTATTCACTTGACCATAAAATTGTGAATAAAGCTGCTTATATTTGTATGGCGTTAGACATGAAATGCTATAAAGATATATTAGGAATATGGATAGGTGAGCAAGAAGGTGCTAAGTTTTGATTGTCAGTATGTATTTCATAATTATTTATAACTTAAATGATGCAATTTTTTTTTGCACCACTAGTAATGAATTTTCTTAAAAATTGCCAATATTAAGTTCCATATAAGCAAAGCCATTTTACATAAGTGCAAAACGGCTTTGCTGTTATAGTTTATATTTTTTTATTCGATACTGAAGGCTTTGTCTCATTACACCTAATTCTTCAGCTGCTCTTGTGACATTGTTATTACAACGCTTCAGTGCATTTCTTATTATATCTTTTTCACTTTCCTCCATCAAATCCTTTAATAGTTTAGAATCTAAATTTTCTTTCTCGCTCGCATTCTCATCATCTTTTAAAAACTTCGGCAAATGATTCACCTGAATGATATCATCCGTCATCGTGTTGAAACAATGTTCAATAACATGTGTAAGTTCCCTTACATTTCCAGGCCAGTTATATTCTTTAAATATATTAATAACCTCACTTGAAACCCCTTTTACCTGCATAGAATAAATACGGGATAATCTTTCAATAAAACACTGAACCAAAATAGGAATATCTCTCCTTCGTGCTCTAAGTGGAGGTATGTTGATAGTAACTGTACTGATTCTATAATATACATCTTTCCTAATCTTATTATTTTCTATGCAATAAATAGGTTCTTCGTTAGTAGAAGATATAATTCGAACATCACATTCAATATCCTTAAGTCCTCCAACTCTCCTAAATTTATTCTCTTGCAGCACTCTAAGAAGTTTAGATTGCATATAAATATTCATTGAATTTATTTCATCTAAAAATAATGTCCCCCCCTCGGCTTGTTCAAACAAACCTATTCTATCAACACTTCCCGTAAAAGAACCTTTTTCAGTTCCGAATAGGATGCTCTCGATTAGATTTTCAGGTATAGCAGCACAATTAATAGCAATGAATTCGTTATTTTTCCTCAAACTATCAGAATGAATACTTTGAGCAAACAACTCCTTGCCAGTACCAGTCTCACCATATATTAATATTGAGCAGTCCCTTTTAGAAATATTCTGCGCTAAATGAACTGCCTCTTTAAAACCTTCATCTTCACCAATTAAATCATTAAAATGATGATATTTGAAGCCATAATAGTTTTTCTTCTTATTTTTTAATTTATCACCTTTATCCCCTGATAAAAACTTTTCAAAAATAGCCGACTTTTCTTGATATTGTTCAGAAACCAAAGTATCTTGAACTAGCCCCACAGCCCCAATCAATTTATCCTCAACAAATAATGGATAACCAGAATTCATTGTGGTTATCACTTCACCATTTTTATTTTTAAAATGGTCACATCGATTTATAACCGGCTTTTTACTTTTGATTGTATTTAAAATTGTGCTATACTCCTTTTTTAAATCGTAAATATCTAATAAATGTTTGCCTATAATATTTGTTCTATTTGTTTTTTCAATTTTTTCACTAAATCTATTACAAAACAATAGATATCCATTTTGATCAAAGACTTGTATTCCCTCAGAAATACAGTCTAATGCTTCCATAAATATTTTACTATCGTCTACGCCTTTTGTTATATAGAGAACAAATCCACTTCCCATCACATTCCTAACCTTGGTAAACCGCAATACTGTACCATTCCAGTTAGCATACCCACTATTTTTGCTCAGATTAATATTTAAAAAACTATTAATATCTTTCCCAATATATTTATTCCAAATACTAACATCATCATAATTACTATTAAAGTTACAATATTCGATATGCTCAAGAATATCGTTTTCATTTAAAAAGCATATTACATCATAGGAAATCATATAAAAGCCTCCTTTGTTTGATTATACTATTTTAGATCATAAATAGAAAATCAATTTTCTAACTAAATATATTCGACATTGGAGGCCAAAATCATTTTTTGTTTTTAAAAAAATCCACCATTTCGGGCGAATTTTCCAATGAATCTATTATTTCTTCCGTAAAATAATTCTTCCGCCAAGTATAAAATTATGGCGGAAGAATGGCAGGAGATCCATGGACTTCCTTTGAGTTTCAAAATCCTAAAACTTCAAGCTTCCTATCCTGTCTTCAACACATTTTACAAGTGTCCCGTCATGTATAAGATCCTTTATATATTCTATGTCAGGATAAAAATGCCTGTCCTGATCTACAGGGGGAACTTTTTCTCTTACCAAGTCATAGACAGCTTTTGTAACAGTTGATGGTTTCATGTCTTCGATAAAATCCAACGCCTGGATTTCAGTCATGATTTCTATAGCAAGTATATATTCAAGCTTCTTTGAAACCTGATACGCCTTCTTCGAAGCAAAGTATGCAAGTGAAACAGGGTCTTCCTGGCTTGCAGAGGTTGAAATATTATCTACACTCGAAGGATGTGAAAGCACTTTTATTTCCCCAACGAGTCCTGCCGCAGTATACTGTGGTATCATATATCCATTGTTCAATCCTGGATTTTTTACCAGGAAAGAAGGATATCCGCTCAAATGCCAATTTACCAGCCTGTCAATTTTTCGCTCTGACAGTTTTGCCAGTACTCCCATCGCTATGCACGCGGAATCAGCATGTATGCCCACATATGAGCCATCAAAATTGCCTCCTGACAAGGCTATACCGTCATCATCTTGTGGAAAGATAATCGGATTGTCACTGCTTGAATTCATTTCCTCTGCTATAGAAACCATAGCTTCACGGAGTGTTCTTTTTACAGCTCCATGCATCTGTGGTATCTGCCTGAGTGCAAGACAATCTTGAACCTTTAAATTTATACAGGCTTTGGATATTTCACTGTCCTTCAATATTGCCAGCAGATTTTCAGCAGTCCTGCTCTGTTCAATATGCTTTTTTCGATCGATTATTCTTTTATCACAAGCTTTCAGTGTTCCCTGAAGAGCCTCATAAGCCAGTGCACCAGCAATATCCCCAACTTTCGTAGCCTGGATAGCATTATATATGGCAAGGACAGCTATTGCTGTGACTGAAGTTGACCCGTTAAGTAAAGAAAGGCCTTCTTTGCATTGAATTTTTACAGGTTTGAGCCCCGCTTTGGATAAAGCCTCCCCACCTTCCAGCAGTTCTCCCTTATACCATGCCTTTCCTTCACCTATTAATACGAGAGCTATATGTCCTTCTACTCCCAGATAACCTACTGAGCCTTCACCAGGTGCAAAAGGAGTAACCTCATTGTTAAGTTGATCCCTAAGCAGTTCCAGCATTCCAAGCGACGCACCCGAATACCCAAGTCCCATATTAAGTAGCATCATAAGTTGTATCGCTCGAACAACCTCCTTTTCCAGAGGTTCTCCTACCGCACATGCATGAGAACGGATGATATTAGTCTGAAGTTTTTCTGAATCCTCCGGGGATATTACATTTCTTACATTATCTCCGAACCCAGTTGTTACACCGTAAATAAGTCTGTTTTCTTTTAAGAATTTTTCAAGCAGTCCTTTAGTCTTTTTTACCCTCTCACAGTATTCGCTTGAAAACCTGACCTTTGCACCATATCTCGCTACAGCGACAAATTCTTCAATAGTGAAATCTTCACTTCCTAGAAATACTTCAGCAATTTCCCTAGAATCCCTACATAGAATCGTATCATTGTGATTAACCATTTTTTTCACCTTCCCTTTATTTACTCTGAAATTAAGAACTATCTATCTATCTATCTATCTATTTATTAAGCAACAATCATGCCAAAAATGGATATCTGTAAATTCAGTAAATTAATGCCTGAAACAGCAAAATCTCTTTGCACTTGCGCAAAGAGATTTTGCTGTTTCAGTTTGATTTTTAATAAATATTGTGCGAAGTAAGATAAACGTGTATAAAATGTTTCTACCGGATTTTACCTCGGGAAGCTATTGTCACAATAGTTCACAATCTTATTTTTTATCTCTAATTCTTGGTATTGGCATTCTAAATAAAATATGTGATAAAGGCTTCCACTCAAAAGGAATAAGGGGCCAAGTATACTTTTTCCCATTTTCAAAGGACTTAGTTGTGTAGGTAATGACAAAAACTATGATAATTGCTATAACAAAGCCATAGATGTTAAATAGTCCTGTCATCACAACCAATAACAGCCTAAAAATACGTATTGCCAGACCAAACTCAACACTCGGCGCAGCAAAGGTCCCTATTGCCGCCAGTGCAATATATAGTATAGATTCTGGTACAAACCATCCTACCTTTACTGCAAACTCACTTAGTATCAAACCACCAATGATTCCTAAAGAAGTGCTTAATACATCTGGAGTATGAATAGACGAAATTCGCAGTAAGTCTAACCCAAATTCAAGTAAAATAAATTGAATGAATAAGGGGATATTACTAGGTTCCTTTGGACCTAAAAACTGCAGAAATTGTGGAATATATGCTTTATTATTTACTAGCAAAAGCCACAGAGGAAGTAATATAAAGGCACAAATCATTCCTAAAAACCTTACCCATCGTGTGTAAGTTCCTACAGCTATGTTTTGATAGTAATCCTCTGCATGCTGTGTAAAATGAAACAAGGTAACAGGAAGAATCATAACACTAGGAGACGTATCTACAATTATTGCAATATGTCCCTCCATCAAATGTGCTGCTACAACATCTGGTCTTTCTGTAAACTTCACCTGAGGAAGAGGGTTATACCAGTGCTTTTTTATAATTAACTCCTCCAAGGTTTTTTCTCCCATTATCAATGCTCCCACATCTATACTATCTATTTTATCTTTAATCTCCTTTAAAAGCTTCTCATCAGCCATATCCTTTAAATAGGCAATAACCACATCCGTTTGTGAGCGCTTTCCTACGCTTTTAATCTCAAATATAAGATTTGGATCCCTGAGCCTTCTTCGTATGAGAGCTGTGTTAAATATAATAGTCTCTACCAGTCCATCTCTTGATCCTCTGGTAACCTTCTCTAAATCTGGCTCCTGGGGACTTCGTACAGGATATTCTCTTGCATCAATAATAATTCCTTCTTCTTGACCATCAATTATAAGTGCAACTGCTCCAGCAAGTACTAAAGATGTCATTTGCTTTATATCTGAAAAACTTTCCACTTCAATATAACCTATTTTACTTTTCATTAAAGTAGTAATGGTATCCTTTGATATTTCTGATTCCTTCAAAGATTGAAGTACCTCTAGAATCCAAAGCATAATGTTATCCTTTGCAAATCCATCAATAAAAACTAAGTAAGCTTCCAGCTGTCCAATAAGTATTTCTCTACCAATGATATCAAAGCTTTTTTTAATAGGAATACTTTCCTTAAGGATTTCCTTATTTTTTTTAATATCTTTTGTTAATTTAATATTATTTGATGCCTCCATATTCTCACTACTTTCTAAAGTATTTTGCTATATGTATTATTTGCATAAAATACTTTAATTACACTATATAATTTTATGTAATAGTTTTTATATTAATATGTTTTACATTTTTGATTTTATAAGGGTATTTTGGAATAATATTCTAATTTATGTTATAATAATCAAAAGTGATTTGGTTTAAAAAATTGCATTACAAATTTGAAAACCCCCATAATTATTTATTTAATAAAAAAGGCATGACAAAAATATAGCCTACATTTGTGGAATAAATTATGAAAGGAAAAGTATAATGAATTTTTACTATATGTTCATTATACAAGGTGATATTATGCATGTTGTAAATAAAAGAAGGTTTGGCATTATAGGAATAGATGCAATTGTACTTCCTATATGCCTTATAGTATTTGGTATTGATATAACATTAAAAATATTCAGTGCAGGTAATTTTATATTAGCTACTCTTTTTTTGGTATCAGATAAATTTTATAATTGTCTAACTATAGAACCAGATAAAGATAAAAGAAATCTCATTATTATTTCTTTATATCTTACAAGTTTTTCATTATTTTAATCTTTTATCTTCTATATAAAATCAAATATTATAAGCTGAATACACAAATATAGGATTTGCCTTTAGAAAAGCATTAAATATTTTTCTAAAGGCAAATCCTATATTCACTATGTCCTAAATATAACCTCTTCCTTACTAAACATATATCTTGCAAAGAGTATAGCTGCCATAATGTATATTAAAATCCATCCAAAGGTAATTAAAATATGAGATGTATTAAACACTCCTGCTAAAAATTCCTTAATAAGGCACACTGTATTTGCTACAGGTATGTGGAAGTAAAAGTTATCTATATTTCTAGCATCCAGCATATAAGTTGTGTAAACTGGCACTAATGCTATTATATTAAGCGGTGCTAAATAGGTTTGTGCTTCCTTAAAGGAACGTGCGTATATGCTTATAGAAAGCTCTAATGCTCCAAAGGTCATGTTTAAAAGTATTATCATTAAAAATATTAGGGCAAAAGTTGAAACGCCAAAACTTAAACTAACTCCTCCTTCAGTTCCAAAGCTTTCTCCAAATTTAGTTAAAGATATTAAAAGCCCAATCATTGAAGCTCCCGTGGTTGTAAGTCCTACTACAGCTATGGCCAAAAACTTACCCCATAAAAGCGACATTCTTCCTGCCTGGGTAGTTAAAAGCGGCTCAAGCGTTCCTCTTTCCTTTTCTCCTGCTCCTAAATCCACCGCTGCCCCCATAGGACCTGTTATGCTATATATAACAAGGAAAAGTGGTAAAAGCATAGAAAGCATTATTTTACCCATACTGTCCTTATCTGTAGCTGAAGTTTTATATTCTACCTTTACAGGATTTAGTATGGATACATCTATATTTCTCTTTTGAAGCCTGTGGGATACCACCTGCTTATTATAGTCTTCAATGGTTTTTTCTATCATACCTTGAGCCATAGAAGACTGCTGACTTGTATTATCAAATATAATTTTAACTGAAGTTCCCTTTTCCTCTTCTAAAAGTTTGTCCACATCATCAGGAATTTCTAGTCCAACTAATATATTTCCATCTTTAACATCTTCCTCTATATTACTTGAAGGAGTGATTTTTACCTTCGGATAATTTTCTATAATCCTTCTAAATTGAGTATTTTCTCCTCCACTTATTGCTACCTCAAAGTTATTTTCTACCTTTTTTGCATTATCAGAGCCTGTTCTCCCTATGGCATAAAACATTATAGGAAATAATAGTAAAGGTATTAGCACGCTTACTAAAAGTGTCTTTTTATCTCTGAATATATCCCTTAGTTCCTTTTTAAATACTGTAAATGCTATACTACTCATTTTTATCACCTACCAAACTTATAAATATATCTTCCATATCTTCATTATTGTACTTTTTCTTTAATTCCTCTATAGTTCCTTCTTCTATTAATTTACCTTTATGAATTATTATAATTCTATCGCAAAGCTTTTCCACTTCTCTCATACTGTGACTGGAAAATATTATTGATTTATTTTCTGATTTGCAGCTTAATATAAAATCCTGCACTATTTTTGATGCAGTAACATCTAGTCCTATGGTAGGTTCATCAAATAGCATTACTGAAGGTTTATGGACTATGGATCTTGCTATTGCCACCTTTTGTTTCATCCCTCTAGAAAACTTTCCTACTCTTCTATCTATAAATTCCTCCATTTGAAGCATATGAGTTAAGTTTTCTATACTTTTTTTAGCTTCTTCATCGGTCATTCCGTTGAGCCTTGCAAAGTACATCATATTTTCCCTTGCTGTAAGTCTGTCATATAACCCAACTTCTCCTCCAAAGAGTATGCCTATTTCTCCTCTTACCTTTGAGGCTTCTTTTGTTATGCTGTATCCTTCGATTATTGCCTCTCCTGAAGTAGGCTTAAGCATTGTTGCTATCATTCTAAGTGTAGTTGTCTTCCCTGCACCGTTTTCACCAAGTAGTCCAAGTATTTCTCCTTTACTTACTTTAAAATTTACATTATCAACTGCTTTTATATTTTTAAACTGTTTTGATAAATTACTAATCTCTATCATAAAACCCTCCTAAGTATACTTTATCCTAATATAATTTTAAATTATATTTATCATTATGTAAAATTAATTTTTTGACATTTTATTACATGCTTATAAAAAAATAAGGAACATAAGTGAATTAATAACCCACTAAATGTTCCTTATTCATTATTAACTTACAATATACAATTAAATTTACACATAAGTTATGCTCTTATCTATATTACAAACTATGTCTGAATCCTTTCCTTCTATGCGAGTTTTTAAAATTACCTTGTGCCCCCATAAGTCTACTATATACTTTAAAGTTTCTACCCCATAAATTAAGTCTAATTCCCTTCCATCATAGTTATGGGTAAGTACCAATGTCTTATTATAAAGACTCATGTCTGTTACAGCAATAGATGGTATCATGCCCATGCCGCAGGAGCTGCAAATTGTATTTCTTATTTGTTTAAATCCATCCTCATCAGATACTTCCTCTATTACATAATCCTTATCCTGCTTTCCAAATTGGAATAAATTCATTTCACTACATAGTTCCTCTGTAAGGTATCTTCTTATAAAGGATTCATCTCGCTCAAGCTCTCTTACTTCAAATATTTTTTCTCTTCCATACTTCGCCTCTAAGTCCTCAAATATTTTAAATCCCATGTAATAAGGATTTATTCTGCCTTCAAGAGGAGTTATTACATCATTATGCCTTTTTATAAATTCCAAATGAAGTGATGTAGGAAGCTCAAGTTCCTTTAATATATTATAGTGCCAGAAACTTGCCCATCCCTCATTCATAATCTTTGTTTCTATTTGAGGTAGAAAATATTCTGTTTCTTGTCTTACTATATCTACTATATCCTTTTGCCAAGAACTAAGATCTCCATATCTTATTATAAATCCTAAAATATCCTCATCAGGTTCTAGTGGAATTTTTTCTATATTATCTAAACTTTTCTTTTCCCAAGGTTTTAGTACATCCGTATTATCTTCTGTTATATAGTCCTTAATGATTCTTTGCTTTATTTCTTCATTGGACATTTTTTTAATTCCTACGCTTCTTTCCCTTTGAAGCTTTACAGCATGGGCTGCATTTAACATCTTTTCTACTTCTTCATATCCAATGCTGGGATCATTTATATATTCCCTTATTCTATCTGCATGACTTTTAAACATTTCAATGGTGTAGGAAGCATCGGTGGCTGTTTTAAAAAGTCTATTGTTCTTAAAAAAATCATTATGTCCATATACATGGGCAATTGTTAGTATTTGCAAAAGAAGAGTATTATCCTTCATTAAATAAGCTAAGCATGGATTTGAATTTATAACCATTTCATAGGGAAGTCCTGTAAGATTATAGTTATACAGGGTTCTTAGCTTATCATATGCCTTTCCAAAACTCCAATGAGGATAGTGGGCAGGCATACCCACATATACCTCATAAGCTAGCATATCATTATGATCTATTATTTCAAATTCCTGAGGATAATAATTAAGTCCAAACTTTTTAACTACTTTTTCTATCTTTTCATTCCACTTTTCAAGTTCACTTATAGTATAATCCACGCTGCCACCCCCTTTATTCTGCAGATTGGCTTATTTCTGCCTTTAGCACATCCCTAATGGCATTCCATAAGTCTTCTTTCTTTTGCATAGCAACCATTGCAAAATTATCTCTATTTATCTCTTGGGAATATTTCTTTTTTATAGTACTAGAATATCCATAGGTCATTATTTCTGCATATCCAAACAAGTTACATACATCACATAATTCATTTACTGATTTTATAGCCCTTTCATTGTCTTCGCTCCAGTTATCTCCATCACTTGCATGGAAGGCATAAATATTATAGGTTGATGGATTATACTTTTCGCGTATAAGCTCCAATGCCTTTTGATATCCGCTAGATACGTAGGTTCCTCCTGACTCTACCTTATGAAAAAACTCATCTTCAGTTACAATTTTTCCTACTGTAGAGTGAGCTATAAATTCTACCTGTACTTTTTCATATTTCATCTTTATAAAACTATAAAGCATAAAGAAAAATGAACGAGCAAGATATTTTTTGGTCTGATCCATAGATGCGGAGGTATCCATTATACATATCACCACTGCATTATACTCTTTTTTCATTCTAGGCTTTACTCTGTAATATCTTATATCATCCTTCTTAAATGGGAATCTTTCTATTACTGCATTTTCATTATTTTCTCTAAGGGCCCTTTTCATGCCTTGTTTTCTTTTTAGCTTTTCCACAACTGTTCTCTTTTTAGCAAGTCTTGGTGGAATTCCATTTCTTTGATATCCGGATTTCTTTTTAGAACCTTCCATAAGGATTTCAGAAATTTTTTTCTTCTTTAAATTTGGAAGTTCTAAATCATCAAAAATATATTGGAAGATATCTTCTAGTGTGATTTCAGTTTCAAATATATCTTCCCCTTCTTCATTACCAGCGCCTTTGTTGCCCTTTCCTTTTGCATTGCCTTCTTTTTCGCTGCCAATTACATCGCCTCTTTTTTCAGATCCATCTCCGCTTCCAACCCCAGAAGTATTTTTACCATATACAAATTGATATTCCTTTATGCCCTTTATGGGAATCTTTATTTTTTTCTGGGAGTTTTGGCCTATTAAGCTCTCTTCAGAAAGGATATCTACTAAATTTTTCTTTATGGAATCTTCCACAAGCTTTTGATGTCTCCTTCTATCCTCCGCTGTTCTATCATGAGGAATAGGATTGAACTCTCTAAAGATTGCCATAATATCAATCCTTCCATAGGTTATTAGCTGCGTATTTAAGTATTACATCACAGCACTCATCACAATATCCATTTTTCTTCATTTCTTCTACCATTGTATTGTATTTTTGATTTTGTTCCTTATCTCTAACTCTAGACTTAGTTATAATTCTAGACATTTCTCTTACGGAATAGGTTAATTTCTTTTCTACAGCTTCTTTTAATGGTTCATAGGAAGTGTAATCTATCTTAGCTCCCTTTCTTACCAAATAGAACATATAAGAAGTTACATCTGATCTAAATCCCTTTGCAGAGCTATCTGAAATTCCTATTTGTTCTTCAATGGAGCGCATAAACTTTTCGTCTGGTTCTAACTGCTCCCCAGTTGCCTTATCCTTAATCTTTGTCTTGTTAACAAAAGCTTCTGCATGATCTAAATAGTTATTAAATAAGCTTTCTGCCTGTTCCCTAAAACTTTGAATAAATGCCTTAGTAATTTCCTTTTCTAAAATCTTATTATATTCTTTCCTTATTGTATCTTGTAATAATGCCAGATATTTCTTTCTTTCATCATCTGCTATATCTAAATCTTTAACGGATTTTATAATGCTTTCCATTACACTTAATGGATTTATACAACCTTCCCTAGATTCAGATAATGCATTATCTATTGCCTTTACTATGAATCTAGTTGAAATACCACTCATGCCTTCTCTAAGTCCTGACTCTTCTCTAAGCTCTGTAATGTCAACCTTTTTAGTGGTTCCCTTTTCTACAATTTCTTCTCCATTATAAATTTTAAGTTTAGTTAATAAATCAACTTTATTAGATGGCTGAAGTCTTGTGAGTATAGCAAACATAGCTGCTACATCTATGGTATGTGGTGCAATGTGAGCACCAAAGTTACTCTTTCCAAGTATCTTTTTATAAATCTTTTTCTCTTCATTTAGTTCCATACAATATGGCACTTCTATTTTTACTATTCTGTCTAGGATTGCTTCGTTAGTATGATCTGATTTAAACTTAGTCCATTCTGCTTCATTTGAATGGGCGAGAATTACTCCATCAAAATATATCATAGAGCCCTTTCCAGGTGATGGTATAGATTTTTCTTGAGTAGCTGTTATTATAGTATGAAGATATTCTACATCATTTTTGAATACCTCTATAAACTCTACAAGTCCTCTATTACCTACGTTAAAAGCTCCATTTAATGCAAATATTCTAGGGTCATCTTCAGAATAAAGATCCATTTTTGAGATATCTACAGAACCTATAAGTACAGATGTGTCTTGATTATTTGGATCAACTGGTGGCACAACTCCAATGCCCTTTCTGGATCTAATTGAAAAGTCTACTTTTTCTATAGGAAATTTTTCATATTCTCCATTATATTCATGAAGTAATTTATATCTACATACTGGGCAGAGATCTCCCTCTATTTTCATTCCTAACTCTTTTTCAAATTCTTTTCTTAAATGTTTAGGGATTAAATGAAGTGGTTCTTCTCTCATAGGACATCCCTTTAAACCATATACTGCTTCTGAAGTTTCTAGTGCTTTTTTAAGAGATTCAACTAGGGAGGATTTTCCGGAGCCTACAGGACCTACAAGATATAACACCTGTCTTGACTCTTCACCTTTCATAGATGCAGAGTAAAAATAATTAACAAGTTTCATTAAAGTTTTATCTATTCCAAAAAAGTCATTTTTGAAGAAATTATAGCTCTTAATAACCTGATTTCCATATACCTTTCTTATTCTTATGTTTTCTTCTGGATCTAATACCTCTACTCCTTCACGTGTTACTATTTCATACATTCTTTCATGAGCTAATTTATATACTTCAGGATTATTTTTCAATATTTCCAAATAGTCAAGGAAAGTTCCTTCAAATTTATCATTCTTTCTTCTCTCTCTATCCTTCTCTATTAACTCTTTAAAATTCATATTCCCTCCATACTAAATTGATTAAGTATTACACTTCTATTGTTGTATTTATATTATAAAAAATTAATTTTTAGAACTTTAATAGCCCTGCAGTCCATTGGCAAATATTATCAATATTTAAGTTTATTTTAAATTAATTTTAAGTTATAATAAAAATAAGATATTTTGTATTGGGGGTATTTAAATGAATTATATTGATTTAAGAAGCGACACAGTAACAAGGCCAACAGAAGAAATGAGAAAAGCCATGTATAACTCTGAAGTGGGCGATGATGTATATGAAGATGATACCACTGTTAAATTATTAGAAGAGTATACAGCAACCTTAGTAAATAAAGAAGCTGCTTTATTTGTTCCTACTGGAACCTTTGGAAATCAACTTGCACTATTTACACACTGCATTCGTGGAACTGAAGTTATACTCGAAGAAAACTGTCACATATTACAGCATGAAGTAGGCGCACCTGCAATCATTGCTGGGGTTCAATTAAGACCTTTAAAGAGTAATAAAGGAGAAATGAATCCTAGTGAAGTTGAAAAAACTATAAGAGGTGAAGATATACATTTCCCTGAAACTAGCTTAATATGTGTAGAAAATGCTCATTCTAATGGAAGAGTTTTATCTATTCAAAATATGAAGGAAATATATGAAGTGGCTAAAAATCACAATTTGCCTGTTCACTTAGATGGTGCAAGACTTTTTAATGCTGCTGCATCCTTAGGGGTAGATGCTAAGGAAATAACTAAGTACTGTGATTCTGTTATGTTTTGTCTTTCAAAGGGCTTATGTGCCCCTATAGGCTCAATGCTTGCAGGTTCTAAGGAGTTTATTTCAAAGGCACGTAAAAAGAGAAAAATCATGGGTGGCGGCATGAGACAAACTGGAATACTTGCTGCTGCAGGAATGGTTGCTCTTAAAGATATGAGACAGCATTTAAAAGTTGATCATGAAAATGCTGAATTTTTAGGAGAAGAGTTATCTAAAATTCCAGGCATCAATGTAAAACTTGACCAAATTCATATTAATATGGTATTCTTTAGCATAGAAGATTTATCTATTGATGGTAAACTTATAGTAGATGAATTTTATAAGAAAGGTATTAAAATAAATCCACCTGAAAATGGCGAGTTTAGATTTGTAACTAATTATTGGGTTAATAAAGAACATATTAATATGTGTGTAGATATTTTAAAGCAATTACTAAATGTAAAATAATTAGGACAAGCATTGCTTGTCCCTTATTCTTCGTACTTATTTTGTTACTTATATACATAAGCTGTTATATTTTTTGTATAATTAAAGTAATAATTAAATTAACTTAAGGAGGTATATTTATGAAGAACTTGAAAAAGATTTGTATATTATTATGTTTGTCCTTTGTATTCCTCGTTTCTTGCGGCAAAAATAACAATGCAAATAATAATCCAATTGGAGATAAAACACCAACAGACAATCCTACTAAACAATCAGAGAATTACACTATAAAAGATTATTATCCTTTTAAAGAAAATGTATCACTAAAATATAAGGGAACTGGGAATGAATATGCTGAGAAAACCGTATATACAGATTTCATAAATGGAGATAAAATTCAGCTTAGAATAATAAATGCTGGTACTACCTCAGCACAGGTATTACAGTATACAAATGGAGAACTAAGGAGCTTAGCTTCTGAAGGAGAATTTTACTATAGAGATAACTTAACTAATAATGAGTATAGTAAATATGAAGTTCTTTTAAAGGAACCTTTACAAAAAGGAACTTCTTGGACTTTATCTGATGGTAAAAAAAGATACATTTCTGCTGTAGATAAAGAAATAGAGACTCCTTCTGGAAATTACAAAGCTTTAGAAGTAACCACAGAAAGTGGAGATTCTACAACTTATGATTACTATGCTTTAAACCAAGGCTTAGTAAAAAGCATATTTAAATCAAATGGTATGGAAGTTACAACTTCATTAGAAAAAATAACTAAAGATGCTCCTGTGGTTCAAACAACTAAATTTTACTATCCTGATGATGTAAATGACAGAATGGTTTTCTCTAAGAAAGCATTAAATTTCAAAACAAATGATGATACTAAAGAAGTCTTTGAAAAATACTTTAAAGAAAGTCCAAATAAAAATCTAAACCCACTAATTGGAGAAAAGGTAAAAATAAATAAACTTTATTTAAATCAAAAATCAAATACTGTAATGGTGGATTTCACAGAAAACTTAGTAACTGAAATGAATGCAGGAAGTGGCTTAGAACTTGCTATTTTAAAAGGAATAACAAATACTTTAGGAGATTATTATAATACACCTAACGTAATAATAACCATGAATGGCAAACCTTATAGTTCAGGTCATATTGTCCTTGAAAAAGGAGAAGTTCTAAAAACAGATTATAAAAACATAATCGAATATAAATAAACAAAAGAGTAGAGTGTTGGAGCACTCTACTGATATACAATTCTAGTTGCTTAGGCAACTGGTATCACTATATTTTATAGGAATAAAAATAGTAGCATCCAATTGCGAGTCGGGGCTACTATTTTTTTGATATTTTATCTATAAGCAACGGAGGTTTTTAACCTTAGGCATTGATATAACTTGCCTAAGGCTATTTTAAAAACTGAAAATACCGTATCATAAGTAATATTATATTTACAAAATATGCTATAATTAAATGGGAAAAATAATTTTTAAGTGTAAGACAAATAGGAATTTGTTTAATACACACTTATAGTACAATATAATGGCATGTAAAATTCATTTTACATATTAAAAAGTAGTGATGTAAAATAGGTTTGATAGCATGAACACGCTCCGAACGATAGAATGTAAGCAGGAGGAATATCAAAGTGGACATTAGCAAACAAATAAAAAAATATAGACTCGATTCAAAATTATCGCAGGAGGATTTGGCTGAAAAAGTATTTGTAACACGGCAGACAATTTCAAACTGGGAAAACGGTAAGAACTATCCTGATATAAATAGCCTGGTACTATTAAGCACTCTCTTTGGTGTTTCTCTTGATATTCTAGTTAAAGGAGATTTGGAGAAAATGAAAGAAGAAATTAAAACAGAGGATATCAAAAGGTTTAACCGTGACGGCACGGTTTTTACTGTACTACTTATGACAACAGTAGTATTGGCCGTTCCACTATTTCTTTACTTAAATTTTATTGGAATTGCAATCTGGTTAGTGCTATTTGGCATTACAATGTATTATGCAATATGCCTTGAAAAGCAAAAGAAAACTCATGACATTCAATCATACAGAGAAATCATAGCTTTTACCGAGGGAAAAAAACTTGATCAAATTGAAAAGAGTTGTGAGGTTGGAAAACGCCCATATCAAAAAGCGTTCTTAGTAATTTGTTCAGGATTGATTACACTAGTTGTCACTATAGGAATGTATTTTTTATTTAGATTAATTCAGTATATCAAATTGTTACTGGTTTAGAAATTCCAATTTGTAGAGCAGCAGATTAACTTTACGGGAACAATTTTAAAATTAGTCGAACTAAATAGTAAAGTGGACAACTTGATTTGTCCACTTTTATTATGCTCATATATCAACATTGATTTAAATAGAGCCAAGTTTTTTATATTGCCTAATCATGTCCGTAATAGATAATGCAAAAAACGTAAAATAAAAAATTCCCTTTCCAGTTCCTGTATCTCTAGCATAAAGGGCAAAAATCTGTAGAACTATTACACTGCAAACTTGAATAAATTTATCATTAGAATCATTATGTCGTATATATATATTAGCCAATATACCCTTTTTACCTAGGACATTGAAAACTACTGATACAGCAACAAATAAGATCAAAAAAATAATAGTTATGAAATTATTGTGTTCCATGAGCCCATAATATGTAAGTAAAGCTAACAACCAAATAGTTAGATTTTCCCCTATCAACTGTTTCCTAACTTTTTTATTATTAATCATTTATTCCCCCATAAGTTTTCATAAAAATAAATCCTATAATTTATATATTCCATATAAATCATAGGATTCCTTCTGGGTATTATAATAGTCTTTATAACTTTCTGAATTTTGTATAATTCCACATATACATAAAGTAGGTTTCAGTAATATTTTTAATGTTGAACAAATAGTATGGGATTTGCATTGTAGAAATCATTGAATGAGCTTTAAAACGGCTTTATTTATAAATTTAAAATACCGTTAAGAGCCTTCTACTGTCTGAGCACAGCGAGTTTAGAAGGCTTAGGTATTTTAAATTTATAAATATTAGCCGTTTTTAGCGAAATGAACGATTTCCTAAATGCAAATCCCATACTATCGTTTCAACATTAACCCCTTAAATATTAACCAATTCTACTATTTCCTCAATGGAATCTATCACATAATCAGGGTTATGAGCTAGTATTTCATCTACAGAAAGAGCTGTATATTTCACAAGACATGTTAAGGCTCCAGCATTCTTACCACAAAGAATATCATTGTGGCTATCCCCTACCATTAAGGCTTCTTTAGGAGACACATCTAGCATTTCACAAGCCTTTAAAACTGGCTCTCCTTCTGGCTTATGTTTTATTGTGTCCTCTGGAGTTATAACCACATCCATAAACCTATCCAAATTAAATAACTTAAGTCCTCTTAAAGCTATAGCTCTTCTTTTGGAAGTGACTATTGCAAGCTTAAATCCCTTTTCTTTTAAAGAGCTTAAACCTTCTTGTACTCCCTTTATTTCCTTTGTTAGCTCATCATGAATTGCTTCATTATATTCTATGTATGTATCAAATAATAATTTAGCTCTATCTTTGTCATATCTTTCCATTACTCCCATCAAAGGCTCTCCAAAGGTTTTAACTATTTCTTCATCTTCTATATTTAGATGCCCTAAATAAGTATCAAAAACATGTCTAAAAGACTTTAATATTAAATCATTGGTATCTATAAGAGTTCCATCCAAGTCAAAAAGTATTGCTTTTGTCATTTCTTCCTCCTATTATCTAGTTAAGCGACTTTAAATAAAAATACGCCATTATGGTTTTATCATCTATTATTTCTTCGTTTACAACCATACTCTCAAATTTTTTAAGACTTACCCATGTACCTTCTAGTACATCTTCATCTTGTATTTTATTTGTATCAAAATCACTTTTATTTATATTAACTAAAAACATATTCATAGTACTTGCGCTAAATCCTAGTATAGGTTTATAGGAAACTATTTTCTTAATGTCAGCCTTTTCTACATTTAGCGCCGTTTCTTCTTGAAGCTCTCTTATAAGGCAATCCTCTACCTCTTCCCCTTCTATATCTAGAACCCCCGCTGGAATTTCATAGGTTTCTTTCATTACTGCAGGTCTAAATTGTCTTACTAAAAGTATTTCATTTTCTTCGTTCAATACTATAGCTGAAACTGCATCATGATTTTTAACTATTTCATATTCCCTATCTTTAACTTCCCTTTTATAAAGTTTTAACCATCCATCATATATTAATTTATCCATGATTAATCCACTCCTTACATGATTTATAGAAATTTATAATTTCGTTATAAATCAGTACATCTCAATTTATTGAGATGTTTCATTTTTAAAAGTCGTGCTCTATTCCCATTTCATTTAAAAGCTTAACTTTTGCATTATATATTTCCTGTCTTTCCTTTATAATAGAATTCATTGGAGTATCCTCACATATGTCATTATAAGATAACTGCCATACTCTTAAAAATTCTATGGCTCTTATAACAGCTGCTCCTTGAGTATGAAAGGTTTCTTTTCCTACTGCTTCTGTAAGCTTTTTACCAAAGTCAAATAAAAGCTCTTTTTCAATCTTTCCTCCACCTGCCCATACAAGCTTTGGAGTAAGCGCACTATAAAGCTCTGAAGGAGTATCTCCCCACTTAGCTATAGCTTCCTTTCTATTGCCTTCTTTATTTGTTAAGTTCTTTAAGTCATTATCCATGGATTCTTTTGTTTCTCCATAAAATAAATTAAGTACTCCTCCTGTTTTCTTGTAAACAGATTGATATATAAATTCTGTCTTATGTAATGGAAGCATTTTTTTATATTCATCATATATTGGTGATTTTTCAAGCTCAGGTAATACTTTTAATATTCCTGATGCATCTTTATTTATAATGGTATATTCATATAATGTTTTTCCATCTAAAGCTTCAAATTTTTCATTTAATGAACATTCTATTTGTGTTAAAAATAGTTTTACTGCTGTTAATTGATCTGGCAACCATATATCATGAGCATTGTTATTTTCCATAATATTATTCTCCTTTCAAGCTATCTAGCATATATCTTGCATTATTATAATATGGATTGATTTCTAGCACTTCATTTAATACAATCTCTGCCTTTTCATCATCATTTTTCACTATAAGATAATGCTTAGCCATATTGTAAAGAGCTTTTACTTTTAACTCTTCTCCATTAGGTGCGTCATCACTAAAGAAACTTGATTTTTGATAATTTTCTAAGGACTTATCAAACATCCCTAAAAGATTATATATGTATCCTAAGTTATAATGCGTCATTGGGTCATTTTCTTTTAATGCAAGTGCCTTTAGAAACTTTTCTTTACTTTCAAACAAGTTTCCATAGTATCTTAAGCTCATATCTGCTAATACATATTCTATATAATAGTTATCAGCATATATTTTTAATCTCTTACTGTAATTTTCTACTTCTTCTACGTCCTTCTTTTCAGAGGCTCTTATAAATAAAAGCATTTCTAGCGCCCATAAAACATTAAGATTATCCTTATTGTTATCTATGTACTGTTTAAAATAATTATATAATGAAGTGTTTTTTTCTACTTCCTTTAAAATTACTTCAATATAATTTTCTTCATTTATATTTGTGTTATATTCTTCTTGGACAATTTGTTGAAACTTTTTTATGGTATGATAATTGCTTTGACTTTTCATAAAATCCACTCCTTCTTAAAAGATTAACATTTTTATTATATATCTTACCCTATATAAAAATCTACCCTTTTAATATAAATGAGTTAACTAATCCCCATAATATACTATAATTCATACAAATATAAGTATATTTATGTTATAATTAATATGTTTTTATTTTTGACAATAAACGTAACAAAGGTGGGATAGCATGAAGAAAAAAATACTAGCAAGTATAATTGCAGCTTTTTCTTTAACTTTTATACTTAGTTCTTGTAGCAATGAATCAAATAAGGAAGTAGTTAAGCAGAATTATCTTCTAGGAACAGTTGTAGAAATTAAAGCCTATGGTAAAAATGCAGAAAAGGCAACAGAGGAAGCTATGAAAAAGATATCCGAAGTTGATGATAAAATGTCTGTAACTAAACCTACAAGCGAAGTTTCTCTTATAAATAAAAATGCAGGTAAAGCTTATGTAAAAGTTAGTGATGATACCTTTAATGTAATACAAAAGTCCCTTGAATACAGTAAACTTTCTAATGGTGCCTTTGATATAACAATAGGTCCTTTAAGCAGCCTTTGGGGAATTGGCACAGATAGAGCTAACCTTCCGAGTGATAGCGATATAAAGGAAAAACTAAAGCTTGTAAATTATAAAGACGTGTTAATTAAAGAAGATACTAAGGAAGTTAAGCTTAAATATCCTAATCAAGCTATAGATTTAGGTGGAATTGCTAAAGGATATACTGCTGATTTAGTAAAAGATATTTTAGAAAAAAACAACGTAAAAACAGCTTTTATTAATTTAGGTGGTAATGTATTAACTGTTGGTTCAAAATTGGATGGATCTCTTTGGAATATTGGTGTGCAAGATCCTTTAAAGGAAAGAGGAGAATACTTTGCTATAGCTAAAGTTGGCAGTAAATCTGTAGTGAGTTCAGGGAATTATGAAAGATTTTTCATTAAGGATGGTAAGAGATATCATCATATTTTAGACACTAAAACAGGTTATCCATCTGAAAGTGGAATAATAGCCACTACTATTATTTCTGATAAATCCGTTGATGGGGATGCTCTATCCACTAGCACCTTTGTACTTGGCGTAGATAAAGGAATGAAGCTTATAGAATCTTTAGATGGTGTAGAGGCAGTATTTGTAACAGCTGATAAAAAAGTATATTATACCTCTGGATTAAAGGATCATTTTAAAATAACAAATGAGGAGTATAAGTATGAAGAAAGGTGATAAGATATTATTCGTTATAGTAATAGCAGTTTTACTAATTGCAAGTATTGGAACCTATGCGTATAAATTAGCCTTTAAAGACAAAGATAAAATAGCTGTGATTAAAGAGAACGGAAAAGTTGTTAAAACTATAAACCTATCAAAGTTAAAAGGCACTGAAAAATTTGACATTAAAAGTGGGGATCATTTTAATACTATAGTTGTAGAAAACAATAAAATTAGTATAATAGATGCAGACTGTCCTGATAAAGTTTGCATAAAAACAGGATGGATTTCTGATGCTGGGCAGTCAATTGTCTGCCTTCCAAACAAGGTTATAGTAAGTATTGAAGGCGAAAAAACTATGAGTAAAACTCCAAGTGATATAGATGGAGCTTCATATTAAGAGTCTTGAGGTGATTGAATGAAAAAGACAAAAAGAATGGTTCTTTTAAGTCTTCTTACAAGCATTGCTCTTGTAATATATGTGATAGAAGCACAAATTCCGGTAATACTTCCAGGTATAAAACTTGGACTTGCCAATGCAATTTCACTTTTAGCCTTAATTATAATGGGTCCTAAAGAAGCACTGATTATAATGTTCTTAAGAACCTTACTTGGAACTTTTTTAGGAGGAAATATGTCCTCCTTTTTATATAGTATTTCTGGTGGAATACTTAGCAACGTTATAATGATAATACTTTATACAAAATTTAAAGAAAGTTTTAGTCTTTGGAGTATAAGTATAGTTGGAGCAATATTTCATAACATAGGGCAGCTTTTTGTGGCATCGCTTGTTGTGCAGGACTTTAAAGTATACTTCTATCTCCCTATACTTATGATTTCAGCTATAGCAGCTGGATATTTTATAGGACTTGTTACTAATTTTTTATCAAAGCATTTAGAAAAGATACCATTCTTAAAAGAAATATCTTAATGAATTTAAGATATTTCTTTTATAATAAAATTATACAGAGTATATAAAAAAGCATGTAGTTTATAAACTACATGCTTTTTGTATTAAGCATTTGCTGCTTTTGTTTCTAACTTTTCATTTAAGTTTGCAATAGCTTTTGTTGGGCATTTTGCCACACATACTGCACACTGAGTACACTTGTCATAATCTATAACTGGTAAGTTATTAACCATTGTTATAGCCTCACTTGGGCAGTTTCTTACACATAGTCCACAAGAAATACATCCAGTAGAACATACATTTTTAACTTCTAATCCCTTGTCGTGAGAGTTACATGCAATACGTACTTTTTTGGACATAGGTGCTAATTCTATAACACTCTTTGGGCAAATATTTATACAAGCACCACAAGCAGTACATGCTTCTTCATCTACTACAGCTATTCCATCTACTACATGGATAGCATCAAACATACAAACTCCTACACAGCTTCCAAGTCCAAGACATCCGTATGTGCAAGACTTTGAACCGCCACCTGGAGTATTAGCTGCATCTATACAACTAGTTGCACCATAGTATTCATATTTTTCCTTTGCTTTTCCACAAGTACCTTGGCATTTTACATATGCCTTCTTTGGTTCTGAAGAGTCAACTGTTACTCCCATTATTTCAGCAATTTTAGCTGAACATGCTGCTCCACCAACTGGACACTTGTTTGGTGCTGCTCCTTCATTAACAACTGCATCTGCATAAGCATCGCAGCCTGCAAATCCACAACCACCACAGTTAGCTCCTGGTAAAGCTTCTCTAACTAGTGGTACTCTTTCGTCAACTTCTACAGCAAACTTCTTTGAAGCATATCCTAAAAGAAGTCCAAATACTATACCTAATCCCCCTAAGCTTATAACAGGGAATAATAAGCTATTCATTTCCATGCTAACACCTCCTAATTAGATTAAGCCCTGGAATCCTAAGAAAGCTATTGCCATTATACCTGCTGTTATTAAAGTTATTGGTAAGCCTCTTAATGGTTCAGGAATATATTCATTTGTTTCGAATTTTTCTCTTATACCTGCAAGTAATACAAGTGCTAATGTAAATCCAAGCGCTGCTCCTACAGAGTTTACAACTGATTGAATAAGATTGTATTTTTCATTACTATTTATAACTGCAACCCCAAGAACTGCACAGTTTGTAGTTATAAGTGGTAAGTATATTCCAAGTGCCTTATAAAGGTCTGGACTCATCTTCTTTATAACCATTTCAACAAACTGAACTAAGGATGCTATAACTAGTATAAATGCTAATGTTGATAAATAACCTATATTTAATGGTTGTAATATAAATGTTTCAACTAAATAAGTCATCATTGAAGCTAATGCCATAACGAAAGTAACGGCAGCTCCCATACCTGTTGCTGTTTCAACTTTTTTAGAAACTCCAAGGAATGGACATATTCCAAGGAATCTGGATAAAACGAAGTTATTAACTAATAGTGCACTTATAAATATAGTAAATATACTCATTTTTCTTCTGACACCTTCCTTTTTATAAGTTAAGGACTGAAGGCAAAGCTAAATTAGTTAGCTTTAGCCTTCTTTAACTTTCTGTTATTTAATATAGCCATAAGTATTCCAAGTGTTATAAATGCACCTGGAGCAAGTATCATTATTAATGCTGGCTGGTAAACTTCTGGCATAACTTGAAAATTAAATACCTTTCCTGTTCCTAATAATTCTCTTATTATTCCAAGTACAGTTAAAGATAAAGTAAATCCAAGTCCCTGGCCAAGTCCATCAAAAGCTGAAGCTATTACTCCATTTTTAGAAGCATATGCCTCTGCTCTACCAAGTATGATACAGTTAACAACTATAAGTGGTATAAATATACCTAGGGATTTATTTAATGCTGGTAAATATGCTTGAAGTAAAAATTGTAACACTGTAACTAGTGTTGCAATTACAGTTATATAGCATGGTATACGTATTTTATCTGGAATTACTTTTCTAAGTGCAGATATAAATACATTGGAAGCTATAAGTACTACTGTAGCTGAAAGTCCCATACCTAAACCATTCATGGCACTTGATGTAACTGCAAGTGTTGGACACATACCAAGCACTTGAACGAAAGTAGCATTTTCTTTTATTATACCATTAGATAATCTATCGCCTATCATGCTCATTATTATTTGCCTCCTTTCAAGTTAGCATCAAAGAATTTAATAGCTTCATTAACTCCTGTTGTAACTGCTTTTGAAGTTATTGTAGCACCAGTTATTGCTTCAATTTGATTGTCAGCTGAAGGTGGTGCCTTTACAACTGTTAATTCTTTTGCTGGTTTTCCTGTAAATTGTCCAGAAAACTTTGGTTCTGGAGCAAGTGCACCAAGACCTGGAGTTTCTGCATGTTCTATTATTTTAATTCCAGATATTTTTCCATCTGTAGTTAATCCAACCATCATTTTTACAGGACCTGCATATCCTTTAGGTGCTACTGTTATAGTATAACCCTTTAAATCTGCTCCTGCTTTTCCTTCAGTTACAGCTGAAACTGTTCCTGTAAATGTAACTCCAGCTTTATCAGCAAAATCTGTTGCTTCTGGAAGTATTGCTTTATTTGCTTCATCAACAGTTTTCTTTGCTTGAACAGCTATTGGAGCTTTTGTTACTTCACTTACACCGCCTAGTATAAGTCCACATATTGCAGCTATAACTAATAATATTATACCTAATCTTAAACTGCTATCCTTATTCATACTATTTCACCTTCCCAAAAGTTCTTGGAACTGTCCATCTCTCAATAAGTGGAACGAACAAGTTCATTACTAGTATTGAGTAAGATACACCTTCTGGATATCCACCAAATATACGGACAAGACCAGTAATTACTCCACAACCAATACCAAATATTATTCTACCACGTGGTGTAATTGGAGAAGTTGCATAATCTGTTGCCATGAAGAATGCTCCAAGCATTAATCCACCTGCAAATAATTCATAAAATGGATTTGCAGATCTTCCTGCTATTGCAGTCATAATAAAAGTAGTAGCTATAAATGTAACTGGAGCTCTCCAATCAATAATTCTCTTAGCAAATAAGTATGCTGCACCAAGAATTATTGCAAGTGCTGAAGTTTCACCAATACATCCACCAACATTTCCTATAAATACATTCATTAAGCTAGGTGCCTGACCAGTTGCTTCAACTCCTTTTAAGAAAGCAAGTGGTGTAGCTGTTGTTGTTCCATCTAATGTCCATGTAGTCATAGCTACTGGCCAAGATGCAAGTAAGAACGCTCTTGCAAGTAAAGCTGGGTTTACGATATTTTGACCTATTCCACCGAAAAATTGTTTAGCTATTATAATTGCAACGAATCCGCCTATTACTGGCAACCAAAGTGGAACAGATGCTGGTAAGTTAAAAGCTAATAATAATCCTGTTACAACGGCACTTAAATCGCTTATAGTTACTTTTCTATGAGTAGCTTTTTGCCATATATACTCTGCTGCTACACAGGAAAGTACTGAAGCAAGTATTACTAAAAGTCCCTGAAGTTTAAAGAAGTATATTCCTGCAGCAGTTGCTGGAAGTAAAGCTATAACAACATCTCTCATTATGCTTTGAGTTGTATCTTTCGCACGTATGTGTGGAGATGAAGATACGGTATACATTGTTGTTTCGGACATTTATATTCACCTCTTATTTAAATTTTAATTTTATTTTTTCTTTGGAGTTTTACAAACGACCTTTTTACCAGAACGTATTCTTTGTAATAAATGACGTCTTGCTGGACAAGTAAATGAACAGCATCCACATTCTATACAATCTCTTCCATCATATTGATCGAACATTTCATAGTTCTGCATTGAAGCTGATGCCGCAAGTGTTGTTGGCATTAAGTTCATCGGACAAACTTGTACACATTTTCCGCAATTTATACAGTTAGATTCTTCTTCTACAGTTGCTACCTTTTTAGTTAAGCAAAGTATTCCTGAAGTTCCTTTTGTTGCTGGAGCATCTAAAGTATACATTGCAATTCCCATCATAGGACCACCAGATATTATCTTTATTGGATCTTCTACAAATCCACCAGCAAATTCTACTAGTTCCTTCATTGAAGTTCCAATTTTAAATCTGATATTTTTTGGTTCTTTTACTGCATCACCAGTTACAGTTACAACTCTTGAAGTAAGTGGTTTACCATTTACTACAGCATTGTATATTTCATAGATTGTGTCTACGTTTTGAACAACGCATCCTGCATCTGCTGGAAGTGCACCTGATGGTACTTCTCTCTTTGTTAAAGAATAGATTAACTGTTTTTCAGCTCCTTGAGGATACTTAGTTTTAACAGCTTTTACTTCTATTCCAGTTCCTTGTGCTGCTTCTGCCATAGCTTTTATAGCATTTGGCTTATTGTCTTCTATTCCTATATATCCTTTTGCACCTGGGAATAACTTCAGAACTATTTTTAATCCTTCAATTATTTCCTTAGTGTACTCAAGCATCATTCTGTGGTCACAAGTTAAATATGGCTCACATTCTGCAGCATTTACTACTATGAACTCTATTTTCTTGTCAGCTGGTGGCATAAGTTTTACATGAGTTGGGAATGTAGCTCCACCCATACCTACTATACCTGCTTCTTTTATGATTTCTATTATTTCTTCCTTTGATAACTTTGCATAGTCAGCATTTGGCTTTATTGTATCTACTTCTTCATAAAGTCCATCGTTTTCAATAACTACTGCTGAAACCTTAGCTCCGTTAAAATTTGATACTGCTACAATATTTTTAACAGTTCCAGATACACTGCTATGAATATTTGCAGATACAAACCCCTTAGCTTCTCCTATCTTTTGTCCTACTAAAACCCTATCACCTTTTTTTACTAGTGGTTCAGCAGGGGCACCAATGTGTTGTGCCATTGGTATAATAACGTCTCCCTTTGGTAAATACTCTTCTATTTGCTTGTTTTCTGTATAATGTTTACCATGAGGGGGATGTACTCCGTTTTTAAAAGTTAATAATTCCATAAAGACCCTCCATTCTTTAAATTTCTATATGAAATACAATATAAACATTAAATTTTTGAGTATACAAATACTCATTTATATACTAATTTGTTACGCGAAATATGTCAATAGTTTTTGAACAACTTTTAAATTGGTTCATTGGTAACACAAGGAGTATTTCTCCGACATAATAATATTCTACAATAACATGCAAATTCCTCTATTAATAACTAAAATGAATAATTTTTTGTATTCTTTCAAATGTATGAATAGTAATTAATTTAAAATTATTTCGACAATTATGCAATGTCCATTTACAGCTCAATATGTCTTTCATCATATAGTACAGCTGATCCACCTATATAGGAAATGCCTTCTTCTATTTTTACACCTACTATACCTGGCTTATTTAATATGTATCCCTGTTCTACACTGAAGACTTCCATTTCTTTATCATAAAATTTATTTAAATAAATTCCTAACGCACCTGCTGCCACCCCTGTAATAGGATCTTCAGGTATACCAAACAACGGATTGAATTGTCTTGCATGTATAAGGTTATTTTTATCTAGTACATCAAAAGTAAATGGATAAAAGCCTTTAGAACTGGTCATACGTGAAATTTCCTTAAGTTTTTCAAAATCAGGTTTTATAGAAAAAAGCATATCTCGATTTTTAAGAGGTATAATTATTTTAGGCGTTCCCACAGATACTATTTTAATAGGTAGGTTTTCCTTCTTATCTTCGTAAGGTATATTTAACGCTTCAAATATTAACCTTTCTTCAATACATATGTCACTTATAATAGGCTTTGATTGCTCCATATAAATTTTAGAGTCATTTATAAATATTTTTAATTTACCAGCCTTAGTATGCATATATATTTCTGCTTCTTCTACTTCATTTAATACTTTCATGCAGTAAAAGGCTGCTATAGTTCCATGTCCACATAAGTTAGTTTCAACTTCTGGAGTAAAATACCTAAGTTCAAAATTCTTGCAATCCATTTTTCTTATGAAGGTGGTTTCTGAAAAACCTACTTCTTTTGCTATACTTTGCATTTCTTCATCCTTCAGTCCATTGTTTATAACTACTCCTGCAGGATTTCCTCCATTTTCAGATGATGTAAAAGACTTTACAAGAAAAACTTTTATCATTTCCCTCTACTCCCTTTTCTATAATTTTACATACTATTTTATTAATTCATAATTTTATTAATTAGTCAATATTTTTTATAATTTTTTATATTCTTTTTAAAAAATTATGCTATAATTGGATTGGATTTTATTATTAGGATGGAGATAAAATGGATGTAAATAAATTAGTACATTTAACTTCCTTTGCTGGTGAGATTATGCTAGAAAACGGAGCTGAAACTTATAGAGTAGAAGAAACTATAGAACGTATGTGTAGTGCTTATGGAGTACAAAAGGTTGATAGCTTTGTAACCCCTACAGGAATAATGATATCTATAACAGATATAGATGGAAAAGTCTATTCTAAAGTAACTAGAGTCAGACACCGTAAAGTCGATTTAGATAAAATATCTAAAATAAATGATTTATCTAGACAAATATGTAGTAAAAATCTTCCCCTAGATGTAGTTGAAGATTATTTAATAACTATAAAAAACGGACAGGAATATGAACGAAACTTAGTTATATTTTGTTCTTCTATATCTGCAGGTTTTTTTACCTTATTATTCGGAGGAGATTTTAACGATTTTTGTGTTTCTATGCTCATCGGCTTTACTATACAAATACTTTCTAGGACTTTAAACAAAATTGGAACTAATTCCTTTTTTATAAATGCTATAGGAGGTGCTGCAGCTTCCTTTATTGCACTGGCAAGTACTTCATTACATATAGGAAATAATACCGACAAAATTGTAATAGGTTCTCTTATGCTGTTAGTTCCAGGTCTTACAATAACCAATGCCATAAGAGATACTATAGCCGGGGATTTAGTTGCAGGAACTTCTAGAATTATAGAATCATTTCTTATAGCCATTGCAATTGCTGTTGGAAGTGGTTTGGTATTTTCATTTTGGATATCTCATTTTGGAGGAGGTTCTATATAAAATGGAGTTATTTTTGCCTTCTTTTTATTCTTTCATTGCAATACTGGCATTTTCAGTTATATTTAATATAAAAGGAAAAAACACTTGGATAGCTGCCCTAGGCGGAGGGCTAAGTTGGTTTTTTTATATGCTTTCATTAAAATATACTATTTCTCAACCTCTAGCCTTCTTTTACGCTTCTGTAGCTGTAGCTATATATTCTGAAGTAATGGCAAGAGTACGAAAATGCCCCGTTACTATATTTATAATATGCGGCATACTTCCACTAGTTCCTGGAGGAGGCATGTATTACACTATGCTTGCTTCAGTAGAAGGAAATGTAACCAAATCCTTAAATACAGGACTTTCAACCCTTACAATAGCAGGTGCTATTGCCGTTGGAGTGATTTTAGTTTCATCATTAACTAGACTTATAACATTTTATCATAAAAAAAATAATTGTGCTAAAGTGTAATTTAGCACAATTACTTCATAAACATTGTTAAGGTACCTATTAAATCATCTACTGCCTTTTCATCTTTACTTAATGCTTCACAATTTCCTAGGCAGTTTTTGGCATAGTTTTGTAAAACCATGGCTCCTGCCTTATTTATTGCAGATCTTACCGCTGCAATTTGTATTAAAATTTCCTTACAACTTGCATCATTATCTATCATTTTTTCTATGCCCTTTACTTGGCCTTCTATCCTTTTAAGTCTATTTTGAATATCCTTTTTAACACTATCATTTGCCATTGTTATCACCTCATTAAAATACCCCTCTGGGTATTCATATTATATCATTTCTTATATGCACCTTCAACTAAATTTTCTATTTTTAAAGTAATAAAACTTATTTTCATCTCATATGATGTTTAATGAAAACAAGGTAAAGGTGGCTTAAATGAAAAGAAAACTTTGTTATGTAATTTTACTTATGATGCTTATGCTTTTTACTAGTTCATGCTCTAGGTACCATTATTATAAAGGTAAAGAAACTAAATATTATTATACAAACCTTTTATCTAACGAAATTAATTTAAATAACTCTTACAGATGTTCAATAACGGATACTTCTTATTATAAGGAAAAGGAGCTATCTTCAGAAGATTTAAAAGTAATACCTAATTTTTTTTCAAGCCTTGATGAAAAATCCTTTATGGATAGACCTAAAGATCTTCCTAAAAAACCTTTGTATAAGATATTCATTACCATTTCTAACGAAAAATATGTAATAAACGTATATAGTAAAGATTTAGCTTCTATATACCCCTGGGATGGATTTTATGAAATGGATTTTATAAATATGAGTAAAGTACCTTACTCCTATAATCTGTACAACATATGTAATTATATGATTCCTAGAGATAAAAATTAATGATGTGCTGATTTGTGATGTAATCAAAGTTTTTTGTAAATAATGCGAGGAAACATCTCAATGAATTGAGATGTGCTGATTTATAACGAAATCAGAGATTTCTATAAATCATGCATAAATCATATAAAGCAAGAGGGTAAATTCACTTTATCCTCTTGCTTTAATATTAGTGATAAAATATATTAAACTCTTATGCTTCTACAAGGAAAGCATAGTACCCTCTCATAGCTTCATATATATCAGCTTTACTTGCAACTTCCCAAGGTGCATGCATATTATGAAGTGCTACTCCACAATCTATTACCTCCATATTATACTCTGCAAGTATATATGCTATGGTTCCACCACCGCCTTGGTCTACCTTACCAAGTTCTGAAGTTTGCCAAGATACGTTATGTTTATCCATTATTTTTCTAATTTCTGCTACATATTCTGCATTAGCATCGTTAGAACCTGATTTTCCTCTAGCACCAGTGTATTTATTAAACACTAATCCCTTTCCAAAATAAGCTGAATTCTTCCTTTCCATTACAGATGGGAAATTTGGATCAAATGCCGCACTTACATCTGAAGATAACATTTTAGAATTATTAAGTGCACGTCTAAGCTTTAATTCATTATAATCTCCCACTAGATTCATTATTTCTGCTACAGTATTTTCATAGAACTTAGATTTCATTCCTGTAGCTCCAACACTTCCTATTTCTTCTTTATCTACTAAAAGAGTAACACATGTTTTTTTAGGATTTTCCATATCCATCATAGCTTCAAAGGATGTGTATGAGCATACTCTATCATCATGTCCATAAGCCATAACCATACTTCTATCTAATCCATAGTCTCTTGCCTTACCTGCAGGAACTACTTCTAATTCTGCGGATACAAAATCTTCTTCTTCCACATCATATTTTTCATTTAAAAGTCTTAATATATTTCTCTTTACTCTATCTTTCACATCTTTATCAGGAATTGGAATACTTCCTACAAGTATGTTTAAATCTTCCCCATCTATAGCCTTTCCAAGCTTTTTCTCTAACTGATCTCCAGCTAAATGAATTAAAAGATCAGAAACTCCTATTACAGGATCATTATCATCTTCTCCTATAACCACATTTACTGCTGTTCCATCCTTTTTAACTATAACCCCATGAATAGCAAGCGGAAGAGTTACCCACTGATATTTCTTTATTCCACCATAATAATGGGTTTCAAACATTGCTAAATCAGTATCTTCATAAAGTGGATTTTGCTTTAAATCCAGTCTTGGAGAATCCACATGAGCTCCTAATATATTCATACCCTTTTCTATAGGTTCACTTCCTATAATAAATAATGCTAAAGTTTTATCTTTATTATTAGCATATACTTTGTCTCCTGCTTTAAGACTTCCATTGTTTTTTATAATATCTTCTAAATTTTTATAGCCCTTTTTTTCTGCAAATCTTGCAAGCTCTATTACACATTCTCTTTCAGTTTTACACTTAGACATAAATTCCTTATATCTTTCACTTAATGCAAATACCTTTTCTAAATCTTCTTTACTATATTTATCCCAAGCATATTCATATTTTTTCACTAAATCTTTTTCCATTGTTTTTCTGCCCATAGGTAATTAAGAGCAGATCCACCTCCCTTTTCCTGTAATATTTACTTTTTCCATTATATCATAATACATAGACATTTTAAATTTTTGTGATGCATCAAAGCCATTTTTTTCTTTTAAACAAATATATAAGTAAAAGTGAAACTATAATCATAATTACAAACAAGTAATAAAAACCATAATCTGTAAATACAAACGGTATATGCCTTACATTCATCCCATATATACTTGTAATCAAGTTTAAAGGTAAAAATATTGTAGCTATTAAGGTAAATATTTTCATAAGTTCATTGGTTTTATTAGACATTTCAGCCTCAAACGCTTCCCTTCCTAAAGCTAGATCTTGAACTAAACTTTCCAGGGACATCATAAGTTTATCTATTTTTGTATTTAAACTTTCAAAGTATTTCATGTTCGTATCTTTAATTATGGAATTATCATTACTTAGCAAGGAATCGCCTATATATCTTAGCGGATTTAAATATTTTCTAACTTTATATACTTGCCTTCTCAAATCTATAAGATCATCTAATTGCTTATGCTCTGGATTTTTAAGTATTCTTATTTCTATTTTGTCACTTTGCTCTTCTAATTTAGATATAACATTATAGTTTTTTAATATTATTCTATCTAAAATATAATAAAGTATAAGTTGAGGATCAGCATTTTCCTTAAGCAATAAACAATTTTTTTCCTTTCTTATATCTTCCATAAGAAGTTCTAAAAGTTCTAGCTTTTCCTTAAAAGTAGTTATTATATAATTATCACTTAAAAAAATATATAATTCTCTAGAATGTACACCCTCATCATAATAATCAAATATATTGAGAACTATAAATATGTAATTTTTAAAAAACTCTATTTTTGTTCCTTTATTAAAATCTTTGCATTCATTTATAGCCTCTTCATCTAGCACAAATCTTTGTTTAATATCTAGTAATTCATCTACATAGCAATTTACCCATAAATTAAAATTTACATTGTCTGATAGTTTATTTTCTACTATTTTAAACTTATCCTCTATGTTAAAAGCTATCATATTATTCACCCATTAGCTATTATTCCATCAACTTTAACATCCCATTCATTCATTGGTATATAATCTACTATTTGCATTCCATAAGCAAGGGCAATTTTAGGAGTATCCCTTTTTAATTTTACCAAAAATCTATCGTAAAATGCTGCCCCATATCCCATTCTGCCTCCGTTCTTGTCAAAAGCTACTCCAGGAATTAACGCTAAATCTATTTCCTCTTCATTTATTTTATTTTCAAAGTTTTCTGGTTCTAGTATTCCATACTTTCCTGATTTTAAATCATCAATTTTTTTTATTTCTACTGCATACATACCTTCGCTTTTAGATAAAACTTTAGGCACACATACTCTCTTCCGTTGAGATAATGCATACTTTATTATTTCATGGGTATTTACCTCAGTTTTATAACTAACAAAAATAAATATACATTTTGATTTATTGTATAAAGAGCTATTTACTACAGCTTTAAATATATCATTATCATATTTAATTCTTTCATCTAAAACTATATTATCTCTTTTTTCTAATATAATTTTTCTTAATTCTTTTTTATCTATCATTTTTATTTCTCCTCATTACTTCTTCATCCATCCTCATGCTTATGGTATCTACAGGAGTTATAGTACTGCTTAAACTATACCTATGACTAACTGCCGCCGCTTCTATAATAACTGCAATATTTCTTCCAGGTCTTATAGGCAGTGTTATTTTCTTTACATCAGTATTTAATATTTTTACGCTTTCCCTATCTATTCCAAGCCTATCATAATTTTGCTCCGGCTTCCATTGCTCCAAGTGTATTATAAGTCCAATGGTTTTTACCTCCAAGACTGAACTTAATCCATATAATGCAGGTATATCTATTATGCCTACTCCCCTCACTTCTATCATCCCGGATGTTATATATGGAGAAGTACCTATAAGCTTACCTTCTATTTCCTTTATATCTACTGCATCATCTGCTACTAATCTATGACCTCTTTTTATTAATTCTAGTGCTGTTTCACTTTTACCAATTCCACTTTCTCCAGTGATTAATATTCCTATACCATATACGTCCACAAGTACTCCATGAAGTCTTGTTTCCGGTGCCAATTTACCATCTAAATACCCCATAATTTTACTTATGAATTTAGTAGAAATATTATTGGTTCTCAGTGCCCATCTATTATATTCCTTTGCACTTTGAATAAACTCATTATGTGGTTCTAATTCTCTAGTAAATATGGTGCATGGAGTTTCAAACTGAAAAAATTTTCTAAGTCTTTTAGTTCTAAGCTCCGTGTTCATAACATCTAAAAAGCTCCATTCTGCCTTACCTATAATTTGCACTCTATCATTTGCAAAATAACTATAGAACCCCGAAAATTGAAGTCCCGGTCTATTTATATCGCTAATATTTATTTCAATATTCTCTCTACCTTCATTTATAACTTCCAATTGCAAGTCCTTTATTAACTCCTCTACAGTAACTGGCATAACAATTCCTCCCTGGTATTCAATTTTAAATTAAATTATACCATAATAGGTTTATTTTGAATGCAATTTAAAGCAAAATTTAAGGAAACTTTGCAATCTGCAAAGTTTCCTTAAATTGAAGTTATCTTTTTAATTATTATATTAAATATATAAATTGCTTTTAGAAAGTTGGTGATGTGCTTCTATAAATCTTATAGTACCTGTTTTAGCTCTCATTACTACAGAATCAGTAGCAGCAAAGCTTTTTTTAGAATAAACTACTCCCTTTAATAAGTCACAATCTGTTATTCCTGTGGCTGCAAAATATACATCGTCACTTTTAACTAAATCATCTATAAAAAGCACTTTGTCTAGGTCAGAGATTCCCATTTCCTTGCATCTTTTTATTTCTTCTTCATTGTAAGGTACAAGCTTAGCCTGCATATCTCCTCCCATGCACTTTATAGCAGCTGCAGAAATAACTCCTTCAGGAGCTCCTCCTGTACCCATCATTAAATCTATTCCTGTATTTTCAAATCCACAGGCAAGTACTGCTGCTATATCTCCATCTGAAAAGAGTTTAACTCTTGCGCCTAGTTCTCTTGCATCTTTTATTATATCTGAATGTCTTTCTCTTTCTTGTACCATTACTGTAAGCTCTGTTACATCTTTATTAAGGGCCATTGCCACATTAATAATATTTTCTTTATTAGATTTATCTATATCAATAACTCCCTTTGCTCCAGCTCCTACTGCAATCTTTTTCATATACATATCTGGAGCATGTAATAAACTTCCCTTAGGTCCCATAGCTACTACTGCAATAGAATTAGGAAGTCCTTTAGCTATAAGTGATGTCCCATCTAACGGATCAACAGCTATATCCATCTCTGGCATAGTTTCATGTCCTATTCCAACTTCTTGTCCTATATATAGCATAGGTGCGTTATCTAATTCGCCTTCTCCTATAACTACAGTACCTCTTATAGGCATAAGTCCAAAAGCCTTTTCCATACCATCTACCGCTGCTTGATCAGCTGCAATCTTATCTCCTCTACCCATATATTTTGCTGATGCTAGTGCTGCAGCTTCAGTTACTCTTATAAGTCCCATTGCTATATCTTGATTTTTCACGTTACTTCCTCCCATTTATATAATATTAATTTATTACAATATAGTATAGTATAATCTTTATTTAAATACACTTTATTTTACTTAAACGCTTAACTAAAAGTATTTAAGCTATACTTTATGTAAATATTATAACACATATCATAATTTACTCAACACTTATTTAAAATTTTGTGGTTATATTTAAATTACTTTAAACATAACCACAAAAAAATAAAAAGCCAGAAGTCATATAACTTCTGGCTTATGAAAACTAAATTTTATCCCAATGTGCCGTTAAACTTACTCTTCACACCCGCCCTATCGCAGGTGGGTCCCTTTCATCAACCTTCTGCCTACTGCAGTTTAGCTAATCTATATATCAGCATCAGCAGCTTGACATAGCTTTGAGTATTAAAGGTCCCTTTCAAATAATGTCGGTTGAACAACTAAGTCTCACGCACACCTCAGGGTTACAATATTATTATAGCATTATTTAGAAAATTTTCAAGAGCATTTTGAAAACGTTTTTCTTATTTTTTACCATTAAATCTAACAGCTTTTTCATAAACTTCCTTTAATAATTTTTCATTATCCTTTATAGGAAGCTTATCAGTACTTTCTACGTATATTTTTTCTTCTACCTTAGCATCCATAGCTGCCATAGCAAATACAAGAGTTTCTTCTACAGGCTTAAACATATCCGGCCATGAGCTTCCTCCTGTTGCAAGAATTACTCCTCTTTTAGGCTTTATATTAGTTCTATCTTTTCTTATATACTTCTTACTCCAATATACTTGAAGCCTATCTATAAGAGCCTTTAAAGGTGCAGGCACCCCAGAAAAATACATAGGAGTTGCTATTACAATCACATCACTTTTCTTTATCTTGTCGTAAACTTCAATCATATCATCCTTTATAGCACAGCTTTCCACCTTATAACAATACTTACAATCTATACAAGGACCTATTTTTTCATCGTAAACCTCAATTATTTCTTTATTACCCTCTAACCCCTCTAAAAACTTTTCCATAAGATTATGGGTATTCCCTTTTTTATTTGGAGAAGCTGAAAAAACTAGTATGTTCATATATTATTCCTTTCCTTAGCACACTCTATAGATTTAACTCCTCTAATACTTTTTCTATATCTACATCTTTATCCTCTGTAATCACTGCTATAAACTCTGTATATGGCTCTTCTTCATCAGTTTCATCAATTTCTACTTCATAGGATATAAACTGTGCCTTTACACCTTCTTCTTCCATGAGTCCCTCTACTATATCAGATACATTATCTACAGATATCTCATTTAAATAAGGCACATAATAATCATAAAATTTTTCTTCATTTTCATCTTCTTTACATTCTTCTTTTGCATAAGCTTGTGCTGCAGATAATTCATCTTCATCAAAATCATAAAAAAATCTTAAAACAAGTGTTTCCTTGTCCTTATACTCTATTTCTTCAACTTCACTTAATCCACTAACTAAAAGAAATTTAACTATATCATCTCTATCCATTTGTAATACATCTCCTTTTATTTAAATATATAATTATATACATTGTACTAAAATTTACTTATAAATCTATCTACAAATTCATCTGCCATTTTGTATTCAGCTTCACTTGGTACAAACTTGAATCTAAATCCATCCACTACATTGAGTTTTAAGCCTCTCATTCTATCCATCATAAGCTGAACACCTTCTCCACTCCATCCATAGGAACCAAAGGCTGATGCTATCTTTCCCCTATTAGTTATTGCAGATAATTCAGACATCACATCCCAAACAGGTTTTACAGCATCTTGATTTATAGTAGGTGAGCCAAATATAACTCCTTTTACACCTTCTATAGCAGAAATTGATTCATCAATGCCAAAGGTTGTTATTTCATGTAATTCAGATTTAATTCCCTTTTCATTTAATTTATCATTTATATACCTTGCCATAATTTCTGTATTTCCATAGGCTGAAATGTAAAGCACTACTGCAGTTTTATCCTTTGGTGCATCGGTAGACGCAAGTCTCCTATAGGTTTCTATACTTTTAGAAATATCTTCACCAGTATGTATAGGACCATGACTTGTGCATACCATGTCTAATTCTAAATCTTTAATTTTGTCCAATCCTGATAACACAAATTTTTTAAAAGGAGCCATTATAACTTTAAAGTAGTGTTCTACTTCTCCCTCATACTCTTCTTCATATCCTTGCACAACATCGTGTTTTGGGCAATAATGACATCCTAAAAAATCACAGCTAAATAACATCTTCTGCTCTTTGGCATAGGTAAAGATTGTATCTGGCCAATGAAGATTAGGAGCTGATATAAACTTTAATGTTGTTTTACCAAGATTTAATTCTTCTGGAATTACCATTATATCCAAATCTTTATTTATTATATCCTTTAAGTATACGGAACCTGCTTTAGATGCTATTATCTTAGCATCTGGATAAACCTCGTGGAGTTTTGCTATAGTGCCACTGTGATCTAATTCTGTATGCTGAGATATTATATAATCAACCTTTTTGTCCCCTATAATTTCCTTAACATTTGTCATAAATTCTTCAAAAAATCCTTCTTTTACAGCATCAATTATAGCAACTTTTTCATCATTTATTAAATAAGAATTATATGTAGTGCCATATTCTGTTCTCATTATTATGTCAAATACTCTTAAATTTGGATCCTTTACGCCTATCCAGTATATATTTTCTTTTAAATTTATATGGTTCATTTTATCACATCCTCCTTGACCCCTTATGTTTTATACCAATGTATCATTTCAAGCAAATTTTCACTTAGCTATATATGCACAGTTATAACTTCACTTGAATTTCTTTCCTTAAAATTATTGTACCATATTTCCTCAAAAAATAAATAATCCTGAAAATTATTAATTAATATATAATGTTATTTTGTGTATTTAAAAAAGTTTTATTCCATTGTAATCTTTACTTGTTTAATATTCATAGTTAATTAAACATATTATATAATAACAATTAATGTATTTTTTGAAAATTATAGAAAGAAGGATTGATTTATGCTTTATAGAAAATTTGGAAGAGAAGATTTTATAGTATCTTCATTAGGCTTTGGATGTATGAGATTTCCAGTAATAAATAATAATGACGAGCTTATAGATGAAGAAAAAGCCATAAAGATGTTAAGGTATGCAATAGATAATGGAGTTAACTATGTGGATACTGCCTATCCCTATCATAATGGACAAAGTGAAGTATTTGTTGGTAAGGCCCTAAAAGATGGTTATAGAGAAAAAGTAAACCTCGCTACCAAATCCCCTGTTTGGCTTATAAAAAGCTATGAAGATTTTTATAAATACTTAAACAATCAGCTTCAAAAGCTTCAAACAAATTATATAGATATGTATTTATTACATGCTCTTAATAAAGAAAGCTGGGAACAGATTATTAAGCTAGATGTATTGAAATTTTTAGATGAAGCTAAAGAAAAAGGCCTTATAAAATACCCTGGATTTTCTTTTCATGGTGATATAGATACATTTAAAGAAATTGTAGATTCATATGATTGGAGCTTTTGTCAAATACAATATAATATACTGGATATAGATTATCAAGCCGGACTAGAAGGATTAAAATATGCCGCATCTAAAGGACTGGCAGTTATTATAATGGAACCTTTAAAAGGTGGCAAACTTGCCATAACTCCTCCAGAGAAAATTCAAAGCTTATGGGATAAGTCTGAAATCAAAAGAAGTCCTGTCCACTCTGCACTTAAATGGCTGTGGAACCAACCAGAAGTTACCCTTATATTAAGTGGTATGAGTTCTATAGAGCAAGTAATGGATAACATAAAATATGCTGATGATTCTCAAATACACTCACTTACAGATGAAGAGCTTAAAATAGTAGATGAAGTTCATCATACTTATAATAACTTAATTAAAATAAATTGCACCACATGTGGGTATTGTATGCCTTGTCCGCAAGGTGTTGATATTCCCCTAAACTTTTCAATTTATAATGATAGATATATATACAATGATTTAAAAAATTCTCTTAAAAAATATAAAGACTTACATGAAAGCAAAAAAGCTTCCTCCTGCATAGAGTGTGGCAAGTGTCAAACCCTATGTCCTCAAAACTTACCAATAATTGATGCACTTAAAAAACTGCATGAAGAACTAGCTTAAAATTAACAAATTATTAATGAATTCTTCATAGTGCTTATAACTATGTTTCTACAAAATATGATATATTATATGTAAGGTTTTAAATTATACCTAAAAGAAGGTGATATGAATGGAGTATTTTAATAAAGGTTATGGAATGGATAAAGGGTTATTTAAGATATTAAAAATTCTAGGATTTTTATTTTTAACTTATTTCATAATCCAAGGCTTATTTATATTAATTCCAGTTGGTATATTAATATATGCAGGCTATAGAGGAATAAAGTTCATACAATCAAAATTTAAAAGATTTAAAAAGGCAGAAAACATAAATGAAGAAGCATTTGAGATATATAAAGACAGCAATCAATATGTATATAATTCTGAAGTAATTGATGTGGAATACGAAGAAGTTACTAAATAATAAGAATGGCAGGTATCCTGTCATTCTTATTATTTTATATAACTTTATTTTATATAAAATGAAGTTATATAAGCGGAAATAATTATATCGTACTATCTTTGAAATACTATGTATAAAAAGCATAAATATATGCTATTATTACTGTATATAGCTAAGTTAGGGGAGGATAATTTGAAGAAAGGACTAATACCTGTAATTATAATTACTATAATAGTAGCAGCCTTCTTAATATTATATGCTCTAGGCATCACTATGGGGCTTTTAGTTAGTAATGTGCCCTTTATAGCAATAATATTAGTTGTAGTTGTATTTATAATACTTTTAACAATGCTAGTAATGACTCTAATCGAAAGAATAAAGGAAATTAAAGGAGAAGATAAAGATGATATTAGTAAATACTGATTTTATAACTGGAAAAGACATAGAAACTTTATCTATAGTAAAAGGATCTACAATACAGTCTAAGCATTTAGGTAAAGACATTATGAGCGGCTTTAAAACCTTGGTTGGTGGAGAGTTAAAGGCTTACAGTGAAATGATGGATGAGGCAAGAGCTATTGCAACAAAGAGGATGGTTGAAGAGGCAGAAGATCTAGGAGCAGATGGAGTAATAAATATAAGATATGCCTCCAGTGCAGTAATGCAAGGAGCGGCAGAAGTTATAGTTTATGGAACAGCAGTAAAATTTAAATAAAAATTTCCCGACATTTTTAATGTTGAACGGGTCGTATGGAATTTGCATTTAGGAAAGCTTCGCTTCGCAAAAAAGCTCTAATATTTCTTCCTTTTAAGGTGCCTAAGCCTTCTAAACTCGCTATGGCTCAAACAGTAGAAGGCTCTATACGGCACCTTAAAATCAGAAATAAAGAGCTTTTAATTGCTTGCTCAATGCTTTCTACAATGCAAATTCCATACTTGTG
>NZ_OAOD01000032.1 GCF_900205925.1 Clostridium peptidivorans | reverse complement strand
CTATAACAATTATAGGTATCAGTGGGGACTAAACAAAATGACCCCTGTACAATACAGGGATCATCTCCTTAAAACCGCTTAGTCTTTTTTATTGTGTCCTTGACAAAGGGTACATTTTATTAACTCCCTAGTTCTTTTGTGAAAGGATTGTTCTTCTCTTTAAGTATTCTTCTTCACTAATTTCTCCATTAACAAACTTTTCATCAAGTATTCTTATCACATCACTTGATTTATTGCTATAACTTTTAAAAAGTTTAAAAATAAGTACTATTATACCAATAAATATTATCAGTCTAAATCCCATAGATAAAAGCATCCAGCCAAATCCTATAGTACCGGAAGAACCAATGCCATATCCTCCAAAACCACCACAAAACATATATAAAGTCCTCCTTTAGAATTAATTTTATAGCTTAATTATATAAATCAATTATGGGGGAATTGTGAAGAAATATAATATATTAAAATTTATCAAAATATGGTTTTCTTCATATGTTCTTTATACAAATAACATAAAATGTAATCATAATATAAATGATTTTTAAATTACTAAAAGTATATTGGAGGGGTAATTATGAAATGTCATGGAGATAATGGAGAAAATAAAGGGAATCACAAACATAGTATGTTAAAACATATGCTGCATATGATTCTTTGTTGTGGTTTACCTATAGTTATTATAGGACTTTTACCACTTATAACGAAATTTAGCCCAGGTGCAGCTGGTTTACTTGCAATTATATCACCATTCATATGTCCATTAATGATGGTTGGAATGATGGTAATGATGATGCGTGGTAATAAAAAGGGAAGTTGCTGTGATAATAAGAGTGCTAATAATGATAAATTAAATAAATTTATACAATAATAAAAAAGAGCCTTGGCTTTAGACAAAAGCCAAGACTCTTTTTATGTTTCCAGTTATAGTAGATAGGAATTATTATTGTGCTTCAAAGCTTCCACAATCAGTATGCTCAACTTTATTAGCTTCGCCGTTGTGTTTTGTTACTTGAATTTTATTTAATGCACAGTACTGTCCATCATGACTATGGAACTTGCATTCAGTTACTATACATCCTATACTTTCATTCTTTGGCATAACTATTACCTCCTTTACTCAATGTTCAATATTATTATTAGACATTTTTCAAGTTTTATTCAAAGAAATACTTTTAAATTTATTTTATATTATTTATATAATCTTTCATATCTTTTATAGTAATAGGACCAATATGTTTATCAACAATATTTCCTTCTTTGTCAATAAAAAATGATGTAGGAATTGAAACAATTTGGTATTTACTTGCAACAATATTCTCAGTATCTAATAATACTGGAAAGTTATATTTGTTACTGCTAATGAACTTTTGTACGGTGCCTTTATCTTCGTCTAAGTTTACAGCTAGTATAACTAAATCAGAATCCTTTGTTTGCTGATATAATGCTTCCATTTCAGGCATTTCAGCTTTACAAGGAGAACACCAAGTTGCCCAAAAGTTTAAGAGCACTTTTTTACCTTTATAATCACTTAATGAAACTTCTTTGCCATTTAAGTCCTTTAATTTAAAGTCCATAGCTTTAGTTTTAGATATTTTTAAAGCAGTCTCATTTTTGATATTATTATTTGATTTTTTATCAGAAGAGCTATTTTCGTTAGAAACAATATTATTAGGATTGCTAACTTGAGATTTATTATAATTATATACCGTGTATGATGAACCACCTATAAGAAGTAATAATCCTAATACTATAGCTATTTTTTTCATTGAAATTTCTCCTATCTATTAAAAGTTAATAACATTAAAGTATTGGCTTAATATACTTATTTTATTAGTAAAGATTAAGATTCCCATTAGAAGCATTAGTATTCCGCTTACTATGGAAATAAAATTCAAATATTTTCCTAATCTGCTCATCTTTGATGATAAATTTTCAATTGCCAGTGCTGTTAAAATAAATGGAACAGCAAGACCTAATGAATAAAAAACTAAAAGAGTTATACCTCTGCTTATAGTTTCCATGCTACTTGCATAAACAAGAATAGAAGATAAAATTGGTCCAACGCATGGAGTCCATCCAGCAGCAAAAGCCATACCCATTAAAACAGAACTAAAAGCACCACTGGTATTTTTAAAAGACAAGAATCTTTTTTCTCGATAAAATAACTTAATTTTAAAAATACCTGTAGTATGCAATCCGAAAATAAAAATTAAAATTCCAGATGCCCTTCTAAAAATAGATTGATTCTTTATAAAAGCTTTTCCTATTGAAGTAATTGAAGCTCCCATTATAATAAATATAATAGAAAAACCAATAATGAATCCTATGGATTTATAAAGAACGTATAAATTAGATTTTTTGCTTTTAAAGTCATTTATACTTGTACCTGTTATATAACTTATATAAGCAGGGACAAGAGGCAGCACACAGGGTGAAAGAAAAGACAATAACCCTGCAGAGAAAGCCAGTATCAGAGAGATGTTGTTCATGTCATCACCTTCTTTTCAGTTAATATTTAAGTGTCTAAACTCTAATACTATTTATATATAAAGCATGTTAAGAATATATTTTGCATATTGCGATATTGCAACGTAAAGATATAATAACATGAATTTATTTAAATCATAACATTTTTGGTGTTAAAGTTTTGTAAATAAATATCTGCCAAGTATTATAGTAAAATTATGTTAAAGTACGTATATCTTCTTTGGATATAAGAAAATAAAATTCAGTTCCAAATTCATTAGAACTAGTAACATCATATTCAAAATCATGCATTTTTAGTATTTCTTTACAAATTGCAAGACCTAATCCCATACCACCACTTTGAGAATTCTTATAGTATTTATCCCAGATATCTGCTAATAGATGGCTTTTTATGCCTACACCATAATCCTTTACTGACAGTTTTATATGATTATTTAATTCAGAATTGAAGATTTCAATCTTGCTATATTCATCACTAAATTTGATTGCATTATCAATAAAATTATATAGTACTCTTTGTAGATATTTTTTATCTGCATATATTTCTAATGGTTCAATCGAGCTAATAATTGATATATTTCTTTCAATAGTTATTGGGTTAAAGTAGTTAACGCATTCATCAATGAAATTAGATAAATTAAAAAATTGTTTATCAAGAGAGTATGCACCATCTTGAAGTTTAGAAAGCTGAAGCAAATCTACAACTAAAGTATTTAGTCTATCTACTTCGCTTATTATTTCCTTTGAGTATTTTTCTAAATTTTCTTCGTTTACTAATCCATCGTTTATAGCCTCGCTGTAGCTTCTAATTACACTTAAAGGAGTTTTGAAATCATGAGATACATTAGCTACGAAATCCCTTTGCAGTTGATACTTCTTTTTTAAGTCAATAGCCATTTGGTTAAGGCTTTTAGATAAAGTCTCGATTTCATCATTAGTTTTAACATTACAGTCTACATCAAAATTACCTTTAGATATTGAAGAAGCAACCTTTTCCAATTTTAATATAGGTTTTGTAAATTTTTTGCCTACATAGGATATTAACGGTATGGATAGTAGTACAGAAAATATAAATATAAAAAATAAAACAATATAAACTATCTTTAAATAATCTGAGGAATACTTATTATTTTGAAAAACTATGATATCTCCTATATCAGTTTGTAATTTATAATATAGAAATTCAGTGTTCATACCATTTTTAAATATTCCCTTTGTTTTAAAGTTATTGCCATTTACAGAACGCAAAAATGGCATCATACCCATTTTACCTTGAGTTAAAGGAATAATATTATTATCTTGAATAAGTATTGCAGTAATACTTGTAGTATTAATTGACTCATTACTTTTTAAGGAGTTATATATATCCTTAGCTGAAGCTTGCAAGCTATCATATTGCTGTTTAAGATAAAATTTAGATAAAAAGATACTGCTAACTATAAGACATATTGCAATAATTAAAGCAATTATAGATATAAAATATTTCATAAGTTTACGTGCTATTCTATCCATAGTTATTCTCCTGAAACTACTAACTTATAGCCTACACCCCATACTGTTATAAGGTGTTCTTCACAAAATTTTAGTTTTTCTCTAAGCTTTTTAATATGAGTATCAATTGTTCGTGAGTCACCTATAAAATCATATCCCCATACTGAACTTAATAACTGCTCTCTACTAAATACCTGACCTGTATTTTTGCTTAAAAATAACAAAAGATCAAACTCCTTAGGGGTTAGATTTACTAGTTGATTATCTTGTAATACTTCATGACTTTCTTCTAATATTGTTAAATTATCAAATTTTAAAGATTTATTTTTAGTTATCCTACTGTTTATTCTTAGTTTTACACGAAGAACTAATTCTTTCATGCTAATTGGCTTAACCATATAATCGTCAGCACCAAGTTCTAGACCAAAGATCCTATCATCTTCTTCACCTCTTGCAGTTGTTAATATAACGGGAGTATTACCTAAGACTTTAATTTTTCTAAGCAAAGCCCAGCCGTCTTTCCCTGGAAGCATAATATCAAGGATTACTAAATCAAAGGTATCACAATTAATTATATCTTCTGCTGATTTTCCATCTGAAACGCAAGTTACATCGTAATGTTCTTTTCTTAAATATAATGTCATCACTTCTGAAAGTTTAGTTTCATCTTCTACTATAAGTATTTTATTTGACATGTTATCCCCCTATAGTTTTCTAGTGCCATGTAATTTAATCATCTTATAATAATATAATTATAATTATAATTTATACATTTGGCTAATCGGTGTTGTAAATGTGATAGATTTGTGAAATTTTATTATTAAACTTTTGCAATCTTATCACATTTACAACACTATTTAGACAAAAAGATTCGTTATTATAAAGCTATACCACAGAGGTGGTAATCAAAATTAGAATTGGAGGAATAGAAAATGAAAAAAAGAAATGTTATAGCTGCTTTAGTACTTACTATATCTATAGGAGTGGGAGCAACAGCGTATGCTGCTTCAAATGATGCTGCAGTTACACCAGGACAAAGATTATGTCTTGGGAGAATAACTTCTATGAGAGGATATGATTATATATCTAATATCCTTAAAAACAAGTTAGGGTTAACGGATACTGATATAACAAATGCAAGAGAATCAGGAAAAACACTTTATGATTTAGCAACTGAGAAAGGAATGACTCAAGATGAGTTAAAGAGTTTATTACTTGAAGAAAAAACTAAGTCAATAGATGAGGCTGTAAAGAAAGGGACAATTACCAAAGAAGAAGGAGAAACATTAAAATTAAATTTAAATGCAAACATACAGAACTGTACCGGAAATTTTGGTGAAAAACAAGGAGTAGGCCAGGGGAAAGGAGGAGGTCAAGGCCGTGGAATGATGGGAAACGGACAGGGAAGAGGTTGTATAGCAGTGCCTAGTAATGAAGTTGTTAAGTAACATTTAAAAATAGGATGGCTAAAATTTAGCCATCCTATTTTTTATAAAATAACTTTTAAAGAATTAGTCATAATTAAGATAAATCTATATATTATGATATAACGATGTAAGTGTATATTTTTATTTATATAATAATATAAAAAATAAATATAAGCTTGACAGATTAATAAAAATCTATATAATATTTCTTAGATACCCTACAGGGGTATAAAAGCATTGGAGGGATAGGGATGAGAAAGTTATTTGAACTATGGAAGAAGTATTCATACATGCTTATGATCATATTTATTATTATAAGTTTATTTGATTTTAGGATAGGAATAGCAGCTATTGTGTGCATGATTGCTCCTATTATCGTCTCAGTTTTTAGGGGAAGATTTTGGTGTGGGAATTTATGCCCAAGAGGAAATTTCTATGATAACATTATGTCAAGATTTAGTAAAAAAAAAGCTGTTCCAAAATTTATAAAGTCAACTTATTTTAGGGTATTTGTAGTTATATTTACGTTTACCATGTTTGGTTTAGGTATTAAAAATAATTGGGGGAACCCAGCTGGAATTGGTATGGTGTTTTATAGAATCATAGTAATTACTACTTTAATTGGAATGATGTTATCATTTTTTTATAGTAATAGATCTTGGTGCCATTTCTGTCCTATGGGAAGCATAGCAGCATTAATCTCTTACTTCAAAAAAGATAAAAAGATATTAGAAGTATCTAACACTTGCGTAAGTTGTAAGATTTGCGAAAAAAAGTGTCCTATGGAAATAACTCCTTATGATTATAAAGGTGATGTTTTAAGTCATCCTGATTGTATTCAATGTGCTAAATGTGTAATAGCTTGCCCCAAAACATCTATTGGATATAACAAGTTAAGGTAAATAAAATAAAAAAACGCCTAATGGGATTTATCTTCCATTAGGCAATTTTTTTAGTCAAAATTTGATGGAATTTTAAAATTTGTATCAATATATTGGAAATAACAGAGGTTAATGTTATAATATACATATCAATATATAATTAAGAGAGATACTTAATTTATTTGTGATAGGTGGTTATTTGTATGGATTGGCGATTTATTTTATCTCTTATATTTGCTCTTGTAGTAGCAATTTTTGCTTTGCAAAATGCAGAAACTGTAAACATAAGCTTTTTATTAATGGATTTATCAATATCACAGGCTCTTGTTATATTTATATCAGCAATTTTTGGTGCAGCTACTGTAATGATGCTTAGCATTATCAGGTGGATTAAACTTAAATCTAAAATCAAAAGTTCATTAAAAACAATAACATTGTTGGAAGAGGAAAATAAGAAGTTAAAGCTAAAACTTGAAGAAACAATGCCTGGAAAACTGGAAACTATCGATAATTAAGATTTATTATAATTAAATTTAGCGTATGAAATGGTAATAAAGTGGCTGTCTCAAAGTAGATTTTTGAGACAGCCACTTTATTTTATGAATAATAAAAGGTGGATAACAAGAGATATTTAACTTAGTAAAGAATAAACGTAGGTATTGCATAATGGAAAAAAATATAGTATATTATTGTTGTACCCCCCGAGGGTATGTGGCGAAGAATTGTAGAAGCTTTGGTTGATAATGGAAGGAGATTTTAAAATGTCAAAGAAGATATTAATTGAAGGAATGAGCTGTGGTCATTGTGTTATGCATGCAACTAATGCATTGACTGAATTAGGATTATCAAACGTAAAGGTTGACTTAAGTTCAAAAACAGCAGTGGCAGAAGGCAATGCATCAGATGAAGATATTAAGGCTGCTATTGAAGATGCAGGATATGAAGTGGTTAAAATAGAAAATGTTTAGATTCTAATCTTAAATTAGAATAGAAATAGCAGGTTGTTTAAGTGAAAAACTTTCAAATAGTCTGCTATTTTCCATTCTTATAATTTGCTGATTTAATTAAATAAAGGAGAATTACTAATGAGTAAAAGATTAAAGTCTGTAAATATCATCTATTTAATATCTGCTATTCTTTTAATAGGATTAATTTCAGGATGCAGCAGTAAGAATTCTAAAGCTACAAAAGAGAGTTCAACTTCATCAGAAAAAGCTAGCTTCAATAATATAACTCCAGAAGAAGCTAACAAGAGGCTGGAGAGTGAAAAAGGGATTATACTTTTAGATGTAAGAACAAAGGAAGAATATGAATCTGGACATATAAAGGGTTCTATGTTAATTCCTGTGGATAATTTGAAGGCGGAGGCAGAGAATAAGCTTAAAGATAAAGACTCACCCATATTTGTATATTGTAGGAGTGGAAATAGAAGTGTTACTGCTGCTAACATCTTGGTCAATCTAGGATATAAAAATGTTCATAATTTAGGAGGAATAAATAATTGGCCATATGAAGTTGTAAGATAACAATAAATATATGCTGATAAATTATAGCTATTAAAAGGTGGACTACAATTTAACAAATAGATTACAGATACATTTTTAAGAATGTCTAATATAGAAGGAGGTAAAATAAAATGGTAAAAGTAACTGAAATGGCTGCAGAGCAACTTAAGAAGACTATTTCAAAGAAGAAAAATCCTGAAAAAGTTATGCTAAGAATTTCATTTGGAGGGTATGGCTGAGGAGGCCCAAGACTTAAATTAACTCTGGATGAGTTAAAGAATCAAGATGATGTTGTTATAGATTCACAGGGAATTACAGTTGTATATAGTCACGATATAGAAGAATATGTACAAAATTCTGTTATTGATTATTCAAAAAACTGGTTCGCACGTGGCTTAGTTATTAGAGGAGCTAAAACCTCTAGTTGTTAGTATTTAACAATAATAGACTATAGTGAAAATTTAAATCAACCCTAGAACTTGGTATACAATATATCCTGTAAAAACAGAAACTTTAATCCATGAGACAATATATAATAAAATATAAGAAGGAAATAATAAAAAGAACTGCCATTTAACAGTTCTTTTTATTTCAATCTAGAAGTACAGTAGGTGGAGCTGAATTAGCAAAAGGTGCATTAGTTGAAATTGAATTAGTAGCAATTATCTAATATGTAAAATAAGGATGGCGTTAAGAAATCGCCATCCTTATTAAATTTCTTATAAATATTCTGTAGCGTTAGACAATTTTTTAGGTGAAAGTATATCAAACTAATTATAGGGGAGGTGGTGCTATGAATCTAAATGGAAAGCCCATAGAATGCCGAATTTTCTCTGAATCTATTTAATATCCTCTCCAAGTGATATTTTTTTTTCACAATAATATTCAATAGGACATTGTTCACAAAGAGGGTTTGTAGGTCTGCATATATCTCTCCCTATTGCCCAAAATGATGTGGTAAGTCGACCTGGAAACTCACTGTATATCATTTTGGCTGCTGATGTAACATCTTCCAATGTATCATTTTTGCAAAATCCTGCTCTCAAGCAAATTCTTCTAACGTGAATATCATAAGCAATATTAATATTTTCTTTATCATTTATTTTAATATCCAAATCTCTAACAAGTAATAAACATCCTAATGCTGCTTTTTTATGACTTATACCTTTAAATTCTTCAAGACGTTTTGTTATTTCTAAAGCTGATAAACTCTCATTCCAAATGTTATATGCTGATCCTTGATATTTATTTATTATTAGCTCACATGCACTATATAGATACTTTGCCATGTTAGCTGGATATCTATGTAAAGATGGTTTTTCTTTAATATATTTTTCTAACATCGCCACATCCAATTCAGATACAATTCTATTTAGATCAAAATGCCCCAATCGCCTTTTTAGTCTGAATGGAAGGGACCACGCTGTTTCCGCTTTGACTGATTGGTCTGAAATTAATCCAAAAATAAATGCGTTCATATCATTAGATATTAATTCCCTCTCTGCATCACCTATTAAATCACCTTTTAGTATATTGTAATCATTTTTGATTTGGTTTTCGTAATCAAAGATTTTACTTATTAATCCATCCAAATCTCTTTTATCCATGTTTCCTTCAACCTCCAGACATTCTTATGTCGTAATTGCCCATTTATTATTATTCATATATTTCGGAACTTCTGCTTCAGCCCAATCGACAATAATTATGTTATTTGGATTTTTATATTTGTACCAGTAGAATAATTCAGCGCATGAGAAATAATCCAAATATTCAATTTCATTTTCAATATTTTAAAATTCGTAAACCACATAAGTTTTTCGCTCTTATTTAATATGGTTAATCTGTCTAATAGATATACATCTTTAAAATTTTTACAACACCAACTTCATTTCAATCTAACAAACCAATAAAAAATGTAATCAGATGAGTGGCGCAAGGGCAGCTTTTTTAGGTCTAGGCGATTAGTATAAAACAATAGACAATGAAAATTGAAACTAATTCAATGAGTGATTTAGTTGTCAACATAGGCAGAAATAATAATCATTAAGTTAATACAATATGGCGTTTAATAGTACAGAAAACTATATACAGAGGAATTTAAAAATACAATAATAAAAACTATCAAAGATGGATGGTGTTATTTAGCATCAGTTTTGGATCTGTATAGTAAGAAAATAATAGGCTTCGCCATGTCTAAGTCAATGGATACCACATTAGCCTTACAGGCAATAAAAAATGCTGTGAAGCTCCAGGAGCCAACAAACAAACTTATACTACATAGTGACTTAGATCGCCAATATACAAGCTCCGCTTTTAAAGATAACAGATTTAAAATAAAGATATAAATAATAAATGGGCTGTAGCACTGAGAGTGCAACAGCCTCTTCCTTATATTTTATTTTATGATTTTAAAGTTATTTTTGATATCACATGATTCAAACATCTTATCGAATATCTTGCCTAATTTTGATTGTGCGTCATATGGGTTAGATTGTGGTGTTGAAACTAAATATACTAAATCATTCTTTTCACCCAAATAATCTCCAATAGGTGGTTCCTGCTCTTTATTTTTATCCATTTTAGCCCAATCATCTTTAGTAACTACATAAAATGTTACCAGTGTTTGCATATCTTCGGATTTTATTTTTTCATCTTTAGGTGCACACAGAAATGCTACTTCAAATTTTGTATTATTTTCTTTGTTATTGGTTTTTTCTGCAATTTTGAAGTTATCTATCCATGTACTTGGTAATGTATATTGGAAAGAATAATCTTTATTTATGTATACATTATTTTGTAAGTTGTTTTTTGGCAGAGTATCTGTAGTGCTTTTTTTATTTGATGCCTCTGCTTCTGCAACTTGCTGATTTGTATTTGCTGCAGAAGTATCTTTACTTCCACATCCAGTTGCTAAAGTTACTATACAAAATATTGATAAAAGCAAAGCAGTGAAATTTTTCATAATATCATTCTCCTTTTGATTAGTTTTAGTCTTTCAAATATGAATATAGTCATTTTGATTTTGTTTACTTGTTTATAATGACCTTATAAGATTAGTATAACTTATTTCGAGGCATATTTAATTACAAATTAGTTACAGTTTAACAAAATTAATATAAGCAAGAAGAACCTGGATACTTCTGTTACATAAAAGATTTTTGTCTTGACAACACTTATGCTAAGTGGTATATTCTCATTGAACAGTGTTTAATTATTAATCAATGTTCAATGAAAAAGGAGCGACATAATGACTATAGAAAAAAGAAGAGAACGAGAAATAGAAGAAATGAGGGAACTTATCCTTTTAGCAGCAAGTGATATCATAGCTTCAGAGGGATTTGATAAGCTGTCAATTAGAAAAATTGCTAAAAAAATTGAATACTCTCCATCTATTATTTATCATTATTTTAAAGATAAAGAAGAAATATTAAACAATGTAATGCAAAGAGGCTATAAAAAAATAGTATCAGCAGTATCTTCTGTAAAGATGGAAAATAACTCTCCTGAAGAAAGATTAATACAAATGACTAAAAATTATATAAAAGCAGCACTAAATATGCCAGATGAATTTATGGCAGCTCAATTAAATCAATCAAAATCAGCGTTAAAACATACCTCCTCATTATTTAAAGGGGCTTCAAAAGAAAAACCAGCTTTGTCTGTGCTATACCAATGCCTACAAGGAATATATAAGGATAAAGATATAGATGGAAATACAATAGAATTAACTGCTCAAATGATTGTAGTATCAACTTTAGGACTTATTTTTAAGCTCATAATAGAAAAAGACATTGGTGATGAGCAAAGAGAAAGATTGATTAACTTTTATTCAAAGGAAATAGTATTAAGAATAGCTAATAGTAATACATTCAATTAGGATGGAGGAGAGAAATTGAAGCCCATATTAAAAATATTAATTTCAATAATATTTATATTTATATTGGTTTGTGCAAGCGGAATATTTTATCTCTCTCGAGGACTTAAACAAGGAAGTGAAATTAAAGCAAACGGAATAAGAATATCCGATTTAAATGATGGGATATATAATGGAAAATATAATGCTGGAAGATGGTCAAACAAACTCAATGTTACAGTAAAGGAACATAAAATTACAAAAATTAATATAGTAGATGATGTTACTTTTGTAAAGCCTGGTGTAAGTGATGAGTTATTCAGTAAAGTTATAGAAGCACAGAATACTAAAGTAGATGCAGTATCACAAGCTACAGTTACATCTAAAGCATATCTTAAGTCAATAGAAAATGCATTAAATGATTAAAATAAAATGTGAGGTAACTAAATGAGTACTTTGATAGTTTATGCAAGCAAATATGGATGTACAGAAAAATGTGCAGAATTGTTGTCTAAAGAGCTTATTGGCAAAGTAGACATAATTAATTTAAAGAAAGTAAGCGATATTGATATTTCAAAATATGAAAAGATTATTATCGGTGGATCAATATATTTTGGCAAAATGCAAAAGGAAGTAACAAAATTCTGTTCAAAGAATTTAGATAAATTAAAAGAAAAACGAATAGGATTATTTATTTGTGGAATGCAAGAAGGAGAAACGATCAATACTGAATTCAATCAAAACTTTAATCCTGAGCTCATTAAGATTACAGATGCAAAGGAGCACTTTGGGGGAGAATTTATCTTTGATAAAATGAACTTTATGGAAAAAATCATAGTAAAGAAGGTATCAAAGGTAACGTCAAATAAATCCAATATATTGGAGAATAATATATATAAATTTGCTAAAGTGATGAATACTATTTAATGTATTTGTAGGATTTTAAATAAAGTATATACAAGAGTAGATGATGAAATAAAAAATGCAATAATATTCAAGTAAAACAAAGGATACTACTGAAATAAAAAGTAGTATCTTTTATTTTGGGTATAATAAACTAAAAGATATAGAAAGAAGGTGATAGTATGACCAACTCAAACAGAGTACCCAATAGATTAATTAATGAAAAATCCCCATATTTACTACAGCATGCTCATAATCCTGTAGATTGGTATCCATGGGGTGAGGAAGCATTTAAAAAGGCTAAAAAGGAAGATAAGCCAATATTCTTAAGTATAGGATACAGCACATGTCATTGGTGTCATGTAATGGAGAGAGAAAGCTTTGAAGATGAAGAAGTAGCAGATTTTTTAAATTCAAATTTCATATCTATTAAAGTTGATAGGGAAGAAAGAGCTGATATAGATAGTATATATATGAGCTTTTGTCAAGCATATACAGGAAGTGGTGGATGGCCACTGACCATAATAATGACCCCTGATAAAAAACCGTTTTTTGCAGGTACTTATTTCCCTAAACAGGGAAGAGGAAAATTTGTAGGACTTTTAGAAATTTTAAATTCCGTTATATCAATATGGCATGAAGAAAGGCAAAACATAGATGAGCTTACAAAGAAGATGGAAAGTGACGTAAAGACGTATATACTAGCTCATGAAAGTGGTGATATAAATTCCAATATTGTACAGAAGACCTTTGAAGAATTTAAGATAAGATATGAAAAAGATTACGGGGGATTTAGCAGAGCACCTAAGTTTCCAACACCACATAATTTATTGCTTTTGTTAAGATATTATTACACTACTAAAAATAAAGAAGCTCTTGAGATGGTAGAACATACATTAATATCTATGTACAAAGGAGGAGTATTTGATCATATAGGCTTTGGATTTTCTAGATATTCTACAGACAAATACTGGCTAGTGCCTCACTTTGAAAAGATGCTGTATGATAATGCAATGTTATCTTATGTGTATGTAGAAGCTTATAGAGCTACAGGAAAAGAATTATATAAGGAAATAGCAGATAAAATATATACATATGTTTTAAGAGATATGACAGATCCTTTGGGAGGATTTTATTCCGCTGAAGATGCAGATTCTGAAGGTGTAGAGGGGAAATTCTATGTATGGACTATAGATGAAATAACAAACTTACTTGGAAAGGAAAATGGAGAAAAGTTTTGTAAGTTATATGATATTACTTCAAAAGGAAACTTTGAAGGGAAGAATATATTAAATTTGATATCTAAAAACTTAGAAGATTTAAAAGTTATAGATGACGAAACAGAGCAGAGTAGAAATATATTATTTAAAGAAAGAGAAAAAAGAATTCATCCATATAAGGATGATAAGATATTAACTTCATGGAATGGACTTATGATAGCATCCTTAGCTTATGCTGGCAGAATATTTGAAAATGATGAGTATTTAAATGCTGCTAAAAGGTGTGTCGAATTTATAAGAAATAATTTAATAAATGATAAAGAAAGAGTACTTGGAAGATTTAGAGATGGAGAAGCTGCTAACTTAGGACTTTTAGATGATTATGCATATTATACCTGGGGACTAATCGAGCTATATGAAAGTACTCTTGAAGTAAAGTATTTAAAAGAGGCTATAAAATTAAATGGAGACACTTTGAAGTTGTTTTTGGATAAAGAACATGGAGGATTTTATTTATATGGCGAGGATGCAGAAGAACTTATATTAAGGCCTAAGGATATCTATGATGGAGCATTACCTTCAGGAAACTCTGTAGCTGTGTTTAATATGATTAAGCTTTCAAATATTTTAGAAGATAATGATATGTTAGAAAATGTAAGGAATCAATTTAGCACCTTTGGAGAAACAATAAATCAAAATCCATCATACTATAGTCATCTTATAGATGCATGGCAATATGCAAGTACCTCCTATAAAAATATAATTTTAGTTGGAGAAAAACAGGATGAATTATTACTTGAAATGATAAAGGAGGTAAATAACACATATCTTCCTTATAGTCAAGTAATTATAAATGATAAAGAAGATGATATAGATCAAATTATTCCATCATTAAAATATAAAGAAGGTTTAAATAAAAAAGTTACAGCCTACGTATGCGAAAATTATACTTGCAAAGAACCTGTAATAGATTTACAATCTTTTAAAAAGAACATTGAGTAAATTTTGTTAGGGAATAACTAAATAAAAAGGAGTGACGTATTATGAAGGAGATTATTTTTGCAGGAGGATGTTTTTGGGGTATAGAAGCATATATGTCTAAACACAATGGAGTTATAGAAACTAGAGTTGGATATGCCAATGGGATGAAGCCAAATCCATGCTATGAAGATGTATGTACAGGAGCTACAGGTCATGCAGAAGCTTGTTACATTAAATATGATGAAAACAAAATAACTTTAGAGGAATTATTAAATAAGTTTTGGAATATAATAGATCCTACTATATTGGATAGACAAGGGAATGACATTGGAAATCAGTATAGAACAGGTATATATTATAAAGATTCTGAAGATTTAGATTTAATAGTAAAAACAAAGAATGAGCAGCAAGAAAAGTATGATGAGTCAATAATTACAGAAATAGAGCCGCTTAAGGTTTTTCATGATGCAGAAGAATATCACCAAAAGTATCTAGAAAAAAATCCAAATGGGTATTGCCATATACCATTAGATAAAATGAAATAAATTTAACAAAGTATAAATTATCCTAAATTAATAGGCAATATAAAATCATCTCCCATATTATATATAAGGAACAAAATATAGGAGATGATTTTTATGCATTATAGAGACCTTATAGTTGGAAAAGATACTTTGGTAAAAACAGCTAGAGGGAAAGTTGTTAAATATGTAAATTTTGATAATGCAGCTACAACACCAGCTTTTATAAAAGTTGCTAATGATATAAATAAGTTTTTACCTTATTATTCCTCCGTTCACAGAGGAATGGGAATGAAGTCACAACTAACAACAAAAGCTTATGAAAGAGGAAGAGAGCTAGTAGCAGAATTCTTAAATTTTAGCTTAGATGAATATGACGTCATATTTGTAAAAAATACTACAGAGGCTTTAAATAAATTGTCAAATATGCTATTACAAAAATATAGTGATAAAATAATACTTTCCACATTTATGGAGCACCATTCTAATGATCTTCCTTGGAGAAAATTTAATATAGATTATGTAAGGGTTGATAGTAAAGGAATGTTGCTACTTGAAGATCTTGAAGAAAAACTCAAAAGTTATAATGGGAAAGTAGGTATAGTAGCTGTTACAGGAGCTTCTAATGTAACTGGGTATAAAAACCCTGTACGCAAAATTGCAAAACTTGTTCATAGCTATGGAGCAAAGTTACTTGTAGATGGTGCACAGCTTATACCACATTGTCCTTTTGATATTAACGGAATAGCGAAAGATGAATCTATAGATTTTACAGCTTTTTCAGCACACAAAATGTATGCTCCTTTTGGTACAGGAGTGCTTATAGTTAAAAAGAATGAATTCAAAGATATTGAACCGGATTATAAGGGCGGGGGAACTGTAGCTATGGTTACTCATGACTTTGTAAAATGGAGTGATACTCCAGAAAAAGATGAGGCAGGAAGTCCTAATGTTTTAGGAGTGGTTGCATTATCTTCATCTATAGAAATGCTTAGAAGCCTTGGAATGAAAAATATAGAGAACTATGAAAAAGATCTTCAAATGTATATTTGTAAAAAAATATCAAAACTTCCTGATATAAAAATGTATTCCGAATATTGTTCTAATTCTGTATCGATTATTACTTTCAATATAGAGGGAATGTATCATGAAACTGTATCAAAGGCATTATCCTATGAATATGGAATAGGTGTTAGGAGTGGGTGCTTTTGTGCTCATCCTTATGTACAAGAACTTTTAAAGGTGCCAAAAGAAGAGATTATGGAAAATATAAACAATAAAGCTTGGAGAAAGCCAGGAATGGTAAGGGTAAGTTTTGCACTTTATAATACCTTTAATGAAATTGATTATTTTATATATGCTCTTAAAAATATATTGAATAGAAAAGAGTATTTTATAAATAAATATGATTAATCTTAAATTTTAGTGTTACTTATACGAAGTAACACTTTTTTTAATTAATCCGGATTTTAAAAAAATAGAAATGTTAATTAAAAATTTTAATTTTTAAAAGATTAGAAATAAATGAAAATTATATTAATAAACTGTGAATTATCTGTAAAAAGAATAGCTTGCAGTTTTTTTTATTTACACAATATTAATAAAAATGTAATAAACACAAATAAATTATGTGAAATTTCAATGAAAAATCAATAATTGGTAGTATATTCTTTATATTTTGTAAATTTAAAAATATGAATAAATAGTAAAAAACATAGACGAATATACACAAAATTTGATAAGATATAATAAATGGAGGAAATAATACTAGAAGGGAGGAAGTTATAATGAAATATGGATTATTTGTTATTTACGTGTTGTTTTGGCTGATTTTAGCTGAAAACTTCAATATAGAAAGCCTTGCAATAGGAGTTTTAATATGCTTAGGTGTGTTTATATTTAACAAAGATCTATTGACTAAGCATAAAAAAAGTAAGTATTTATTAATGGCAAAGGTAAAATATGCAGCTTTATATATTTGGATTTTAATTAAAGAAATATTTAAATCAAATTTTCATGTAGCAAAAATAGTGTTAAGTCCTAAGTTAAATATTTCACCAACAATAGTAACTATTACTACTAATCTAAAAAGTGATCTTGATAAAACAATTCTTGCTAATTCCATAACACTTACTCCTGGAACACTAACACTGGATATGACTGGAGATAAATTAATCATACATTGTCTAGAAAAAGAATCTATAAAGGATTTGCAAAATTCTAGTTTTGAAAACATTCTTTTAAAGAAAGAGGAATTAAATAATGACTAAAATTTTAACTTTTGCAATTTTGTTTTTATCTGTAACTATTATGGGATGCATGTATAGAGCAATTAAGGGGCCAAGTGCTGCAGATAGACTAGTAGCCATCAATGTAATTGGTACTAAAACTATAATACTAATACTTATGATATCGTTTTTACTTAAAGAAACTTATTTCATAGATGTAGCTTTAGTATATGCGTTGATAAGCTTTATTGCTTCGGTAGTAATAGCAAATTACATTGAAAAATCAGGAGGAAAATAAAATGTTAGCAAACATAATAGGAAGTATATTTTTATTTGGTGGCTTATTTTTCTTTTTAGTAGGAACTATAGGAATTTTAAGATTCCCAGATGTTCTAACAAGGGTGCATAGTGCAGCCAAATGTGATACTTTAGGGGCGTTTCTTTGCTTAATAGGGCTAATAATTTTTAATGGATTTAATATACTATCACTAAAGTTATTATTAGTGCTAGTATTTATATGGGTAACGAATCCAACAGCCACTCATTTGATAGGTAAGGCTGAGTATTTTAAAAATAAATTACTTAATAAATAGGACGGAGTGAATTAAAATGAAGATATTTAGCATAATAATGCTTGTATTTTTAATATTTTCCGCTATTACTGTATCTGCTATGAAAAGTTTACTTGGAGCAATTATAGTTTTTACAGTTTATAGTTTGATTATGGCTATATTATGGCAACAATTAAATGCTCCAGATGTAGCTATCACTGAAGCAGCAGTGGGAGCTGGTATTACAACTGTTTTATTCATATTAACTTTAAAAAGAATAAGAGGGATAAAGAAATGAAAAAACTACTAGCTGTTTTAATCACTTTGGGTTTAACTATAATATTGTTAACAGGCGTAAAAGATTTACCACAGTTTGGTATAGAAGATACTCCTATGAATAATAATGTATCAAAATATTATATAGAAAACGCTACAAAAGAAACGGGAGCTACTAATATAATTACAGGAATTATATTAGATTATAGGGCGTTTGATACTTTTGTAGAGGCAAGTGTACTTTTTACATCTGCAATTACAGTTATAATAGTGCTTAAAAATGAAAGAGCTAAGCAGTAATTTGAAGGGATAGATAAATATGAATGATAAAATATTAGAGGAAATTGTCGGAATTCTAACACCTTTAATTCAAATCTTTGGAATGTATGTTATTTTTCATGGACATCTAAGTCCAGGGGGTGGCTTTGCTGGGGGAACCATAATAGGTGTAAGTCTTATTCTTTATAGAATGGTATACGGAAAAGAATTTGCACAAAATAAGCTAAGATTTTCCACATTGCTATATTTTCTAACCATAGGAATATTTATATATGGAACTATGAAGGGGTATAGCTTCATATCAGGTGGAAGCCACCTTAACTTACCTGGGCCACCGTTGGGAAATCCAGGAGATATATTAAGTGGAGGATTCTTATTACCACTTAATATAATAGTTGGAACTGTAGTTGCAATAACTATATACTTTTTTTATAGCTTATTCGAAGAAGGTGAAATTTAAAATGGAGAGGCTTTTAACTAATTATTATGAAACAGCATCTATTATATTATTTGGAATAGGTTTTGCAACGCTTTTGTTGCATAATAACTTAATAAAGAAAATAATAGGATTAAATATAATGGATACTTCAATTTTTTTGTTTTTTATAGCTAAGGGCTATATGGAAGGAAAGGATGCTCCTATAATAGTAAATGGATTTAAAGGAGTTAATGGATATATAAATCCTATTCCTACCTCGCTTATGCTTACAGGCATAGTTGTAGCAGTAAGTACAACAGCTTTTGCATTAGCACTTACTATAAAAATGCATGAAAAGTATGGGACTATAGAGTTAAATGAGATATTAGAAAAGGGGGCTGAATAGTTTTGACAATAATTCAAAGTTTTCCTTTGATGGGTATTTTAATGTTATTTTTAATAGCATTTTCTATACCACTGCTCAAAAACAATAGTACGGTTAAATTTTTAAGTATTATTTCCTTTGTAACATGTCTAATATTATTCTCAATTTCATTAATACACACCATAAACAATGGAAGTTATTTTTATAGAATAGGACATTTTAATGCACCTTTTGGTATTGAGTTTAAAATAGGGAATATAGAATGTATTATATCAGTGTTATTTGCATTTGTTGCACTGATGGTAACCTGGTATTCCTGCTATAGCATAGAACATGATATAGACGAAAATAAAGTTCCACTGTATTATCTTTTGGTAAATATTCTTATAGCCTCTCTTCTAGGAATAGTCTTTTCTAATGACATGTTTAATGCATACGTATTTATAGAAATAGGAAACTTAGCTTCTTGTGGAATAGTAATAGTCAAAGATAAAAAGGAAAATATAAAGGCAGGATTTAAATATCTTATTATGAGTTGTCTTGGTTCGGGTCTCGTGCTTTTGGGAATTGCATACTTATATTCAATTACAGGACAACTTAATATCACATATATACATGAGGAGTTAGCAAAAAACTATGCTAATTATCCTCAAGCTATACGTATAATACTAGGATTATTTACCGTAGGATTAGGAGTTAAAAGTGCCATGTTTCCACTTCATACATGGCTTCCTGATGCACATTCTAATGCCCCAACATCTTCAAGTGCAATACTATCTTCATTAGTGTTAAAAGCTTATGTAATATTTTTATTTAAGATATTATACAGAGTAATGGGGAAAGATATAATAGTAAACTTTTCCATACTTAATATAATATTAGTTCTTGGATGTTTAGGCATGATAATGGGATCTATATTTGCAATATTTCAGAAAAATTTAAAAAGAGTTATTGCTTATTCAAGTGTAGCTCAAATGGGATATATATTTTTCTCCATAGGATTAGGTACAGAATTGGGATTTATAATGAGTATATTTCATATAATAGGTCATGCTGTGACAAAATCTGCATTATTTTTGTGCGCAGGAGCAATTATAGAAAAAACAGGCCAAAAGGAATTACCTAATCTAAAGGGTATAGGTAAGGAAATGCCGTATACATTGGGCCTATTCTTTATAGCGTCCTTATCAATGCTTGGAATACCTATGTTGCCTGGCTTCGTAAGTAAGTGGTATTTAGCACTTGGAAGTATAGAAGCAAATAAGTTAATGCTTATAGGCGTAATACTTATAAGTAGTCTTTTAAATGCTATATATTACTTGCCAATTGCTATAAATGGATTTTTTGGAGAGGAAAATTTAAAGGGTAAAATATATAGAAGTAAAGATAAGTCTATAAAAGAATTAATGCCTATTGTAATACTTATTATAGCTATGTTATATGTTGGAATAGCTTCTGAAGGAATAATTAACTTGATTAAGATAGGATTAGTATAGGAGGAAATGAATTTGAATAATATAAATATTTTACTTCCAATCATTTTCCCCTTGTTAGCTTCTATTATCATAGCAGCATTTGGGTTTAGTGAAAAAAAAAGGAATATATTTGCATGCTCTGTTGTAGTAATAAATCTAATTTTTGTAATATATATAGCAAAGGAATTAGGAGAAGTTAGTCTGCATATTTTTAAGATTAATGAATTCTTAGATATATATTTTAAGATAGATAAATTAAGTATATTTTTTTCACTATTAGTATCAACACTATGGGTATTTACAACTGTATATGCTATGGAGTATATGAAGCATGAGGGAAAGGAAAAAAGATTCTTCGCATATTTTATTGCCACACTAGGAATAACCCTAGGTATAGCCTTTGCGGGTAATCTAATTACACTTTATTTCTTTTATGAATTTTTAACTCTAGCAACATTTCCATTAGTAATACATTCAGGAACTAAAGGAGCACTAGAAAGTGGTAAAAAGTATTTAATATATTCCTTTGGTGGAGCAACTTTAGCACTACTGGGAATGATTATTTTATTTAGCTTTACAAGTAGTCTTACATTTATTCCAGGTGGAATTATAGGGGGAAACTTATCAGAAAATAAACAGTATTATTTTATATGTTATATAGTTATGTTTATGGGTTTTGGAGTAAAAGCTGCACTAGTGCCATTTCACTCATGGCTCCCAAAGGCAATGGTAGCTCCAACTCCTGTAAGTTCATTGCTTCATGCAGTAGCAGTAGTTAAGTCGGGAGTATTTGCATTAACTAGAGTTACTTATTATGTATTTGGAGCAGATGTTGTAAGAGCTACAGGAGCTAACAGATATTTAATTGTATTTGTAATAATTTCAATACTTATGGGTTCGTTCCTTGCATTGCATCAAGAAAACTTAAAAAAGAGATTAGCATATTCAACAATAAGTCAGTTAGGGTATATTTTACTTGGAATACTTCTTTTAAATAAGAATTCTTTTATAGGAGCAATGATGCATTTATTAAATCATGCAGTAATAAAAATAACTTTATTCTTTTGTGTAGGAGCAATAATGTATACCACAGGTAAAACAGAAATAAGTCAAATAAAAGGAATAGGAAAAGCAATGCCTATAACTATGTGGTGTTTTACAATATCAGCTATTTCACTTATAGGTATACCTCCAACTAATGGATTTGTAAGTAAGTGGTGGTTAGCTCTAGGAGGGCTTTCAGAAGATAAGGCATATTTTCCTGTTATACTTTTAGTAAGTGCACTCCTTACAGCTATGTATCTTATACCAGTTGTAACTGTTGCATTTTTTAGAAAAGAAGAAAGTATAGTTACAGTAAGAAAGGAAGCTCCTTTGAAAATGTTAATTCCAATAATGGCTATAACTATTATTACAGCATTCTTAGGGCTTTTTCCTAACCCAATAATAGACTTCTTGACAAATATGGCTCTTGAAGTTATGAATTAAATTTAAGCGAGGTGAATTATTTGAATCCAAAAATAGTACTGCTTTATATAATACTTATACCATTTATAGGGTCGTTTGTTGGATTCATTATTGGTAGAAAAGAAGAAAAGTGGAGAGATGTATTTAACATTATAATGACTGGTTTCAATTTTTTACTAATAACATTCCTATACAAAAATGTTATGAATGGGAAAATAGAGTTTTCTATACCTAATATAATGGGTACAGGACTTCATTTAAAACTAGATATGTTTAGATATATATTTGTATGGTTAACTGCTTTGATTTGGTTTTTAGTAACCATATATTCTACACAATATCTTATAAGTTATAAGAATAGAAATAGATATTATTTATTTTTTATGCTTACTTATTGGAGTACGCTAGGAATATTTATATCAGAAAATTTTTTAAATTTATTTACTTTCTTTGAAATAATGTCTTTAACCTCTTATCCTTTAATTATTCATGATGAAGATAAATATTCGCATGAAGCAGGGGAAACGTATATAATAATGGCGGTAACAGGTGGACTTGTTCTTTTAATGGGACTATTTTTACTTTATAATTATACTCAAACTTTAGATATATATGAATTGAGATATCTTTTAAAAGATATGGGAAATATAAAGTATGTTATTACTGGGCTTATAATATTTGGATTTGGTATAAAAGCAGGAATGATGCCTTTACACATATGGCTTCCTAAAGCTCATCCAGCAGCACCAGCTCCAGCTAGTGCTATATTATCTGGAGTATTACTTAAAACGGGAATATTTGGTATTTTAATAACTTCAGAAATAATAGTTCCAGGAGATATATATGTATCATTAGCATTACTTATTTTAGGATTTCTAACTATGTTTGTAGGCGGATTTTTGGCAATGTTTCAAAGAAATATAAAGAGAATACTTGCCTATAGCAGTATGAGTCAAATGGGATATATTATAGTTGGTATAGGTCTTATAGGAATGTTACAAGAGCATAAAGCTATGGCTTTATATGCAACGCTTTATCATATTATAAATCATATGATATTCAAGGTATTACTATTTATGGGTGCTGGTATAATATATATGACATTACATGAACTAAGTATAAATGGCATAGGAGGCTTTGGAAGAAATAAAAAGATTTTAAAAATAGCATTTTTTATAGGACTTTGTGGAATAATTGGTATGCCAGGATTCAATGGGTTTATTAGCAAAAATATGCTGCATCATGCATTAGTAGAAGCAGTTAATTTATATGGCGGATTTTGGCTACATTTTGGAGAGGTAATATTTACAATAAGTAGTGCATTTACTACAGCATATCTTTTGAAATTATTTATAGCAGTGTTTGTTGAAAAAAGCAATCATGATATAGATAATGTAAAAATAAAAGTAACAGGAAGAGCGTTAGCGCCTATGGCCGTACTAGCGGTTATAACAGTATTTATAGGTATTTATCCACAATTTATAATGAATATACTTGATAAAGCTGTAGAAACTTTTAATATTTATCATAAAATAGACGTTCATTTTTATACTGTTGAAAATATAAAATCATCTTTTATTTCAATAGGATTGGGAGTTTTAATATACGTATTTTTCATAAGAAAGGTATTAAAAAAGGGAAGTGGAGAAAAATGGTGGTATGAAAATACAGTTCTTAATTGGTTTAGTTTGGAAAAGAATGTATATATACCATTATTTAAAGTTGTATTTAAGGTAAGTTCTGTTGTTTTAAAGATATGTGATGAAGGATTATTAAAAATTATTGAGTTAATTAGAAATGCACTGCGTGGCTTAGGGAAAATGCCATTAGAATATAATGGGAATGCAAGAGACATATTCATAGAAAAAATAAATCCTATAAATTATATAAATAAATCTAAAGTTACTTCTAACACGAATTTAAATGAGGAAATGGGAAAAGCAAGTTATAAAATGAATAGTATAACTTATTCTATATATATATTTGGTGTAGTTCTTCTTATATGTTTAGTAATACTTATATATTAATAATAAGGGGCTGTCTCAAAA
>NZ_OAOD01000023.1 GCF_900205925.1 Clostridium peptidivorans | reverse complement strand
AAATGTCGTTAAGAACCTTCTACTGTCTGACCAAAGGGAGTTTAGAAGGTTTAGATATTTTAATTTCAGAAATATTAGACCTTTTTTGCGAAACGAACGCTTTCTTAAATGCAAATTCCCTGCGGGAGGTTCAACATTAAAAATGTCGCATTATTTCTAAAGTTTCATATGCTTCAAGGCCCCGCCGTTTTTAATCATTAAAATTTCTGCAAATATGCTTATAGCAATTTCATTTGGCTCATTACCTCCAAGCTTTAAGCCTATAGGAGCATATACCTTATTTAAAGCTTCTTTATCTACTCCCTTTTCTTGAAGTCTATTAATCATATTTATAACTTTGCCCTTACTTCCTATCATACCTATATATTTAGCTTTTGAATTAATTACACTTTCTAAAGCTATTTCATCACATAAATGCCCTCTAGTTACTATTATTATATAGGTGTTTTCATCAATAGGGTATTTACTTAAGTTTTCTTTAAAATCTCCTACAATGGTTTCTTCTACATCTTTAAATCTTTCTTTATTTGCATATTCTTCTCTATCATCAAATACTACTGTATAGTAATTTAAAAACTTACTAATTTTTGCAAGCTCTATTCCTATATGTCCACCCCCAACTATTAAAAGTTTAGGTGTAGGTAAAAAGGATTTTATAAATACTTTAGTCTGTCCCCCGCAGTCCATTTGTAGACCTCCTTCACCGGTCTGCAATGAATAGATAAATTCCTTACTTATTCCTTTTTCTATACATTCTAAAGAATCCTTAATTGTTGTATATTCAAGCTTTCCGCCGCCTACAGTTCCACAGGTTGTACCATCTTCAAAAACAGCCATCATTGCGTTTATTTTTCCTGGAGAGGATCCTTGTACTTCCGTTACCATTGCTAAAGCACATTTTTTATTTTCATTAACTTTCTTTAGTACTTCTTCCATTATCCTTGCTTCCATCTTTAATTAACCCCCAGTTTTTAATCATAATATTACTTATATTATAATTATATCCTTTATTTTCTATTTTTCAAAGCGGATATTATTCTCTCTGGAGTTGCTGGAAGCTCAGTTATGTTAACCTTAAGAGTATTATTTATAGCATTTATAATAGCCGGTCCCATCCCATTTGTTGCAATTTCCCCAACACTCTTTGCACCATAAGGACCATATTCATCTGGATATTCAATTAAATCAATATTCACTTTAGGCATATCAGGGGCATTTACTACGTGGTACTTGCTGAAACTGTTGTTCTTAATTCTTCCATTTTTATCTATTTCCATTTCCTCAGTTAATGCATAACCTATACCCATTTGTGCCGCTCCCTGTATTTGTCCTTCTACAAAAGTTTTGTTTATAGCTCTTCCTATATCATGTACAGCTAATATTTCATTAACCTTAGTCATTCCCGTTAAAGTATCCACTGTGACTTCTGCAAATACCACTGCATATACTCCAGGATTTGCTGGTGAGTGATAGGTATAAGTTACAGACATATCATCGCTAAACTTTTTCTCAGCTAAAACCACTATTTCTCCATAACTTAAAACCTTATCTTCATCGTTTTTATTCCATGCCTTTTCATTTTTTATAACTATATCTTCTTCACTGCATTCAAGTATTTTAGCAGCATAATTTTTTATTCTTTCCTTAAGTAATTCTGAAACCTTTTTAGCTGCTCCTCCATTTACATAGGTAACCCTACTTGCTTGAGTTCCTGCTGAATCATAAGGAGTTACAAAAGTATCCCCCTCTAGTGCTCTTACTTTTTCAATATCCATATCTAAAGCTTCTGCTACTATTTGCCTCATAACCGTTACAGTTCCACATCCCAAATCATGTACTGTTTCCTTTAAAAGTACGCTTCCATCAGTATCCATTTGTATTGTAGCTGTAGTAAAGTCTGGATGTGCTCCATAATAACCATTTCCATGAGTTACACAGGCCATTCCAACTCCTGTGGCATATCTTCCATCAAAGCTTGTGTCATTCCATCTCTCCTTCCAATTAAACCTTTCCATCCCTCTAACTACGCAATCGACTACTCTAGCATTGCCTAGGTCTACTCCTTTAGCTAAATCCTTATCATAAGGATGCACTAAATTTTTAAGTCTAAACTCTGCAGGATCCATATTTAATTTCCTTGCCACGTTATCCATATTTATTTCAGTTATGGCATGAACTTGAGGTGCCCCATATCCCCTGCAGGCTCCTCCTATAGGAGTATTTGTATAAACCACATGAGCTGTGTATTTTTGATTTTCTATTCTATAAAGTCTAGATAATTTTTTACCGATGGACATACAAATTGCATCACCATTAGTAAAATATGCTCCAGTATCTACTATAAGGTCAACTTCTCTTCCTAATATACTTCCATCCTTTGTTACAGCAGTTTTTACATTCCCTATTATATTATGTCTTGTTCTACTGCCTACTATGGTTTGACTTCTATCCAATTGAATTTTTATAGGTCTTTTTAAATCTAATGCCACATAGGCACATATTGGTTCTACTATAGGATGAGTTTTTCCCCCAAAGGAACCTCCCATAGGTGATTTTATTATCCTTATTTTTCTTTTAGGTATATTAAGTGCATCAGACACTACAAGCTGACTTTGAAAAACCTCCTGACATGGAGAATAAACTATTATATTATTAAATTCATCTATTTTAGCTATTGCTAAATGGGTTTCCATAGCTGCATGATGTATTTTAGGAGTAGTTATAGTATCCTCAACTATTAAATCTGCTTTCTCAAAAGCTCTTCTACTATCTCCATATTCAATTCTCTTGTCCATTACATGATTATCATTTTCTTCATGAATTTTAAAAGAACTTTTATTAAGAGCTTCTCTAGGGTCTACAACTACAGGAAGCTTCTCATATTCAACTTTTATGAGTTTAGCTGCTTTTTCTGCAGTTAAATTATCTTTAGCAACTACGAGCGCTACTCTATCTCCTACAAATCTTACTTCACTATCAAACATCAGCTCATCTTTTATAGTTTCTAATGCTTCATACCATCTATGTGAATTATAATAATTTTTAGGTGTGTTTTTATAGGTATATATCTTTACAACTCCTGGAAGTTTTTCAGCTTCTTTTGTATCTATATCCTTTATGATTCCATGAGCTACATCACTTAATAAAAGCTTTCCATGAAGCATTCCTTCAAATTTCATATCACTTACATACTTTAGCTTTCCTGTTACCTTTTCATTTACATCATGTACTGGAACATAATTTCCTATATATCTAAATTCCTCCGCCATATTATCACCATCCCATTATCTAAAAATATTTTTAAGTACATCCCCGCCAATTCCTCTTATTGCTTCTCTTTTATAAGGTCTAGATTCCCTTGTAGGTATTGATAAATCAACTTGTCTTTGGAGTGTATCTTTAAATTCTTCTAAAAGCTCCTGTGTAAAAACTTTACCTTCTAATAATTCCTCAGCTATTTTAGACCTAAAAGCCTTAGGCCCTAGTGATCCTATTGCTACTTTTACATCTTTCATTCTATCTTCATATTTTAAAGCTATAGAAATGCTTAATTTTGAAATAGTTACGCTGCTTCTACTTCCAACCTTCACAAATGAGGTGTTATATTCTTTGTATTTTAAAGGAACTAAGATTTCAGTGATAACTTCTCCAAGCTCTAAATTATTTTTATGAAGCCCTGCTACCACATCATCTAATTTTCTTATGTTTTCTTGTGCATATTTATTTAAGGTTTTCACCTCTGCATCTAAAGATAAAAGTGCTGGAATGGAATCTGCTGCTGGAGATGCATTTGCTATGTTTCCAGCTATGGTTGCAGTATTTCTTATTTGGGTAGAACCAACTTTTTCTGCAGATTCTTTTAAGCATTTAAAATATTTATTTACTGTAGGGTTATATTCTATTTCTGAAAAAGTAGTATTTGCACCTATCTTTAAAAAGTTATCTTCTTCTTTTATATATTTAAGTTTTTCTATTCCTGAAAGGTCTATTATATTGATATTATATAATCCCTTTTCTCTCATCTTTACAATAAAATCTGTGCCCCCAGATATAAAGTAAGTGTTATTGTCTATGTTCTTAAGCAAAGACTTAAATTCTTCTAAGTTCTTTGGAGTTTCTGCTTTCATAGTCATAATTTTACCTCCCATAAAGCTTTATTATTTTTCTACAGTGATAGCATCTATAACTGCTTCAATTATTTTTGTATATCCTGTACATCTGCATAAATTTCCTTCAATAGCTCTTTTTATCTCTTCAGATGTAGGGCTGGAATTTTTCATAAGAAGTGCCTTACAGGACATAAGCATTCCAGGTGTACAAAACCCACATTGTACTGCTCCTTTTTTTATGAAGGACTTTTGCAGCTGGTCAAGTTCTCCATCCTGCTCTAAATATTCTATAGTAAGTATTTCTTTATCCCTTGCTTGTATTCCAAGCACCATACAAGAATTTACTGCTTTACCGTTCATTATAACTGTACAAGCACCACATTCCCCTTCGCTGCATCCCTCTTTTGTACCTGTAAGCTCTAAATTTTCTCTTAATATATCAAGTAGCCTTTTAGCTGGATCTATATCTAATTCATGATTAATTCCATTTACTCTTAAGTGTAGTAGCATCTTTTTCAGCTCCTCATATTCATTATTTAAATTAATATTATCATCTAAAAGTCTAAAAAAAGTCACAAAGTAATTTCCTATTTAGTTATTAGTAATATAAGGCGATGTTTTAATATTATAAACATCGCCTTATATTTAAATCTTATTTACATTGGCCCAAAATTTATAGTTATATTTTTACTCGTTTTTACTCATTTCTTCCGTTACCCTATTTAAAATTTTGTTTGATTTTATAAGTTCATAAGCTTTTCTTATATCCTCTGTTAGGTTTCTGTCCTTATGATAAAATGGAATAACTTCTCTTATAGTTTCATATGCAATTTTCGTTCCTCTTCCTTGATGAATATCATTTCTCAAGTCAATTGCTTGTACTGCATGAAGCATTTCTATACCTAGTATATATCTTAAATTATCAACAATCTTTCTTGTCTTTTGTACTACATATGGTGAGTTATTAGCATGATCCTCTATATCTCCTGCAACAGAAAAGAAGTCACTAGTTGATGGATTTGATAAATGTCTTATCTCAGCATCCAATGATGTAAATGCCTTTTGTATAGTTCCATAGCATATTACATTATCCGCTGGAGATAAAAATCTTGGAAGCTTTGTAAAATCAGGATTACTTAACTTCATAGTTCTATAACAGCTAACCTTTGACAAATGACTTAACGCAATTCCTAACATTTCAAAACCAAGTACCCAAGTAGTTGGTTCAAAATTAGAGCAAGATATCATTCTTCTCTCATCTAATATTACACATGGATTATCGTCTGATGAGTTCATTTGTATTGTCAAATATTTTGTTACATACTCAAGTGCATCTCTTATAGATCCATGCACATGAGCCGAACCTCTAAAGCTTAATGGATCCTGTACTGGCTTTTTCCAATCTGGCTCCCAAATATAACTGCCCTCAAGATATTTTGTTATTTTTTCTGCACTATATCTTTGTCCTGGGAACGGTCTAACTTCATGAGTTTTAGGGTCAAGCGGTGAGGTATTTCCATTGAGTCCTTCAAGGGATAAGGCATATATTATATCTGCAATATCTAGTAAATCCTCTACATCTTTTACTACTAATGCTCCCTCTCCTGCTGCTAACGCATTAGAACTTACAATAGCAAGTCCATCTTTAGGCCCTAATATTACAGAATTTAGTCCTGCCTTTTCTAACGCTTCCTTTGCTGGCATTTTAAATCCATTATAGTAGGCATCTCCTTCACCAAGCATTGTGAGTCCTATATGAGATAAGCACGCTATATCTGCTTCACCTACGGAACCTCTTTCTGGCATAACTGGAGTTACATCACTATTTAACATTTCTGCATACATAAAAGCCACTTCTGGCTGAATTCCTGTACAACCGCAAAGCAACGTATTAAGTCTTGTAAGCATTATTGCTCTAACTTCTTCTATACTTGCCTCAGGCTCTATTGCTACACAATGAGCACGTATTAAATTGGTGTTGTACTCCTGAAAAAAATCCTTAAACACTCTTTTATCCTTATTCCAGCCTACCCCTGTATTAAATCCATATACTGGGACATTGCTATCTGCTAAATCAAATACAAGCTTTCTTGATTCATGTAATTTATTTTTTCCTTCTTCACTTATCTCTACTTTATATCCTTCTCTTGCAACTTTACTAAGATCATCTATAGTTAAATCCTTACCGTTTAACACTATTGTCTTTTCCTTCATAGTTTAAACTCTCCCTTCAAATTTCTTCCATAACCCCAGGGGTCATTACATATTTTACAAGATAAAGTATTAGTTAAAAGTCGGCCTGAGCCGACTTTTTTCAATAATTATTCATTGTTATATATTAATCATTATTTGCTATACTGTTTCCCCATTAGATTTTGTTTCTAATGAAATTTTTTCTACTTGAGCAGTATCAGGGTGATAAATAACATCATATTTTTCACTCTTAACTATTAATTTAACCGTACAATAAGCCATAATTAACATCAAAAACAATATTGGAAATCCTGCAACCGTTGATATTTGCTTTGTGGCATCTATTCCTGTTATCTTTCCTCCACCTGTACATAAAATGTTTATTATAGCCATAGAAGCCATTGCAATTCCCCAGTATATTTTAAGTGAGCTTGGTGCCTCTTGATTGTCGTCATTGTATGCAGTACTTGTAAGGGATGCAACTGTTGAAGTCATAGAATCACAAAGTGTTACTATTGAAATAAATATAGTTATTACAAAAACCCAAGAAATAACCTTTGAAAGTGGATAATGACTCAAGAATGCAAACACTGAGGCCTCTAGTCCACCCTTCTGTATAGCTTCCCATAATCCACCACCGTTTAATTGAACATTTATTGCAGCTCCTCCAAACACAGCAAACCAAACTATACCAAATATTGCAGGGCAAATGAGATTTACAATTATAAACTCTCTTATGGTTCTTCCTTTACATAATGAAGCAAAGAACATTCCTTCCATTGGAGCATATGCAAGCCATATTGCCCAATAGTATATAGGCCACCATCTTGGCCATTCTGAACCTTCAATAGGGCTTAAGTAGTGAGTTCTTGTAAAATAATTTTGTATAAAATCTCCTACTCCTTGTGTACCCATTTTTAATATAAATGTAGTTGGTCCAACCACTAATATAAATATCATTAAGAATAGATATATTTTGGAATTTTTATCTGACAACCATCTTATACCCTTTGTAAGGCCTGTCCAGCTACAAAATATATATGCTATTACTAAAAGTGCTAATAATATAACCCACAGAGTTTTCCCTGTTTGTATACCTGTAAGTACGTTAAGTCCACTTCCCATTTGCATAGCTCCAACTCCAAGTACTGCTGCTACAGCACCTACCATTGCAAACATACAAATATTATCTACTACTGCACCTACAGTTCCATAAACTCTTTTACCAAAAATAGGATAAAGTAATGAACTTATTTGATATGGAAGCTTCATATTGTGTACACAAAAGGCTATACCCAAACCTGCTATAGCATACATAGCATATGGAATAAATGTCCAGTGAATAAATGATGTAGTCATAGCAAAATTTGCAGCAGCTTCACTTCCTGGTTTGAGTCCCAATTCCTTTGGAGGATTCATAAAGTGAGTTATCGGCTCTGCAATTCCCCAAAAGCATATTCCAGTAGCTATACCTGCACAAAGTGTTATTGCAAACCAATCCCAATACTTAAGTGTAGGCTTTGCATCCGGTCCTCCAAATTTTATATCGCCATATTTAGAAAACATAAAGAAAATACAAATAAATAAAAATAAGTTACCAGATATTTGGAACAACCATCCAAAGTCTTCAAAAGCAAACTGAACTATTTTATTTTGCGCATTATAAAATTGCTCTGGTGCCACTACCCCTGTAATAATTGCAATTAAGAGTATTACGCTCATTGGTATAAATATAGACCATCTAATATGAGCCTTAACTTTTGATTTTTCCATGCTCTTTTCCCCCTTACATTATTATTGCTTTAATTTTCTGAAGATTTAAAATTTCATTTATAGTTTATCAAGCCTTAGTCAAAAAAAAGTCAAAACGTTATCATAAAAATAAGCCTTTAATAAAAATTAAAGGCTTATTTTTAAATGTTTATTCTTTGTTTTATGCCTTCTAATATGCCATATTCTTGTGGATTCTTTAGTAATTTATAATATGCCTCTGCTTTTGCAAAAGCCTTCAAAGCTTCTGTGTTATCTTTTGACTTTGATAAAATTAATGCAAGTATTCCATAAGCTGAAGCCTTCTCCCATATTACATCCATTTTTTCATACATATTTAAGGCCTTCTCTATATATACCTTCGATGTATCACTTATATTAAGTTCATGGGCTACATACGCTGCATGGGTATAAAATATAGGCAACCCCTGTTTTATATGATTCTCTTCGCACATAGCTATTGCCTTCTCATAATTTTTTAAGGCTTCTTCAAGTTTACCTTCTCTTTTTTTAATTTCACCCAAAAAGTCATAGGCTGCTGCTATATTTAATATATATTTATTTCTATCCCTTAATTCATTAAACTTATCTATAGAATTTTTTAAAATCACTTCAGCCTCTTCGTACTTGTTTTGCATTATATTTTGAAATCCTGTAAGCCTATATAAAATAGGTATTTCTTCTTTTAAATCGTTTTCAATTGTTATATCTAGTGCCCTCTTTAAATACTTGTCCATTTTAACTGAATCATATATATTCATTGAATAATATATCAGTTGTTTATATGCATTAAGTATATGTGTTATATGTACCTCTAAAGAACCTTCATTTATTATACTTTCCATTATTTCTACACCTTTGGTATAATTGCCGCTTCTTATATGATTTCTACCAATCATATACTCTAACGTAATTTTAAGTTCCTTTAATTCCTTTGCATTATCAGGAGTTTCATTTATTTCATAAAGTATATTATTAAACTTTTCAAATTTATCATAGGCTTCTGCATCCGTTAAAAAACCTAGAGTTGTATTTTTCAATTCTTCATTTACTATAGGGAATATTTCATGATGGCTTTGAAGATACATATTTAGTTCCTTTATCATATATTTTAAGGATTTAAGCTTATTTCCGCTTCTTTCAAAATGATATATAAGCTTAGAATTAAATATATTATCTGCTATACTGTGGTTTAAACTTTCTTCGATTAATTGCCCTATCTTTTCATGCAATACTTTTTTTTCTAATAGTCCTGCTTTCGAATACACAAATTCTCTCATCTTTTGATGTGTAAATTGAATATTTATGTTTTCATTTTTAAAGCTTTCTCTTATAATGCATCTATTTTTTAGTTCACCTAATATGTCAATAAGCTCAAAATCATCGTAATTACATAACTTTTTTAAATTCTGAAAGTTTACCTTATCAAAAAATACAGATATTATATCTAAAATTCTTCTTTCTCTTTTGTTTAAACTATATAATCTAGTTTGAAGTATATTTTCCATTTTAGGAGAAATCAAATTAAAATCTTTACTTTCCTTTATATTATTTAGCATTTCCGTTATAAAGAATATATTTCCCTCTGTTTCTTCATATATAGCCTCTATTTTTTTATTATTTAAATTAAAATTCGGTATATATTTTAATATGAATTCAATGGTTTGTTCCCTATTCAACCTATCCAGCTGAATTTCACTTGTAAGATTTTTAACCTGAAGCTGATTGAAAAAATTTATAATTTTATCATTATATTCTTCTCTTGATACTAATATAGGTAATATATTTTTATTCTTATTTTGCAATATTAAATTTTTAAGCATAGTTATACTTAGCTTATCTATCCATTGTATATCATCAAAAAATAATATTAGCTTTTTACTCTTTGCACACTCATTTAATATTTTTATGGCAGCTTCTTCCGCCGCTTGATATTTTATCATATCCATGCTTTTATAAATATTTGTATGATTACCCTTATTAAGCTGAAACGTTGGAAAAATACAACTTATAATTTCTATAAGTTCTTGGGATACTTTTATATTTTGAGAATGTATTATATTAGATATTTGATTAAATACATTATTCCATGGTTTTAAAAGATACTCTTCCTCTGCTTGATAACATACAGTACTTATGACATTTATTTTTTTAGTATTTATTGTACTTAAAAATTTACATACCAAACTGCTTTTGCCTATACCAGCTTCCCCAATTATAATAGGTGTTTTTACAGACTTATTTAATATAAAATTATTATAATTATTCTTAAGTAAATTTAATTCTTTATTTCTTCCATAAAAAAAACTAAATTCATCACATTCTTCACAAACTTTTTCAGAGTTTTTTATATGTATTATTTCTTTGTATAAATTTATGGTTTTTTCATCTGGGGAAACTTCTAATTCCTTTTTTAATAAGCCTAATAATTTATTATATATATATATTGCTTTATCATATTTTCCTTCTTCTTTATATGAATACATAATTGTTCTATATGCTTTTTCATTATATTCATCTACTAATATAAGGGCCTTACAATATTTCTTTAATTTTTTTATATCATTACTACTTTCATATTGTTCGATTATCTCTTGAAGTTTATGAATATATAAATCTTTATAATACTCCCTTAGCTGCAGTACCCATTCTTCAAAGCACTCCTCATATTTCAGATAAAATCCTTCTAAAAAATCTCCTTTATAACCCTCTATACTTTCTTCTAAAGATGATGATAAAAACTTTTCTATGTCTACTTCTACATTTATTTCTGGATTTAACATAATCACAGATCTTTTAGGTGAAATAAGAACTTCTTCATTAAATATCTTTTTTATAGAATACACAGCATTTCTTAAATTTTTCTTAGCTACTGCTTCTTCTAAATCTCCCCATAAAAGATTTACAATTGTATCTCTAGAGGCTTGTCTATAAAGAACCATATAAAAAATTAATGCTTCTGCTTTTTTAAATGGGAAATTTATTTTTTCTCCATCCTTAAATATTTCTGGATATGCAAAAAGATTTACTTTTATATTTGTCATTTTATCACCTCTGTCTTAATATTATAAAAATTAAGCATAATCTAATAATACCATTAATTTCAAGAAATTTTAATACTCTTTTAATATATAATAACTAAACAATAAATATATCCTCATGTTATAATTTGTAACATATAAAAAAGCAGTAGCAAACTTTTGCCACTGCTTTTTTATACTACTACTAAGGGTATAAAATCATCATATTCATCCATCATGTATTCATCATATACTCTATTGCCCATAAATCTTAAAATTATATCTTCTCTTTTGTAACCTTCTTTATGCAACTTTAACTGCTTAATTATCTTCTTAGCCTTACTTTTATTTAAGTGAAGTATTTCTTCTATTTCTTCTAAAGTATAAAACTCCTTACAGAAAAGCTTATTTAACTTTTCTTGAAGCTCTAACTTATACTCAAGATCAATTTTAGAGTCCTTATGAGGACTATTTCTACCTCTGTGATGCTCCGAACAAAGATACTTATAATTTACTTCACAATCCAATCCACCCTGGCATCGGTTGATTATGTGGTGTATCTCGGCTTTCTTGCCGCATACTTCACACTTAAGCAATAAGTTCACTCCTTTTTTATAATTTATTTTGTAATTTATAAATCATAGTTATTTATATTAATTCCCTTATATCAATTATACTATTTTTTTTATAAATTCAAAAATCCTTTTTCTGGTGAAAGAACTTTTAAAATAAATTATTTAAGGCTTTCATATACTTCCTTTATATTGCTTTCCATACTTTGTATGTAACTTTTATTGTCTTCACTGGCTTCCACAGTATATATAGTTTTTATATCTGCTCCAACTTCCTTTGCTAAGGTCTCAGACACCTTAGGACTTACCATATCTTCTACAAATATTGTTTTAACTTTATTTTCTTTACAGTAATCTGTAAGCGCCTTAAGCTTTTTAGGGGTTGGTTCTCCCTCTGCAAATACTCCTTCTACACTATTTTGCTTTAATCCAAAATCCCTACAAAAATATGCAAAAGCAGCATGCCCAGTAACAAAATTTTTATTTTTTAAAGCTTCAAATTTAGGCTTATATTCATTTAATAACTTATCTATTTCATTTTCAAATTCTTTATAATTTTTTTCATAAAAGTCTTTGTTTTTCCCATCAACCTTTATTAATGCATCCATTATATTTTTAGCTTGAACTTTTGCACTAGTAAGCCCTAGCCATATATGAGGGTCATAATCCCCATGGTCATTTTTTTCTGCATCCTCGTGCTTATTTTCTTCTATTTTTATAGCATTAACATTTTTAGATGATTCTACTTTTATTAAATCTTTATTCTGAAGATTAGAAATTACCCTATCTACCCATGGCTCCATATTGAGTCCATTATAAACAAATATATCTGCATTTTCTATATTTATTAAATCCTTTGCTCTAGGATCAAAGTCATGTGGTTCACTACCATTAGGAATAATCGTCTCCACTTGAACCTTATCTCCTCCAACAGCTTCTGCAAACTCTTTTAAAGGATTAAATGTAACAGCAATTTTTATTTTTTCATTTCCACTTGATTCTACTTTACTAGTTTGTTTTGTATCAGCACTTTTATTACATGCGACTAGAGACATTATTAATGATATTACAGTAACCAAATATAATAACTTTTTCTTCATAAATTTTCTCTCCTTAAATTATCACTTGCAAATGACTTGCATCTTAATAATATTATTCCACAATTTTACTAATGTCAAGTATATTTTTCAATGATGTTGCAAATAATTTGCAAATAGGTATATAATATTTATGATACTTTTAAGAAAGGAGTTAATTTATGATTGAAATAAATAATTTGCATTTTTCTTATACTGGAAAACATCCTTATATTTTAGAAAATGTAAATTTGAATATACACCGAGGAGATTATATTTCCGTAGTTGGAGAAAATGGAAGTAGCAAGAGCACCCTTGTTAAACTTATTTTAACTCTATTAAAACCATGTAGTGGTAAGATAAATCTGCATACAAGTAAAATAGGATACGTTCCTCAGCGTGGAGAAAACTTTAATTCAGAGTTTCCTATAACTGTAGAAGAAATATTGAAATTTCATCAAAAGGTCTTAAAGAAAAAAGAAAAAAATCTTATAAAAGATTCATTATCTCTTGTTGGAATGGAAAACTTTAAAAAACATTTGATAGGAAATCTCTCTGGAGGTCAACAACAAAAGGTCTTTATTGCAAGAGCTATTATGGGTAATCCTGATATTATAATACTTGATGAACCTTCAACCGGAATCGATACTAAAAGTCAACGGGATATATATTCATTTTTAAAAGACTTAAATATAAAAATTGGTACAACTATATTGTCTGTGGAACATAATATAGATGCAGTGCTGAAATATTCAACTCATGTAATTAGAATGGATAGAGGAAGCGCATATTTTTATACCATATCCGATTATAAAAGGTATTTAAATGACTCTAAGAAACACGACCCTAACTGCGATTGCTTAAAACTCGTAAACAAATAATTTTTGGGAGGTTACTATGCTTCAATATACATTTATACAAAATGCACTTATAGCAGCCTTCTTAATTGCACTTCTTTGTCCTTCTGTAGGAACATTTTTAGTGCTTAAGAGATATTCTATGATGGGAGATACCTTATCTCATGCTTCCTTTGCAGGAGTGGCCATAGGTCTTGTAGCAGGCTTTAATCCCATATTAAGTGCCTTTATATTTACTTCTATATGCGCTATATTTATAGAAGTGTTAAGAAACTACTATAAAAAATATTCAGAGCTTATACTTGTCATTGTAATGACATTATGTTTAGGAATTGCAATAACCCTAATAAGTACAGGAAAAACTTCTGCAAATGTTAATTCATTTTTATTTGGAAGTATACTTACTGTTACTCGCGAGGATTTATATACTATATTAATATTAAGTATAATATCTATTTGCTTATTAGTATCTTTATTTAATAAAATTGCCTATGTTACATTTGATGAGGATGGTGCAAAGATAGCAGGACTAAATGTTAAATTAATAAATTATATTTTTGCTCTTTTAGTAGGAACGACCATCGCCCTTTCCATGCGAATAATGGGAATACTTGTAGTATCTTCTATGATAGCAGTACCAGTAGCTACAGCAATGCAATTAAATAAAGGATTTAAGTTTACATTTATATATTCTTTAATATTTGGACTTATAGATATAATGATTGGATTATTCACTTCATTTTACATAGACTGCGCCCCTGGGGGAACTATTGCAATTACCTCAGTTATAATACTTATAATTACTATAGCTTTTTCAAAAATAAAATGTACAAATTAATTGTACATTTTATTTTTACATAATTTACTAATACATACTTTTAGCTAATACGAATTGACAGCTAATAATGTTTATTATATAATATATTTAATCTATAAGAAGGATGGTGTTTATGAATAATATTACTGCTATTTTTAAAGAAAAAAAATTAAAACTTACTCCTCAGCGTATTGCAGTATATAAGTATCTTAAATCCACAGAGGAACACCCTTCTGCAGAAACCATTTATAAGGCATTACAGCCTGAGTATCCTACAATGAGTTTAGCAACAGTATATAAAGCCTTAAAAACTCTTGTGGAAGTAGATTTAGTACAAGAGTTAAATGTTGGAGAAGGTAATTTTAGATATGATGGAAATACTTGTCCTCACTCCCACATACAATGTTTACAATGCGGAAGAGTAGACGATATTAAAGATGTATGTTTTTCAGATTTAAATGAAAAAATTGCACCTTATACAAATTATGAAGTTCTTACAAATCAAATTTATTTTTATGGTCTTTGTAATGAATGTAAGCAAAATAAAGACACATTAACAGAAGCAGACTAATATTAGCCTGCTTCTTCTATTAGTTCCTTCCATTCGCTTCCTGTGTGTTTTTTATTCAATACACTTTTTACTTTATTTGAAAATCCCTTTTGAATTTTCTCAGGTAAATTGTACATAAATAGTATACTGTTTTCATTGCTTTCTTCCAAATGTTTTACCACTAAAGCAGAATTGCCTATAAATATTTTATTTGCTTCCTTACTTCCTGTTAAAAAGCCTTGCTTAGCTAACTTTTCTTGCATCTTCTTTCCGTATAAAAATTCTATAAATTTACCTGCTTCAACAGGATTTTTTGATTTAAGAGGTATACATAATAAGCCGTTTACAATAACAGGCACATTTTCTTTAATGGATGCTGACTGAGCATAGCTAGTTACTAAACCTATATTCTCTTTTTCAAGTTCCTTCATGTAATAGGATATAGTTATGAGCATAGGTATTTCTCCTTCGGTAAGCTTATTTATAGAAGCTTTATTTCCCATCTCAAAAGTACCTTGATTAATTATTCCTTGTTTACTTAAGCTATCTAAATAATCAAATATATTTTGTACTTCCTTTTTTTCTAGATACTTTTCCTTTGAACTATTATATATATTATCTATATCATACATATTGCTTGTATTACCTGCTATAAGTGCTGCAATTACGTTATTTACATCAGCATCTTCTGTAACTACCACTGGAATTTTAATAGACTCTTCATTTACCTTCTTCATTATTTCATATGCTTCACCTAAAGTTTTGGGAGGGCTTACATTATACTTCTTTAGTACATCTTTATTATATGCAATTTCTAATGTGTATGGAATTAAGGACATTCCATAAGATTTATTTAAATATCTTCCATAAGAACCAACTACTTTATAATACTTCTCATCTAATTTTAGCTTGTCATAGTAAGACTGCATATCTTCAAGAAGTCCTTTGTTTTGCATTTCTATCATTTTGTTTCTAGAAGTAACTATTATATCTCCTTCTTGTTTATCTCCATCATTCATTATACTTTCCCCAAGTGAACTATTAATAATAATATTTACATCTTTATTTTCTTTCTTATATTCATCGATTATAGCTCTCAATATGCTAAGAGAATGATTATCTTTAATTTCCACTTGCATTATTAAGTCTTTATTTTTATTATCTCCCTTTTTTCCTTTATTGCAGCTTATGAAAACTATTGAAATACACACAAGTAATATCAATGCAATTAAAAATTTCTTTTTACGAAAGAAATTAGCCATTATATCACCTCAACTTTAACTTTATATAAAACATTATCTAAAGTATATTGTGTGCATTAATTATTATTTTTATTATATCAAAAAAAGAAACGGGACCGTTTTACGGTCCCAAAGGGGGATGGGGGGTTCTTGCATTAAACAAAATTATATAACTTTATTTAATGCTTAGGAGATTTTTATCTCCTTTACAATTATTATGATATCCCGTTTACTATCTTTTATACATCTATTAAAAACTTTATTTATAAAATTTTATTAACTTATTTATTTCTTCTTCTATTTCTTTTCTTAGACTTTTAGGCTCTAAAACTTCCGCTTCTCCCCCAAAACCTAGCACCCATGATTTTATATCTCCTATATCATCTAAGAATAAGCTCAATATTAGGCCTCCATTTTTTCCATCCTCTATAACTTGATTTGGACACCATTTTATTTCTTTTATGAACTTACTTAATGAATCATTAAATCTTATTTTTACTAAAGTTTTGTCTCCAGAAAAAATTCCCCACTGATTTTTCAAATATTCCTTTAATGAAAAATCACGAGGTTTTATAAATATAAAATTTATTATTTTAAATTCACAAATCCTAGATAGCTTTAAAACCTCCACTTCATTTTTTTCATGGCAATAGCAAATTACAAACCACTCTCCATCTTTATAAATCAAGTTATATGGGTCTATTATGCTTTCTCTTATTTCATTTTTGCTTTCAGAAAAACACCTTATGTTAAGAGATCTTCCCTTATCCATAGAAGCATTTATGTATTCTATCTTTTCATCTAAACTCAATTCGTTACCTAGTTTATTTAAATCAAATTTATGATTTTTATAAATATTATTTAACTCCTCATGCTCTTCTATGCAAGTAGTCCTTACTTTTATAATCGCGTTTTTAAAATCTTTTTTAAATGGAAATATACTATTACAACCTAATATTTCTTCTGCTGCTAAAATTGCATGTAATTCTTCCAAAGTCAATTTAGGAGGTTTCATATAAAATTCCTCATCTATATAAAAACCACCATATCTTCCCTTTTTGGTATGAATGGGTATATCCGCTAAATTCAGATTATTTATATATCTATAAATAGTTTTTTTATCTACATTTAAGGTTTCAGCTAGTTCTGAAGCTGTTGTAAATTTTTTATGTTGTAAAGTTAATAAAAGCTGCATCAAATGGGAAATCTTAGACATTAACTTATCCTCCTATATACTTATATATAGACTATCGTCCTTTAACGAATAAATTTTAGTTAATTTATTATAAAAGAATAAATTATATTATTTTTTATTCATAATGTTATAACTTATAAAATATAAATATCTTAATTGTACATATAAGTTATAGGAGGTATTTTGTATGTTTAAATCCAATGAAAAAGAAACTCCCATAAATAAAATTGAAACACTTATTGGTGAAGGATGTAGTGTTATTGGCTCCTTAAAAGGTGATGATTTGCTTAAAGTTGATGGATACGTGGAGGGTAATATAACATGGCAAAATGATATAATCTTTGGATCCACAGGATACTGCAAGGGAAATATATATTGTAAAGCAGCCTATATAAATGGAAAAATAGATGGAAATATAAATTGCGAGGAAACCCTTTGTATCGAGTCTTATGGAAAAATTACAGGCGATATTAACGTTAAAAATATAATAATAAAAGATGGTGGAATCTTTCAAGGAAATTGTTCAATACGAAATACAGATGATTTTAATAGTCTAGAATAGTATAAAAAATAATAGAAAGACCTATGCCTTTCTATTATTTTTATTATCTATTCATTACCTTACCTAAGGAATAGATTTGTATTATTCTATCTATAAGCATTGCTTTATCTGGAGTTAACATAGGCTTTAAAGTATAAAGTAGTTGAACAGTTTTATCTTGTACTGGAGGCATATTTGCCATATTTCCCGCGTTAGCCATATCACCCGTATTTTCCATGTTACCCATAAATGGATTATTTACTCCTAAGCTTTGCATGAAGTTATTTAATTGCTCTTGGTCTATATTATTCAACATATCCATTATATTATTGCCATTCATATTACTTATATTATTCATATTGTTCATATTATTCATAGCACTATTTATATTATTAGAATTTTGTACATTTTCCCTATTACCATTTCTATCTCTACGCCCATCTCTACCTCTTTCAATGTCTTCATCTCTATCTCTATCTATATCTCTATTATGTCCATGCCTTCTATGTTTAGCCATCCTAATCCTCCTATATAAAATTAATAAGTAAACATCTCCACTGGCTTGAGATATGATCATTTATTTAATAAGGAGGGCTATAAAAAGCCCCCCAATTAGTCAATATTAGAAACCGAAACCGTCACATCCACAACCTAAGGTAAATCTATTGCTGTGGCATACTAAGAAGAATAAAGTGATAAGGAATAATATACTATTGTCTATAACTCCTGAACGACAATCGTCATCGTCGTCATGATGACCTCTTCTACAGTTTTTAAATTGAAGTGCTATTAATATTAATATTAATAGGCCATTGCCGCTTCCGCAACTGTTAACGCCGCCTATGCCGAACTCTCTACGTGGTGTTCTGCAACAACAACAACATCTTTCTCTTGACATGTTAAACCCCCCTTTCTATGGGCATTGGTTTTGATTTTATTTTGATTTTATTTTGATTTTTATTCTAATTTATTCTTCATCCTGTGTTCTTGTATTTACTTGACCTAAGTTCATTATACTGCCTAAGCCATTATCATCTCTTCTACAGTCATCATCATCTCTTCTGCATAAAAAGAGAAGTATAATTATAGCTATTATGAATATGAAATTACCTCCTCCAAAGCCATTGCCACAGCCACAGCCATTGCCAAAGCCATTTCCAAAGCCAAAGCCACCACCACCGCAACAATTATTATTGAAGCCATTATCGCAGCAGTTAGTTGGGCAGCAGAAGAAGCACTCTTCCTCTTCATCATGACAGCGTTTCCTCTTATGTTTTCGATGTCTACGACGTCTTCTGCAACAGCAGCAATCATCATCATCATCATTATCCAAAGGGCAGCATACGAAGCCATTATTTCTGTTTCCTACATTCCCAAATCCACATAGTATTAAGATTACTATGATAATGAGAAAGAAATTGTTAGATCTTCCTCCCCCTCCGAGCAATGACTTTGCTGAGAAGTTGCCGTCCTCACTCATTAAAGAGTTTAACAAGCTGTTGAAATCCAATTCACTTCCTCCTTTCAGAAGTTTCTTCTACTCTTTTGTACTTCTAATATATACTATTCTGCTTTTTTATTTTTGCTACTGTTCTAAAAACAATTTTTTGTACATATACTTTATATTTTTTCTTTTGAGTTTTTATGAAATGATTTATTCATGATTTATGAAATCCTTGATTTCTTTATAAATCATTGGATCTCAACCCCTTGGACTAATCTCTTATAAATCATTCATAATATATACTATGAATATGTCAAAGATTTGTGATTAAAATAATCCCTATTAATACATATTTAAAAAAGGTATATTGAAAGCATTAACTTTCAATATACCTTTGAGTCTCTATCCTAAATTTATATATCCTAGTTTTTGAAATAGTATCAAAAAAGTAGAAACGGAATTAAACACCATGTGATTAAATACAGAATACCAATACCCTTTCTTATGAATTAGATAGCAGTTGAAGAGTCCTATTCCAAAAATAACAAAGGATGATTTTAAGTTAAAGTGAGTAGCACTGAACATTAAGCTTGTAATTATAGCCCCTAGTATTACACCAATTCTTCTTTTACAAATTCTTTCAAAGAATAGCCATCTAAATACAAACTCTTCTACTATTGGCGCAAAAATCACAGTAACTGGAATAAGTATAATAAATGTTCTAAGAGGAACATCTATCATAATAGATACAATTTCTTGTTCCTTTACAGATAGCTTAAAATATTCAAACACTTGCATACCTATTGCTCCAAGTATTATCACCATAATATAAGAAACCATAGCATACTTTAAGCCCTTGAATAAATTAAACCCTCTTAATGAAAAACCATATTTCCTGTAATCTTTATAATAAATTTCACTTCTTCTAAAACTAACTATACATATCGTTGTTGCTATAAAAGGAAGTAAATTTTGAGTAAATAAGCTAATTGCTATATATATTATCCCTAGAAATAATAATAAAAACTTATTCATTCCTTTTTCTCTTAAAACCTTCCATAGTATAAGCAAAGGAGGCAAACAAACCACCGCAAATACTATAATATCTTTAGCAAGATTCAAATTCACCTTTTTTCCTCCTTGAAATTGAAATTTACTTTATATTATATTGTTATTTTATCATAAAAAGCACCTATACTTTATGTATTTAATAAATATTAGTAAAGTAAAAAATAATAAGGTATGCTGTGAGCATACCTTATTACTTTTTAAGTGTTCAAAACATATCCTCAGCTTACTAAAGCATTTCACCATTTAATGAAAGCTCTATATCATCTAATACTTGTTCTTTGCCTATCTTCTTTAGAGTAGAATAAAATATTATCTTTTCCTCTGCACTCATTCCTAAAGTTTCTCTAATTGTCTTAATACTCTTAGCCATTTCGCTCTTTTTTATCTTATCACACTTAGTAGCTATTATTGTAGATTCATAGCCATAGTGTTTTATCCAATTATACATAATTATATCATCTTCAGTAGGCTTATGTCTTGAATCTACTAGTAACATAATCTTCTTTAATTGAGGTCTATTTAAAAGGTATGTTTCTATAGTTTTACCCCAAGTAGCCTGTTCTACCTTAGATACTTTAGCATAACCATATCCCGGCAAATCCACAAAGTAAAAACTATTATTTATTATAAAAAAGTTAACCAACCTAGTTTTTCCTGGTGTACCACTTACCTTTACTAGCTTTCTTCTATTTGTTAAATTATTTATTAATGAAGACTTTCCCACATTTGATCTACCTACAAAAGCTATCTCTAACATACTATCTATAGGATATTGATTTAGACTTACAGCCGATGTTACGAACTCTGACTGTTTTATTTCCATATCATTTCCACTCCTTACCACTTTCTTCTAAAAGAGCATTATCTAAAACTTTATCTATATACTCAGCTAGAATTATATTTAATTTACCTTTTATGCTCTTTGGAATCTTTAGCAAGTCCTTTTCATTTTCTTTAGGAATTATAATAGTATCTATACCTGCTCTAAAGGCAGCAAGTGTTTTTTCTTTCAATCCACCTATTGCTAAAACCTTACCTGTTAATGTAATTTCTCCAGTCATAGCAACATTATGCTTAACCTTTCTACCACTTAACGCAGATACCATGGCTGTAATCATGGTTACTCCTGCAGAGGGACCATCTTTAGGAACTGCTCCCTCTGGGACATGTATATGTATATCCTTTTCTTTATAAAAGTCTGGATTTATATTATACTTTTCTGCATGTGCTCTAACATAACTATATCCCGCTCTAGCAGATTCCTTCATTACATCTCCTAATTGCCCTGTAAGTTCTAGTTTCCCACTGCCTGACATGACTGTGACTTCTATTGGAAGTGTATCTCCACCATAACCAGTCCATGCCATTCCCATAACTACTCCTACTTGATCTTCTTTGTTTGCTTTTTCATAGCTATAAACTTCAGGTCCTAGATATTTCTTAACATGATTTATTGTTATATTTATATTCTCTTTATCCTTTTCAACCATTTCTGCGATAGATTTTCTTACTACAGCAGAAATTTTTCTTTCAAGATTTCTAACTCCTGATTCTCTTGTATAATTTTCTATGATGTAATATATAGCGGATTCAGAAAATTTTATTACATCTTCTTCTAAATTATGCTCCTTAATAATTTTATTTATTAAATGATCCTTAGCTATATAGAATTTTTCCTCAGTTGTATATCCTGATACCTCTATAACTTCCATTCTATCTAATAAAGGTCTAGGAATAGTATCTAATGTATTTGCTGTAGTTATAAATAAAACATTAGAAAGATCAAATTCTAGCTCCAGGTAATGATCTCTGAAAGTACTATTTTGTTCACTATCTAGAACTTCTAAAAGTGCCCCTGATGGATCACCTCTAAAATCATTACTCATTTTATCAATTTCATCCAAAAGAAATAACGGATTTTTAGACTTTGCCTGTCTCATTCCGTATATGATACGGCCTGGTATAGCTCCCACATAAGTCTTTCTATGTCCTCTTATTTCAGCTTCATCCCTTACTCCACCTAAAGACATTCTTACAAAGTTTCTATTTAATGCATTAGCAATGGATTTACCTATGGAAGTTTTCCCAACTCCAGGAGGTCCTACAAGACATAATATAGGCCCCTTTAAAGTATTACTCATCTTTTTGACAGCTAAATATTCGATTATTCTGGTCTTTACATCTTCTAATCCATGATGTTCAGCCTCTAAAGTTTTCCTGGCTGCTTTTATATCAAGATCATCTTCTGTTTCATTATTCCATGGAAGTTCTAATATCCAGTCTAAATATGTTCTTATAACTCCGCCTTCAGCTGAATATGTACCACTATTTTTTAATCTATCTAACTCATAGAGTGCCTTTTCTTTAACGTCTTTAGGTAACTTTGCCTTATTTATTTTATTTTTATATCTTTTTATTTCCTTTTTATCTTCGTCTTCTTCCCCTAATTCTTCTTGTATAGCTTTTAATTGTTCCCTAAGATAATATTCTTTTTGAACTTTATCAATCTTATTTTTTACCTTTATTCCTATCTTCTTTTCTACTTTTAAAATATCTATTTCATTTTTTAATACAATTAGAAGTCCTTCTAATCTTTTTTCAACATCAAAAGCTTCGAGAAGTTCTTGCTTCTTGCTTTGTTTTAATATCATATAGGAACTTATAACATCTGAGAGTCTTCCAGGGCTTTCTATATCCTCTAAAGAAAGTATTACTTCTGTTGGAATGTTTCCTGATAACTTTATGTATTCTTCAAAAGATTTTCTAACTGTTCTCATAAGTGCTTCACACTTACTGTCTTCTGCACACTCTTCTTCTTCTAATATATGTATTTCAGCCTTAAAAAAAGGATCCATTTGTACTATATTTTTTATAGTAGCTCTTTTTTCTCCTTCAACTAATACTCTTACTGTATCACCTGGCAGCTTTAATATCTGCTTTATATTGCAAAATGTACCAACTGTAGATATATCCTCTTCTCCTGGCTCCTCTATTTTTGCTTCTTTTTGAGTAGCCAAAAAGATCTTCTGTCCATTTAACATAGCCTCTTCTAAAGCTAAAACTGATTTTTCCCTACCTACATCAAAATGCATAACCATATATGGAAATATAGTTATACCTCTTAGAGGAATTAGAGGAAGAATTATCAATTCATTTTCCATATTTCTCCCCTCACTTCTTAAAATTATAATATGTAACAATTACCTAAATATAATTAGACTAATATATTATACCTATAAAAGAAAGTTTTTTCAATTAAAATGTAAATCAAGCTATGCTTTAATAATATACCTTAAAGCATAGCTATCTATAATAATTAGCTTTTATATTAATTAGCTATTTATTGTATTATTTAATGGCTTAGCAGAAAGCACTTCTCCTGTAGTTTCAATATATACCGAAGAGTTGTTGTTACTTTCTTTAATTAATGACATTTCTAACACCTGCTGAATACTTTTAACTCCTATAACAGTTGCTTCTTTTATACTGCCAAAGCTATCTTGCCAATTCTCTTCTGGAATTATAATCTTTTTTGCTCCTGCTTTAATGGCTGCTTGTATTTTGCTATTTACTCCTCCTACAGGCTTTACTTCTCCATGAAGAGATATCTCACCGGTCATAGCCACTTTATTATCTATATAGGTATTAGTTATGGCACTATATAAAGCCGTTGCCATACTTATACCTGCAGAAGGGCCATCTACAGGCACTCCTCCTGGAAAATTTATATGTATATTGTGATCTTCAAAATTAAAGTCAAATATATTTTCTAAAGCAGTCATTACATTTTCAACCGAGCATCTTGCCATGCTTTTTCTTCTTATTTTCTTGCCGTAACTACTTATTTGTTCTTCCTCTACTATTCCTGTTATATTTATCTTACCTTTTCCAAATCTATTTTTTGCAGCAGCTACCTCAATCTCCATAACTGTTCCTAGATTAGCTCCATATACTGCTAAACCATTTACATATCCTACCCTTGGCTCATCCTGTATCTTTATCTCTGGTCTAGGGCTATAATGACCATTTTCTATTATCCACTCCACATCTTCTACTGTAATGTTTTTTCTGTTATCACTTAATGCAATACCTGCAGCTAACTGTACCAAATTTACTGCTTCTCTTCCATTACCTGCATATCTCCCTATAGTTCTTAATGCCTTTTCTTCTAATTCATAATCCACCTTTAGAGATGCATTTAATGCAATTTTTTCTATTTCTTCTGGAAGAAGAGATCTAAAAAATATTTCTACACATCTAGATCTTATGGCTGGAGCTATTTCCTCTGGGCTTCTAGTTGTTGCTCCTACCAGTCTAAAATCTGCTGGAAGTCCGTTATCAAATATATCTTTTATATAATTAGGTACATTTGGATCTGATGAATTATAATATGCACTGTCCAAGAATACCTTTCTATCCTCTAAAACCTTTAAAAGTTTATTCATTTCTATAGGATGTAATTCACCTATTTCATCTATAAATAACACTCCTCCATGCGCCTTAGTTACAGCTCCTGGCTTTGGTTGAGGAACTCCAGCAACTCCTAATGGACCTGCTCCTTGATATATTGGATCATGCACTGAACCTATAAGTGGGTCTGCTATTCCCCTGTCATCAAACCGTACAGTTGTAGCATCTATTTCTATAAATTTAGATTCTGGTTTAAAAGGCGAATAAGTTCTTTTTTTTGCATCTTCTAGTACCAATCTTGCTGCAGCGGTTTTCCCTATGCCTGGAGGTCCATATATTATTACATGTTGTGGGTTAGGTCCGCACAAAGCTGCTTGTAATGCCTTTATTCCCTTCTCTTGCCCTATTATATCTTCAAATGAAGTAGGTCTACTTTTTTCACTTAATGGCACAGTAAGGTTTATATCTCTTAGTTTCTTTAAATTTTCTGTTTCCTTTCTGTTTTCTTTATCAACTACTACTTTATTACTTTGTTGTCCTTTAAGGGCATTAAAAAAATAAAGCCCCATTATTATAGTTATTGCAAATTGAACCATCCACAGCACATTATTCATAAAAGCTTCCTCCCATTCATAACTTTTCTTTTTTTTATTATGCACTAAATTTTTTTTAATATTCTTAAGGAAACAAAAAAAGGAATGGAGTTTTCTCCATTCCTTTTATATGATATTTTAAGCTGTTTCAGGTCCCTTTTTAGTTCTAGGTTTTTTTACTTTTACAGGAGTCCTTTTCCCATCTTCAGATTTAATAACTTCGGGATTCTTATTTTCGATTGTATCCTTTGTTATTATAACCTTAGTTATACTTTCTTCGGAAGGTATATCAAACATGATATTTTGCATTACATCTTCCATTATAGCTCTAAGTCCTCTAGCTCCAGTATTTCTCTTTATAGCTTCCTCAGCTATGGCTTCTAACGCATCATTATTAAATTCTAATTCTACGTCATCTAACTCAAAAAGCTTTCTATACTGTTTTACTAAAGCATTTTTAGGCTTAGAAAGTATATTTATTAAAGCTTCCTTATCCAAAGCATTTAATGTAACTATAATCGGTAATCTTCCTACAAACTCTGGAATTAAACCAAACTTTAACAAATCTCCTGGCATTATATCTTTTAAAAGCTTTCCTGCTTCATTTTCTTTTTTAGATTTTACATCTGCTCCAAATCCTAAAGAACTATTTGTGGTTCTTTTTTCTATTATTTTTTCAACTCCATCAAAAGCTCCTCCACAAATAAATAGTACATTTGTAGTGTTTATTTGTATAAATTCTTGATGAGGATGTTTTCTTCCTCCTTGAGGCGGTACAGATGCTATAGTTCCTTCTAAAATCTTTAGAAGTGCCTGCTGAACACCTTCACCTGATACATCTCTAGTAATAGACGGATTTTCTGACTTTCTAGCTATCTTATCTATTTCGTCTATATATATTATACCTCTTTCTGCTCTTTCTATATCATAATCAGAATTTTGTATAAGCTTCAAAAGTATATTTTCAACATCTTCACCTACATATCCTGCTTCAGTTAAAGTAGTTGCATCTGCTATAGCAAAAGGTACATTTAAAAATTTTGCTAAAGTTTGAGCAAGTAGCGTTTTACCTGAACCTGTAGGTCCTAATAATAATATATTACTCTTTTGTAATTCTACATCATCATTATTAGCGTTAGAATTTATTCTTTTATAATGATTATATACTGCCACCGAAAGTGCTTTTTTTGCTTGATCCTGTCCTATTACATATTGATCCAAGTAGGTCTTTATTTCCATAGGTTTTGGAAGTGCACCCATTTCTACGTTTACATCTTCTTCAAACTCATCAGTTATTATTTCAGAACAAAGTTCTATACATTCATCACAAATATATACTCCTGGCCCTGCAATAAGTCTTCTTACTTGATCTTGTGTTTTACCACAAAAAGAACATTTTAATTGTTTCTTGTCATCTAATTTGGCCATATTCACACCTCACAATAAGGTTATTTTTTCTTGGTCATAACTTCATCTATTAGTCCATATTCCTTAGCTTCGTAAGCTTCCATAAAGTTATCTCTTTCAGTATCTCTTTCAATTACTTCTAGCGGCTGACCAGTTCTTTCACTTAGTATTGTATTTAACTTCTTCTTGATATTTAAAATTCTCTTTGCATGTATGCCTATATCTGTAGCTTGACCTTGGAATCCTCCAAGTGGTTGATGTATCATTATTTCACTGTTAGGTAGCGCATATCTTTTTCCCTTTGCTCCTGCTACAAGTAAAAATGCTCCCATTGAGGCTGCCATACCAACACAAATAGTACATACATCAGGTTTAATATATTGCATAGTATCATAAATTGCCATACCAGAAGTAATAGAACCTCCTGGACTATTTATGTACAAATATATATCTTTGTCTGGATCTTCTGCTTCTAAGAATAATAACTGTGATACTACTAAGCTTGCAGTAACATCGTTTACTTCATCACTTAGCATTATTATTCTATCCTTTAAAAGTCTAGAATAAATATCATAGGATCTTTCCCCTCTATTTGTTTGTTCTACAACAACTGGAACTAAACTCATAAACATTCTCCTCCCTGTTATAAATGTTATAGTATATTTTGATTATTCCCCTTATTTAGTAAATTAAAATTAATTGCCAGAAATTCTTCCTGGCAATTAATTGTAAATACATATTAAGCTATAGTTTTGCTATTGTCAACTAATAATTTTATAACTTTTTCATTCACTACATCCATTTTAAGAGCTGACTTTTGAGAAGTAGCTATTAACTTAGCAGTTTTTTCAACTTCATTTCCACCATATTGTTCAGCCATTTCTTTAGCTTTTTCCATTATTTCTTCATCAGTTGCTTCTATGTTTTCTGCTTTTGAAATTTCATTTAAAACTAAATCAGTTTTTACTCTTTTCACAGCAGTATCATTCATATATTCTCTAACTTTTTCTTCACTGCTATTAGTATATTGATAGTATGTGTTAAGATCTAATCCTTGATATTTTAATCTCATTTCAAGATCCTTTAACATGTTATTTGTTTCATTAGTTACCATAACTTCTGGTATTTCAACTGTTGCATTTTCACAAGCTGCATTTATAACAGCCTCTTCATATTCTCTTTGAGCTCTTAAGCTGTTTTCTTCTTCTTTTTTCTTTCTTAAATCAGCCTTCATTTCTTCTAATGTATCAAACTCTGAAACTTCCTTAGCAAATTCATCATCTAATGCTGGAAGTTCCTTAGCTTTTATTTCTTTTATAGTAACTACAAATTTAGCTGGCTTGCTATTTAAATCATCTCTGCCATACTGTTCTGGGAAATTAACATTAACGTCTTTTGTTTCTCCCACTTTCATTCCCACTAATTGCTCTTCAAAAGTATCAATGAATGTACCTGAACCTATTTCTAGTGGATAATCAAAACCTTCTCCACCTTCAAAAGCAACTTCATCTACATATCCTTTGAAATCTATAGTAGCTATATTACCATTTTCAACTACAGCATCTTCTGCTTTAACTTCAATTCTTGCATTTCTTTCTTGCATAGTTTTTAATTCATTTTCTATTTCTTCATCATTTACTTCGTATGTGTTTTTCTTAACTTCTATTCCTTTATATTCACCTAATTCTACTTCTGGAACTACTGTAACTGTAGCAGAATATTTGAAATCCTTTCCTTCGCCTATTTCAAGTATGTCTATAGATGGATAATCAACTGGCTTTATATCATATTGCTTTAATGCTTCTGGATAAGTTTCATCACAGCAGAAATTTATAGCATCTTCATAAAATACGCCTTCTCCATAATGCTTTTTGATTATATTCATAGGAGCTTTACCTTTTCTAAAGCCTGGAATATTAAATTGCTTAACATTTTTTGAATATGCCTTTTTAACAGCTTCATTAAATTTTGCTGCTTCTACCGTTATTTCTAATTTAACAACATTCTTTTCTATTTTTTCCATATTAACGTTCATAATGTTACTCCTCCTAATTACCTCTTATGTTTTAAACCACAATATTATAACATATATTTTTAATTATTTATATATGTTTACAATCATTTTACTTTAATCCTAACTTTTAGCCTTATCCTTTAAATAATTATATACAAATACTTCAAATTTTACAAATAAATTTTCTTTTATATTATGTATATATTATGCATTTTTTTAAAAAATCTCTTGATTCTATTATTTCATCATATTTATTATAATTCTCACTGTAAACTTCTATTACACCTGGACCCTTATAATTCATGTCTTTAAGCTTTAAAAATAAGCCTTTGAAATCAACTTTTCCTCTACCTGGAAGCTTACATAAACTTTTTTCATCTTTATCATTCAAATGAAGGTTTACAAGCCTTCCATTCATAACCTTTAGATATTCATCTATTGGAACAGATGCTCTATAGGATTGCTTAATATCTAATGTAAAGTATATAGGATATTTGCATTTTTCAATTAAGTTTTGTAAAAAATTTATATTAGAAGACATACACCATGCTACATTTTCTTGTGCTAACTTTATTCCTTCTTCTGCAGCTGTATATATGAGCTTATTATATAAGTCTATAACTAAATTCCAATTTACATTTTCTATATTTCCAATACGCATTCCATGAAAAGTGTAGCATGTAGCTCCCATTATTCTAGCAGCTCTACACATCTTTTTAAAATATTTAAACATATCATCTCTTCTTCTTTTATAGTCATCAAAAAGATAAGGCTCAAAAGAAGAAGAAAAGCTATGTACAGATTTAATATTAAAATCGTACATTAGCTTCTCTTGTAGAACCTTTTTTGCAAAATCTTCTTCATACTCTTGATAAGTATTTAAAAAAAGTTCTCCCGAATCAAATCCCAGTTCCTTCATAACTTTTATGCTGTCTTCTACTTGTATATGAGGATAGAAACTTGCTGAGGATAAACCTATTTTCATGGCATCTTCATTATGTATCATTATTTTATAACCTCTCCAGTAGTTTTTAGGTAAAATACATTGCCATCTATTGTAATAGCTAACCCCTTTGGATCAATGTTATTAAACTTTATATTTTCTCCACTAACACTTGTAACATAAACATGATTACTTCCCTGTGTATTTGTTATCCATATATATTTAGTAGACTTATTTAACCATGGAAGCTGACTTATATATGCTATGTTATTATCATCAATAAATTTAGGCGACGTGCACCATATGTAATCCGATCTAGATTGAAGCAATTCATCATGATTTACTACTACATTTCCACCAGTTGAAACATATTGATTTCTTGTTATATCTGTTATCTTTCCAGATATGTCTATGTATTTTATTCTTTGTACTTTATCATCAAACACAACTGCCGCTTTTCCATTAGGGCTTATATCATATTGTGTCTTACTTTCTAAAGGTAATATGTGTTTAAACTTTTTTTCTTCTCCTTGCCCTTCATATACAACTTTTATCTTTGATCCATTTGCAAGAGCTAGATCATATGCTTCTTCTTTATTTTCCTTTACAGTTTTTTCAGTTGGAGATTTAACTTCATTTTGTTTTTTATTTAAATTCTTTTGGCTTTCCTTATCTATTTGTTTGCTTATATTATTTTCCTTTGTCAAAAAATCAGTTTTAATATCTGTCACTTTTTTCTTAAAACTATCTTTTGTAAGTAACCAAGTGGCTGTTACTGCTAATATAGCACAAATTACTATCAAACCTATGAATATTCTTCGTTTTTTCATTCTTCGATTATAATTGCTACTAAAAATACTTGGTTTCCCCACACCAAATCCCTCCTAATAATTTTCTACAATATTTAACCAAATATGCTATGCACAATTTATTATAACTCAATTAGGAGGTATTTAGTAATAGTTTTTTATAAAAATTAATTTTTTGAAAAATAAGAATCTGCAAATATTTTAGCTGTATCCATACAAGTAAATAGTGGGATTTTACAAGCTGTACAAATACTTCTTAATTTAAACCCTTGCCTACTGGAATCATTACCCTTATTAGGTATATTTATAACTAATGAAATTTTATTTTTCCTTATACAATTTACTATTTCCTTAAAAGATGCTTCCATAGAATCTATTCCATTTGAATTTAAAAATCTTGTAGTTCCTTCAGATGCTATAATTGAAAATCCTAAGCTGTTGTATTTTTTTAATATATCTAAAGTTTCCTGATTTTTTTCAAATTCATTTAAGGATACATAAATATGATTGTTTTCATTTAAATTAATTCCTGTAGATCTAAATGCCTTATAAACTGCTTTATTAAAATCTTCATCTATGCCTAATACTTCACCTGTAGACTTCATTTCTGGTCCTAGATATATATCCGCATTATTTAACTTTTCACCTGAAAATACAGGTGCCTTTACTGCATAGTAATTTTTATTTGGAAGAATTCCCGTTCCATAATTAGACTCCTTCAGACTTTTTCCTAGCTTTATTTCCAAGGAAATATCAATCATAGGTACTTTTGTCACTTTACTTAATATAGGCACTGTTCTTGATGCTCGTGGATTAACTTCTATAACATAAACCCTTTCTCCGTCAAAAGCATATTGTATATTTACTAGTCCTTTTATATTTAATCCTACTGCTATTTGTTTTGTATGATGGACCAAAGTGTCTATTACTTCCTTACTTAAACTCACTGGTGGATATACAGTTATACTATCTCCGGAATGCACTCCAGTTCTTTCTATATGCTCCATTATTCCTGGGATTAATATTTCCTCTCCATCACAAAGTGCATCTACTTCTATTTCCGTACCCATTATATATCTATCTATAAGAATAGGATGTTCCTTAGATACTTTTACAGCTTCAGTTATATATTTTAAGAGTCCTTCATCGTTATGAATTATCTCCATAGCTCTTCCACCTATAACATAAGAAGGTCTAAGTACAAGAGGATATCCAAGTTCCTCTGCTGCTGCAATGGCTTCTTCCCTATTTCTTGCACACTTTCCTTCTGGTGCATATATGCCTAAACTCTTAAGGAATTTACCGAATTTATCTCTATCTTCTGCTATATCAATGGATTCAAAGGAAGTTCCAAATATTTTTATTCCCCTTTTATTAAGTTCCATTGCTAAATTTATAGAAGTTTGCCCTCCAAATTCTAATATAACTCCTTCTATTTTTTCTCTTTGTATTATATCTATAACATTTTCTATTGTTATAGGTTCAAAGTATAATTTATCCGCTATATCAAAATCTGTACTAACTGTTTCTGGATTACTATTTATTATTATAGGTGAATATCCATTCTTTTTAACTGCCCATATTCCATGCACAGAGCAGTAATCAAACTCTATTCCCTGACCTATTCTTATAGGACCTGACCCAACTATTAATATCTTTCTTTCACTACTTATTATATTTTCATCCTCTTCACCATAAGTAGAATAATAATATGGAGTAGTTGCTTCAAATTCCCCGCTGCAAGTATCTACTATTTTATAGGATGGTACTATATTATTTTCTCTTCTCATTTCCTCTATATATTCTTCACTAAGGTCTACAATCTTACTTATATCCTTATCTGAAAAGCCCATTTTTTTGCATTCTCTTAAGTTATATATATTTAATCCTTCACTTTGAAGTTTTCTTTCCATACTTATTATGTTATTTATTCCATCTAAGAACCACATATCAATTTTAGTTATTTCATGTATTTCATTTAAAGACATGTCTCTTCTTATAGCTTCTGCTATAAAAAATAATCTTCTATCATCTTGGCATCTTATGCCATCCTTTATTTCATCTAAGGACAATCTCATAATTTCATCTACTAAAAGAGAATTTATATTTCCATCTAAAGATGCTACAGCCTTCATAAGAGATGCTTCAAAGCTTCTCGCCAATGCCATAACTTCCCCTGTTGCCTTCATTTGTGTTCCAAGTTTTCTATCTGCCCTTTCAAATTTATCAAAAGGCCATCTAGGTATCTTAGTTACTATATAGTCTATAGCTGGTTCAAAACATGCACTAGAATTTCCTGTAACAGGATTCCTAAGTTCATCTAAGCTATATCCTAACGCAATTTTTGATGCTATTTTTGCTATAGGATATCCTGTAGCTTTAGAAGCTAGTGCGCTAGATCTGCTTACCCTTGGATTTACTTCAATTACTACATATTTATTCTCATTAGGATTTAATGCAAGTTGTACATTACATCCTCCTTCTATTTTTAAGCTTCTTACTATATCTGTAGAAGCTTTTCTAAGCATTTGATATTCTTTATCTCTTAAAGTTTGTGATGGAGCAACTACTATACTATCACCTGTATGTATTCCTACAGGATCCATATTTTCCATATTACATACTATAATACAGTTATCTTTTTTATCTCTTATAACTTCGTATTCTATTTCTTTCCATCCTGCAACACTTTGCTCTAATAATATTTGATTTATAGGACTCATATTTATTCCTCTTGAGCATATTTCTACAAGCTCTTCTATGTTAGAAGCAATTCCACCACCTGTTCCTCCTAAGGTAAAGGCTGGTCTTATTATTACAGGAAATCCGTGAGTAGTTACAAATTCCTTACACTCATCAACATTTGTAGCTATGATGCTTTCTGGAATAGGCTGTCCTATTTCTAGCATTAACTTTTTAAATTCTTCTCTATCCTCTGATTTTTTTATGGCATCACTATTTATACCAAGAAGCTTAACTTGAAACTTATCAAGTACCCCTTGATCTTTAAGTTCCATAGCAAGATTTAAAGCTGTTTGTCCTCCAAATCCAGCCATAATACCTTCAGGTCTTTCCTTTTCTATTATCTCTTCTATAGACTCTACATCAAGGGGCTCTATATATACTTTATCTGCTATTTCAGTATCAGTCATTATAGTAGCAGGGTTACTATTTACTAGAACTACCTCAATTCCCTCTTCTCTTACAGCAGTACAAGCTTGAGTTCCTGAGTAATCAAATTCAGCAGCCTGTCCGATTATTATAGGACCTGAACCTAGTATTAAAACCTTCTTTAAACTTTTATCTAATGCCATAATTTTTACCTCCTATTTATGCACTTATTGTTTTATTACTGCTTGCCATATTATCTAAAAATTTTTCAAAGAGATATGCTGAATCCTGTGGTCCTGGACATCCCTCTGGATGAAATTGTACAGAAAAAACTTTATAGTGCTTGTGTCTTATTCCCTCTATAGTTCCATCATTTAAATTTACATGAGTAATTACTATATCTTTATCCTTAATACTTTCTTCTTGTACTGCATAACTATGATTTTGGGAAGTTATGAACACCTTATCTTTCTCTATATCGTGAACGCCATGATTTCCGCCTCTGTGTCCATATTTTAATTTATATGTATCTCCGCCTAATGCTAATGAAAGCATTTGATGTCCTAAACATATTCCAAATACAGGTACTTTATCTATAAGCTTTTTTATATTTTCTACAGCTTCAGTCATCTCTTTTGGATCTCCTGGCCCATTACTTAAAAGCACTCCATCTGGCTGTATACTTAATATTTCTTCCGCAGATGTATTGTATGGAAATATTGTTATGTCACATTTTCTTTCTTTTAAACTTCTAATTATATTGGCCTTAGCTCCGAAATCCATTAAAGCAACTTTAAATCCATCGCCTTTTATATGAACTACTTCTTTAGTACTTACTTGTTTTACAAAATCACTTCCAAAATCCTTTTGAAATAATTCCTTAAGCTTTTCTTCACTATATATTTCATTGGATATTACACACTTCATAGTTCCTTTTTCTCTTATTCTTTTAGTTATTGCTCTTGTATCCACATCATATAGTACAGTTATCCCCATATTGTTTAAGAAATTATTTAAATCCTGTTCATTTAAATAATGTGAAGGAGTTTTGCTTAATTCCTTTACAACTAAGCCCTTAGCATGAACCTTATTACTTTCTACATCAAAGCTATTTATTCCGTAGTTTCCTATTAGGGGATAAGTCATGTTTATAATCTGTCCTGCATAAGATGGATCTGTAAGTATTTCTTCATATCCTGTCATAGAAGTATTAAATACTATCTCTCCTAAGGTTTCTTTAACTTCTCCAGCTATTTTTCCTTCATAGACCTTTCCATCTTCTAAATATAGATATCCCTTCATGTATATCCCCCCTTATTTTATATTTCTGCTTCCTGGCTTTACGTATGGTATATTTGCGCTGCAAAGTGGACATTCTTCCTTTTCATAAGAATTTACTTCTAGCTTTATAGCACTATATACAGGATAAGGAACTTCCACTCCTTCTCCCCTTCTATCTACTATTGAACAAAGTGCAACCACTTCTCCGCCTAATTCTTCTATTAATTTAGCTACTTCTAAGGAAGATTTTCCTGTAGTTATTACATCTTCAGATATTATTACCTTTTGTCCCTTTTTAATTTCAAATCCTCTTCTTAAGGTCATTATCCCTTCTTGTCTTTCTGTAAATATTCCAGGCTTATTTAACTGCCTTGCTAGCTCATAAGCTACGACTACTCCTCCCATAGCTGGGCCAACTACTATATCAAACTCAATATTTTTTAGCTTATCTGCTACAATGCTTAAAACCTTTGCTGCCTTATCTGGATATTGTAAAAGTCTTGCACATTGGCAGTATTTATCACTATGTCTTCCTGATGATAATAAAAAGTGTCCCTCTAGTAGTGCTTCACATTCTCTTAATATATCTATTACATTTATATCTTTTCCCATAAATTATCTCTCCTTTAATTTTAAATAATTCCTCTTATTTCTGATAAATCTTTTATTCCCTCTTTGTTCATATACTCTTTTATTCCCTGTACAATTTCTAAAGCTGCATAAGGATTCATAAAATTAGCAGTTCCCACTTGTATAGCATGCGCTCCTGCCATAATAAATTCTACGGCATCCTTCCAAGTTGTTATGCCTCCCATTCCAATTACAGGTATGGAAACTTCCTTACATACCTCATATACCATTCTTAAAGCTATAGGTTTTATAGCCGGTCCCGAAAGCCCTGCAGTGACATTGTTGAATACAGGTTTTTTAGTCTTTATATCTATAGCCATGCCCTTAAATGTATTTACTAGAGATATGGAATCCGCTCCAGCTTCTTGACACTTCACCGCCATATCTACTATATCTTCAGCATTAGGAGATAACTTTACAATAAGTGGTTTTTTGCATATACTTCTTACCTTACTTACCACTTCATAAGCCACTTTAGATTTTATTCCAAATGCCATACCTCCGTCCTTTACATTAGGACAAGATATGTTTAGTTCTATCATGTCTACGTCAGTTTTATTAATTTTATCTACAGCCTGAAGATAATCTTCTAAAGTTCCGCCCCCTATATTGGCCATTATCACTGTATTCATCTTCATCATCTCAGGTAATTCTTCATTTATAAAACTTTCTATTCCTGGATTCTGCAGTCCTACACTGTTTAATATTCCTGAAGATGTTTCATGTATTCTAATTCCTTCATTTCCTTCTTTTTTATTTATCGTAAGTCCCTTTGTACTTATTCCTCCCAGTTCACCTACATCATAAAACTCACTGTATTCTTTTCCAAATCCATAGGTTCCTGATGCAGCTATAACTGGATTTTTAAACTCAATTCCACATATATTAACCTTCATATCTATTCCTCCAATTCTTCTGCTAAGAATACAGGGCCATCTTTACAACTTTTTTTATTTCCATCCTTTGTCTTGCAAGTACATACAAGACATGCTCCTATACCACAAGCCATCTTCTTTTCTAAGGATACATATAAAGGTACTTTCTTTTCCTTACACATTTCAATGACCTTATTCATCATAATTTCCGGGCCGCAACATAGTACTATTTCATACTTATCAGGATTAAATATCTCTGTTATATATCCCTTATGTCCTTGTACACCATTTTCAGTAGATATATATAAGTCTTTTACATAAGACTTCAGCTCTTCCATTCCGTATACTTCTTCCCTGAAACCTGAATATAAGTCTATATCACAATTTTTAAGGTTTTTTACAACATAGTTCATAGGAGCTATTCCTATTCCTCCAGTTATAACTGCAACTTTCCCGCTTATATTTTCTAATGGAAAGCCGTTACCGAGTGGCCCCATAACCTTTACTTCATCGTTAGTTTTCAGATTTTTAAATATTTCCGTTCCTTTTCCACATACATGATATAAAAAGCTTATTCCTTCATCATCTATATCATGTATACTTATAGGTCTGTTAAGTATAGGTTCTTGTTCCCAAGCTCTTAGCATAAAAAATTGTCCTGGCTTTCCAGTAAAATTTCCTTCTAATTTTAATTTATATATATCTTCAGATATATATTTATTTTCTAAAACTTTCACATTTTTCATATATAAAACCTACACCCTTTCCTATTTATATACAGCATGTATTTTTAGTGAAACATCTCACTGTCTTGAGATGTACTGATTTATAACGAAATCACAGATTTCTATAAATCATGCAGCTTTTTTTTATTTTATCTCTCATACTTAAGGCTTCAGCGCGAGAGCACTCTTCAAAGCTTAAAGAAGAATCTTTATATTTTTTATAAGCAAGTAGAATTCCTCTTGAAGAATTTACTACTCCTCCATTTCCCTCATTGAGATATAAGCTTACATCTTCTTCTGTGCCGCCTTGTGCTCCGTAACCTGGTATTAAAAAGAAGGTATTATTAAACTTTTCTCTAATCTTTAATGCATCTTCTCTATGAGTACAACCAATTACTCCGCCTATAGAGCTGTATCCACAGTCTCCCATAAAATTTTCACCTATGGCTTCAATTTTTTCTCCAACTGTTTCATATACTTTTTTTCCATCTTTAGTATTTAAAAATTCTATGTCTTTTGCTCCTTCATTAGACGTTCTTACAAGTACAAAGATACCCTTTTCTTTGTCTTTTACATAATCTAAATATGGCTCTATGCTGTCCATCCCCATGTAAGGACTTAATGTTATAAAATCCGTTTCAAAATCTCCTTCAAAATGAGCCTTAGCATACATGCTTGCTGTTGAAGAAATATCTCCTCTTTTTATATCAGATATGGCTATATTTCCTTGGCTTCTTATATATTCTAAGGTTTTCTTATATGCCATCATTCCCTTAATTCCTAATGCCTCATAATAGGCTATTTGAACTTTAAAGCAAGCTGCAATATCATAAGTGGCATCTATAATTCTTTGGTTAAACCTAAATATTGCATCTTCTTCAAAATGATATTTATCTTTAAACTCCTTTGGGATATACTCCATACACGTATCAAGTCCTACACATACATTTCCCTTTGATTCCACTTCTTCATATAATCTATCTATTAACATTCAAGATTCTCCTTTTCATAAACTATTTCGCCATATCTTATAGTCTTCAATATTTCCCCGTAAACGCTCATTCCTTCAAACGGTGTATTTTTACCCTTTGATTTAAATTTACTAGCATCTATTTCTATTTTCTTATCTATATCTATTAAAACCAAATCTCCATCTTTTCCAATCTCTATTTCTCCCTTATTTATTCCCATTATCCTTGATGGATTTTTAGACATAACTTCTGATAGTTTATTTAAACTTAATCCTTCTTCTTTTACAAGCCTTGTATAGCATACTGAAAAAGATGTTTCTATTCCTGAAATTCCTGGGCTTCCTTTTAACTTATCCTCTATGGTATGTGGAGCATGATCTGTGGCTATAGCATCTACATATCCTTCTCTTATAGCACTTACTATATAATCTACATCTTCTTTATTTCTTATAGGTGGATTTACGCTATAATCTGAGTCCCATAGTGCTATGTGATGAGGGGTTACCTCACAGGTTAACTTAGTTTCTTTATCCTTAGCTTCCTTAATATAATCAATTGCTTCCTTTGTACTTACATGGCAAAGATGCATTTTACATCCTGTATACTTAGATAATGTTATATTTCTCCAAGTCATTAAATTTTCTGCCATTCTAGAATCTGTGGAAGCTAAAGTTTCATCTTCAGAATGACAAAGTACTGTAAAGTTATTCTCCTTTGCCTTTATCATTGCATTCATCATAACTTTGCTATTTAATACATCTTTTCCATCTTCCGAAATCATTCTTACCTCATTACCTAATTCATCAAAACTAGTTAATGTATTTCCATCAAAGCCTTTGGTTATAGAGGCTACTTGATGCACATCTACTAAGGCTACTTCACGACTCTTATTAAGTACATACTCTATAGTTTCTTTATTGCTGCACACTGGATTTGTATTTGCCATAAGATTTACTGCAGTATATCCGCCCTTTACAGCCGCCTTACTTCCACTTAGCATATCTTCTTTATGAGTAAATCCTGGATCTCTAAAATGAGTGTGCAAGTCTACAAAAGATGGCATCAGTAATTTTCCTCTTGCATCTATAGTGCTGCAATTTTTAATTAAATCTGATCCTATTTCATATATAAGTCCATCTTTTATATAAACATCTCCTATGAAATCGCTACTCCAATCTACAACTCTTGCTCCCTTAATTAAAAGTTCCATGTTATATCACCCCCAAAAGCTTTGATATAAGAGCCATTCTTACATACATTCCATATCGTGCTTGTTTAAAATACGCCGCTCTTTTATCTAAATCTATCTCAGGATGTATTTCATTAACTCTTGGTAGAGGATGAAGTACTAACATATCATCTTTAGCATTTTTTAATTTTTCTTTAGTTAATATATAGCTGTCTTTAAGCCTTAAGTATTCCTCTTCACTGCTGAATCTTTCTTTTTGTATTCTAGTCATATAAAGTATATCTAGATTATCTATGACTTCTTCTAAAGATTTAACTTCTTGAATTTCCATTGAAGTGTTTTTTAAAGCTTCCTCTTTAATATAATCTGGAATTTTTAATTCGTCAGGTGATATTAAAATAATTTTATTATTTGAATATCTAGACAAAGCCTTTATAAGAGAGTGAACTGTTCTACCAAACTTCAAGTCTCCACAAAGCCCTACTGTAAGATTTGATAATCTTCCTTTTAAATTTTGAATAGTTGATAAATCTGTTAATGTTTGAGTAGGATGTTGATTAGCTCCATCCCCTGCATTTATTACAGGGACATCAGAGTATAGAGAAGCCCTCTTTGCAGAGCCTTCCTGAGGATGTCTTATAGCAATAATATCCGAATAACAAGATATAATTTTTATAGTATCTTCAAGACTTTCTCCCTTGGATATAGAAGTTGAATTAGGCTCTGAAAAACCTATAATTCTTCCTCCAAGTCTTAGCATTGCTGCTTCAAAACTTAATCTTGTTCTAGTGCTTGGTTCATAGAATAGTGCAGCAAGTATTTTGCCACTACATAGATTTGAATACCTCTCTGGATTTTTTTCCATATCTTGAGCTAGTATTAAAATTTCATTTATTTCATCTGTTGAGAAGTCAGTTGGGTCAATTAAATCTCTTACCTTTATCATTATTATCTCCTCCTTTTTAGTATCACAGTACTATCTTAAAGGCATAAAAAAACCTTCCTTTTATCAAAAGGAAGGTATAGTCTCGCACCTAACATAAAATTAATTTAACATATCATTTAAATTAATTTTATACACACTAATTACCATTCCTTTTAGGTCTCACAGAACCTTTCTTAAAGGAAAACATTTATATTACTCTTTGTAAAAAGAGTACCACTTGTCTTGTTAAAAGTCAAGTATAATTTTTATCTCTCTTCTCTAAAATATGATACTCCAAGTCCCTTAGGTGGTAAACTATTAATAGAATTTTTAGCCGAAACTACTACCATAGCAATTATAGTAACTACATATGGCATCATATCTATTATATACTGAGAAATATTTATATTTAATCCCTGCATTCTAAATCCCACTATATCCAATGCCCCAAATACATATGCACCTATTAACGCCTTATATGGATTCCAGGATACAAATATAACTAAGGCTACAGCTATCCATCCTCTTCCTGCGGTTATTCCCTCCTGCCAAGCTGGCACATACACTAGTGATAAATAAGCACCGCCAAGTCCACATAAAGCTCCTCCTATAAGAAGATGAATGTATTTATATAAATTTATGTTTATTCCCGCTGCATCAGCAGATTTTGGATTCTCTCCTACAGCCCTTAAATTTAATCCTTTTGAGGTACAATACATATATATTCCCATTGCAACTGCTAATACATATCCTAAATACACAAATAAATCCTGTCTAAAGAATATTTCACCTATAAAAGGAATATGCCCAAGTATTGGCACAAATACAGGCTTAAAGAAATCTTTTATTGCATTTGGTGCTACTTGGCCTATTAAGCTTTTTCCTACCATACTTGAAAATCCTGTACCAAATATGGTTAAGGTAAGACCTGATACTACTTGATTTGCCCTTAAGGATACTGTTAAAAATGAATATATAAGCGCGCCTAAAGCTCCGGCTATCATTGCACCTAATATTGCAATTATAGGATTTTCTGTTTTAATTCCAACCATGAATCCTATAACTGCTCCCATAAGCATCATACCTTCTACTCCGAGATTTAAATTTCCAGATTTCTCTGAAATAAGTTCTCCTAAAGTTGCAAATAAGAGTGGAGTTCCGGCTACTATGGAAGCTTGAAGTAAAGAAATTATCATATCCATATTAAGCTGCCTCCTTAAGTACTTTCATTGTATTTTTTGCTACTACCTTATACTTTATAAAAAATTCACTTCCTAGTACAAAGAAAAGTATAGTTGATTGTAATATTAACGCTGCAGCTTCAGGTATTCCAAAGGCTGTTTGTATAAATGCTCCTCCTTCTAAAAGAGCCGCAAATAATACTCCCACGATTAATATAACTGGTGCCTTTAAAGCTGAAAGCCAAGCTACTATTATAGCAGTGTATCCTACTCCTCCAGATACTTCTACGGATAAAGTGCCACTCACTGCGGATGCTTGAATCATACCCGTAAGGCCACATAATCCTCCACTTAAAAGCATTGCTATAATAAGTGTTCTTTTTATATTAATTCCTGCATAAATAGCTGTTTTCTCACTTTCTCCAAGCACAGATATTTCGTATCCCTTTTTAGTATGATTTATAAATACATGCACAGCTATAACCAGTATTAAAGTTATAATCCATCCTAAATGCACTCCCATAACTTCAGGAAGTACTGCATTATCAGAAAAGCTAGCTATCTTAGGAAAGCCCTGAGCTTTAGGGTCTTTCCATGGTCCATATTGAAGATACGTAACAAACTTTAAAGCTATATAATTCATCATAAGAGTTACTATCGTTTCATTGGTATTAAATTTAAACTTTAAAATTGAAGGAATATACGCCCATATTGCTCCACCTACCATACCTGCTACAGCCATAATGGTTAATAGTAAAAATTTATTCATATCAGAAAAATTTAATGCAAAATATGATGAAAAGAGGGCCCCCATAACTATTTGACCTTCTCCTCCAATATTCCAAAACTGCATCTTAAATGCTATAGAAACTCCAAGAGCGGTTATTATGAGAGGAATAGACTTTACTATTGTCTCTTTTATACTATATAAAGATCCAAAAGAGCCTTTTAGCATTGCTCCATATACTTTAATAGGATTTAATCCTAAAATGCTTATAAATGCAGCTACTACTAAAAAGGCTAATGCTATGGAAATACATCTTATGAGTATACTTCTTTTAGTTGTAATTTCTTCTATCTTAATTATTTTAAACAACTTCGTATTCCTCGCCTTCTATTTTATTTCCTGCCATTAAATATCCTACCTTTTCTCTTGTAGCTTCTTTACCCTTAAGTTCCCCTGTAACCTCTCCATTACAAAGCACAATAATTCTATCACATAAATTTATAAGAACATCTATGTCTTCACCAATATATAACGTGGATACTCCGCTTTTCTTTTGTTCATCAATTAAGTTATATATGGTATAACATGTATTTATATCAAGTCCTCTAACCGGATAAGCCATTATAAGAAGTTTCGGCTTTAAATCTAATTCTCTTCCTAAAAGTATCTTTTGAATATTTCCGCCAGAAAGATTTTTTACTGGGTAATATATACTAGGAGTTTTTATATCAAAGTGTTTTTTTATATTAATTGCCTTTTCTTCAGCTTCTTTCTTTCTAAGTAAAAATCCTTTTTGTTTGTGATAAGATTTCAAGAGAAGATTATTTACTATATCCATTGAACCTATGAGTCCCATGCCAAGTCTATCCTCTGGTACAAAGCTCATACTTATGCCCTTTTTAATAATATCTCTTGGTGAAAGGCCAACCATATTTTCACCTTCCATAGTTATTTCTCCAGATTCTATAGGATATATTCCAGATATTGCTTCACATATTTCCTTTTGACCACTTCCTGCTACTCCTGCAATTCCAACTACTTCTCCCTTTTTAACATTGAATGTTATTCCCTTTACAGCTTTAGCTTTTTCTTCATTTAAAACTACTAAATCTTTTACTTTTAAAAGTTCTTCTTTAAAATTTACATCAGCTCTTTTTATAGATAAGTTTAATGCCTTTCCAACCATAAGCTCTGCCAATATTTTAGGAGAAGCTTCTTTTATATCGATAGTTGATACTGTTTCTCCTTTTCTTAAAATAGTTATCTTATCGCATATTTCCATAACCTCATCCATTTTGTGAGATATAAAAATTACAGCACAATTATTTTCTCTCATTTTATTTATTATTTTAAACAACTTACTTACTTCTTGAGGTGTAAAAACCGTAGTTGGTTCATCAAATATAAGTATATCTGCTCCCCTATATAAAACCTTAATTATTTCTACTATTTGTTTTTCTCCTACGGACATATCCTTTATCAATTTATCTAATGAAATATCTATTCCAAACTTATCACATATTTCATTTATTTTATTTAATGCAGCCCCTTTATTTATAAAAAAACTATTTTTTTGACCAATTATTATGTTTTGAAATACCGTCATGTTATCTACTAATTTAAAATGTTGATATATCATTCCTATTCCATGGTTTATGGAATCCTTAGGAGATGAAAAAAATGTATCTTTTCCATGTACACAAATGCTTCCGCTATCTGGAGTATAAACCCCAGATAGCATATTCATAAGTGTACTCTTTCCTGCTCCATTTTCCCCTAAAAGAGCATGAACTTCTCCGCCATGAACTTTAAAGTTTATATTTTTATTTGCTATGACTTTTCCGAAGCTTTTATTTATATCTTTCATAACTATATATGGAACAGTTTTATTCATAATCATCACCTATACTTTTATTTATTTTGCTAATTGACCCTTTACACCTTCTACAAACCAATCAAAGCTTAATAGTTCTTCATCTGTCATAACCTTATCTTTTTCAACCTTTATATTTCCGCTTTGATCCTTTATTGGTCCTACAAATATTTTATTCTTTCCGTCCATTATTTCCTTCTGAGCCTTTTCAACTGCTTCCTTTGCTCCAGCCGGTGCATTTTCAGTTAATGGAGCAAGTGCTACCATACCTGTTTCCAGTCCACCCCAAACGTTTTGTGATTTCCATGTTCCTTCTTTAATTGCCTTTACTTGCTCAACATAATATGGTCCCCAGTTCCATACAGGCGCTGTCATATATGCCTTTGGCGCTTTATCTTTCATATCTGTGTTATATCCTATAGAAAATGCTCCTTTTTCTTCTGCTGCTTGCTGTGGTCCTGCTGTATCTTGGTGCTGAGTTATTACATCTGCTCCTTCTGCAAGTAATGCCTTAGCTGCTTCCTTTTCTTTTGCAGGGTCATACCAAGTATTTGTCCATTTAACTGAAACCTCTGCCTTTGGATTAACTGATTTTACTCCTAGTGTAAATGCATTTATTCCTCTTACAACCTCTGGAATTGAAAATGCACCTACGTATCCTATTTTATTTGTTTTTGTTTTCATTCCTGCAACTATACCTGAAAGATATCTTGCTTGATATATTCTTCCAAAATAATTAGCCATATTTTCTGAAGACTTGTATCCTGATGCGTGTAAAAACTTAACATCTTTGTGCTTTTGAGCTTCTTTTTCCATTCCATCCATAAATCCAAAGCTTGTACCAATTATTACATTACAGCCTTGATTTATCATGTCTTCTACAACTTTTTGTACTTCAGCAGTATCCTCTTTAACAGATTCTTTATAAATAGTTGGAACCTTTAGCTCTTTTTCTAAGTACTTTCTGCCTTCATCGTGAGAATATGTCCATCCGCCATCTCCTACAGGTCCTACATACAAAAATCCTACCTTTGTGTCATTTTTGTCTGATGCAGCAGTTTGAGTACTTGCTTCTTTTTTGCTACTTCCACATCCTGCTAAAGCTAATCCTATACACATTACAGATGCTAATAATAAAGATGTTATTTTAAATTTTTTCATCTTAATGTTCCCCCTATATAATTTTTATATTAAAATTTTATTTAGAATCAAAATTAAAAGCATATTATTCTTTGCTAAATACAACTTTTCCATCTTCTAATGCTTCAACTATTGCTAAGGATTCTAATTGTATTCCCTTATTTAATATTTCCTGTCTTCCTTGTTGAAACTTCTTTTCTATTGCTATTCCTATTCCTTCTACAGCTGCCCCTGCTTGTTCGCATAAACTAATAAGTCCTGCTGATGCGCTTCCCATGGCTAGAAAATCATCTATTATAAGTACCTTATCATTCTCGTTCAAATAATTCTTAGAAACTCTTATCTTATAATCCTTGTTTTTTGTAAAGGAATATACATCTGCTTCATATACATTTGCATCCATATTAGTACCTGAATGTTTTTTTGCAAATACTACTGGTACATTATCAAAATATTGCGCTACTATACATGCAATACCTATCCCAGAGGTTTCCAAAGTCATTATTTTGTTTATATCTTTATCCTTAAATCTTTCTTTAAATTCTTTTCCCATCCAGTTAAACAATTCTACATCAATTTGATGATTTAAAAAATTATCAACTTTTAATATTCTATCTTCTATAACCTTACCTTCTCGGATAATTTTATTTACTAATTTATTCATATTTTCATCCCTTTCTATGTATGATTTATTAGTAAATTATACATAATTCAATCTATTTTAAGCATTTATTATAAAAAAAGCTCCTACGTCGCTTTCGCTATGGAACCCTAGGTTCCCTTCGACGACGCTATGCGTCTGAGCACCCTCCTGAAAGCGGCGGGAAGTGCCTTCCCTGCACCCATCTTTTTACTCTATAGAAGTATCTTTTTAATAGATATAAAAGTTATTCACAAATATAAAAATATATAATTTCCTATAGAGTAAAAATAAAAACTCCCAAAAAAATTTGGGAGTTTAAAAAGCTAATTGCATTAAAAAATAACAACAATAGCTCAATAAACACCCATAGCCCAGCAATTTACGGTTGCCTGGTAGAAACACTTAGACCCTATTTCTAAGCATATATGAGTGCGAATATTTTATTTTTATTCAAGTATAATGTTCGTTAATTACTTTGTTAAAAATATAATACAATACTTCTTAATAAAAATCAAGTGTTACTTGCATGATTTCGCTATAAATCAGCAAATTTCACTTTGTTAAATATTTCATCTTTTTTATAAAAAAGATGATACAATCATCACAAATTGATGATTGTACCATCTTTATATTACGCTGCTTCTTCAATTTTATTCATATCATTATATACTTCTAAATCTATTTCGCCTTCAGACTTAGCTACAATTAATGTACCTACAGCATCTCCTGTGATATTTACTGCAGTTCTTGCCATATCTACAAGTCTATCTATACTCAATACTAAAGCCACTCCCTCTAAAGGAAGTCCTACTTGCTGAAGTACCATAGAAAGCATTACTACTCCAGAACTTGGAACCCCTGCTGTTCCGATAGATGCTAGTGTTGCTGTAAGAATTATCATTAGCTGTTGCTGCATACTTAAGTCTATTCCATATATTTGAGCAATAAATAACGCTGCTACCCCCTGCATTATTGAAGTTCCATCCATATTTATAGTAGCTCCAAATGGAATTGTAAAACTTGCCACAGGTTTTGAAATACCTAACTTTTTTTCACAAGTATCTAAATTCATAGGTATAGTAGCATTACTACTAGAAGTACTTAAAGCTAGTACCATAACCGGCCAAAACTTTTTGAAAAATTTAATAGGACTTAACTTTCCTAAAACCTTTAATAATCCTCCATATACGACTACTACATGTATTACCATTACAAATAAACATACAAAGAAATATTTTAAAAGTGGTATTAAAACTTTTATCCCCTGACTAGCCACTACACTAGAAATGAGTGCAAAAACACCATAAGGTGCTAAATTCATAATTAATCCTATCATTTTTAATAATACTTCATTTATTTGATTTAAAATATTTACAAGTGGTTTTACTGGATTTCCTATGATATTAATAGCTATACCAAAAACAATAGAAAATACTATTATTTGAAGCATGTCCCCTTTTACCATAGCTTCTATAGGATTTGTTGGAACCATATTCACAAGTATATCCATAATAAAAGGTGGAGCAGCACTCTTTATTTCACTGCTTCCTGCGGTCAAAGCTACCCCAACACCTGGCTTTAGCAAATTCGCAAAAAATAACGCTATTGTTACTCCTATGGCAGTAGTTAACATATAGTATGAAAATATCTTTCCTCCAACTCTGCCAAGCTTACCCATATCACTTATACTAGTTACTCCACATATTAAAGAAAACATAACCAAAGGAACTACTAACATTTTAATAGCCCTTAAGAAAATATTTCCCACAGGCTGTAATATCCACATATTCAAAGTTAACTTAACTTGTTCCGAAAAAGCAAAATTAGATATTATTCCAAAGACAATACCCATAATTAATGCAATTAATATCTTAGTTGTATTAGACATCTTCTTAATATGCAATTTTTATCATCCTCCTGATATATTATTCAGCATAATATTTCATTTGCCATTGTCTATAATAACAAAAACCTACAATTATCGCAATAAATAATTTTCCCAAATGTATTTTTCGAAATATTTCAAATTATATATGATAGTTTTAACATGTCTTTCCTTCATTTCGAATTATATTTTATATAAATAAAAAAAAGCTATTAGTACACTAATAGCTTCTAACTTTTTTTGTAATTAACAAATGCCCATGCTTAATTCATTATTGTGATTCATATTTTCTTTTGCTAGAATTCTTCCCTTTTCAGTTAAATATGCAACACTACAGGAGTTTTCTTCTCCTACCATTATATATCCTTTTCTCTTTAAAATAGCTATATTAAAATCAGATATAACTCTATCAGATAAGGCCATTTTATTTTCTGAAATATTATAAAGATTTATTAAAAAATTTATTCTATTAGATATTTCCTTCAAAAAAAGTGATGTATATGTCTTCATGTTCTCACCAACCTCAATCTGTAATCGTTATCTATATTATAATATAAAAATTAATTAAGTTCAAGTTAAAAAATTAACTTAGATTTAACAATAAATTTGCATTATGATTTAAAAATCACAAGCAGTATATCTGCTGGGTAAATAAAAAAGAGCTTGTAAAACTTTAAAAAAATTTTACAAGCTCCTATATATCAACCTATTACGTAATGCCGTATGTTATGGTGCGCCCAACAGGAGTCGAACCTGCGACCTCCGGATTCGAAGTCCGTCACTCTATCCAGCTGAGCTATGGGCGCTTAAAGCGCATCTAAGTATCTAAAAATTTGGAGCGGGTGAAGGGAATCGAACCCTCGTAACTAGCTTGGAAGGCTAGCACTCTACCATTGAGTTACACCCGCATATTTGGAGCGGAAGACGAGATTCGAACTCGCGACGTTCACCT
>NZ_OAOD01000035.1 GCF_900205925.1 Clostridium peptidivorans | reverse complement strand
AACTTGTCAACTACTTTTTTTAATTTCGTTAACAACTTATTGATCATACTGTTTAAAACAGCTTAATCATAATAACATACATTTTCAAATCTTGTCAACAACTAAAATGTTTCATTTTTCATTGTCTTGATTTGATTTGTTTGCCGCTCATCTCAGCGACGAATGTTATCTTATCACGATTAGTTTTTTAGTATTATATTATTATTTATTATTATCTTAAAATAAATTAACCATGCTCACTTTTTTATATCTTTTCTCCATATTTATTGTATTGATACACCTGGAATAGTATTTGATTATTTTTAAGGATATATACATTATATTAATATATATATCCTTAAATAAAATTCAATTATCTTTTAGCTGCATTAATAAATTCCTTAAACAGCTTTATAAACTCTGGATAATTCACCACTAAAGCTTCTGGGTGCCATTGGACTCCTATTACAAATTTTTTATCCTTCGCTTCTATAGCTTCAATTATTCCATCATAGCTTCTAGCTGTTATCCTAAATTCATGAGAAACATTTTTAATGGATTGATGATGAAAAGAATTCACCATTATCTTGTCTTCATTAAATATATCAAATAGTTTACTGCCCTTCTCTATATCTATAAAATGATATAGACTATTTATTTCTATTTTTGTAGGGGAATGTCCTAAAGTATTTTCTCTTTGTACATAAATATCTTGATATAAAGTTCCTCCACTAGCCACGTTTATTAATTGAATTCCTCTACAAATTCCTAAAATAGGCTTATCCATATCGTATGCAAGCTTAAATAATTCTATTTCAAAAAAATCTCTTTCAGTAGATATGGCTCTTAACTCATTTATCGGGTTTTCTTCATAAATTGCAGGCAGTATATCTTCTCCCCCGCTAAAAATTAATCCATCAATGTTATTTAAATACTCTTTTATATCTTCTTTACTATTAATTATAGGTAATAAAACAGGTACACCTCCTGCTAAAGTTACAGAGTTAATATAATTATAGTCTACAGAATTATAATTTCTCTGATCTTTATGTTCATTAAATGTTGTTATACCTATTATAGGCTTCATATCCTACCCTCCATATTCACATACTTCTATAATCTAATTTAATTATACTGTAAATTTATTTAATTTAATACACAAACTGTAAATATAGAAAGGATAGGTATTTTAATATTACCTATCTATAGATTAATAGCTTTTATATCAATATATCTTTTTTTACAAATACAACATGAGAAATGATATAGCTTACCACGGCCCAAATCAAAAGTAACACTATTGCATACATAGATGTAACACTAGGGTTATTAACCATTTCAGCAATATTTCCTGTTACAATTTTACCTACATTCCCATAGGTGGTGAAGAGGTATTGAACATATTTTCTAGTATAAGGCATTGCTTGAAATATAGTAAAGGCTACTACGCTAACCGTACTCACAGCCATAGATACCATACTGCTTTTTACCACCGTAGACAATAAAAAAGCAAATGATGCAGACGCTATTATAAATAAAACTTGCATTAAAAACATTTGAAGTATATATTTCCACATAGGAATTATATATGTACTTCCTTCAACTATTTTTATAACTCTTTCTCCAGTATCTCCTCTTGCAATACTATCATAAATGTACTGTGTTCCTACTGACACAGGATAATCCATACTTCCGAATCCAAACAGTAATCCCATAATTATAAATGCTATAAATTCTACTAAAACTATTATTATAGCAGAGGATAAAATTAATGCTATAAATTTTGAAAACAGCACCTTCCCCCTTGATACAGGTTGAGTTAATAAGAACTTCATTGTTGGAGGAGTATATTCCCCTGACACCATATCTGAACCAAATATAATTACTCCTACTGCAAGAAATATCATTCCCAGCATTCCAAATAAGTCTCTTATAAATACAGATGCTGTTGGTTCATATGAATTTTCTTCTGGCTGTATATTATTAGATAAAAGATATTTTCTTGTATTTAAATTAATTTTAATTCTTTCCTTTTCTTCTGATGGCATTTCAGCACTTTTTAATTGCTCTTCCATACCTTTAATCTCTTCGTTTAGTGTAACCTTCCAATCACGCTTTTCACCTTTCTGTTCCTTCTTAATAGACTCAATTCTTTTATTTGCTATTTTAATTTCTTCATCAAAATGAACTTTATCACTATCAGGTATAGTACTATCCTTCCTCATTCTTTCATACTGAGCTATATTGTCTTTTTCCATTTGAATTCTTCGTTCTGGCTTGTTCCATTCCTTCATATTTTCTGCACTCTTATATGTTGCAAATCCTACAAACGCTACAAGTAATGCAAATAATAGGGTTATAACTAAGGTTTTCTTTCTATTCATTAATTTTATTACTTCGTTACCTATTAGTTTTAATGTAATCATACCACTTTTCCCCCCTCTACAATTTCTAAGTACCTATCTTCAAGTTCTACATGCTTCTTATAAACTTCTTCTACATGAATTTTATTTTCTGCTAATTTAAATATAATTTCAGGTATTGAATTTTTATCAATAGTTAACTTAAATATATCCTCTTTAAAGGATATATTCTTAACACAATCTAGGCTCCTTAAAACTTCTCTACACTTTTCAATTTCTTTAACAGATAGAACTATAGTTTCTGTCTTTTCTTTTACAATGCCTCCATTTATGCTTTCAACACTTTGAATTACTCCATTATTTATAAAGGCAACAGTATCACAAAGCGTTTGCACTTCACTTAAAATGTGTGATGATATGAAAACCGCTGTATTTGTTTCATGTGCTGCATTTCTTACTATCTTTCTAAAATCCATAATTCCTGTTGGATCAAGTCCATTAGTAGGTTCATCTAAAATCAAAAGCTTAGGCTTTGCAATAAGCGCTGCTGCGAGCCCCAATCTTTGCTTCATACCAAGAGAATACTTTTTTACTTTATCCCCTATTCTATCTTTAAGTTCTACAAGCTCAATAATTTCCTCTACATAAGCCCTATCAATTCCTCTAATCCTTGCAATTTGCATTAAATTTTCTCTACCTGATAAATAAGTATAAAGCTCTGGATTTTCAACAACTGCTCCAACTGCATCAAGCGCCTGTTCTCTTTCACCTTTTATATCATGTCCAGCTATTTTTATACTTCCAGAGTTTGGAGCAATAAGTCCTACAAGCATTCTTATAGTAGTAGTTTTCCCTGCTCCATTTGGTCCTAAAAATCCAAAAATTTCTCCTTGTTTTACATTAAAACTTATACCTTTTATTATTTCTCTTTTCCCTAATTGTTTTTTTACATCTTTTACTTCAAGTATATTCACACAAATTCACTCCTTTTAACATCTAGTGAATAGGTTTATTCACCAATTTATTTATAATACTAATTTGACCCATATAATTTTGTTAATTTATTTTGCATCTTATAAATCATAGGCGCTGCAATTGCACTTGAAACGAGCAGAACTATCCTTGGCGTTTGAATAGATTGATAAGGATTTGATATAAATATATTTGAAAATATAAAAATTACAGCTACCATTATATTTCCTACTAATAAGCTGAGTATTATACACAGTAAAACATTTATAACTTTACTTACTGCATTTGATATAAAAAGCTTGTTCATATTTTCAATCTTTATTTTCTTGTATATATTTATTATTATTAATTTCCACACTACAGCACATATTACTATTATTATTAATGAAACTATAACCGTTACCTTAAATATATTTTCTCCATTAGCATATCTGGATGCATTTCCCAATATATATCCAAGTATTTCACCTAAAAATCCACGGAATCTGTAAGGTACTAAGCTATGTGCAAGCATCACAAATGCAAAAGGATAAAGAGGTATTGCTATAGTAGTTATTATTGCTGCTATTCCATTGTTTACTATCCCATTTACTAAAAATATATAAGTAAAGAAAACTATAGAAAATGTAATTAATAGCACAAGCTCTTTTATTAGAAATTGATTATTATAATTTATTATAAAATACCTATATAATTGTTTATTTGCTATAAAATCTATAAAATTTATATACATATATAATGCTATATTTATAAAACTTAAGGATAAGGCTATAAATCCTTTTGTAAATATCATCTCTTCTCTTGTTATAGGCTGGGAACTTAGAAATAAAAAGTTTTTATGTTTATTGATGCCCATAACTCCTATGGAGATAAGAAAATTCATTGCAGCAAGCATCATCATTATTAGTACTATTTCTATTGACGAATAACTTCTAAAGTAATCAAAATTATGAAATATTGAATTATGGACTTCTGATATCTTCATCAAAGTTCCAATAATCACAACTAAAAGTTCTAAAATTATTATATATTTCATAGAAATCAAAGTTTCAAATAGCACTGCTTTGTTTAAAAGTTTTTTCATTTTATTTTCCCTCCCCCTCTATAGTGTATATGAATATGTCTTCAAGGCTTAAATCAAGCTCTTCTATAAATAAGGGGTTTAGTGAATTAATCTTATCTAATAGTTCTACTCCATAGTCGGTAGTTACTATATTATAAACTCTTCCTACGTTTTCAACCTTAACTACTCCATGAATTTTTAGCTCCTCTTCTTTAACCGCTGCCTTAAAGGCTACCTGAAGCTTTTTGATTTTATTTTTCATATCATCTATAGAACTTACCGCTGTCACTTTCCCATTATTTAATATTGCTACAGTGTCACATATTCTTTCCACATTGGATAAATTATGAGAGGATATTATAACCGTAGTTCCCTTTTCTGCTACTTCATTTAGAAGTATTTCAATAAACTTTCTTTTAAATATTGGATCTATGCCAGATGTAGGCTCATCTAGTATTAGATATTCAGGATGTATACACATAGCCATCATAATGGCAAACTTCATTTTATTTCCCTTTGATAACTGAAAAAATCTCTTTTTGGTGTCCATTTTAAATTCTTTATTTAACTCTTCAAATTTTTTCTCGTCAAAGTTTTTATAAGCTAATTTATAGTAATTTATAATATCTATAAGTTTAAATGTAGAGAAAAAGTTATTTTCATCTGCCACATATCCTATTTTATTTTTTACCTCTACATTTTCATAAACACTTTGACCCTCATAAAGTATTTCTCCTTCTTCTAATCCATATATTCCTGTAAGGCATCTTATAAGTGTACTTTTCCCCGCTCCATTAGGCCCTATAAGTCCGAATATACTTCCTTTGTTAACTTTAAGATTTATTTCCTTTAGTATGTATTTATCTTCTATCATTTTACTTAAGCCCTTTATTTCAATCAATTCTTCCCCTCCTCCCCAGATGTGCTGAGCTCCTCATAATAAGTGTCCATTATATCTACAAGCTCATCTTTTGTAAGCCCCATGTACTTAGCTTCAAGAATTACTTTCTTTAAATCTTCTTTTAAAGCTTCCATTCTATCCTCCTGAATTTTTGGTTTATAATTTTCAGCAACAAAGGTACCTCGTCCCCTTATAGTTTCAATAACCTTTTGTCTTTCAAGCTCTGCATAAGCTTTACTTACAGTATTAGGGTTTGCTGTAATTATACCTGAAAGTTCCCTTACTGAAGGCAGCTTATCCCCAGGCTCTAATACACCTTTTAGTATAAGTTCTTTAATTTTAATAATTATTTGTTCATATATGGGAGTACTACTTCTTGAATCAATTATTATCAATTGCTATTCCCCCTAACTTGCATTTAATATATGATAATTTGCGCTATTTCCAAAGTTATCTATAGACCAATGTCCATCCTTTTTTATAAGAGTATATATTCTTGCGAAGTTTTCAATTTCACCTTTTGTAGCGTATAAATTTTCTCCTTTATAATCCACTCTGTAAAATCTTATTTCCTCAGGCACATCTTTTATAAAATCTTTATAATAGGCATTAACACCAGAAATTACTTTCTTTGTACCGCTATCATAATAGGCATATTGAAGATTTATATCCCTTATAACTTTCTCATCCTTTATAAGTTCAAAACTTTTTAACTGTACCTTTCCAGAACTTCTATCTGGTATAGCTGTGAATCCATTTTCTTCATGAAGCATTCTAAGCCTTTCTGATAAACAATCCTTGTACTCTTGTGAATACATATCATTACTTCTTACCTCATCCTTATTAAAATTCCAGCTCTTAAAGAAAGTTTCTATAACCTTTTCTGGAGTATCATAGACAGTTTTTCTTTCATACTTCTTATTTCCCGAATAAAAAGCCATTACTAAAGGCAAAACTAGTAATGCTACCACTAAAACAACTATATTTTTTCTTTTCATAACTGCACCTCCTGCATTAGGTGTACTATATCATGTAGTACACATATATTATACTTGTACTTTATCATTATTTCAAGAGCCTTTTTGTAATATTTTATGAGATATTACTATTGATAAGTATATATTTAAAAGGAACTTTCGCCAAAGCGAAATTCCTTCCTTCAGCTAGTAAGTCTAAGTAATATTTTTAATTTTGAACATAAGTATGGAATTCGCATTGTAGAAAGCATTGAGTAAGCAATTAAAAGCTCTTTATTTCTGATTTTAAGACGCCGTATAGAGCCTTATACTGTTTGAGCCATAGCGAGTTTAGAAGGCTTAGGCGCCTTAAAAGGAAGAAATATTAGAGCTTTTTTGCGAAGCGAAGCTTTCCTAAATGCAAATTCCATACGACCCGTTCAACATTAAAAATATTGTGTTTTTTCTAAATGTCTATTTTATTATCTATAAGGTATCCTGTTCCTAAAAATAATCCCACGTAAACAGCAATATTATAAATTAAACCTGCAATATTTATATTTATACCTGAATTGTTCATAGTGATTAATGCTTCTTCCCCTAATTTCATAATATCGCCGTCTCCTCGAAAGTTTTGCAGAAACTCTGGCATAAAGCTCACTGTTTGAGGGAACAGATGTATTAATTTATATTGAATGTAGACAATAGCTGCATTTAATGCTATAAAAACTACAAATCCTAAAAACTTGCTAACTCTTTTACCCTTTAATGCTACTCTTGTAATAGTTATAGAAAAATATATTAATAAAAGAAGTGTTATGGTATTTATTATGACAAATAAAATTCCTGATAAAATAACTTTTATATTAATATAGGTACTAAAATATGCGGTAAGCTCATTTATGCTTGATTGGCCATATATAAGTCCGATGAGTATTCTTCCAAATATAAGTGATACTATCCCAGCTACTGCAAACCATATTAATGCAGTTATAATTTTAGATCCTACTATTTTTCTACCGCTGACAGGCAATGTAAAAGTCAAATATCCTCTATCTTCATACATTTCTTTTTCAAAGGATTTAATTACAAATATTAAAATAGTCAAAAATAAAAATGAACTTACCATTCCACTGAAAAGTATAATTAGTTGTTCGTCCCATTTACCTATTCTACTAAAAAGTCCCACATTTAATAGGGCAGCAATTGCAAATACTATCCCAAATAATTTAAAGTCTCCTTTTAGTTCATATTTTATTAAATTTCTCATTACTTAAATACCTCCCTAAACAGTTCATCAATGGACATACCTTTTTCTATTCTTAGATCTTCAGCATTGCCTGAAAGAACTATTTCTCCATCTTTTATAAAAGCTACATCATCAAATACTCTTTCAATATCTTTAACAAGATGTGTTGTTATAATCATTGAACTTTCTTCATTATAGCTTTGAATAATTGCATCTAATATCTGTTCTCTAGCTACAGGATCCACTGCTGCTAGTGGCTCATCTAATATATATAACTTAGCTTTTCTTGACAGCACTAAAGTTAGATTTAACTTTTCCATCATTCCCTTTGATAAAGAAGTTATCTTCATATCCTCTTCAAGCTTCATAAACTTTAAAAGTTCGCTGCACCTTTCTCCATCAAAATCCTTATAAAAGTCTTTAAAAAATCCCACTGCATCCCTTATCTTCATCCATTTATATAAATAATTTCTATCTGGAAGATATGAGACTACTGCTTTTGTGGCTACCCCTGGTTTCTTTCCATCAATTAATATTTCTCCATTAGATTGTCTTAAAATTCCCACAGCAATTTTTATAAATGTAGTTTTTCCGCTTCCATTAGGCCCAAGTAAACCTAGCACCTTTCCTTTTTCTAAGGATAAATTTATATTTTTTAATGCCTTCTTAGTAAAATAGCTTTTAGATAACTCTTTAGTTTCTAACACTATATCCATTTATTAATTTTCCTCCTTTAATTTTTTCTCAATCATATTTACTATTTCTTCATTATTAAATCCTAAATGTTTCATACCTTCTATGAAAGAATCTATTATTTCCTTGGCAGTGTCTTTTTTTAAGTTATATATTATATTTTCATCTTCTGTTATAAAGGTTCCCATACCTCTTTGAGTAAAAGCTAATCCTTCTCTTTCAAGTTCCTTATACACTCTTTGAATAGTATTTGGATTAACTTTTAATTCCGCTGATAAATCTCTTACAGATGGCAATTTATCTCCCCCCTTTAATTCTTTAGATACCATTTTCTTTTTTATCATATTCATTACTTGAACATATATTGGACTTTTATCGTCAAAGGTTATTCCCATATTGCACCTCCTATTATCATAATTGCTACATAGTATTAGTGTACTAATAACATAGTACACTAATACATAATTATTGTCAACCTATAAAAAATAAAACTATTAAAATAATTTTTTTATCTTAATAGTTTTACTATATATTTTATTCTATATACTAAGTATTATCTTTTAAAAGCATTATGTTAGTTGTACTTGTAGCAACTAATTTTCCATCTTTATTACTTGCTTCTCCCGTCATATGTACTATGGTATTTCCCATTGATTTTATATTAACAGTTATTATAAGTTCATCTCCCATAAATATAGGTCTTTGATAACTAGTATTTATATCTATAGTTGCTGGCAAAGCCAAATCTTTAACTTCACAAAAACATAAAGCACCAAATGTATTATCAAAAGCAGCAGTTATAAATCCTCCCTGCATTCTTCCATCAGGATTTAGATATTGTTCTAAAATAGGAAAGGCTATAGTTAGGCTTTCTTTAGAAACATATTCTATAATTTTAGGTTTCATTACCTCAAAGCAATTAGCATGTTTTACTTTTAATATTCTTTCTAGCGCTTCAAAATTATTTTCATCGTGCATATTAATTCTCCTTTACTATCTAATTCATTTATTTTATACTACTATATCGGAATTATGTTTAGTCTACTTCATATTTCAATGGAAGTCATCATTATTATAACATTAAAAAATATTTAAGAAAAAAAGCAATCAATATGATATACCCCCTTCATGGAAACAGTTTTATTATTTTAACTGTCTGCCATAAAGGGAGCATATTAATAATTGATTGCCTTTTTCCTTAAAATATTAATCTTATAAAAGAATTATTTTTTTAATTATTTATTATATCCGCAAAGAAATAATAAATTTTCCCATCTCTTGTCAACTTCATTTTGAATTTCAGCTATCTTAACTTTTCCTTCTTTTGACTTAAATAAGTGCTTAAATCTTCCTTGCAACTTTAACCATTCCTCTATTGGTAACCTTTCTTTTGGCCTATAGTTTAACTTATATTCCCCATCAATTACTTCATATAAAGGCCACCAGCAAGTTTCAACAGCTGCTTTGATTGCGTCTAATTCAGTTTCAGTATCACATCTCCATCCTCTTGGACATGGAGTTAATACATTCATGAATTTTGGACCTTTAACTTCATTTATGGCTTTATTGGATTTATTGTATAAATCCATCATATATTTAGTTCCAGGTATTACAGGGACAGTTTGAGCTACATATGGTAAATGATGTCCTACCATTATTTGAGTTAAATCTTTTCTATATTGTTGTTTTCCTATGGATTCTTCCCCTTGAGGTGTTGTAGTTGTATCTGCTCCTAGTGGAGTTGCTGATGATCTTTGAATACCAGTATTCATATAAGCTCCATTGTCATAGCAAACATAAAGCATATCATGTCCTCTTTCCATTGCTCCTGACAGGGACTGGAATCCAATATCATAGGTACCACCGTCTCCACCAAATGTTATAAATTTATAATTATCTTCAACTCTTCCTCTTGCTTTTAATGCTCTATAAGCAGCTTCTACACCGCTGCCTGTAGCAGCAGCACATTCAAAAGCTGTATGGATATATGAATCTTTCCATGCACTATATGGATAAACTCCGAATGAAACTTCGAGACATCCTGTAGCATTTGAAATTACAGCTTGATCTTCTTCTTTTATAGCTTTTAACACCCATTTTACAACCATTGGAGCACCACAGCCAGCACACATTTTATGTCCGGCAGTTATTCTTTCTTTGACTTTAGTTAATTCTTTTAATGTCGCCATTCAGCTCACCCCCTATTCCCTTACTTCCAAATAATTATGTCGTTTGTATTTGCCTGTTTCAACTGCATTTTGTAATTCATTATATACTTTTTCTATGCTGCTTACTTTAACATCTCTTCCACCCAATCCATAAATAAAGCTCATTATTATTTTATCATCTACTCTTCCATATAAAGAACTTATAACATCAGTATATAATGGCCCACCGTTTCCAGACATACCCTCTGATTTATCCATTATAGCTATAGCTTTAGCATTTTTAAGTGCCTTAGCAATTTCTTCACTTGGAAATGGTCTGAATAATCTTATCTTAAGAAGTCCTGCTTTAACCCCTTTAAGTCTTAAGTCATCAATAGCTCTCTTAGCTGTTCCAGCTGATGATCCTATAATAACTATGGCATAATCAGCATCATCTAACTTATATTCTTCGAATAAGCCATATTTTCTTCCTGTTAATTCTTCAAATTCTTTAGCTACATCCAAGCATACTTTTTTAGCATTTAATAAACCTTCTAGCTGTTGTCTTTTCATTTCCATATATACATCTTGGAGACCTAGTGCACCTATTAATTTATTTTCTTTTCCAAGAAGGCCATCTTCAACCCTTTTATTTTCACCAACAAAGCTTTCAACATCTTCCTTATTTAACATATAAAAATTTTCTACAGCATGAGATGTAATGAATCCATCATAACAAACCATAGCTGGAGTCATAACATCAGGATGCTCCGCTATTCTTACAGTTTGAATAAAATTATCATATGCTTCTTGAACATTTTCAGAATAAATTTGAATAAATCCTGTATCTCTTTCTCCCATTGTATCTGAATGATCATTGTGTATATTAATTGGAGACGCTAACGCCCTATTTACTGCAGCAATTATTACTGGTAGTCTATCTCCTGCAGCTATATATAACATTTCATGCATAAGAGCTAGTCCGTTTGCAGAAGTTGCAGTAAATACTCTTGCACCTGCTCCAGATGCCCCTATGCAAGCACTTATAGCACTGTGTTCTGATTCTACTGGTACAAACTCAGTTGTGCATTGTCCATTTGCTACGAATGATGAAAAATATTGTGGTACCTCAGTTGATGGTGTTATAGGAAATGCAGCCATTACATCTGGATTTATTTGCATCATTGCTGCAGCAACTGCTTCGTTACCACTTAAACTCTTTCTTATTTGTTCAGCCTTGGCCATTATTCTTCCTCCCTCTTATTCTTCTTCTAGTACAAAATCTAATGCCCCAAATTTACATTGTTTTGTACAAACTCCACAGCCTTTACAGAAATCATAATCTATTTTTATCATTTTCTCGTCTTTAACTACTATTGACATGTCAGGACATACAGCCCAGCAAAACATACAATGTTTACATTTATCTTCATGCCAAATTGGTTTCATGGATCTCCAATCACCAGTTTTGAATTCTTCAGCATTACCTGCATCAAGAACTTCTCCACCCATTGGGTACTCATACCATTTTGTATCTGAAGTCACATTCATTCTTTTACCCAATTCCATTCACCTCCTGAAGTGATCTCTTAAGAGCCTCTATATTTTTAGGAATAACATGAGGTTTATTAGCAAACTTGTGGTTAAATGAATTTTCCATATCCTCTACGAATTGCTTTTCCTCTAATACTCCGCTTACTTTAACTACTGCTGAAAGCATTGGTGTGTTAGGGAAATTTGCACCTAATATTTCTTCTGAAATACCCTTTGCATCTATTGTGTATACTCTTCCTTCATATCCTTTTAATTCAGATCTAATTTCTTCTGGTTTCTTTTTACTATTGATTATTATGGCTCCTTCTTTTTTTAGTCCTTTAGTGCAAGGTACTGACTTTAATAAAGTTTCGTCTACTACAACAACATAGTCTGGTTCATAAATATTACTGTGCACCCTTAACTCAAAATTAGCAATTCTGTTATATGCAGTTATTGGTGCCCCCATTCTTTCTGGACCATACTCTGGAAATCCTTGCACATACATCCCAACATTGAAAGCAGCTTCAGCTAGAAGTAATGAGGCTGTTTTAGCACCTTGTCCACCTCGTCCATGCCAACGAATTTCAACTAATTTATTACTCATTATTTTTCCTCCATTCACCTTTTCACAAGAAAGTTTTATGCTTTAACTTCTATTTCATTTTCCTTATCCCATTTCCATGGGTTCCTTTTTATAATTCCATCAGCAAATGGTATGAACATTGAGGCAATTGCTGATATAGCAAGAAGATGTATATACCAAGCTAAAGGTATTACTTGAAATGGAGACACCGCTCCTTTAGTAAAGCTTAGAAGCATTAGCATCTGAGCACCATATGGGATTATTCCCTGCATTATACAAGAAAAAGTATCTAATAATGATGCACTTCTACGAGGATCAACTTTATATTTATTGCACATTTCTTTTGCTATAGGTCCGTTGATAATGATTGCAACGGTATTATTTGCAACAGCAGCATCTGTTAATGAAACAAGAGCTGCTATGCCAATTTCTGCTGATTTTCTACTCTTCATCATTAGTTGAATTTTATCTAGTAAAAATTGAATTCCCCCTGCTTTAGTTACCATTTCAGCAAGTCCACCAGTAAGCATTGATAACAAGAATATCTCTATCATGCTCTTAAAACCTTCATATATTTGTTGTGAGAAGGTTAAAACTGTTAAATCTCCATATGTCAAACCTATTATGCCTGAAATAACAATTCCTCCTGTTAGCACAGCAAAAACATTTACGCCAACTAAAGATAATATTAATACAAATAAATATGGTAAAACTTTAATTACGTTGTAGTCATAATTTTGCATTGTAGGTATAGTTTCTGGTCTACCAAATATAAGTAATAGTATCAATGTTATAATTGCTGCTGGCGCTGCTATATATATATTTACTCTGAACTTATCTCTCATCTCACAGCCTTGAGTTCTAGTAGCAGCAATTGTTGTATCTGATATTACAGACAAGTTATCTCCAAACATTGATCCCCCAAGTACAGAAGCTAGTGTAAGTGGAAGAGAAAGTCCTGCCTTAGTAGCAAGTCCTACAGCAATAGGAGCTATAGCTACTATTGAACCAACTGAAGTTCCTGTAGATAATGATATAAAGCAAGATATGATAAATAATCCTGCCACTATATAGTTTGCAGGTATATACGTTAATCCTAAATTAACAGTTGAATCAACTCCACCCATAGCTGAAGACACAGTGGCAAAAGCTCCAGCTAATAAATAGATTATACACATTATAATTATATTTGAATCTCCGCAGCCTTTTACAAAGGTATCAAATTTTTCATTAATGCTACCTTTTAAAATAAAGAAAGCACTAATAATACCACAAAATGCTGCAACTGGTGCTGGAAGCTGATAGAAAGCCATTTCCGTGCCTTTTGCTTGAAGAATTAGTCCACTACCTAAATAAACTGCAATAAAAATTACAAAAGGTATTAATGCTTTTCCACTGGATATTCGCTTATTTGGGCTATTTTCCATAATAATTCCCCCTAAAATTAAAAATTTAACAGAATAAAGCTTATAATTATTATAAAAATAGGATCATTGCAATATACTCCAGTCATTTTAAAATTATATTATAGCTGCAAAAATCACATTTTATTTACAGCTATAATATATAAATTTAATTAATTTATTTTATTATTAGATCTAATGCCTGTTTTAGGTCTGCAATTATATCTTCAGCTGTTTCGAGACCAACAGATAATCTAACTAATCCATCGCTGATTCCTGCTGCAGCTCTTTCTTCTGATGTATATGGTGAATGTGTCATTGAAGCTGGATGTTGAATAAGTGTTTCAGTATCTCCTAAGCTTACTGCTAAACTAGCTAATTTAACAGTATTCATAACCATTCTTCCTTCTTCAACTCCACCTTTAAGTTCGAATGATACCATAGCTCCTGGTAACTCCATTTGTTTTTTAGCTAATTCATAGTATTCAAAGCTTTCTAATCCTGGGTAGTATACCTTTTCAACTGCTGGATGAGTTTCTAAGAATTTAGCAACCTTCATTGCATTTGCACAATGCCTTTCCATTCTAACTTCCAATGTTTTCATGCCTCTTATAATTAAAAACGCATTAAATGGACTTAGGACTGATCCTGTCATGTCTTTAATACCTACTAATCTAACTTGATTTATAACTTCTTGCTTGCCAGCAGCAAATCCTGCTACAACATCTCCATGTCCATTTAAATATTTAGTTGCAGAGTGAACAACAATATCAGCACCAAGCTCTATTGGTCTTTGAATATATGGTGTGCTAAATGTATTATCTACAACAACTGCACATCCCTCAGATTCATGTGCCATCTTAGATATAGCTTTTATATCCGTAATTTTTAATGTTGGGTTAGCAGGTGTTTCTAAATAAACAATCTTTGTATTAGGTCTCATAGCATTTTTAACTTCTTCTAAATTACTAGTGTCTACAAAAGTTACATCTATTCCAAATCTAGTAACTCCATGATTTAGCAATGCAAAAGTACATCCATAAAGAGTGTCTGCTGCTACTATGTGGTCTCCTGCTTTCAGTAATGTCCATAGTACAGAAGATATAGCCCCCATTCCTGAAGCTGTTGCAACTGCTGCTTCAGCACCTTCTAATATAGCTATTTTATCCTCTACTTCTGAGCTTGTTGGATTACCTAATCTTGAATATATATATCCACCTTCTTCTAGAGCAAATCTTCTTCCGCCTTGTTCTGCAGTATCAAATATAAATGTTGATGTTTGATATATTGGTGTGGAAAGAGATCCAAATTGTGAATCCTTTACATGTCCACCATGTATAGCCTTAGTTCCAAATCCCATACTAATCATGTGTTCTTTATTCATCCTTGTATCCCCCTTAATTTTATGATTATTTTTAACGTACTTTTTAATTAATTTTACACAGTATTATAATAGCAACATACATGCCAATCTTTACATTGCAATATTAAATCCTTGTCTACCTTTTATTTTGGGAGTATTTCAATATCTTATTACAGTTAACAGTATTTCTGTAAACATTTACTACCATTTTATGTAAAAAAGTGGAATGAATAATTTCCATGTGTAAATTATTCATTCCACTTTATATTGTATTTATTTATTTTATTTATTATTGTGGTATGAGATACCCCTAAAGCTTTTGCAGTTTTCCTGCAAGTTTTATTTTTCTTTAATGCCTTTATTATTGCTTCCTTCTCACATATTTCAACTATATCCTTTAACCTTACTTCCCCTTCTTCTTCAGCAATAGTGTTTATTTGCTTTGAACTTTCAGGAAATCCAATAATTAAATGATCAGCCTCTAAAAGTTCTTTAGTGCACAAATTCATAGCTCTTTCTATAATATTTTGAAGTTCTCTAATATTACCCGGCCAATTATACTTTACTAATCTATCTATAAACTCTAGTTCAACTCCTAAAACTTTTTTATTAAGCTTTTTATTCAGCTTATTTATAAAAAATGTAACCAAATCTGGTATATCTCCACTTCTTTCTCTTAAATGTGGAACAAATATAGGTATCACATTTAATCTATAATATAAGTCCTCTCTAAATTTCCCTTCCCTCACCATATCTTCTAAATTTCTATTAGTTGCAGCAATTATTCTTACATCTACTTTTTCTTCTTTGGTACTTCCTATTTTTCTTATAGCTCCTTCTTGCAGTACCCTTAAGAGCTTAGCTTGTAATATCAATGATAATTCTCCAACTTCATCTAAAAACAAAGTTCCCTCATGAGCTTCTTTAAAAAGTCCTTCTTTTGTATTAATAGCCCCAGTAAAGCTTCCCTTCTCATATCCAAACAACTCGCTTTCAATTAAATTATCTGGTAGAGCAGCACAATTTATGGTAACAAAATTTTTATTTTTTCTATCACTTAAGTTTTGAATAGCTCTTGCAAAAAGCTCTTTACCTGTACCACTTTCCCCCCTTAATATAACAGTTGAGGTACCTTTAGCTACTGTCTTAACTATATTTTTTACTCTTTCAATCGGTGCACTGTTCCCTACTATTTCCTTAAAGGCTCCTTCATCTGTAGCTGATACTACCTTTGCCATTTCAATAGCTTTTTCCATATCTCTAATTGAAGCAACTACTCCAATAGTATTATTATTATCATCTTTAATTGCTCTTCCACTAGCTAAATAGTGACTTTCACCTTTTTGAGTATTTACTTTAACTTCGATATTATTATATTCTTCTCCACTAACTAAAGCTTCTACCATAAGAGCATCTTGTATTATTGTTTTTATATTTTTCCCAAGCACATCTCTTTTTTTATAATGAAATATACTTTCACAATAATTGTTAAATATCTCTATCTCTAAATCCTTATTTATATATAAAATGCCATCATCTACAGAATTAATAACTGCAAAGAGTTTTCTTTCATTTTTTTCATGTTCAAGTAATTCAATCTCTTTTATAGCATCAACTCCATCGATACTATGTAATTGCCTTTTCAATAATTTCTTTTTATTTTCAGGTATTTCTTTTATTTTAATGTATACCTTTGCAGGAAATACCTCCAAAGAACTAAGGTTTATATCTAACTTGTAAAGTTTATCTAATATTTCTAAGGTAATACCCATTCTATCTTTTGTTATTACTTCAAATCTTATATATTTTTCCACGTTACCCCCCTGATAAAACTATTTTTTAATTTAATTGTATATTATAATCAAATTTATATCAATTAAAAATTCCTAATTGTCAGATAACTACTATTACTCTTCGTATACAAAAAAGAACTAAGCAAAATACTTAGTTCTAAGTTACAATCAAAAAATTAAAAAACACATCAGATTAACTGATGTGTTTCCTACCTGGCAACGACCTACTCTCCCACCGGGCCTCCCCGGCAGTACCATTGGCGCTTTGAAGCTTAACCTTCGTGTTCGGAATGGGTACGGGTGTTACCTTCAAGCCATAATCACCAGA
>NZ_OAOD01000020.1 GCF_900205925.1 Clostridium peptidivorans | reverse complement strand
ATCTGACATCAGAACTAAGACTGAAGAAGTTGTTAAATTAGCTAAGAGTGTAGCTGATATAACTGAAGCTGAATTCATCGTATCTGGTGGTAGAGGAGTAGGATCAAAAGAAAACTTTGAATTACTTCAAGAATTAGCTGATGTTTTAGATGGAAACATAGGAGGATCCCGTGCTGCTATAGATAACGCTTGGATCGATAAAGCTTACCAGGTAGGACAAACTGGTAAAACAGTTAGACCTAAGATATACATTGCAGTAGGTATTTCCGGAGCTATTCAGCATTTGGCTGGTATGCAGGATTCTGACTTTATAATAGCTATAAATAAAGATGAAGGCGCTCCAATTATGCAGATAGCTGATGTAGCATTAGTAGGAGACTTCAAGAAAGTTGTTCCTGAACTAATAGCTCAAATAAAAGAAGCTAAAAACTAGCATTTATAATACATGTTTGCACTTTTGTTAGTGCAAACATGTATATTTTCATATGTTTTGTTAAACTATAAAATATATTTGTTTAGGGAGGGTATATATTATGAAAAAGATTTGTGTTCTTGGTGCAGGAACTATGGGAGCAGGTATTGCTCAAGCTTTTGCAGCAAAAGGTTATGAAGTAGTATTAAGAGATATAAAGGATGAGTTCGTAGAAAGAGGACTTAACGGAATAAACAAAAGTCTTTCTAAGTTAGTTGCTAAGGGAAAAATGGCTCAGGAAGATATGGATGCTATACTTGAAAGATTAACTGGAACAGTTGACCTAAACATGGCAGCTGATTGTGATTTAGTTATAGAAGCAGCAGTAGAAAACATGAAAATAAAGAGAGAAATATTTGCTGAATTAGATAGAATCTGTAAGCCAGAAACTATTCTTTCCTCAAATACTTCATCTTTATCCATAACTGAAATAGCTACAGCTACAGCAAGACCAGACAAGGTTATAGGAATGCATTTCTTTAACCCAGCTCCAGTTATGAAGCTTGTAGAAATAATCAGAGGAATGGCTACATCACAGGAAACTTTCGATGCTGTTAAAGAAGCATCAGTAGCAATTGGCAAGGATCCAGTAGAAGTTGCTGAAGCTCCAGGATTCGTTGTAAACAGAATATTAATTCCAATGATCAACGAAGGAATTGGAATTTTTGCTGAAGGAATAGCTTCTGCAGAAGATATAGATAAGGCTATGATGCTTGGAGCTAACCATCCAATGGGACCTCTTGCATTAGGAGACTTAATAGGATTAGATGTATGCCTTGCTATAATGGACGTATTATACACAGAAACAGGAGACTCAAAATACAGAGCTCACTCCTTACTTAGAAAATACGTAAGAGCTGGATGGCTTGGAAGAAAATCAGGAAGAGGATTCCACAACTACGCAAAATAATTTTAAATATATAAAGCTAGAGTCTTTAATAGGACTCTAGTTTTTTTATTATTAAGACTTACTTAGCTAAAATTTTTATATTACCTCTTATATCGCTGATTTCATGGTTTGATTTTAAGAATATCTTAAATTATCTTACTTTTTTAGTTGATTATTTGACTATTATTTATATATAATAGTCTATAAGAAATGAAACACTTTATTTAGCTAAAATGTGCTAATTTATGAGGCGTACATAGTTTTATAATTGTCTAAGTAAAGATTAATTAAAGGAGGGAAATAAATGTATAAAATTTTAAATAAAAGACTTTTAGCACCAAATATTTATCTTATGGATATAGAAGCACCAAGAGTTGCCAAATCAGCAAAGCCAGGACAATTTGTAATAGTAAGAATGGATGAAAGAGGAGAAAGAATACCTTTAACTATTTGTGATTATGATAAGGAGAAAAAATCCGTAACAATAGTATTTCAGGTGGTTGGAAGCTCTACAAAAAAGATGGCGGCTTTAGAGGTCGGAGAGTATTTTATGGATTTTGTAGGACCACTTGGACAGCCTTCTGAATTAGTTCATGAAGACTTAGAAGAGTTAAAGAAAAAGAAAATAATATTTATTGCAGGTGGTGTTGGAGCTGCTCCGGTATATCCACAGGTTAAGTGGTTAAATTCTGTAGGCGTAAAGGCGGATGTAATAGTTGGAACTAAATCAAAGGAAACCCTAATACTTGAAGAAGAAATGAAAGAAGTAGCTGGAAGTATGTATGTGGCAACTGATGATGGTTCCTATGGATTTAAAGGGTTGGTTACAGATCTTCTTAAAAAGTTAATTGACGAAGATAAGAAGGAATACGATTTAGTTGTAGCTATAGGCCCTATGATAATGATGAAGTTTGTCACAAAGCTTACTAAAGAATATAATTTAAAAACCATAGTAAGTTTAAATACTTTAATGGTAGATGGTACAGGTATGTGTGGAGCTTGTAGAGTTACGGTAGCTGGAAAAACAAGGTTTGCCTGTGTAGAAGGTCCAGAATTTGATGGACATGAAGTAGACTTTGAGGAAGCTATGAGAAGACAAGGTATGTATAAGACAGAGGAAGGCAAAAAGTTACTTGAAGACCAGGAAAAAGCAGAAGGTCATAAATGCTTTGTAGGATTGGATGGTGAGGAATAATGGATAAATTTAAAAGAACTTTATCTAAAGAACAGAGCCCTGAGGAAAGAGTGAAAAATTTTAAGGAAGTATCTTTAGGTTATACTGAAGAAGAAGCCATAAAGGAAGCAAAAAGATGTTTAAATTGTAAAAATCCAATGTGTGTTCCTAAATGCCCTGTAGCTATAAATATACCTGAGTTTATACAGCATTTAAAAGAGGGGAATTTTGAAGAGGCAGCAAGGGTGATAAATAGAGATAGTTCACTTCCAGCAGTATGTGGAAGAGTATGTCCACAGGAAAGCCAATGTGAAGGCAAATGTATACTTGGGATTAAGGGGGAGCCAGTAGCAATTGGTAAACTTGAAAGATTTATTGGAGACTGGTCAAGAGAAAATAACATAGACTTAACTGTAAAGAGTGATAAGAAAAATAAAAGGGTTGCAGTTATAGGAAGTGGACCGGCTGGGCTTACTTGTGCAGGAGACCTAGCTAAAATGGGATATGATGTTACTATCTTTGAAGCTTTACATGAAGCAGGCGGAGTTTTGGTATATGGAATACCTGAATTTAGACTTCCAAAGGAAACTGTGGTAAAACATGAAATAGAAAATGTAAAAAAATTAGGCGTAAAAATTGAAACAGATGTTATAGTAGGTAGAACTGTTACTATTGAAGAACTTATGGAAGAAGAAGGTTTCGGTGCTGTATTTGTAGGCTCAGGGGCAGGACTTCCGAAGTTTATGGGGATACCTGGGGAAAATCTTAATGGAGTATTTTCTGCCAATGAGTTTTTAACTAGAAATAATCTTATGAAAGCATTTAGAAATGATTATGATACTCCTGTAAAGGTAGGAACAAAGCTTGCTGTAGTTGGCGGTGGTAACGTAGCTATGGATGCTGCTAGAACTGCAAGAAGACTTGGAGCAGAAGTTCATATAGTTTATAGAAGATCGGAAGAAGAACTTCCAGCAAGAAGAGAGGAAATTCACCACGCTAAGGAAGAAGGAATAATATTTGACTTACTTACAAACCCAATAGAAATACTTAGTGACGAAAATGGGTGGGTGAAAGGTATGAAGAGCATTAAGATGGAACTTGGTGCTCCTGATGAGTCTGGAAGAAGAAGACCTGTAGAAATAAAAGATTCAGAGTATGAAATAGAATTAGACACAGTTATAATGGCCCTTGGAACTTCTCCAAATCCGCTTATAACTTCAACCACTGAAGGATTAGATACAAATAAATGGGGATGCATCATTGCAGAAGATGAAACAGGTAAGACTACTAAAGAAGGAATATTTGCCGGTGGAGATGCTGTAACAGGAGCAGCTACAGTTATACTTGCCATGGGAGCAGGTAAAAAAGCAGCAAAGGCTATTGATGAATTTTTAAGTAAGTAATTAGGTGTTAGGTGCTAGGAGTTAGGAAATGTAGAAACTTTGTCATACAAAGTTTCTTATAATCCTAGTATCTAGTACCTTTGTTCCAGGTATGAATAAAAACTTTGTTATAGAAGTATAATAAAAGGATATTACGACGTTTTTAATGCTCTGTGTCGTATAGAATTTTCATCTAGGAAGGCGTTCATTTCGCCGAGAGCGGCTAATATTTATAAATTTAAGATCCCTAAGCCGCTTAAACTCGCTGTCGCTCAGACAATAGGCGTCTCTTAACGGTATTTTAAATTTGTAAATAAAGCCGTTCTAAGGCTCATTCAATGCCTTCTACGATGAAAATTCTATGCTCCTGAGCATTAAAAAGTTCTCCATGTGAACTGCTGAAGGAAGAAATTCAGCCGACTGAATTTCTAAAACATTTTAAGATTTGGCACGTAAAAATATTTTAGGCGACAGCCCGAGAGTTTATAAGAAGTTATAAGTAATGAATAGAAAACTTAATTCATTAGTCAAAGATGGGTAGTTTTATATAGGAAATTGGATAAATAGTATCTTGCGACATATCGGTTTTGCGGACTTACCAGTCCTTTAGTCAGGTAAGCATGAATGATATTTTTAATGTTGAACACAAGTATGGATTTTGCATTGTGGAAAGCATTGAGCAAACAATTAAAAGCTCTTTATTTCTGATTTTAAGGCGCCGTATAGAGTCTTCTATTGTTTGAGCTATAGCGAGTTTAGAAGGCTTAGGCGCCTTAAAAGGAAGAAATATTAGAGCTTTTTGAGTAGCGAACGCTTTCCTAAATGCAAATTCCATACGACCTGTTCAACATTAAATATGTCGCAAAATTTCTAAAAGGAGAGATAAAAGATGGATTTTAATTATATAGAAACATATATAGAAAATGATATAAGTGTGGTAGTTGTAAAGGATGTTTTAAACTTTGAACTACCACATATTTTTGAATGTGGACAGTGCTTTAGATGGAATAAACAAGAGGATGGCAGATATATAGGGGTAGCTTTTGGACGTGTGATAGAAGTAGAAAAAAGAAATAATGATGTTTTAATATATAATGCTACAGAAGAAGAATTTAAAAATATCTGGATGGAATATTTTGATTTAACTAGAGACTATGGAGATATAAAAGGTATATTAAGCAAAGATGATCTTTTAAAAAAAGCAGTAGAATTTGGTCATGGAATAAGACTTTTAAAGCAGGAGCCTTTTGAACTTATTGTTTCCTTTATAATATCTGCAAATAATAGAATACCAATGATAAAAAGAGCTATAGAAAAGATAAGTAAAAATTTCGGAGAGCCTCTTTATTATAAGAATAAAACTTATTATGCTTTTCCCACAATAGAGAAATTACATGCTGCTACAGAAGAGGAATTGGAAAGCATAGGAACAGGCTTTAGAGCAAAATATATAAGAGATACAGTTGAAAAAATATATAACAGTTTAAATCAATTAAGTCAAACTTACAATGAAAGCTTTGATATAAATTTAATAATAAGCAAAAATGATGATGAATGTCATAAGGAACTTCAAAATTTTATGGGAATAGGTCCTAAGGTGGCAGATTGTATAATGCTGTTTTCTATGGAAAAATACTCTGCATTTCCAGTAGATGTATGGGTGAAAAGGGCTATGCAACATTTCTATGTAGCTCCAGATGTATCTTTAAAGAAAATTAGAGATTTTGCTCGTGAAAAATTTGGAGAACTATCAGGTTTTGCTCAACAATATTTGTTTTATTATGCTCGAGAAAATAACATAATTGGGTAAATTCAACTACAATATCAAACGGTGACAGCAAAGGTAAAAAAAATTGTTAAAAAAATCGCAAATATGTATTAATTTTTTTTGAGTTTCTGTTATAATATATATAGTAAGAAAAATCTACAGTTACAAAACTGTAGTAACGATTTAAGTAATTTATTCACACAATTAAATTACTTTTTTGAAAATTAGGAGGAGCTAAAATTATGGAATTTGAAACTCAATTAAAAAAATTAAAATATTTAGTGCTTAAAGAAGTGGCTAAGATGACTTTGGAAGATAGATTAAACAAAGAGGAATTAGAAAAAGTTCCGTTTACTATAATAGAAGGTGATACAGCAGAATATAGATGTTGTGTATATAGAGAAAGAGCAATAGTTTATGAAAGAGCAAAACTTGCAATAGGCTGTCTTCCAAATGGACAAGAGGCTGAAAAGTTTGTACATGTAGAAGATAATGATCAAATAGTATATGTAATTGATGCGGCTTGTGATAAGTGTCCTATAAATAGATTTATTGTAACAGAAGCATGTAGAGGATGTATACAGCATAAGTGTATGGAAGTATGCCCAGCAGGGTCTATTACAAGAGCAGCAGGAAGAGCTTATATAAATCATGAAACATGTAAAGAGTGTGGACTATGTAAACAGGCGTGCCCTTATGGAGCTGTAGCAGAAGTAATGAGACCTTGTAAGAGAGCATGTCCTACAGGAGCTCTTCAAATGAATTTAGATAATAACAGAGCTACTATAGATAAAAAGGATTGTGTAAACTGTGGTGCGTGTATGGGAGCATGCCCATTTGGAGCTATATCTGACAAAAGTTATATAGTAGATGTAACTCGTTCACTTATGGATAAGAAAAAGGTATATGCAGTGGTGGCACCAGCTATTACAGGTCAATTTGGTAATAAAGCAAAAGTTGGACAGGTGAAAGCGGCATTTAAGAAAATGGGATTTGTAGATATGGTGGAGGCAGCTTGTGGTGCAGATGCAGTAGTTGTACATGAAGGCAATGAGTTTGTGGAAAGAATGGAAAAGGGAGATAAGTATATGACTAACTCCTGTTGTCCAGGTTTCTTAAACTACATTGAAAAGAAATTCCCAGATCAAATAGATAAGGTATCAGGTACAGTATCTCCTATGGTAGCCACAGGAAGAATGATAAAGAAAATGGATCCAGAAGCGGTAGTTGTATTTGTAGGACCATGTACTGCTAAGAAAAGTGAAATTAAGAGACCAAGTGTTAAAGATTCAGTAGATTATGTTATGACTTTTGAAGAAATTACAGCTTTGATGGGAGCATATGATATAGAACCTCAAAATTTAGAGGATGAAGATATAAATGATGCATCATCCTTTGGAAGAGGATTTGCTCAAGGCGGAGGACTTACAGCTGCTATTGAAAACTATATAGAGAAAAAAGAAGTTAATGTAGAATTTAACCCTGTTAAAGTAAGTGGCCCATTTGAAATAAAGAGAGCTATGATGATGGCTAAATCCGGAAGATTAGAAGGAAACTTTATTGAAGGTATGATGTGCGAAGGTGGATGCATAGGTGGCCCAGCTACTATGGTTTCTATGATGAAGGCAAGACCACAGCTTGCAAAATTTAGTAGGGAAGCTCAAATAAAACATGTTATTGATAATGAAAATTTAAAGCATTATGAAGAAGTTAATATGGAGAGATAGTAAAAGGGAAGTTGCCAGGGCAACTTCCCCTTTCAGTCTATAGTGACTAATCTCTAATCACAAGTTATGGACTAAAGAAATTTTCAATACTATAGTATATAATTAGCTATTAAATGTCATTTACAAAAGTGTATATAACTGCATATATCATAAGATAATAATAAATATATTTAAAAGTTTTGATATAATAGAAAAGGTAGAGAATAGGTACTATTTACTAAAGAGGGTGAAGTATATGAAAGGTGGAAAACAAGATGGTTTACTAGAGGTGTTTGAATATATAAAGGAAAACATGGGAGTTATAATATTTTCTGCTTTATTTATATTGTTTTTATTTGTGGGATATAAGTATTTCCATGATTATTTTTACATATTAAAAGATCCAAACGAAGTTAGAAATCTCATTAATTCCTATGGACAGTATAGTATACTAGCATTTATCCTTCTGCAAATGCTACAGGTAGTAGTATTTTTTATTCCTGGTGAGATAGTTCAAATTGCAGGTGGATACATTTTTGGAACGGTATCTGGCAGTATAATTTCACTTGTAGGTATTTGTTTAGGTAGCATTATAATATTTATAATATGTAATATATATGGTAAACCTTTTGTAGAAAGAATTATATCCAATAGACATTTAAAATTTTTTAAAAAGATATTAAAGCTTGGAAGTGTAAATTACATAGTATTTATACTTTATTTAGTACCTGGGATTCCAAAGGATGCATTAGCTTATATATGTGGAATTTCAGATATTAGTCTTAAAAATTTTGTTGTATATTCCACTTTAGGGAGATTTCCTGGAATATTTTTATCTGCTTACTTTGGAGCTAAAATAGGTACTGACAATAATCCATTATTAATTGGAATAGCTGTAGTTGCAACAGTGCTTTTTACATTAGGTATAATAAAGGGAGAAAAAATAATAAAAAATATAATAAGGAATGGAGAAAAAGAAGAGCCCTAAATTTTAGGGCTTTATTGCATTATGCTTATTTTTATAAAATATCATATATATTACTGAAAATATAAGTATTAACACAGCTATAAGTATAGCACAGTGCATAAAGAATTCTTCAGGAAGTATGCGTATTACAGGATCTTTATCTATATCAAATATCCAGTAATCATTATTAAAAAATATAGCATGAAAGGTATTAAAAACTTTGTTAAAGTTGATTGAAAATACTGTGAGTAAAAATATGGGTAGAGAAACTAAAAGCCAAGAACTATATTTAAAAATTGAAAAATTTTTATATTTATAACATAGGTATACAGCAACTGAATTTAACAGAAGCGATATGTAAAATATTTTGTCAACTAAAGAAAATATTTTTCTAACTTCATAAAAGTGTATTACACCTTCATGAGAAGCTTTAAAAGAGGGCAATTTAAATTGTGTATTAGGAGGAGAATATAAAAAACTTATAAGATAATTATAATTTTTTTTGATTTCGCTTGCACTCATATTTACAAATTTTTCTATGCCTAAATACTTTATATCAAAATAATATAATTGTCTGAAATTCACAGTGATTTTTACTGAAAGGGTTATAGCAAATAGTGTCAATGAAAGCACAAAGATATATTTTAATAAAGCATGAATTTTTTTCATAAAAATGCCACCTCCTGGAAATATTAATTATGTTGTAATGATATTATATAGTTTGGAGTATTTTATTAAAATATAGTATTAGAAAATAAAAGAAAAAATAAGCAAAATGCCAAAAAATATAGATAAATTATAATAATAGGGTATAATTTAACAGAAAGAATAAATAAGGGTAACATTTACATTTGATATTATATATGCTATTCTTTATTATAATAATTGTATTAGCACTCATTGATGGTGAGTGCTAATGATAAAAAATTAATTAATACATCTCGATTTATTTGAGATGATTCATTCTTATAAACATAAATATTTTAAGGAGGGTTTAAAATGAGAATTAGACCACTTGGAGACAGAGTTGTTATTAAAAGAATTGAAGTAGAAGAAACTACAAAGAGCGGAATAGTTTTACCAGGAACCGCTAAGGAAAAACCACAAGAAGCTGAGGTAGTAGCAGTAGGACCTGGTGGAAAAGAAGTTGTAATGGAATTAAAAGTAGGAGATAAAGTATTATTTTCTAAGTATGCAGGAAATGAAGTTAAAATTGATGGCGTAGAATACACAATATTAAAACAGGATGATATATTAGCTGTTTTAGAATAATTTCAAAATATAAATTAATTATCTAGGAGGTAAGTGTAATATGGCAAAGAGCTTATTATTTGGAGAAGAAGCTAGAAGAGCTATGCAAGCAGGTGTAGATAAGCTTGCAAATACAGTTAAGGTTACTTTAGGACCAAAGGGAAGAAATGTTGTTTTAGATAAAAAATTTGGATCACCACTTATAACTAACGATGGTGTTACTATAGCAAGAGAAATTGAACTTGAAGATGCATATGAAAATATGGGAGCACAACTTGTAAAAGAAGTTGCAACTAAGACAAATGATGTAGCAGGAGATGGTACTACAACAGCTACATTACTTGCTCAAGCTATAATTAGAGAAGGATTAAAGAACGTTACAGCAGGATCTAATCCAATGCTAATTAGACGTGGAATACAGATGGCAGTAGCAAAAGCTGTAGAGGAAATTAAAAATATTTCAAAACAGATAAATGGAAAAGAAGACATAGCAAGCGTTGCAGCAAATTCAGCAGCTGATGAAGAAATAGGAAAGCTTATAGCAGATGCTATGGAAAAAGTGGGCAACGAAGGTGTTATAACTATTGAAGAATCAAAATCTATGGGAACTGAATTAGATGTTGTTGAAGGAATGCAGTTTGATAGAGGATACTTAAGTGCATATATGGTAACTGATTCTGAAAAGATGGAAGCAGTGCTTGAAGAACCATATATATTAATTACAGATAAAAAGATAACTAGCATACAGGATATACTTCCAATACTTGAAAAAATAGTTCAACAGGGAAGAAAGCTGTTAATAGTAGCTGAAGATATAGAAGGAGAAGCATTAGCAACACTTGTTGTTAACAAATTAAGAGGAACATTTACTTGCGTAGCGGTTAAAGCTCCTGGATTTGGTGACAGAAGAAAAGATATGCTTCAGGATATAGCAATACTAACTGGTGGAGAAGTTATTGCTGAAGAATTAGGAAGAGATCTAAAGGATGTTACATTAGATATGCTTGGAATAGCTGAATCCGTTAAGATTACTAAGGAAAATACTACAATAGTTAACGGAAGAGGCCATAAAGAAGCTATAAAAGATAGAGTTAACCAGATAAAGGCTCAGATAGATGAATCCTCATCTGACTTTGACAGAGAAAAACTACAGGAAAGACTTGCAAAACTAGCTGGTGGAGTAGCTGTAATCAAAGTTGGTGCTGCAACAGAAACTGAATTAAAAGAAAGAAAGCTAAGAATAGAAGATGCTTTAGCAGCTACTAAAGCCGCTGTGGAAGAAGGAATTGTTCCAGGTGGTGGAACTGCATATGTAAGTGCTCTTAAAGAAATGCAAGAATTAACTTCTGACGTAATAGATATCAAAGTTGGTATTGATATTATAAGAAAAGCTCTTGAAGAACCAGTAAGACAAATAGCTACTAATGCTGGAGTAGAAGGTTCTGTAGTAATAGAAAGAGTTAAAAATGGCGAAGTTGGCGTAGGTTATGATGCTTTAAATGACAAATATATAAATATGATAGAAGCTGGTATAATTGACCCAACTAAGGTTACAAGATCTGCACTTCAAAATGCTGCATCAGTAGCTGCTACTTTCTTAACAACAGAAGCTGCTGTAGCTGATATGCCAGAAAAAAATCCTGCTCCAATGCCAGGACCAGGAATGGACGGAATGTATTAATATAAAAATAAGCTGTGGACTAGATCCACGGCTTTATTTTTGTACTAAAGTATATTAGTTGTTTATAATGAGGATTAATATTATGGAATACTTAATTATTTTTATTTTGGGAATTATAATTGGAAGTTTTTTAAATGTATGTATTTATAGAATACCTAAGGAGGAATCTATTTTATATCCACCATCTCATTGTACTAGCTGTAAAGGTAAATTAAAGTCTTATGATTTAATTCCAATTTTAAGTTATATTTTATTAAAGGGAAGGTGCAGGTATTGTAGAGAAAAAGTGTCAATAAGATATCCAATGATTGAATTTTTAACAGGGATATTATATGTGCTAGTTTATATAAAATATGGTGTTACCTTAGAAACTATAAAGTATATTATAATGGTAAGTATTTTAATTGTTATAGGAATGATTGATTTAGATACTACAAATGTTTACTTTAAAACTACGTTAACAGGATTTATCGTAGCTGTAACTTTTTTAGCTCTGCATGTCTATATGGGACTGCCTGTAATAAATTACATATATGGGAGTATCATAGGTGGGGGAACTTTATCTTTAATAATACTTATAACTAAAGGTGGCATGGGATGGGGAGATGCGGAAATTTGCTCCGTATGCGGATTATTTTTAGGATTTAAACTAACGTTATTAATGCTATTTTTATCCTTTATTATTGGATCCGTGATAGGACTAGCGCTTATAGCCTTAAAGAAAAAAACTAGAAAAGATTATGTGCCATTTGGACCATTTATAGTAGTAGCTTCTATTATAACTATACTTTGGGGACAAGACATTATAACGTGGTATTTATTATAAAATTAAGGTAGAGTGTATTTAATGAATCTGTTATGTCTAATGACTATGAGTTTTATGATAGTAAGAAAGAAGGCTTTGACAGCATTGCAGACATGTTTAAATAAGAGTAACTAGAGATTATTAGAAAGTTAGATTATTAAACATTTACATTACATTTTTATATTTAATAATGTGAAATAAAATAATTGACAAATTACGAAAAATTCAATAGAATAATGTCAATAGTTAAAATTAATGAAGGAAACATATCAAATATAAACATAACTCATATATCCCCTGAATATGGCAGGGAGTATCTACCGGGAGCCGTAAATTCCTGACTATGAGTGAAAGATAGACGTGTATTAAGTTGTACATGCTAATTTCACTTATAGAGAATAAGTAAAATTAGCATGTTTTTTTGTCTATAAATTATAGGTTTAGAGCAAATAATAATAATAAACATTTTCATGAACTTTAGATGTGATGAGCTGCAATAAAATTAAATTCTAAAAAATTATATAAGGGAGAGTGGATTAAATGGCAATTATTTTAAAACAAGGATATACTTTTGACGATGTACTTTTAGTTCCAAATAAATCAGAAATATTACCTAATGGTGTTACTCTTAAAACAAATTTGACTAAGACTATTAGCTTAAACATACCACTTATGAGTGCTGGAATGGATACTGTTACAGAATCCAAAATGGGAATAGCTATGGCTCGTGAAGGTGGTATTGGTATAATACACAAAAACATGACAATTGATCAGCAAGCTATGGAAGTGGACAGAGTTAAAAGACAAGAAAACGGAGTTATAACTGATCCATTTTTTTTATCTCCAGAAAATACTCTTCAAGATGCATTAGAACTTATGAGTAAGTATAGAATATCTGGTATTCCTGTAACAGTGAGCGGAAAATTAATAGGAATTATAACAAATAGAGATATAGTATTTGAGCAAGATTATTCAAAGAAAATATCAGATGTAATGACAAAAGAAAATTTAATTACAGCACCAGAAAATACAACTATAGAAGAAGCTAAGGCAATACTCAAAGAGCATAGAATAGAAAAACTTCCATTAGTTGATAAGGATAATAACTTAAAAGGACTTATAACTATAAAGGATATAGAAAAGGTAAGAAAATTTCCTAATAGTGCAAAGGATAGTAAAGGCAGACTTTTATGTGGTGCAGCTGTAGGTGTAACTAAGGATATGATGGAAAGAGTTAAAGCTTTAGTTGATGCACATGTAGATGTTATAACTGTAGATACTGCTCATGGACATTCAAAAGGTGTTATAGAAGCTGTAAGAACTATAAAGAAAGAGTATCCAGAGCTTCAAGTTATTGCAGGTAATGTAGCTACTGCAGAAGCAACTAAGGATCTTATAGAAGCTGGAGCAGACTGTATAAAAGTTGGTATAGGACCAGGATCCATCTGTACTACAAGAGTTGTAGCAGGAGTTGGTGTACCACAGCTTACAGCTGTAATGGATTGTGTTGAAGAAGCTAATAAATATGGAGTACCTGTTATAGCAGATGGAGGATTAAAGTACTCAGGAGATATAGTTAAGGCACTAGCTGCTGGAGCTAAGGTTTGCATGATGGGTTCTATGTTTGCAGGATGTGAGGAATCTCCAGGAGAAACTGAAATATATCAAGGAAGAAGTTATAAAGTTTATAGAGGTATGGGTTCTCTTGCAGCTATGGCTTGTGGAAGTAAGGATAGATATTTCCAAGAAGATAATAAGAAACTTGTTCCAGAAGGCGTAGAAGGAAGACTTCCATATAAGGGATTTGTATCAGAGACAATATTCCAGTTACTTGGTGGAATTCGTTCAGGTATGGGATATTTAGGTTCTAAGACTTTAGTTGATCTATATGAAACAGCTAGATTTGTAGTTCAAACATCAGCAGGTCTTAGAGAAAGCCATCCTCATGATATAGTAATGACAAAGGAAGCTCCAAATTACAGCGTATCACAGTAATTAAAAATAAATTTGAATTGAATATTACTAATAGATAATTAATAACCCCTGAGGAGGTAACTATGGAAAAGGAATTAGTTTTAGTAGTTGATTTTGGTGGACAGTACAACCAGCTTATTGCTAGAAGAGTAAGAGAAAATAATGTATATTGCGAAATAATTCCATACACATATTCAATAGATAAAATAAAAGAAAAAAATCCTAAAGGAATAATTTTTACTGGAGGACCTAACAGCGTTTATGGTGAAGGAGCTCCAAGAATCGATAAAGAAATATTTGAATTAGGTGTTCCAGTACTTGGAATATGCTACGGTGAACAGCTTATTGCCCATACTCTTGGAGGAAATGTTAAAAGCCCTGATAAAAGAGAATATGGTAAAACAGACGTAAAATTAGATAAAACATGTCTACTATTTGATGGAATAGAAGAGAATGAAAGTTGTTGGATGAGTCATACAGATTATGTAGAAGTGGCTCCAGAAGGTTTTAGAATAGTTGGAACTACAACTCAAACTCCTGTTGCAGCTATGGAGCATGTTGAAAGAAAAATATATGGAGTTCAATTCCATCCAGAAGTAGAGCATACTCCTTTTGGAAAGAAAATGCTATCAAACTTCCTATTCAATATCTGTGGATTAAAGGGAGATTGGTCAATGTCTTCTTTTGCTGAACAACAGATTAAAGCTATAAAAGAAAAAGTAGGAGACAAAAAAGTAATTTGTGCACTATCAGGTGGAGTTGATTCATCTGTAGCTGCAGTGCTTGTTCATAAAGCTATAGGCAAACAGTTAACATGTATATTTGTAGATCATGGTTTACTTAGAAAAGATGAAGGAGACCAGGTTGAAGAAATATTTAAAAAGCAGTTTGATATGAACTTAATAAGAGTAAATGCTCAAGATAGATTTTTAGGAAAGCTTAAAGGTGTAAGTGATCCAGAGAAAAAGAGAAAAATAATAGGTGAAGAATTTATAAGAGTATTTGAGGAAGAGGCAAATAAGCTAGGAGAAATAAGTTTCCTTGTTCAAGGTACTATATATGCAGATGTAGTTGAAAGTGGAACAGGAACTTCTGCTACTATAAAGAGTCATCATAATGTAGGAGGACTTCCAGAGGACATTCAATTTAGTCTTATAGAGCCTTTAAGAGAGTTATTTAAAGATGAAGTAAGAGCTGTTGGAGAAGAAATTGGAATACCTCATAACTTAGTTTGGAGACAGCCATTCCCAGGACCAGGTCTTGCAATAAGAGTACTTGGAGAAGTTACAGAAGAAAAGCTAGTTTTAGTTAGAGAAGCAGATGCTATATTCAGAGAAGAAATAGCTAATGCAGGATTAGAAGGAAAGGTATGGCAGTACTTTGCTTGTCTTCCAAACATACAATCAGTAGGAGTTATGGGAGATGAAAGAACTTACTGTCACACAATAGCACTAAGAGGAGTAACTTCATCAGATGGAATGACTTCAGATTGGGCTAGAATACCTTATGAAGTTTTAGATAAAGTTTCAAGAAGGATAGTTAACGAAGTTCATGGAGTAAATAGAATAGTTTATGATATAACTTCAAAACCACCTTCAACTATTGAGTGGGAATAATAGGTATTAGTTGAAACCTATTGTAAATCAATAACTTAGATAATATAAAAAGTGTTTTTGATATTAATTTCTAATAGAAATAATCAAAAACACTTTTTGCGTTTTTTGATTGATTTTAGGAGGTGTTTTAGACATGCGTAGAGGAGAAGTCAAAGGTACTCAACTATTTAAACAAAAACAAGAGATTAGAAAGACTTTCAAGGAGTTGTTTGAAGAATTTTTATTGTCAATAAAAGTAAAGGGGAGAAGTGAATATACAATAAGAAGTTACAAATATCACTGTAAGTATTTTATGGAATTTCTAGGAGAAGACACGTTATGTAGCACCATCAATGAGAGTACATTTGAAGAGTACATCTTATATATACAGGATGTAAAGAAGCTAAACAATGGTGTAACAGTTAACAGTTATTTAAGAAATATCAGTCCAATTGTTAAGTTTGGTATTAAGAAAAGATATATAGTGGAAGATTTTCAAATACCACAAGTAAAATGTCAAGAAACGTTTAAGGAAATATACACCAGAGAAGAATTAAATCTATTATTAGGAAAACCTAAAAAGCATGATTTTAATACACTAAGGACATGGGCTGTAATCTGGACATTTGCAAGTACAGGGGTAAGAGCAAGAGAGTTAAGAGAATTAAAGGTAAAGGGAGTGGATTTATTAAATAGAAGCGTTGCTGTAAATTCTACGAAGAATAAAAAGGCTCGTTATCTACCTATAAGTAATTCTCTCGCAGAGGTATTAACAGAATACTTGGAAGTCAGAAATGGTGAATCAGAAGATTACTTATTTCCGACTGTATATGGTGACCAGTTAGCACAATCTACTCTGCAGAAATCTATAAAAATATATTGTAATACACTAGGAATTGATAAATGTTCATTGCATTTATTTAGACATACTTTCATAACAAGTGCAGTTAATCAAAATGTTAGTCCGTTGATACTTAAAAAGATAACAGGACATTCAACCTTAAAACAATTAAATAACTATTACAACGCTAAAACAACTGATATGGTCAATGTTATTGATGAAATAGCACCAAAGATAAATAGAAAAGAAAGTATGTTTAAGAAAGCGAGAAGAAAGTAATAGGTTAAAAGTTCTTATTTCAGATAATAAAAAATAAATTAAGAATCAAATACAGGCATTAGAACGCTTTATAAGGAATGATATAGAGAAAGATATACAATATACCTTAAAATCTCTCTAAACAAAGAATAAACAGGCAATATGCGGAAGGATGGGGAACTACAATGGAAAGCAGTAGAATAACTATAAATCCAGTTTTTGAGTTATTGAGAAGTGATGGAAGTATAACAATAAATAAAGCATTATGTTTTGCTGTTGGAATTAATGAAACTATTATATATAGTGAGTTGCTTAGTAGATTCAACTATTTTAAAAATGAAAATAAGCTAACGGAGGATGGATATTTTTACAATACTGTGGATGATTTATGTCTTGGAACAGGATTAGGTGAAAAAGTACAAAGAAATGCTATTAACAACTTAGTTAAGCTAGGTTTAATTGAAACTGCTTTAAAGGGTGTACCTGCAAGAAGACACTTTAAAATCAATGAAAGCACAGATACTATTCTAGCTTTAATTGAAGAAGGTAAGAAACAGATAGATGAATTAGAAAAGAAGCAAAAAGAGAGGATGAAGCAGAAAATTAAGCGCAATAAATTTCATAACTCTAGTTACGCCAAAAAGAAGGAGCTTATTTGTGTCCAAGTGGAGGAACTAGGAGAGTTTAGTTCTGACGAAAATAAGGAATTTAGCACTATCAATAGTTCCTGCGAAAACACAGAACTAGATACGCAGAATCCAGTTCCTGCTGAAAGTAATCCACAGTTCCTCCAAAAAGAAGTATACAGTTCTGAGAAAAATGAGGAAGAAGAACCTTCTGAGAGCAGGATAAATAATACTAATATAATAATACAAAATAATAATACTGAGAATAATAGAGAAGATATGGAAGCCACCTCTATATCTATCTCAGATAACAATACATATCAAGAAATCCTATGGAGTAATTTTATGGGTGTTATAAGGCAACAGTTATCAGAAGTTAGCTTCAATACTTGGATTAAATCACTAGCCATGGATGAAATTAAGGATAATGTGGTAGTTCTAAAAGCACCTAACGACTTTACAAAGGAAATCTATGAATCAAGGTATAAAGAAGTGTCTTTGAAGGCTGTAAAAGTGAATAATCCAGAGATAAATGATATTGAAATAGTAGTTGGATAGGTTACGTATTACAATCAAAAAAGAAAATAGCTACTTTCACAGAGTAGCTATCTTCTAAAACATACATTCAGTTTTAACCCACATTGGAAGGGTTATATACATATTATACCATAGTAATGAATTTGTATTCAATAAGTAATTAAAGTTTTTTAGTCATATATTGACTGCATATTGTAGTCGATATATAAAAAAATAGCATACAATATGTTGACGAAAATATTACAAAGTGATATTCTTATAAAAGAAAGGAGGTGAAAATATGGGACTAAAGAAAATATTAAAAATTTATAATATAAGCGTAGCTGATTTAGCACAAAGACTAGGAATTGCGAGAGGGAATATTTATAACTGGTTTAATGGGAAAAGAAAAATACCTAAAAGCATGTTAGAGAAGTTATCACAATTATTTAATTTGCCAGAGGAGTTTTTTTGTAAAGAGTTGAGTGAGATAGATATATTAAATATAAAAAAGACTATGGTAGAAAACTTAATAGATGATTCATTCAAGAATGCAGAAACAGATGAAGCTGAACAGTGTATTAGTAACTCATTGTTAGAGTGGAAAAATAGCTTGTGTGATGATATTGATAATCTAGAAATGAAAAATTCAATATTAAGTAGAATTAGTGAAACATTAAATGGAAAAAACATTGATGGTATAAGTAAAAATTACAATAATGTTGCAGACGTAATTGATAGTAACAAAGTACCACATTCTGTGTTGAATGATGTTTTACAAGCAGTTTTATTTTCTTATGATGTAAAGGAATATAAGAGTAATAATAAATTTATAGATGATTTGATGAAAATAATTAAGGATTATGAAAATGAAAGGCAAAGGGAGAAAAAAGAATTAGATGAATTAATTAAATCATCTAAAGTATGGGACTTGTTTTCATAATTTGGTATGTTCGTATATTGAAAGTAATTTTATATGGAAAAAAGGAGTGAAAAATATGAATAAATACATTAATGAAAAAGGAGTGGAAAAGTTTTTAATGGAATCTAATGGACAATCTTCAAGGAGAGAAGTAGAAGAATTTTTAACTGAATGCTGTATGGAATATTATGATGAATTGGAGAAATCGACAGATACAATTAGGGAATTGAAACTCCAATGTGAGGAATATGGTTTTGATTATGAAGAATTATGTTCATAAGTTTAAAGGAAAGTAACAAGGAGGATAGTAGAGTTATGTATGAAAATGGTAGTAGTTATAGTATTTTTGGAAGGATAGTAGACAATGTTATTGAAAAAGGAGAAACGAACGAATATAAAAATGATAGTGAAGATAATTGGTTTGAGAAGTTAATTGAAGAACAAGATACCAGAATAGCAGAAAAGGAGAAATCACAATCTGTTAACGCTATAATGAAGAAAAATGAGGAATTTTTTATTGATGGTAAATTTAACCCTAACTTATTAAAGAACTACCTAATAGAAAATTACAATATTATTTATGTAGCTGAAATAGGATTCTTTATGTTTGACAAGTGCTGGAACAAGGTTAATGAGGAAAGTATTAAACATATTGCACAAGACAAACTTGGAGATAGAGTAAGAGCATATATGCTGGATGAAATTGTTAAATTGCTAAAATCTAAAGTGTTAATACCTTTGGAGAAGCTAAATAAGAATAAGAATAGAATAGTTGTAAATAATGGAACTTTAGATATAACAGATTGGGAACATCCTAAATTTTGTAAGGACAAATTCTTTCTAGAGGATTATTGTACAATACGATTAAATTGTAATTATGACAGAGAAGCTAAATGTCCTGCATTTGAAGATTTTCTTAAAACAACATTTGAAGGCGATGAAGCGAGAAAGAATATAATATATGAATTATTGGGATATTGTCTGACATCATCAACAAGATTTCATAAGGCTTTTATATTGTATGGAGAAGGTTCTAATGGTAAAAGTGTACTACTTAATGTTATTGAAAAATTGGTAACACGAAAAAATGTTTCTAGTGTTAGTATGTCAGATTTAGATAAAGCATTCTCTAGGGCTTCTTTGTATGATAAATTAGTTAATATAAGTTCAGAGCAAGAAAATAGAATAACAGATACAGCTTATTTTAAAAAGGTCGTGTCAGGTGATTTAATTGACGCACAGCACAAGTTTAAACCTTTATTCGAGTTTAATCCTATATGTAAAATGATGCTTGCAATGAATAAGTTACCAGAAACACAGGATAAAACGGATGGATTCTACAGAAGGTGTTTAATTATACCGTTTAACAGAAAGTTTAGTGCCAGTGAACAAAATAGGAAACTTAATGAGAAGCTAGAACATGAATTAGATGGAATATTACAGCTAGCACTAATGGGACTTAAACAGCTATCGCGAAATGGTGATTTTACATATTCATCAATTGCAGATGAAGTTCTTAATCAATATAAATATGATAATAACCCTGTTGAGCAATTTTTAGATGAATGTATTGTACAAGATAAAAGCGGACAAGTTATATGTAATGAATTGTTTAATAAATATAGAGTGTATTGTAGTGAAAATAGCATTAAGTGTACCAGTAGTGCAATATTTGGCAAAGAGGTAAGAAAAAAATTTGACAATATTATTGAAAGAAAGTATTTAACTATTAAAGAAGCAGGTAAAAGAGAATATGTATATACAGGAATTAAATGGTTATAAATAGGATGTGTCAGAATAGAGTTAGGAATGAGTTAGTAGAAAGTAAGTGTTTTCAACAGTTGTGTTAGTAGTGTTAGTAAATTTAATAAATGTTTTATATAAAAAATAATATTAAATTACATTGTAAGTAACAATAACTTAACTTTTATAATTACCTAGCACACCGTAAACAGCGAATACAAGCATAATTACTATGTGAACAAGATAAGTAAATATAATTAAAATCCCTAAAAACAAATATATTAAAACAGGTAGGGTGATAACAAATGCCAGAGAGCAGAGAAACAGATAAACAGGATAACAAAGTATAGAATCACTTACATATTTATAGAAAGTATGTAGGTGATTTTTTATTACGTAAAATTAGATAGTATGTCACTTTAAATTACATTTGTGATATTTATTATTATTTAATAATGAGTATGATGTTTTTTTTATTGCATAAAATATCATTACATTAGATTAAAATTTATTATAAGGAGGTTGTAAAAAAGTGGGTAAGCGTTCATTTTGGACTGATTATGAATTAGATTTGCTAAAGGCTAATTATCTAAAAAAAACTAAGGAGGGACTATGTGGATTATTACCAAATAGAACATGGAAATCAATAAGAGATATGGCGAATAAATTAGGATTGAAAAGGAGCAATGATTATAAAGATATACCAATTAATGAGAGATACAAAAAGGTAGATAATTTAACTTATAAAAAATGTAAATCTTGTAGGAGATACTTACCTTTTAACCTATTATATTTTCCAAAAGATAAAACTTGTAACGATGGTTATAGAAATATTTGTAAGGAATGTAAGGGAGAAAACTTTGCTATATCGGATAACTGTAGTTGGACAGATGAACAAAATGAAACTTTTATAAGAGAATATCCTTATCATACTAATAATGAATTAATACAAAAATTTTTCCCAGACAAAATGCTAATACAGTTGCAGAGGAAAGCAGATACATTAAATAGAGAAAAAGGATTAAGTTTATATAAGACAGAAGAAGCTTACAAGAAAACTTGTAAAGATAGGATGAATGGTGAAGTTAGAGAAAAACTTTCTAGAGCCAAAAAAGGTATGTATAAAGGAAATAAGAATCCTATGTATGGTGTTAAAAGATTTGGTGAATTAAATCCAAACTGGAAGGGGGGAAGAAGAACAGAAAAGGAAATCTTTATGGCAAGTGATGAATGTAAGAAATGGAGAAAAGAAGTTTTTGAAAGAGATAACTATATTTGCCAATGCTGTGGTTCGAGAAAAAGTAATGTGTTAGAAGCACATCATAGAGAAAACTATGCAAATAATCCAGAATTAAGATTAGATGTTTCTAATGGAATTACCCTATGTAAGAAATGCCATAATCCAAATCAAAAGGGAAGTTTTCATAATATATATGGTACTATTAATAATAATGGAAAGCAATTAAGAGAATATATTGGTAAATACAAAGTTAAAAATTCATATATGAAGATGTAAGTAATATTTCGTATGTAGTAAATATAATTAAAGGAAGTTATTTTCTCTTTAATTATAAAGATACAAATACAATTTAAGGAGAAATAAGTAATGAAAAATATGATAAAAGTAAGATAAACCACTTTTGCTGAATAGGTAGAGGTGGTTTTATTAGTTTGCCAAAGATTATATTATGAGTTGCTAATAAAATAATAGTTTTATAAGTTAATTATTAAATGAAAAAGGGATTGTCCAACATTATGTTAGACAATCTCCATTTGTAGGTGGTTTTCGATTAGTTAGTGCATTAATTACTGCGAGTACTATAACAATTAGTAGATATTGTATTATTGTATTGACGATAGTAGGGTATTTTTGTACGAAGTCTGCTAAAATTGGTGCGAATTGTATTGGTGCAGTTCTGCCAACCATAAAAGATATAGTTGCAGGTAGTAGTAGTGGGTTGTTAATTTTTAAGTTTTTCATAAAATCATGTCCTTTCATTTTTAAATTTGAATTACTCTGGAGGACTTAATGATTGTCTTCCAGAAATGTTACTTAATGCAATCTGCATTTATATCCCCCCTTTATACACAAGATTTTAGGTGATGATGTAGGAATACATATCCCACATACTCTAATTCACCTAATTTATGCAATACAAACAACCCACGTAGTTTAGTACCACATATTACATTATAAACCATTATATACATTTAATAAATGTGTTTTAACTAATTTAAAAATATGCAAGCGTAGTCATAACTTAAAAGTATTAACTATGGTTTTTAAGCTGTGTATAATCAGAGTATAGAAAGTAATCAAAACTTATAATCAAAACTGTGGAGAAAATTTTTGGAGGTTTGTAATATAAGCAAAGTAAGGAATGGATAAATACCATTCTTTTTTATTCACAAAAAATTAATAAAACTAAGTTTAAAATTTTGATATAAAAGTTGTATATAGTAATGTAGAAAATAACATATAAGGGGGAAAGCAATGTGGAAAATGAGATATTTTATAGTGACAAAAGATTTTTAGAACTAGATGGCGAAAATCAATTACAGACAAAGAGATTAATTAATTTACTCGAAGCTAGGTATTTGTCCGATTTAGAGTGGAGAGGGTATACTACTCCCATACAAAACCCTAAAAGGCAATTCACTTTCAAAAATGCTAATCAACTATACAGAGTAAAAGTTCTTGCAACTGCAACTATAGTAATTTCAAAACAAGAAATTCATATTGAGGTTCGCCAAAGTGAGTATACTAATAAAAATCCATTTGTATTTAGTTGTATAACTACAGATAATGAACTTAAAAAGTTGGTTACTGCAATAGAAAATCTTCTCTGGATAAAACGTAGATTTGTTACTTAGGGTCTGCTTTTAAAATTACGCTATGTAGCTATAGCTTAAAAATAACGGAAATCTAATGAAAACTTATAAAATATTACATTTAATTTATGTATTACTAAATAAAAAAGTATGAATATATAATGCAACATAATATAATTTATGTTGCGTTTTATATTTAAAAATGATACTCTTATACTAAGAAATGCAACATAATTTATTGTGTATTAGAGTAAAATTAATGCAACATAATTTATAGGAGTGAGTATATGTTAAAAGAATTTGAAAATTATTTAGTGCAGGAAGGTAAATCAGTAAATACTATTAAATCTTATTTGCTTCATATAGGCAATTATTTTATATGGTATAAAGGCAGTTTTGGCGAACAACCAACAAAGCTATTTAGGCAAAATGTATTAGAGTATAAAACTTACCTACAGAATGTTAAAAAAGAAAGTGGTAGGACAATAAATAGTAAGTTATCTGCACTAATTAAATATAATGAATACTTACAAGATAAAGAGATTCAAGATGATATAGTATTAAGTAAAAAGGATAACATTAAAATACAAACTGAATTTGCTTCACCTGCAACGGTAGGAAAGCAGGAGGTTGAAACATTTAGACAAAGTATATTAAAACATGAGGGTAATAGGAATTATGCTGTGGTAACTATAATGGCTTATGCAGGACTTAGAATATCAGAATGTCTAAACTTAAAATTGAATGATATAAACTTAACTTCAAAGGAAATTGTAGTTAAAGAAGGTAAGGGAAATAAGCAAAGATTAGTTTATATAAATTCTAAAATTGTTGAAGCTGTAAAGGAATATCTAAAAGAGCGTAAAGAAGTTGAATGTGATTACTTGTTTGTATCAAATAAAGGAAATAAGATTGATAGAACTGTTATAAATAAATTATTCAACAAATATTCAAATAAGATAACACCACATACATTAAGGCACTTCTATTGCAGTAATGCTCTAGAATCTGGATATTCAGTACATGAAGTAGCGAATCAAGCAGGACATAGCAATATTCATACAACGTTACTTTATACGAATCCAACTAAAGAAAAGATGAAAAGTAAAGCAGAATTATTATAGGTGATGTTTGAAAAAACATCTCTTTTTGTTATTGTAGCGGGCTCAATTGGATATGACTGTTTAGAAAATGGACATTAGAATTGTAAAAGGTTGGGCTATTGGTTTAATGAATTAAAGCAACAAGGAGAAATAAGGAAGTAAGTTCATAGGGTTTCGGAGGTAATTTCAGATAACGAAAGAATTTACAAAAATATGTTCGAAAATAAACGAATATTAAGGAATTTAACAGGAATATGAGTGTTAAAAAAAGGAACATAGTAATTTACTACTGTTATTGCATTCGATAAGGGGGGATAGTTAACAACTTGAAATGTATGTTGTTTTTATGTAGGGTGTAGTAGTACGTATAGTCGGCTGTGGATTTTTAGATTAATTTTGATTGAATTATTATTTGAATGGGAAAGTTTTAGAGATTACTATGTAGAAAAATTAATAGAGTAGACTTGATTTTATGTGTAAATATAGGAAGTAATTCAAATAAGAAGATGATATGTCTATATCTCAATTTAATGAGAGTTTGCATATCAGAATTGATAATTTAGAAAGAAAGTCAAGATTAATGACAGATGACAGCCAAGTATATGAAGAAGATGATTTATTTCATTGTGTGTATAAGTTTCAGTAGTAGGTATTATTATTTGTAGAAAATGTGGTTGGTATGGTGTATAATAATGTAATAAATTACAAGCCTGCATAAAAATGTGTAAAAATACAGGAGATATAGGGGGGGATTAGTATGGTAAAGTTTGAGTTTATTGAAGTAACTGATAGGGGACATTCAAGTTATAGGGTTAAGGTAAATGGACTTGAAGATAAAAATTCCTATAGATTGAGCATTGAGGGAAAAGTATATATAAGTTTATATTCAGAGAAAATATGTAATATAATAAGAAACGAAAAAATTGCTGATTTATTAGAAGAAGTAGATGAAATAAAAATACCGTTAGAAAGGGAATATGCACCAAAGACAATTGAAGTTAACGATTCAGCTAATGTTAGTATTGAAAAAGATGGTAAGGAGTGTACAATAAGCGTTGAGTTTCAATACGATTACGAGTATTGGTCAAAAGGATATTCTGTACCTGATATAGTAAATAAATTGAAGGAGGTTAACAGAAAAAATAATCATATTTTATTTAGCCTAAATGATTCGGAAACCACATTAAATGGATTTATATTTTCTAAAGTAATACAAAATACAGATATCATACTAAAAGATGAGATAAAAAATCTTACTATGGAACTTCAAGCTACATTTCAAGAAGCTGTTGAATCTTTTGAATACTATAATAAGGATTCAATATACTTTGAATTTGATATTGACAAGCCTATGCAAGTTGCATCTAAACAATATTTAATGTACTTCATACAGTTTTTAGAAGACATTGGTATAGAAGCAGAATCATCAATGAAAGATGAGCCTAAGAAAATTATGTTTGAAGTAATACCTAAGGATAAAACAGTTGCTTTAGATAACATAAGGAAGTGTTTAGAAATATATTTGGGACTTATTGATAATAAAGAACTTGAACTTTATCAAGATTATAGCAATGTAGCAGTTATGCAATTAAAAGCAAATATAAATCACTTAAATAATCAGATTATGTTAGCAAATACGATTATAGAGCAAAAACAAGTTACAATAGATTTACTAAGGAGTGGAAAAGCAATTATTCCAAAGGAAGAAAAAAGTGAAATTAGCCTACTTAATGGTGCTGTTAAGATTAAAGAATTTCAATGGAAGGGTTTAATTGTAAATCCAGCCCAAGTTATCAATTTATTGAAACGTAGAAAATAAAAGAATAACATATTTTAATAACATCTATTTTTTTAACATTATAGTCAATAATTAGACTTGAAGAATGGTATAGATGATAATATTAAGGTAAGTAAATCTATAAGAGCAATAACTGGTTCAATATATGGTAGATGTAAAATTCCTTCATATTATAAATAGGACTTTTTAAAGGAGAAAATTTGATTAATATTGATGGAATACCCTAATATTAGACTTGATTTCATAGCGAGTATAATGATACTATTAATATAGTAACATTGGAAAAATATCGAAGATACAATTTTATAAAAATCTAAGTTACCGTTTTAGATAAAGTTTCAAGAAGAATAGTTAATGAAGTTCATGGAGTAAACAGAATTGTTTATGATATAACTTCAAAACCACCTTCAACAATTGAGTGGGAATAATAGATATTAGTAAATAAATAAGGAGGAAATTTCGCTTTGTGGAATTTCCTCCTTACTTTTTTATTAAATATTATGATATGCTTAACATGATTACTCGAAGACTTGATTTATTTTGTATAATATACTAAGATTTTACTATAATAATTTATATATGATTTGTAAAGAGCTATGGTTTTGTTACAAATCGGCACATCTCAAATCAATGGGTGTTTTATTAAAATAAATCATGGGTATCAAGGGAGAGTTATATTATGAAAACAGGGGTAAAGGTAGATTTAACTAAGGTAAAGCCACATTTAGGCGAGGAAGAAATAAGTTATTTTAATCCATATATTAAGGAAGCTCATAAAATCCTTCATGAAAAAACAGGGGAAGGAAATGACTTTTTAGGATGGATGGATTTGCCCGTAAACTATGATAAAGAAGAATTTGAAAGAATACAAAAGGCTGCTGAAAAGATAAAAAATAATTCGGATGCTCTTATAGTAATAGGTATTGGGGGATCATACTTAGGAGCAAGGGCGGCTATAGAAATGCTTAGCCACACTTTTTATAATAGTTTAAGCAAGGATAAAAGAAAAAATCCAGCTATATATTTTGTAGGAAATAATATAAGCTCTACATATATGGCAGATTTATTAGAGCTAGTAGAAAATATGGATATATCCGTTAATGTAATATCAAAATCAGGAACTACTACAGAACCTGCCATAGCTTTTAGAATTTTTAAGGAATTACTAGAAAAGAAATATGGCAAGGAAGAGGCTAAAGAGAGAATATATGCTACCACTGATAAGTCAAAGGGTGCACTAAAATCTTTAGCAGATAAGGAAGGATACGAAACCTTTGTAATACCAGATGATGTAGGGGGGAGATATTCAGTGCTCACTGCTGTAGGGTTGTTACCTATTGCTGTATCTGGCACTAATATAGAGGAAATGATGATAGGGGCAAGGGATGCAAGAGAAGCCTTTATGGAAGATGATTTAGAAAATAATCAGTGCTATAAATATGCAGCAGTAAGAAATGCTTTTTATAAAAAGGGAAAAAGTATAGAAATACTAGCGAACTTTGAGCCTAGTCTTCATTATTTTGGGGAATGGTGGAAGCAGCTTTATGGAGAAAGTGAAGGAAAGGATCAAAAGGGAATTTATCCAGCAGCGGTAGATTTTTCAACAGATTTACATTCCATGGGGCAATATATACAAGATGGACTAAGAATATTGTTTGAGACATTTATAAATATAGAAAATCCAAGAAAGAGTATAACTGTAAAAGAAGATGTGGATAATGTAGATGGATTGAACTTCTTATCTGGAAAAACTATGGACTTTATAAATAAGCAGGCCTTTAGAGGGACGGTACTTGCACATAGTGACGGAAACGTACCAAGCATAGTTATAAATATTCCTGAACTAACTCCATATTATTTTGGATATATGGCATACTTTTTTGAAAAAGCCTGTGCTATAAGTGGGTATCTTTTAAGAGTAAATCCTTTTAATCAGCCAGGAGTTGAAGCGTACAAAAAAAATATGTTTGCTCTTTTAGGAAAGCCTGGCTATGAGGAAATGAAATTAGAATTGGAAGCTAGATTAAAATAAATTATAAGGCTTTGGATTAAAGGTTTTAATGTTAATAGCCTTTAATCCAGGCCTTTAAGCATTACAAAAGGAGAAATCTATGAGAATATTAGTTGACGCAGATGCCTGCCCAGGTAAACATATGATTGAAAGGGCAGCAAAGGAAAATGATATAGAAGTTATAATGTATTGTGATATAAATCATGTTCTTAATAGTGATTATAGTACTGTTAAGTACTTGGATAGTGGATTTCAAAGTGTAGATATGTATCTTATAAATGAAGCTAAAGCAGGGGACATAATAATTACACAAGATTATGGGGTAGCAGCCCTAGCCTTAGGTAAAAAGGCTTATGCAATAAATCCTAAGGGATATATTTATAATGATGAGAATATGGATAGGCTGCTTTTTGAAAGGCATCTTTCAGCCAAGGTTAGAAGAGGCGGAGGGAAAACGACAAGTCATAAAAAGAGAACACAGGAAGATGATTTAAGGCTTTATGAAAGCATTATAAAAATTGTGAAGAGATTTTTTATTAATAGTTAATATTAAAAATTTAATAGTAGTGGAAAAATTCTGCCCTAGCAGAATTTCCACATTAACTATTAAGGATTAATTATTATTTATACATAACTGTTGTACTTATACCCTCAACAGTTATTTTTGAGCCTTCGATGGTATTGATAAGGTCCGTTCCGGCAATATCTCTATTTACAACCATTTTCCAAGTTCCTACAGGAATATTAAATTCTGCCACATATTTGGTTGGATTATATATTACAAGTATATCTTTCCAACTATCCCCTTGTGCATGGTCTTTTAAGATAAAAGCTACAATGTTTTTTGGGGTATTTTCTAAAAAAAGTAGATGTTTTCTTATTTCATCTGCATTATTCATTTTAAATGCAGTATGTTCTTTTCTAAGTTTAATTAGTCCTTTGTAATAATTATTAACATCAATAAATTTTTCTTTCCTATCCCAATCCATCCAATTTATTATATCTGGTGATTTATAGCTATTTTCATCCATATTTTTTGTTCTGCAGAATTCTACGCCGCTATGAAGAAAAGAAATACCCTGAGAGGTTAAAACTATAGCGTTACATAATTTATGTATATATTTTTTTTCTTCAAAATCTTTATCTCTACAGCTGAGTTCTATCTTATCCCATAAGGTATGGTTATCATGAGCAGATACATAGTTTATTGTATTAATGGGACTTTGAAACATTCCTTTTATATGCTCATTGTAATTTATAGAACCAGAAGCACAAATCTTTATATTATTTTCCATATCTTCTTTCCCAGAAGCGTAACCTATATCTGTGGGTATAAAGGTGGACCCTTTAATACTGTCTCTTACAAAATCATTAAAATGACCAATATAGGGAATTTTATAAAAGTTTTTTTGAGTTGCTTTCTTTTCTTCAGGTAAGGAGGTATTTAAGTTCCACCCCTCTCCATATATAATGATGTAAGGATTTATCTTATATAATTCATCTCTTATAATATTCATGGTATCTAGATCGTGAATTCCCATTAAGTCAAATCTAAATCCATCTAGGTGATATTCCTTAGCCCAAAATTTCACAGAGTCAACTATGAATTTTCTCACCATAGGATTTTCGGATGCTATATCATTCCCACATCCGCTGCCATTGCTTAGGCAGCCATCCTCATTGTATCTAAAATAGTATTTAGGAAATATATTTTCAAAATTACTCTTAGAAGCATTAAAAACATGGTTATATACTACATCCATATTTACGCCTATATTGTTTTTATGAAAGGTGTATATTAGTGTCTTAAGTTCTTGTATTCTGCAATAAGGATTATAGGGATCTGTAGCATATATACCTTCAACTGAATTATAATTTTCAGGGTCATATCCCCAATTATAAAGCAGGGGATATTTTTCACTAGAATTTATGTGACTAAAGTCAAAAATTGGCATAAGTTGTACATGGGTAATTCCTAATTCCTTAACATGGCTAAGGCCTGTGCGTATATTGCTATTAGAATAAGTATTATCTTCTGATAGTCCTAAAAATTTAGCTCTATTTATTATTCCACTATTAGGGTGAGTGGACATATCTCTTATGCTTAATTCATAAATTATGGCGTCTGTAAGAGAATTTAGCTTTAAAGGAGAGTCTTTTTCAAAGTTTTTAGGATTAGACTTATTTAAGTTTATTATAGCGCCTCTTAAACCATTTATACCAACTGTTGGAGTATAAGGATCTATAACTTCTCTTATGATTCCATCTATATTTATTTCATAAGTGTAAAAATATCCATCTAAGTTTTCTTTGATGCTGCATCTCCAAACTCCATTTTCATATTCTTTCATTTGTGCTCTGCGGGGCTTTTCTTCTAAACTAGGGTCTCCAGAGTCGTAAATTAAAAGATTTATACTTAATGCAATAGGAGACCATAAGGAAAACAAGGTTTCTTCCGATGAATAAGTATATCCAAGATTGCCAGCATAATAATATAATTTATTAAATTCATCTGACTTATATAGTGGATAATAATTTACAGAAACTTTATTTTTACCTAATATTAATTCGCTTTTTTCTTTTATATTAATAAAAGCGTTTAAAGTTATTTGTAACACATCTTTATTCAGATAATACTCTTTTACACGCAAAGTTGTAAGGCCATTGCGTATCTTTAGTTTGAGTAATTTATCCATAGAACAGTTGTCGGTTTTAAGTTTTATAGTATCAAATGATACGAGTTCAGCATTATATAGTCTCATAAAAACCCCCCTAGTTTATAAGGAAATATCTCTATAAATTGGGATATACTAATTTAGGATAAAATCAGATATTTTTCCAAATTATCCATATGTAAATAAAAACCACATTACAGAATATGGTACTTATAGTATAATATAAAATAGGAAGAGTTTAAATGGGGGTTATGAATTATGAATGAGATTTCCATCACCTTTAGTTTAGAAAGTCCCCGAGAGAGGGAAGAGGAAATAATTATAAAGGCGGAAGTATCTGATAACGATAATTTATTATATAAATTTTTTGTAGGATGTAATGGTATATGGGAAGTATTAAGAGATTTTGATTATAAAAACAATATAAAATGGGTACCAAAAGAAGATGGAAAGTACACTATAATGGTACAAGCTAAAGTAAAAGACAGTATAAAACCTTTTGAATATTTATCAAGAAGTGATTTTATAATAGGTAAATCACAAGAAAAAATAATAGATTCTCTTAAAATAAATAAAAAGGAAATAAAAGTTGGAGAAAAAATAAAAGTAGATGTTACTTCAAATAAAGATAATATTATGTATAGGTATTGGCTAAAGGAAGAATTTAATTGGCAAATTATAAAGGACTATACTTTAGATAATTTTTTAGAATGTACTATAAAGAATCCTGGTAAACATGAAATATTGGTTGAATGTAAGGAGGTTAATTCTCTTAAGCAATATAATGATTTTACAAGGGTAGATTTTAACGTACTTCCATTAAAAAAAATAGAAATAAGAAATTTTAGGTGTATAACTAGCGAGAGAATATGTAACGAAGAGTTATTATTTGAAGTGGATACCGATGGAGACAAGGACAGAGTAATACTTTATAAGTTTATAAAGATATCTAAAAATGGAGAATTTAAATGTGTACAAGAATATTCCACGAAAAAAGTGGTAGCGTACACTGAAGAAGTGTCTGGAGACTATAGATTAATGTGTATGGTAAAGGATATGTATTCTCCTAAGGAATATGATGATAGGGCTATAATAAATTTTAATATCCGCCCATATAAGGATATCGAAATAAATAGTTTTACCGCAAATAAAATGAGCCCACAGCGGGTAGAAACAGAAATTGAACTTCAAGCAATAGTTACTGGAGGACATGAACTTCTTTATAGATATATCATAGATGGAAATTCTAGTGCTGATTCAGGTTACATAAGACTAAATGATTATGCTTGGAAGCCAGAAAAATCAGGAGAATATAAGGTTATATTATGGGTAAAAGATTCATCTTTTGATGGCGAATATGAACAAAAAGAGGAGTTTTACTTTACAGTTGATGAAAAAGTTAAACTTCCCATAAAAATAGATAATATTATTATAGATAAGGGAAATGAGATATTAAAGCATGAAGAAGTTATAATAGAGGTAAATGCTTCTGGCAGCGCTACTTTAAGGTATAGCTTTATAATAAGAAAAGAAGGACAAGAAAGGGGAAGAATAGATTATGGAAGCTGCAACTTTATAAAGTTTGTACCACAAGAAGAAGGTAAGTTTGAAATAGAAGTAATGGTAAAAGATAAATATTCTTTGAAGGAATATGATAGTCATAAAATTATATATATAAATTCCTATGAATTTTTTCCAGCAAATATAGACTATATTTTAATGCCTTTAAATGAGTATTATGTTGCTGGTGATACCATAAAACTTAATATAATATCAACAAATACAAAGGATTTATTATTTAAGTATGTTTTAAAAATAAATGGACATAAAATTGAAGAAACAAATTATGTAGAAAGCATAGAATATTACTTTATTGCTCCACATAGTGGCATGTATGTAGTAGAAATGTATGTTAAAAATAAATTAAGTAATAAGGAATTTGATAATAAAAAAGAAGCTAGGATACCAGTTCATCAGGCATTGCCAGTTACTAATACAACTATAAAATGCAGTGATAGCAAAATGGAAATTAATAAGCCTATTATAGTTACTGCAGAAAATGAAGGTGGCAAGGATACTATATATGAATTTTATTTGATGGAAGAAGATGAATGGTTTAAGGTTCAAAATTACTGCAAAAAAAATTATTATAGCTTTGTTCCTTTTAAAAAGGGAAAATATAAGGTGCTTGCTTTGTGTAAAAGCAATTATAAGAAGTGTGCTTATGAAGACTATGCTATTTTAGAATTTATTATTTAGAGGTGATATGAGGATGAATATAGATGACAATAAAAAAGTAGAGCAGTTTTATCAAATGCAGCTTATGACACAAATGTTTAAGGAAGCAATGGGGGATTCGCCAGCTTTTGAAATAGTGATGCAAAGTATTACTGAGGCTATGATGGATTCAAATGGCAATATAGATTTTGCTAATCTAGGGCTTACAGATGAACAAGGACAAAGTCTTGGATATGGAGGACAAGAAAGAGTTACAGCTGCTATAAAAGACATAAGTTCTAGTATGAAAAGTGATGATGCAAGGATAGAGGAAGCTGTGGAAAAGGCTTCTAAAAAATATGGTATAGATAAGGAACTGATAAATACAATCATTTATCACGAATCAAGATTTAAACCAAACGTAACATCTTCAGCTGGTGCAATGGGATTGATGCAGCTGATGCCAGGAACGGCTAAGGCTATGGGAGTTGAAAATCCTTATGAGATAGAAGACAATGTCATGGGTGGGACAAAGCTTCTTAAAAATCTTTTAGATACCTATGGGAATAGTAAAGAGCTAGCTTTAGCAGGATATAGTGCGGGAACGGGTACTGTAGAAAAATTAGGGGTAAAGAGTAAAGAAGATATACATAAGTTACCTTATGAATCCAGAGAGTTTATACAATATGTTATGAAAAACTACGGGAAATAATGGGTATGTGTAATAATTAATAGATGATAGTTAATAATTTTAGATAAAAGGTCAGCCTCAAGCTGACTTTTTATATTTTAAAGAATTACAAGAGAAAATGGTGGTAAAATATATAAGATAAATGGTATATTAATTTTGTATTTAAAAATGAGGGAGGAAAAATAGTGGAAAGATTAGATAAAATACTTGCTAACTTAGGATTTGGAAGTAGAAAAGAAGTAAAATCATTAGTAAAAAATGGGAGAGTAGAAGTAGATGGAGAAATAGTTAAAGACTCCTCAATGAGTATAGATCCAGAAAAAAGCATTGTAAAGGTAAACGGAGAGGAACTTTTATATAGAAAGTACATATACATTATGATGAATAAGCCTGATGGAGTCATTTCAGCTACCTTTGATAATCGTGATGAAACGGTAATAGATTTATTAGATATAGATTATCAGGTGTTTAAACCATTCCCAGTAGGAAGACTAGATAAAGATACTGTAGGATTACTTCTTATTACCAATGATGGAGAGTTAAATCACAAATTAATTTCTCCTAAGTGGCATGTAGATAAGGTGTATTATGCCGAAATAGATAAAGAAGTGAATGAAGGAGATATTGAGGCTTTTAAAAAGGGTATAATTTTAGATGATGACTATAAATGTCTTCCTGCAAAACTTGAAATAGTAGACGCAAATGAAGATGGCTCCAAAGTTTATATAACTATACAAGAAGGGAAATTCCACCAAGTAAAAAGGATGTTTCAGGCTAGGGGAAAGGAAGTAGTTTATTTAAAGAGAGTTAAGTTTGGTAATTTATCTTTGGATACTGAACTTATGGAAGGAGAATATAGAGAACTTACATCAGAAGAATTAGAAACGCTTAAAGATATATAAAAATTGAAGGTTTTTATTTCATTTAACAAAAATTTTAAAATCAAATTTTCAAATATCACTTGAATTTAAATTAGTATTCTTATATAATTAGTTATGCAAGAATAAATAAAAGAATGAATAGCCCCCTTTTATTTATTAAAAAACAACCCATGCCCCAATGGGTTGTTTTATTTTTTTGAAAATAATAAATATTATCAAAGATTTTTACAAATTATGCAATGTAAACGATAAAATTTATCATATATGTGCTATAATAGAGAGAACACATTAAATAAATCAAGGTATGTTGATTTATAGCGAAATTATATATTTTTATAAATTACATAAGAAAATATTTTAATTATGAATAAGGAGCTGAAAATCATGGGAAATTTTAGTTCAAAAGTTGAGAGTAAAGAAATGGATTTTTTATGTAAAGCCATTTTAAGCTTGGAGACCAGGGAAGAGTGTTATAGATTGTTTGATGACATTTGTACTATAAATGAAATACAAGTTCTTAGTCAAAGATTACAAGTGGCAAAGATGTTAAAAGAAAAGAGAACTTATCAGGATATATCAGCGGCAACAGGAGCAAGTACTGCAACCATAAGCAGAGTAAATAGATGCTTAAATTATGGAAGCGAAGGTTATAAAATAGTATTAAAAAGACTTGAGGAAAAAGAAGAAGCTTAAAAAATGCTAAGCAGTTTTTAGGATTAAGGATTTAGGTGTTAGGAGTTAGAAATTATAGAAATTTTACATACGCAAAATTTCTACAATTCCTAGCATCTAGCACCTTATTTATAGTCCCTAAAAAACTTCTTGGTATTTTTTTTATCTAAAATTATAAAAATATTAAAACATATGAAATTATAATGATTGTTAGTTGTATATGTATAATGATATAAATTATAAAAACTTGAAAAAATGGAATGAATTATTGAAGGGTAACAGAATATACATATATATATAAACAAAGATTAAAATGTTAAAAGAGGTTGGTAAAAATGAAGGATTTAAAAAATAATTTATTTAAAAACATAGATTTGTCTTTGGACGAATTAATAAGTTTAAGAAGAGATTTTCATAAATATGCAGAAAGTGGATGGACTGAATTTAGAACTGCATCAAAAATAGCAGATTATTTGAAGGATGTTGGATTAGAAGTGAAAATAGGAGAAGAGGTTATAGATATAAACTCTATGATGGGAGTCCCTAGTAAAGAAAGGTTAGAAGAATATAAAAAGAGGGCTCTTTCCCAAGGAGCAAAGGAAGAATATTTAAATTTAATGAAAAATGGAGCAACAGGAGTAGTTGGAATATTAGATACAAAAAAAGAAGGGGAAACTATTGCATTTAGATTTGATATAGATTCTTTAGAGGGAATAGAAAGTGATGATATAAATCATAGACCTACAAATGAAGGATTTGCTTCAATAAATGAAGGTAATATGCATGCTTGCGGTCATGATGGACATGCTGCTATAGGATTAGTATTAGCAAAAGCAATGAATAATATAAAGGAACAATTAAAGGGGAAGATTTTATTTGTATTTCAACCAGCTGAAGAAGGCACTAGAGGAGCTTACTCTATGGTTAACAAAGGAATTTTAGATAATGTAAATTATTTATTTACTGGGCATATAGGATTTAAGTCTGGAAAATTAGGAGAACTCGTTGTAAATACAGGAGGATTCCTATCCACAACAAAGCTTGATGTGTATTATAAAGGAAGAGCAACTCATGCAGGAGCTACCCCTGAAAAGGGGAAAAATGCATTACTTGCAGCAGCTACAGCGGCATTAAATTTACACACTTTATGTCAGCATGGAGATGGCACAGCTAGAATAAATGTAGGAGTCTTAAAAGCAGGTACAGGAAGAAATGTAGTACCAGATAGAGCAGAAATGAAAATAGAAACTAGGGGGGAAACTACTGAAATAAATGAATATATTACACAAAGAGCAATAAAAATACTTGAAAGTGCAGCAAATATGTATGATGTAACTTGTGAGGTTACTTTAGCAGGAAAGGCAGAGAGTGGATATAGTGACAAGGAATTATCCTTATTAGTAAAAGAGGCATCAAATGAAGTTTCAGATATAACTAATATAGTAGAATATACAAGTTTATCAGGCTCAGAAGACGCAACTTATATGATGAATAAGGTTCAACAAAATAAGGGGAAAGCAGTTTATTTAATGTTTGGCACAGAAAGGGCAGCAGATCATCACAATAATGGATTTGATTTTAATGAAGAGGTTTTAAAAGTAGCTGTAAAGGTTTATGCTACTACTGTCTTAAAGCTTTATGAAAAGGAGGGGAATTAATTATTTATCAATATTGTTTGTTGAGCCTTAATTAATAAATCTTTAATTGTGTTAGGAGGGGGATTATGCAAACTAATAAAAATGTAAAGACCGTTCAAAAAACGGGGGGATTCTTAGGCTGGGTAGAAAGGGTAGGAAATAAAATACCTCATCCATTTATGCTATTCATAGGGCTTATTATATTAATATGGATTATATCTGTAATTTGCGGAATGACTGGTGTTCAAGTAATGGACCCTGTAACAAATAAACCTGTTGTTGCCAAAAATCTCTTATCAAGAGAAGGCATAGTATTTATGCTAGAAAGCATGATTAAAAACTTTACAGGATTTGCACCACTTGGACTTGTTCTTACTATGACACTTGGTATTGGACTTGCGGAACATGTAGGCTTTATGGGAACTTTTATGAAAGAAACTATAATGGGAGCCTCTCCTAAAGTAATAACATTTGCAATTGCTGTAATTGGTATATGTGGAAATATAGCATCAGATGCAGCTATTGTAATAATCCCACCTATAGCTGCAGTTATATTTGCGTCTATGGGAAGGCATCCAGTAGCAGGTATTGCTCTTGGCTATGCTGCCACTACAGCAGGATTTAGTGCAAACTTAATGGTAGCTGGTACTGATGCATTACTTGCAGGTATTTCCACAGAAGCAGTTCATTTAGTAAATAAAAATATATCTGTAACAGCTGTAGATAACTGGTATTTTATGTTTGTATCAACTTTCGTACTTGCAATTATATGCACCTTAGTTTCAGAAAAGATTGTGGAACCAAGACTTGGAAAATATACAGGAAAGAAACAAGTTGAAAATAAACCTTCAACACCTGAAGAAAAAAGAGGACTTAAGAAAGCTGGAATTGCTGCGCTTATATATATAGCTATAGTACTTATTGCGGTAGTTCCAAAGAACGGATTATTAAGAAATCCTAAAACTCATGGACTTATCCCATCCCCATTTTTAAATTCAATAATTCCATTACTACTATTCTTATTTGTGCTAGTCTCTGTAATATACGGAAGAGAGGTAGGAAAAATAAAGACCTCTGCAGATATTCCTAAATATATGGCTGTAGCTATAAAAGATATGGCATCTTATATTGTACTTGTATTTGTTATAGGACAATTTATAGCATACTTTAATTGGAGTAACTTAGGTTATATTTTAGCTGTAAATGGAGCTAATGCATTAAAGGCGGCTAATTTAACAGGTATTCCATTATTCGTATTATTTATACTTCTTACTGCATTTATCAACTTATTTATAGGTAGTGGTTCAGCAAAATGGGCATTACTTGCACCAATATTTGTTCCAATGTTTTATATGCTTGGTTACCATCCAGCAGTAACACAATTATTTTATAGAATAGGTGATTCAACTACTAATATCATATCACCTCTATTCCCATATTTCCCAATCGTATTAGGTTTTGTAAATGAATATGATGAAGATGCAGGAGTAGGAACAGTTTTATCAACAGCTATGCCTTATAGTTTGATAATGTTAGTTGTATGGATTGTATTTGCAATGGCATGGTATGGACTGGGCTTACCAATAGGACCTGGAGTAAGTATAAAATAATATATAATACAATTTTTTTCAATCTCTAGTCGGGAGTTAATAATAGCTATTAAAAATGTTAAAAATTTCCTAGTACTCGATTACTGATTTAAGCATTAGGAATTGAGGATTTGAGGCTAGAGATTGAGAACTGGAAAATAAGGATTATTATAACGGGGGGATTATATATGATAAATTTAGATGCAAGTTCTAGGATGAATTTGCAGATTGATTCCATGATAGAGAATATTACTGAAGAGATAATTAATATAAGAAGAGAAATTCATAAGCATCCTGAACTTGGAATGAATGAACATAAAACGGCTAAAATAGTAGAGGAAAATCTTAAAGGATTAGGGCTTGAAATTGAAACAGGAGTAGGAAAAACTGGAGTGGTGGCACTTTTAAGGGGAAAAGAAAGTGGAAAAACACTTCTTTTAAGAGCAGATATGGATGCACTTCCTATAGAGGAGCAAACAGATATTCCATTTAAATCACAGGTTACCGGAGTAATGCATGCTTGTGGTCATGATGTTCATACTTCCATTTTGATAGGAGCAGCTAAGGTGTTATCTCAAATGAAGGATGAAATAAAGGGGAATATAAAATTTGTGTTTCAACCTGCAGAGGAATGCAATCCAACAGGTGGTGCAAATTATATGATAGAGGATGGGGTGCTTCAAAATCCTAAAGTAGATGCAGCAGTAGCACTTCATGTATGGGATATTCCAGTGGGAAAGGTGGCACTTAAAACTGGAGTTATGATGGCTCAATCTGATAGAATATTTATAAAGGTTAAAGGGAAAAGTGCTCATGGTTCAGCACCTCATCAGGGAGCGGATGCGATAGTTGCTGCGGGACATGTTATTACAGCTCTTCAAACTATAGTAAGCAGAAATGTAAATCCGCTAGATAGTGCAGTGGTAACCCTTGGAGTTATAAGAGGTGGATATAGATATAATGTAATACCGGATGGAGTAGAAATAGAGGGAACTGTAAGAACCTTTGCACCAGAAGTAGCGGGCATGATGCCTGGTAGAATTGAAAATGTAATAAAGAATATATGTCAGGCTTTAGGATGTGATTATGAATTTAAATATGTACTAGGATATCCGCTGACTTATAATGATGAAGAACTTACTAGAGAAGTTATTGAGGGACTTAGAGAGTATATAGGAGAAAAAAATGTAGTGATACCTGAAAGACCAGCTACAGGAGCAGAAGATTTCTCTTTCTTTAATAAGCATGTTCCTTGTACATTTATGTGGGTAGGATGTAAGTCTGAAATAAATGAAAACTCCTGCATAGTGCATAATCCTAATTTTATTTGTGATGAAAGAGTTATACCTGTGGGAATTAAGGCAATGTGTGCAGCAGCGCTGAAGTTAGTAGGCGGGGATAAGTAACTAGGGGCAAGGTTCAAGATGCTAGTAAATAGGAGAAAATCGCTAGTCGCTAATCTCCAATATCTAATTCTTAGTTTGTAAGTTTATTTGAAATAATGATAAGTAAATATATACAAACAAGTCAAAAGGATTTTGCAATGCAAAGTCCTTTTGACTTTTAGTTTTTATTTAAATAAACAATCTCCAGAGTTAATAATGAAACTATAAATTGATTTTTTTATCAATTCCAATCTAGAGTAATCTATCATTTCTGGAGTATCATTTGGAGTATGAATTATATCTTTAACATTTTCTTCAATTATTCCTATGGCTGGATAACCTTTTTCTTGGAAGCTATAATCGTCGCTCCCTAGGTAGGGCAATTTTTTTCTTGAGATAGTCAGGTTGTTATTTTCAAAATGAATTTTAAGGTTAGTATATAATTTATTGAAGTCATTATTATTTGATAATCCTCTTAAATTGTTAAAACTATTATTTAGTACGACACTACTAGTATTTTTATAGCCTACTGAATCGATATTTATATTATAAAAGTTATCATAAATTTTACCTATTTGTGAAACGAAGCTTTTGCTTCCAGTCATTCCAACTTCTTCACCATTGAATACAGCAAAAACGATGTCATAATCAAATTTAATTTTATTTGACTGCTTTTTTAATTCATCAGCTAAATTAATTAGAACTGCAACTCCCGAAGCATTATCAATAGCACCTTTGATGATTTTTCCGTTTCTTATGCCGATATGATCCAGATGTGCTGAAATAATAAGTGCATTCTTATTATTTGTTCCAGTTATTTTACCAACTAAGTTATTAGCTTGCTTATCAAAAGTAATTCTAGTATCATGCTCTGCGGTGGTTTTATAAGTATAAGGAGCATAATAACTATCGTCAAAAACTGGTTCTAGTTTAAGTAGAGAAAATAAATTATAAATATATTCTTCTGCAAGCTTATTTCCATCGCTTCCCAAAAGTCTACCTTCAAGTTCATCAGAGCATAAATTTTGTATTATTTCTCTTGAGTTAGGAATATTTAATTGTTTAATTTCATTAGTGTTTTTTTGGTTTTCAATAGTTAGTTGTTTGGTTTTATTGGTACATCCAGCTAATAACAGAGCAAGTATTAATATTGTTGATATAATTAATTTTATTTTTTTGAACATAATGACCTCCATAAAAATAGCTTATAGTATTTATGTTATTCAATTAATAGAAAAATTATAAATTAAGGATTACCTCAAAACAAAAAAACTATTAAGTTTAAATGAGCCTAACTTAATAGTTTTTTATTTTCATATTAGTCGTTGAAAGATATAATTGAATTTATATTATAAAACTTCGCAAACATCCCCACTTATCCAACCAACTACCCCATTGGATTTTTGAACTTTATACCAATTGGTTCCATAGGAATCTGAACGCACTTCTTGAAGAAAATCTAGATATTGTCCATAATTAGCAGTTGCTACAATTGAGTAATTATTACCAGCACCAGATCTAATATTTGCTCCACTTGTAGCTATTACTCTCACCATAGAATGTGCTCTACGCTGTATGACTTGTTGAAGTACAGGTTCTTCTTTATTTTCTAAAGTAGCAGCCTTAGTTGGAATATTAGAAGTAACAAAATTACCTCCAACTATAGTAAGTGCAATTAAAGATGATAATAGTTTTTTATTCATAATAACCCTTCTAAAATAAAGTAAATATTTTACAGTTACATATTAACACACAGCTGTGAAAAATAATGTAGTAAACTGACATTTAAATATAACTTTTCCTCATCAATTTATAGTAAAAATTAATTATTTTATATAATAAACTTTATTAATGTAATAATTTTTATAATTTTCACCAAAATTTTTACAATTAAAAATTGGACAGTAGAAATTAAAAATTCATATGATTAAATGCTTAGTAAAATGTTATAATATAAAACGAACCAGGAATTAATAAGATAAATTTTGGGAGTGAATTATATGGATTTGAGAAAGTTACTTAACAAGGAGCAGTACGAAGCGGCATCAACGGTAGATGGGCCACTGCTTATTCTTGCAGGGGCAGGATCAGGGAAAACAAGAGTGCTTACATATAGAATTGCAAATTTAATAAAAAATCTAGATGTTTATCCTTCACAAATTCTCGCTATTACATTTACAAATAAAGCGGCTAAGGAAATGAAGGAAAGAGTAAGGAATATAGTTGGAAATGAAGCAGAAAATATGTGGATATCCACTTTTCACTCTACTTGTGTAAAAATACTTAGAAGAGAAATAGAAAAGCTTGGATATAACAAAAATTTTGCTATATATGATAGCTATGATCAAAAGACTCTTATGAAGGAATGTATTAAGGAATTAAATATAAACGAAAAGGATATAGATGATAAGCAAATTATAAATAAAATAGGAGAACAAAAGGATAATCTTATATCTCCGGAACAATTTAAAAGGGAAAATGAAGATAATTATAGAACTAATAAAATAGCAGATGTGTATCTTTTATATCAAAAGAAGTTAAAGAGTAACAATGCGTTAGACTTTGACGATTTGATATATAAAACTGTTGAATTATTTAGAAAAAATCCTGATGTTTTAGAATTTTATCAAAGAAAATTTAAATATATAATGGTAGATGAGTATCAAGATACGAATAAATGTCAGTATGAGCTTACCAGATTACTTGCAGCAGCTCATAGAAATATATGCGTTGTAGGTGATGATGATCAATGTATATATGCTTGGAGAGGTGCTGACATAAGAAATATATTAGATTTTGAAAAGGATTATCCAGAGGCAAAGGTTGTAAAATTAGAGCAAAACTATAGGTCAACTCCAAATATATTATATGCAGCTAATGGAGTTATAAAAAATAATAGTGAAAGAAAAAATAAAGCCCTTAGACCATACAATGAAAGCAGTATGGGAGAAAGCATAAAGATATATAGAGCAAATTCTGATATAGATGAGGCACAATTTATATGTAGTGAAATAAAGAAAGTAAGAGATGATGAAAATAAATGTTACAATCAAATGTCTATTCTTTATAGAACAAATGCTCAATCTCGTATATTTGAGGAAGTTTTTATAAGAAATAAAATACCTTATAAAATAGTAGGTGGACTTAGATTTTATGATAGAAAAGAAATAAAGGATATAATGGGATACTTAAGACTTATAAATAATCCATTAGATGATATAAGTTTAAAAAGAATAATAAATGTACCTAAAAGAGGTATAGGCGATGCTACTGTTGAGAAACTTCAAGAGTTTGCAGTAGATATGGATGAATGTATGTATAGTGTGCTATTAGATGCTGAAAATATAGGACTTTCATCGAGAGCTGTTGCTTCTATAAATAAGTTTGTAGGACTTATAAATAGTTTTATAAGAAAGAAAGATGAAGTATCTGTATCAAAGCTTATTCAAGAAATTTTACAAACTACAGGGTATATTGATGAACTTCAAAAATCTAATGATATAGAAGATTTAACTAGACTTGAAAATTTAAAGGAATTAGTTTCTGCTGCAGTAGATTTTGAAAGTGGATCTGAGGATAAGAGTTTATCGGCTTTCTTAGAACAGGTCACACTAGTATCTGATGTGGATAACTATAGTGAAGATGTAGATGCTATAGTACTTATGACAGTGCATAGTGCTAAGGGATTAGAGTTTGATGTAGTATTTATGGCAGGAATGGAAAATGGAATATTCCCAGGGGCTCAATCCATAAGTAATCCAGCAGAGATGGAGGAATCCAGAAGACTTTGTTATGTAGGTATTACAAGAGCTAAGGAAAGGCTTTATATGACTTCAGCATCTTCAAGAAGGGTATTTGGAAGATTTGTAAACTATCCGGAGTCGGATTTTATAAGGGAAATACCTATGAATTTAAAAGATGATATAAGTCCACGTACTTCTTTTAATAGATATATGAATGATAGTAGTAATTATATAAATAGAAATCAAAGTGGGGTAAATACTAATATAACTAGGCAAAATATTCAAAAGGAGGCTGCTATTGAATCTAATAGTAGTAAGTTAACTCAAATTGATGCAACTCCAGGTAAAAAGGTAAAACATGGTAAGTTTGGAATAGGAACTATAGTAAGTGCAGTTAAAAGTGGAGAAGATGTAAAATTAACCATTGCATTTGATAGAATGGGAGTTAAAATATTGATGTTAAGTGTAGCTCCTTTAGAGGCAGTTTAGAGGAGGGCTAAGGTATGGAAAGTCTTGAACTAAAGAAAAAGGAAATAGAAGAACTTATAGAGGAACTTAATAGGTATGCTTATGAATACTATGTATTAGATAATCCTTCTATATCAGATAAAGAATACGATAAAAAGTATGATAAACTCAAAGCACTAGAAAAAGAAACAATGTATATATTACCATATTCTCCAACTCAAAGGGTTGGAGATGTGGTACTTACTCAATTTCAAAAATACGCTCATAAGGCAAGACTTTGGAGTCTTGACAAAGCTCAAAGTCTTCAGGAATTAAAGGAGTGGCACAATAAAAATATTAAGGCAGTAAATGATTATAATTCAATTCATGAAGAAAAGCTTCCAGAGCTTACGTATATAATTACAAAAAAATTTGATGGCCTTAGTATAAATTGTACTTATAATGAACTTGGAGTGTTATCTAAAGCTGCAACTAGAGGTACTGGTGAAGTTGGAGAAGATATAACTTTTCAGGCCAAGACTATCAAAACATTACCATTAAAAATAGATAATTATAGCTTGATTGAAGTTCATGGAGAAGCTATAATGACTAAGGATGCTTTTAACGAGTATAATAAAGAAGCTTCAACTCCATTAAAGAATTTAAGAAATGGAGCAGCAGGAGCATTAAGAAATTTAGACATAAGGGAGACTGCTAGAAGAAATCTTTCAGCTTTTTTCTATGATGTAGGATATAATGAGGGAAAACCTTTTAAAAGCTATACCGAAATGATGAATTTCATTAAAAAGATGGGACTTCCTATGGATGACTATATGAAGGCTTGTAAAAATATAGATGAAATTCAAGAAGAAATAGCTTACATAGAAAGTATTAGAAATGATTTAGACTATGACATAGATGGAATAGTTACTGCAATCGATGATGTTAAAACAAGAGAAGTTTTAGGATACACTATTAAATTTCCTAAATGGGCAATAGCTTATAAATTTGAAGCAGAAGAAGCTTCAACTGCACTATTAGATGTGGAATGGAATGTAGGCAGAAGCGGGAGAGTAACTCCTACAGCATTGCTGAAGCCTGTAGAACTTGCAGGAGCAACTATAAAAAGAGCTACATTAAATAATATGGATGATATAAAGAGAAAAGGTGTTAAAATAGGTTGCGATGTATTTATTAGAAGATCAAATGATGTAATACCTGAAATAATGGGAGTTGTAGAAGAAACTTTGCCTAATGGAAAGGAAATAGAACCCCCAAGTAAGTGTCCATATTGTGGCAGTGAGCTTATACAAGAAGGTGTACATTATTTTTGTGAGAACACATTATCTTGTAAGCCTCAAATGGTGAAGAGTATAGTTCACTTTGCAAATCGTGAAGGAATGAACATAGAAGGTTTTAGTGAAAAAACTGCAGAGCAATTTTTTGAAAAACTTAATATAAAATCAATTGCTGATTTATATAGAATAACTAAGGAAGAATTACTTACTTTAGAAAAGTTTGGAGAAAAGAAGGCTCAAAATATAATAAATGCATTAGAAAAAAGTAAAAAACCAGAATTATCTTCATTTATATATGCATTAGGTATCCCAAATGTAGGGAAAAAGACTGCAAAGGACTTAGTAAAAAAATTTAAAAATTTAAAAAACATAATTGATGCAAACTTTGAAGAGCTTATATCCGTAGAAGATATAGGGGATATAGTTGCAAAAAGTGTAATAGATTTTTTTAATCAAGAGAAAATAATAAAGAGTATTGAAGAATTATTAAATCTTGGAATAGAGCCTATATCAGATGATTTGGAAGTAACAGAAGAAAGTGTATTTACAAATAAAACAGTAGTGGTTACAGGAGTTTTAAAAAAGTATAGTAGAAATGAAATAAAAGAAAAGCTAGAAGTTTTAGGAGCAAAGGTATCTGGTAGTGTCAGTAAAAAAACAGATTACGTACTTGCAGGTGAAGATGCAGGATCAAAGTACGATAAGGCTGTTGAACTTGGAATAAAGATACTTAATGAAGAAGAATTTGAAAAACTTATAGAAAAGTAGGTATATTAGAGAAGGTATATGAGAGAAACTGGAGGACAATAAAATGAGGAGAGCAGTAGATGTGTTAGGATGGGGACTTGTTTTAATAACTACTCTAGCATTAATACTTACAATACTAACAACTTATCAATTTGTTTATATAAAGTATTTTTATGGTTATTATACTTTGCAATGGTGTATTTTTTTTACAATGATAGTATGGAGTATAAAACTTATAGATTTTAAAAGTGGATTGACAAATAAGGTATATCCTTTAATATGTATAGTTTTTGCTGCAGGCAGTATATTTTTTATATTTATGAATGTACAATAATTTAAGCCGACCTTGTATATAATGTATGAGGTTGGCTTAAAATGTTATATGGTATATAATTTGTATTTTTTATGATACAATATAAGAGTTTAAAAAAATTTAATATAGAAAGAGAGGGAATGTAAATGGCTGTTTCTAAAAAAGATGTGGAATATGTAGCAGAGTTAGCTAGAATAGAACTTACAGAAGAGGAAAAAGAAGGTCTTCTTGTGGATTTGAATAATGTTTTAAACTATATGGAAAAGCTAAATGAATTAGATACAGATAACACTGATATTATAGTTAATCCATATTATATCGAAAATAAATTTAGAGAAGACGAAGTAGAGGAATCTATGAATATAGAAGATGTAATGAATAATGCTCCAGAAAGTTTAGAGGAGTATATAAAGGTTCCAAATGTAATAGAAAACTAAAGATTGCATTTTAAAGGGAGGGAACAGATATAATGGAAATATATAATCTTACAGCCCATGAGCTGAAAGATAAAATTAAAACTAAAGAAGTAAAAGTTGAAGAAGTAGTACATAGTTACTTAAATAGAATAGAAAAAGTTGATTTTACTTTAGGAGCATATTTATATGTAGCAGGAGAAGAAGCTTTAAATAAGGCAAAAGAATTAGATAATAAAATAGCTAGTGGAGAAGAGCTTAAGAGCCTTGCAGGGATTCCTGTAGCTATAAAAGATAACATAAGTGTAAAAGGTATGCAAAATACTTGTGCATCTAAAATACTTGAAGGATATAAGGCTCCTTATGATGCTCATGTTATAGAAAAGATAAAGAGGCAAGATGGAATAATACTTGGAAAATTAAATATGGATGAGTTTGCAATGGGTTCTTCAAATGAAAACAGTGCATATAAGCCAGTAAGAAATCCTTGGAATACAGATATGGTACCAGGAGGTTCTTCAGGTGGTTCTGCAGCTTGTGTTTCAGGATTTGAGGCACCGCTAGCTCTTGGAACAGATACTGGTGGTTCAGTTAGACAGCCAGCAGCTTTATGTGGAGTAGTTGGACTAAAACCTACCTATGGAAGAATATCTAGGTATGGGGCAGTGGCTTTTGGTTCCACATTAGATCAAGTTGGAATACTTTCAAGGGATGTGGAAGATTCTGCGCTCTTAGCTCAAAATATTTCAGGATTAGATAAAAGAGACTTTACTACAGCTCCTATAGAAATTGTTGATTATACTAAAGCTTTATCTAAGGATTTGAAGGGCAAAAAAATAGGTATTCCAAAGGAATTTTTTGCGGAAGGACTTAACGCTGAAGTAAGAAAAACTGTAGAAGACGCTATAAAGGTACTAAAGGAAAATGGAGCAGATGTAAAAGAATGTTCACTTCCTTTAACCGACTATGCTCTTGCAGCTTATTATATAATTTCTAGTGCAGAAGCTTCATCAAACCTTGCAAGATTTGATGGAATAAGATATGGTTACAGAACAGAAAATTCAAAAAATGCTGTAGATATTTACTTTAAATCCAGAGATGAAGGATTTGGATCAGAGGTAAAGAGAAGAATAATGCTTGGAACTTATGTTTTATCAGCAGGGTATTATGATGCTTATTATAAAAAGGCATTAAAGGTTAGAAATTTAATAAAACAAGATTATGAAAGAGTTTTTAAAGAGTTTGATGCAATAGTATGTCCAACTTCTCCAACACCTGCATTCAAAATAGGAGAAAAATCAAATAATGTTATGGAGATGTATTTATCTGATGTATATACTGTGCCTGTAAGTGTAGCAGGTCTTCCAGCTATTTCAATACCATGTGGAATGGTGAATGGATTACCAGTAGGACTTCAAATAATAAGTAATTACTATAGAGAAGATATATTATTTAATTTAGCATATAGTTTTGAACAATCAACTAGCTGGCATACTATGAAGCCAAGTATTTAGTTAATAGTTAATAGTTAATGTATAATAGTTAATAGTTAGATTTCAAAGTTTACTAGCTAGCTGACTTTTGAGAAGTGAAAAGTGAAAAGGAGTGAAGAGATAGATGGAATTTGAAGCGGTAATAGGTCTTGAAGTTCATGCAGAACTTTCTACAAAGACTAAAATATATTGCGGATGTACAACTGAGTTTGGTGGAAAATCAAATACTCATGTATGTCCTGTATGTTTAGGGCTTCCAGGTTCACTACCACAGTTAAATAAAAAGGTAGTGGATTGTGCTATAAAGGCAGGATTGGCTCTCGATTGTTCTATAAATCAAGTAAGCAGAATGGACAGAAAAAATTATTTTTATCCAGACTGCCCTAAGAACTATCAGATAACTCAAGATGAAGTTCCAATATGTAGAGATGGGTATATAGAAATAGAGCTTGAGAGTGGAGAAAAGAAAAAAATAGGTATTGAAAGAATACATATGGAAGAAGATGCAGGTAAGTTACTTCATACAGACAATGGGACATTAGTAGATTATAATAGAGCAGGAGTGCCTCTTATAGAAATAGTATCAAAACCTGATATTAAGACACCAGAAGAAGCAACTTTATATCTTCAAAAACTTCGAAGTATATTATCCTCCATTGAAGTATCTGATTGTAAAATGGAAGAAGGTTCTTTAAGATGTGATGGAAACATATCTGTTATGCCAAAAGGCAGCAGTGTATTCGGCACTAGAGTTGAAATAAAAAATATGAATTCATTTAAAGCTCTTGAAAAAGCTCTAAGATATGAATATGATAGACAAATTGAAGCCAATAAAAATGGAGAAAAAATTGAGCCAGAAACAAGAAGATGGGATGAAGCAAATAATATAACTATAGTTATGAGAAATAAAGAGCAAGCAAATGACTATAGATATTTCCCAGAAGGAGATTTAGTAACTCTTAATATATCTGATGAGTGGATAGAACAGGTTAGAAAAACAATACCTGAGCTTCCGCATGAAAAGCAAGAGAGATTTGTTAAGGAATATGGCATTCCAAAATATGATGCATCAGTTCTTACGTTAACTACAGCTATGGCAGAGTTTTTTGAGAGTACCGTAAAGCTATCTAATGATGCTAAGGCAACTTCTAATTGGCTTATGGGTGATATTTCAAGAATAATAAATGAAAAAGCTATAACCATAGCAGAAGTTAAGTTTACTCCAGAACATTTAGCAGAACTTATAAAGCTTATAGGTGCAGGAACTATTTCAAATAATATAGGTAAAAAAGTTATAGAAGAAATGTTTGAAACAGGAAAGTCTCCAAAGATCATAGTGGAAGAAAAGGGACTAGTACAAAATAATGATGAGGGAGCTATACTTGAAGTAGTTAGAAAGATAATAGCAAATAATCCTCAATCTATAGAAGATTTTAAAAATGGTAAAACGAGAGCGATAGGCTTCTTAGTAGGTCTTGTAATGAAGGAAACTAAGGGTAAAGCAAATCCTCAAATAGTAAATAAACTTGTAAGTGAAGAAGTAAGCAAAGCTTAATAAAAAATTCCCCATATAATTGGGGAATTTTTTTTATTTATTTATTAACTTCTTCTTGAGTTTGTAAGTCTTTAGATGAATCAGGAACATTAAATTTTTGACATAAATTATGCATATGTACATTTAACTTTTCCAGCAAGTAATTTTTATATTTTAATTGATTATATACCTGCTGTAATGTTACAAATCCCCATACAACTACAAATATTAATATGCACATGGATATTATAGCAAGTATTTCTAATGCTAAAATCATATAAATTTCCCTCCAATAGATGAAAACTTGTAATAATTATACCATAAAAATAAATTATAACCTATAGTAACTTATTTAGGAAATTAATATTCACCTCGTTCATATAATATTAATAATCAATATTTAGGAGAAATGAATGAGGGATAAATTTTATAAAGCTTACTTTAAGTTAATAAAAGCAGAGGAAAATAAGGCCCTTTCAATGCTCAATAAACTAAGTATAGATAAAATATTTCATAGTTTAGTTAAGGTATGTTGGGAAAATAATATACAATATCATGTTGTTCTTAAAAATAATGAAGCACTTATGATGTATTTAAGTGTAAAAGAAGATAGTGTTTTTTTAAATTTTTCTAAAGAAAAAATGATATTTGAGGAAATATTTGAATGTTTTTTAACACAGGCACTAAAATATAATGCTAAAAAGTCTATATTTATAACTATGGGTATATTTGATAATAAAATAATAAAAAGTCCTACTTTAGTTGTTCATAGAAATATAAAGCTTATAGATAGATATACGTTTATAAGACATCAAGTAGGATTTACAGGAGATATTTGTAATGATTTAAAGGAGAATAATTTTAAATTTTATAGATATTTACCTATTTCTTGAAATAAACAAAATATAGATTTAGTTTATTTTTTTTTACTTTGGTAATAATTATTATTGCTAAGTAAAGGAGAGAGTAAAATGAAAAAAATTATAGCAGTAGCTATAACAATATGTGTTTTATTAAATGGATGTATAGAAAAAAAACAAAGTTTTAATCAAAGTGTGTTAAATAAGGAGTATATAACCTATGCTATGACTGAGTTCCCTAAAAATTTAAATATGAGAGCTATTTATGACGATAATTCATTAGAAATGCTAAATTCTATTTTTCAAGGACTTGTAAAAAAAGATGATGAAGGAAATATAATTCCAGCTATCGCAGAAAGATGGGAAGTAAGTAAAGATAAAACTACATATAAATTTTATATAAGAAAGGATGCACGATTCAGTAATGGAGAAATTATAACTGCAGAAAAATTTAAAATATTTTTTTCTGAACTTTTAAATAAAAATACTGATAATCCTTTAGCCTATGAACTATTTTGCATATCTGGAGCAGAAGCTTATAAAAATGGCAAGGTGGATTTTAGTAATGTAGCTATAAGCAGTATAGAAGATAATATTCTTCAAATAAAACTTAATAATCCATGTAGCTTTTTTATAGAATTACTTGCGAATCCATTATATGGATTAAGAGAATTGGATAATAAAATTAATCATTGGGAAACTGAATATTCTAATCTAAAATATTCAGGACAATATATAATAAAAAGTGTAAATGGTGATGAAATAAACTTGGTGGCTAATGAAAAATATTGGGGAATCACGCCAAGTAATAAGATAAAAGTCATTAAGGTTGAAAATGATGAAGAAGCACTTGTAGATCTTCAATTGGGAAAGGTTGATTTGTTTAAAAGCCAATATTTAAATAATATAGGTAATATACTAGAAGAACCTTTAAAGAATGAAGAGTATAAGTTTCAATATTTAGTATTTAATGTAAAAGAAAATAGAGTGCCATATAAGGTGAGAGAAGTTATAAAACAAGTCTTAGATAAAGAAAAAATTTATAATGAACTATTGAAGGATGAAACTACACCTATAAATGGGTTTATGAATTTAGGAGAAAATAAGGTTAAAAATGACACTAAAAATAATGAAAATAATATAGAACTAAATCCTAAATCAACGTTTAAATTTATATTTAAGGATACGGCAGAAGATAAAAAAGTGGCAAATTATTTAAAAGCCAATATAGAAAAAAATTCGGATATAACTATAGAATTAAAAGAATGTAGTGAGAGGGACTTTTTAAAATATATAAATAATGGTGAATATGATATGACTCTTATAAAGTATGATAAAGAGTATGATAATGCCCTGAATATATTTGAAAAATTTACTCATAATAATCCTTTTAATTATTCAAAGTATAATAATTCTTTGTATAATGGATATGTAAATTTACTTAAGACAAATAAAGATACTAAAAAACAAAATGAAATACAAAATAAATGTTTTGAAATATTAGAAGAAGATATTCCTGTAATCCCCTTATATTCAAATAATATATATGTTTATAAAAACAAATATATAGAAGGATTAAAATTAAACTATAAATCATATATAAATTTTGAAGAACTTTTAATAAATAAAAGTATCATTTAAAAAGCTCCTCCTAATTTATAGGAGAAGCTTTTTTTGAAGATTCCTTTTCAGTGTAATAGCCGCATTTTCCATTGGTAATTACACTGGTGGAGGCACTAAGTATAGTATTAAAAGTACATATCCCGTCTCGTCCATACATACAGTTTTCAGAACAATTTATGTTCATCATAGTTCTTACCTCCTATACAAAGGGTGGTTAATAAGAGGAAAATTAATTGTACTGTAGGGTAATTTTAGTATGTGTATTTATATATAAAATATTTTATAAAAATAATTACTTAATTGCCATAAAATTTTAAAATGCCCCATGATTTTTTAAAAATATATATAAGAAAAATATAAACATGTTTTTTTCACTATAAAATGAATACTTTGGAGTTTTAAATATACCTTTTCTTTCACTAAATTTTACTTCTTTTGAGAATACAGGTGATAATTCTATACTTTCAGGTGTTGGTATTGAATTCATTTTAAAGTTATCCTCATCAAGTAAATCTTCACTATTTAATGAAAATTTATTATACCTTTCTCTATCATCTAAAGATGGGGCTTCAGGCCAACTTAATATTATTCCTGATTCAACTAATTGTTTTTTAAATACATTAATTAAGATGTGATTTTCATCTGATTTTGAATTAGAATCTCCTTCGGTAAAAAATTTGTTATAAGGAAGCAAAGACATTATATATAAGTTGATATCTTCTGCAGAGTAAACCATTTTATCTTTATCTGCATCCTTTATAAATAAACTTAGATCTTTATTATAGAGATTTAAAATGCTGTCATATATATTTCTATATAAGTCTTTAAATTTTAATATGCCTGTATTTTTATAAAATAATATATAGTTAAGAGAACACAAGCATTGATTTTCAAGTTTATGTCTCCTTTGCAATAGCATAGATTCTTCATAGTTTTCTTGGATAAGTTCTAATAAATCTAATAGTATACATTTTACATCTTCATCTTTATAATATTCGTACATTATATTAAATGCTAAGGCTAATTTTATTATTTCATCCATGCTTAATTTGTATAATTCATCTTTATAGTGTTTAAACATATTTAAAATATCTAGTGAAAAGTTTTTAAATTCTTCACTCTCTTTATCTTCATAAAGAGAAGCTTTATAAAAAGCAGTCATCAAAAAGCTTTGATCAGAGAACTTAAATTCAGCACATTTATTCTCAAATTTTAAATCATTTTCATCTTCCGCTGCTATATTAATTTTATCTACGAATACTCCAGCATCATTCCTTAAATAAGAATAATAAAATTGAAGTTGCTTTTTAGTAAGCTTTGCATACAAACCACAATAAGAATACTTATGTTCATCTAGATCTTTAAATTTAGAATAATAATCTGATAGTTCTAAAAGTGCTAAAGACATAAACGCATTAGAAGGTATTAATACTTCTTTTTTTAATTTTTTAATGTCCCAAAGAGATTTATTGTCTGGGCTTATTTTAGGTTCAGCTTTTCTATATATACATATAAGTGGATATGAACCTTTAATTAAACTGAGTTCGCTCTGATGAAGGTCTTTTATCCTAAAGTCCTTGCGTGAAGTTGTAAGTCCTCCTCCAGTGTTTAAAACGATATGTTTCATAGCTTCTTTTGATAAGTGAAATAGTTGATTTTTAATATTTTCTTCGGTTAAACTATTAATTCTAAGGAATGGTCCCATATACCTCAATTTAACACCTACTCTAAAATTAATCCTTATATAAATAATATGAAGGAAAGTACGAAATGTTGATTATTTATTTTAAACTGTGGACATTTAATTTATATGTAGGTAAAATGAAGAATATAGTAGCAATTATGTAATTTGAATAGGTGGTGAATTTCATTAAATGAATAGAAAATTAGTTGTTGCGAGTAATAATAAACATAAAATAAGTGAAATAAAAGATATACTGTCAAAGTTAAATATAGAAGTAATTTCACTAAGAGAAGCAAATATTGATGTTGATGTGGAAGAAGATGGGATTACTTTTATGGAAAATGCTTGTAAAAAGGCACAGGTAATATTTGATATGCTAAAAGGAGGAGCTATGGTACTAGCAGATGATTCAGGAATAGCTGTAGACGCCTTAGATGGAGCTCCTGGGGTTTTTTCAGCTAGATTTGCAGGAGAACATGGCAATGATAAGAAAAATAATGAGAAGCTACTAAAATTAATGGAAGGAAAGCAAAATAGGAAAGCTAAATTTGTATGTGCTATGGTACTTTTCATAAATAAGAATACTGTGATTAAAGTACAAGGGGAAGTTCATGGTGTAGTTGCTGAAGAACTTAAAGGGCATGAGGGATTTGGATATGATCCAGTATTTTATATACCTCAATATGGAAAAACTTTTGGTGAGCTTAGCTCAACTATAAAAAATACTATAAGTCATAGAGCACAGGCTTTAAGTAAACTAGAAGATGCTTTTAAGGAATATTTACAGGAGGAATAAAAAAATTGCTGATAGGAGTTGTAAGTGATACACATAGGCATACATGGATTATAGAAAGAGTTATGGAAAAACTTCAAAATATAGATATGCTTATTCATTTAGGTGATAATATTCAGGATGTGAAGGATTTTAAAAGATACTATAGTGGAGAAATAATAAACGTAAAGGGAAATTGCGATTATTCTACAAGTGTACCTGCAGATATAGTAACGGATATAGAAGGTCATAAGTTCTTGATAACTCATGGGCATTATTATGATGTAAAACATAGCTTAACCAGATTGAAGTTTAAAGCATTAGAGCTTGGAGTAGAAGTAGTTTTATTTGGGCATACTCATATATCTCAAATAATATATGAAGAGGGTATATGGTTTGTGAATCCCGGGAGCCCAGCTGTTGCTAGAGACGGATTTAATAGTGTGGCAGTAATAGAATTAGAAGGTAATAAAATAAATGCTAGTATAAGAGCTATAAAATAAGACTTGATTTTATTAAAAGTGAGCATTTGTTTAAAAATATTTCGATTTATTTAAAGCTAGAAATCATTGATATAACTGAGATGCAATGCACTTAAAGTAAAGTTTTATAAAAAAACATAAAAAAACTTTAAAAAAGGTGTTGACGGATTTAAGATTATCATGTAGAATAATTTATGTTGTCAGGAGCGAGCGAAACAAACGAAAGCTTCTGAAGAATATCGGGGTGTAGCGCAGATGGGAGCGCGCGTGGTTTGGGACCATGAGGTCGCAGGTTCAATCCCTGTCACCCCGACCATTAACCTGCGGGTGTAACTCAATGGTAGAGTGCTAGCCTTCCAAGCTAGTTACGAGGGTTCGATTCCCTTCACCCGCTCCAAATATGCGTCTTTAGCTCAGCTGGATAGAGCAACGCCCTTCTAA
>NZ_OAOD01000008.1 GCF_900205925.1 Clostridium peptidivorans | reverse complement strand
TTAATTTCGTTATAAGTCAGCACATCTCAATTTTATTGAGATGTTTCCTTGCATGACCTATAGAAATTTTTAATTTCGTTATAAGTCAGCACATCTCAATTTTATTGAGATGTTTCCTTACTAATGCGATTTTTAATTTTAACAATGACAAATAGTATCATAGGAATAATGAAAGCAGTAAGCCATGCCATTTTGAAAGCAATTGAAAGATACTGCTTTAAAGCAAATGTATTAGGGATAATAATACAAAATACAAAGCCTGCAATAGATGTAGCAATACAAGAAAAAGAAAAGGTTGTTTTTTTCGGAATTTTAGTTTTCTCTAAATAATACTTAAGTATAACAGCTGCTCCATATATATCTATTGCAACCGTCATTAAACTAGTAAAGATAAAAGCAGTAATTGCTAAGCCATCAAGTCTTTTCAATATTTCTAGGTTTTGAATTTCAACACTTCTAACTGCAATAAAAAATATATCATCAAATAATACAGTTTGGTTTATTCCTGCAACAGCAACAGTTCCCCAAAATACAAATAGATAAAATAAGGTTATTATTATATAACCTATTAATAAATATATATTAGCCTTTTTATTATCTTTTTTGGAAAATGGCATTACAAAAAGCACGCCAGCTCCAAAAAAGATTCTTAAGTTTCGAATACTTTCTTTAAAATAAAGAGGAATATCTTCTTTTACAAAAAAAGGTCTTAAATTTATAAATCCTCCTTTACTAAGTAATGCAAAAAACAATATAGAAGATACAGCTAATGCAATTAAAACAAAAAATTGGCATATATAAGCTAAAGACTTTATTCCCTGAGTTGCAGCATAGCACGCACAAGATATAAATACCAAAGCTAATGGCCAAATTGGAGTTGTTTCTAATGTTGTAGATTTAACCATGACTAAGAGCGCTCTAGTCATTAAAGGAACTATTATAAAAAATCTTATAAAATAAATAATGTTTATAGGAAAGGCTATATATTTCCCCAAAATTTCAACTAAATACTCTGGTATAATCTTTCCTTCGTATTGCTTATTTAACCATATGATTGCAAAGCTTGGAGGTAATATTAGCAGTAAATCTATAATGATAATTACCCACCCGCCAGTACCAACATAGGTTGCATATTCTTTTGGGATGTTAGTAAAAAGTCCAACTACACCTGAAAAGAGTAAAAATATAATATATTTGTCCTCTATAATAGTCTTCACATAAACTCCTCCAAATACATGCTAATAGATTTTGCCTTTTTATAGTATTAGTAGTTTTTTTTCTTATTATTCACTAAGAATTAAATATATAGTAAAAGGCTAATCAGATGTAGCAATTTAACTTAGTTTGAATATTATGATACTGTAGTAAAAAATGGAGGTATTATATTTATGGCACAAGAAATGAAAATGAAGGATTGTAATGAAAGTAATCAAAACATACCGAGGTGTGCTTATAGGGTTATGGAATCTGCTACTTTAAATGAATGTGAAAATGAGTGTAACATTCCAACTGGTAGAACGGGACCACTTATAGGTAAGATTCCTGTGGTTTTATCTGACGTAGAAGTACAAATTGATTTAGAGTCAGAAATTAGACTAGGAGAAAGAGCCTTAGATATTAAAAATATTGATAAACATATTGAGATTACTCAATGTAAACTTGTTCCATATACGAATAAGCTTTTCATAGCAGGTTATGTTCAAAAGAATATACAATTTTCTACTATTGACTGTACAAATCAAGTAAGTATAAGCGGAAATATACAGCATACCACCGTCAACATTCCTTTCAAGTGTGTAACAAAAATTCACTTTTCCAATTGCCCAATATACGGAAAAGAATACAAGAAAAGATTAAATTCTCTAAATGATAATATGCTAAATAAGGAGCAAAAAGAAGATTCTTGGATTCACTATAATAAGCTATATGAACCAGTTTATTGTGAACTAGAGCATACTAGAATACTGGAAACAGATATTTTAGAGAGAAATACACCGCTTTGGAACACTTTACCTAATGAAAAATCCTTCCATGAAATAACTGAAAAAATGGTTGTTTATATTAGACTTAAAGTATTACAAAACCAAAATGTATGTATTCCTGAGCCTAGCTGTGATGTAAATGTAATCTCTAGTAAAGATACAAAATGTGTTGAAATAGAAGTTGGGTTTGATCCTGAAAGAGGTATGATTGGAAAAGAAGTACCTGTTGAAGAATTAGGTGTAGATTAAATATAGTTAATATTTAATACTAAATAATTAACAGTAAGTAGTGAATATTTGATAGCGAATATTTATGGTTTAACAACTAAGATATAAATTCAAGGAGTTGTAGCAAATTAAGCTCTTTAGAATAGTATGATATTAGGTATTAAACTTTAATGTTTAAGAAGTCTAAACTTTAAGGTTTTAATATACTTAAGATTATAGAGAGGAGAGCTTCAGATATGGATGAAAGCTGTTTAAGTAGAGATTCAGGATGTAGACCAAGACCAATTCGAGAGTGTGACTCAAGGGTTATAAGATCTAAAGTTTTGGGAGAATGTGAAAATCGTGACTATAATCCAGAGGGAATATATGGGCCTTTAGTTGCTAAGGTTCCAGTAGTACTTTCAGATGTTAAAATACAAATAGATATTGAGTCGGACATTCGATTGCAGGAGCCTGCTTTTGATATAAAGGATATAGACAAAAAAGTTTGTATAACACAATGTCATTTAGTTCCTTTCACCAATAAGTTATTTATTGCAGGATTTGTTGAAGAAAATATTCAGTATTCTACTGTAAGCTGCGCTAATGAAACAAGTATTAGTGGAGATATAAGGCATACAACAGTAAAAATTCCTTTTAGATGTGTGACTAAAGTTAAATTTGATAAGAACCCTATGTTTGGAGGATCTTTTGAGAATGAATTAAATTCATTGGATAGTACAATGACATGTGCAAATGATGAAGAAGAATCTAGAATTCATTTTAAAAAATTCCACGAAAAAATCTTTTGTGAATTGGAATCTGTAAAGATTTTAGAATCAACTCTTTTAGACCGTGATATAAACTGTACTGGTAGATTTGACGAAGAAAAATGCTTTACAGAATTAACTGAAAAGATGGTAGTGTACGTTAGGATTAAAGTACTTCAAAATCAACAAGTATGTGTTCCAAAACACCATTGCCATCCATCATATAAAGAATCTTTTAAATGTAAAGAATAAAGAGAACATTGTTCTAATGCATTATGGATTTTAAGCCCTTAAATAAAGTTAAAATAAAAAAAAATGTAAGTTATGTAACGCTTGCTTGACTTTATCATATATTATATTAGAAGCTTAGAAAGCTTTCTAAAGTTAAAAAAATGGTGTAGTTAAAGATAATAAAGAGGAGGATTTTTATGAAACTATATTATGACAATAAGCATAGCGACGATCAAGTAATACACTCATCCACATCTTGCCGCCCAAGAAGAGACTGCGATTTTGATAGAGATTGCGATTGTGATAGAAAGCACAGAGATTGCGATTGTGATAGAGATCGAGATTGTGATAGAAAGCACAGAGATTGCGATTGTGATAGAGATTGCGATTGTGATAGAAGACACAGAGATTGCGATTGCGATTGTGATAGAAGACACAGAGATTGCGATTGCGATTGTGATAGAAGACACAGAGATTGCGATTGTGATAGAAGACACAGAGATTGCGATTGTGATAGAAGGCACAGAGATTGCGATTGTGATAGAAGGCACAGAGATTGCGATTGCGATGAGAGAAAGTGCAGATGTGAATGTGTAGAATGTGAAAAATGCAAAGATAAACATGAGTTTAAACACTGCTGCCCAAAAAACCCATGCCCATATTCAATATTATTTGAATGTGCAGCTGGAACAGGTGCTAGAGTAGACAGAACTATAATACCTGGTCATCAAGGTTGTAACGGAACAACAAATTTCTTCCATCCAAGATCTTTAGGATGTCTTACTTTAGATACAACTTGCTTAAAAATGCCAGTTGTAAAATTTGAGTTCTGTAGTATTATCCACTATAGATCTGAGCAAGAACATGAAATTCGTCCAGTAAGATTAGTATTCGGCTTATTCAAAACTTGTGATGAAGGTCAAGAAGTACCATGCGGAACCTGGGATTTTTCAATTGCTTTGAGTGATGATGAAGAATTAACTACATCTTTCAACTTCTGTCACTGTGAATGTAATAGCTGCCCAGGATGCTGTAAATATACTGTTAGATTAATTGAAGCTGTAAATATAAATGAAGAAGATGTATTAGATGTATGTAATGTAACACTTTCAGCTATAGCTAAATCAGGATGCTAAAGCTTAGATAATAATTAACAATTAATAATTAATAATTAATAATTAATATGAAAGTCGCCTTTGGGCGACTTTCTACAAATTATCACATATAAATTTAATTAGATGATTCATTAATTGTTATATATTATCCATTATTTATTATATGTTTTTTATCAATAATTAAGGAGAGTCTATATGTCAAAGAAACATAGACATAGACGAAGGTGTGAAGAGAAATTAGAACTTATACCTAGAAACAATATGCTGCCACAAAATTCATCTCAAGGAGTAGAAGATTCAGCCGTAATGTTTATAGGGTTGCTTGAAATGTTAGGTAGTCAATTTAACCTTTTTGGCAATAATAAAAAGGATAATCATGAAGATTTATCAACTAATGTACAGGCAGAAGGCGATGATAATATATTTAATGATTATGAAGAAAAAGAGCAAGAGGCATTAAATACTACAGTAGATGATATTATAGAAAATAATAATGATAATATAATAGAAGGTGTAGAATATAATGCTAAGGAAAACATTGTAGAGGACATTGACCATAGCAATGTAGAAGATATATGTAATATAGAAGATGAATATAATATAGAAGATGAATGTAATATAGATGATATTATAGAAAATAATAATGATAATATAATAGAAGGTGTAGAATATAAGGCTAAGGAAAATATTGTAGAGAACATTGACCATAGCAATGTAGAAGATATATGTGATATAGAAAATGTAGGAGATATATGTGATATAGAAGATGAATGTAATATAGAAGATGAATATAATGTAGATGATATTATAGAAAATAATAATGATAATATAATAGAAGGTGTAGAATATAAGGCTAAGGAAAACATTGTAGAGAACATTGATCATAGCAATGTAGAAGATAGATGTAATACAGAAGATAAATATAATATAAAAGATAAATGTAATATAGAAGATAAATGTAATACAGAAGATAAATATAATATAAAAAATAAATATAATATAAAAAATAAATATAATATAAAAAATAAATATAATATAAAAAATAAATATAATATAAAAAATAAATATAATATAAAAAATAAATATAATATAAAAGATAAATATAGTATAAAAAATAAATATAATATAAAAAATAAATATAGTATAAAAGATAAATATAATATAGAAGATAAATATAATATAGAAGATAAATGTAATATAAAAGATAAATATACTATAAAAGATAAATATAATATAAAAGATAAATATAATATAAAAGATAAATGTAATATAAAAGATAAATATACTATAAAAGATAAATGCAATATAGATGACATAGAGTTTGCAGAAAATGATGTTGCTGTACACTGCAAGGCTAAAGTCTCTAATAATATAGTATTAGAATGCTGCTTTAGTAAAAACATAAAGTCCGAATTTATTAAAGAACCAGTGGTTTCTAAAGTTCCAGTGATAATATCTCAAATTGAAATTCCAATTTGTTTAGAAACACTCATAAAGTTTAATGAGCCAGCTTTTAAAATAATAGATGTAAATAAAGATGTATTTTTAGAAAGCTGCCATCTAATAAATAATTCAAATAAGCTTTTTATAAAAGGATTTATAAGAGAAAATATAACATATTCAAATATAGAATGTGTAACGGATAATGCAGTAAACGGCAACGTAAAAAGTTTAGAAATAGATATTCCCTTTAAATGCTCTACTAAAGTTTATTTTAATACCTCACCTGTTTTAAATAATCAGGTTTGCTGTAAAATGGACAGTACAAATATATTAGAAACTATGAATCAAGAAGAAATTGAAGATTTAAAAAACACATTACCTGAAATATATACTCTTAAAAATTTAAGAAAAAAAACCATATTACATTTAGGTATTAGTTTAATACAGGAACAATATGTGCTTATTAGTAAATAGTATGGAGTCCGCAAAGCAATTTATTTAGTTAATAAATTAAGTATTGCTTTGCAGTTTTTTATTTTACATAGATTTGTGTGATATTGGTAAGTCTATATATGAGCAAAGACTTAGATGCAAGGAGATAGGATAGGGAATTGAGTAAAATTTCAGCGGATTCTTATTCTTAGCACCTTGTCTAGTAGCTAGGAAACGGAGGTATAGAAATGAAAGGGAAGATGGCAAAACATATACCTATATATATAGTTTTAATTTGTATATTGAGTGTGGCGGCGTATGGAAAAAAGCCTTTGGCTAAAAATAATGTCTTTGCAAGTTCTACAGAGGATACATATGAGATGACCATGAAGCAAGATATATTATCACTTATGATGGCTTATCCAGAATATATTGTAGGTGTAGAAACGAGAGAAAATAAAAAGGTGTATTTAATTATGAAGTCTGGAAAGAGAATTATATATGATGATAAAACTGCAAAGAATTTTGAACAGAAATTAGCAAATCCAGATTTACAGGATATGATGGAACAAGAATATCCATTAACGCCAATTAAGAGTTTGATGCCCAAAAATCAAGATCCAGGTCGTGGTAGGGTATATAGTTTACTTTCAGAAGTTTACGGTGGAACAAGAAATAAAGTGGAATCAAATCTTGTAAATGTAAATGTAGGAAATTACTCCAGATTTAATAAAAATAATAAGGCAGCAGAGGAATTAAAAAAGGTTATGCAGGAACTTATGCCTATAGCTCAAAAAAATTCTAAGGTTGCAGCAAGCTTGTTCCCAAGCAGTGGAACGTATAATTATAGAGTAATTTCTGGAACTGGTAGATTAAGCCCCCATGCCTTTGGAATTGCAATTGATTTAGCAAGGGATAGTAGAGACTATTGGCAGTGGGCATCTGAAAAGCAAGGAGCAGAAAGGATAGCATCCTATCCTCAAGAAATTGTTGATGTTTTTGAAAAGCATAATTTTATTTGGGGAGGAAAATGGTATCATTTTGATATATTACACTTTGAATATAGACCTGAAATTATATTAAAGGCTAGATATTTTGGAAATAAAAATGTTAACAGAAAAGAATGGTATGAAGGAGCACCTGTTGAAGATTCAAGTGTAAAGGAGTATATTAAGAAAATTGAAGAAGGAGTAAAGTAATATAAGAGGGTTAGTAATTAAAAAGGGGTTGGAAGAAGATTTTCTTCCAACCCTAGATCTTTTAGTCCATTCCTATGAAAAAAGTGTTCTATCGCTTAAGGCACCTTTGTCAGCAATATTTTTAAAGCAATCTAAAAGTGATTCAGTGGTGAGTTTTTTCTTTTCTTCACCACATATATCAAGTATTATTTTTCCTCTATGAAGCATTATAAGCCTATTTCCAAAACTTATTGCATCATTTAGGTCATGAGTTATCATTAAAGTGGTCATTTTATTTTCATTTACAATTTGAGAGGTAAGCTCAAGTACTTTAGAAGACATTGAAGGATCAAGGGCTGCAGTATGTTCATCTAAAAGCATCAAAGAAGGTTTTGAAAGACTAGCTATTACAAGGGATAGCGCTTGTCTTTGTCCTCCAGATAATGCTCCTACTTTAACGTCTAGCTTTTCCTCAAGGCCTAATGAGTACTCTTTCAATAATTCTTTAAATAAGTTTCTTTCTTTTTTAGTAGCTCCAAAGGATAATCCTAATTTTTTTCCTTTGCTATAAGCCATAGACAAGTTTTCTAAAACCGTCATTGAAGGAGACACACCACTTGATGGATTTTGGAAAACTCTTCCAATGAACTTAGTTCTTTTGTATTCAGGAAGTTTTGTTATATCATTTTCATTAAGGATAATTTCACCTTCATCGAGGTCGGTATTTCCTGAAATAATATTTAATAATGTAGATTTCCCTGCACCATTGCTTCCTATGATAGTTATAAAATCACCATCATTTATATCTAAAGATAAATGATCAAATAATACACTTTCATTTACAGTACCTTCGTTAAATATCTTGGATAGATTTCGTATTCGTAACAACTTGACTACCTCCTTTTTTAGCTAAGGATTTTAATGATTTCTTAGGATTGTTTTGATATAATGCTAAAATTACTATAACTATTAATGAACTTATAAGTTTTAAATCTGTAGGAGGAAGTCCTAATTTTAAAGCTAAGGCTATGATTGCTTTATAAACTATAGCACCTATGATTGCTAAAGTTGTGCCAGTAACAAAGTTAAAATGTTTTAGTAATGCTTCCCCAAGTATTATAGAGGCAAGACCGGTTACAATCATACCACTTCCCATACCAATATCTGCAAAACCTTGATGCTGTGCAAGTATGGAACCTGATAATGCTACTATACCATTGGAAAGCATAAGTCCTAATATTTTCATTGAATCAATATTTACTCCTAAGGAAGTAACTAATTGATGATTATCTCCCGTTGCTTTTAGTAAAAATCCCAATTTAGTTTTTAAAAATATATCTAATGTTAGTTTTACAATTAAGGCTATAGCTAAGATAATGAATACTTTTGGTACTGAATTATTAAATATTATCGATTGATTGAAAAGAGGAATATTTGGCTTTGACATAATTCTAAGATTTATGGAATAAAGTCCTATCATAACTAAAATCCCAGATAATAAATTTGTTATTTTTAATTTAACATGCAAAAGTCCCGTTGCAAGTCCTCCAAGCATACCCAAAAATAATGCAGCTAAGGTAGCTAAATATGGATTTACACCTTTTAAAAGTAGAGCAGAGGTTATAGCTGCTCCTAGTGGAAAAGTACCATCTACTGATAAATCAGGAAAGTCTAATATTTTATAGGTTATATAAACTCCCTGAGCCATAATTGCAAATATTAAGCCCTGTTCTAAAACGCTTATCCAAAAACTTGACATATTAATTACCTCCTATGATCACAGAATTATCCTTTAATTTGGAAGGAATAGATATTCCTAAGGCTTTTGAAGTCTTTTCATTTATAGCAACTTCTAAATCTTTTAGATGCTCAATAGGCATATCACTTGGTTTTTTACCATTTAAAACATCTACAGCCATAAGACCTGTTTCATATCCTAATTTATAGTAATCAATTCCTCTTGTAGCTAAAGCTCCATTTTCTACGTGAGCCTTTTCTCCACCAATTACGGCAATTTTCTTCTCAGTGGATTTTTGAACTATTAAGGACATTGATGAGGCTATAAGATTATCTGTTGGAGTATAAAGTACATCAACCTTTGAAAGTAGGGCATCCAATGCAGAAGCTATTTCATTTGAACTTGTGATTCCCATTGGAACTATTTCATAAGAAAAACTTGCTGCTGCCTTTTTAGCTTCTTCTAATTGTTTTTCAGAATTAGCTTCACTGGTGTTATATATAAAACCAACTCTTTTAGCTTGTGGTAATAATTCTTTTATGAGATCAAATTGATTCTTTATATCAGAAAAATCGCTGGTTCCAGTTACATTGGTTTCTGATTTTTCAAGGGACTTTGCAAGTCCAGCCTTTACTGGATCTGTAACTGCAGTTATTAAAATTGGAATGTCTTTTGTTGCATTAAATGCAGCTTGAGCGCTTGGTGTAGAAATTGCAAATATCAAATCTTTCTTTTGAGAAGCGAAATTTTGAGCTATGGTTTGAGTCGTTGCGGTATCACCTTGAGCACTTGAAAATTCAATGGCTAAATTTTCACCATCTTTAAAGCCTTTATCAGAAAGTGCCTTGACAAATCCATTTTTAGAAGCATCCAACGCGGGATGTTCTATTATTTGAGTGATTCCAATCTTTTTAACATTTGATTTGCTAGTGCTAGAAGGCTTAGAGGTTGTGCAACCTGTTCCTAGAAGTGTAATAGCACATAAAATTGAACATAATAATAAATTTTTTTTCTTTCCTACCATACTACCATCCTCCAAAAATTTATATATTTTAAGATAATGTTGATTTGAAATTATGAGATTTACATTTAGTAAAGCCTTCACTGTTATTTATTGCTGGCTGAATGCTTTCTACAATGTAAATTTTATAATATAAATCAGCATTAAAAATATTAGCATACTTATTAAAGAAGAAATTTTATTTGCAAAATTTCTTTAATAAATAAAAAAACTCTCACTAGGAGAGTTTTGTATAACAAAATAGAGCCTCAACAAAGGCCTGATTTTCTCTTATCTCCTACTTTACTACAATACTACGGTTTTTGAGAATTAATTTATTTAAAAAACTTATACTACAAAACTGCTAACCTACATTAAACTACAATACTACTGTTATAAAAATTTAAGCTGCCTCTACTAAATTATCATGCATGATTTGCAAAAAATTTTGTTTTTGTTACAAATCACCATACCTCAATTCCTTTGAGGATTTTCCTACCATAAACTACTAACAGCTTAATAAGATTTTATATTAAGTATTACATGTTGTCAAGAGTATGTATGAAGTTAATTTTCGTTTAAATATATACTTAAATTGAAGTTTATGTTTCAGATATGGAACGGTGTCCAAGTCCTATTACAACTTCATTTAAATGTAGTAATCCTATGCTCATAAATATACATACACTTAAGTGTTCGCCAGATCTTGCAATTCCTATTTTGCCACCTACATTAAGCCCATTTGCCTTTGATGAGACTTGTATTATAGCTTCTCTTGTGGCACCAGCTACAGCACCATCATGAGGATGACAATCCTTTATAAGACCATGTCTTTTTGATGCTACTAATGCTCTTTCAATTATTTTAGGTATAGAAGATATTAAATTTCCACCTACATCTACAGCTACAGTAAGTATTCCTTTATCTTTAAACTCTTTAATTAGTTTAGATTCATTTTCTCTTGAAGAAATTGCCATTTCAATAGATGCCTTGGCTACGTCATTACTATCCAAATTCATATTATCAACTCCAAACAACTATAGTTAATGTTTAATAGCTAATGGTAAGTATTTAATAAAATATCTTAAATAAACTAAGATATGATTAATTTCAATATTAACTATTAAATATATATAGATTATGGCACCACAAGAGAACTTTGTAAACAGTAATTTGCATATTTATTATATTATTCGATTAACCTGATAAACTTGATAATTATGCGTATATGTAGATAAATATGGACGGTTTTTGAAGAGTCTATACTAAAAAATAGTAAGCTAAAAATTGCCTTGAACATATATACTATATAGGTGAATTTACAAAGAGTTTTGTGTAATACTAATATAGAAAGCATCTTAAAAACGAGCTGTGCTGATTTATAAAAAAAATTAGCTATCATAAGAAAGATGGGATGCGATATGAAAAAGATAGTATTGCGTACTTTAAGATTATTTTTAGGATATTTAGTTTCTTCAATAGGTGTTGTGATAATTATTAATACTAATTTAGGGCTTTGTCCTTGGGATGTTTTAGATCATGGGATTGCTAAGGTAGGAAACGTTTCAAGAGGAAAGGCTCATATTGGAGTAGGAGCCATGCTTCTCGTAGCAAATGGAGTTTTAGGAGAAAGACTTGGCTGGGGAACTGTTGGAGGTATGGTATTTACAGGTATTTTTATGGATATTTTAATAGAAAATAACTTAGTACCTACATTTCAAAGTATTGTTTTACGATTTTTAATGCTATTTATAGGGTTATTTATAATTGGAATTGGCACCTATTTATATATCGGAGTAGGACTGGGAGCAGGTCCTAGGGATGGAATTATGGTGGCACTAACAAAAAAAACTCATAAGTCTGTGTGTGTAGTTAGAGGGATTATTGAAGTAACAGTGCTCGCTATAGGATATTTCTTAGGTGGATTTGTAGGTATAGGAACAATAATAACGGCTTTTGCTACAGGATGTTTTATACAGCTTGCTTTCAAAATGTTTAAATTTGATGTAAAAAAGGTTAAGCCTAGGTTCATAGATGACGATATTAGAGCATTAAAAAGAAAATTTGATGCAAGAAGAAGAAAAAAACGGGGATTCTGAGTGCAAAAATGTAGTAATTTTTGCACTCTTCTTTTTATTTTAAGATCAATGGCTTAAGAGATTTTATATTAAAAACATAATGATAAACAAAGTTAGAATTTTACTTATGTAATGAAAAAAGGGCTTTTCGGAATGCACATCTATGCATTTTCAGACAGCCCCTTCTATAAGAAATACTGTTTAAAAAAATCAGTATTTCTTTAGATAAACAATTCGTATATTCCAAGAGCTATAATAATGCATGCTGAAATTACTTCTGAGTATTTCGATAAATTATTATAAAGTATCTTTTCTCCAATATAATATCCTAATTGAATAAATACAAAACTAAAAATTAGCGAAAATATTGATGTTATATAAATGTTTAACCCTGTAATACTTGCGCCTATTCCAAAACCAATATTGTTTAAACATAGCAGAATCCCAAGTGTAATAGATTCTTTAAACTCAATAGTCTTGGAGTGATTAGCATCTATTATTTCTGGACTTCTAAGTGTGGCTTCATAACGACAAAAATCGGACATATTCTGATTAACTTCTTCTAAGCTACTATTATCATTAAAACCTTTTTTAAAAGAAAGTATTAATAGGTATAATCCCAATAGTATTAATATACTGCTGCCTATTATATTGGTATATATTAGCGGAATTAATTGTGTAAGCAGTTTGCCAAATAACATTGCTAAAAAGGTACCAATACCAGAAATAAGGGATACCACAAAAGTATTCAAAAAGTTTATCTTGATTTTTTTAGCGCCATAGCTTAGTCCAACAATAAGATTATCACTGCTTGAAGATATGGCAAAAATAATAATTGATAAAATATGCATTAAATTCCTTCATACTAAAATGATACAAGATTATAATATGGAATGATTTATTAAATGTTTACTAAGTTTTATATATTTCATATTGAAAAAGTAATGAAGGGTTAGCATACTTTTTAACTATCAAATGATTATATATGTACTATTTTTACAATTATCATATATGAGATAATGCATAATGTATAAAATAAATTGTATAATTATAACAGTATGTACGATATAATTATATTATAAAATTAAAAATTAAAATGGAAAGTTTAAGTGTTAATGAAAAGACATAATCATAGTTTGTAGATGAAAATTTATACTTGGGGGTATTGTGGTGTGAAAAAGATTGTATTGCAAATTTTTAGACTCTTTTGGGGACTTTTTCTATTTGCCTTAGGTGTGGTTATGACATTAAATGCGAATATAGGAGTTGGATGCTGGGATGTTTTAAATCAGGGAATTGTAAGAAAGATACCTATAACTCTCGGACAAGCGAATATTGCAGTGGGGGCAGTTTTGATTATGGTAAATTGGAAGCTAGGAGAAAGAATAGGATGGTCTTCTGTTGCTAATATGATATTTATTGGTGTTTTTATGGATCTTCTTTTAATGAACGATCTTGTGCCTATGGTTTATGGAGGAATACCAAGTGTTTTAATGATACTTTTAGGATTATTTATAATTGGTATAGGAAGCTATCTTTATATTGGAGCGGGATTAGGCACAGGACCAAGAGATGGGCTTATGGTTGTATTAACTAAAAGGACTAATAAATCTGTTAGATTTATTAGAAATTCAATTGAGATATGTGTATCAATTATAGGGTATATTATGGGAGGGTTTCTAGGAGTAGGAACTGTAATCATATCTTTAAGTATAGGATACTTTGTACAATTTGCATTTAAATTATTTAAATTTGATCTAAAATCCGTTAAACATAGATTTATAGATGAAGATATAAAATTTTTAAAGAATAAATTTTTTAGAGATAAGGAAACCAAAAATAAGGAAATTGAGGAAAGCAATTAGGGACGGTTAACAACTAAGGGTGACAGGTGATGGGGACGGTTAACAACAATTTGAGGTTTAGGTATGGTTATTGAAGTTATCAACAGCTGTCATTTTAATATTCAAAGCTAAATGATATTTTGTTGTTAACCGTCCCCTAAAGTTAAAGTGTTGACTTTGACAAGCAATGTATTTCATAATAGTTATAAGATTAAATATTTGATTGGAGATGTGCTAAATGAAAAGACCAAATAGAAATGATTTATGTTGGTGTGGTAGCGGTAAAAAGTATAAAAAGTGTCATTTCGAAGAAGACAATAAGTTATATGCTTATGAAGAGCAAGGATTTATAATCCCGCCACTTGATATAATAAAAACTCCAGAGCAAATTGAAGGTATAAGGAAAAGTGGTAAGATTACTAATGAAATATTAGATATTGTAGGACAGAGAATCAAAGAAGGAGTAACTACTAATGAGATAGATAACTGGGTTAGTGAGTATACTATTAAAAGTGGAGGAACTGCTGCACCATTAAATTACTTTGGTTTCACTAAAAGTGTATGTACTTCTATAAATAATGTTATATGTCATGGTATACCAGAGGATAGAGCTTTAAAAAATGGCGATATCATTAATGTAGATGTAAGTACTATATTGGACGGATACTATTCTGATGCAAGTAGAATGTTTATAGTAGGAGAAGCTAGTGAAAATGCTGTGAAGCTTGTGGAAGCAGCAAAGGAAGCTTTGTATATAGGAATCAATGAAGTAAAACCATATGGTGATCTTAATGATGTAGGAAGAGCTATAGAAAGTTACTGTGATAAGCTAGGTTACTCTGTAGTAAGAGATTTAGGCGGTCATGGAGTAGGGCTAAAATTTCATGAAGAGCCTCATGTGGATCATTTTGGGAAACCTAGTAAAGGAGTACTTTTATTACCAGGTATGGTGTTTACTATAGAGCCTATGATAAATGAAGGTGGCTATGAATGTGTTACACTTGAAGACGGATGGACAGTAATTACTAAGGATGGTTCACTATCAGCTCAATGGGAACATACTGTAGTTGTTACAAAAGATGGAGTAGAAATATTGGTATAGCTTATTTTGATTACTTTAAATTCGCAGCTGCTAATTATTCTAAAATTATGTAAAATAATATTGACAATATTGCTACAAGGTGGTAAGATGATGAAAAGTTAAATGTGAATAATTTTATTTTAATAAATTCCTTGAAGTGGAAGAGTAGCTATATTGTCTAGTTTCAGAGAGTTGAGGATGGTGGGATCTCAATACGATGTCATGTAGTGAATGGACCATTTAGAAGTAAGCCGAAAGTTTAAGTTAAACCTTAAACTAGTAGTACTTAACGGAGGCCACCCGTTATAGTGGATAGGACATGTTGGTGTCTGATTCAGAGATATGCTTTTGCATAATTTAGGTGGTACCGCGAATAATACCTTCGCCCTAATTTTTTTAGGGTGAGGGTTTTTTTATTTTCTAAAACATTAAATGAGATTGAAAATTTCTATAGATCATGCAAGGAGGTGAGAGCTATGGTTTGAAATGAATATATTTCTGACTGGTATGAGTTAATTTGTAAAAAAACTATAAGATTTTATGAAATATTTAGGGGGTTATTTATTATGAATTTAAAAAAAATTATCATCAATTCACTTCTTTTAGCCATAGGTTTGATTTTACATCAAATTGCTCCACCACTTTTATTTGGAATGAAGCCTGATATTTTACTTACTATGATGTTTATTACTATACTCATTAGTAAAGATTATAAACTTGCTTTAATTATTAGTATTGCATCAGGAATACTCACTGCTGCAACTACTACTTTTCCTGGGGGACAAATTCCAAATGTTATAGATAAATTAATTACTGGACAAATTGTATATTTGATGTTTAAAATTACAGATAAAAAGTTAAATAATCAATTTCAAATGGGATTAGTTTCAGTTATAGGAACAGTAATTAGTGGGACTATTTTTCTAGGAAGTGCGTTTTATATTTTTGGATTACCAGCTCCATTTTCAATTTTAATGTATACAGTAGTGCTTCCATCAACTATAGTTAACACTTTAGTTGGAGTAGTACTTTATAACGCCATTCAATTAGCACTAAAAAGAACGGCTTATTAAAACTAAGGGACGGTTAACAATAAATTTTGATTTTAGAGGGACGGTTATTGTAATTAGCAATAACCGTCCCTTTTTACATTTTTAACAAAGCATCATAGAAAGAGAAGCTAAAGAAGTTTCTATATAAGTAGAAATTATTATGGTTATTAATTAATAGCCAACACTAAGTAAATCTTATTCTAAGAAAAAAACTTATACTTGGAGAGTCATAACATGGACTTTATGAGTTTTATTAGTAAAGTCTATACTAACTTCTTTTATTTTGGTATAACCTACATTAGACCAAAAATTTATGCCATTAATATTTTCTTCTAATACGCCTATTCTAAGGGAGGTTGCCCCTGAGTCAATTGTCCATTTAACTAATGCATTATGAACTATCCTTCCTAATCCGTTACATCTTTCATTAGGATCAATAAGCAACAATCCAAGCATCCATTGTCCAAGAGTAGGAAAGTTCTTAACAATATCTATGATTCCAATTAATTGATCATTATGGTTAAATAGTCCTAAAACAAATTTATCTTCATAATTTTTACCCGGTGGTAACTCAGTAAATATTTCTTCTGCATCTTCTTTAGAAGGAGGTGCCGCATTTTGAAGTAGATAATAATCTAAGCATCTCTCACACAAGGATTTCATAATTTTAATATCATCTATACTAATTGATCTTATATTATAATGATTTTCTAACTTGATATTTATCATTTTCTCATTCTCCTATTTGAATTATACTATATTTTTTTCCTGTATTTGCATAGTAATATTTTACTACACATTTAAAGAATACTATATAAAAGTTAAAAATTTTAAATTTAAGTATGGTACTATTTAAATTTGTTGTTAACCGTCCCCATTTCTATAACTTGGGAATTAACAACTTATAGTATAGTAATTAAATTGTTAGGTGGCTAATGATTTTATATATATGTATTTTTTGTCAAATGCAATAATACAGTTGACTGATGAATAAACCAATGCTAAAATAATTACTTAGTCGGCTAAACAAAAATTTAAATATATATAAGTGTTTGAAGATGATAAGTATTTGATGACATAGGAGGGATTATAAATGGAGCATTTTAAGAAGGATTCATTATATTATGTGTTTTCACAGGTGATGAAGCTTCACTTTCATCGTGCACATAATTTACTTAATAAGGTTGACATATACCCTGGGCAGCCGCCTATGCTTTTTGCACTACATATAAAAGATGGTCAAAGCCAAAAGGAACTTGCTGAAAGGCTTAATATCAAACCTGCTACAATTACAGTTATGCTTAAAAGAATGGAAAGTGCTGGACTTTTGGAGCGCAGAGCAGATGTAAATGACCAAAGAATATCTAGGGTATACCTTACAGATAAAGGTAGAGAAGCTTATGACAAGGTATATGAAATAATGAGAACTATAGATTTAGAGTGCTTTGGAAATTTTACAATAGAAGAGCAAGTACTACTTAAAAGGCTTCTTATGCAGGTGAAAAGCAATTTAGAAGATAAAGTGGGGACGGTTAACAACTGTTGTATGGGAAAGGAAGATAATGGGCACGGTTAGCAACTAAATTTAAGAGATGAGTAGTTGCCGTACAGGAATACATTTATAATTATTGATTGCTGTTTATTAATTTAAAGGAGATGAAAATTTATGATTAAGTTGTTTAGGTTTTTAAAGCCATACAAAAAATATGTAGCTATGGTTTTAATTCTTTTATTTTTTCAATCTATGGCTGAACTCTATTTACCTACATTAATGGCAGATATCGTTGATACGGGTATAGTTAAAGGAGATACAGATTACATTTTAAGAATTGGAGGGTTTATGCTTCTTGTGGCCCTTGGAAGTGCCATATGTGTAATTTTATCAAGCTTTTTATCATCGAAAGTTGCCACAGCGTTTGGTAGAGATATTAGAAGAGAGATTTTTGTTAAAGCAGAGAAGTTTTCACTTCATGAGTTTGATAAAATAGGAACCTCATCTATGATTACAAGAACTACAAATGATGTCACCCAAATTCAACAGGTTACAGTTATGATAATGCGTATGATGGTTAGTGCTCCAATAATGGCTATTGGCGGACTTATAATGGCGTTATCAAAGGATAAAAAGTTATCTTTAGTACTCGCAGTTGCAATTCCACTACTTGTTTTAGTTATATTTTTAGTAGCAAGAAAAGCAGTACCTCTATTTAAAGTAATGCAAAAAAAGGTTGATAAGATAAATCTTGTGCTACGTGAAAACTTAATAGGAATTAGGGTAATTCGTGCCTTTAATCGTATTGAGGATGAAAAGAAGCGTTTTGAAGAAGCAAGTTATGATTTTACTAAAACTGCCATTAAAGTAAATAAGATGATGGCTGTAGTAATGCCTGTTATGATGGTAATAATGAACTTTACTAGTATTGCAATTATTTGGTTTGGTGGTCTTCGTATTGATAGTGGAGACATACAAGTTGGAGATATGATGGCATTTTTACAATATGCTATGCAAATTATGTTTTCCTTCATTATGGTTGCAATAATGTTTGTTATGATACCTCGTGCTGAAGCTTCAGCGGTTAGAGTTAATGAAGTGCTTGGTATTGAGCCAGAAATCATTGATATTAAAAATCCTAAAAATACTGATGGAAGAAAGGGATATATAGAATTTAAGGATGTTACATTTAGCTATCCAGGAGCAGAAGAACCAGCTATAAAGAATATTTCATTTAGTGCAAACCCAGGGGAGATAACTGCCATAATTGGAGGGACTGGGTCTGGTAAATCAACTCTTATAAATCTTATTCCACGTTTTTATGATATCCAAGGTGGAAATATTTTAGTTGATGACGTGGATATTCGTGAAATGACTCAAGAAAATCTTAGAGAAAAGATAGGATTTGTACCTCAAAAGGCAGTACTTTTTACTGGAACTATTAGTGAAAATATTAAATATGGTAAAGAAGATGCAACTGAGGCAGAAGTTAAACATGCAGCAGAAGTTGCTCAGGCTTCTGAATTTATAGCTAATATGAAGGAAGGCTATGATGCTGTAATTGCCCAAGGTGGTAATAATGTGTCTGGTGGACAAAAGCAGAGATTATCCATTGCACGTGCTCTTATAAGAAGACCAGAAGTATATATATTTGATGATAGTTTTTCAGCTCTTGATTTTAAAACTGATGCAAAACTTAGAGGTGCCCTAAAGGATGAAACTAAGTATTCAACTGTAATTATAGTTGCTCAAAGAGTAAGTACTGTAATGGATGCAGATAGAATTATAGTTTTAGATGAAGGCAGAATTTCAGGAATTGGAACTCATAGAGAGCTTTTAAAATCTTGTGAAGTTTATAAAGAAATTGTATCTTCACAGCTTAGTGAGGAGGAATTAGCATGAGTGAAAATAAAGGACAAAAACTAGGAAGACCAGGAAGAGGACCTGGGCATGGTGGTGGTCCAATGGCAATGCCTGTAGAAAAAGCTAAGGACTTTAAAGGAACGCTAAAAAGACTTATAAAATATTTAATGCCTAGAAAGTTTAATCTTATAGTAGTATTTATAACAGCAATTATAAGTACAATTTTTAGTATTGCAGGTCCTAAAATTATGGGTAATGCCACAACTAAGATATTTGAAGGGTTGATGGCTAAAGGCAAATATGCCATGGATTTATTTAAGCCTGAAAATATAGCAAATACTTTAAATATGCCAGATCTACCAGAGTCTATTAGAAAAATGATAACTAACATGATGGCAAATCCAAAAGCTGTAACAGATGGGGCAACACCTAAAGTAGATGTTACAAATATTGATCCAGAACTTTGGACCTTTATTAGTAAACATGGTCCTAAAATAGATTTTAATTATATTGGAAAGATAGTTTTAATACTTATAGGACTTTATTTAATCAGTGCTTTATTTAATTATATTCAGCAATATATCATGGCAGGAGTAGCTCAAAATACTGTTTTTGATATGCGTCGAGATGTAAATGAAAAACTTAATAAATTGCCACTTAAATACTTTGACTCACGTACCCATGGAGAAATATTAAGTAGAGTAACAAATGATTTAGATACAGTTGCATCCACACTTCAACAAAGTTTAACACAATTTATCACATCGGTTGTAACTATTATTGGTATAATCATTATGATGCTTAGTATAAGTCCAATGCTTACTTTAGTTACTATTGTAACATTGCCACTTTCTATAATAGTTACAATACTAATAGCTAAGAAGTCTCAAAATTACTTTAAAGAACAGCAAAAGGCTTTAGGAGAGCTTAATGGACATGTAGAAGAAATGTATACTGGACATAAAATAGTAAAGGTATTTGGACATGAAGAAAAGGCTATAAATGAATTCAATGAAATAAATGAAAAACTTTATAATGTAGGATGGAAGGCCCAATTTATTTCAGGGATAATAATGCCTATGATGAATTTTATAAACAACATTGGCTATGTTTTAGTATCAGTAGTTGGAGGTATATTTGTAACTAATGGAAAAATTACAGTAGGAAACATTCAGGCATTTATTCAGTATTCAAGACAATTTGGGCAGCCAATAGTTCAAACTGCAAATATTGCAAATATTTTACAATCTACTATAGCAGCAGCAGAACGTGTTTTTGAAATATTAGATGAAGCTGAGGAAATTCATGATGAAGAGAATGCTAAGGTAATCGACCTTAAAAACAATGAAATAAAAGAGAAAAACTTAAATAGCGGAGAACTTGAAGTAGTAGGAAAATTAAAGGGTGAAGTTAAGTTTGAAGGCGTTAAGTTTGGATATAAAGAAACTGTAACATTAATGGAAAATATGAATATAGATGTGAAGTCAGGACAGACCATAGCTATTGTAGGACCGACAGGAGCAGGCAAAACTACTCTGGTAAACTTACTTATGAGATTTTACGAAATCCAAGGTGGAAAAATTTTAATTGATGGAATAGACATCAGAGATTTAAAGCGTGGAGATTTAAGAAGTATGTTTGGTATGGTTCTTCAAGATACCTGGTTATTTACTGGTTCTATAAAGGATAATATAGCTTACAGTCGTAAAGGTGCAACCTTTGAAGAAGTTGTTAGAGCTGCAAAAGCTGCTCATGCAGATTATTTTATCAGAACTTTACCTGAGGGTTATGATACGATACTAAACGAAGAAGCTTCTAATATTTCACAAGGACAGAAGCAGCTTTTGACCATTGCACGTGCAATACTTGCAGATCCTTCAATATTAATACTTGATGAAGCAACATCAAGTGTTGATACAAGAACAGAAGTGCAAATACAAAAGGCTATGAATAACTTAATGCAGGGAAGAACAAGCTTTGTTATTGCTCATAGATTATCAACCATTCGTGATGCGGACTTAATACTTGTTATGAACAATGGAACTATAATTGAACAAGGAAATCATCATGAACTTTTGGAAAAAGGCGGATTCTATGCTGATCTTTACAACAGCCAGTTCTCAGCTGCCAGCGGGGAATAGGGACGGTTAACAACAATATAGACTAAAAAATATGATTAACAAAAAAATTATGTGTAGCTGATATAGTTTCACATGGTAAACTAATTTGCTAAAATTAAATTAATAGGATTTAATATATAGTAGTTAATATTTTGTGAGGAATTTTTGTAAATAAATTTTCTAATCAAAGTATTAACTATTATGCATTTGATACTAACTAAAAATAATAGTGGAGGATTTAATAAACTATGGAAAATACAAAAGACAATATTTGCAAAAATAGATGGCTAATACTTCTTATTGTTGTTATGCAGCCATTTATGGCATGCTTGGACGGTAGCATTGTAAATGTTGCTTTACCTGTTATGGCAAGAAGGCTATCTGTAACTATGTCATCCATCGAGTGGGTTGTAACAAGTTATCTTATAGTTATCTCAGCAACTATTTTAGTATTTGGGAGGCTTGGAGATATAAAAGGAAAAACCACTGTATTTAAATGGGGGCTTGTACTTTTTGCTATAGGATCACTGCTTTGCGGGATTTCAAGTACATTGTCTATGCTTGTGGCTTCGAGAGTAGTGCAAGCTATTGGGGCATCAGCAACCATGGCAACAAATCAAGGAATTATAACTCATGTATTCCCAGCAGAAGAAAGAGGGCGAGCTTTAGGAATATCAGGGACATTTGTGGCACTTGGAACACTCGTAGGCCCCCCACTTGGAGGGCTTATAGTATCTGTTGCAAGCTGGCAGTACATATTTTTAATTAATGTGCCTATAGGAATTTTAATATTTATATTTGGTATGAAATTTTTACCTAAGTCCAATGATGGAGTAAATGAAAAGTTAGATGTTAAAGGTGCACTTTTATTTTTAGTAGCAATTGTTTCGTTGTTTATGTGTGTTACAAAGGGTCAGGAAATTGGATATAATAATTTCGTAATAATTTTAGGGTTTGTTTTAGCAATAAGTTCATTTGTGGCATTCATATTACTTGAAAAAAGAACAAAGTCACCATTATTGCAATTAGATATTTTTAAAAATAAATTATTTTCAATAAGTGTATTTTGCGCATTTATTTCATTTGCAGCAATTAGTTGTTTAAATATTATTCAACCATTTTATCTTCAAGAAGTTATAAAATTATCACCTTCATCTACAGGATTATTTATGATGGTTTATCCTCTAATTTTAACTGTAGTTGCCCCAATTAGTGGATACTTATCTGACAAGATTGGGTCAGAATTTCTTACATTCGTAGGGATTTCATTTACAGCAGTAGGATTAGTATTTATGTCGACTTTAAATGAATATTCAACTATAGGAGTTATGATGATTTTTGTATCTATATTATCTCTAGGGAATGGATTATTCCAATCTCCAAACACTTCTTTAGTAATGTCCACTGTACCAAAACACAAACTTGGTATTGCAGGTAGCGTCAACGCTTTAGTAAGAAATGTAGGAATGGTATTTGGAGTTTCATTTTCAACAACTCTACTCTATAATAGAATGAGTTATAAAATTGGATACAAGGTTTCAAGTTTTATTCAAGGAAGAGAAGATGTATTTATTTATGGAATGAGAATTGTGTACATTTGCGCGGCAATAATATGTGCAATTGGCGCTTTAACTACAGCTCTTAGATTATTTCAAAGAAGGAAGCATAAAAAAGAACTGTCTCAGGTTGCTTAAATGGGTAAATGGGGACGGTTAACAACAGTTTGCTAAAAAACTTAAAAGAAAATAATAGTGACGGTTAACAACAATTTATAATTAGAAATCTAACAGTATAAAATTTTGGGAGACCTTTGGATACAAGATTTCTTATGTTTAATTTCCGCACCGCGATAAATAACGTTGAAATTATAATTATTTTGCACTAAAATAGAAAAGAATAAGATTTATAATTATACATCCAACATGAGGTGATAAAATGAGTGATAATATTAGTAATAATATAGCAGGAGAAGGCTGTGAGTTATTAATTCCAATAAACGAAAGAAAGCCATTAAAAGATATAGAAAGAAGTATTATTAAAACCTATAGAAAAGGAATATGGTCAAAGTTTATTAAAGCAATTAGCGATTATAAATTAATAGATGAAGGGGATAAAGTTGCAGTAGCCATTTCTGGAGGTAAGGATAGTTTGCTTATGGCAAAGCTATTTCAGGAATTTCAAATACACTCAAAAACTAAATTTGAGTTAGAATTTATTGCAATGGATCCAGGTTTTCATGAAAGCAATAAAAAGTTACTGCTTGAAAACTGTGAGTATTTAAATATACCAGTTAAGATGTTTGAGTCGGGTATCTTTGAAGTTGTGGATAGAATTGCTCAGGACTATCCATGTTATATGTGTGCAAGAATGCGTAGAGGTTCGTTATATGGTAAGGCACAAGAACTGGGCTGCAATAAATTAGCATTAGGACATCATTTTAACGATGTTATTGAAACGACCTTGTTGAATGTCTTATACTCTGGAAATTTTCAAACTATGAGACCTAAATTAAAAGCTAAAAATTTTGAAGGCGTAGAATTAATTAGACCACTTTTTTATGTTCATGAAGATGATATTAGACGATATACAGTAAATGCCGGGATTTCTCCTATGAACTGTGGTTGTATGGTTGCAGCTGAAAAAATTTCTGGTAAGCGTACTGAAATGAAAAATTTAATTAAAGATCTAAAGAAAAACTTTAAAGATGTTGAGAAATCTATATTTCAATCAGCACAAAATGTTGGAATGGACTCCATTTTAGGCTGGGTAAAGGATGGGCAAAAGTATTCATACTTAGATTTTTATGATGAAGAATAGGATAAAAGGGACGGTTAACAACGAAAAGCAGAAGGCTAGTAAAAATCTATTAATTAATAAATACTAGAGAGATATAATTGTTTAAAATACCTCATTTTGGATAGAATTTCAGATAAATTCATTCAAAAGTGAGGTGTTTTTTATGCCAAGAACAGCTAGAAAAAAATTAGAAGGTGCAATTTATCACATTATGGCAAGAAGTATAAGTGAAGTTCAACTATTTAAAACAGATGAAGATAAGAAAAAGTATATGAAGATTATAAAACTATATCAGAAGGTCTATAATTTCAAAGTATATGCTTACTGTCTAATGGATAATCATTTACATTTGATAATAGATTCCAATGGAGCAGATATATCAAAGATAATGCAGTGTATTAATTTTAAATATGCTGGATATTATAATGTAATACATAAAAGGCATGGACATCTTTTTCAAGATAGATTTAAAAGTAAAATAATACAAGACAATAGGTATCTTGTGGCATTATCAATTTATATTCATAATAATCCATTAGACATTAAGGCGTATGAAAATAATCCAGAGAAGTACTATTTTTCAAGTTTGGCAGTATATATTGGATTGAGAAAAGATCCTTTTAATATTTTAGACGAAAAATTTATATTGAGTATCTTTGGGAAAGATAAGAAAAAGTCTAATAAAAGATATATGAATTTCATATTAAGAACTAAGATAATTTCATTAGATGATATAAGCAAGGAAGAAATAGAATTTGAGGATGAAAAAACTGAATACAGAAGTGAAAGAAAAGTATTAAAAAGAAATTTTAGAGCTGAAGATATAATTCAATACATTTTAAGCAAATTTAAAATGGAAAGAACATTATTATATTTAAAATATCAAAAAGAAGTTGAGCCAGCTAGAGCTATTCTTGTATTACTCTTAAGAAATTTATGTAATGCAACATGTAAAGATGTATGCAATATATTAGGAAATATAACAAGTGCAGGGGTCTCTAAATTAAGCAGCTTAGGAGTAGAGCTTATAAATAATGATAAAAGATATAAAAATGTTATAGGTGACTTTATTGATTATCAATCTTAGAATCATATAAGTCAATTATTTTCGTTATATAATAGATGAATTAAAAAATGCATGAAGATTTTTAAAAAAATCTTATGTGAAAAAGGTGTACAAGTACTTTAATAAATTATAGTTTAAGGCAGTTGAAGATATATAAATTAATATGTTAATAAAAATGTTATAAGACAATCATATATCAAATAGTTGTTAACCGTCCCTAATATTAGTTTAAAATAGTGATATAATAATGAAGATAAACATAATGGTTACAGGGAGGATTGGAGTATGTCATATTTATTTAAACCTTTAGAATTAGAGAAATTAAGGTTAACTAATAGATTAGTTATGCCACCAATGGCTACTGCAAAATCTGAGGAGAATGGAAAGGTAAGTCAGGCAATTTTAGATTATTATAAAGAAAAATCGGAAGGCGGGCATATATCACTTATAATTATTGAGCATAGTTTTATAATGCCTGAAGGAAAGGCAAGTAATAATCAAATGTCTATTGCAGATGATAGCTTAATTAAGGAATTGAAAAGCTTAGCAGAAGTAATTCAAAGTAATGGTTCTAAAGCTATAATGCAGATTAATCATGCAGGTAGTGGGACTACTAAAGAGGTTATAAAAACAACACCTGTAGCACCATCAGCTGTAACTAATCCCCGTAGAGGAAGTATACCTCGTGAACTTAGTCGTAATGAGATTCAAGATGTTATAAATGCATTTAGGAATGCTGCTTTGAGAGTTAAAAAGTCTGGATTTGATGGAGTAGAAATACATTCAGCTCATGGATATCTTTTAAATCAATTTTTTTCTCCATTAACAAATAAAAGAACAGATGAATATGGGGGAGATATCTATAATAGAATTAAAATTCATCTTGAAGTAATAAGGGCTATACGAGAAGCGGTAGGAGAAGATTTTCCTATTTTATTAAGACTTGGGGCTTCAGATTTTATAGAAGGTGGAACTACTATTGAAGATAGTAAAATTGCTGTAAAAGAATTTGAAAAAGCAGGAGTGGATATTTTGGATATATCCGGTGGATTCTGTGGATATAATGTTCCACACCTTACAGGACAAGGATATTTCGCACCATTAACTGAAGCAATTAAAAAAGTTATAAATATTCCTGTAATCCTTACCGGTGGAATTATAGAAGCAGAAGTAGCCGAAAGACTATTAGTTGAAGAGAAAGCAGATCTTATTGGAGTGGGAAGAGCAATATTTAATAATTCCAATTGGGCTAAAAACGCACATGAGAGTCTTGGCTAGATGATGGGGACGGTTAACAACTATTTTTAATAGTTGTTAACCGTCCCCAAGACCCAAGACCGAAGTGGATACTACTACAGGAGTTAGGAGAAAATATGCTAGATAAAAATAGGTTGTTAAGGATATTTAATGAAGAAACCGCTGGGAAAAATTATGATAAAGGGCAACGAGTGCTAGAAAATGATTTAGTTTCTTCTTTAGATATTACTAGTGAAGATAATTTAATTTGTATAGATGGAAATGTGATTTCAGAAAATCTTTTTAATGAATATAATACAAAAATTGAGATGGATGCAACAAAGAAAAGTATATTTTCTACTTCTTGCAGCTGTCCAGATTATGAAAAAAATGAGTTTAAAAAGAAAAATTATTGTTGCAAGCATTTAGTTGCAACTTTTTATAAAGCTATAGATGAATTAGCAGAGCATCCTCTTCTAAATGAAGAAATGATAAATGAGGAAATGCAAGAGGAACAGGGAATATTTAAAAGCAGAGATAATGTAGTATCTATGCTTTTAGGAGATGAAAAGCATAAAGACGAAATAAAAATAGAGGTTTATATAAATAGAAATGAGTGGAAACACACTATTTCAGCAGAATTTAAAATAGGGCTTAACTCTATAAGTTCTAATAATCTGTACATATTAAAAGATATTGATCATTTTTTAGTATCTTATTATAATAGGATTCCTATAAAATACAGTAAAAATTTTACTTTTGACATCGGAAATCAAAAATTAAGCATCAAAGATAAAAGGCTTATTGATTTTATTATGATGTTAAAGGAGATAGAAGGAAGTCAAAAGTATGTTAATAGAACTGACAAAAAGGCTGTAGATGGGAAGTATGTTAATATTCCTAAATATTTAGTTAGAGAATTTTTTGAAGTTATAAGAAAGCACAGAGTTTATTTAAATGAAGGATTTTTTTATAGAACTGTAGAAACAGAAATTCTACAGGATTCTCCAGCTATAAATTTTGATTTGAAAACTGTAAAGGATAATTATGTTCTTAAATCATCAGAGGGAATGCCGATGGTTTTAAGCTCTAAAAATGATGCCTTTTTATATGGTACAACTATATATATTCCAGATTATGAGTTTTGCTATAAAATAAGTCCTTATGTAAAAGTATTTAAGGAAGCAAAAGTTGTAACTATTCCGAGAGCAGAAGAGGAGACTATATTAAGAAAATTAATTCCTAATCTTAATTTTTTAACACCTAATGTTACTTTGTCTAAAAATATAAAGGATAAAATAGTAATGGATGAGTGCAAGTTTAATTTTTACTTTGATCAGGAAGGTAAAAATATTACGCTCACTTTAAAGGTTAAATATGGAGCATTTGAATTTAATATATTTGAGGATTACAATGGGAAAATTATATATAGAGATTCTAAAAAAGAACATGATGCTATTTCACTGCTTAGAGGACTAGGATTTGAAGGAATTGACGGTAAGTTTTATCTTTTAATGGGAGATGATTATATATTTAGGTTTTTCAAAAGTGAAATAGGCAAGCTCCAAGAAATAGGAGATGTATATTACTCTGAAAACTTTAAGGGCATAAAATCTATTGGCAAAAAAGGAATTAGTGGAGATATTAAATCTGGTAAATACAATTATTTTGAAATGGATTTTAAAATAGGAGACATCTCACCTCAGGAGACGTCTAAAATATTAAGGGCATTTAGAGATAATTTGAAATATTATAAACTGGATAATGGAGAATACCTTGACTTAGAAGAACTGGAACTTAATAAGTTTTTAAAGCTTTTAGATGTGGTTTCTAATGATGATATAGATGAAAATTATATTAAAATATCTAAAAGTAAAGGAGCCTTCATTGATAATTATCTAGAGGAAAATGATATTAGGTATATAAAGGGTAAAAAAGAATTAAAAGAAATAAGAGATAAATTTAAGAATATAGAGAAATTAAAGTTTGAAGTTCCAAAGGATTTAAATGGAAATCTAAGAGAATATCAAAAGCTTGGATATAATTGGCTTAAAACTCTAGATTATTTAGGATTTGGAGGGATTTTGGGAGATGAAATGGGACTTGGTAAAACCCTTCAAACCATTGCTTTTATACTATCTAATAAAGAGAAGAAATCATTAATTGTAGCACCTACATCATTAATATATAATTGGATAAATGAATTTAAAAAATTTGCTCCATCTATTAAGGCTGTTGCTGTTAATGGGTCAAGAGAAGAAAGAGAAGAAATAATTAAAAACATAAAAAGTTATGATGTAGTAATAACAACCTATAATTTATTAAAGAGAGATTCAGATATTTATAAGTCCATAGAATTTGATTATTGTATATTAGATGAAGCTCAATATATAAAAAATTCAAGTTCTCAAAATGCTATATCAGTAAAAGATATAAAGGCAAAAACGAGATTTGCATTATCAGGTACACCAATTGAAAACTCTCTTATGGAATTATGGTCTATATTTGATTTTATAATGCCTGGATATTTATATGATGAAAAACGATTTAGCGTAAGATATCATAAAAAGCTTAAAGAAAGCCCAGAGGTTCTAGAAGAATTAAATAGACTTATAAAGCCCTTTATTCTTAGAAGAAGAAAAAAGGATGTTATAAAAGAACTGCCAGATAAAATAGAAAAAAGGCTACTTGTAAGCTTGGATGATGAGCAAAAAAAGGTGTATAAAGCTTATGCAAATTACGCAGTGGAACTTATTGAAAAAAAGGTGCGTAATGATGAGTTTAAAAAGAGCAAGATAGAAATACTTTCTTACATAACAAAGCTAAGACAGTTGTGCTTAGATCCAAAGGTACTCATAGAGGACTATACAGGAGGCAGCGGAAAGATGGAGGCGCTTGTGGAACTTCTTTTTCAAAGTATAGAAGAAGGCCACAGAATACTTATTTTCTCACAATTTACATCTGTACTTAAGAACATTGGAAAAAGACTTGAGGTAGAATCAATAGCCTTTAGTTATCTAGATGGCTCAATTCCTTCAGAGAAGAGAATGAATATGGTAAAGGCTTTTAATGAAGGGGAAAACTCAGTGTTTTTAATAAGCTTAAAGGCTGGGGGTACAGGGATAAATTTGACTTCGGCAGATGTAGTAGTTCACTTTGATCCTTGGTGGAATCCAGCAGTTGAAGAACAGGCCACAGATAGAGCTCATAGAATTGGTCAAGAGAACGTGGTAGAAGTAATAAAGATCATAGCCAAGGGAACTATTGAGGAAAAAATTATAGCGCTTCAAGAAGAAAAGAAAAAGCTTATTTCACAATTAATGGGAGATGAACTTTCAGGCGGTGAAGGCTTTGCATCTTTAAGTGACGAAGAAATATTAGGATTATTTGAAAATGGGGACGGTTAACAACTATTATATATATAACATTTTATTTAATAATTGCTAAATATCAATAAGATAAATAAAAAGTTGTTAACCGTCCCCAAAAGGGGGGTGGAATTATGAATAAGGCAGCAATAATATATTTTTCAGGTACTGGTAATACAAAGTATGTTGTAAACATAATGAAAAGTTATTTTAATGGGATTAATATTATATGTGATTTAGTTGATATTGAGAAAAAGGTTATTGATCTATCACAGTATGATTATATTGTATTTGGTGGGCCAGTTTTTGTAGAAAGATATCCAGAAATATTACTTAAATATATTGAAAAAAACCTTTCTAATTATAAGGGAAAGTGTATGATGTTTTCAACACAAGCTAGTGATGTAGTAAGCTCAGTATTTCAGCATGCATTAAAAAGGCTTAAAAATCTTAATATTACCTATTGTGATTTTATTTCGATGCCTAACAATTTTTATAACTTCATGTTTAAAAAATATACTGATGATGAGGAAAAGAGAGCAATAGAAGCTGCATCAAAGAAGGCAAGGCAAATGGTTAAAGAATTTCTAGAAGGAAAAGAAAGTAAGATTGAAATATCGAATTTTAGAGTTCAATTGGCGGAAGTTGGTTATAAAATGACCTATCCATATTTAAGAAAATGGCTGATGAAAAAACTCTCTATAGATAGAGATAAATGCGTGGAATGTGGATTATGTGAAATAAATTGTCCAACAAACAGCATAACTATAAGTCCAAGCCTTAAAATAAAAGATACATGTACATTTTGCCAACGATGTCTTAACATTTGTCCTAAAAACGCATTTTTGTATAAAGGAAAAAATATCGAGCAATATAAGCCAAATTTCAAACAAGAAATTAAATAATAACTTTTAGATACAATAAATTATTATTTAATTTAGGCTAAAATTTTAGTATAGTTGTTAACCGTCCCTAGGTTGGTTTATATGACATAAGTCATCTAAACCAGCTTTTTATTTTTGAATATGACCATATGTTGTCATATTTGTATGGTAAAATAATAGAGGTGATGAATATGCAAATTAATAGATTGCTTGAGATAATAATGATTTTGTTAAATAAAGAAACTATTACAGCTAAAGAGCTTGCACAGCATTTGGATGTTTCAACGAGAACAATTTACAGAGATATTAACACGTTAAGTTTATCTAATATTCCTATATATACAAATAAGGGAAGTGGAGGAGGCATTAGTATTTTACCAGAGTTCACTATTAATAAATCCATTCTTTCAGAAAAGGAGCAATGTGATATTATAGCGGCACTTCAAAGCTTAAAGGCAGCTAATTACTGTGAGGTAGATACTGTGATTACAAAGCTTGGAGCAATTTTTAAAAGCTCCAATAACTACAATTGGATAGAGGTTGATTTTTCACATTGGGGCAGTGATAGTCAGGAGAAAGATAAATTTAATAATCTAAAATCTGCAATACTTACGCACAAGGTTGTAGAATTTCATTATGTAAGTTCATATGGAGAGAAAACAAAGAGAGTAGTAGAACCTTTAAAATTGCTATTTAAAGGTCAGGCTTGGTATCTACAAGGGCTTTGTAGAAATAAACAGCAAAATAGAACTTTTAGAATATCAAGAATAAGAAATTTATTAGTAAAGGATGAAACTTTTGAAAATATATATTCAATGGACTTAGCAATAGAACCTACTTCAATAGATAGCAATAATATTATTACTCTTAGGCTTAAGTTTGACCCACAAATAACATATAGAGTTTATGATGATTTTGATTATAAAAATATTAAGTATAATGAGGATGGAACGGTAGAGGCAACTATATCTTTTCCTAAAGGGGAATGGGTTTATGGATATATTTTATCTTTTGGTCATTTTGTCCAGGTTCTAGAGCCACAGGATATTAGAGATGAAATAAAGGAAAGACTATGTTTAGCATTAAAAGTTTATAAATAGTTTTTAATAATATGACATACTGATGTCGTATTACTTTGTGTAAGATAAAGAAAAAAGCATGAGGTGATAAATGATGAATATAGATAAGTTTGATTATAAAAAACAATTTAAGAATTTATATCTTCCTAAAAGCAATCCAATGATGATAGATGTTCCAGAGATGAATTTTATAATGGTAGATGGAATAGGTGATCCACAAGGCGAGGAGTATCAAAATGCTGTTGAATTAATATATGGGTTATCCTTTATTATTAAGATGAGTTATAAAAGCGGAAAAGACATAGAAGGATATTTTCAGTATGTAGTTCCGCCACTTGAAGGACTTTGGTGGTGTGAAGAAGGGGAGTTTAACTTTAATAAAAGAGATAATTGGCTATGGACTTCTATGATAAGGCAGCCAGAATTTGTTACAGATGAAGTGTTTAGGTGGGCTGTGGATGTATTAAAAAAGAAAAAACCAGAAATTGATACTTCAAAAGCACGTCTAAGTAACTTTAGCGAGGGGTTATGTGTTCAAGCACTACATATTGGACCTTATGTTGATGAAACTAAAACAGTACTAATAATAGAAGATTTTATGGCACAAAACAATTTAAAGGATGAAACTGGGCAATTTCGAAAGCATCATGAAATATATTTATCTGATCCAAGAAAGACGATTTCTTCTAAGCTAAAAACAGTAGTGAGGCATCCGGTGATTTTTAATGGTGTTAAATTAAATAACTATAATGAGGTAAAATAAAATGGAATTCATTTCTGCAAAACAGATACTATCGACCTGGGCAAATAATAATAATTGGTTTGGAACAAATTATAATATGAATATATATAAAGGCTGCTGTCATGGATGTATTTATTGTGATTCAAGAAGTGAATGTTATCAAATTAAAGATTTTGATATTGTTCGTGCAAAAGCTAATGCTATTGAAATATTGAATAGTGAACTTAAATCAAAAAGAAAAAGGGGTGTAGTTGGAACTGGTGCAATGTCAGATCCATATAATTCTCTTGAAGCAGAATATAAGCTTACCAGAAGTGCACTAGAACTTATAAATAGATATAACTTTGGAATTGGCATTGCCACAAAAAGTGATCTTATTACAAGGGACATAGATATATTAAATGAGATTAAGAGTCATTCACCTGTTCTTATTAAAATTACAATTACAACTGCAAATGATAGTCTGTGTAAAAAAATTGAGCCCAACGTATCAGTTGCATCTAAAAGATTTGAAGCAATAAATAAGCTTTCTTCTCAAGGAATCTTTACAGGTATATTACTAATGCCTGTATTGCCATTTATTGAAGATAGTGATGAAAATATACTTAAAATTATAAGACTCGCAAAGGAAAATGGAGCAAAATTTATTTATCCTGCCTTTGGAGTCACACTTAGGCAAAATCAAAGAGAATATTTTTTTAGAAAGTTAGATGAACATTTTTATGGCATAACTGAAAGATACATAAAAGAGTATGGATTTGCATATGAATGTCGTTCAAAACGAGCAACTAAGTTATGGGAACTCTTTAAAGCAGAGTGTGATAAAGCAAAAATATTATATAAAATGGAGGATATTATTGCTGGCTACAAAAAGAATTATGAAGTAAAGCAAATAAGTTTCTTTTAATTATAGTGCCACCCATATGACAAGTGGCAAAATATAAGTTTAAACCAAAAGCAGCTGCAATTTGTAGATGCTTTTTTATTGTGCAATAGGGGATGTTTAATTTCCATTTTTTGTTCGAAAATATATTGACATTTACAATTTTTTACGACATTATTAAGGAGTACTACAATATTTTACAATAAACAATATAAAATTACATCAGAATTACCTAATTTTTACAAAAATATTATGCAGTATACTTTAATGATTTACAAAATAGAGGAAATAGAAAAAATGTCGAATATATTTATACAAAATAAAGTATAAATACTCTGCTAAGATTTAATTTTAAATATATTTTCAAAGTAAATGTGGCACTATTTAACTTCAGAGGAGCTCTTAGCATCCATAAGTGATGCGTTAAAAGCCATAGATGGAGTTGCAAAAGCAGCAGGAGAAAGAGCTGGAGGGACAATGGATATTGCAATGAGAGTTTCGGAAATTAATAATAAATCTAACGATTTATATTTTAAATAAGATTTATGAGCTAGATTATCTAATGAATTGGTGGGGTGTTTTATGGATAATAAATTTTATAGTGATATATTAGAAAAAGCTCCTTTTGGATATGCACTACAGAAAGTAATTTTAAATGATGATGGAGATATAGATGATTGTGAGTATATAGAAATAAATGATTCTTTTGAAAAATTAACTGGATTAAATAAAACTCAAGTAATAGGTAAAAGAGCGACAGAAGTATTTCCCAATGTCAAAGGAAGTGATTTTGATTGGATAAGTCATTATGGAAATACTGCAATAAATAGAGTAGAAAGTGAATTTGAACAATATTTAGAAGATACAGGAAGATGGTATAAGGTAAAAATATATTCTCCTAAAAAATATTATGTTATTACTTTTTTTATTGATATATCAAATGAAATAAAAGAAAAAGAATTATTTAAAAGTACCCTTATATCAATTGCCGAAGGCGTAATAGCTGTGGATTTACATGGAAATATAATTATGATAAATAAGACGGCAGAAAAGTTAATCTCATGTGAAGAAGAAAATACTTTACATAAAAAAGTACAGGATGTTTTTAAAATTTATGATAAAAATGATGAAAAGGAAATCACTAATACTATATTAGAAAATAGAAGTGAAAATACAGATAAAGATAATAATGTAGTTCTTAAAACAAGGAAGTGTACCAACGTACCTATAGTATATAATATTTCTCCAATTAAAGATGATAAAGGAATATTATATGGCAGGGTTATTAGTTTTAGAGATATAACAGACAAAGTTGCAAAAGAAAAAGAAATAGTATACATAAATCATCATGATAGTCTAACTGGAGCATATAATAGAAATTTCTTTAATGAAAAAATTAAAAGTATTGATATAGAAGAAAATTTACCAATATCTATAATTATGGGAGATATAAATGGTTTAAAACTTACTAATGATGCCTTTGGACATTTAATGGGGGATAAGCTATTAATAGCAGCCTCAAATACATTAAAAAATTCTTGCAGGACTCAAGATATGATTATTAGATGGGGCGGAGATGAATTTATAGTTTTATTACCTAAAACTAAAGAAAAAGATGCAGAAAAAATAATTAAAAGGACAAAAGAAGAATGTAAAAAAGAAGATATAGGTATTATAAATGTATCAATTTCATTGGGATTTAGTACAAAAAAAAATAATAATGAAGATATAATGAGAACAATTACCAATGCTGAAGAAATGATGTATAAAATAAAAATGTTTGAGAGTAAAAGTCAAAAGAGTGAAACGCTGAAAATTATAATGGATACATTATATCAGAAAAGTACGCAAGATGCAGAGCATTCAAAAAATGTGAGCGAAATTTGTAAGGCTATAGGTATAGCTATGAAGCTTTCGGAAAAAGAGATTCACGAACTTGAACTTTTAGGAAATATGCATGATATAGGTAAAATATCTATAAGTGAAAATATTTTAAACAAATCAGATAAACTTAATGAGGAAGAGTGGAATAAAGTAAAAAAACATTCAGAGGTAGGCTATCATATTATATCATCTTCAAATGATCTAGCATTTTTAGGTAATTATATTCTTGCTCATCATGAATGGTATGATGGCTCTGGATATCCTAAAGGACTTAAGGGTAAAAAAATTCCTTTAATGTCAAGAATTTTATCTATTGCTGATGCATATGATGCTATGATAAGTGATAGACCCTATAGAAAAGCATTTACAAAAAATGAAGCTGTTAAAGAAATCATAAAATATTCAGGAAAACAGTTTGATCCTAATTTAGGTAAAATATTTGTAGATAAAGTTGTAAAAACATTAAATAGTCAGTAACTTCTTTAAGTAACTTTATATCAACACCAGTGGGATTTATGATATGACAATCTAAAGAATAACAATGTTTATAGGGGGGCGGTTAACACCTAGTAGTGCCAGACAAGCGGCAAATAGTTGTTAACCGTCCCCTATTGATTTATAAAAGCACATTGATTCTCTTTTTTAAAATACAATAAATCTCTTCGCATTGTTCATTTATATTATACACTAATTTTTCGGTATCTTTTATCTTAGAAGATTTAGATGAAGTATTGATAGAGACAGCTAAAAGATTAGCAGAGGTAGCTAAGGTTTCTGAACTAGCAGTTAGTGAATATAAAATATTTAATAAAGGATTAATATAAGTTTCTATATAGTTTTTTTCTTCAGGATCCAATCCTAATTTAGTTATTTCATCTTTAATTATATTTATACTTGAAATAGTTTCGGCAGATTTAATAATATTATCTGGAATTGAACAAATTTGGGTTTCTGTATCGTTAATACAATTTGTATTATCATAATAATATAGAATCATGATTATATAAGAAAGAGTAAGTAAATATAATATGAAAAATGTACTAGGTTAATGGAAAAGTTTATAGAAAAAACCAATAAATTTCAAAAATTCATTGATTTTAGAATTATTTTGAATTATAATATTACATATTAAAGTAAAGGAGGGTAAATTTATGAATATTCGCGTTACTAGAAAAATGGATAAAATTAGACCAATATCTGTAAGAATTTCAGCAAATTTTGTATTCAACGGGACAAGTGCGTCTAAAATTAAATATTTTTCCAAGGTAAGCAGGTGATTCATATTTTACCAGATATACTAAGTTAATAATATCCGGGTAAGGTGTGGCCTTGTCCGGTTTTTTTATATTCTTTTTTGGAGAGCAGTCCGGGCAGTGTTTACTTGCCTGGATTTTTTGTTGCTAAAAATCAAATAAATCTAGCAAGGACACCTTATCCTTATTTTAAAAGGAGGGTTTTATATGATTGAATTATCATTAAATGAAGTAATGAAGTATTTTGGAGCTAACTTAATTTTAAGTAATATTACCTTTGAGATTCATCAGGGAGAAAGGGTTGGCTTAGTTGGAAGAAATGGAAGTGGGAAGAGCACAGTATTAAAACTAATATCAGGACTAGAGCCTATTGATAAAGGAGATATGGCTATTAGAAAGGGAACAAAAATTGGATACCTAGAGCAAATACCAAACTACAAAGATGGGTACACAACCCGTAAAGTCTTAAATCTTGCATTCAAAGATTTAATGGAGATTGAAGAAAATATGATAAATCTTGAAAAGAAGATGAGAAATTTAGAGAACGAAGAGCTTGATAAGATATTGAAGCTATATAGTAATATGCAGCAGCGGTATGAAATAATGGGTGGATATGAAAAGGAGGAGAAGCTTAGTAAAATATGCAATGGATTAAAATTCACAAATGAATTTTTAAATAAGCAGTTTAGCCTTTTAAGTGGAGGAGAAAAAACTACTGTAATGCTGGGAAAGATATTGCTAGAAAATCCAAATATATTACTTTTAGATGAACCAACAAATCATTTGGATATGGATTCCTTAGATTGGCTTGAAAGTTATCTAAAAGAATATAAGGGAACTGTTCTTATAGTATCTCATGATAGATATTTTTTAGATAGTGTTGTATCTAAAATAGTTGAAATTGAGGATTTAGAAAGTAAGACTTACATGGGGAATTACTCTGATTTTTTAAGGCAAAAGGAAGAAAATATTAAGCTAGAACTAGAAGCATATAAAGAACAGCAGAAGAAAGTAGGGGCTATGGAAAATTCAATAAAGACTTTAAGGGATTGGGCTAATAGAAGTGGAAATGAAAAGTTTTTTAGAAGAGCTGCAAGTATGCAAAAGAGACTAGACAAAATAGAAAAAGTAGATAAACCTAATACTCAAAAACAAAATATGAAACTAAATCTTATAAATAGTGAGCGGTCGGGGGGAGAAGCGGTAAAGATCGAAGGTGCATGTAAGAGTTTTGATGATAAGATATTATTTCATAATGCTAATTTATTAGTTGCCTATGGGGAAAGAGTAGCTTTAATAGGAGCAAATGGAAGTGGAAAATCTACAATAATGAAAGTTTTATTGAGAGAAGAAGGTGTTAGTAAAGGTAAAGTAGAGCTTGGAGCTAATGTTAAAGCTGCATATTTACCACAAAATATAATTTTTAAGGATGAAGCGCAAACAGTCATTCAATATTTTAGAGATGATATAGATATATTAGAAGGTAAAGCAAGAGAATATCTTTCAAAATTTATGTTTTTTGGAGAAAGTGTGTTTAAAAAGGTTAAAAGTTTATCAGGAGGAGAAAAAACAAGACTTAAACTAAGCAAGCTTTTATATGAAGACATAAACTTATTGATATTAGATGAGCCTACGAATCATTTGGACATTGATTCAATAGAAATCCTAGAGGATGCATTAATAGACTTCAAAGGAACTATATTTTTTATATCTCATGATAGATATTTTATAAATAAAATTTGCAATAGAATAGTGGCTCTTGAAAATAAGCAGCTATCAAGTTACATGGGAAATTATGATTACTATAAAATTAAAAGAAGTGAACTAAAAGAAAGGCAGGAAGAGATAAAGGAAAAAAAGCCAAAGAAGATAAGAGAAATAAATGAGGTGAAGAAAAAAGAAATAGAAACTAAAAAAATAGAGAAAAAAATAAATAAGCTTGAGCAAGAGATTTCTGAAGTGGATATTAAAATAAACTCTCTATGTTCTGATTATATTGAACTAAGTAAATACGCTTCTCAAAAGGTGATCCTTGAAAAGGAACTAGAAGGGTTAATGGAAGAATGGATTAAATATAATGAAGATTAATTAATAAATTAAATATTATGCAAGGACGTGGATACAAAATGAAATATTTAAAACAGCTAATAGAGCCCTATGTAGGATTGCCTAAAGAAATATATGTAATATTTGTTGCTAGAATAATTAATGCTTTTGGTTGTTTTGTAATGCCATTATTAACAATTATACTAAAAGACAAAATAGGACTATCAGAATAAATGGTAGGAGTGTATATAAGTACAACAGGTATATTACACCTGCCAGCTGCTATGCTTGGGGGAAAACTGGCGGACAGCATTGGAAGAAAAAAAGTAATAATTATATTTGATTGCTTAGCTGCATTATTTTATATAACTTGCGGATTTATGAAGCCATCTATTACTATGGTGTATGTATTAATGCTAGCATCAGCTTCAATGGTTACTGCTGGGCCAGCTCATGACTCTTTAATAGCGGACTTAACTACTAATAAAAATAGACAAGGAGCATATGCTCTTTCATATATGGGATGGAATTTAGGGTTTGCCATAGGACCAGTTATGGGTGGGCTTTTATATGAAAAAAACTTATCTCTTATATTTATAGGGGATGCAATAACAGCTTTAATTTCTCTTACATTAATCACACTATTTATTAAAGAAACTATTCATAAAACTAAGGAAGAAATTACTGATGAAGACCGTATTATGGAAAGGCGCGAGGAAGGTTCTATTTTTAAGGTGCTTATAAAAAGACCAATATTAATTTACTTTGCAATAATTATATGTGGATTTAATTTTGTGTATTCTCAATGGTCATACTTGATGCCGCTTCATCTTATATCCATTCATCCGGAAAATAAAGCTGAAATTTTGGGGCGCATATCAGGTCTTAATGGAATAGTGGTAATACTATTTACTCCTTTAATTACTTATATATCTAAGAATGTTAAGAGTATTAGAAGGGTGGTCTATGGGGGATTGCTATATGCCTTAGGATTCGGAATGCTAGGATTCTATAATGGATTAACATACTTCTTTATAAGCACATTTATATTTACTTTAGGAGAAATATCACTTGCAATTAGTACATCACCATTTATTGCAAATCATACACCAGCATCTCATAAGGGAAGGATGAGTGCAGTTATTCCTATGATATACGGATTGGGTTATACATTAGGACCTATAGGTATGGGTCAAGTACTAAGATTCGTAAATATAAATAATGCTTGGAAGATAGTTGGCAGTATAAGCATAGTTGCATCTTGCTTTATGCTTATACTTGAATCTTATGAAAGAAAAAGTAAAATTCAAAGTAGTACTGAAGAAGTGGTAATTGTTAAATAATACAAAAGACCAGGGTTAATGGATTTTTATAATCAATAATTTTTTTCGCAAGAAAGAAGTTTAATTGTAGTTGTTAAGAAATAATTAATATATTAAATTTATTATGAATGAATTGGAAATATTGAACTATTACTTTATATATGGTATCATAAATGGCATAAAAGGCAATTACTTCAATAATATAACTTAATTAGAGTTTATTGAAATTTAATGAAGTTAGGATAGTAAAGATGAAATTAAATTACCCTGATAATTTAACTAAATATCTTCTTTCGAAGTGATTTAGTTAATTATTAGGGCATTTTAATGAAAAATAAAAGAAATCACAAAATGAGCCTAACATTAGAATGATTTATATGTATAAAGGGGGAGAATTATGGATAATGAAAATTTAGAAAATCAATCAAGCATAGAAGTAGATACAAAGCTAAATGCAAAGCCAATTGCAGAATCTACTTCAGATACAGGTTTCGGGAATAATAAGCCACGAAAATCTAAAAGATCTATATTTAGGTTTAAAAAACCAATGATAGTTGTTTTACTTATAATCATTGTAGTAGTGGCATTTGGAATTAATTCCTATTCAAAGTCTCAGAAGGCAATGATTAAAGAAGTTAGCATTGCAACAATTAAAAAAGGTCCGTTAACTCAATCGGTAACACTTACAGGTAGTATTGAATCAAACGGCAGAAACGAAATATCATTATCACCTTCTCTAAAGGTTGTAGAGGTTTTTGTAGAAGAAGGACAAACTGTCAAAAAGGGTGATCTCTTGGCCAAGTTAGATGACTCCGATTTTAAAAGTCAGTTAGAAAAGCAAAAACTTAATTTATCTAATGCAGAATATAATTTAAATTACATATTAGAAAACAGCTCATCAAACGACAAACTAACTTCTGAAAATGCATTAAAACAAGCGCAGATATCACTTGAAAATGCCAAAATTAACCTGGAAGATGTAAATAAAAAATTTGAACAAAGTAAAAAGTTATTTGAAGGTGGATTGATATCAGCCAATGAATTTGAAGCAGCCCAAAAAGCAGTTAAGGATAATCAAAATGCTGTAAAAAGTGCTGAAATTGCTCTGGCAAATTCAAAAAGTACCTATTCTAACATGGATTCAACTATAAACAATAAGATTATAAATCAAAAAAATCAAATTGAACTAGTTAAGTCAGAAATTGAAGGTATTAAAAAGAAGATTGAGGATTGTAACTTAAGAGCAAATGTGGATGGAAGAGTTACAAAACTAGATGCTAAAGTAAATCAGTATCCAGAAGCAGGGGAGAAGATTATACTAGATGATATTTCATTATATAAGGCTTCCATGGATGTAAGTCAGTATGATGCTATAAAGATGAAGAAGGGACAAAAGGCAATAATTAAGGTAAATGGAGGAAATAAAGAATACACAGGAGCTATCACAGATATTGGACAGCGGGCAGAAAAGAAGCTAAATTCAACAGATCAGGATTCAAAGGTGAATGTAAAAGTATCCATAAACAAGCCGGATGCAAATGTTAAAATGGGGTATGAAGTGGATACGGAAATTATTCTAAATGAAAAGAAAAATGTACTACAAATAGGTTTTGAAGCAATAAAAGAAGATGCAGGTAAAAAATATGTTTTTATTATAGGTGATAATAATACAATAGCTAGAAGATACATCACCACAGGATTGGAAACGGATTATAATATTGAGGTTTTAAGTGGATTAAAAGAAGGAGAAAGATACGTATTGAGTCCAGAAAAAACTCTAAAAGAAGGAGACAAAGTTTCTGAAGCTGGAGGACATAAATAATGGTTATTGAAATTCAGAGTCTTATAAAGATATATGATACGGGAGCTATTACGCTAAAGGCCTTAAAGGGTATTGACTTTCAGGTTAAGGAGAATGAATATGTTGCAATTATGGGCGCATCTGGTTCAGGTAAGTCCACACTTATGAATATTTTAGGTTGCTTAGACAGGGCTTCTTCTGGTAAATATATTTTGGATGGAAGAGATATATCTACATTAGATGACGATAGTCTTGCTGAAATCAGAAATAAAAAAATAGGATTTATATTTCAGTCATTTAACTTACTTCCAAAGCTTAGTTCTCTTGAAAATGTTGAGCTGCCTATGATGTATAATAGAGTGCCTTTAGCAGAGAGGCGTAAAAGGGCAGAAATAGCTTTGGCAAAGGTAGGGCTTGAAAGCAGAATACATCATAAGCCAAATGAATTATCTGGAGGTCAAAGGCAGAGAGTTGCTATTGCAAGGGCTCTAGTTAATAATCCATCAATACTTTTAGCAGACGAGCCTACAGGAAATTTGGACAGTGCATCCAGTGAAGAAATAATGGGTATTTTTAAGGGGTTAAATGATGAGGGTGTAACCATAGTAATGGTAACTCATGAGCCAGATATAGCGGCATATACAAAGAGAAATATTCTTTTTAAGGATGGAAATATAGTGGCTGATAAGCCTGTTTTAAATAGAACATTAATTAGGGGGCAGGTATAAATGTATTTTCTTGAAAGTTTAAAATCTGCTATTCAAAGTATAAAGGCGAATAAAATGAGGTCTTTTTTAACTATGCTTGGAATAATAATAGGTATATCATCTGTTATAACAATAGTATCAATTGGAGAAGGGGCAAAGCAGTTTATTACAGGAGAATTTGAGGGTATGGGTACCAATGTAATAAATTTACAGATGAATTCCTCGTCAGATGATATACAAAAAAGGGATTATTTTACCTTAGAAGATGTAGACTTAATAACAGATAAGGTGCCAGAAGTTACTGCAGTTGTACCTATAGTCAGTGGCATGGGGTCCTTTAAAGCAAACGATAAATCCAAGAGGGTATATGTAAGTGCATCAAATCATAAATATCCAGAGATTCAAAATATAAAGCTTTCCAACGGAAGATTTTTAAATGAGCATGATGTTGATACTAACAAAAATGTTGCAGTGATAGATCAGCGAACAGCGGAAGAATTATTTAATGATGCAGAAAGTGCAGTTGGAAAAAAGGCAAAAATAAATATAGGTGATAAATATTTGGATCTGTCTATTGTAGGTGTTTTAAAGAGTGAAGAGGGTTTAGCTTCCTTTGATGGTGGTAGGCCAGGACAGATATATATACCTATAACAATACGAGAACAAATAATGAAATCTACTGATATAGGTTATATGTCTGTTATAGTATCAGATATGTCAAAAGCAGATGACATAAGCTCTAAAATAATAAGAATTATTGAAAACAAACATAGAAACTCAGGTAAATACACAGCTATTAAAGGTTTTGCAGAACTTGATAGTATTAATAAGATATTAAACATGCTTATACTTGGGTTAGGAACAATTGCAGCTATATCATTATTAGTTGGCGGCATAGGAGTAATGAACATAATGCTTGTATCTGTAACAGAGAGAACAAGAGAAATAGGTATAAGAAAAGCAATTGGCGCTAAAACCAGCGATATAAAACTCCAATTTTTATCAGAATCAGTTATCTTGTGTTTAATAGGAGGAATAGTTGGAACGATATTAGGTATTTCAGCAGGGAAAATGGCAAGTAAGCTAATGAAAGTAGACATTCCAGTATCGTTAAAAGTTATACTCATTGCTTTCTTATTTTCATCATCAGTAGGTATTTTCTTTGGACTATATCCCGCTAAAAAAGCAGCAAAACTTGATCCAATCGATGCTTTGAGATATGAATAAAGGGGGCCAGACCCCTGGGGTAAAATGTAAAATAATAATTTCTTGGTGGTGAAAGTTAGGGAAAGTGAATTATTGTTAAAGGCAATTCATTTTTGAGGTTGGGAAAATTTATCTAATTTTCCCTCCTACTTGATTTTTGATACCAATAATTTAACTGCTGGAATATCTGCAGGTGCCCAGTTTAAAGAAAGCAAGTTTTCTTTATTTAACCATATAAGTTTTGCATGTTCATCTGCAACAGGGTGTCCATCTACAATTTTGCACTTTGCAGTAATTAAATTTACTATAGAATTTTCATATTCATGAGTATTGTCATTGAATATATTAATGAATTCAACATCACAGTTAAGTTCTTCTTTAATTTCCCGTACTATTGCATCGGCAATTGATTCACCCTGTTCAATTTTCCCACCAGGAAATTCCCAAAGATTTGGTAGTGTCATTTTTGTGGAACGAAGAGCACAAAGTACTTCATTATGTTCATTTTCAATAATTGCACCAACTACTTTTACTATTTTTTTCATTTCAAACACCTCTTTATATAGTGTAGCATAGATGTCAAGTGCCAGGCACATGGCAAGTGGCAAGCGGCAAGTTGCAAATAATTATTAAATAAATGCTAACTATCCATAGACTTTGTACTGGATACTATAGGTTGTTCACTACTAGCTTGCATTTCATGTTTCTTATCTATTAGTAAATTATAGGTAAGTCCAAGTAATACTAAAAATCCTCCTATAACTTTACCTATTGATAATCCATTTAAAGTAAAATAATCAATGATTATTCCTGAAAATAATTGACCTATAAAAATAAGCAAAGTCAAATAAAAGGCAGAAATTTTTGGAGTTATATAGCTTGATAGTACAACTACTAATACACCTAATAGCCCTCCTAGGTAAGCCCATAGAGGAATTGATTCAAACTTTATACTAGGTATACGTAGAAATTCGCTACTCAAAAGTAAAAATATAAGAGAAAAAAGTAGTCCGATAATATAATTAATAAAAGTACCTTGAAGAATACCAATTATTTTAGCTAAGTTGGAATTAATAATTCTTGCAATTACAATGGAAACACCAGCTAAAATTGATATAAGTATATATAACATTATTAATCCTCCTCTAATAAATGGTCATTATAAAGATTCCTAAAATAATAAATAGTAAGCCAATAAGTTTTCTCTTTTCAAATTTATAAATTTGCATTTCTAATAAACCAAAATGATCTATAACTATGGATGAAAGCGACTGACCTAATAAACCTAAAGCGATAGTTAAAGATGCTCCAAGTTTTAAAAAACTCAAATTATTAAAAAGAACAGTAAACACACCTATAGCACCAGCACTGTATAGATATATAGGAATATCTTTTTTAAGTTTAATCTTTGATTTGTTTATTAACATCACTAGTGTGATAAAAACAAGTCCAACAATATGAATGATTACGCTGGAAGTATAGTTTCCAGAAGCAGCAGACAAGGTTCCATTAAACATAAGCATTACAGATATTAAAGCACCTATAATGGCTGAAATTGAAGTATTCATAGAATTTATTCCCTCCTTAAAATTCTAAGTTTAATTTATCACAAAACAGTTGTAAGGGATTATGACATATGTCATAATTGAGAGAAAATATAAGCTAATTGTTATATGAGTTTGAAGGGAGGAACTATGATAAAGATTAATGATTTAAAGTTACTAGATAAGTATATTTTGAAATATGGAATTACTGATATATTCACTAATGATATGAAGCCTTTAATGGAATTGTTTCTTTTTAAAAAGAATGAACATATTTGCAGGGAAAGTGAAGATATTAATTATCTTTTTTTCTTTGTAGAAGGTAAAGCAAAAGTGTATACTACACTTAGTAATGGAAAATCCTTACTACTTTGCTTTTATCAAGATTTCAAAATTTTAGGGGACTTAGAAATTATCAATCCTCAAAATGCTTCTTCAAGTGTACAGGTTATAGAAGATGCTTATTGTATAGGTATTTCTTTAGAAAATGCAAGGACATACCTGCTTAATGATGTGAAGTTTTTAAAATTTATGTGCAACTCTCTAGGTGAAAAATTAAATAGATGTTCAAAAAATAGCTCTATAAACTTACTTTATTCTCTTCAAAATAGGTTAGCTAGTTATATTCTTGCTACTGGAGAAAGAGTAAACAATAATGGTGAAATGATAATAGAATTTAATGAAAATTTAACTGAGATATCAGAACTCTTGGGAACAAGTTATAGACATTTATTGAGAACACTAGACCTTCTCTGCTTAAAAGGACTTATAAGAAAGAAGCATAATTATTTTCAAGTAATAGATGAGATAAATTTAAGAAAGCTTGCAGCAGATTTATATAAATGATTTAAAATGTTTTTATGGTTCATTTAAGTAATCAATTTAATATTTTTTATTAGGTGAATTTTTTTATTGCATTATGATATTTTTGGTAATATAATATAATTGGTATGTTTTGGCAAAATCATAAAAAAATAAGGACTATAGAATTTTATTAAGACTGTTAATTTACATTTTAAGGATTGGACAGGCGTGTTATGCCTGTTTTTTTGGTTAATAGGGGTGAATTATGACTAAGCATATTGAAAATCATTTACTAATATCTTCAATTATTATCACTATTTTTATTGGAGCAATTATAATGTTCACAGTTAAAGAACATAGTGATATAAAAACTATGTATGAATTAAATTTAAGCAATAACAATAAGGAGTGTATTTACTTTATTAATCAACAAATTTCCTATGAAAAATTATCTGTACAATCTAAGGGGAGTGTAATAGCAAATCTTCTAGGTAATTCTCTAGAGGATACTTTAACAGATAATACAAATATAATATCAAGTATATTTAAAGATAAAAACTTATTATCCGATACGCCACATAATATATATTTTGTTGATGATTTATCTGGTAATAAGATTAATTCAAATGGAATAGTAAAACTAAGTTATATGGAACATGATTTAAGAGAAAGAAATTGGTACAAAGATGCCCGAAAATCAAGGATTCCTATTGTAAGCAATGTTTATACTGATATAGCCACTGAAAAACCATGCATAACAATAAGTTACTCTATATACAAAGATGATAAATTTATTGGTGTTGTTGGTGAGGATATACTACTAGAAAATATATATAATTTACTTGTAAAAAAAGTATATGATTATGACATATATTTAGTATTTAGTGCTCACAATGTAATAATTTCATCATCTGGGAATTCAATAGATAATAATATTAACGAAATTAAAGATAAATGGATTGGAATAAATAATAATATTTCAGGCTACATAAATTATAAAGATATTAATAATAATGAGATATATGGATGTTACAATAACATGAAAGATTTACAATGTAAAATATTTGTTTTTACTAAACCCACTATAATAGGTAATGAAAAGAATGTGTCAAATTTTCGTATCATAGCTATAGGTAGTATTATTTGTTTATTACTTCTTATACTTGCAAATTATTTTATAAATAGATTTTATAATTTTAGTGATTTAACGGGTTTTAAAACAAAAAACAAATTATATACTGACATCATAAGAAATGCTAAGTATTGTGACAATGCTAGCTTGCTAATAATTAGTATTAAGAAATTAAGCAACATTAAATTTGCATATGGAAGAAACTTATATGAAATAGCTATAAATAAATATGCAAAATTAATAAAAGAACTCTTTGATAATAGGGCAACTTTATATAGCTATAGTGATAAATCTTTTACTTTGTTATTTAAAGATGGAAATAAAGAGGAGCTTTTAGATTTTATTGATAAAAATTTATCAAAGTTGGAATATAGGGAATTTAATATAAAAAATAAAAGTATTGAAATAGAATCATTTTTGGCATTTATAGATATAAACAAATTGGAAATGGAAAACGCTAATGATAGTTTATTTAAGATAGAAAAAATAGTAGATGATTTAAAATATGGTGAAAATAAGTATATATGCTCTAGTTTAGAAATATTAGCAAAAGATATAGAAATAGATAATAATAAATTGATATTATTAAAAGAAGCAATAAAGGAAGAGAGATTGGTACCATTTTTTCAACCAATAATCGATATAAGAACAAAAGAAGTAGAAAAATATGAAGTGCTTATGAGAATAAAATATGGAGAAATTTATTTGAATCCATATCCTTTTATTGTAATTGCTGAAAAAAATGATTTGATAGAAACCGTTGATTTAATAATAATTGAAAAAGCATTATATTATAAAAGTAAAATAGATAAAGAAAATAAATTAGTTTTTGCATTTAATTTATCTGTAAAAGAGATAGATAATATTAATTACTTAAGAAAAATTGATTCAATTGTAGATAAATATAATATTAAACATGAAAATATAGTATTTGAAATTACAGAAACGGAAAATATAAAGGACTTTAAAAAATTTACTTCAATAATTAATGAATGTAAAAAGAATAATTATAGATTTTCAATTGATGATTTTGGAACAGGTTTTTCGTCCATGGATTATTTTAAAAAATTAGATGTAAATTATCTTAAAATTGATGGTTCATTTATTAAAGAAATAAATGATAAAGAGGAAAATTCATATATTGTTCAGGCAATTGTAAATATGGCAAAAGCCTTTAAAGTAAAAACCGTCGCAGAATTTGTAGAGGATAAAGAAATACTGGATACTATTGAAAAATTAGGTGTGGATTTTTCACAGGGCTATTACACAGGTAGACCTGACATTAATATCAACGTTACCGAAGAAATTTAAGTTTATAAAATAAGCCGATTAATGTGTAATAAAATGCATTGATCGGCTATTAAACTTGACTTAAGGAAAGTTTTATAGTAAACTGTAGCCAAATAAAAAGTAATAAAGACAGTTCGTAACCATCCTGTCTATAAACAAAACTAGGACGTAACTACCGGCTTAGGTAGTTTTTTGTTTATGGGGGGCTTATGCCCTTTTTTATTTGCAAAAAATAAAAATTATAGATATATAATTCCTAAGGTAAGGAGAAATTATAATGAAAAAAATAGGTTTAACTACAACAGTACCAATAGAAGTTATAATTGCTGCAGGGTATACACCGATAGATTTAAATAATATTTTTATAACCTCAGAGAATTATTTGAAATATATAGATATAGCTGAAAGAGATGGATTTCCTAAAAGCTTATGTGCTTGGATAAAGGGGATTTATGGAGTATGTCTAGAAAATAACATTAAAGAAATAGTTGGAGTTATGGGGGGAGATTGTTCTAATACTAAAGCACTTATTGAAGTACTTCAGTTACGAGGAATAAAGGTTTATCCATTTTCCTTTCCAAACAGTCATAATCTTAAGGATGTAGAAAATGAAATAAAAAGATTTATGGATATCTTCAATGTGAATCAGGAAGAAGTTGAAGCAGCTAGAAAAAAATTAAATGAAATTAGACAATTAGGTAAAGAAATTGATGAATTGACATATAAGGAAAATAAGGCCACTGGTTTTGAAAATCATCTATATCAGGTGAGTTTAAGTGACTTGAATGGAGACATAGATTCATTTGAAGCTGACCTTAAAAAGGTCATTGATGACATTAAGAAGAGACAACCAATAAATAAAAAACTAAGATTAGGGTATATTGGGGTTCCTCCAATGACTGGAGATATATATGAGTTTGTTGAAAATTTTAATGCTCATTTTGTATATAATGAGGTTCAAAGAGAATTTGCTTTCCCTAGAGGAGATAAAGCTTTAAATATATTTCAGCAGTATTACGACTATACTTATCCTTATGATACTGAATTTAGAATTAAAGAATTAAAAAAGCAAATTGAAGATAGAAAATTAGATGGTATAATTCACTACACTCAGGCTTTTTGTCATAGAGCAGTAGAAGATATAGTATTAAAGAGTCAATTGAATATTCCAATCTTAAATATTGAAGGAGACAAGTTAAATACATTAGATGCAAGAACAAAACTTAGATTAGAAGCCTTTCTTGATATGCTTCTTGATTTAAAGGAGGCTGAAAGATGAAAATATTAGGAATAGATCTTGGAAGTAGAGAAGTTAAGATTGTTTTAATGGAAAACAATAATATAATCCAAAAGAAAAAAGTAAGTACAATGAGTTTTTATAGAGATTACTGCAGCTTTGATGGTAAGATTATTGTAGATTTAGAAAAGCTTAATATAGGTGAAGTTGATAAAGCAGTGTCTACAGGTTACGGAAAAAACAATACTGATTTAAGACTCTTTACGCCAATAAACGAAATAAAAGCTCATACTTATGGAGCTATTTATCAAGCTAATTTAAAAGACTTTATACTTTTGGATGTAGGGGGTCAAGACGTTAAGGTAGTTAAAGTAGAAAAAGGTATCACTACGGATTTGGAGCTTAATGAAAAATGCGCTGCTTCCTGCGGCAGATATCTAGAAAATATGGCAAATGTACTTGAAATATCCCTTGATGAAATGAGTAAATACTCAGAGAATCCTGTGGATTTAAATTCAACTTGTGCAGTATTTTCTGAGTCGGAGCTCATTGGTAAAATAGCTGAAGGTGTAGGTATAGAAAGATTATGTGCGGGGGTTAATTACTCTCTATATAAAAGATTACAGCATCTTTTAACTAAATTTAGAGGGGAAAAGCTAGTTTTAACTGGCGGTGTTGCTAATAACACTGCAATAAAGGAATATCTTAAGAATGATTATGAAGAAATAGTATCCGTAGAAGAACCTCAATTTAATGGAGCAATTGGATGCTGCTACTATGGAAGTAAGATTTTAAGATAAATTTAGGAGGAGTAAATATGTACATTTTAAAAGCAGATCACAGCTTTGATAGTGCTCATTTCCTTGCTAATTATGAAGGAAAATGTGGTAACATCCACGGACATAGATGGAAAGTTGAAATTGAAGTGCAGTCAGAAACATTAGTAAAGGGCGGCCAGCTTGATGGCATGGTAATTGACTTTGGTGATTTAAAAAGAGATATTAAAGCTGTTATAGACTATTATGATCATGCATTAATAATTCAAGAAGGAACTATGAGGGAAGAAACATTACGCTGTATATGCCAGGACGGATTTAAAGTTATAGAAGTAGATTTCAGGCCAACAGCAGAAAATTTTGCAGCATTTTTCTTTAAAACAATGAAGGATAAAGGATACAACGTAAAAAGAGCTACGGTTTATGAAACTCCTACTAATAGTGCAGTATATGAAGAAAGTGAGGGGATTTAAAGTGCATTTAAAGGTAGTTGAGAAGTTTATTAGTATTAATGGCGAAGGGCTACTTTGCGGACAATTAGCAGTATTTATAAGATTTGCAGGGTGTAATTTAAACTGCAGCTATTGTGATACCACTTGGGCCAATGAAAAAGATGGACCATATGATTTAATGTCTTGTAATGATATATATAAGTACATTAAATCCACAGGTGTTAGAAATGTAACTTTAACAGGGGGAGAGCCTCTTCTTCAAGAAGGAATAATAGAACTTTTAGAGGTTCTATCTAAAGATAAAGAAATTCAGGTTGAAATAGAAACTAACGGAACTATACTTTTAAATAAGTTTGCTACAATAGAAAATGCACCAAGCTTTACCATGGACTACAAGCTTCCATCAAGTAATATGGAAGATAAAATGACAATAGAAAATTTTAATTATTTAACTAAGAAAGATACAGTTAAATTTGTATCTGGAACTATTGAGGATTTAGAAAAAGTTAAGTATATAATAAATAAGTATAATCTTGTAGATAAAGTTAGTGTTTATATTAGTCCTGTATTTGGGGAAATTCAAATGGAAGATATAGTAGAATTTATGAAGCATAATAAAATGAATGGAGTTAACTTACAGGTACAACTTCATAAAATTATATGGGAACCAAGCAAAAAGGGGGTATAATAGCATGGCAATTGATGTAAAAGCAATTGAAGAACATATAAGGGGTATCTTGGTAGCTTTAGGTGATGATCCTAATAGAGAAGGGCTAAAGGACACGCCTAAACGTGTAGCTAAAATGTATGAAGAAGTGTTTAAAGGAATGTGCTTTACTAACGATGAGATTGCAGAAATGTTTAATACCACTTTCGAGGATGATTTATCTATAAAAGAAAATTCTAATGATATAGTTTTTATGAAAGACATAGAAATATTTAGCCATTGTGAGCATCATTTAGCATTGATGTATAACATGAAGGTGGCAATAGCATATGTGCCTAATGGAAAAGTTATTGGTTTAAGTAAAATAGCAAGAATAGCGGATATGGTAGGTCGCAGGCTGCAGCTTCAAGAGAGAATTGGAAGTGATATAGCAGAAATCATGGAAAAGATAACTGGATCAGAAGATGTAGCAGTTATTATAGAAGGTGAACATGGTTGTATGAGCACTAGGGGAATAAAAAAGCCAGGAACTAAAACAATATCAACTACTTTAAGAGGAAGATTTAATACGGATACAATTTTAAATAATAAGTTGATGATGCTTTATACTAAATAAAAATTTAAGGGTGGTATAATAAATGAACAAGAAAAAAGCTATAGTAGTATTTAGTGGTGGACAAGATAGTACAACTTGCTTATTTTGGGCAAAGGAAAAGTTTGAAGAAGTTATAGCAGTATCCTTTGATTATAATCAGAAGCATAAACTAGAACTAGAATGTGCTAAGGATATATGTAAAAAATATAATGTAGAACATCATATTTTAGATTTAAATTTATTAAATCAATTAGCACCAAACTCATTAACTAGACAGGATATAACTGTTGATAAAAATGCACCAACGGAGGGAGTACCTAATTCATTTGTAGATGGAAGAAATATGTTATTTTTAACCTTTGTTGCAGTATTTGCAAAACAAAGAGGAATAAACACTATTATAACTGGTGTTTCTCAAAGTGATTTTAGTGGATATCCAGACTGTAGAGATGTGTTTATAAAATCCTTAAATGTTACATTAAATCTAGCTATGGATTATGAGTTTGAAATTCTTACTCCTTTAATGTGGATAAATAAAGCAGAGACTTGGAAAATGGCCAGTGACTTAGGAGTTCTTAGTATTGTGAAAGAAGAAACCCTAACTTGTTACAATGGAATAAAAGGAAATGGTTGTGGAGAGTGCCCAGCTTGTAAATTAAGAAAAAATGGATATGTAGAATTTAAAAGAGAATATTTATAATGAAAAGGGACGGTTAACAACTAACTGTGATTTTATCAGACAGTTGTTAACCGTCCCTTTGGGCATTACACATTTTCAGACATTAAAAAAAGACTTGGCTTGAGCTGTTAAATATACTATAGTAAACTATATACTTAAAGAAGATAATAAAGACAGTTTGTAATTACTTCTATGTATATAAAGTAAGGAGGGCTATTTATGAATAGATTAATAAAGGTATTAGATAAAAAGGACATATCATCACAATATATAAACACTCCAATTGAAAAGTTGTTACAATATCATAATTTGGGGTATGATATTGAAAAATATACTAAGGCTGAACTCTTAGTAGGAATGTGCATGGATAATCGTAAACAACTTAGGATTCCAAATAATTTTGCGTATATTTTACGAACAGGCGGAGGAAATTTGAGATATAGCGAATTTAAGGTATCCTATGCTGTTGCTATTGGAGGAATTAAGACCATAGCTTTAATAGGTCATAATAATTGCGGAATGGTAAATTTAATATCTAAAAAGGAGAATTTTATAAAAGGATTAGTTGAGAATGCTGGATGGGATGAAAAACATGCAGAAGAACATTTTACAAGTTTTGCTCCAATGTTTGAAATTGAAAATGAAATAGATTTTTTATTGAGTGAAACAAAAAGGTTAAGTGAAAAGTATCCAAACATATCAGTTGTACCGTTATTTTATAATGTAGATGATAATCTTTTATATTTAATTGAAGAAAGCAAATAAAATTTTCATTTTGATATTTATGGGTAGCAAACTTAAACTTGCTACCCGTTTGGCATCCATGAAATAATTATTATTAAATATTCTAATTCTATGCTTTTGTATGGATTTATCCGATGGCAACCATCCGTAATACTCCCATCCTCTTAGGTGGGAGATAACGGATGATACGCCCCTGGATAAGTGATTCTAAGACTCAGCTGGAGATAAGTATTCTTCATAAGCAAACTCCACCTGAGTCTAAGAATCACTTGATCTTGGTTTTATTTTAATGAAATATAAATATCGATGTCTGCATTCTCCCAGTCACTATTAAGATATTCCTCAAAATCTCCTGTGAAACTTCTGTCTAAGTCCATTTGCCAGATTTCTCCCCAAGCCTTTGCAACTGCTTTTTCCATATGTCCATGAATAGAAAACTTGGCATATTTTCCAGCAGGAATGATTTTTACAGTCAACTGGTCATTGTCTGCTTTTGAAACCTCATTGCCTGCAGTTACACAGTATTGGTCATTTGAGTAGTCAGAATAAAGTCCAATAGCATACTCGTTAACTTTATTTTTGATCATAGAGTGTACGCCACCTTCATATAACTTTACCCAAAGACCAGCTATGACTTCACCCATTTTAGGATTATTATTGCTTGTAATTGCGCTAACACCTACAACAATTTTTTGCTCCAAATTTACGATTTCATAATTCATTTTGAATAACCTCCATATATTTGATAAGGCCATTATACGTTATAGAATAGGACAACTATATGTCATATTAAAGATAATATTTTAACATTTTTGCAGTTTTTACAAAATTAAAAATCTCATCCTTATACTGTTTCCAAACATGCGGCATAATAGCCCTAAAACATCTCTTGTTAGAAGTTAAACATTTATCTTTATAAATGCAATTAGCCCAGATGATTAAATATTGCTGTTAACTGTGACCAATTTGCTATATGCATGACAAGTGTGTTAATAATTGTAATATAGATGTATAATCTAATTAAAATGAAAATATTAATTGTAATTTTAAAGTAATGGAGGAATGTATGAATAGATTACTATTAGTTGAAGATGATGAGGCATTATCAATGGGCATAGAATTTACTCTTAAAGATGAAGGCTATGAAGTTTTTAGTGCTTCCACTTTAGAGGGGGGAAAAGCACTCTTTGAAAGAGAAGATTTTGATTTAATAATATTAGATGTAAATTTGCCAGATGGTAATGGATATGAGCTTTGTAAGCACATAAGAACGAAAAGGGATGTACCAGTAATATTTTTAACTGCTCTAGATGAAGAAGTAAATGTAGTGCTTGGCTTTCAAATGGGCGGAGATGATTATATAACTAAACCCTTTAGAGTAAAGGAACTGCTGCTAAGGATAAAAGCAATTTTGAGAAGAAATTGTAAGACAGCGGTTTCTGAAAATAAGTTGGTGAGTGGAGATATTATTATAGATACATCCATGGCGCTTGCTAAAAAAAATGGCAAGGAATTAGCTCTTACAGCTCAGGAATATAGACTGCTTCTAATATTTATGTCAAATGCAAATGCCTTAATGAAAAGAGAAAAAATATTGAGAGAGCTAATGGATGGAGCGGAGGCTTTCTTTGATGAAAATACCCTTTCTGTGTACATAAAAAGAATGAGAGAGAAGATAGAAGAAAATCCTAAGGAGCCAAAGTATATCGTAACTGTAAGAGGGCTGGGGTATAAGTGGAATAAGGAAGTAGTTAAGGAGTAGTGTTATGAAAAGATACTTTAATAATCCAGAAATAAAGAAGAGCTCTAGTATATTTCTCTTGATAATGATTATATTCTTAACTTGCAATTATTTTATGATAAAGTCTTATAATGAAAAACTAAAAAGTAATTATGTAAAGGCTTTTGCAAGTGTTACAGCTAATATAGTTGAAGCTGATCCAAAGCTTGAAAAAGAAATAGTACCACTTTTGACAAGGGAAGTAAGTAAGGAAGAAGAGACAAAAGGCAGAGAAATTTTAAGACAATATGGATTGAGCGAAAAGTTAGATATAAGTTTATTCCCTTATATAAAGGAGAATTTTAAAAGCATGGAAGTAGGTATGCTTAGTGCAGGAATTATCCTTACAATGCTGCTTTTTATTCTTAACTATCTTCAGCATGGTTATTTTTATGAAAGTATGAGAAACTTTAGCTTAGCAGCTAAAAAAATTGTGGAAGGAGATTACAATTTAAAACTTAGTGAAGAGAAGGAAGGAGATTTATCAAAGCTCACAAAATCCTTTAATTCCATGGGGGAGGTTATTAGGGGAAACCTATTTGCTCTTAACAAAGAAAAAAGGTTTTTAGTAGATTTACTTTCAGATATTTCTCATCAGTTAAAGACTCCTCTCTCTACAATGATTTTATATAATGATATTCTTTTAAATAAGAATTTAACAAAAGAGCAGCAAACTACTTTCTTGAAGAATAATGAAAATCAGCTTAATCGTATGAGCTGGCTTATTTTAAGTTTGCTAAAGCTTGCTAAAATAGATGCTAATGCCATAGAACTTGATATGGAGGAGCAGAGCTTAAATGAAACTATAGAAGAAACTCTGGAAATACTGGAAAGCAAAGCTATGGAAGCTAAGATTGAGGTAGAACTTATATCAAAGGATACTGTAATCTTAAAGCATGATAGGCTATGGCTACAAGAAGCACTAAGTAATATAGTTAAAAATGGAATAGAACATGCTTACGAAGGTGGAAGGGTAACCATCAACATAGAAGACAACCCTATATATACAAGAATAATCATAAAAAACACTGGAGAATCTATTCTAGAAGAAGATTTACCCCATGTATTTAAGAGGTTTTATAAGAGTAAGAAATCACAAAAAAGTGACTCCATAGGAATTGGGCTGGCATTAGCAAAGTCAGTAGTTGAAAGGCATGGGGGATACATTGAAGTTACAAGTAAAGATCATGAGGGAACAAGTTTTATAATTACATTTTTAAAATATTGAAGTTATCTTACTAAACTGTAAGATAACTTTTTTCTTTGTAAGTAGGCTGTCATGGAGCCTTTGTCTAAATAAGATTATAATAATATCATTGAGAAAAGGCAGATTAGAATTGAATGTTAGAAGCTAGTTCTAATTTTAATTAATAGATATCGTTTTAAGGATAGAAAATATATTAGGAGGTAGAAAAATGGAGATATTAAAGGTTAAAGGTTTAAAAAAGATTTATGGAAAAGAAGGAAATAAAGTAGAAGCACTAAAGGGTGTGGATTTAAGTATAAACAAAGGTGAATTTGTAGCTATAGTGGGGGCCTCGGGTTCCGGTAAGAGTACTTTACTTCATCTTTTAGGAGGATTGGATAGACCTACTGAAGGAAAGGTTATTATTGATGGAGAGGATATTTATAAATATAAGGAAGAAAAGCTTGCTATATTCAGAAGAAGAAAAATAGGGTTCATTTTTCAGTTTTTTAACCTATTACCAATACTTGATGTAGAAGAAAACATTGCATTGCCAGCTTTACTTGATAACGATAGGGTAGATAAGGAGTATTTAGCTGAGATAATAAAGCTTTTAGGTCTAGAAGATAGAAAAAATCATTTGCCATCAGAGCTTTCAGGAGGCCAGCAGCAGAGGGTATCTATAGGAAGAGCACTTCTTAATAAACCTTCTATAATACTTGCAGATGAGCCTACTGGAAATCTTGATAGTAGCAATTCTAAGGAAGTTATCGAGCTTTTAAAGTTTTCAGCAAAAAAATATAATCAAACCTTAATTTTGATTACTCATGATGTTAATATAGCTTCTAGTGCAGATAGGGTAATAACAATTATGGATGGAAGAATAGTTTCAGATAAATATTTGAAATAGATTAGAGGTGGAAAATATGATTAAGAGTTACAAGGAGATAACAGGAAAATATCTAATAGGAAACAAAAAAAGGACAATACTTACTTTAATTGGGATTATATTATCAGTTGCTTTAGTGTCTTCCATAGGATTTTTCCTAAAGAGTATGCAAGAGGCACAAGTGCAGGATATGAAAAATACTTATGGTTCCTGGCACATTATGTATTCTAAAGCTGATGATGATCTTATCACTAAAATAAAGAGCAATCCAAATGTTTTAAGAAGTGGTACCTATGCAAAAGGAAAAGAAATAAATATAGGTAGTAATCTTAAAGGACAAGAAATATTTGTAACAGATGAGGGGGTAAAACTACTACCATATACTCTTAAAGAAGGTAAGTTTCCAGAAAATGGTACGGAAGTAGTTTTAGAAAGTTGGTTTCTTGGTAAGATAAATAAGGATGCAAAGCTGGGAGACACTATAAAAATATTAGATAAAGAGTACACTTTGGTGGGAATATTAAGCGATACTTTTATGAGTCAAAGTTCGGGAATAGGAGAAATAATTACAAACAATTCTGATGTAAATGAAAATGAAAGAATTTTACTAGCGGAGTTACATGTTAATAAAAAGCTAGGAGCAAACCTTGATGAGCTTAAAAAGTTATCAGATGAGAAATCAGTGATGAAAAATGTTAATTTACTAGCAATGCAAGGCGAAGGATTCCCTAAGGAATTATTAGGCTCATTGTCAGTAATAATTGGAATTGTAATAATTGCAACTATAGCTGTTATATATAATGCTTTTCAGATAAGTGTGGTGGAAAGGGTTAAACAATTTGGTCTTTTAAGGGCTGTAGGAACTACTCCAAGACAAATAAGAAAAATTATATTAAGAGAAGCTACCTTTCTTGCAGCTATAGGTATTCCTATAGGGCTAGTTGGAGGAATAATTGCTTTATATGGAATAGATTTAGCCTTTAAAATTATAGGCAAGGGTGAGCTTGTTTTCATTAAGCCAACTATTACGATAGATGTTTTGATTATAAGTAGTATTATTGGATTACTTTCAATTTATGCATCAGCAATGATTCCAGCAGTATTTGCAGGAAGAATTTCACCACTAGTTGCAATCAGCAGCAGAAATTCTATAACAAAAGAAAAGATAAAGAAAAGAAAGAGTTTGATTATAGGAAGAATTTTTGGATTTGAAGGAGCTTTAGCTTCAAAGAATATAAAAAGGAACAGAAAAAGATATAGAACTACTGTATTTTCAATAGTAATCAGCGTAACTTTATTTATAACCTTTAAAGCTTTTATGGATATGTCATTAAATGTTTATAGTGAAATGAATGAGTCCAACAATGTACATTTCTCAGTAGTAACTTCTGGAGATGATAATACTAAAAGTGTTGAAGATAAAGTTATAAGGAACATAGAAAGGCTGCCTGAAACACAAGTTTCGTATAAGGTATATAATCCAAAGTTTTTTCATGCAGTTATAGATAAAACTAAGGAATTAGATCCTATAAAGACTATAGGTGGAGTATACAAGGATATAAAATATCAAGGAAAAGATAAGACTTTGGTCAATGCTTCCTTAGTTGTTTATGATGAAGTTTCTTTAGAAGTTGGAAAGAAGCATTTAAAGGAAGGAAGTATAAGTGCTGATGAATTAAACAATGAAAACGGAGTAATTATAGTAGGAAAAAACAGAGTATATAATGAAAAAACGAAGAATAATTATTACGGACCTGTAACGGATTTAAAGGTAGGAGATGAAATACTTCTCCAAAGCAATGAAAATAGATTTAATGAAGAGGGGAATACCTCTGAATTTGGAAAGGGAGATGTAAATAAAGTTAAAGTCTTGGCTGTTCTTGAAAGCAACCCCTTTGATTTTAGAGGATATGAAAAGGATATTAAAATAATAACTACAGAAAAGGTTGCTGAAAAGTTAATAGGCAAGGATATAAAGCCTTCAGCGTTAAACATAAAGCTAAAGGATGCAAAGGCAGAAGATGCAGCTAAAAAAGATATTGAATCTATAATAAGTGGGGAAGGGAATTTAAAGCTTATAAATATTATAGATCAAAATAGAAAAACAAAAGCGTCTATATTGATGGTTAAAATTTTATTATTTGGCTTTGTTGTGGTGGTATCATTAATAGGCAGCGTTAATATTATTAATACGCTAACCACAAATTTAATATTACGAAGAAGAGAGTTTGCAGCATTAAAGTGTATTGGGCTTACTCAAAAGGGACTTAAAAAAATTATAACCCTTGAGGGAATGCTTTATGGAATTGTAGGAAGCTTATATGGTTCAATAATAGGGTCCTTATTATCCTATGCTATCTATAAAGGTATGAATAATGTAAGAGAGCAAAGTTACAAAATACCTATGGATTCCATAGCTATTGCAGTAGCGGGGGCTATGATCATTGGCTATATTTCTGTGCAGGCACCTCTTAGAAGAATGAAAAAGGATAATTTAATAGATGTGGTAAGAGAAGAATAGTGCCACCCACATGGCAAGTGGCAAGTTAAAAGCATCTGCAATTTGCAGGTGCTTTTTTCATAGAAAAAAGCCTATGAAAATCGCGCTGAAATCACTGTTTCAATAAGTAATAGCTTATTAAAAGGAGTAATTATTATTTATTGAATAAAAGTTAGCACAAAAAATAGTTGATACCTTCTTATCTTTTTAGATGAGAAGGTTTTATTATATTTAGATTAAATTTAAATATAATAAAGAGAAAAAAGGGACGGTTAACAAATAAAATAGTTGTTAACCGTCCCCGTTTTTACGCGCTTAAATTAGATTTCTCACTACTCATAAGTTTATCTTTTACAAATATAGATAGAGCTCCAAATAAAACCATAGAGGTAAATAACTCAATAAAGTGACCAAACCTTATAGCTCCAGGCATGTACTGATTTGAAAATAACAATGGAGAGGATATTAATACACTAAACAATAGGGAAGATATTAAATATTCCATACTCTTTTTAACGGCTAAGGAATTTATAATTATAAGACCTATAGCAGCCCATAAAAATCCTCTAAAGATTTGAAATAAGGGCAGCCAAGTATCATTACGGAGCACGTTTGCTAAATGATTAAACATATTTAGAATATCACTAGAACCTGTATAGAAAACTCTTATTTCTGAAAATTGCCAAGCTACAAAGTATCCAAATATAAAGTAAATAAAAGTGTAAGCAATTGATAAAATAGCCATGTAAGCAATGGGCTTAGGAATAGAGGAGTTTTTTATAGGGACAACTAGTCCTTTTTTAAATTTACCTAATATAATAACTGCTACAGTTGAAAAAATAATTGAATTTAGAGCGCCACTTATAATAACTTTTATAATAACCTTTATTGGCATATTGATTGCAGAATTAAAATATAGGGTTTCTATTTGTGTCATAAAGTATTGTATACTGAAAAAAATTAAAGACGTTACAGCAATAAGCTTTATTCTATTAAGTCGTGAGTTAGCAATAAACAAAGCAATTATAACTGTGTTCATAAAGCTATAAGCAAGTATTGGTAAAATTGAGGTGTTAGCTGCATCTGAACTGCTGCTAATGCCCACAATAGATGAGCTTACAGCTAGACTCATAAACATCACAATTACTAAAAATGCTAGTTTGAGAAAGCCTTTAAAAATACATTTTATTTTCATTATAATTAGTCCTCCAAATTATTATTATTTTGATTTGTAACATTGAATTACGAAAATTTATTTTTTATACTAATAATTTATGATAATAATTACAGTATATGATTACTTTGAATTAATAATAAATGAAAAAGGTAAGAGATGCTTAGCAGCTATTTATTCATTTTTGCTAACAACTGTTAATCATCTCTTTAAACTTAGGATGGTAGATCTACTAAGTGTATTATATTTATCATTTTGGTAAGTTTATATAGTGAATTGTTAAATTATTACATGACGTACTATATACATGGCTAAATTTTATCATTTTAACAATTATTATCACTATGATAGTAATAATGTGTTAATTTTTCTACCAAATTAATAATTTTATCAATTTGATAGAAATTTATAGATAAACAAATTTAATTATAATAGAGTTTATCAAATTTATAAAAATAGATTTATAAATTTATCAATTTGTGAAATACAAATTAATATTGTTGGCATAAACATTGCTTAATATATTTTCAGGGGGATGAAAGTTAATGGAATCTATGGTGAAGTAGTAAGAATTGATTACATATTAGTATGAGGGGGAATTGCTAATGTTACCAAAGGAAAACCAAGAAAATGTTATTAAAGTGTGCCAAGAGCTTATCAAAGTTAAAAGCTACTCAGGTAAAGAGGGCCAAGTAGTAGAAAAGTTAAAATCTATATTTAACGATTTAGGATTTGATAGTTTTTATGTTGATGAATATGGAAATATAGTGGGGTGTATAAAGGGAAATAAGCCAGGTAAAAGGGTATTATTTGATGCTCATATAGATACTGTAGAAGTAGCAGATAGTTCTAAGTGGACAGTAGACCCTTTTGGTGGAGAAATTATTGATGGAAAGATATATGGCAGAGGAACTTCCGATATGAAGGGTGCTTTATCAGCTATGCTTTGTGGAGTATCAAACTTTGCAAAGAGAAGTAATAAGGAATTTGAAGGCGAGCTTTATGTGGCAGGAGTAGTTCATGAAGAGTGTTTTGAAGGAGTTGCTTCAAGAAAGATAAGTGAAAGGGTAAAACCCGATTATGTAGTAATTGGAGAAGCTTCAGAATGTAGCTTAAAAATAGGACAAAGAGGCAGAGCGGAAATTATTGTTGAAACCTATGGAAAGCCTGCTCATTCAGCAAATCCTCAAAAAGGAATAAATGCAGTGTATAAGGCATCAAAATTAATTGACAAGATAAGAAAAATGGAAATGAGCTATGATGAAGAATTGGGACATGGAATACTTGAATTAGTTGACATAAAGTCATCTCCATATCCAGGAGCTTCTGTAGTGCCAGATTATTGCAGAATAACTTATGACAGAAGGCTTTTAGTTGGTGAAACAAAAGAAGAAGTTTTAAAACCAGTATTAGATTTAATTGAAGAAATAAAAAAGGATGATCCGGAATTTAATGCTAAAGCTTTTTATGCAAGAGGAGAAGAAAAATGCTATACAGGCGAGAAGATTTCTGATGAAAGATTTTTCCCAGCATGGAAGTATTCAAGGGAAGATGATTTTGTTAAGGAATGTTACAGTTCTCTAAAGGAGTTAGGCTTGAATCCAATAATAACATACTACTCTTTCTGTACAAATGGAAGTCACTATGCAGGAGAAGCAGGAATCAAAACAATTGGATTTGGACCATCTCGTGAAAATTTAGCTCATACCATTGATGAACATATAGAAATTCATGAACTCATAAAAGCTACTGTGGGATATGAAAGTATTTGCGAAGCTTTATTAAAATAAAAGGATTTAAATTTTTAAAATAAAAAAACAATGTATTATATTTTTATGATTGAGCACAATAATAGCATAAGGAACATGACAGTTGAGCGAAGACTTATATATGCTCTTAGGTTTTGGGGTGTATATAGGTCGAACAAAGATCTTACATAGATCTATAAGGGTCTATGTATGGTCGGCGATAAGATTTTATACTGTGAGATAAAGCTTTATTATAGTTGATTTTGAAAAATAAATTCATTATAATGAGGCTGAAACTTATAGTATAAGGTCGAGTTAAGATTATATGATGTATTGAAATAGATTTTATAGGGTCGAGAGATTCTATAAGGTTTATTATATATGTTATATAGTTGAGGAAATCATTATTATAGGTTGTGATTTGTTTTATTATAGTCGAAAGATTATAACAAGATAATAAACTATCTATATTAGTGCAACTTAGATTGTTATGTTCTTTAGATGTAATATTAGCTCTAAAAAGTTAATAACTTTATAAAAACTAATATTATAAAATGAGTATAAATCAATTACTCATAAAAACCAGAAATTCTGATACTTTATAAAATAAGGTATCAGAATTTTTTTTATTGCATTTGTTTTTTCTCCTTGATAATAATAGCCAAATTGTCGTTTTAATTTACCGTTTTTAATTGAGGCATAATTTTTTTAAAAAACCTCTTATAAAAAGTATAAAAATGGTATATAATATATACGAACGTATGTTCTGGAAGTGATCAATTAAATTTATTAAGAGGTTGATGGTTTATGGGTACATTAATTTTTCACGTTGATGTAAATAGTGCATACCTTTCTTGGGAGGCAGCTTATAGGCTTCAGCAAGGAGAGCAATTAGATCTTAGAACAATTCCATCTGTGGTAGGTGGAGATGAGTCAAGTAGACATGGTATTGTTTTGACAAAGTCAATTCCTGCAAAGGAATATAATATTCGAACCGGTGAAACTTTGTATAATGCTAGAATAAAGTGCCCCGAATTAGTAGTGGTGCCGCCAAGATACTGGTTGTATATGCAATGCAGTTCAGCTATGCATGAGATATTACAAGAGTACACACCTAACATACAAAGATTTTCTGTGGATGAAAGTTTTTTAGGTTTTTCTGATATGGAAAATTTATATCCAGATTATATGAAGCTTGCTGAAACTATAAAAGAAAGAATAAAGAATCAATTAGGGTTTACAGTAAATATAGGAATATCAAATAATAAACTGCTTGCAAAAGTTGCTTCAGACCTAAAAAAGCCAGATAAAATACACACCCTATTTCCACAGGAGATAAAGGAGAAAATGTGGCATCTTCCAGTTGAAGATTTATTTATGGTAGGTAGAGCCACAACTCCTAAATTGCACAAATTAAACATTAATACAATAGGAGATTTAGCAAATTATGATGTAGATATACTAAAAAGTATTTTAAAAAGTCATGGAGAGTTAATATGGAATTATGCTAATGGTATAGATAATTCAAAGGTGAGAAAAAGTAATTATATTGATATGAAAGGTATAGGAAACTCTACAACAATTCCCTTTGATGTAGAAGATAAAGAAACAGCACATAAGGTACTTTTATCTTTATGTGAAACAGTAAGCATGAGACTTAGAAATTCAGGTAACTGTTGCAAGGTGGTTTCAGTATCAATAAGAGGCAGTGATTTAATATCTTATTCACGCCAAAAGAAGTTAACTACAGCTACAGATTCCACTAGAAAAATATATGAAGTAGCATGCCTACTATTTGATAATGTATGGAAGGGTAATAAGGTAAGACATTTAGGGGTGCATATAACAGATTTTTGTAAAAATGATTTTTATCAATATAGTATACTTGATTCCTTTAATTATGATAAGGATAGAGAATTAAACAGGGCAGTGGATGAAATTAGATTAAAGTATGGTAATAAAGCTATCATGAGATCATGCTTTCTGCATTCAGGCTTAAGTTCAATGTGTGGAGGTATAGGAGAAGAGGACTACCCGTTAATTAGCTCTATGTTATAGGGGAAGGTGAGATTTATGAAAATCATAGCAAGGCCGATCGAAGTAGTTTCTTACACCAGCAATAAAGGTGATGTAAGGCCTTTAAGATTTAGACTGCAAATGGAGGATGAAACCATAAAGGTAATAAAAGTTGATAAAGTTATTGTAAAAGAAACCGAAAAGCTTGCTGGTAACATCATGCTTGTATTTAAGTGCCAAAGCTTAATTGATGATGCAATGAAACTTTTTGAAATTAAGTATGATTTAAAAACCTGTAGATGGATGCTTTATAAAATTTAGTGCCACTCACATGGCAAGTGGCAAGCTAGATATAGGATTGTACTAGGATATGAAGATTTAATAATTTAAAAATAAGTAAAAAACTTAAGGGTACAGAATAAAATTTATTATTGATTACAGGGAGATGAGGTTACATGAATAACAATATTTTTCTATCCTATTGTTGGAGAGACGAGGAAATTGTAAATGAAATAGATAACTACTTTAAAAGTAGACAGGTTATATTTCAAAGGGATAAAAGAGATATTGAAACTTGGGAAAGTATAAAAGTTTTTATGAAAAGAATAAGAAAAAGTAGTTATGCAATATTAGTAATTAGTGACAGCTATTTAAAATCTATAAACTGTATGTATGAAGTACTAGAAGTCATGAAGGATGAAAATTATAGGGAAAGAATACTTACTGTAGTTCTAAATGATGCTCTTATATATGATGCGTTAGGTAAAGCTAAGTATATAAAATACTGGAAAGAAAAATACAGTGAATTATATGATACAATAAAAGAAATTGATGATAATCAAAGTACCATAAAATTATTAGAAGAACTTAAAAAAACTAAAGAGATAATGAATAACATTGGTGAATTTATGGCAATAGTATCTGACATGAACAATCCGTCCATAAATAATGTGTGCGAAGAAATAACAATTAAGTTAAAAAATAATAGCTAAGGATAATAAAATAATAATTAATATATAGAAAAGGGAGTTTATCATGATATTTTATTTTTCAGGCACTGGCAACTCTTTAGAGGCAGCTAAAAGCATTGCAAATTACAACGATGAAAGATTGATTTCTATATCAAAAGAAATGAACAGCAAGGATGTGAGTTTTGAATATACTTTAAAAAGTAAAGAAACCATAGGCTTTGTATTTCCGGTTTATGCTTGGGCACCGCCTAAGATGGTTTTAGAATTTATTGAAAAACTAAAGTTTAATAATTATAACAATAATTATATTTTTTCTGTAGCAACTTGCGGAGAAAATATAGGAAACACTATGAAGGTTCTTGATAATTACTTAAATAAAAAGGACATGAAATTAAGTAGTGGATTTTCACTTGTAATGCCTAATAACTATATTATTATGGGTAATGTTGATTCAAAAGAGGTTGAAAGTAAGAAGCTACAGTCTGCAGAAGAAACCTTGAAAAATATTAATAAGATTATTAAAGAAAAAAGAACAGGCATATTTCAAATTCAAAAGGGACTCTTGCCAGGAATATTGACATCAGTCATAAATCCCTTATTCAATAAACATGCCATGAATACAAAAAAATTCAATGTAAATAATAAGTGTACTGGGTGTGGATTATGTGAAAGAGTATGTAATTCTAAAACCATTAAGGTTAAAGAAAAGCCAGAATGGGGAGATACATGTACACAATGTCTAGCATGTATTAATCTTTGTCCAGTAAAAGCTATTGAATATGGTAAGAGCACACAAAACAAGGGAAGATATAAAAATCCAAATATAAATATAAGTGAGATGTAAATAACAATTTAAGGAGAAAAAACTATGAGAGTAATATTTGAATTTAAAGACTCAAGTGGAAAAGTACTTACAGAGAATAATATAGAAAAACAATTAACCAATGAGGAGATTCTTGTAATCTTAAATAGTAAGGAAGTAGCTTATCCAGTAAATGATGGATTTTTGTTTACAGTTAAACACTGTGTAATTGAAAATTCTATATATGATATGTTTGCGGAACCTTATAAATTAAAAATAAGTCTTAGAGAAAGGCTATAGGGCAAGTTGTTCTATAGATTTTTGTATATGTTTAATGCAGCTATAGATGTGCATTGGAGCATAGCAGGATTTAAGTCTTTAATTAAATTTACTTGCAGTGAAATTCGATATTTGTTATGCTTATATAAGAAAAAGTTAGGAGGCTAACTAATTTATGAGGGAAAAACCTGAGGATTGGATTGGATATTGGATTAATAAGATTGATAGATCTATGAAAAATGTTCATGATAAAAGGTTTCAAAAGTATGATATAACTACATCACAAAAATCAATTTTATATCAGCTTTGGAATAAGGATGGACTTACTCAAAAGGAAATCCAAGAAAATTTATGCTTAAAAGCAGCTTCTGTTTCTGGACTTGTAGATATATTATTAAAAAAAGGCTTTATATATAGAGAACAGGATGATGAAGATGCAAGATTTAAAAGACTTTATCTAACGGAAAAGGGAAGAGAACTGAAAGATATATCTATAACAATTTTAAAAGAGATTGAAGATGAGGCTTCTCAAGGGTTTTCTGATGATGAAAGAATAATTTTTATATCCTGGATGAGAAAGTTATATAATAATCTTAATGCTATAGAAAAATAAGTATATAGCATATTTTAATGCGCTTTAATTATATTCATATGATTAGGAAGCTAAATATAATAATTAGAATCAAGGAGGCAATAAAATATGGATGAATCAAAAGAACTAGGAACGGAAAGTATAGGCAAACTCCTCCTTAAATTTTCTATTCCAGCTGTTATAGGCATGCTTGTTAATGCCTTATATAGTATCGTAGACAGGATATTTGTTGGCAGAGGAGTTGGGTCACTTGCACTTTCAGGTGTGGCAGTTACCTTTCCTATTACAAACATAATTATGGCAGTAGGAATGCTTGTGGGAACGGGTGCTGCAGCAGTAGTTTCTATAAAATTAGGACAAAAGAAGAAAGATGAGGCGGAAAAGATTTTAGGTACTTCTTATGTTCTTACAATAATAATATCAATAATTGTAACTGTTTTAGGACTTATATTTTTGGAGCCTCTCTTAAAAATATTAGGTGCAAGTGCAGAAACCATGCCTTATGCAAAGCAATTTGGAGGCATAGTACTTTTAGGTACTGTACTTCAAAATGTTGGATTTGGATTAAATCCTATAATTCGTTCACAAGGTGATCCTAAAACAGCTATGATTACTATGCTTATAGGTGCTATACTTAATTTAATTATAAATCCTATATTAATATTTGGATTTAAGTTAGGTGTAGTAGGATCAGCACTGGCAACTATTACTTCACAGGCTGTTTGTTCAATATGGATATATAAATATTTCACAGGCAGCAAAAGCATGTTAAAGCTAAAAAAAGAGAATATGAAGTTAGAAAAATCTGTTATTAAGGAAATAATAGCAATAGGTATGTCTCCTTTTGCTATGCAGGTTGCGGCTAGTTTAGTTACTATTACTATAAACACAAACTTGGCAAAGTATGGTGGAGATCTTGCTATAGGAGCTTATTCTCTTATAATGAGCATTGCTGTTTTAATATTAATGCCTGTGTTTGGTGTAAATCAAGGGGCACAGCCTATAATTGGATATAATTATGGTGCTAAAAATATGGGCAGAGTTAAAAAAGCATTGTTATATGCAGTTATTGTAAATACGTGTATATCAACAGTTGGATTTATTTTAGTTCAATTATTCCCAGTTGAAATTATTCAAATTTTTAATAAGACAGACCTTAAGCTTATAGCTCTAGGAGCAAATGGACTTTCAATTTATCTTATGGCCTTTGCCTTTGTTGGACCGCAAGCAACTTGCACTAATTATTTTCAGGCTGTGGGAAAAGCTAAATATTCAATGTTTTTAAGTTTATTAAGACAAATTATACTTCTTATACCTCTTATACTGATACTTCCACATTTCTATGGATTGAATGGTGTATGGATATCAGGACCGATTTCAGATTTTGTTTCATCGATAATAACGTTTATTTTCATAGGATATGAAATGAAAATGTTAAAACAACTTGAAAATGATAGGGCAATTGATTGCTGTGAAGAAAGGGCTAAATTGTCAGTTTAATAAAATTTTAGTTAGGTATAAATATTAGATAAAATATCATATTAACTTTTAAAAACACTAAAGTTTAAAAGCATCTGTAATTTGATATGCTCCCTTTATGGTAGACAGTTAAAATAATAAAACTGTTTCCATGAAGGGAGTATATCAATGTCGCAGATGCTTTTTTAGTATTAAGTAACAATAGGTTTTTAATTAAATGTATAGTTATATTCACAAATACGTGGTGAAAAAATTCTTTGGCGTAATGTATTGAAAGAAAATGTCTAAAAATGTATAATGAATATATATATTTTAGATTTATTTGGAAAATATATAAATTGAGGATGTTTGTGGTAATAGATGAATAAAAATAGTACTTTGTCTGAAATAAAGGTGGAGATAAACTTATGAATTTTGATTACGAAATAGAAAAAATAAACCCTATTAATATTAGTTCTGAGGAATTTAATTCTAATGAGATTCCTAGTAATGTTAGGAAATCCATAGCTCTATACAACAAATCTATTATAAATTTAAAACTAAAGTGTGTGGACTTAGTTATAACAGATTTAAAGAAATCTTTATCCCTTAATCCAGATTTTTGCGAAGCAATAAAATTTTTAGGCCTATGTTATGTGTATACAAAGGATTTTAATAAGGCTGAGAAGACTTTCAAGAAACTAGCTAAATACAACATATATACTAAGCTGGCAAATGAGTATTTGCAGGAGCTAAATGCTGAGAGGACTATTTCAAAAGCCCTTGATACCATAAAAGGTGCTAGCTCAAATTCAGATAATAATAGAAGCAAAATAAAAAAGGCTAGTAATGTTTCAAAAAAGTGTATTTCATCATTTTTAATAGCAGTTATAATCATCGCTATTTCAGGATTGGCTTATTGGAATCGTTCCAACATTCAAGGTATGTTTAGTAAAACTGAAAATACTGAGATTAATAAAAACAAGGAGCTTGAACAACAAAAGGCAATAAATGAAAAGTATAATAAGATAAATGAAGAAAATAAGAAAGTAAATGAAGAAAATAATAAGATAAATGAAGAAAATAAGAAGCTTCAAAAGGATTTAGAGACTACAAAATTAGAATTTGATAATTATAAAAATAAAAATAATATTAAAAATAACATTGAAAATAAAAATAACATTATTTCAATGCTAAGTGATGCTGAGAAATCCTATGCAGAAGGAAATTATGAAAAAGCATTGAATAATTTGATAACACTAAAGTCTTTAAAACTTGATGATACAGAAAAATCAAGACTTGATAAGCTGTGGAATAATATAAAAACAAATCATGTATGGACTATATATAATGAGGCAAATAAATTATATAAACAGGGAAAGTATCAGGAGGCATTACCAAAGCTTATAATGGTTCAAAAAATTGCACCGGAATTGGATATCATGCCCTGGGTTCTTTATCAAATAGGAACTTGTTACAAACAAGCTAATGATAATAAAAATGCACTTGTATTTTTTGAAAAAGTTAAGAAGGATTACCCAAATACTGAATATGCAGGTTATTCTGAAGGCATGATTAATCAAATTAAATAAATTTAGAATTGGGTCGATGAACCGTACCACAAGTAATGGAGGTTTTTAAAATTACAATTTCATTAATAGATGGAAGCTTGTACTTTTCAGATGAGGAAGCTCAGAAGAAATTCATAATGGATGATAAGCCCAGTATAACAGGCAAGCAGGAAGTAAGAAAGTAACCAAAAACGGAAATACGAGAACAAGAAAACAATATATACTCAGTACATGAGTATATATAAAGAGGCAGGGAAGGCTTCTTCCTGTCTTTATTTTATTGAGCCCATAAGAATGAGCTAGAAGGCTCAAGAACCATGCTAATAAGAGGGAGCTAGTGTAACTATGTTGAGGATAAAAGCATATTATAAATTAGTATTGTAATTTTTAGGAGGAGTGAATATTGATTTCAAGATATGATTATATCGATGGTCGCAACGACCCCGAGGGTTGTGAACATTCTTGCTTGTCATATAGTTGACTTGTCAAGTAAAATATTATAAAATAAAAATGGTGATAAATATGAAAAACATATATGAAGAATTTGGCAGATGGATATCTATATTGTATAGACAGTTTCAGATATTTATAAATAATGAATTGAAGGACTTAAATATAACATCGGGTGAATATATATATTTGATAAAGCTCTATGAAAATAAAGAATTGACTCAAGAGGATTTAGCTGAAATATATTATATTGATAAGGCAGCGATAACAAGGAGCATAAAGAGCCTTGAGGATAAAGGATATATAAAAAGAATAAAAAATCAAAGTGACAAAAGGTCCTATAGAATACAAGTCACAGAAAAGGCTTTAAAGGTTAAACACAGAATATATAATGCATTAAAATCTTGGGATGATTTGATTTCATCAGATGTAAATGATGGAGAATTAAAAATGGTATCCGATATATTGAAGAATATGTCAGTAAAGGCACTGAATAGAGATTAATAAGGGGGATGATATTTGTGAAAATAAATAAGAAGTATAGGGGAGTTGTATTTTCATGTCTTGCTGCTGTATTTATATCTATACCCATTGCCTTTTTTATGGTAATAATAAATTATGGATTTAGATCAGGCTTTTTTATAGCATTTTTAAAATCTTCATTGGTTGGTACAGCCATTTCTGTGCCATTGGCTAATATATTTATTCCATTGGCAGAGAAGATAGTAAATAGGATAGTGGAGGAATAGTAGGCTTTCTTTAAAGCCATTGATATGATTTGCTTTTAGAGAGATAGAAGTTATAATTGAATAGAACTATATAAAATAGCCGATTAAAGTGTTAAGTTATGCTTTGTTCGGCTATTTTTATTATATTATACTTGGTATTTACAAAAATGCTATGAGTAAATGGATTGAGATTCATTATTATGGAACAGCATTATAAAATGAATTAGTTTTGATGATATGTTTAAAAGAAGTTTAGATTACGATGAATTATTAAAAAATCCAAAAACGGTTGTTTTATAAAATTAATTGTTATATTTTTAACTTTTATTATTTAAACGTATTGCAATTTATGTTTAAATATGATATATTTACTCCCGGAAGTTAGTTGTACATACAAATGAGTGACTTATAAAGTAGAATTAAGTCGAAATAATTAACTTTTAAACAGATTACTAGTAATTAATGTAAAAATGACTTTAAAAATTTTAAGACTGGATGATAAAAAATAAACAATAATTAGAAATGAATTTTATGATAGGGGGAAGAAAGATATGATGCAAGAGATTATAGTAAAAGAAGAAAAAGTAACACCTAAAGAAAATTTAACATCTAAAGAAAAATTAACACCTAAAGATTATTTAAATAAAGTTTTGGCTGGAACTGCAACTGGAATTGTTGTTGGATTAATTCCAAACGCAATTTTAGGTTCAGTATTTAAAAGCTTAATACATGTTTCACCTATATTTGCTACTTTCTATAATGCTGTAAGTATTATGCAGTTTGTAGTGCCACTTCTTGTAGGGGTTTTAGTGGCTTTACAATTTAATTTTAATCCTATGAAATCAATCATTGTTGGATCAGCAGTATTTTTAGGATCAGGTGCTTATAAGGTTACTGAACATGGTGTACAGATGGTTGGTATAGGTGATTTAATAAATATAATGTTACTTTCAGCTATAGCAGTGTATGTTATTAGAGCAATCGGAGATAGGCTAGGATCTTTAACAATATTGCTATTACCAATTATAGGTGGAGCAGGTGTCGGTATTATTGGTATGTTTATGCTTCCTTATGTAAGTAAAATTACTATGATAATAGGTAATGGAATTAATAACTTTGCAGCGTTACAACCATTATTAATGTGTATTTTAATTAGTATTTCATTTTCAATTTTAATTATTTCACCAATTTCAACTGTAGCAATAGGAATTGCTATAGGAATAGCAGGACTAGGTGCTGGAGCAGCTGCTATTGGAGTTACTGCTTGTACAGCTATTTTAGTAATTGGATCAAGTAGAGTAAATCAAAGTGGAGTTACTTTATCTGTTTTATTAGGTGCTATGAAAATGATGATGCCAAATTTAGTTAAGTATCCTATAATAGCAGTACCTATTATTGCCAACGGTATCTTGTGTGGAATAGGTGGATATCTATTTAATATATCAGGTACAGCTAAAAGTGCTGGATTTGGAATAACTGGATTAGTTGGTCCTTTAGCGGCTATAAACAGCTCAAGTTCAATCATGGCAGTGTTATTAGCATTCATTGTGATACCTTTTGTAGGTGCATTTGTTATTGATTGGTTCTGTAGAAAAGTTATACATTTATATGATGAAAATATTTTTAAATACATTTAAGTTGATACAAAAGAGGAGTGTGAATTGAAATGAAAATTGCAATTGTTGGAGCAGGAGCTATGGGCTCACGTTTTGGATATATGTTACATGAAGCTGGAAACGAAGTTCTATTAATAGATGCTTGGAAAGAACATGTAGATATTATAAATAAAGAAGGGTTAACAGTTGAAGAAAATGGAGCATTTAACAAGGTGAAAATACCAGCAATGTTACCTGAAGATGCTATAGAAGCTCCAGACTTAATAATTTTATTTACTAAGTCAATGGGATTAGAATCTATGCTGAAATCTATAAAAAATATTTTAGGAAAGCATACAAAAGTATTATGCCTATTAAATGGATTAGGTCATAACGAAACTGTTGAAAAATATGTTGATAGAAAAAATATACTTATGGGAGTAACTTTATGGACAGCTGGCTTAGCAGGTCCTGGACATGTTGTGTTAACTGGAGATGGAAGCTTAGAAGTACAAAACATTGATCCTAACATGGAAGTAGAAACAAAAGAGATTTGCAACATACTAAGCCAAGCTGGATTAAAAGCTCATTATAGCGAAGATGTAATATTCTCAACATGGCGTAAGGCTTGCGTAAATGGAACTTTAAATAGTTGTTGTACAATTTTAGATTGTAATATTAAGGAATTCGGAGAATTAAAAGAAGCGCCACAACTTATTCGTAACATTATAAAAGAATTTGCTGATATTGCTGCTAAATATGGAGTAGAATTAAATGTTGAAGAAGTTGCAAAAGTAGTAGAGGGGGTATACGATCCAAGCCAAGCTGGAGCGCATTATCCATCAATGCATCAAGATTTAATTCAAAATCATCGTCTTACAGAAATTGATTATATAAATGGATATGTATCTAGAAAAGGTAAAGAATTTAATATAAATACACAATACAATGATTTATGTACAGCTATTGTTCATGCAAAAGAACAATTACTTATTAAATAAATACAGTTGTTTTAAAAAAGTTGATTATTATTTTAATATTAATCAACTTTTTTTTAGATATTATTTATCCGATGGCTACCCGCTCTAATACTCCTATCTTCTTCAAAGTGGGAGTAAAGAACGGCTACGTCCCTGGATAACGATTTCTAAGCCTCAGCGGGAGTAAAAACTCCCTCTGAAGCCAAGAACTCTGTTTATACAATTAAATAATCCTTTTAATAGTAGAAATATATAAAAAAGAAATACTTTTATATAAAATAGTGGCATTAACTTAGTTGCAAATGTTAGAAATTTTCTTTAATATATTATTATAGATAAAATTATAAGAGTTTAGAACGGAGGATATAATGCTTGAACAAAATTTCTGCGAGTGTTTATTTTTTACTGCGACTAGATTAAAAAAGGTAGCAGCTAAAATAGCTGAAGACGAATTGAAGTTACTAGGAATGTCGCCTTCATATGTATATGTACTTCTTGGGGTAAAATTTAAACCTGGAATAACACAAAAGGAATTATGCGAAGAACTTCATTTAAAGCCATCTACAATAACTAGACTTATAGATAAATTAGTAATGAATGGTTTAGTTGAGAGAAGAGCTGAAGGAAAGTTATCTCATATATACTTAACTAAAGATGGAGAAGAAATTCAAGAAAATATACAGAAGTATAGGGTAAAGTTACACGATCGTTATAAAGAAATCTTAGGAAAAGAAGAATATGATTTATTAGCTAAGATAACAAATGATTCTGCAAAAATATTAGAATCTAAGTAGATATGTTAATTAAATAAAACAAATGTAGGTAAGATTTAATATAAAATGGCTTCATGGTGTTTTTCAAATGGAAAATTTGATACTCTAAAAAAGACAAAAATATATTAATGAAATTTAAAAAAATATAATTACAATGTGTGTTGAGTTAATTCATAATATAAAATTACATTCTAAGATGGTTGATTATAATCTTACATAGATTTTACTATAATTTCAATTGCAGCTAAATATTTCTTATATATATAATAAAAGATTTATACTATAGTGAGTTGTGTAAGTCTTCTATTTTATATAGAGTAGAGTATGAGATGATAAAGATATATACAGCCATATAAGCTATAACTTATATGGCTGTTAGTTTGCTTAAGAGTTAATAATAGAGTTAATAAATTCATCTAATTGCATAAGCTCAGTTTTTAATTCAATAGAAATGGAGTTTTTATGTAGAGAATTTATATATTCTTGTATTTTAAATAAATAATTATTTACGCTTACCATTTGAATTTCATGGGATTTTACAGACAAGTTAAGTTTAGCTTTATAATTGGATAGTCTTGTTAGTAAAATTTTTAATTCTTTAGCATTTGCAGAATTAAAATCGCTAGTATTTTTTATTAGATTATTTATTCTTTCCTTTTCGGCTTCGATTTCAAATAATATATTAATATTTGAAGTTGGTTTTTCAAATAAAAGTTCTTCACTTTCAATTTGGAATAAATTTATTTTCGTTGATTTAGGAAGTGTTTTTTCTTCAGTAGCCTTAATTGAACCACTTAGTGATTGTATAGTACTTCCCATTTGTTTTGTAATGTATAATATGCTAATAATGCTCATAAATAGTATGGCAATAACTCCTATAAATATATTTGTTATTATGCCCTTCGTTTCTTTTGTTAATTGATGTTCTTCTATTGCACCTACAACCTTCCAGCCAGTAACTGTATTTGTTGTATATGAAATGTAATAATTTCCTGTTATATTTTCAGAATGTAAACTTCCTGATTTTTGGCTATACAAACTATCTATAATATTGTTATTAAAAATAGCTTTGGATTTGCCATTTTTAACATTATCAATTATAAAAAAATTTTCGTTATCAGTTCTTGAGATAATAAAAATGTCACCTTCATTAAATTCTCTAAAATAATTCATTTTTTTTGATAAATCATCAAGATAAATATCTATAGCAAGAACGCCTTTAAACTTGTTTTCTTTATCAATAACACTTTTAGAAACAGTAATAGTATATTTTTTTGTAGTACTATCAATATAGGGCTTTGACCAAGTTATTTTGCCATTAGAATTTATTGCATCTACGTACCAAGGTCTTTGTGTCGGTTCCCAATAATCATTTGAAAGTTCTTCTGAAGTATCTGGCCATGACACAAGTTTTTTAACACCAAATATTTTATTTTCTGGTGCAAAGTAAGCAAATGCAGTGGAGGAATAAGCCTGTTGAAAGGTTTTTAAAAGATCGAGAGTAGAATTATAATATTTCTCAGGATCATCAGATACATATTGAATCATTTCATTTTTAGATAACATCTCAACAGCACTTTCCAGAGTAGATAAAAACTCAGTTATTGAAAGATTATGCTGCTCTACAGAACTATTAAAAGATTTAGTATACTTATTTTGGGATATTATACGGTTAGCATTTATATAAATGTTTGTGACTATAAGAATAATAACTATAATAAATATAATGACTTTTACTGCTAGGTTGTCTACTATTTTAAGCACAAAATCGCCTCCTGAGTATGGTTACACAATTATTCTAGCATATACATAGGGCGAAGTGCTAAAATTTTTTTATTCAAAACTAGAAAATAATAAGTTATAATAAAAACAATTCTTGATAAGCATCGAAATGGTAGTTTAAAAAGAGAAATTAATTCTATAATAAAAATTAAATTTGTAAACCTATATTTTCAAGGAAGAGTAAGGTGTAGAATATGAAGCTTAAGTTTAAAAGAAAAATAGTATTACCAATATTATTTCTAATGATAATCCCTATATTAATACTAAGTGTTTTGTTTTTTAGTAGAATGCAGAGGATTTACTATGAGAGTATTGTTCAAAATACAGAAAACTTTTTAAACTTAATTTCAGAAAGAACCTATAAAATGAAGGATGACTTTTATTCTAAGCAAATGTTATTTAGTGAACTCTCTTCACTGAAAAAGTTGGGGGTTATAGCCTATGAGGGTGACGAGATATTTTATACTAGTTTAGATGGAATTAACTTGGATATTAATAAGATAAGGCTTGGATACACAGAGAATAAGAGATATGAAATTAAGGAAAAGACTTATGAAAATTTAAATATTTCCGTATATGTAATAATTGACAAGTACAAGATACTTTTTAATGTTCTAAATATGTACAAACCATATTTAATATTAATAGTTATTTCAATACTTGTCTCTTTACAAGCTATTATTTTTCTAACTGATAGTTTTTCAAAGCCTATATCCATACTTTTAGAAGGATATAATGATATAATATCAGGAAACCCTAAAAATAATATAGATATTAAAAGGGAAGATGAACTAGGGCTTTTGGGTGAAGCATTTAATGAAATGAAAAAACAGATATCTATTGGCAGTAATAAATTTTTACAAATGAAAAGGTTCAATGAAGATATATTAAGGAGTATTTCAACAGGAATAATAACTGCAGATATGTGTGGCAAAATAAAGAATTATAATGATGCCGCTTCAGATATTATTGAAAGGGTAATGTGTATTAATGAAAAAAACCCCAAGATAATTAAAACACTTATGATGCAGATAAATGAAACTATAGAAAGAATGGATTCAGTAAATAGAATAGAGTATTTTAATGAATATGATACAAAAGAATCAGTTTACTTAGATATAACTACAGCGTTAATGAAAGATTCTTCAGGAGAATGTATTGGAGTGATCTGCAGCTTTAATGATATTACAAATAGAAAAAAGATTGAAGAAAATGTAGAAAGGATAGACAGGCTTACTTCATTAGGACAGTTAACGGCAGCTTTAGCCCACGAGATAAGAAATCCCCTTTCAGGAATTAAAATGAGTGCCCAAATATTAAACAAAAGGCTTACTAGCCACCTTAAGACATCTGAACAAAATTTATTTGAAGCTATAATTAAAGAAACAGAAAGACTTGACTTATTAATTACAGATCTTTTAAACTTTTCAAAGCCAAGAATACCAAAGTTTCAAATTATAGATGTGTTTGAGATTCTTAATAGAGCACTTCTTTTTTCTGATAAGAAGATAAGAGAAAAAAATGCAATAGTCAGCATGAATTATGATATAAAGGGAGCGCAAATATATTTTGATAAGGGACAACTTTTGCAAATTTTTTTAAATATTATATCTAATGCATTGGATGCCATGGATACAAAGGGTGATTTAAAAATAAGTGTAGAAAAATCAATAGAAAAAAATGATACCTGTATACTTGTATCATTTGAGGATAATGGATGTGGAATAGATAAGGAAAACATAAATAAAATTTTTGATCCATTTTTTACAACTAAAGAAAGTGGAACTGGTTTAGGGCTTTCTGTAGTACATAAATTAGCCACAGCAAACAATGGAAATATTGAAATAGAAAGTATAGAATCAGTTGGAACCATTGTGAAAGTATATTTGCCAGAGTATAGGGGAGAGATTAATGAATACTAAAATTTTAGTAATTGATGACGAGGAAATAATGAGATTAACCCTTGAAGAGGGACTCTGTGATCTTGGATATAATGTAGAAACAGCAGCAGATGGCTTGGAGGGAATAAAAAAATTAAAGGAATTTAGACCTGATGTTATATTACTTGACATGAGGCTGAAATCAGAAAATGGGCTGGATGTTGCAAGAAAAATAAAGCAAATGGATGAATATGTAGAAATAGTTATCATGACAGCATATGGAGACATCAAAACTGCTGTTGAAGCAATAAGGATAGGAGCCATAGATTATATAAAAAAACCTTTAGACATTGAAGAAATTGAAGTTACTATATCAAAGGCAATTGCCAGCCAGAGTATGAAGAAAAAATTAAAGCTTTATGAAGAAAGGGAATTAAAATCTGGAGAGACATTTATAAGTAAAGATCCTGCAATGGAAGATATTATAAGAAAAATGAATGTATTATCTCAGAATGATTCTGTGACCGTACTGATAAGAGGAGAGACTGGAACGGGTAAAGAGGTTATTTCTAATTTTATACATAAGAACAGTGATAGAAAGCATTCGCTAATGCTCAGTGTTAATTGTGCTGCAATACCTAGGCAGCTTCTTGAGAGCGAACTTTTCGGCTTTGAAAAAAATGCATTTAGCGGTGCAAATTCAAGAAAGAGAGGACTTTTGGAACTGGCGCATGGTGGAACTGTATTTCTTGATGAGTTAGGGGAAATGCCACTTGACATACAGTCTAAACTTCTTAGATTTCTTGAAACAAGAAAATTTAATAGAATAGGTGGACTTGAGGAAATAGAGGTTGATATAAGGGTGATTGCAGCTACTAATAAAAACCTTGAAGAAGCAATAGCTAAAAAGGAATTTAGAGAAGATTTATATTATAGGCTAAATGTAGTACCTATTTTTATTCCAGCGTTAAGAGAAAGAAAACTTGATATTATGGAGCTTTCTAAATACTTCTTGGATATTTTTAATATTAAATTCAAGAAAAGTTTTAAAGGTTTCACAAATGAAGCTATTGATAGGATGACATCTTACCAATGGCCTGGGAATATAAGGGAACTTAAAAATATTATAGAGAGAATTGTAATTTTAAATAATGCAAGTTTTATAGATGTTGAAAATCTTCCAAGTGAAATACAAGAACAAGTAAGTAACGAAAAGAATATAGAAATTGCAGAACAAAATGAAGAATTTATTCAAGAAGGTTTTTCACTAGAAGAAAAGGTAGCAGATCTAGAAAAGTACTATATAACAAGGGCTTTAAACAGGTCAAAAGGGAATTTTAGTGCCGCTTCAAAACTCCTTGGAATTTCAAGGCATGCGCTTAATAGAAGGATGGAAAAATATTTTAATGATATAATGAAATAATTATTATAAAATTTATCTATATATAAAAAAATGCTCGATATTGAACATGGTGGTTGATATCGAGCATTTTTTATGCGCATTTTTGAGCGTTTTCAACATAAATATACAGAAAAATTATCATTTTTTTAATTTTATCTATGTTCTTTGTTTGGCATGAATCTTGCTTTGTATATTTAGTGCTAGAATTAATGTTCAGAAATTAAGCAGGAGGTAATTGTTGATGAAATCGATTTTGAAAAGCATAATTGAAGACAGTAGGGATAGTACAAAACTTGGACAAGTAGCAACGTATATTCCTGAACTTGCCAAGGGAGACAGAGATGCCCTTGGAGCATGTATTTTCGACGTGAATTGTGATTCTATTTTAGAAGGAGAGTATAAGACAAAGTTTACTATTCAAAGTGTATCAAAGGTAGTAATTCTTATATGTGCTCTTATTGACAATGGTAAGGATGAAGTTTTTTCTAAGGTAGGTAGTGAACCTTCTTCAGATCCATTTAATTCATTACTGAAGTTGGAAATAAATGAAAACCATAAGCCTTTAAATCCATTTATAAATGCAGGAGCAATAGTTTGTACGTCTCTTGTATCAGGGGATAATGGCATAGAAAAGTTTAGTAGAATTCATAATATGATGAAAAAATTAGCGAATAATGATGATATTGATGTAAACTATTCAGTTTATAACTCAGAAAAATTGACTGGAAATACAAATAGAGCAATAGCTTACTATCTTAAGGGTGCTAACATAATTGAAAAGGATGTAGAAGACATATTAGATGCATACTTCAAATGCTGTTCCATAGAGGTTGTTGTTGAAGATGTAGCAAAGATAGCTTCTGTAATTGCGAATAATGGTGTAGCACCATGGTCAAATGAGAGAGTGATTCCAGAGGAAGTTAACAGAATAGTAAAAGCTATTATGACAACTTGTGGATTATATGATACATCTGGAACGTTTTCTGTTAATGTTGGTATTCCTGCTAAAAGTGGAGTAGGTGGATGTATAATGGCTGTTGTTCCAAACCGTATGGGGATAGCAGTTGTAGGTCCAGCACTTGACAAGCATGGAAACAGCGTTGGTGGAGTGAAGGTCATGGAAGACCTTTCTAGAAAACTGAGTCTAAGTATTTTCTAATTTTTATAGAGAAATATTTATGGGAAATGTTAAAAGGATAAAATTATTAAGAGGAGAGTGTAAAATTGGTAAATTTTTTAAATTCTTTTGTATCATTTAGTAATACCATACTTTGGTCCTATGTACTAATAATTTTGCTTATAGCAGCAGGACTTTATTTTACTGTATATCTTAAGGGAGCACAGTTCAAATTTTTCTTTCAAACATTTAAGCTTCTAGGTGGTGGAAAACCTAAAGATGGTAAAGGAGTTTCCTCATTCCAAGCATTCTGCATAAGTGTTGCTTCCAGCGTTGGTACTGGAAATCTTGCAGGGGTTGCAATTGCAGTTTCAGTTGGAGGCCCAGGAGCAGTTTTTTGGATGTGGCTTATAACTCTTTTAGGGGCAGGTTCAAGTTTTGTTGAAAACACATTAGCACAGGTATATAAGGTAAAGGACAAAAATGGATATAGAGGTGGTCCTGCATATTATATGGAAAAGGCTCTTGGCAAAAGAAAGCTAGGAATTATATTCTCAGTACTTATAACTGTATCTTTTGGGCTTGTATTTAATTCTGTTCAGGCAAATACTATAACTTTTGCATTTCAAGAAGCTTTTGGTCTTAGCAGGCTTTATGGAGCTATAATTGTTATAGCACTTACTTCTATGGTTATATTTGGTGGAGTTAAGAGAATAGCACAGGTTGCAGAAGTTATAGTACCAGTTATGGCTGTAGCTTATGTATTAGTTGCATTATTTGTAGTTTTGAAAAATATAGGTCAACTTCCACACGTATTTACAATGATTTTTGAAGGAGCTTTTGGGATAAAGCAATTTACAGGTGGTGGAATTGGTGCAGCTATTATGATGGGAATTAAAAGAGGGTTATTCGCAAATGAAGCAGGTATGGGAAGTGCACCAAACGCAGCAGCTGCAGCAGAGGTAGCTCATCCAGTTAATCAAGCAATTATGCAAGTGTTTGGAGTTTTCCTCAATACTATAGTAATATGCAGCGCAACAGCATTTATTATATTAGTTTCTGGTGCGAATCAACAAGAAGGACTTGCTGGAATACAGTTAACGCAAACAGCATTAACTTCTCAAGTAGGCGCTTGGGGGAAAATATTTATAGCAGCATGTACTTTTATGTTTGCATTTAGTTCTATAATTGGAAACTACTATTATGGTGAATCAAATATAGAATTTATGAATGGAAGTAAAACAGTGCTTAATATATTTAGATTTGCCGTAATTGGTATGGTATTTATAGGCTCCATGGCTTCATTAGATATGGTATGGAATTTAGCAGATTTATTTATGGGATTAATGGCACTTCTTAATATTGTAGTTATATTTAAATTAAGCAAGATAGTTTCAAAGGTAATTCAAGATTATGCAGCACAAAAAAGAGAAGGCAAAGATCCAGTATTTTATGCAGAGAATATTGAGGGATTAGTAAATACTGAATGCTGGAGTAAGGATATAAGTGAACGTGAAAAGATTTCTGTATAGAACTTTAGAATTATTTTTGATAAACTAAGGAATCCAGTAGTAAGCAGTAATGCCTTGCTACTGGATTAATTTTTTATATAAAGTTTGGCTTTATATAAAAAAATGCTCGATATCGAACATATTGTTTGATATCGAGCATTTTTTATGTGCGATTTCTAACAATTTCACCATCAATATACAGAAAAGTTGATATTTTTCAAATTTTATTTATGTTTTTAATTTGGCACACATCTTGCTATATATATTAATGTTCAGAAATTACGAGGGAGGTAATTGGCGATGAAATCGATTTTAAAAAGCGTAATTGAAAATAATAGGGATATTACAAAATTCGGACAAGTGGCAACGTATATTCCTGAACTTGCAAAGGGAAATAGAGATGCTCTCGGAGCATGTATTTTCGATGTGAATTGTAATTCTATTTTAGAAGGAGACTATAAAACAAAGTTTACTATTCAAAGTGTATCAAAGGTAGTAACTCTTATATGTGCTCTAATAGATAATGGTAAGGAAGTGGTTTTTTCTAAGGTAGGTAATGAACCTTCTGCAGATCCATTTAATTCATTACTAAAGTTGGAAATAAAGGAAAATCATAAGCCTTTAAACCCATTTATAAATGCAGGAGCAATAGTTTGTACATCCCTTGTGGCAGGTGATAACGGTATAGAAAAGTTTAGTAGAATTCACAGTATGCTGAAGAAATTAGCGAATAATGATGACATTGAGGTAAACTATTCAGTTTACAACTCAGAAAAATTGACTGGAAATACAAATAGAGCAATAGCATACTACCTTAAGGGAGCTAATATAATTGAAAAGGATGTAGAGGATATATTAGATGCGTATTTCAAATCCTGTTCAATAGAAGTGGTTGTTGAGGATATAGCAAGGATAGCCTCTGTAATTGCAAATAATGGTGTAGCTCCATGGTCAAATGAAAAGATAATTCCGGAAGATGTTAATAGAATAGTAAAGGCTATTATGACAACCTGCGGATTATACGACAGATCTGGAAAGTTTTCTGTTGATGTTGGTGTTCCGGCTAAAAGTGGAGTAGGTGGATGCATCATGGCTGTTGTTCCAAACCGTATGGGGATAGCAGTTGTAGGACCAGCACTTGATGAACATGGAAACAGCATTGGCGGAGTAAGAGCCATGGAAGAACTTTCAAAAGAACTTAATCTAAGTATTTTCTAAAGAAGATAAAATTTGATAATTTTTAAAAATAAATTATTAAATTTTAAAAATAAAATTATTAAGAGGAGAGTGTAAAAATGGTAGAACTTTTAAATTCTTTTATATCCTTTAGTAATAATATACTTTGGTCCTATGTACTCATAATTTTACTTATATCAGTAGGGCTTTATTTCACGGTTTATCTTAAGTGCCCACAGTTCAAATTTTTCTTTCAAACATTTAAGCTTCTTGGAGGCGGTGGAAAACCTAAAGATGGCAAGGAAAGTAAAGGAGTTTCTTCATTCCAAGCCTTTTGTATAAGTGTTGCTTCTCATGTTGGTACTGGAAACCTTGCAGGGGTTGCCATTGCAGTTTCAGTTGGAGGTCCAGGAGCAGTTTTCTGGATGTGGGTTATAGCTCTTTTAGGAGCAGCTTCAAGCTTTGTTGAAAACACATTAGCACAGGTATATAAAGTAAAGGACAAAGATGGATATAGAGGTGGTCCTGCATATTATATGGAAAAAGCTCTTGGCAATAGAAATCTAGGAATTGTATTTTCAGTACTTATAACTATATCCTTTGGACTTGTATTTAACTCAGTTCAGGCAAATACTATAACATTAGCATTTGAAGGAGCTTTTGGTCTTAACAGGCTTTATGGAGCTATAATTCTTATAATACTTACTGCTATGGTTATATTTGGTGGAGTTAAGAGAATAGCAAAGGTTGCAGAGGTTATAGTGCCAGTTATGGCTGTAGCCTATGTATTAGTTGCATTATTTGTAATCTTAAAAAATATAGGCCAAATTCCACACGTATTTGGAATGATTTTTGAAGGAGCTTTTGGTATAAAGCAATTTACAGGCGGTGGAATTGGTGCAGCTGTTATGATGGGAATTAAAAGAGGATTATTCTCAAATGAAGCAGGTATGGGAAGTGCGCCAAACGCAGCAGCTACAGCAGAGGTAAGTCATCCAGTTAAGCAAGCTATCATGCAAGTATTTGGAGTTTTCCTTGACACTATAGTAATATGTAGTGCAACAGCATTTATTATATTAGTTTCTGGTACAAATCAAAAAGAGGGACTTACGGGAATACAGTTAACACAAATAGCATTAACTTCTCAAGTAGGTGATTGGGGAAATATATTTATAGCAGCATGTATTTTCATGTTTGCATTTAGTTCTATACTTGGAAATTACTATTATGGTGAATCAAATATTGAGTTTATGAATGGAAGTAAAACAGTGCTTAATGTATTTAGACTTGCTGTAATCGGTATGGTGTTTGTGGGTTCCATGGCTTCATTAGATATTGTATGGAATTTGGCAGATTTATTCATGGGATTAATGGCACTTCTTAATATTGTTGTTATCGTTAAATTAGGTAAGGTAGTCTCAAAGGTAGTTCAGGATTATATAGCACAAAAAAGAGAAGGCAAGGATCCAGTATTTTATGCAGAATCTATTGATGGATTAGTAAATGCTGAGTGCTGGAGTAAGGATAATAAGGACTTTATAAGTCAAAAAAGAGAAGGCAAAAATCCAGTATTTCATGGAGAGTCTATTGATAGATAGTAAAGGCTGAGTGCTGGAATAAAGATAAAATGCGGTTTAAAAATTGATTAAAATATTTTCAAACTCCCTATGATTTAAGATTATAGGGAGTTTTGATTTTTATATGTTATTATAAGTTTCTATACATACAATATTCATATTTATAAGAGCATATTCATGTAATGTTATAAGAAGAGAAATGTTTAAAGCATTATATATCTAATTCTCTTCTTGGTATCTCAAATTTTATGGATTTTTCTATTTCCTCCAGAGCTCTTTTATCTTTTGGATCTATAAATAGACAAGTATAGCCCTCTTCACCAGCTCTTCCTGTTCTGCCAATACGATGTATATAAGATTCAGCACTTTCAGGAATATCATAGTTATATATATGGCTAACTCCACTTATATCTAATCCTCTAGCTGCTACGTCTGTAGCTATTAGATATTGAATATCTGCATTTCTAAAGGATTTTATTATTCTTTCACGTTTTGATTGAATTATATCGCTATGTAATTTTGTACAGTTATATCCACGCCTATGTAATGCCATTTCAAGATCATCTACTCTTCTCTTAGTTCTGCAAAATATTATAGCCATAAATGGATTATCTTCATCTAAAACCTTGCATAAAGAATCTTGTTTTCTTCTGTCAGTAGTCTCTACCACTTCTTGGTTAATATTAATAAGTGTAACTTCTTCTTTTTTAACGGCAACCATTAAAGGATCATTCATATATCTATAGGCTAATTTTTTAACTTCAGAATTCATAGTCGCAGAAAAACATAATGTCTGACGCTTTTTATTTGTTTCCTTTATAATAGCTTCAACATCATTTTTAAATCCCATAAGCAGCATTTGATCAGCTTCATCTAATACTAATGTTTTTAATTTGCTAAGATCTACTGTTTTTCTTTGGAGATGGTCTAATAATCTACCTGGAGTTGCAATTATTAAATGAATATTTTTACTCAGCTTTTTTAATTGAGACCCAATATCTTTACCGCCATATGCGGCTAAAATGTTTATGTCTTTAACAGCTTTAAATTTCATAGCTTCCTCAGTTATTTGAATAGCAAGTTCTCTTGTAGGAGATATAATCAACGCTTGAATTGTATTTATTTCAGGTGATATATTTTCAAAAATAGGAATCAAAAAGGCAAAGGTCTTTCCTGTACCAGTTTGTGCTTCTGCTATAACATCTCTTCCTTCTTTAATAAATTTAATACTTTCTTTTTGAATTGCTGTTGGCTCAGTAATACCTGTGTGCTTTAATACATTTATTATATCTTCACTAATACCTAGTTCTTTAAAATCCATTATTTTTTCATACCTTTCATTACTTATTTGTATTTTATCTTCATTAAATCAATTAATAATATCACATAAATATTAATAGTAATAGGGGACGGTTAACAACTATTTGTACAAAATGCATGAATAGTTGTTAACCGTCCCCTATGATAAAGTCAAATAATGAACTAAATACTTGTTATTTTATTATTAATACATATAATTATACTTGGGAAAAACAAATAACGGAGGTGCCATTATGACTAGTGATGAAATATATAAAAGAATAATTGTTATGGATAGTGTTAAATCTGCAAATACATTTATAAAGGAATGCAATATAAGTAAGTCTGATATTGGAAAGCTGTGTAAGAAATATGACATATTTGTAGATCCAAAAGCAACAAAGGAAGAACTGGTAAATAGATTTATAAGTTTAACTTTAGGTGAAAAACTAAAAAAGAAATCTGCTAATAAATATAAAACAAAATAAAAAATAAAATGCCATCTTCCAGTAATGGAAGGTGGTTTTTAGTTTAAGGGTACTGTAAAGATAAACCTTAGTTAGTCGATAACATAAATAGAAAAACATAGAAAAAAATCATAATTTGAAATATAATATGTATTAGGATATGTTTAACTATTTATGTATTTATAAGAAATGTATTATTTATAAAAAGGAGATTTGATTATGGGTAGCAGTATATTACTGGAAAGCGGCACTGGTGAAGTAGAGATTCTAGAATTTATAGTTAATAATAAGCACTATGGAATTAATGTAATAAAGGTTAAAGAAGTGCTAGAAATTGAAGATTTAACTGAAATTCCTCAATCCCATCCTGCAGTGGCAGGATTGATCTTATGCAGAAATGAAATAATAACTTTAGTAAATTTAAAATATGTTTTAGATGGACAAAGTATAGTAAATAAGAAAAATAAAATAATACTGTGTGAATTTAATAAAACTAAAGTTGCATTTAATATTGATAGCATAGTTGGTATACATAGAATGGGATGGAATAACATAAGTAAACCTGAAGACATTGCAAGTAATCCTTTAGTCATAGGAAACATAATATTAAATAATAAAATAATTTTCTTGTTAGACTTTGAAAAAATTGTTACTGATATAAATCCTGAGTCAGGAATAAGTGAGGATAAAATTATAGATGTTGAATATAAGGACAGATCAGATATTAAAGTTATGCTTGTAGATGATTCTCCTTTAATAAGAAGACTTTTAAATGACACCTTAACTAAAGCAGGTTTTACTAATTTAAAGTCTTTTGATGAAGGAGAAGAAGCGCTAAATTATTTGAACAAATTAGTAGAAGAGAAGGGAGAAGAATTCATAAAAGAGGTTCAGCTTGTTATAACTGATATAGAAATGCCAAAAATGGATGGACATACTCTTACGCGAAAAATTAAGGAAGATAATATACTAAAGAAACTCCCGGTGATAATATTTTCTTCTCTAATTACAAATGAGTTAGCCCATAAAGGTAAATCTGTAGGAGCTGATGCTCAATTAAGTAAGCCAGAGGTAGGAACTTTAGTTGAACTAATAGATAAATTTATAAAATAATCTCTATAATAAGAAATAAACCGCCAGAAATGGCGGTTTATTCTTATTATATCAGTTATATATATCAGAAAATTCAATTTGTATTTTTTCTACATTTGTTTGTTGAGGAAGTTCATTTGGTGACTCGGGCGTGTCTTCTTGTAAAATTGGTTTAACGGGCAGTTCAATGATAAATTCTGTTCCTTCGCCATATTTACTTTTTACAGAAATTTTTCCATCATGCATTTGGACTAAGGATTTTACAAGAGACAAACCTATACCACTTCCTTCATGGGTTCTACTTAATAAAGGACCTATTTGTTTAAATCTTTCAAAAATCTGTTTTAGGTTATCTTGAGAGATTCCTACTCCATTATCTTTTACAGAAATAAGAATAAATTCTTCTTTGTCATAAATACTAACTTCTATTGTGTCACCAGGTTTTGTGAATTTAGTTGCATTAGAAATAAGATTAAGCATAATTCTCTCCATCTTTTCTAGATCAAAATTCATAATCTTTTCTTCGATATCTGTATCAAATATAAGGTTTCTCGATTTACTTTCTACATATTCAGCAGTTGATAAAGTTATATTTTCAATTACTTCTACAATATTAGCCTTTTGTAAATTCAATTCCATAAACCCAGAATCTATCTTTGTAATATCAATTATGTTATTTACTAATCGCAGCAATCTATAACAATTTTGTTTAATAATAGTTAAGTGTTGATTCATTTTTTTATTAGCAAATGCTTTAGGATTACTGTTTATATTGAGAGCAGAGAGTTGTACTGCTGAAAAGATTATATTTAAAGGTGTTCTTAATTCGTGGGACATATTTGCAATGAATTCAGTTTTTAATTTATCATACTGCTCTTTTTCCTCCATTAATCTCTTATTTTCTTTTATCATATGATTAAAGCTACTTGCCAATATACCGATTTCATCTTTGCTTTTTATGTCACAATGTACTGTTAAATCTCCACTACTAGCGATTTCCATGCAGCGCTTTAGCTTGTTTATAGGTTTAACTAAAGTATTAGCTAAGAATAGAGCTAGAATTGAAGCCAGTACTAAAATTATTAATACTGTAAGTAATGTCATATTTAAGATTGATTTAGAAGAGGATTTTAAATCATCATAATTAGCAGTTGTAACAATATACCAATCCCAAGGTTCAAAGTATTTATAAGCGGCTAATTTACAAACTCCATTAAATTTGTATTCAATTACCCCATGATTATTTTTAAACATCTTTTTAGAAAAATCAAAATCACCAATGTTTTGTCCAGTTATATTTGGATGAACAAGAACATCTCCTTTTGAATTCATTATATAAACATATCCAGTTTGTCCTATCTTAATGTCACTTAATGTTTTTTCTAAATACTTATTCAAAGCCTTGTAGCCTAAGGCAATTGCACCTATAACTTTTTTGTTTTTATCTAATAAAGGTTTATATCCTGTTATAAACCAATCTCCTTCAACTAAATTGCTATCATAGTAGGATTCAGCATTCACTATTTTTTTATATACGTGAGAATTACTATTTATGAAAGTTCCTATAGCTTTTTTGCCATCTTTAGTAGTAACATTTGTAGAAACTCTTATTAATTTATCATCTTTTAATAAAAATATGGAGGCAATTGCCCCAGTTGATTGTTTTATATCATCAACCATAGTCGAAGTTAAGGATAATTTACGTTCACCAATATACATGGATGGCACAATAAAATCTCCAACTTGAATTTGTTTATTATTATCTATTATTATATCACCTGAATTAGCCATTAGTTTTTCAACATAATATAACTCAGAGTATACCTTTTCTAAAAGCAAATTATTTCTAACACTAACTGTGGTATTAATTAATTCTGATACACGTTCACTTTTTTCTGTTATTTCCTTAAAAACTGCATTTCGAGATTTGTTACCAACTAAAACTCCTAAAACACTTACTGAAAAGATAATCAATAATAAATAGCTTATCATTAATTTAGATTTAATATTCATATGTTTTCGTCAGTCCTCCTTGATTTAGCAGTAGAGTTTATAAACGCTTTTTAAATTTCAAAAATATTGAAAACAATTGCATTATTAATTGTATTCTATAATTCTACATTTTTTTGTAAATTCCTCTTTTATTTCCAATCGTATTATAATTAAAGTACCATCTATGTGAAAACATGCAAATAGTTCTTAATCACCATGAGCTTTAACCTAAGAACGGTTTTAAATATTTACACATAAAAAATTATCACATATCAATTTTAAAATTTGTTGTATAATGTTGATAAAAGTAAAGTTGTAATTAATAAAAAAGCTATAAAAAGGTATATAAACTAAATATGAAGAATTTTATATAGACATAAGTGAAAGGATAAAGATTTTAAAATGAGAATAAATAAACGTCTTAGTAATTTGGGTTTTTGTTCAAGAAGAGAAACGAATAGACTTATTGAGCAAAATAGAATAACAGTAAATGGTGAGCTTTGTAAGCAGGGGCAGTGGATAGAAGAAGAGGATATCATTCTTATTGATAATAAACCTATTCCATTGAAAGATAAAATTTATATTGCATTAAATAAACCAGTGAGAATCACCTGTACTGCATCAAAGGAAGTGAAAAATAATATAATCCATTTTATGAATTATCCAGAATACATTTTCCCAGTTGGAAGATTAGATAAAGCATCTCAAGGGCTAATACTAATGACAAATGATGGGGATTTGGCAAATAAAATTTTGGAATCAGAAAATGAACATGAAAAAGAATATATTGTAACTGTTAATAAGCCCTTTGATGATTCTTTCATGAAAGGAATGTCTAAAGGAGTGGAAGTCTGCGGAGCTAAGACAAGGCCTTGTAAAGTGAGTAGGGTTCAAGAGGATACCTTTCGTATTATTTTGACTCAAGGACTAAATAAACAAATTCGCAGAATGGGTAGAGCCTTTGGATATACAGTTGTGCGTTTAGAACGTATTCGGATTATGAATATAAAAATTGATGGCATAGATATTGGTAAGTGGCGTAATCTTACAGAGAAAGAGGTAATGGAATTAAGAAATGGATAAGAACTGGTAAGCAAATTTATAGTATAAAGTACCCGATAAATTTAGTATAGTCTTTATAGTTTATAAATGATTTAGAATTATGAAGGGTGAACCGTACCATAAATAAATGAGGTTTATAGCTTAAACCATTGATATTACTTGGCTAATGCTATTTTTACGACTGAAAATACCGTATCATAAGTAATGTTATATTTACAAAATATGTTATAAGAAAAGAGGTAAGAAATATTTTAAGTATAAAATAAATATGAAAATGCTGTTTAAAGAAGCTTATATTTTCTATTATATATGTTTCAATAAACTTTATTCATTAAGAATAACGGATATTCATATCTTACGATAATGTTAATGTAGTTTTATTAATGAAACATATATATCAATGTTATTACTGAAAGTTATCATTTTCAGTAATATTTTTTATAAATGAAAGTAAAATTCTTAGGAAAATCGAATCATTAGTAGCTATGTAAAAAGTATTTGGGGGAGTGGGATTAAAATGATAATTAAAAAATCTTTGATAAATAAAAGTATTGAGTACATTTTACAGCATATAGATGAGGATATTTCTATTGAAGATGTTGCTAATCACTGTAATTTTTCAAAATATCATTTTAGCAGAATGTTTAAAGAAGGAACAGGAGTAAGTATTTATTCTTTTATCAAACGTATAAAAATGGATCAAAGTGCAGTAAGTCTTAAGGTTGAAAAAGATAAAACTATTACTGATATTGGAGTTAATTATGGATACAGTTCTTCGAATTATAGTTCAGCCTTTAGCAAGCAGTATAGTATTTGTCCAGTGGAATTTAGAAAGGCTATGAATTCAACAGGTGTTGCTAATCCATTTTGTCCTAGTGAATATAATACTTTTAAGTCTTTTGAATATTATGATGAGAATATTATTATACAAAATCTAGCTGATTTTAAAGTGATTTATGAAAGATATATTGGAAATTATAGGGATATAGGGGTTGATTGGTATAGTTTTATGGAACGGTACAAAACCTATATTAAACCAGATACACTTTTGATTGAAAAATCTTATGATGATCCAGCTATTACCCAATTAGACAAATGTATATATGATTTATGCATCACTGTTGGTGAAGATATAGAGTTAGAAAATGTTACAACGATAAAAGGCGGTAAATTTGCAGTTTATCGGTTTAATGGATTTATACATGATATTTTTGTGACATTCCAAGGAGTTTTTAATATTTGGCTTCCACGTAGTGGATATAAAAGGGATGAAAGATATGGATTAGGTATTTACCACAATATTGACAGAAAAAATAATCATGTTGCTATGGATTTATGTATTGCTATTAAATAGAGCAAGAATTCAGAAGTAAAAAAGTAAGGTTTCCTTTATTATGAAAATAGTGACAAAGCTATCACTAGATAAAGTTAGGAAGAGGGGAATCTTATGTTTGATATAAGGAAAATCCAAGAGCATGTTATTTATAAGGCCGTAAAAAATGAGAGTAATGAAGATATTGCAAGGAAAGTTGTATATGGAAAAGAGGAAAGTGGCAAATCAGAGGATAATGCTATATGGGTAAATTCTACAATGAAGAGATTAGAAAGCAAATTTGATAAGGTAACTACTAAGAAGATTAGAATGAAGTGTCAGTGTGGATATGGAATGGATAAGAAGTTAGAATTAGTGAAAGAACTAATGGAATTATCATCAAGTTTAGAGGAGTTTGGAAATTTACAGAAAGCAAAAGATGCAGGGTTATTTTATGAAAATGGAGATCTTTATTTACAATTTAATTTTTGTCCATGTCCGATGCTTGCAAATGTAGATAGGCTAGATTCTGATGCATGGTGTCAATGTACTACTGGGTATAGTAAAGTATTATTTGAAAAAGCTTTTCAGTGTAAAGTTGATGTGGAGCTATTAAAAAGTATAAAAATGGGTGATGAAAGATGCCTTATGAAAATAATTCCACAAGGGGCTATATGGTAATAGAACATCGTAGTTGGTAATATGAAAAGGCTAATGATTAGTATATTGAAAATATTAAGTTTCTAAAGAAAATTTTATAAATGCTAAAGTTTAAAAATGTTAAATATATATGTTTATTTTTTATGAGAATTTGAATAAATAAGAAAAGCTTAGTGTTGGTAGCACTAAGCGATTCTTAGAACATTTTGGCTACTGGATGAATTAAATAAAGATTTAATTAAGAGTGAAGCACTAGTCTTTGGCGGATGGGTGCTTTTTCTCTTTGCCATTAAGTTCTATATGAATACCAAGAAATTTAATCTTGATAATTAACTTAGAAATAAAAAGATTATGTTTTAAGACTAATCTAATATATAGATAGTAGCAAAACTTTTTATCATTAATTCTAGCATATCCAATACCACCTCCTAAGCTATAGTCAAAGAATTCACCAATAGCCCGTAAGGAGGATAAAACGTTCAAAAACTCCGTAGCTATCCTACTACGGAGTTTCTATATTCTAATTTGGATATTATACCATAATTATGCAGATTAAATATAGAGGTATTAAATGGAAAGACCTCACTTAAGTAAGATACGGAGAACCGTATCATAAATGACGTAGACTTTTTTTAGATAAGTGTTTCAGCACTTGAAGTTTAGAATAATGTAAATATAGTCAATGGTATTGAGATAGACTTAATAAAATAGGACTTACTGTCATAAAGTAAGTCCTTGATACGCCTATTATGAACTTGGTGAATTAGCAATATTACTAATTATCCTCATACTCTACAATTATTTCGGAAAACTCCTAAAGTATATATGATTACCATCTGGGTCGCAAAAATGCATATTCTTTGCTCCCCATGGTTGTAGTTTTGGAGCATCAATAATATGTATACCTAATTTCAATAACCTTTCATATTCTTCACCTACATCATCAACAGTAAAAGCAATGCTAATATTTTGGTTATTATTTACTTCTTCATTATTGTAAATACTTAGGGTTATACTTTCTTCAATAATGGACTGATGTACTTCATCTCTACAGTCTGAGGAAATATTTAAGATATTCCTATAAAAATCTGGCATTTTTATTACGTCATTCGTTTCTAAGCAAACTTCTCCTAAATTCATTTTTTATTCCTTTCCAATGCTTTTATAAAATGTGCTAACTAAATTTATTGAACCATGAAACCCCATCTAATTCCGTATTTATCCCAAAATCCCACAGTACATGGTGTAAAATCGGTTGCTTTCATCGGACTTACAACTTTTGGCTCATCTTTCAGAATTTCAAATGCATTTTTCAATTCTACTTCATTTTCAAATGTGACTACTAGTTGAACATAAGGAAAATCTATAGAACAGTTCTCACTGCGATTATCATTTAACATTACTCTTTGTTCATGTATTGACATCTCCGCATGAAGGTAACAGGAAATAGTAAATCACAGCAAGTTGATGTAAGTGTAAAGAGTGTTAATGAACTCAAACTAATAATAGAAAATGCAGGAGATGGCATAAGCTGTGATCATGCTGATTGGGCAGACGCAAAGCTATCACCATGTTTATCTGACAATGAGAAGACAAATCTTATGGACTTTAACTGGATAAGTGCCACTACTGGGTGGAAAACAATTCAAAAAAGTAAAAATATAGATAATAATCAAATAACACTTGATGGAAAAGTATATGCTACAGGAATAGGAACCCATGCAAACAGTGAAATAGTATATAACTTGAATGGTCAATTTAGTGGCTTCGAATGTGTAGCTGGACTTGACGATGAAACAAGTGAATTTGGTTCAGTTATTTTTAAGGTTTATGATGATGATAAGCTTCTTTTCCAAAATGACAAATTAATGACAAAAAAAATTCATAATAGTGACAATAGTAGAAATATTATTACAATTTAATTATAATGGGTACAAGAGTTAAATAAATTAGGGGGGGAAATTTATGAAAAAAATTATTTCATGTTTAGTAGTTATGGCATTGACCCTTGGGATAATGTCTGGATGCACACCAAATGCGTCTAAAATAGCAGACATGATTCTTACTAATGGTATTATTTATACTGAAGATGCAAACAATACAAAAGCTGAGGCAGTTGCTATTAGAGATGGTAAGATTATCGCCGTTGGTACAGCATCTGATATAGAAAAGTATAAAGGAGATTCTACTCAAAATATCGATTTAAAAGGGAAAACAGTTATGCCTGGGTTCTTTGATGGTCATATGCATCCTGCAATGTCAGCAGTAGATTATATGTTCTCTGTTGTTGTTTCAGATGTTACTGGGGTAGAAAACTATGCAAAGAAAATTAAAGAATTTGCTGTTTCACATCCAGATTTAAAAGTCATTCAAGGAGCAGGTTACTATCGTTCTGATTGGGATGAAATTGGTCCAAGAAAAGAAACATTGGATGCAATTGATTCAACTCGTCCAATTATCATGCTTTCAAATGATGGACATTCAATGTGGGTAAACTCAAAAGCACTTGAAATGGCTGGAATTACAAAAGATACACCAAATCCAGAAGGTGGAATAATCCAAAAAAATCCTAAAACAGGTGAGCCATCAGGTCTTCTTCAAGAAAGTGCAATGGGACTTGTTAAGAAGATTAGTATTAAATATTCAAAAGAGCAATATAAAGAAGCTATTCTTTGGGTTCAAAAATTATTTAATTCTAAAGGAATAACTAATATATTTGATGCAAAGATTCTTTTAGATAATCCTAATTATTATGAAGCTTATAATGAGCTTGCAAATGAAGGTAAATTAACTTTAAGAGTAAAGGGTGCTTGGTTTCTAGACCCTGCAATGGGTGATAAAGTAAGTTCCAATATTGATAAAGATATTGAACTTTCAAAAACATTTACATCATCCTATTTTAAAGTAAATGCATTTAAATTTTATTCAGACCAGGTTTTAGAAGAGGAAACAGGGTTTTTGCTAAAACCTTATGCACATAGAAAAGACAACTGGCATGGAATTAAAGTATGGACAGATGAAGCCATGAAAAAAGCATTTGAAAAGATTGATGCAGCTGGCTTCCAGATTCATGCTCATTCAATAGGTGATGGTGCTGCTAAATATACGTTAGATATACTAGAATCTGTAAGAAAGACTAACGGTGCAAGAGATTCAAGACATACATTTGCTCATTGCCAATTGATGACGTCTCAAGATATGCAGAGAATGGCTGATATGGGAATGACAGCAGTTGTAGCTCCTTATTGGATGCAAGTGGATGATTACTTCTGGAATTTATATTATCCGTATTTAGGTAAGGAACGTGCATCGCATCAATATCCCTATCAGAGTTTTATTAATAAAGGTGTGAACACTGCGATACATAGTGACTACTTTGTATCAGAGCCTGATTATTCACGTGTATTTTATATGGCCCAAACAAGAAATATGCAAAAGGGTGCCTTTGACCAGGTATATGCTAAAAGCAAATATACAAGAAATGAAGATTTAAATGCACCTCTTAAAAAAGATGTATTCAGTTCACTTCCTCAAGCAAGTGAAAGGGTAACACTTGATGAGGCTATTAAGTCTTCTACAATCAATGGTGCAAAACAGGTATTTGAAGAAAAGAATTTAGGAAGTATTGAAATTGGAAAATCAGCTGACTTTGCAATTTTTGATAAAGACTTCCACAGTATCAACTTAGAAGAGTATAGTAACAATCCAGTTACAATGACAATATTTGAAGGGAAAGTTGTATTTGATAAAAGTAAGAAATAGGAAGTGATTATAAGTTATAAATAAAATGGTAGCAGTTTATTAAAAAAAAGAAGTATCCGTGAAGGCACTTCGATGAGAAAGTACAGAAATATTTTATAAATAATGAAGAAGGAGAATCCTTTGATGATGGAGGGTCTTCTTCTTCTATTTTGTTTACAATTAGAATTATGAAGGGTGAATCATATCATAAATGACTGAACATATGGCAGATGCCTGCACTATGTTAAGTCATTTTTATTTTCTAAAGTATCTATCATCAGTTTCGTAATATAATACTTCTGATCTTTCTGGGCAATATCAGAAATTAGATACTCCTCAAAGGAGTAATTTCCAAGAACAATTTCATTCTCATCGGCATAATTCAGCATCTTTTCATAAGCATGGTATAAGTCATCGTATTCACCTTCAAAGTATCCACATAGATAGATACCTGGCTTACGGATTACTGTTTTCCCAGGCAGAAAGGATTTGGTCTTAATATAAAGGTAAGAAAGGTTTGTGAAATTATTCTTGCGCAGATTGTTCACCGATATGATGCTACCTACGGATTCTTGCACCGTAATTCCTAGGCTTTGGCAGAATTTAATATATTCCTGCATAAAGTTTGCAAAAGTCTTATTCGGTAAATTTTCGATATTATCGGATCGAAGAATAATCTCTGGCGGTAGGGATTCTAGGTAGATGTTATTGTGGCTGTTTATGCCTTCCTTGGTCATGGCTTTCATGCTTTGAATCATTTCCTGTATATCTTGAAAATATTTTATTTTTTCAGTTACCTGTTGACTTTTTTCTTCTAGTAAATCTAAGAACATTGAGGGATTGCGCTGTTCAAGATAGATTTTTATGTCATTTAAAGACATTCCAAGTTTTTTTAGGTTCAGGATAACAGAGAAGGTAAAATACTGATAATAAGAGTAATAACGGTAGCCGTTTTTTTTAATGATTTCCGGCTTGAACAGACCGATGTCATCATAGTGGAACAAAACATGTTTTTCAACATTGCACATCTTAGCGAATTCTCCGGTAGTAAAGTATTTTTCCTGCATTTTCTAAAATCTCCTCTTGACTATAAGGTAACATTATAGTTTATCATATTATATATTAATGATGAAAGCAAGTATTGATTTTAGAAAAGATCACTGACAAGAGAGGGTTGAATATGAAGTTAATTTTAAAGTATTTAAAAAACTACAAGCTATATGTATTCTGCAACATCCTGGCCGTGCTTGGATTTGCTGCAGCAGAGCTTGGAATTCCTACAATTATTTCTAATATGATAGATCGGGGCATTGTATTGAATGATAGAGTTTATATTTATAAATTAGGTGTTCTCATTCTGATTGTGGCCATTATAGGCGGTATTGGAAATATTGTGCTTGCCTATTGCAGTTCTAAGGTTAGTACGTCAATTGCAAGAGATATCAGAAATGACATTTTCAAAAAAACTCAGGAATTTTCTCATACGGAATATAATAAATTCGGTGTATCTAGTATGATTACCAGAACCACCAATGACGCTTTTATTTTGATGCAGTTTATCAATATTCTACTTAGAATGGTGCTTTTAACACCGGTGATGATTTTAATCAGTATGTTTATGGTAATAAAGACAAGCACCACGTTGTCTATGGTAATTGGAGGCTGCATCCCAATTATGTGCTTTGGAGTATATCTAATTGCTAGGACCAGTAGCCCAATCAGCACTAGGCAACAGAAGGGAATGGACAGGTTAAATCGAATTACAAGGGAGAATTTAACTGGCGTTAGAGTTATCCGTGCATTCCGTAAAGACCGCTATGAAACTCAGCGATTTTCCGAAGCCAACGAAGATTATGCATATAATGCAAAAAAGCTGTTTAAGCTGATGTCTGTTACGCAGCCAGCCTTCTTCCTGCTATTAAATTTAGGAATTGTGGTTGTATTTATCTTGTCTAGCCGTATGATTGATGCAGGAACACTACAGGTGGGAAAGTTAGTGGCATTCCAGGAATATATGTTTCATGCCATGTTTTCTATGATGCTGTTTTCTATGGCATTCGTTATGTATCCACGTGCAGAAATCAGTGCCAGACGTATCCAGGAGCTGCTAAAAGAAGAGCCAGTTATTAAAAATCCCGAAAATGCAGTAACCCATGGAGATGGAAGCGGAACCTTAGAATTTGACCATGTAACTTTTAAGTACCCTGATGGCGAGGTTCCTGTGTTGCATGATATAACTTTTCAAGCACAAAAGGGCGATACGATTGCATTTATTGGAAGTACCGGCAGCGGCAAAAGTACATTAATAAATTTGATTCCTAGATTCTATGATATAAGCGAAGGCAGCATTAAAGTAGATGGAATAGATGTTAGGAAATACGATTTAATGTCATTACGTGAAAAAATCGGTTTCGTTCCACAAAAAGCCCTGCTGTTTTCTGGCAGCATCAATGAAAATATACGCTATGGCAAACATGATGCTGTGCAATCTGAAATAGAGCACAGTGCTAAAGTTGCCCAGGCTTATGATTTTATCGCAGATAAACCAGATCAGTTTGAGGAAATGATAGAAGAGGGAGGAAGCAACATATCCGGCGGACAAAAACAGAGGCTGAGCATTGCAAGGGCGATTGTAAGAAGGCCTGACATCTATATATTTGACGATTCTTTTTCTGCATTAGATTTTAAAACAGATGCTAAATTGAGAAAGAGATTAAAAAGTGAGACTACAGATGCTATTAACCTGATTGTGGCCCAGAGGGTATCCTCCATTATGGATGCTACGAAAATTATCGTATTGAACGAAGGAAAAGTAGTTAGTTTGGGAACTCACGAGCAGCTACTAAAAGACTGCGAAATTTATTATGAGATAGCGGCTAGCCAGATGTCAAAGGAGGAATTAGAACGATGAAAAAGAAAAATACTGGTATTAAACGTTTGATTCCGTATTTGAAAAAATATAAGATAAAGATTATCTTAGCAATATTATTAATTATTGTGGCTTCCTGTTTAATTGCATTAAGCCCAACTTTAGAAGGAATGATTACCACTCAATTATTTTCCGATATTATGGAAGGACGACGGGTGGATTTTGCAAAAATCAATAGAATTATCTTAACTCTAATCTGTGTCTATGTGGCAGGAGCTTTAAGTAACTGTGCTTATCAGTTCTTATTGACCGATGCAATCCAAAGTGCTATGGTGGATTTGAGAAATGACGTGCAAGGCAAAATCAGAAGACTTCCAATTGCATATTTTGATAGAAATGCCTTGGGAGATACTTTGAGCCGTGTATCCAACGATATGGAGACCATTTCCAATGCCCTTCAGCAAAGCTTTGCTCAGATTTTAAATGCTGTTTTAGGTTTGAGCCTTGCAGTATATATGATGTTTAAAATTCAATGGGTAATGGCTCTGTCTTCGATAGCAATTATCGGAGTTTCCATTATCATATCTAAGGTGATTGTGAAAAAATCCCAACCCATATTCCAAAAGCAGCAGGATGTGTTAGGACATTTAAATGGTCTTGTTCAAGAGAAATTTACTGGCTTTAATGAAATTAAATTATTCGGCAAACAGGAAGATACATTAATAGAACTTATGAATGCTAATGAAGAGCTGTGTGAAAGTGGTTTTAAAGCTCAGTACATCAGCGGTTTAATGTCTCCGCTTGTAACCTTTGTAACTTACATTGGAATTGGTTGCGTATCCATTGCAGGCACATTTTATGCCATTGCGGGCACCATTGCTGTAGGACAGCTCCAAGCGTTTATCCGTTATATTTGGCAGGTAAGCCAGCCTATGTCCCAGATCACCCAGCTATCCGGAGTAATTCAGTCCTCTGTAGCGGCAATTCACAGAGTTTTTGAATTCATGGATGAAGAGGAAGAAGTGGAAGAAACGCAGATGATAAAACCATATAAAGAAGTGTATGGCAATGTGTCCTTTGAAGATGTAGCATTCTCCTATACAAAGGAGAAGCCTTTGCTTCACGACCTGAATGTGGAAGTAAAAGCTGGTCAGATGGTTGCCATAGTAGGCCCTACCGGCGTAGGAAAAACCACATTAATCAATCTACTGATGAGATTTTATGATGTCACTGGTGGATCCATCAAAATAGATGGCGTGGATATTAACCATATGAAACGTGATGACCTGAGGGCAAAATTCGGAATGGTTCTTCAGGATACCTGGCTCTTTAAGGGCAGTATTAAAGAAAATATAGCCTATGGAAAAGAAGGCGCCAGCGAAGAAGAGATTATCCGTGCTGCAAAGGTGGCTAATGTCCACCACTTCATTACCACGCTGCCTGACGGATACAACATGATAATAAATGAAGAGGCCAGCAACATCTCTCAAGGAGAAAAACAGCTTCTGACCATAGCCCGCTCAGTACTTTGTGATCCACCAATCCTGATTTTGGATGAAGCTACTAGCTCCGTGGACACAAGGTTGGAGCAAAAGCTTCAGGACGCCATGAAAAATATTATGAAGGGTAGAACTTCTTTTGTAATCGCCCACAGATTGTCCACAATTAAAAATGCAGACTTAATCCTGGTAATGAGCAATGGAAATATCGTGGAGCAGGGAACTCACGATGAGCTGCTAGAGAAGAAGGGATATTACGAACAGCTTTACCATGCGCAATTTGCGGATTTGGATATGGCTTGATAATATTTATTGTGTATTTATTAAGCTCATATATGGACATCTAATATCCATATGAATGGTAACTTAAATTTTTATAAAAAATATTAGTAAAGTAACAATAGCTCTTGCTTGTATAGAAAATACAGGTAAGGGCTATTTCTATATTTATGAAAGATGGTAAAAGTGATTTATATTGAAAGCTATAGCTTATAATGGTAAAATTTATTATATTATGAAAAATTGTTAATTATTTATATCCTGCCATTATTCAAATATAAAGGAGAAAATTATGAATTATGAAGATATAAACAGTAAAGAAAAAAATATAAGAAATCTCAGAGCTAAGATTGAGGTATTGTATGATATAAAAAAGCTTGAGTTGTTAATAGAAGAAGGAAAAAAATTGTTAACAATTGAACCTAGTGATACATATGCACTTAATATGATGGGGCTAGCATATGAAAGATTGGGAAATTTAGAAGAAGCAGAGGCTGTAGCATTAAATTATCTAAAATTATATCCTAATGATGCAGATGCCCATGCTTTATATGGTGAAGTGCTATGCTCAAAAGAGAAGTATGATGAAGCAGTAGTTGAATATAATAAGGCAATTGAGTTAGATCCTATGGAAAGCTATCATTATTGTAAATTGGCTATAAATTTATTTATTTCTGATCACAAAAACTTAAATCAATCAATAGAATTAGTGTTGCATGCATTGGAATTAAATCCTAATAATGCAATATTTCATTCCTATTTAAGTGAACAGTATATAAATGCAGGAAGACTTGATGATGCTCAAAATGAATGCTTAAAAGCTTTAGAATTAGGACCTGATATAGCTATAGTTCGTAGCCAGTACGGAAAGCTGCAGATGCTTTTTCAAAATTTTGATGAGGCTGAAGAGCATATTAGGGAGTCATTGAGGCTAAATCCTATGAATAAATTAACACAAGAGCACTTGAATACAGTAAAAGAATATAAGAAAGATATAAAGATTTATTTTAGGAGAATGATAGAATATTATTTAGAATTAAGAAAAGATGCTGAAGCAGAAAATATTGCATTAAAATATATAAAAGAATATCCTAGTGATGCAAAAGCACACCAATTATATGGACAAATACTTTATAATAAAAATAACCTTGAGCAGGCAATAGAAGAATTTAATATGGCTATAGAGCTAGATGGGGCAGATGAATTTTTATATTATATTTTAGCAGTTAGTTTGCATACTCTGAATAAAAAAAATATAGTACAACCAATAGAATTAGTATTGAAAGCTTTAGAAATTTCACCTGACAATGGACAAATTCGTGCATTTCTTGGATATTTATATTTAAGATCATATAATTTTGAATGTGCTGAAGAGGAATGTTTAAAAGCTTTAGAGCTAGATCCTAAGAATGCTTATGTTCAGACACAGTGGGGACAGATTCAATTATTTTCAGGAAATATCAATGATGCTAAGAAGCATGTTGATGAAGCTTTAAGATTAAATCCAGATGAGAAATTAGCTAAGAATGTACTTGGAAATATGGAACCATATAAAGAAAATATGCCCCTATATTTAAAGCATATGATACGATATCATTCACATTGTTTAAAAAAATATCCTCAAGGTGAAAAAGGGCGCTTAATACTGTCTAAAATGCTTATAGAAAAAGGAAATATAGAAAAAGCTATTTATGAGTTTAAAAAATATTTAGTATTAAGACCGGAGGATAGAGAGGAATGTATAAATTTTGCAAAGCTTATGTCTAAGGAAATAGGAGAGAGGAAAACATTACTGCATTTTAAAAGCTTACATAAGGATTATCCTAATAATGAAGCTATTAGTAATTATATAGAAACCACAAATAAAGAATTAAACTTAAAAGAAGTAGACTTAAAAGAAGTAGATTTAAAAGAAAGCAAGAAACCATGGATGATATCTGTAGCTGTAGCTGTAGTTATTATAGTACTTATTATAAAATTTTTATCATAATAGTATAACCTAGAAAAAAGGATTACTTTTTCATTAGGTAAAAACTAAAATAAATAATATAAGTGAATATATTGTGATAAGGTTATAAACAGCTTTGTACATTATTATAATTAATAGGGAGGTTAAACAGTGGAAGAATTAGATATATTAGTAAATGCCCTTGAATTAAGTCCTGAAAATAAAATTTTAAGAAATCATATTGCAAAGATTCAGTTTGATACAGGACTATATGAAGAAGCCTTAGAAAACTATAAGATATTGTATAGTACAGATGGAAAAGATGTACAAGCACTAGAATATATGCTAAAAAGTTTATTGAACCTTGAGGTATATGATGAGATTCAGGAGCTTGTTGAAAGAGAACTTAATCAACGCATAGACTGGGCATTTGGTTTTTTTGTATTAGCTAAGTGTTTATATTTCAAAGAAGAGTACGAAGAAGCTATGAAAAATTACGAAAAATCAGTAGATATTGATTCTGAATTAGAAGATATTGAATTCCATAAAAACTTATTACAATTTACTTCTAGTCAGAAAGTAAAATTAAAGGTGCTAGAATTCTCAGAGAAAGAAGTGTGCAATGAGGAATTTGTTAAAACACAAATTTCATTTAAAGATGTTGGGGGAATGGAGGAGGTAAAAGAAAATATCCAAGCCAATATTATTTTTCCATTTCGTAATCCAGAAATATTTAAAGTTTACGGAAAATCTGCAGGAGGTGGAATATTATTATATGGACCTCCAGGATGTGGAAAAACCTTTATATCACTAGCAACAGCAGGAGAATGTAATGCACATTTTGTAACCATATCAATAACAGACGTACTTGATATGTATATAGGGGAAAGTGAGAAAAATCTACATACTATATTTGAGACAGCGCGAATGAAAGCTCCAGCTGTGATATTTATCGATGAAATAGATGCATTAGGTGGAAGCCGTCAGAGTATGAGAAGTAGCACATCACGTACACTTACAAACCAATTACTGATGGAATTAGATAGCACTCAGAATAATAATAAAAACTTGCTAGTTATTGGTGCAACAAATACACCTTGGTCTATAGATTCTGCACTAAGGAGACCAGGGAGATTTGATAGAATTCTATTCATTCCACCTCCAGATATAGATGCAAGAGTGGAAATATTAAAATTACATATGAAGGATAAGCCTTGTAAGGAAATTGATTACTTATTCATAGCTAAAAGTTTATCTAAATATTCTGGTGCAGATATAAAAGGTGTTTGCGATGTTGCTTGTCAAAGCTGTATAAAAAAGGCCATGGCTGCTGGGAAAATAGTTCCAATAACTACAGAAGATTTATTGGATGCAATTAAGGTGATAAAGCCATCTACAATAGAATGGCTAAGTACAGCTAAAAATTATGCAACTTATAGTAATCAAAGTGGATTATATGACGATGTGTTAAACTATTTTAAAATTAATATATGATTATGTTTTAAAACTAATCTAAAGAATTATGCCATAATTATGTATAAGTATATAGGGAATTTATTTTGTTTACAATTAGGATTTAGTTATTACGCTTTTGTAAGATATGGCGAAATTATAAAAAGATTAAAATACATGAAAACTAAATAGGAGGATTTTAAATGGCAAAAAAGATTTCTATTATTTTTATGCTATTACTATTCATAAGTACAAATGTTTATGCGGGGGATATACCAGAGTCAATTATGGAAGGTAAACAAAAAGCACTCTTTATAGGGAAAATAACTGCTACCAATAACAATATATACAGCGTCGTTCCTTCTACCGTTATGATGGGCAGTATACAACAATCAGAGGTTCAAATAAAAAAAATTGATAAATATTATGGAACAAATAATAAACCTAAAGTTGGCGATTTTATTGTAGCAGTTTTGTTAGATGAAAATAAGATTGATGATACTTGGATATTTAAAAGTACATCAGATGATTATAAAACTTTAAAACTTGTAAGTGAATCATACGATATGGTAGTTCGTTATGAAAAATATATCAATGAAGGAAAATATTTTGAAGCACAAAAGAGAATAGATGAAGATAATAAAGTATCAATTACTTCTACTAATGTAAGTGTAGATAGTACAGCAACAGTGCAGAATAATAAAGAGCAATCTTATCTAACTAATAAGAAATTGATACCATTATTAACTATAGTTGCTTCTGGGATAATATGTTTTTTTATAATTAGATTTAAAAAGAGTCATATTAATTGAGTTAAAATTCAACATAATATTGGGTAAAGTAATTCACAATCTTCTTATAAGGTTCATAAATCAAAAGGAAAAAGTAATAAATATATGGAAAGTTTTTAAAAAGGAGAATAATTTATGAAAAACAAAGAAAAATTCTTTTTTATACTAAGTATACTTTGTCTTATAGGTTTTATTTTAATAGTAATGCAAAGTATTTATATTCATAATTTTGGTAACGTAGTTATGATAGGTATTCCTTTGTGTCTAATAGGAGCTATCTTTTTATGTATTTCAAAAAATGAAAAATATGGTTGGATAGGCTGGATTTTTATATTACTCATAATTCTTTCATTTAGACTTGCAGGAAATTCTTAAAAATTAAATTTTCATTTTATCTCCAGCATACTTTAATGACAAAGGTTTCCCGAAACAGCTAACAGCAACTAAAAAGGTCTACGTTATACGTGTGGTACAGCATTATCGTTAGTGAATTTTTAGAATAAATGTAAATTATTCTTACATAGTTGCGATAATATAGAGACTTAGTTGTTTATGATTTGCATTGTAATAATTACAAAAGAATAGGACGAGCTTATTGATATTGGAAAAGCTTTGTTTAAAAATTTAGATATCATCTGGAAGAAAAATAATTTTAAATAAGAATTGGAAGGGGAATATCTTTTGAAACAGAATTTTGAGAATAACGAACCTATAGAATATAAATATAAATTCAGCTGCAAATATGAAAAAGATGAATTAATTGATGCTTATATGGATAGAAAAGCGCGTATTAGATATAAGAGAGCTTTTCTAGGTACCATTATATGTTTAGCAATAATTATTATTTTTTCAAAATCAAATTATTTTCAACAAGCTGCATTGTATAAGAATTATGTTTTTTGGTGTTTGAGTGGAGTATTGTTTATGACGATTTTTTTAAGGAATCACCATAAATTTATGTGGAAATCCTTGGCTGAACGTTCATTTTCATCTCAGACAAATACATATGATATATATTTATGTGAAGATTGTATAAATTTAATATTTCCTTTGATTGGAATTAAAAAGGTTTTTAATTATGATGAGATAGATGTTTATGAAGTGAAAGACTATTTTATATTAGAAAATGAATATTTAAATGGTTTTAATATATCAAAAGAAAAAATAGGTAAAAATGCTATTGATAATGTAAGAGATTTTTTAAAGAGTAAAACTAAAATTAAGAACCTTGGTTTACCCGTTCCTTTACGTAAATTTTCGAGAATGCCAATATACCTAGAAATAATTATAATTATTATATTATTAATCCCAAGTGTAGTTCCTACGCTAACGACAACTGCAAGTAAAGCTGTAATAGGTGAAAGAGTTGTATGCAATAATTTGGGAATAAAAGTTAAGGAAACATCTCGTGTAAGTTTTGGAAGAAATAATCCTATATACCTTTATAAAGCGGAGTTAGAATTAGAAAGCTTTGAAAAAGAAACTGCAGCTGGAAAAAGTTATAATGCAGTAGAATTCAAACTTGTAAGCAAAGATGGAAAAGAATATCAAAGATTTAGTATATCAGATCCAAAAGAAATAAAATCAGGAGCACTGCATGAAAAGGAAAGTATTAGTGGAGATTTATATTTTAAAGTTCCTAGTGTTGAAGAACCAGAATATTTGATATACACAACATATAACAAATCAAGATCAAAACAATATAGCCAAAAAATATATTTGGGTGATAAGGGAGAGAAGAAATAGATATGGCAGATTTGCAAATAAGTGAAAAGATGAAGTGCTTAATAGCAGATGAAGTTAAATGTGCCATAGAAAATGAAAATAGAACCATTGAAGATAGCAAATATAAGGAATATTTATATGAAATATTAGTAACTAATGACCCTTTTAATCAATATTACGAAAAATATGATAAAGCAAAAAAAATCTCTATAAAAGTATGTATACTCATTGCTGCTTCTTTAGTGCTTTTGTCTTACATTTGGTCAGTAGTAGATTCTGAGATGGACTTTTTACGTACTGCCGTAGAGCTAATAATATTTATGATATTTGTTATGAGTTTTATAGGTGTTATTATATCTTTATTTGAAAAAAAGAAAGCTATGAAACACTATATACCAATAATTAAAAAAAATATAGATAGATTAGAGTATGAATTAAAGATTTCTACAATCATCCAAGAAAGAAGAAATTATATAGCTGTTCTACATAATTTATGTAGTTATATCTATTCTAATGATAAGTACACCTTTAAACATTATAAGTGCTGATGATTTTAATGATGATGGTTTATTTCTATATTAAAACATTTATGTTGTAATATGAGAGAGATGTGTATGAGTCATACTTATAATAATTATAAATATGAAATAGCCTTTGCCAATCCTAAAGTGAAAATGAACTAGAACCTTAAAATATAGTCTAAATTACATTGTTTCCAATTAGAAAGATGGATGGATAGAAATAAAAAATCCATCTTCTTATTTTTTTTTGTATATATAATACTGTAAAAGTCTACGTTATGAATATTTTCATAAAAGCCATTATTAAGTATTACAGTTAATTTTATATCAAACATATACTTAAAATATAAAATAATAAATATATATTGATTTAGATATATTTTTTATTGACAAACGATAAATAAGCTTGTATTATAATATTGTAAATAAAAGAATCGAGGTTGATAAAATGAAAAATGATTTTAGTCCTAAAATTTTAAATGCTATTGTAGTTTTAGGAATAGCTATTACATGTATCCTTGTTTTAGCAACTCCACTTATTGTCACAGCATTTTTAAAAAGTCGTCAGTTAAACCGTGAATTATCTACAACTATTTCAATTTGCCTTTATTTACTTGAAGTTCCATATGTAATGGCTTTATTTAAACTAAAAAAACTTTGTGGTTTGGTTGTCAAAAATAATCCTTTTTCTATAGAAAGTGTTAAATCATTAAAAACCATTTCTATGTGTTGCTTTAGTGAACTGCTTATTATTATAGGATGCAAAAAATATTTAGATTACTCAGTTGAAGCTTTCAATAATCTTCCTCTAGGATTACCGCTTGCTGCATCTATAATTGTTTGTTTAACAATAGGTTTTCTATGCATAGTATTATCTCAACTATTTGAAATTGCTATAAAAATTAAAGAGGAAAATGATGAAACAATTTAGAAAGGGATGTTATCATGCCAATTATAGTGAATCTTGATGTAATGATGGCTAAAAGAAAGATTAGCTCTACGCAGCTTTCAGAAAAAATGGGAATAACTATGGCTAATCTTTCTATTTTGAAAAATAGCAAAGCAAAAGCAATTCGTTTTTCTACACTAGAATCATTATGCAAAATTTTAGAGTGTCAGCCAGGTGATATTTTAGAGTATGCAGATGAAAATGATAGTAGATTAAAATAATATCAGTATTTTATAAATAAAATTAAACATAAAAAAATCTAAAAAATTAACTTGATTAAAAGGGAGGAATTTTCAATGAAAAAATACATTGTATCTTTAATATCGCTTATTATATCCTTTGGTTGTATAGTTGCTTATAATATCATAGGATCTAAAGTTGCTGAGGATGGTACTTTAATAGAACCATTTTTCTTAATACCAATAGCTTGGTTATTTGTGGCTATTGCTGTACTTTCTGGGGTGATAATCTTTATATCAACATCCGTTCGCAAGCATTAAAAATTTATTAAAGATATATAATTTTAAAAATAGCTTAAAATATAATCGTATTAACTAAAATAATTGAAGTATTAAACTATTTTTAAATATATATTATAATATTGAAAACTCTTACCTTAACAATATGGGTAAGAGTTTTTTATTTTTTAAGGAGGCAATAACCATGATAGCAGTTAGCTATTTGAGAGAGCGTAAAAAAGTAACATAAGTAAATGAGCTTTTTACTAAAATTTTAGTTAGCTGTTTCTTTTTTTAACCTCCATATCGCTAATAAAAAACTTAGAGCACACATTACTATAAATAATAAAATTACAGGTAGTATATCTGAGAATAAGATAGTATTTCCAATTATTAAACTACGTAATACGTTAATAATATGTGTAAAAGGATTTATTAATACGATTGTTCGCAAAGTACCGGTTAAACCTTCAAGAGGAAATAGTGCTGTACTTAAAAAGAAAAGTGGTAATACAATTGAATTCATTATTGTTTCGTAAATTACTTCATTAGGGAGTAACAAGCTCATATAATATGAAAGTCCTGACATAAAAAATCCAGTCATAAAGATAAGTAAAATAATTAGTAATATTCCAATTAACCCTGTTTCAATTCTAACAGAAAAAAAGAGGCTCACAACATATAAAATGGCTATTTCTAAAAATGAAACTAATATTGCCTCTAACATTTGTCCTAAAATAATTGATTTTCGGTTAATAGGAGCAATTAAAATCCTATAAAAACTACCATTAGATCTCATAATGAAATTTATAAATCCACAACTACAACAAGCACCAAATATCACCAGAACAATGATTCCAGGAAGGATAAAAGCAGTGTAATTTTGGATTCCTAAATCTTGCATTGTATGACTAGCAACCGTACTATACATTACTAACCATAGAAGCGGCTGAATTATAGTAAAAACAATTGATAAAGGATTTTCAAAACGCCATTTCATATTTCGCCATAGAATATTTAACACTTTGATTCCTCCATTCTATTTTTAACTGAATTTGTTATTATAAGAAAAATATCTTCTAAGCTTGGCTCTGTAATTTCAATTCCATTAAATTTTATATCATTGTCTAAAAGCCATTTATTAATTTCAGTTAAAGCGCTAGTATTATTATTAGCTAATGATATAAATACAGATTTATTTTCTAAGATAGTAAATTTAGTATTATACATATTATTTAAAATATTTTTATATTTTTTAGCTTCTTCGTTAGTAGGAAAAATAATACGTAACATATTTTGTTTTATATAATTTCCTAATTCTTCTCTTGAACCTTGTGCTAATATTTTTCCCTTTTTCATAATGCATATTGTATCACTTAGAAAGTCGGCTTCCTCAAGATAATGAGTAGTAAGAAAAATTGTCGTTCCTAGTTTATCACGTATTTTTAAAAGCATTTTCCACATTGCTGCTCTTGATTCTACATCCATGCCTACTGTAGGCTCATCTAAAAATAAAATTTTAGGTGAAGAAACTAGATTCATGGCAATGTCAAGCCTACGTTTTATGCCACCAGAATAAGAAGAGGTGGGATATTTTAAATAATTAGAAAGATCAAAAATATCTATTAATGTTTTTATTCTTTGTTCAGCCTCTTTAGGCTTAACTTTATATAGTCTACTTTGGAAAATCATATTTTCCATTAGAGAAAGATGTTCGTCTATTGAAACTTGTTGTGAAACACAAGCTATTTGATTTCTTACCCAATGAGGGTTTTCAGATAAACTTTTTCCTAAAACATTTATTGTACCAGAAGTAGCATTATAAAATGTTGTTAAAATGTTAATCAGTGATGATTTGCCAGCTCCATTTGGACCAAGAAGAGAAAAGATTTCTCCTTTTTTTACTGTTAAATTCAAATCATTTAATGCTCTAACCCCATTTTTATAATGTTTATTTAGATTTTTAATTTCGATTGCAAACATCTATTCCACCTCTTCTACTTTATTAATTGCTATCCAAACCTCTGAATGACCAGCAGCAATGTTAGACTTGGTTATTGGGTATATTTCTATATCTGGTAATCCTGCATATTCATAGTTTGAGAATGGGAGCCATTCTGTAAGAAATTTTCTAAATATGCTCTGAATAGATTCTTTAAAATTACCATTACATTCAAAAATGACCCAAGTTGCTGATGGAATAGTGTATTCTATCATATTTTCTGGAGTATCCTTATTTGTAGAAGTAGCTATATAATAATAAATTTCTTTAGGATTTTCATATACTGATACACCAAGAATGCCATTAGGGGATTGATTATTTAAGCTACAAATTTTAAGATACTCATCATTTTTGAATGTTTCATTCCAAAATTCAGGAACTACTTTAAAATTGTATTCAACATTTTCTTGTAAACTAGTTCTTATTCCTACAATTCGAATAGGCTCTTTTTTTTCTATTCGATACTTCATACTTTCACCTCCCATAATTGATATTGAAAAACTGATTCTTGGATATGCTTCTAGTAGAGTTCCTTCTGTCCTTGCAAGAGTTGGTGCCACCCCATGAACACTTTGAAACGCACGATTAAAAGCAGTTGGTGAGGTATAACCATACTTCAGTGCTATGTCCATAATTTTAATTTCTTTAGTTTGTAGTTCAAATGCAGCAATTGTCATACGTCTACGTCTTATATATTCAGCTAAAGGAATACCTGCAATATATGTAAACATACGTTGGAAAGAGTAAGTAGAGCAACCTGCTATTTTTGATATTTCATCATAAGAAATAGCTCCATTCAAATTATTTTCTATATAATCAATAGATTGACTTAATTTTTTAAACCACTCCATATCATCGCCTCCTAAATAAAGTTTAACATGATAAAAAATATATATCCTCTCTTTTATTGCACAATTTTGTAAGCTAATATTTTTATAGAAGAACATGAAAAGATTTAAAAGGCTAAAAGACAGTAAGTGTCTTTTGCAAATATTAACGAATTTAACGAAAACAGTAGTAAAAGCGTGGAAATCAACTGTAAATATAATGAAAGTGATACAAACATCGTTGACAATTATATTTTTTTAATTGTACAATGTAAACGATGTATGAATTGAATAATTTACTAGTTGAAGGATATAAGAGAGAGTTTAAAGTTTTAAACCGCCGAAGGGACAAGTTTTATTTTATCCCAATGAAATAAAGTGAAATTCTCAGGCAAAAGGATTATATCTGGATAGACTCTGGATACAAACAGAGAGAGCAAACTTGGGGTTTGTTCTCTCTTTATTTTTTTATCTTTTTATGAGAATAGCTATTCCAATATATAAAACTAAATATATACTATACTAGGTGAAAGATATAAGAGAGAGCTTAAATTTTTAGGCCGCCGAAGGGACAAACTTTTTTATCCCAATAAAAAAAGCGAAATTCTCAGGCAAAAGGATTATATCTGGATAGACTCTGGATTTAAACAGAGAGAGCAAACTTGGGGTTTGTTCTCTCTTATTTTTTTTCCATGAAATCACATAAAAAAATTCACAGAGAGGAGATATTTTATGGAAAATTATAACAATGTTAAAAAGGGTTATTTCTATGCGTTACTTGCAGGAGCTTCTTGGGGTGCTATGGGGATTTTCGTAAAGAACTTAGCTGATCTTGGATTTGATTCCATGACGATATCATCTTTTAGGCCCACTGTTGCGGCAATAGTTTATATTATTATTAACCTAATAAAAGATCCAAAATGCTTTAAAACAGATTTAAAAGGACTGCTACTATTTGCTATTTATGGTGTGTTTGCCTTAGATGGGATGTTTATTGCTTCTACTTATGCAGTTAAGTATACAGGAGTTGCTACTGCTTCAGTTTTATTATTTATTAATCCTATTATTGTGGTAGTTTTATCTTATTTTATATTCAAGGAGAAATTCACAGTTAAAAAATTTATAGCTTTAATATTAGCTATAGTAGGCTGCTGTCTAGTAGTAAAAGCATATGATAGTACTGCTTTCAAATTGAATTTAATAGGCATTATATGGGGAGTAACTTCTGGCTTTGCAGTTGCACTTCAAAATATTTTAGGTAAAATAGGTATAAAAAAATATTCATATAAAACTCATTTAATATATTCATTTTTATTTGGAGCAATATTTTTATGGTTCTTTGCACCACCATGGACATTAGTAACATCAGTTAAGGATACATCTTCATTAGTTAATATTATTGGACTTGGAGTTGTTGCTACTCTTGTACCAAATTGTTCAATTGTTAAATCTCTTCAATATATTGAATCAGGTAAAGCAAGTATTGTAGCAAGTATAGAACCTGTAGTAGCTTCGATATTAGCATTTATAATATTTGGTGAATTGTTCGAAATTCCTCAGTTAATAGGTATAGTTTTGATTATGTCTTCGATAATTCTAATTCAGCTAAAGGGGAAAGCAGAAAATATTCAAGAAGATAAAATATCTTCTGACATAAGTAATATTACAAGTGATGAACTGATTGAGGAGATGAATACTGGAATAAAAGATAATCCTAATATTAAGGGAAAATTAAAAAGTCCAAATAGTATTTACACTTCATAAGAATTGAATATCAATGATAACGTAATAAGTTATCTAGGAACAAAGGAGGGAGTATCTGCAAAGGTATTCCTTCTTATGTTGTGCCAATAAGTGTTGGTATACTTATCTTAGGAGTAATTTCAACAGCGAGAAAATGATGTTTATATAGCGATTATATGGTAAAATATAAATGTTTGTATTATGGATTTTTAATAAAATATTTAAAGATTATTTATATTAACTGTATGTAAATATGTCATAACTGATGGGGTAATTAGCTAAAGCAATTTAATTTTAAAGGAGAAAGAAAATATGGAACTAAAAAAAATATCTGATAGAATTTATTACTTACCTAACGAAGAAGAAAATGATAGACCAGTTCTTGGATATATCAAAGGAGATAAATATTCATTGGCTATAGATGCAGGTAATTCATCTAAGCATGTAGAAAAATTTTATTCTGAATTAAAAAATGCAAATTTGAAATTGCCAGATTATACAGTGATTACACATTGGCATTGGGATCATACATTTGGCATGCATTCAGTAGCAGGGAGGACAATTGCAGGAAAATTGACAAATGACAAATTAAAAGAAGTTGTAACATGGCAGTGGTCTGATGAGGATATGAAAAATAGACTTAAAGCAGGGAAAGACATTGAAATGTGTGATAGATGCATCAAAGTGGAGTATTCAAACAGACAAGAGATAAAAGTAGTCCCTGCAGATATAGAATTTAGCGGAAGTTTAAAAATTGATTTAGGTGGAGTTCATTGTGAACTAATTGAAAGTGAGGCACCTCATTCAGAAGATTCCGTATTAGTTTATGTACCAGAAGAAAAAACGTTGTTCGTTGGTGATGCAAATTGTGAAGATTTCTATAATAACAATGGTAATTATGATAAAGATAAGTTAGAATCTTTTATTGCACTAATGAGAAAAATTCATTTTGATACTTATGTTTGGGGACATGATGAACCACAAACGAAGAATGAAGCAATTACATATTTAATAGAACAATTAGAAAAGATAAAATAGATTTAGAAAAATAGACAGTTCACTTTAAGTCGCATATAATAGTTAACTGAAAATGGTATTGATATAATTGATGGGGACAGGTGTTTGTAACAGAGGTGATGGTATTAATGAATGAAGAAAGTAAAATTACAGTAGATGTAATGTGGAAGAGACTTAATGAGTCAGGATTGGAGCATTTATTTTTATTAAAAGATGATGAATGTATTACAGCAAATTCAGTTATTCTAACAATGAGAGAAGATAAGCCAATTCGTATATTGTATAATATATACTGTAATTTAGACTGGAAAGTTAGGAAGTTTGATGTACAGATATTTGATGGTAAACATAGAAACATTGTATTACAATCAGATGGAAGTGGAAATTGGACAACTGATACTGGTAAATTAGTAAAAAGCTTAGAGGGCTGCATAGATATTGATATTTCTGCTACTCCTTTTACTAATACAATTCCAGTTAGGCGCTTATCATTAAAATCAGGAGAATCAAGAGAAATAAAAGTAGTTTATATTGATATTTATAATTTTAATTTAAGACCTGTAAACCAGCGCTATACTTGTGTGGAGTCAAATCTAAATGGTTGTAAATATAGATATGAAAATCTAAATAGTGGGTTTACAGCGGAATTTTATGTAGATAAAGATGGACTTGTTATAGATTATCCGAATTTATTTAAAAGAGTTTATAATACTGGAAGAAAAAAATAATTATATTAAAATAGCAATAAAATAGGATTTGCTGTGATTAAGAGAGAATCGTCAGAGATGATGGTTCTTTTTTAGTTCATATTTTAAAACAATGCTAATGTCATAAGAAAATAAAGGAGGATAATACAATAAAATGTAGAATTATAATAAATGAATAATATTAAAGGAGATTAAGGATGAGTATTAAAAAAACTGGAAAGATATTTTTAATTTTGGTAATAGCATCTATGATAACTTTTAACCTGCCGTTTACACTTAATACACCTGCAAGTGGGTTATTAGCTGCAAATAAAGTAGCAGCAAAAGCAGCAAGTGCAGCAATAACAATAACCTCAATAGATGATATAAATGAAACAATAAACATAAATGGCAGTTATACATTACCAAGGACAGTAAAAGCAACAATGAGTGATGGAAGCACTAAGGATGTAAGAGTAAGCTGGAATCCATCAAGAGTAACAACAAATAAAGCTGATACATATACTCATAGTGGAACAGTTTCAGGATATAGTAGTAAAGTAAAATTAACATTAACAGTGGTTCCAATAACTTCAATAGAAGATATAAGTAAAACAGTATACATAAATGACAGCTACACATTGCCTAAAGAAGTAAGCGCAACAATGGGTGATGGAAGTACTAAATCTTTAAAGGTAAGCTGGAGCCCATCAAGAGTAACAACAAATAAAGCTGGTACATATACTTATAATGGAACAGTTTTAGGTTATAGCAGCAAAGTTAAATTAACATTAGCAGTAATCGGAGTAACTTCAATAGATGATATAAATGAAACAATAAACATAAATGACAGTTATACATTACCAACCACATTAACTGCTACAATGGGAGATGGAAGTACTAGGGATGTAAAGATAAACTGGAGTCCATCAAGAGTAACAACAAATAGGGACGGTACATTTACTTATAATGGATCAGCTTTGGGGTATAATAGCAAGGTTAAATTAACATTGACAGTAAAACCAATAGCTTCAATATCTGATATAGATGGAACAATAAATATAAATGACAGTTATACATTACCAGCCACATTAACTGCAACAATGGGAGATGGAAGTACTAGGGATGTAAAGGTAAACTGGAGTCCATCAAGAGTAACTACAAATAAGGCCGGTACATTTACTTATAATGGATCAGTTGCAGGATATAATAGTAAGGTTAAATTAACATTAACGGTAAAACCAATAGCTTCAATATCTGATATAGATGAAACAATAAATATAAATGATAGTTATACATTACCAACCACATTAGCAGCTACAATGGAGGATGGAAGTACTAGGGATGTAAAGGTAACCTGGAGTCCATCAAGGGTAACCACAAGTAAATCAGGTACGTTTACGCACAGCGGAACAGTTGATGGATATAATAGCAAGGTTAAATTAACATTAACAGTAAAACCGATAGCTTCAATAGAGAATATAAATGAAAAAGTATATATAAATGACAGCTATACACTACCAACCACATTGACAGCCACAATGTATGATGGAAGTACTAGATCTGTAAAGGTAACATGGAGTCCATCAAGACCAGCTACAAATAAAGCTGGCACATTTACTTTTAATGGAACAGTTGTTGGATATGATAGTAAAGTTAAGACCACATTGACAGTAGTTGGAATAGATTCAATAGATGAGATAAGTGAAATAGTAAATTTACATGACAGCTATACGCTACCAACCACAGTAACAGCAATGATGGGTGATGGAACTACAAAGTCTTTAAAAGTAACTTGGAATCCAACAAAGGTAGCTACAAATAAGGCAGGTGCGGTTACTTATAATGGAACAGTTGCTGGGTATACTAGTAAAGTCAAGTTAACATTAATAGTAAATCCAATAACAGCTATAGATGCAAGAGTAAGTGCAACAGCAAACGTAAATGATGTGTATACATTACCAAAGACAGTAATAGCAACAATGAGTGATGGGAGTACAAAACCTGTAGAAGTAAAGTGGAGTCCAACCAAAGTAAATACAAGTAGAGCGGGAACATTCACTTATACTGGAACAATAGATGGATATAATAGTAAAATTAATTTCACATTAAATGTAAACCCTGTAACCCTAGTAAGTCAAAGCGTAAATCTAGGTGATAATTATACATTACCAACAAAAGTAACAGCAAAAATGAGCGATGGAAGAACAATGCGTGATGTTGGTGTAATATGGGACAGCTCAGTAGTTGATACAAGCAAGCTAGGAACATACACATATACTGGTACACTAAATGGATATATCAATAAGGTTAAGTTAACCTTAACAGTTAAAGAAGGCAATCCTATTAAATCAGTAGCCTTCAATACAATTACTAAGCCTACTTATTCTAAAGTATATAATTATGGATCAGCGTTAGATGCTACTGAGTCAGTAGGTAAGGACCCAATTATTAAGGGTATTACACTTACAAGCTCACAAGCTAAATCAATTAGGTTAGATATAAATAACACAGCGGATACTATCTATAATGCTTTATACATTGATAAAAATTCAGATGGTAATTATGATAAGGGAACTGATCAGATTATTGGACAGTTCACAATTGTAGCAACAGGTAGGTTTGCAAATACTTATAATGGCTTATCAGATGGTATCAAAGTAGTAGCAGGAGATAACGGAATTTTACTCTTTAATGTTTATAATGTGGATGGAAGCAAAGTTAAATATTCTACTAAAGTTTCGGTGAGATTTTAACTTATAGTACCATAATCTAAATAAATTATAAAATATAAGTTCATTTTTAGAAAATATTTGATATAATATAAATGTAAACGAGCAAAATAAAATAGGGTGCTGGTAACACCCTATAATATACAATTCTAGTTGTTTAGGCAACTGATATCACTATTAAATGATTAATTAAAATAGTAGCTGACCAATTGCGAGATGGGGGCTACTGTTTTTTTGCGATTTTTTCTATAAGTAACACTATTAAAGTTAATAGCGAAATTAAGAATAATCCACCTTCGAATAACAACATTAAAACATCATTACTCATCTTATCACCTCCCGTTAGTAGGGATGAGTGACATCAAGTAGCCCACATCCAACTATATTGAACTGTACTAGAAAATTATACCATATTTTTCATAAAAATTCTATAATGTAGTTAAATTTCAGATTAAAGATTCTAGAAAACATGAATACTACTAAGATTATCTTGATAATATATGAATATAAGGATAAAATTAGTAGATAAGATGATTTATATAATCACTGTTACCCGTGGAGGTGAAAAAGTGGCAAAGTATAAAGAAATTACGTGCACTATAGCCTGCAATAAATTGAAGCGTAAAATTCCCTTCGCTTGGGATTTAAACATATATCGTGGATGTGAGCACGGCTGCAAATATTGCTATGCTATGTACTCTCATCAATATTTGAATTCAGAACAATATTTTGATGACATATATGTAAAAACAAATATTGTTGAGCAGCTAGAGCAGCAGCTTAAAAGTCATTCTTGGAAAAGAGAAGTTGTAAATATAGGCGGCGTTACTGACAGCTACCAGCCAATAGAAGCTAAGTATAAGCTTATGCCTGATATATTAAAACTTATGATTAAATATAAAACTCCTTGTATTATATCAACAAAATCTGATTTGATTTTACGGGACTATGATTTAATTGCAGAGCTTGCCAGCATTACCTATGTAAATGTGGCAGCTACTATTACCTGTATGGATGAAAGTATCCGTAAGCTTATTGAACCAAAGGGAGCGGAGTCAATAAAAAGATTTGCAATGCTAAAGGAGTTTGCAAAAACAAATGCTTCTACAGGGCTTCATTTTATGCCAATCATTCCCTACATTACCGATGGATACGAGAATATTAATTCCCTATACGCACATGGAGCAGATTGCGGAGTGGATTATGTTTTACCAGGAGTACTTTATTTAAGAGGAAAAACCAGAGAAGTGTTCTTTGATTTTATTAAACGAGAATTTACCAATTTATATGAGCCTTTACAAACTTTATATAAGACAGGCGGAGCAACAAAGGAATATAAAGACAAGTTGTATAGCACTGTCAATGAGTTGAAGGATAAATACAAGCTTTCAAGCAGTTATACGAAACCCATGAAAGAAAAACTAAATCAATCCAGAAATGAGCAGTTATCTTTTCTTTAACCATATTTTATCTAGATAGACAAATATTCTAGGGGGGTTCTAAAAAGGGATTTGTAAGAGTGGCATAGAATATATTCATATAATGGGAGGTATTGATATGGAATTTAAATTGGCACTACTAGCAGTTAAAGATGTTAATGTTTCTAAGAAGTTTTATGGAGAACTTTTTAATCAAAAGGTTGTTCTTGATTTTGGACGAAATGTAACATTCAGTGGTGGATTTGCAATACAAGAGGATTTTGCATGGCTTACAAATTTGCCTGCTGATTCTGTTATAGAGAAGTCAAATAATATGGAATTGTATTTTGAGGTAGATGATTTTGATGTATTTATGCAAAAGATGAAACATTATGGAAATGTTGAATATGTTCATCAGCCTAAGAAATATGAGTGGCAACAACGTGTTGTTCGTATTTATGATCCAGACCATCATATTATAGAGATAGGAGAATCCATGGCAGTTATAGCAAAACGTTATCTTGCTGAAGGCTATTCCATAGAGGAAACGTCAAAAATTATTCAGCATCCCATTGAATTTGTTGAAATGTGTAAATAAGAATAATGAGCATTATCTTTATCATAGGAGTTCATTTTGAAGGCCAATATAGATGACATTCTTGTGGAGATGAAGGAGATGAAAATGTGAAGCTAAAAGTTTTAGTAGATAACAATACATATATTGATCAATATTATTGTGGGGAACCTGCTGTTTCATATTATATTGAAGATGAGGATACTAGACTATTATTGGATGTGGGATATTCTGATTTGTTTATGAAAAACTCAAATGCCTTAGGTGTAGATTTGGAAAGTGTAACTACTATCGTTATTTCGCATGGACATGATGATCACACAAGAGGATTAAAATACTACTTTGAACAAAATTATAAAAATAATATTTCTATTATTGCTCACCCAGATGCATTTAAAGAAAAAATAGTAGGCAACTTAAAAATTTGTTCTCCTATCTTAGAAGAAGAACTAAAAGAAAAATGTAATCTAATTCTTTCAAAAAAACCCATTAAGGTTAGTAAAAACATAACTTTTTTAGGAGAAATACCACAAATAAATCACTTCGAGGAGAGAAAAGCTATTGGTAAACAAATCGACGACAAAACTTCAGTTGATGACTATGTAAGAGATGATACTGCACTTGTTTATAAGAGCGAAAGTGGTATTTATATTATTACAGGATGCTCTCATAGTGGAATATGCAATATAATAGAATACGCAAAAGAAGTGTGTAAAGATAATAGAGTATTAGGAGTTATAGGAGGATTTCATTTATTTGAAGTAACTAAGCAGGTTAATAAAACTATCGATTATCTAAAGCAGAACAACTTAAAGGAATTATATCCTTGTCATTGTACTTCATTTGCTGTTAAAGCAGAAATACATAACGCTTTGCCTGTGAAAGAAGTTGGTGTAGGGTTAGAAATAAACTGGTAAAGGTATCGAATTGAAAAAAATGTAAACTTTTTGAAAAGGCTCCTCAAGGAGCCTTTTTTTTATACGAAAATTAATTAACAGTAATCTACTATGGATTATTTTGTAAATTGAAAAACAGAAAATTTGTAATTTTCTTTCAATTTTAGAGGAGTTTTTACTAATAATATAGAAATAATAATTAACATAATTCATTTTAAATATTATTCTAACTAGAGGGTGAGAGGGGTAGTTATATTGTATGAAGATGAAAATGTAAACTTTTTAAAAAAACGTATTGAAGAATTAGAAAAAAAATTAGAAGAAACAGAGGCTAAATTACTCAAAAGTGAATATTTATTTAAAAGTGTTATTGAACTGTCACCAGTTTGTATTTATGTTCATAGAGGAGAAAAGTTATACTATACAAATAAAGCTGGGGCTAAGCTGGCTGGTGCGGATAAGCCTGAAGACATTATAGGAACATCTTTAAAACCCATGATAAGCATTCATCCTGATTACAATGATATATCAAAGGAGAGAGCAAAAATATTGCTGAGTAATGAAACTAGTGTACCCTACATGGAGCAAAAATTTATAAAAAGTGATGGTACTATAATGTATGGTGAAGTTGCAGGTGTCTCTTTTATGTGTGATGGTGTTATGAATTTATTAACTGTAATTCAAGACGTAACAAAAAGAGTAGAATTAGAACAGGCTTTTAGAGAAAGAGAAGAATTTTTTAGAGGAACTTTTGAAAATGCGGCTGTAGGCATGGTTCTAGTAGATCTCAAGGGTAAAGCTATAAAGGTTAATAACTCAATATGTGAAATTATGGGTTATTCTAAAGAGGAGCTACTTGAAAAAAGTGTTTATGATGTAACTCATCACGAAGATATAAGTAAAGAGTTAGATAATGTATATAAGTTGTTAGAAAATAAAATACACTTCTATAATATGGAAAAACGATTTTTGCATAAAGATGGCCGCATTGTCTGGAGTGTTTTAAGCGTTTCATTAGTCAGAAATCATCAAGGAGTACCTTTATATTTTATATGTCAGATTCAGGATATAACCAATATAAAACAAGCAAAAGAAGCATTAGAATATGATAGGTTGAAAACAGAGTTTTTTGCTAATATATCTCATGAATTAAGAACACCTATAAATATAATTTATAGTTCAATACAACTTCTAAATATGTATATGATAAACAATCAATTGGCAGATAATGCAAGTAAAGTTAAAGGATATTTAAATATAATGAAGCAAAATTGCGGCAGGACAATAAGACTAGTTAACAATCTCATTGATACTACTAAAATGGATGCAAACTTTTATAATTTAAATTTGGAAAACCATAATATAGTTAAAATTATTGAGGATGTTACTTTGTCCACTGCAGAATATATAAAGGATAAGGGAATAGATCTGACCTTTGATACAGATATAGAAGAAAAAATAGTTGCCTGTGATGCAGATAAGATTGAAAGAATTATTCTCAATTTGCTTTCCAATGCTGTTAAGTTTACAGAAAAAAACGGAAAAATTGATGTATCTATACAGGATAAGGAGAAATATATTAAGGTTTCTGTAAAGGATAATGGCATAGGTATCCAAAATGATAAAATTAAATTAATATTTGAACGATTCGGCCAGGTAGATAAATCACTTATGAGAAATCATGAGGGAAGCGGAATTGGGTTATGTCTAGTAAAGTCTTTTGTAGAAATGCATGGAGGAGAAATAACAGTCAGAAGTAAATATGGACATGGAAGTGAATTTATTGTACAGTTACCTACAAAAGTTATTAAGGAAGAAAATGTAGAGGAGCAAAATAAAGGATTGCACAAAGCAAAGGAAGGATTTAATAACCATATTGAAAGAGTAAACATTGAGTTTTCTGATATATATTTATAGACTTGCCAATCGTCACACAGGTGCTGCTCACCGGGAAAGGGATAAATTCTTTAAAAAGCGTAGATAAATTTATAAAATGTAGAAAAAATTCTACAAGTATTAGTAAAATAGTAACAAAGATTGAAATGTAACGAGTTCCAATAATGCTAAATTGTATTTAAAACTATAAATTTTTTAAGTTGTAGAAAAAGTCCTACAATATTAAAGATTTAATTATCCTTTATAAGTTATAAAATTAACTTATAAAGGATAATTTTTGTTTGAAATTTATCTATATTATTCAACCCTCATGCTTGACATGGGGGTTTTTGTATTAAAATTAATTTTTAAAAATTTTTTATATAAAAAGATAATGTTACTTTTTTGGCAAAGATATTGCTTTATATATAAGTGCAAAGATAAAGGAGGGTGTTTTTATGAAAGAAACAGCATTAAAGGATTTAAGTCTTGAAAATATCAAGGTGAATATTGAAGAAAATGTAGCAATTGTAACTATGAGCCGTCCAAAGGCTCTAAATGCATTAAATAATCAAACTTTGAATGAGCTAAGTGCCATTATCGAAAGCATAAGTGTAGATAAAAACATTTTAGGTGTTATTATCACAGGAGAAGGGAAAGCATTTGTTGCAGGAGCAGACATTGCACAGATGAGACCTTACAAAGCAGACGAGGGAAGAAATTACGCGGAGTATGCTCAAAGCGTATTTAACAAAATTGAAGCTCTTGGAAAGCCTGTAATTGCAGCAGTTAATGGCTATGCTCTTGGAGGGGGATGTGAGCTATCAATGAGCTGTGATTTGAGAATTGCTTCTGAAAAGGCTGTTTTTGGACAACCGGAGGTAAACTTAGGCGTTATTCCTTGCTTTGGTGGAACACAAAGATTACCTAGGCTTATAGGCAGCGGACGAGCAAAAGAACTCATTTACACAGGAAGAATGGTAAAGGCTGAAGAGGCACTTCTCATAGGCCTTGTAAATAAGATAGTTCCAGCTGAAGAGCTTCTAAATGAAGCAAGAAACATGATGGTGAGTATTATTTCAAAGGCTCCAATGGCAATTAAATACGCTAAGATATCCATTAATAAGGGAGCTGATTTAGACTTAGCTAATGCACTTGAACTTGAAAAGGATTTAGCAGCACTTACATTTGCTTCAGAAGATAAAGATGAAGGTATGGGAGCATTCCTTGAAAAAAGACCTGCTAAGTTTAGTAATAAATAAAAAAATGGAAGGGGGTTAAAGTATGTCAGGTTCAGAAATTATAAGTTTAATTGGTATTATAGTAGCACTTGCACTATTAATGTACTGGGTAATGAAGGGTGTTAATATTTTCATCATAGCTATAACCTGTTCTGCTATTGTTGCCTTAACTGGAGGTATTAATTTATATACTGCTTTAAAAGAAAATTATATGGCAGGATTTGTTAGTTTCTTTAAGGCTAATTTCTTGATTTTCTTAACCGGTACATTAATGGGGAAAATGTACGAGGTTACAAATGGCGCTAAGGCAATAGCAAAAATGATTGTTAAAACCTTTGGTACGAAAATGGCTTTAATTTCAATTCCTTTGGCTTGTGGAATCATCTCCTACGGCGGAGTTAGCGTTTTTGTTGCCAGTTTTGCAGTATTTCCTATTGCCCTGGAGGTTTTTAAAGAAGCAGATTTACCTAGAAGATTTATTCCAGGTGCACTGACATTTGGATGCTCTACATTTGCTATGGTTGCTCCTGGTGCTCCTCAAATTCAAAATGCTATTCCAGCTCAAACACTAGGCACCGATCTAATGGCGGGTGCAGTAAACGGATTTATTTCAGCCTTTGTCATTCTTATAGTTGGAGCAATTATGTTATATAGAATGGTAAATAAAGCAAAGGCAAATGGTGAGCACTTTGTAGCGAAATCTGTTGATAATTTTCATGATAACTCAAAACTTCCAAGTGGAATTGCGGCTTTAATTCCATTAATCATTACAATAATATTAATAAATGTTAAAGTTAACGGCAAAGTGCTGCTTCCTCTTGAAGCAGGTGTATTTGCTGGCACCGTAATAGTATTTATTATTTTAAATAAATATCAAGATAACAAAGAAGTTATAAATAATATAGGAGAAGGCTGCAAGACTTCTGTATTTGCAATTAGTAATACCTGCGCTGTTGTTGGTTTTGGTGCAGTAGTTAAAGCAGCTATAGCATTTCCAGCTATTGTTGATGCAATGGTTAATATTCCTGGACCAGAATTTGTAGGTATTGCTGTAGGTACAACAGTTATAGCAGGTATATGTGGTTCTGCATCTGGAGGCCTGGGAATTGCAGCTCCTCTAATAGGACCTGTTTATTTAGCAAGAGGTGTTGCAGCAGGAGCAATCCATAGAACAATGGCTATTTCATCCGCAGCACTTGATTCACTACCACACAATGGATACGTAGTAACAGTTACAAATGGTTTATGCAATGAAACGCATCATGATGCATATGGTCCAATATTCTGGCTAACAGTAGTTGCTCCACTAATTGGTTCTGTAGTTGCGGTTATTTTATTTACAATGTTCCCATTCCTTCCATAGAAGAGTGAGTATAAAAGTATGTACGGACATAATTTAACTTATGTCCATATATCTGTATTAATTGATAATTTTATTTAACTTAAAGGAGGTTTATAGTATGAGTAAAATAATTACAGCTAGGCAAGCTGCAGAAATGGTTAAAGATAACATGACAATTGGTATTGGAGGTTTTACAAGCTTTGGGATTCCAGAAGATTTATTAATAGCCCTGCAAAATAGATATATTGAAACAAAGTCGCCTAAGAATCTCTTTGTTTTTCACTGTGCAGCGGTTGGTGATGGAGGGGAAAGAGGCGCTAATCATCTTGGGGAAGAAGGTTTAGTTAAAAAACTTGTATGTGCACATATTGGTTTGGAGCCAAGACTAAATAAATTAACTGTTGAAAATAAATTAGCAGCTTTTATGATTCCTCAAGGGGTTACATCTCATATGCTTAGAGCAATTGCAGGAGGAAAACCAGGAGTTTTAACTCATATTGGCTTAAAAACCTTTGCAGATCCTAGAATTGAAGGCTGTAAAGCAAATGAGGCGGCTATTGATTCTGGGGAAGAGGTTGTTTCAATAGTGAACATAGAAGGTGAAGATTATCTACTTTATAAATCTTTCCCTATTAATATTTGTTTTATTAAAGGCTCATTAGCTGACGAAAGTGGGAATATTTCCTTATGCAGAGAGGCGCTGATTTCTGATCAATTAGAAATGGCGGCTGCAACTCATAATTCAGGAGGTATTGTTATAGCTCAAGTTGATCAAATTGTTGAAAAGGGAAGCATAAAAGCACATGATGTTAAGGTTCATGGCTTTATGGTTGATTATATTGTAGAAGGTAGCAAAGAAAATAGTCTTCAGACATATGCATATGCGCACTATAGGCCAGAATTATCAGGTGAAACAAAGGTGCCTTTAGCATCTATTGAGCCTATGAAATTAGATCAAAGAAAGGTTTGTGGAAGAAGAGGTGCTTTAGAGCTAAAACCTAATTGTCTTATTAATTTAGGTATTGGTGTTCCAGAGTCTGTGGCGGCAGTTGCAGGGGAAGAGGGATTTGCAGATAAGATTACACTTTCAATTGAATCAGGTGCTCTTGGTGGTGTACCTACAGGTGGTATTGCAATTGGCGGTTCTGTTAATCCTGAATCTATATATAAGCAGCCTGATATATTTGATGTTTATGATGGTGGTGGAGTGGATATGTCATTCCTTGGTGCTGCTGAGATTGATGCTTTAGGTAATGTTAATGTATCTAAATTTGCAGGAAGAGTTGTAGGTCCTGGTGGATTTATAAATATATCACAAAATGCTAAGAAAGTATGTTTTACAGGAACTTTTAAAGCTGGAAAAATGGAAGTTGAAATTAAAGATGGAAAACTTAATATTATAAAGGATGGAAAGGGCATAAAGTTCAAAAAAGAACTAGAACAGATTACCTTTTCAGGTGAATATGCAACTGAAACTGGACAGCAGGTTTATTATATAACAGAAAGAGCCGTATTTAAGCTTACCCAAAATGGAATTATGCTTATTGAAATTGCTCCAGGAGTTAATTTAGAGAAAGATATTCTTGCAAATATGGAGTTTAAGCCACTCATCGCAGAGGATTTGAAGTTAATGGATGAAAGAATATTTAACGATGAGAAGATGGGACTTTCACTTTAAAATTAGAAAATAGGAGGATATAATATGGATTTTAAGTTAACAGATGCACAACGTATGTTACAAAAGGTTGCAAGAGAGTTTGCAGAAAAGGAAGTTCAGCCTATTGCAGCTGAAATTGATAAGACAGGAAGATTTCCACGAGAGACCTTTGACAAAATGGCAAGGATAGGATTCACAGGAATTGGAACACCTTTAGAATATGGAGGATCAGGTGGAAATGATATTGATAAAGTTATAGTAGTTTCAGAAATAGCTAAAAAATGTGGAGCTACAGCTGCTATTCTTTCAATACACACAGTTTTTTCTTCTATTATTCAAAAGTTTGGTTCTGAAGAACAGAAACAAAAATATTTGCCACAGGTAACAAGTGGAGGATGCCTTGGTGCTTTTGCTTTAACAGAGCCTAATGCGGGTTCAGATGCAGGCGCTGCTAAAACAACGGCCATATTAGATGGAGATGAATATATTCTTAATGGAACTAAATGTTTTATTTCTGGTGGAGGACAGGCGCAATATTTAGCTATAATTGCATCAACGCAGCCAGAAAAAGGCCTAAAAGGCTTATCTACAATTGTTGTAGAAAAGGGAACTCCAGGTTTTACTATAGGTAAGATTGAAGATAAGATGGGCATTCATGCCTCAGAAACTGTAGAGCTTATATTTGATAATTGCCGAGTTCCAAAGGAAAATCTTGTGGGAGTAGAAGTCAAGGGATTCATGATGGCAATGAATGCTCTTGACGGTGCTAGAATTGGTATCGGTGCTCAAGCCCTTGGCATAGCTGAAGGTGCTTTAGAAGAAAGCGTAAAATATATGAAGGAAAGAGTTCAATTTGGTAAGCCTCTTACAGCTCTTCAAGGTCTTAGCTGGTATATAGCAGAGATGGCAACTAAGATTGAAGCAGCCAGATGGTTAGTTTACTATGCTGCTCACTTAAAGACAATTGGAGAGAAACACACTAAGGAGGCAGCTATGGCTAAATTAAATGCAGCGGATACAGCAAGAGTTGTTACAAATCTTGCATTGCAAATTCACGGTGGCTATGGCTATATGAGGGATTATCCACTAGAAAGAATGTATCGTGATGCAAAGATTACTGAAATATATGAAGGTACTTCTGAAATTCACAAATTAGTAATTTCAAGAGAAGTATTAAGCTAGGAGGAGAAAAATGAATATCATTGTATGTTTAAAACAGGTTCCAGATACAAATGAAGTTAGAATTAATCAAGAAACAGGGACACTTATAAGAGATGGTGTTCCAAGTATTATCAATCCTGATGATAAAAATGCCCTTGAGGCAGCCCTTGCAATTAAAGATGAAAAGGGCGGCAGGGTTACTGTAATTAGCATGGGACCTCCTCAAGCAAAAGATGCATTAAGAGAAGCCCTTGCCATGGGTGCTGATGAGGCAGTTTTAATAAGTGATAGAGCTTTTGGTGGTTCTGATACATGGGCTACTGCTACTATTATTGCAGCAGCAATTGAAAAGGTTGGAAATTACGATATTATACTTTGTGGAAGACAGGCCATTGATGGTGATACAGCACAGGTTGGGCCAGAAATTGCTGAATTTTTAGGGGTTCCACAAATAACATATGCTAAGGAAATCAAGGTAGATGAGGAGAAAGTAACAGTAACAAGGTTTACAGAAACAGGAGATTATATAATAGAAGCAAAATTACCAGTACTTTTAACAGCCATTAAAGAATTGAATACTCCAAGATATCCAAGTGTAAAAGGCATATTTAAGTATTATGCACATGAATCTGATGAAATTACTGTTTGGAGTTTTAATGATTTAGAAGTTGACCCTACGCAAATTGGTCTTAAGGGTTCTCCAACTAATGTATTTAAATCCTTTGTACCAACAAAGTCTAAAACAGCAGAAATTATTGATGGAATAAGCGGAAAAGAAAAAGCAGCTATTTTAGTAAATAAGCTTGCTGATCTGAAGCTTATATAGGGGGTAGGTGCAAATATGGAAAGAGCAAAAGTAAATCAGGATATTAATTTAAATAATTATAATGATGTTTGGGTAATTGGTGAGCAAAGAGAAGGAAAGATTCATCCTGTAACCATTGAATTAATTGGTGAAGCAAAAAAGCTTGCAAGCGAAATTAATAAAAAGGTAGCAGTTGTTGTTGCAGGATATGGAATTGATGAGGAAGTAAATAAGCTTCTTAATTATGGAGCAGACAGAGTTTTATACATCTGCAGTCCATTATTAAAGATTTTTTCAACCGATGGATATGCACTTTCTGTTTCAAATCTTATTCTTGAGAGAAAACCTGAAATTGTACTAGTTGGAGCTACATCAATAGGAAGAGATATAGGGCCTAGAATTGCAGCTAAAATTGGTACAGGACTTGTTGCTGACTGCACAAAGCTTGAAATTGATCCTGAAGATGGGAAAATTCTTCAGACAAGACCTGCTTTTGGAGGCAATTTAATGGCAACTATCATCTGTCCTAAAAATAGACCTCAAATGGCTACAGTAAGACCTGGGGTGATGAAAAAAGCAGCCCATGTGGATAATTTTACTGGAGTTATTGAAAAAATAATTCCTGAAATTACTGAGGAAGATATTACAGCTAAGGTTGTTGAAATTATAAAAAGCGGCAGAAGAAGGGTAGATCTTACGGAGGCAAAAATTATTGTATCCGGGGGACGTGGAGTAAAGGGACCTGAAGGTTTTGAACTCATTAAAGCCCTTGCTGACAAATTAGGAGGGGAAGTTGGTTCTTCTAGAGCCTGTGTTGATGCAGGATGGATAGATAGTATGCATCAGGTAGGACAGACAGGTACAACAGTAAGACCAGAAATTTATTTTGCTTGTGGTATCTCTGGTGCTATTCAGCATTTAGCTGGTATGAGCGAATCAAAATATATTGTAGCAATTAACAGTGATAAAACAGCTCCTATTTTCAAGGTTTGCGATTTTGGAATTGTGGGAGATTTAAAAGAAGTAATACCAGCTATGATTGAAGAAATAGAAAGAAATAAGGAATTTGAGATTTAAATTTATAGTGAAAGGTAGGGGGGATGAATAGTATGATAGATGAAAATAGCTTAAATATGAGTGGGTACAGCATTAATGAAATTTATATTGGCATGAAAAAAAGTGTAACAAAAACTATTTCAGAGGCAGATGTGTATACCTATGCAGGTTTAATTGGTGACATTAACCCAGTACATGTAAATGCTGAATATGCTAAAACAACAAGGTTTGGTGAAAGAATCGTTCATGGAATGCTTACGGCATCATTCTTTTCAACAATTGTCGGTATGCTTATTCCTGGTGCAGATGCCATTTATTTAGGTCAAACATGTAAATTTTTATTGCCAGTTAAGTTTGGAGATACAATCACAGCTACAGGTGAAGTTATTTCCATGCGTCCTGAAAAGAAAATTGCTGTAATGAGAACCACTGTTGTTAATCAAAGAGGGGAATTAGTCATTGATGGTGAAGCCACAGTTATGGCTACAAAATAAAGTTAATAAATATTTAAATAAGCAGGCGCTATGTCTGCTTATTTTTTATATATTGTTCATGCAGTTCTTGTAAATTTATGGTATAATAATATTTAATTGTTTTTAGTATAAAAACGGGGGTGAAAATAAGATGAGTAGTGATATGAATAATTTAGAGCATTATAAGTTAATTTTTAATGAGATTTTAGATATGACTGAGGACGGCTTCGTAGTAACTAAAGTTGATGGAACTATATTTGATATAAATAATTCATATTGCGATTTTTTAGGTACCACAAAAGAAAAAGCTATTGGTCATAATATCGAAGAATTTATAAAAAACACTAAGATGCGGGAAATAGCTAGTTCTGGCATGAAGGAAGTAGATGTAATTCATCCTCTAGTTCATGGACAGCATTATAATGGAGATAAGTTTTTATTTGTAACTAGGGCTCCAGTTAAGGAAAATGGTAAAGTAATAGCGGCAGTAGCTCAAGTTAAATTTAGGATTCAAACACTTAACTTATCTCAAAAATTATACAAACAGGATCAGGAATTAAAATATTATAAGGATGAGCTTCAAAGACTAGGAGAAAGTAAATTTGATTTTAATTGTATACTCGGGGAAAGTGAATCTTTTATTGAGGTAAAAGAATTAGCTAGAAAAGCATCTAGGAGCAATTTAGCAGTTTTAATAAATGGAGAAACTGGCACCGGAAAAGAGGTTTTTGCAAATGCAATACACTATGCCTCTGATAGAAAAAACAACCCTATCATAAGAATAAACTGTGCTGCAATTCCAGATGAACTTTTAGAATCAGAGCTTTTTGGTTATGAAGAAGGCTCTTTTACTGGAGCTAAAAAGGGTGGGAAAAAGGGTAAATTTCAACTTGCTCATAAGGGAACAATATTTTTAGATGAGATAGGGGACATGCCCCTTCATATGCAGGCAAAACTTCTTAGAGTGCTACAGGAAAATGAAATTGAAAGAATTGGAGGGTATGAACCTATACCAATAGATGTAAGAGTTATTGCTGCAACTCATCAAGATTTAAGAAAATTAATTAAGGAAAAGAAATTTAGAGAAGATTTATTTTATAGATTAAATGTTATAAACATAAAAATACCCCCTCTAAGACAAAGAAAAGAAGATATACTGCTATTCATAAATCACTTCTTAGGTGGACTCAACAAAAAGTATAAAACTGATATTACTATATCTCAAAGAGCAATAGAATTATTATTAAATCACAAGTGGCAAGGAAATATAAGAGAGTTAAAGAACGTTATTGAAAGTGCCTATGTTCTAACTGAAAAGGATATATTAGGAGTTAAGCATTTACCATCAAATTTAATAACCTTTGCTCCAAATGCAGCTTCTGAGGTTAAAGGCGGTACTTTAGATTTTATATTAAATGAATTTGAAAAAGATATAATTTTAGAGTCATTGATGGAAAATAACTATAAAATTTCTAAGGCAGCTAAGGACTTAGGCATACACAGAACCACATTATATAAGAAGTTAGAGAAACTTAATATTAAATTTTCTAAAGCAGTTGAAGTGGAAGAATAAGTGCCACCCAGGTGGCAAGTGGCAAGTGAGAAATAAATGATACTTTACTGTGGAGGATAAATCATAGATAGAATATTGGCTAAAGAAAGGCTTATAAAAATAGGGTAAAGGTTTTAAGTGCAGAGCAGAAGCTCTGCACTTTTTATTTAAATCTTTTTTAACATTTGCAGATGAAGGTCATGCTCCTGAATGGTTAATAGATGAAAGTAATGTTCCTAGACGTGGGATATTATTTTCTGGTTTTGCCATGCTTTTAGGATTAGGTTTTGGTATGCTGCTTCCTAGAGTGTATTTATTCTTGATAAGCTCTGGTGGTTTTGCTTTGCTTTTTACATATGCAGCAATTTTAGCTACCCATATACGCTTTCGTAAGATTAATGGATGTCCTCCAGAAGGAAAATGTCAAATATCGGGCTACCCATATACCTTAATAAGTATGATTATTATTATTTTAAGTATGCCATTTATTCCTGGGAAGGCATCAGGACTTATAGCAGGATTTATATTAGTTTATTTATATGGCAATAAGATTAGTTAATGTAAACTTTATCTAGTGTGTCAGTATATGAAACTTTAAGTATATGGTCGGATAATGAGTAATGATGCATTTAGTTTTGTTTAATGGTATTTAATAAAAATAGTGCATGAATAATCTCATGGTAAGATGATATTCGTCGCTGAGATGAGCGGCAAACAAGAAACATGAAAAACATTTAAAAAGTCAATAAGATTTTGAAAAAAAATACTAGTTGACAAGCTTAAATGAAGATGATAAGATATAAAAGTCGCTTGGAGCGACAGGGTCTTTGAAAATTGAACAGAGAATAGAAACCAGTCAATTACTTAACAGTTAAATGTTAAGAAACGCGATGAGCGAAACAGATTAAACTTTTAA
>NZ_OAOD01000043.1 GCF_900205925.1 Clostridium peptidivorans | reverse complement strand
GGGGCGTATCAGCCGTTATCTCCCACCTAAGAAAAGCAGATATCCCAAATCTATGATTTGGTGATAGTCGCTTTCACAGAGTGTGATGGGAGTATTACGGATGGTTGCCATCGGATAAAATAAAACATTAGGATAATAGAAATGAGGTATTATATTTGAAAAAATCTCCTGGTATTATGAGTATATTAAGTTTAGCAATCATTTCTCTTATTATTGTGCAGGTAATAAAAATTACAATAACCAGTAAAACTACAAATGCAGTTAATATACCAGCAGCAAGCTATAGTTTAATAAAACCTGTTAGGGCTAACTTGCAATTATCTAATATTAAGGATAACAAATCATCCCTTTTAATACAAAAAGAACGTATGGCAAAGGGAGGAGTAATTGGAACATCTGGAAAAGGGGTAGTTGCATTAAGATTTGATGATTATCAAAATGTATTCAAAAAAAAGATATACCCAATGCTCGTGGCTCGTGGTCTCCCATGCAGCATGGCTTTGATATCACGATTTAACACTGCACAAAGCTGGGGTAAAGGCACAACTTGGGATGATATTAGAGAGTGGAATAGAAACGGCGTTGAGATATGGAGTCATGGAACAGATCATAAGGATTATAGTAAAAGTGGATATTCAGGACTTTACAATCAAATAGTTACTTCAAAAGAAGAAATAGAAGTACAGGGTATAAAGGTTGTGGGTTGGGCACTTCCTGGTGTTAAACCAAGTACAAGGAATTTGCCTTATAATGGACTAACCAAGCCTAGTCATTATAACAGTACTACTGGAAGATTACTGATGAATACATACGCATTAACAGAAGCTTATGTATATAGTCCAAGAAGAGTTTTACCAATGAACATTTATCACGGATTAGGTCATGTAACTGCTTCTGATGGCAGAGAAACAGTTTCATCAGTAATAGAAGAAATAAATATAGCTATTAAAAATAAATCAGGCATTGAAATAATGTGTCATGCAGGTAATTTAGGTAAGCCTGGCAAATTAACCTTTAAAGACTTCGAGACTATATTAAATTACATAAAAATGCAGTGGGATAAGGGATTAATAGAGGTTTTAACTCCTTCTGGAATTTACTTTGCAGACCCTGATAGCAGCAGTAGACTTAAATTAAATGCTGATGATAGTTTTGAAGGGCTAACCACAGCTAATTCAGGGGCATGGAATGGAGTAAGAAATTTGACTGGAAAGACTATTGAAACAAGAACGGGCAGGACGGGAAAAAATTTTCTGCGTATAAAGAGCGGTGCTATTCAGTCAGTAGTAACTCAAAAAATTGTAAACTTAGATAAATTAGGAGTTTCAGGAGAGCAATTCGTATTTGAAGGATGGTTTAGACCCTATGGCAGCAAAGATACAACTGCTGTGGTACAAATAAATGATTATGATAATCCTCATAAATTGAAAATAGTTAAAAAAGCAGTAAGTGAGGGTAGAGGTTGGACTAGGCAAAGGTTTGTATTTTGCATACCTCCTGGCACAAAAAACATTACATTTTCCCTTTATGGGGATACAGAATCTGGTATCGATTGGGATGATATAAGTATAAAGAAAATATAGTTGAGCATAAGGCACCCCAGGGGTGGGACCATAAAATGGATATTTATATTTTGGTAGGACTTGCAAATTTAAATATTATCATTTCAAATGAAAAATTAAGAAAAGAATTTAAAAAAGCAGTTGATGTTGTTCGTGGAGGAGTTGTAAATATATTAGGATATAGGGCTTGTGAAGTAGGTTGCATATAAAAAGGGACTATCTCAAAATTTTATTTTGAGACAGTCCCTTTTACTTATGTATATAGGAATAAGTAATACCTTTTTAATTATAAATCAACAAGGCTTATAAAAGTGCAGGTAGATGGGGAAAATATTTTAAAGCAGAAGTTATTGTTTAATAATAATTGGTGGAGTAACAATTGGCACAATAAAAAAATATATTAAAAATGAAGAGATGAAATGAGATGAGTAGTTCACATCTTGTGAGTAATAGCTTAAGTCAATAATAGAAAGGAGGTATTAAATTTGAAAAAATCTGCTTGTATTATAAGTATAGTCAGTTTATTAATTATTTCTTTTACTATTGTGGGAGCTATGAAAATTAGAACAATGCATGAAGATACAAATAAAGCTAATCTACTAGTAGTAAAGGATAATTCAATAAAAGCTGCTCAGCCTAACTCCAAATCACCTGATAGTACGAATAACAAATCATTGCCTTTATTAGAAAAAGAACGTATGGCAAAGGGTGGAGTAATTGGTACAGCTGGAAAAGGGGTAGTTGTATTAAGATTTGATGATTACCAAAATGTATTCAGGGAAAAAATATACCCAATGCTCGTGGAGCGTGGTCTCCCATGCAGCATGGCTTTGATTTCACGATTTAACACTGCACAAAGCTGGGGGAAAGGCACAACTTGGGATGATATTAGGCATTGGAATCGAAACGGCGTTGAGATATGGAGCCATGGAACAGATCATAGGGATTATAGTAAAAATGGATATTCAGGGCTTTATAGTCAAATAGTTATTTCAAAAGAAGAAATAGAAGCACAGGATATAAAAGTTGTGGGCTGGGTACTTCCTGGTGTTAAACCTACTACAAAAAATTTACCTTATAATGGATTAACCAAGCCAAGCCATTACAATAGCACCACAGGAAAACTACTGATGGATACGTACGCTTTAACAGAAGCTTATGCGTATAAGCCACAAAGAATTTTACCAACGAATATTTATCACGGATTAGGCCATATAACTGTCTCTGATGGTGGAGAAACAGTTTCATCAGTAATAGAAGAAATAAATGCAGTTATTAAAAATAAATCAGGCATTGAATTAATGTGTCATGCAGGCAATTTGGGGAAAGCCGGTAATTTAACTTTTGAAGAGTTTGAAACCCTATTAAATTATATAAAAATGCAATGGGATAAGGATTCAATAGAGGTCTTAACGCCTTCTGGAATTTGCTTTGCAGACCCTAATAGCAGCAGTAGACTTAAACTAAATGTTGATGATAGTTTTGAAGGTTTAACAACAGCTAATCCAGGAGCATGGAAGGAAACAAAAAATTGGGCTGGAAAGACTATTGAAACAAGTGCAGGCAGGACAGGAAATAATTTTCTCCGTATAAATAGCGATGCTGCTGATTCAGGAGTAACTCAAAGGATTGCAGACTTAGATAAATTAGGAGTTGCAGGAGAACAATTCGTATTTGAAGGATGGTTCAGATCCTATGGCAGCAAAGATACAATCGGTGTAGTACAAATAGACGATTATGATAATCCAAGTAAACTGAAAATAGTTAAAAAGACAGTAAGTAATGATACAGCCTGGACAAGAGTAAGATTTGTATTTTGTATACCTCCTGGCACAAAGAACATTACATTATCACTTTATAGGGACACAGAAGCCGGTATTGATTGGGATGATATAAGTATAAAGAAAATATAGTGCCACCCACGTGACAGAAAGTCACAGTGCTACTGTATGGAAAAATGATAAATTTAAAGTATGTAAGAGATGAAAAGACAGGATATTATAAGTAGAAAATGGAATTTTTTAAATAAAATATTAATATACTTTAACACTGGAGAAAGTTCCAGTGTTTTTATTTGTATATAACTTAAAAATAAATTTATTTTGTCTAAAGTGGTGATATTATGTCGAAATGTGATATTGTATTAAGAGGAGGGGGAAGATAAATGGAACTAGAAAGTTTAAAATTAAATAATTTAACTCAATTAATAATTACTTATGGTGGTAGAATATTACTCTCTATAGTAGTTTTAATTGTTGGATTGAGTATTATTAAAAAGGCAGTACAGATATTGGAAGTTAAATTTGAAAAGCTCAGCTTTGATAAGTCCTTAAGATCCTTTTTACTATCACTTACAAAAGTGTCATTTCAGGGATTATTATTAATATCCGTGGCATCTATGTTAGGCGCTACAATGACATCTTTTGTAGCTATTATAGGTTCTGCTGGATTAGCTGTAGGACTAGCCCTACAAGGCAGTTTATCAAATTTTGCAGGAGGGGTACTTCTTTTAATACTAAAGCCGTTTAAATCAGGTGATTACATTGAGTCAGCTGGACATTCTGGAATAGTAGACGAGATTCATATATTTTATACTATTTTGCAGACTCCAGATAATAAGAAGGTAATAATACCAAACTCTAATTTAGCAAATAGCAGCACTATAAATTATTCTGCAAATCCTACTAGAAGGATAGATTTTGTATTTGGGGTAGGGTACGAAGATGATATTTTCAAAGTAAAAGAAATATTAAAAAGAGTTGCTAATGATCACCCTTTAATACTTAAGGAGCAGGCACCACAAATTGTATTAGGCCAGCATAGTGCCAGCTCAATAAATTTTTTCTTCAAGGTTTGGGTAAAAACTGAAGACTATTGGGAAGTTTATTATAATATAATGGAAAAGGTTAAAATAGAGTTTGATAATGAAGGAATTAGCATTCCTTATCCTCAAATGGATGTCCATGTACATAATAGATAAAAGTGCCACCCACGTGACAAGTGGCAAAATGTATTTAGAGAAAAAATATACCCAATGTTAGTGGATCGTGGTCTCCCATGCAGCATGGCTTTGATATCACGATTTGATACTGCACAAAGCTGGGGGATAGGCACAACTTTGGATGATGTAAGTATAAAGAAAATATAGCTTTGGCAAGAGGTTTATTTCAAGAGTTATTATTAGTTTAATTGATAAAGAAACTGTTTAATATAAAAAATAACTTGCTTTATATAACAAACTATGTTATTATTAACTGTAACTTAAATTAATAGTAAATAATGCATTATCATATATTTCAATTAGTACTAGATAAATATAGTATGTTGACATCGAAATTTTGTTAGTTAATTATTACAACTAGTTTAAGAATAATAAAATTTCGGAGGTACACATTATATGAATGGTACAGTAAAATGGTTTAATGCAGAAAAAGGATTTGGATTTATTACAGGAGAAGATGGAACAGATGTTTTTGCACATTTTTCTCAAATAAATTCAGATGGCTACAAATCACTTGAAGAAGGACAAAAAGTTTCTTATGACGTGGTTAAAGGCGCTAAAGGACCTCAAGCAGAAAATATTACTATTATTTAATTAATGAATATTTTACCCCTTGAATAGTTTTTCTATTTAAGGGGTTTTTAGTTTTTTATAGCTAATTTTAAGACAACACAAAAATTTTAAATTAGATATCAAGTGATTCTTAGACTCAGGTGGAGTTTGCTTATGAAGAATACTTATCTCCAGCTGAGTCTTAGAAGAACTTATCCAGGGGCGTATCAGCCGTTATCTCCCACCTAAGAAAAGC
>NZ_OAOD01000006.1 GCF_900205925.1 Clostridium peptidivorans | reverse complement strand
CCGAAAGCACCTATTCTTTCACCCTTAGCAAGTGCTGGTAAGTACTTTTCCTTTTGAGCTGGTGTTCCATGCTCATTTATTACTGATGCACATAATGAAGTGTGAGCTGAAACGATAACTCCTGTTGAAGCACAAACTCTTGATAATTCTTCAACTGTTATTGCATAGGAAACAACGTCTCCACCTGCTCCACCATATTCCTTTGAAAATGGTATTCCCATCATTCCAAGCTTAGCCATCTTCTTTACGTTTTCCATAGGAAATTCTTCTGTTATATCGATTTCTGCTGCTAATGGCTTTACTTCAGTTTCAGCAAACTCTCTTACCATCTGTCTTACAAATTCTTGTTCTCTTGTTAATGAAAAATTCATTATACTTTACCTCCTATCTATTTTTGAAGTTCTTTTCTTTTCTCTTTTCAACAAATGCTGTCATACCTTCTGTCTGATCTTCAGTTGAGAAGCATTCTCCAAACACTTCTGATTCGTAGGATAATGCTGTATCTATATCACATTGCATTCCTCTGTTTATAGCTGCTTTTGAAAGCATTACAGCTACAGGTGCATTTGCTGCTATTTTGTTAGCTAAAGCTTTAGCTTCATCCATTAGACTTTCTACTTCTACAACTTTATTTACAAGTCCAATTCTTAAAGCTTCTTCAGCATTTATTATATCTGCAGTATATATTAACTGTTTAGCCATTCCCATTCCTACAAGTCTTGGTAATCTTTGAGTTCCACCAAAGCCTGGAGTAATTCCTAGGCCAACTTCTGGCTGTCCAAATTTAGCCTTTGTAGTAGCTATTCTCATATCGCAAGCCATAGCTATTTCACATCCACCACCAAGAGCAAATCCATGAATAGCTGCTATAACAGGTTTTTCTAAAGTTTCCAACTTTCTGAATACTTTATTTCCAAGTATTCCGAATTTCCTGCCTTCAATTGTGTTTAGCTCTTTCATTTCAGTGATATCTGCACCTGCTACAAATGCCTTATCTCCACCACCAGTAAGTATAACTGCCAATACTTCATTATCATTTGCTAAATCATCAACTATTATGTCTAATTCCTTTAAAGTTTCTGAGTTTAATGCATTTAAAGCTTGAGGTCTATTGATTTTAACAATAGCAATCTTGCCTTCTTTTTCAAGGATAACATTTTTAAATTCCATATCAAATTGTCCTCCCTATAATTTTTTTATATAATCTTGTTAATATTATAACAAACATTTATAAAAAATAAAATATTTATACTCAATTTTATTATATAACGTAGAAATTCACTTTTCAACAAAAAAGTTTATATTTTTAAAATAACTTAAAAAAATAATTTGGAAACAACCTTAGTTTATTCCAAATTATATTGATTTACAACAGCTTAAATTGTTTAAAAATAAACAAGCAACATTTTTCACACATTTTCGCGCAAAATTATACTTGATTATTCTCTCTATTTCTCATCCTGACTCATTAAATAACTTAAAGTAAGTAAGCTTTCGCTTAAATGAACATTTTCGGTGTGTACTTTTTCTGGAACCTTTAAATCAATTGGAGCAAAATTCCATATACTTCTAACGCCATTTCTTGTAAATATATCTGCAACATTTTGAGCTGCTTTACTTGGAACACATATTACTCCTACATCTGTTGAATTTTTCTTTAAGTAGTCCTCTAATCCATCTATATCGTTTATTTCGATATCTCTTATTTTAAGTCCTACAAGTTTAGGATTTATATCAAATATAGCCTGCAAGCTAAAACCTAGCCTATCAAACTTAGTATAATTTGCTATTGCTTGCCCTATATTACCTGCTCCTACTATTACAGTTTTATACTCCCTAGTAAGACCCAATATCCCACTTATCTGGTTATACAATTCCTTAACATTATATCCATAACCTTGCTGTCCAAAATCACCAAAACAGTTAAAATCCTGTCTAATTTGAGAAGCAGTGAAGCCTATTTTTTTACTCAATTCTTTTGAGGAAATTCTGTCAACTTCATTTTTAAGTAAATCCCCAAGATATCTATGGTATTTAGGCAGTCTTTTTATTACAGCCATTGATATATCTTTTTTCTTGTCCATCACTACACCTCTTAAATTTTATTTTAATCATTTTTATATTTTACCATAATCTTTGTTACTATACTATATATGTTGTGAAAAATATAGCAAAAGTATTAATAAATGTTCATAAGATAATTTATATCTACAAAAATTTAACTTTACATAGTACAATAGTAATGGTAAAGAGGTGAATTAATAATGATAGTTTTAAGCTCGAAAGAAATTCATAAGACTTTTGGAATAGATATTATATTAGATAACATTACTTTTAGTGTAAATGAAGGTGATAAAATTGGGCTTATAGGCCCTAATGGCGCTGGTAAATCCACCTTGTTTAAAATACTTATGGGAACTATGGAGTACGATAGTGGAGAGTTATTCATAGATAAGAATAAAAATTTAGGTTATCTTTCTCAGCACCTTTCCTTAGATTCCAGTAATACAATATATGATGAAATGCTTAAAGTATTTGAAGATATAATAAATCTTGAAAATAAAATGAGAAGTTTAGAAGTTAAAATGAATGAACCCTATGATCCATCTAATGAAGAATATCATAATAAAATAATAAAGGATTATTCTGTAGCTACGGAACTATATAACAATCGTGGGGGATATACTTATAAAGGTGAAATAAGCAAGGTGCTAAAAGGACTTGGATTCACTGAGCAAGACTTTGATAAAACCATAAATCTTCTAAGTGGAGGCCAAAAAACAAGAGTATCCTTATGTAAACTCCTGCTTACAAATCCTCAAATATTATTACTTGACGAACCTACTAACCACTTAGATTTAGAAGCAATTGAATGGTTAGAAGATTATTTAAAGGCATATAAAGGAACCATTATAATTATATCTCACGATAGATACTTCTTAGATGCAATAACTAATAGAACAATGGAACTTTTAAATGGCCGTATGAATTCTTATGATGGTAATTACACTAAATTTATCGATTATAAGAAAAAAGATTACGAGGTAAAGCTAAAAGCTTTTAATTTACAACAAGCTGAGGTTAAAAGGCAGGAAGAAATAATAGAAAAATTTAGATCTTTTAATCGTGAAAAAAGCATAAAAGCTGCGGAAAGCAGACAAAAGGCCTTAGATAAGATAGACAGAATTGATGCCCCAGATAGAGACCCTAGAGCAGCTAAAATCTCTTTTTCTACTCTTATAAAAAGTGGCAATGATGTACTTCACGTAGAAAATATGAGTAAACGCTATGGAGATAAATTACTTTTTCAAGGATTAAATTTAGATATTAAGCGTGAAGAAAAAGTAGCTCTCATTGGTGAAAATGGCAGGGGTAAGACCACCTTGCTTAAAATAATCATGGATAATATCGATGCTGATACTGGCTTAAAGTTACTTGGTAAAAATGTATTCTTAGGATACTATGATCAAGAGCAGTCCGACTTGAACGTTGAAAAAACAATACTTGATGAAATTTGGGATAACTTCCCAGATATGACCACCACACAAATCAGAAGTGCACTAGCAGCCTTTTTATTTACTGGTGATGATGTATTTAAAGAAATAAATAAACTAAGCGGTGGAGAAAAGTGTAGAATTAATTTATTAAAACTTATGCTTTCTAAATCAAATTTTTTACTTTTAGATGAGCCAACTAATCATTTGGATATTATGTCCCGTGAGGCGCTTGAAGATGCCATAATGGATTACGACGGAACAGTTTTGGTTATTTCTCATGATAGATATTTTTTAAATAAAGTTATTAACAAAATATGTGAGTTAAATGAAGATGGCGTCAAGGAATACCTTGGTAATTATTCTTACTATGTAGAAAAGAAAAAAAATCCAAATAGATTTATGATAGAAGAAGAACAAGAAGGTAAAACTAAAACTCAAATACACCTAGAAAAAAAGAAAAAACGAGATATAGAAAAAGCAGAAAAAGAGAAAAAACTTAAAGTTAAGCATCTCGAAAGTTCCATAGCCGATAAAGAAGAACTGCTTGTAGATCTTCAAAATCAACTATGCCTTGAAGAAATTTATTCCGATCCTTTAAAAAGCGAGGGCGTAAATAAAGAAATTATCAAAGTTCAAGAAGAAATTGAAAAACTATATGAAGAATGGGAAGATTACTTGTCTGAGGATTAATAATTTTAAAATCAGTTTATAAAGTTTAGGTGAAGACCCCTTCATCTAAACTAATTTTTATGCACTATAAAAAATCAGGAGGTAAGGTTATGAATTCTAAAAAAGACTTTCTACCATATATTGCATCTGTATGTTATGCTATTATATTTGGACTTAGTTTTTTATTTTCTAAAAAGGCTCTTAATCACTCTTCTCCCTTTGAGCTTTTATCTTATAGGTTTTTAGTTGGCTTTATATTTATGTCTTTACTTATATTATTTAAAGTAGTAACTGTGAATTATAATAATAAAAATTTAAAGCCTTTATTTTTAGTTGCACTAGCTCAGCCTGTTTTATATTTCATTTTTGAAACCTATGGACTTAAATTTTCCTCCAGTTCTCAAGCTGGAATAATGATAGCCCTAATCCCTATATGCGTAACAATTGCAGCTATATACTTTTTAAATGAAAAATCAAACATATTTCAATGGATGTTTATAGTTTTATCAGTGGCTGGAGTAATACTAATTACGGTATATAACGGAAGCAGCAATAGTTCTAATAGTGTTTTAGGAACATTTCTTTTACTAGGAGCAGTTATTTCTGCATCTGTTTTTAATATACTTTCTAGGAAGGTTTCCGCAAGATTTTCTTCTTTTGAAATCACTTATTTTATGATGGGTATAGCAGCACTAACCTTTAACTTCTTATCCTTATTCACTCATTTAGTAAATGGTACTTTAACAAATTATTTCGCCCCACTAAAATCTAAGGACTTTTTAATATCAATATTTTATTTAGGATTACTTTCATCTGTTGTAGCCTTCTTTCTTGTAAATTATAGTTTATCAAAATTAGAAGCTTCCAAATCTGTGATTTTCACAAATTTATCTACTATAGTATCTATAGTAGCAGGTGTAGTATTTTTGAAAGAAAAGTTTTATACTTATCATATAATAGGTTCTCTACTAATACTTGGTGGTATATGGGGAACTAACTATATGAATATATCAAAACAAAAAGAAAAAAATATTTTGTCTAAAGGAGAGGAAAGTTATGCCGCAGATAAAAATTAGAGGTCTTAAAGAATCTGAAATATGCAAAATAAGCAAAGACATGGTAGATGAGCTTCAAAGGCTTTTAGAATGTCCTAGGGAGTACTTCACCATAGAACTTATACCTACTACTTTAATAAAAGATGGCCAAATTGTAACTCCTTATGTTTTTGTTGAAGTAGGCTGGTTTGATAGAGGCCAACAAGTTCAAGATATGTTTGCTGGTATAGTAACAAAGCATATACTAGAAACCAGCTGTGAAAATGTAGATATAATATTTACTGCATTCAAAGAAAGCAGTTACTATGAAAATGGAATGCACTTTTAGAAAAAGTGCATTCCATTTTTAACGTTTGATTAGCAGTATGGGATTTGCACCTAGGAAAGCAATTCATTTCGCTAAAAAGGGCTAATATTTATAAATTTAAAATACCTAAGCCTTCTAAACTCGCTGTGGCTCAGACAGTAGAAGGCTCTATACGATATTTAAAATTTATAAATAAAGCCCTTTTAAAGCTCATTCAATGCTTTCTACAGTGCAAATCCCATACTGCATTCAACACTAAAAATATCTTCATTTTAAGAATTGGTACATAAGAATCTTTTAGGGCGACAGCCTGAGAGGTTACAGGGCCTTATAAGAAATAAATGGAATGAATAGAAAATTTAATTTATAAGTTAACAATGTGGTAGTATGCTTAAAGCCTCTTAAAAGAAAATTAGGTGAATAATGCTCTACGACCTGTCGGTCTGCGGGCTTATCAGCCCTTTGATAAGTATCAATTTAAAAGGATATTTCGCTAAAGCGAAATTCTTTCCTTCAGTCAGTGAGCCTAAGTAATATTTTTAATATTGAATAATAGTATAGGATTTACATTGTAGAAAGCATTGAGTAAGCACTAAAAGGTCTTTATTTCTGAACTTAAAATATCGTTAAGAACCTTCTACTGTTTGAGCAAAGCGAGTTTAGAAGGTTTAGATATTTTAAGGGCAGAAATATTAGACCTTTTTTTGCGAAACGAACGCTTTCTTAAATGTAAATCCCATACGATAGATTCAATATTAAAACTGTCACAATTTCTTTATTTTTCGCTCATCTTCTTAGACTTTTCTCCGCAAACTTTTACCGCTTCAATTACAGTTCCTCTAAAATTATTTTTTTCTAGCGAATAGACCGCTTCAATTGTAGTTCCTCCTGGGGAGCATACCTTATCCTTTAATTGTCCTGGATGCTCACCTGTTTCAAGTACCATTTTTGCAGAACCAAGCACTGCTTGAGCTGCCATTTTATAAGCTTTATCTCTAGCAAGTCCTTGCATTACTCCCCCATCTGCTAAAGCCTCTATAAACATATATACATAAGCAGGAGATGATCCACTTATAGAAGTTACTGCATCCATAAGTTTTTCTTCCACCCACTCTACTTTTCCCAGACTTTCAAATATTGAAGATACTTCTATTTCCTCTTCCTTAATTAAAGACCCATCATGACATATTGCTGCCATACCCTCTCCTACTAAGGCTGGAGTATTTGGCATAACTTTTACAAATTTATTTTCAGTGTTAAAAGACTCCTTTAAAAATTCTATAGAAATTCCTGCTCCTATGGTAATAATAATTGCACCTTTTTTAACAGTTTCCTTTATTTCATCTATTACTTCCTTATGCTTATTAGGCTTTACGGCAAGTATTATAATATCGCTAAACTCAGCAACGTCTTTATTATTAGTAGTAATAAGTACTCCGTATTGATTTTTCACTTTTTCAAGCTCTGGCATAGTAGGATTGCTTACTAATATTTTTTTATTTCCCACAACATTAGATTTCACTAATCCTCCAATGATGGCTTGACCCATATTTCCGCATCCTATAAAACCTATATTTTTATTCATATATATTTACCTCCTACTGTTAAATAATAATCTTTCTTTTCAAGTTTCTTATATATAATATATCTTAATTTACTTCCTTAATTATATCATATGCATTTATGTTATATAATAATCTCATCATAAAAACACAGAAAGCCGACCTATGCCGACTTTCATCCTAAACTATTATCTTATTGAAATATCAATTATTCATTATCAACCACTTTACTAGCCATTAAAAGCTATAGCCACGCCAACTTGTCGCTAATTATTTTCTACTGCCATACTAGCATCATAAAGGTGACAAGCAACGCTGTGCTTTCCTTCTATTTCTACCATTTTAGGTTCTTCTAATTTACATATATCCATACACTTAGAGCATCTAGTATGAAATCTACAGCCAGTTGGAGGATTTAATGGACTTGGCACATCACCCTTTAATATAATTCTTTCCTTTTTAGCCCTAGGATTCGGAACAGGTATTGCAGATAAAAGCGCCTGAGTGTATGGATGTTTTGGATCGCTATATAGGCAATTATCATTTGCAATTTCTACAAGCTTTCCTAAATACATAACCCCAACTCTATTACTTACATGTTTTACAACATTTAAACCATGAGCTATAAAAAGATAAGTTAAATCAAATTCTTTTTGCAGGTCATGCAGTAAATTCAAAACTTGAGCTTGTATAGAAACGTCTAATGCTGATACTGGTTCATCACACACTATAAGTTTTGGATCTACAGAAATTGCTCTTGCTATTCCAACTCTTTGTCTTTGTCCTCCACTAAACTCATGAGGATATCTATCCTTATGATAACTTGCAAGTCCTACATAATTTAATAGCTTCAAAACTCTTTTCTCAAGTTCCTTGCCATCTACTATTTTATTTATTTTCATAGGCTCTGCTATTATATCTCCTATGGTCATTCTAGGATTTAGAGACGCATAGGGGTCTTGAAATATTATTTGTATATTTTTACTTAAATTTTTCTTATCCTTTTTACAAAGCTCTCTAATATCTTTGCCTTCAAATAATACGTCACCCTCAGTTGGATTTAACAAATTTACAAGCATTCTTCCTGTAGTAGATTTCCCACAGCCTGATTCTCCAACTAGTCCTAGAGTTTCTCCCTTATATATATTAAAACTAACATCATCAACAGCTTTAACATATCCCTTATTACTACTTAAAAATCCAGATTGCATAGGAAAGTATTTTTTTAAGTTTTTTACTTCCATTAAAACTTCCATAATCATACTTCCCTCCTTCCTTTGTTACTATATAAAAAGCATCTTACTTCTCTTCCATTATAATTAATAAGTGGTGGCTCTTTTGATGTGCATCTTTCACTACATTTACTACATCTGCTGCTAAAAGCACAACCTTCAGGCATATCTAAAGGGTTTGGAACCATACCTGGTATCATAAATAATTTTTTGCATTCCTCATCTATCTTAGGAATAGAATTTAACAATCCCTGTGTATATGGATGCATTGGATTCTCAAAAATTTCATCTACGCTTCCATTTTCAACCACCTTCCCACAATACATAACTACAACCCTATCAGCAGTTTCCGCAACCACTCCTAGGTCATGAGTTATTAAAAGTATTGATGTCCCAAGTTTTTCTTTAAGCTTAACCATTAAATCTAATATTTGAGCTTGTATTGTAACATCAAGTGCAGTAGTTGGCTCATCTGCAATTAAAAGTTCTGGATTACATGTAAGAGCCATAGCAATCATTACACGCTGCCTCATACCTCCACTTAGTTGATGTGGATAATTTTTAATTCTTGTTTCCGGAGAAGGTATTCCAACTAGATCAAGCATTTCTATTGCTTTTTTTCCCGCTGCCTTTTTAGATAACTTTTCATGTCTCATAATGGATTCAGAAATTTGCCTTCCTACAGTAAATACAGGATTTAACGAAGTCATAGGTTCTTGAAATATCATAGAAATCTTACTTCCTCTTATATCCTGCATTTCTCTTTTATTTTTGTTTAATAAATCTTCACCCTTAAATAATATCTCTCCATCTATAACTTTTCCTGGAGGGCTTGGAATAAGTCCCATAATAGATAGGGAAGTAACACTTTTCCCACTACCAGATTCTCCAACAATTGCTACAACTTCTCCCTTATCTATATTAAAGTCCACTCCATTAACTGCATTCACCAGGCCATCTTTCATCTTAAACTGAGTTTTTAAATTCTTTACTTCTAGTAACATTTCACTCACCTCTATTTTCTAGACTTTGGATCTAAGGCATCACGAAGCCCATCTCCAAACAAATTAAAAGCTAATACGGTAATAGTAATAGCTATACCAGGGAACAATACTATGTGGGGAGCGTTATAGAAATATCCTCTTCCTGATCCAAGCATACTTCCCCATTCAGCAAAGGGTGGTTGAACACCAAGTCCTAAAAACCCTAAAGCTGATGTTTCCAAAATAGCTGTAGATACTCCTAAAGTAGCGCGTACTATTATAGGAGACATAACATTGGGTAAAATGTGTTTAAATATAATATTAAAATCGCTATTTCCTATTACCTTTGCCGCTTGAACATATTCACTTTCTTTAACAGCTAATATACAGCTTCTAACTATTCTTGCATACTCAGGTATTGTGACAATACTTATTGCAATTACAGCCTTGTCTATTCCCCTTCCTAAAGCACTCATAAATGCTATAGCTAAAAGTAGCGATGGAAAAGCCAAAACTATGTCCATAATTCTCATTAAAAACATATCTATCTTTCCACCATAGTATCCAGCAGTTGCACCTATTACAGTTCCAATGCTTAATGCAATAGCAACAGAGGCAACACCTACTCTTAAAGATATTTTTGCTCCATCTATAATTCTACTTAAAATATCTCTTCCTTGTTCATCTGTTCCAAATATATGTGCAGATGATGGCGCTTGAAGGCTTTCAGACAAATTTCCTACATAAGGATCATAAGGCATAATAAAGCTTGCAAATAAAGCTATCAAAGTCAATAACAAAATTATAATTAATCCCACTAGTGCTGCTTTATTTTTTATAAGAATACTAAATGTATTTTTTAAATGTTTATATTTTTCTTCATGCTCTTCAACTTGAGCCTCTAATTCTACGTTAGTTTCCATTAAAATTACCTCCTGCATAATTTATAGAAATCTTTGATTTCGTAATAAATTAGCACATCTCAATTCATTTGAGATGTTTCCTTTATTAAGAGTATTTTATTCTAGGGTCTAAATATGCATATAGTAAATCTACTATTAAATTTACAAGCACAAATACAACCGCTAAGATCATTACAGAACCTTGAACTACTGGATAATCTGACTTTAATATAGCATCAATTGTATAACTTCCAACCCCAGGCCATGAAAAAACCGTTTCTGTAAGTACAGCACCTCCGAGAAGGGAACCCAATTGAAGTCCTATTACTGTAGTTATTGGTATTAGTGCATTTCTTAAAGCATGTTTAAGTATAACGACTCTTTCATATAATCCTTTAGCTCTTGCAGTTCTTATATAATCCTGCTTAACAATTTCAAGCATAGTAGATCTTGTCATACGAGCTATAATTGCAGTTGAATAAGAAGCTAATGCTATTGCTGGTAATATTAAATGCTGAAGCGAACTTTTAAACGCAGCCATATTTCCAGTGATTAAGCTGTCTAATAAATAAAATCCTGTAACATGCACAGGTTCCATACCTATTTGTATTCTTCCTGATACAGGTAACCAGTGAAGCTTAACCGAAAACAATATTATAAGCATAAGTCCAAGCCAAAATATTGGCATAGAAACCCCAAGAAGTGCTCCTACCATGCTAAGATAATCAACTAAAGAATTTTGCTTTACCGCAGATATTACTCCTATAATTACTCCAACTATAGAAGCAATAATAATAGCTGCTAAAGCAAGTTCAATAGTTGCTGGAAACCTTGCTAATATCTCTCCTGTAACTGAAGTCTTAGTTATAAGTGAATTACCTAAACTTCCTTTAAATACTCCCCCTATAAAATCAAAATATTGTAGATATAAAGGTTTATTTAACCCTAATTCTTCTCTTAAGTTTGCTACCTGCTCTGCAGTAGCATGTTGTCCTAATATAATACTTGCAGGGTCTGTTGTAAAAACATGCATTACTAAAAATACAAGTATAGATACTCCAAGTATTACAGGTATTAGTAGCACTAATCTTTTAAATATATACTTTAGCATATTCCTTGGCCCCCTTTTATAATTTCTAATCTAACGCCACTAGTACTATGTACTGATTTATAATTATGAAACATCTCATTATCATGAGATGGGCTAATTTGTAATGAAATCGTAGATTTCTACAAATTATGCCTATGTAGAAACCCCGTAGCTAAACGGGGTTTCTTAATCTTATGTCAATTATTTTTCTACATCCTTTAAGAATACAACTCCTGTTGGATGAAGTTCAAAGTTTTTAACTTTAGGTGAGTAAGCCGCCATACTCTTTGCGTAGGATATTGGAAGCCAAACTGCATCTTCATCTACTATTTTTTGTATCTCTTTATAAATATTATTTCTTTCTTCCCCATTTGGAGTTTTTCTTCCTTTTACAAGAAGTTCGTCTACTTTGGGATTATTATATCTAGCGGCATTTAAAGTAGATTTTATTTCTTTTGAATCAAACAGTGATAAGAAGTTATCTGCATCTCCGTTATCTCCATTCCATCCATAAAATAATATATCCCCCTCGCCTTGAGCTATTTTTTCTTTGTATTCCTTCCATGGATAAACATCAATTGTAGCCTTTATACCTACTTTTGATAAGTAGTTTTGAATAGCTTCAGCTAACTTTTGTCCATTTACTGGATTGTATGGTCTAGGATTTGAATAAGTAATCATTTTAACTTGTAAATTTTCTTTTCCTGCTGCCTTCAATAGCTCTTTTGACTTTTCTGGATTATATTGATAAGACTTTAATTTATCATTAAATCCTGGAATGAAAGATGGCATTGAAGTATATGCTATATCTGAGAAACCTTGATATAAGTATTTAACAAGCTCTTCTCTATCTATGGCGTAACTTATAGCTTGCCTAAGTTTAACATCGTTAAATGGTGCTCTAGATGTATTAAATGCCATGTAATTTATATTCATTCCCTTTTCATTAAATAATTGCATCTTACTATCTGTAAGTTTTTTAATATCATTAGGGTCAACTCCATCTATTATATCCACAGCTCCTGTCATAAGTTCACTTGCACGTACTGAGTTTTCCTTAGTGAACTTAAATACCACTTTATCTGATTTTGCTTTTTCTCCCCAATATTCATTATTCTTTTCTAAAGTTACTGCTTCACCCTTTTTCCAAGATACAAATTTAAATGGTCCTGTTCCTACAGGATTTTCGTTTAAGTTACCATTATTTTTCTTTATAGCATCAGGACTTGCCATTGGCGCTGCAAGAGACATTGCTAGGTTAGCTAAGAAAGGAGTATATGACTCTTTTAATATAACCTTCACTGTATACTCATCCACCTTTTCAACCTTTTGTACTGGTCCAAAAGTAAAGGAGGCATATGGCATGTCATCTTTTACTTGAGGTGGTATTTGTCTTTCTATATTAAATTTTACTGCATCTGCATTAAACGGTGTTCCATCATGGAATTTTACTCCCTGACGAAGTTTAAATGTATATTCTTTTCCATCATTACTTATCTTCCATTCTGTTGCAAGACATGGCTCTACTTCTGTTGATCCTTCTTTATATTGAAGTAATCCTTCATAGACATTTACAATTATCTTAGCTGATTCCCCATCATCAACATAAGCTGGATCTAACCCCCTAGGATCAGAACCTTGCGCATAAATAAGTGTTTTTGGTGCCGTAGCATTTCCACTAGTTGCTTGTTTGTTTCCCCCTCCACACCCTGCTAGAAGTGTTGTTGTTATAACCATACTGGTTATTAATAATGCTAGTACTCTTCGTTTCATTTTTTAGAAGCCCCCTTCATTTTTCTTAAATTTGAATAATACTTTAAAATTTGAAATTTTATTTCCCCCAATCAAAATCTTAAAGCATTTAGTTTTTAGCATATTTAATACATATTAATCATGTTTATGCACAAAACCATCAAGGCAATGACCACCTATAATCCTTTACCATCAGCATGTTATCATTGGCTTATGTAAATTAAAATTATAAGTTACTTATTAATTTTTATTATTTTCCATTATAGGCTCATTAACTAAAAATTGCAATTTTCAAAAATCCAAATTTCACATTTTATGACTGATGTAATCAATTTCAGTTATAATTACTTCCCATTTTATACCTTAATCGTCATTTTTAGTTTTACATATGTATACACTTGTTTTTATATCGAGGATTTCACAACTAATTTAGCAAAAAATAAAAAAGCTGCAAAACAGCTTTTTATCTTTGCCCCAATTTTAAGTTCGGTACTGCATTTAGTTCCATGGAAGATACCCTTCCCTTTAAAAATTCAAAGTATGCTGCACTTCCTATCATGGCAGCATTGTCTGTACATAGAATAGGCTCTGGAAATAAAACCTCTATGTCATTTTCACGCCCTCTATTAATTAAGGTGTCTCTCAAGCATGAGTTAGATGCAACTCCTCCTGCTACTGCTATTTTATTTACTTCTTTAATCTTACAAGCTTTCATTGCATTATCAACTAAAAATTGAACTACTGCCTTTTGAAAAGATGCTGCCACATCAGCTTTATTAACCTCTTCACCCTTCATTTCCATAGAATTCAAATAATTTAAAACTGAGGATTTTAAACCACTAAAAGAAAAATCTAAGGATTCATTGTCATGAAAGTTTGCCCTTGGAAATTTTATTGCATCTTCATTTCCCTCTTTAGCAAGCTTATCAATTTTAGGACCACCTGGATATCCCAATCCCAAAGCCCTAGCTATCTTATCATAAGCTTCCCCTGCTGCATCATCTCTAGTTTGACCCATCACTTCAAATTCACCATAATCTTTCATATATACCACAAATGTATGTCCTCCTGATACTACAAGGCATACAAAAGGTGGTTCCAAATCTTTATGCTGAATAAAATTTGAGCTTATATGACCTTCGATATGATTTACTCCAATAAGTGGCTTATCTAAAGCAAAAGCCAATGCCTTAGCATATTGAAGTCCCACAAGTAACGCCCCTACAAGACCTGGGCCATATGTAACCCCTACTGCATCTATATCATCAAAGGTAATTTTTGCTTTATCTATAGCCTCTTTAGCTACTGCACCAACTACCTCAATATGCATTCTTGAAGCTACTTCTGGAACAACTCCCCCAAACTTTTTATGTGTATCTATTTGAGAAGCTATAACATTTGAGAGTACATCTCTTCCATTTACTACTACCGCTGCAGAAGTTTCATCGCAACTGCTTTCTATAGCAAGAATTTTAAATTTCTTCTCCTCCATACTTTTACCTCTCTTATATTTCAATTATTAGATATATTTAGACTTGTTTTCATTTTAATTTTATATGGTAAGTTCAATAAATTATTATACTTTATTAGCACCTTATAATCAAATATTTGTGTCAATTAAACTCATTATGATATTATTAAATAAGGTTTTATTTTAATATTAAAATTTGCATTATATAACTTTATAAACAAAAGGTGATTAATATGAATAAGTATGCCAAAGTTGTAGTAAAAGGTTCCCCTATATCTAAATCAAATTTTAAGTTATCAAATTTAAATGGACGAGCAATTTTACCTTATAATTCGGGAAAATATCACGATAGATATGCCCTTTATGAAGAAGAAATTGCCTATGCTGCTAGAATTCAAAATCCTCATATAGTACTTACAGAGGCATTAATAGCAGTGCTCAAGGTTTATTATAAAAGTCAAAAAAGACATCCAGATACAAATAACATTACTAAAAGTATTTTTGATGGTATAGAAAAAAGTGGATTAATTATAAATGATGCTCAAATTAGAAGACTCATAATAGAAGAATATTACGATAAAGAAGATCCTAGATTTGAATTAGAATTATTTGCTGAAAGTCTATATAGCATGAGATATGATATATGCAAAAAAGAAACCAAGGACATACCAATAGAATATGAACCTCCTTCCAATAAGAAAAACTTGAATAATTCTGTTAAAAAAAATACATCCTCATCCAATAATTTAAACTCTTGCAATATATGCGGTAAAGAAATCACTGCTGAAAATTCTGTTTCAGCAAACAAAGGGAAAATGCTTATATGTAAAGAGTGCCTAAAAAAACTTTTTTAGGCACTCATCTTATTAATTATTTAACTTTAATTAAATTCTACTCCTCTTCTATCTTTACAGTAACTTTACTGCTGTTTGGATACTTCGAAAACATATCCTTTGTTATTTTTAATGTTTCCATGTCTCCTGGAGTAAGTATTCTTTTTTTAATATGCTTTTCTAGTGAGTCATCAAAGTAAAGAGCTATATAGCTATTTTTAAATACATTACTTACTCTAAATCCTAACTCAACATAATTTTCTACATTTTTAACATTTATATATTTAGGTACCGTATATCTTATACCTTCGCCTGCTACTACTTCCGTTACATCCTCACCATTTTGAAAATTCATACCCATTACATATAATGCTGCATTTTTTCCAGCCATATGACTTTCTATACTTACATTATCCACCAAATCATGCACGTGAAGCACATTTCCACAAGCAAATATACCCTCTATATTAGTTTCTAAACTTTCATTTACTATAAGGCCTCCTGTAATTTTTGAAAGTTCAACTTCTGCCTTTTTTGATAGTTCATTTTCAGGTAAAAGTCCTACAGATAAAAGTAACGTATCGCACTCAATAAATTCTTCCGTCCCCTTTAAAGGCTTCCTGTTTTCATCCACTCTTGCTATGGTAACCCCTTCAAGTCTATCTCTTCCCTTTATATCTATAACTGTATGACTTAATTTTAACGAAATATCAAAGTCATCAAGACACTGTACAATATTTCTCTTAAGCCCTTCAGAATAATTCATAAGCTCTACTACAGCCTTAACATTTGCTCCTTCAAGCGTCATTCTCCTTGCCATTATAAGTCCTATATCTCCAGAACCTAAAACCACAACCTCTTTACCTGGAAGATATCCTTCAATATTTACAAATCTTTGTGCCGTTCCTGCAGTAAATATTCCCGCACATCTTCCACCTGGAATATTCAATGCCCCTCTTGGTCTTTCTCTGCATCCCATAGCAAGCACTACCGCCTTTGCATTTATTTCAAATATGCCTTCATCTGGATTCACCGCAGTTATGACCTTATCTCTATTTAAATCTAATACCATGGTATTTAGCTTATATTCTATATTTAATTCCTCTATCTTATTTATATATTTTTGTGCATATTCAGGGCCTGTGAGTTCTTCCTCAAATGTATGAAGTCCAAACCCATTATGTATACATTGATTTAAGATTCCTCCAAGTTCACTTCCTCTTTCTAATATTAAGATATTTCCTACTCCTTCTTCCTTTGCAGAAATTGCAGCCGCAAGTCCTGCTGGGCCTCCGCCTATTATAACTATATCGTATTCCTGCATATTGTAATCCCTCCACCCTTAAATGTGTTCCTTATTTTTACCCCCGAGAATTTTAGTTCACGAGCTAAATCATCATACATATATAATTAAGCCTCAAGTCTAATTAATAACCAATCATCTCATTTGATAAGATGTGCTAATTTATAACTAAATTATATATTCTTACAAATTATGCAAAAGAGAGCACAAACTCTAGGTATGTACCTACACCCAAAAGCCAGCTCTCTCTCTTAAAGTCTGTGTTTATATTAATTTCTTAATCAAATCTCTCATTTAATAAAATATACTAACTTATAAAGATTTTTATAGGTTATGCAACGAATATATTTTATCACTATGATTTATGGGTTGCAAGAAATAATACTGATAAATGTTCTTACCTTGGAGATTTTACAGAAAAGTGTTGACAGCTTTCTTTATACATGATACAATAATTTTCGTAATGAAGGGGTATAGCTCAATTGGTAGAGTAGCGGTCTCCAAAACCGTTGGTTCCGGGTTCAAGTCCTCGTGCCCCTGCCAAATATTAAATCGTTGATATGACTAAATTTAAGCCTATGAGCATAGGAATTAAATTTAGTCATATTTTTTTCATATATAATTTTGATAATCAACTGTATGAGTCTGTATATCAATAATAATACAAATTAGTCTGTATCTATTTAATTCAATATTTATCTTAAAATAAATAGAGCTAAGCATTATTGCCTAGCTCAAATCTTTAATATAATCTATAACTTGTGCCCACAATGTGGACAATATTGAAATTTGCACTCTATTTCCCTTCCACAATTATTACACCTAGTTACACTTATGCTGTTGTCTTCCTTAAATACGTGATTTAAATCTTCATTATTAATTGGTGGATTTTCTCCCATCTTTAATGCTTCTCCAAGTTCTTTAGGTATCTGAAAAACTGCAGTGCAACTTCTGCACTTTAAATAATGCCTATAGTTCCACTTAAATATGGGTACAAAGAAAAAATGAAAAAAATTATATGCTTCTATAAGCTCATACGTAGTCATTCTTTCACAGTCTTTGCAAACCATATTTTGAACGCTTCGTATTTCTTTATGCTTTTCTTCAATTCCAAATACGCCTATAAAAAACATAATTAAATCACTCTTTCTTTTCTTTAATATTCTTTAAGCTAGATAAGTTATTCTTTAATAAATCTGTGTAAGTAAAGTTTTCTTCATATACATGTATCTTAACTGGATGCATATTATATTTTTTTATTATTTCTTCATTTTTCTTAAGCTCGTCACTATTATTATACATAAATAAAATGTTTTCTTTGTCACTTAATTTTTCTTCTAAGTCCTTATTATTTTTAACGGCTGATGAATTAATATTTTTTAATCCTATATATTTTATAAAATACTCTAATTCTTCTTCATTAAAAAATATTACATATTCCTTAAAATCTTCTGAAACTTTTTTAAAATCCTTCTCATAAGGCTCTATCTTTTTTAAATGTTCCGTAAAATTTTTTTCATAGTAATCACTATTACGAGGATCCTTATCTTGCAGTGCATTTTTAATATTTAAAATAGAAATTTTATAATTGTCTATATTGAGCCAGTAATATGGATTATCTTTTATTGTTCTTTTCCCATATTTTTTTTCTTTATTATAAGATATAAGTTTTACACCTCTAGACGCACTTGTAATTCCTACTTTGCTTTTACTTAAACTATCTATAAAATCCTTATCCCAAGGTTCTAATCCTACTCCGTTATATATAAACAAATCCTGTTTTGAAATATTATTCAAACTATCATCTGTATATTTAAAATTTATACCCTGTGCAGGATCTTTAAACATGTAACTTACATAATGTCTATCCTTAGTTAATTCTATCGTCATATTGTATATAAATTTATTTGTAGTTACTATATTTAAGGCAACTTGTTCTTCTTTTTCTATTGGCTTTTTCCATTCATTATTTACTGTACTCTGTGCAGGAGAACAGCTATATAAAAATGTTAACATATATAAAGTTATTACATAAAATAATTTTTTCAATTATTTCACCTCTTATGTGTACATATATTTAATATATATATTTTACCTAAAGTATCCATATAATGCAAAGATGTATTTACTTAGAATAATATACAGGTTATTATAAAATAAGTTATTACTTTAAGAAAGGATGTTTATAATTATGAAAATAAATATGGATAAAATTATAAGAGCACTTTCTTTGGCATTAGATTTAGCTCAAATGAGCGCATTAGATAAAAACAATAATATTATCATAGAGGAAGTATCTAATATCAATTATTCCAAGCATATATTTATGAATCACTCAAAAAGAGCATGTTATATAAGTTTAGAATTAGCTTACTCTTTACAATTAGACTACTCAACAATAAAAGAATTATACATTTCTTCTTTACTTCATGATATAGGAGCTTCAAATTTCTTTAGCCAAAGTCATTCCTACCCCAATTTCATAAAGGATCATTGCACAATAGGCTCTCAAATAACTTGTGATTTTCCTCAATTTAATAATTTAAGTACTTTTATATTATATCATCATGAAAATTATGATGGTACAGGCCCTATGAATTTAAAAGGCAATGATATTCCTTTAATAAGTCAAATAATAAGACTTTCAGACATATTAGATCTTTTATATGATGACTCTAAACCTTGTTATATGCAAAAAGAATCTATTTCTAATTGGATAAAAAAGCACACTAACATAATTTTTTCTCCTACTTTAGTTCAAGCATTCTTAAAATGCTCTAGTAAAGATTATTTTTGGTTTAACTTAGAGAACATTAGTCTTATGGATATTATACTAAAAGATTTTTTACCTAAATTTGATATATACTTAAATTTAGATGAATTTGAAAAAATAGCTCATATTTTCGGAAATATAATAGATAATAAAAATAAATTTACTGCTCGTCATTCTATAGGGATATCAGAACTTGCTTACAATGTATCTAGGCATATAGGATATGATAATGAAAAATGCCTAAAAATGAAAATTGCAGGACTACTCCACGATATAGGTAAACTTGCTATTCCAAACAGTATTTTAGAAAAGAATGGTCCTCTAAGCAAAGAACAATTTAGCATAATAAAATCTCATGTTTATTACACTAAAATTATTTTAGATAAAATAGAAGTAATACCAGATATAAGCGATTGGGCTTGTAACCATCATGAAAAATTAAATGGGAAAGGATATCCAAGAGCTCTATCCTCAAACGAAATTTCAGAAGAAAGCAGAATAATGGGAGTATGTGATATTTATCAAGCCCTTACTGAAGAGCGACCTTATAGAAAAGGTCTATCCTATAAAGAAGCTTTTTTAATTATGGATGATATGGCAAAAAATAATTTTATATGTAGTAGAGCATTATCTTATTTAAAAGAAGCAGTAACTTCCAATAATTAGTATTGTTTTTATATAATTTACTCTTCAGTTTTCTTTTTTCATAAATTAGGATAGAATATTATAATAGACAATATTAGAAAGTAGGTTTTTTTATGGAACTTATATGTAAAAACATAGAAGATACCTTTAAAATAGGTAAAATGATAGGAGAGCTTTGTAACCCTTCTGATATAATTTGCCTAAATGGAGATTTAGGCACTGGGAAAACCCATCTAACTAAAGGTATAGCTAATGGCTTAGGAGTAGATGATACTATAACAAGCCCTACATTTAATATAGTAAATGAATACGATGGACGATTGAAGCTTTATCACTTTGATGTATATAGAGTAAATGATCCAGATGAAATTGCAGCTATTGGTTTTGATGAATACATATTTGGTGAAGGTGTAAGCGTCATTGAATGGTCTAACTTTATAGAAGAACTTATTCCTTCTGAGCATATTGAAATAACTATTGAAAAAATCCCTGGGGATGATACTCAGAAAAGAAAAATTTCTATTAACTACATTGGCAAAAGATATGATTACATAAAGGAGATTACGCTATGAAAATTTTAAGTTTAGATACAGCTACAGAATCTGCAACCTGTGCTATTTTAGATGATGAAAAGCTCTTAGGTGAAATAACCTTCAACTATAAAAAACAACATTCAGTTATTACAATGCCTATGATTGAGTGTTTACTTAAAAACTTACATTTATCTATAAAAGATATAGATGGCTTTGTGGTCTCCAAAGGTCCGGGTTCATTTACAGGCCTTAGAATTGGAGCTGCAACTATAAAAGGCTTAAGTCAAGGTACAGGCAAGCCCTTTGTCTCTGTATCTTCTTTAGATGCACTTGCAGGTGCTATGGCATATACTAATGGTATAATATGTCCTATACTTGATGCCTTAAGAGATAACGTGTATACTGCCTTATATAAATTTGAACAAGGAAACCTAAAAAAGGTATTAGATCATTCAGCTATTTCATTAAAAGAGTTACTTGAACTAATAAAAAATAAAAATGAAGATGTATGTTTTATAGGAGATTGTACAGATAAATTTAAGAATGAGATTTTATCTCAAATCCCGAATGCACGTTTTGCTCCTGCAAGTTTAAATGTGGCAAGAGCATCTTGCTTAGGTGAAATAGGAATGTCCCTTTTAAAAGCTGGAATTTATGAGGATATTTACAGCTTTGCCCCTATATATTTAAGAAAATCCCAAGCTGAAAGAGAATATGAAAGGAGAAATTCTTGCAATAAAAATGAATAATGAAGGAATTGAAATTAGAGTAGCAGATCCCGAAGATATTTTTTCTATATATGAAATAAGCACGCTATGCTTCCCAATTTCTTGGAGCATAACTTCTATTAAAGGAGAACTAACCTCTAACACTCATGCAAGGTATGTGGCAGCCGTAGAAAATGGTGCTGTGGTAGGCTTTGCAGGACTTTGGATTATAGTTGATGAAGGTCATATCACAAATGTTGCAGTGCATCCAGATTTCAGACGTAAGGGAATTGGAGCTTTGCTAATGGACAAATTAATGTCAATGAGCAAAAATGAAAATTTAATAGGTCTCACCCTAGAAGTTCGCAAATCTAACTTATCTGCACAAAATCTTTATAAGCAATTTGGCTTTATAGAGGAAGGCGTTAGACGTAACTATTACAGCGATAATGGAGAAGATGCTATAATTATGTGGAATCACTACCTTTAAGTAACAGTTAATAATTAATAGCTAATAATTAATGTAAAAAATCGGATTTTATCCGATTTTTTCCTTTAGTGGTTTATAATAAGTTTTGACACTTCACTTGTAGTATAAAATTTACATTGTAGTAAGCATTGAATAAGTTTTAAATTTATAAATATTAACTGTTTTTAGCGAAATGAATGCTTTCCTAAATGTAAATTTCATACTTCTTTCAAGTTAAGTATCTATTCAAGTACTATTCTGTTGTAGTTTTTCTTTCCTCTTTTTACTATCATAGCTCCATCTTTAAAATCTTCTTCAGTAACTATTCTAGCCACATCTGTAACTTTTTCATCGTTTATACTAAGTCCACCCTGCTGAATTAATCTTCTAGCTTCAGCTTTAGAAGGCAATACTTTAGTTTCAACAAGTATGTCAAGTATTACACAGTTTAATTTCTCATGAGTTATAGCTGCCGTAGGAACATTACTCATGTCTTTTCCCGCTCCAAATAAAGCTTCTGCAGCTGCCTTTGCTTTAACTGCTTCTTCTTCTCCATGGATAAGCTTTGTAACCTCAAATGCTAAAACTTTTTTTGCCTCATTAATTTCTGCGCCTTCTAGAGATCCTAATTTTTTAACTTCATCCATAGGTAAGAATGTTAATAATGCTAAACATTTTTCTACATCTGCATCATCTACATTTCTCCAATATTGATAAAACTCATATGGAGTAGTTTTTTCTTTGTCAAGCCACAATGCTCCATTTTCTGTTTTACCCATTTTCTTTCCTTCACTATTAGTAAGCAAAGTACAAGTCATGGCATATGCTGGCTTACTTTCTTTTCTTCTTATAAGGTCAGCTCCACCTAACATATTGGACCACTGATCATCTCCACCTAACTGCATGGTACATCCATACTTTCTGTTAAGTTCTAAGAAGTCATAGCTTTGCATTAGCATATAATTAAATTCTAAGAAAGAAAGTCCTTTTTCCAATCTCTGTTTAAAGCACTCTGCAGTGAGCATTTTATTAACTGAAAAATGCACTCCAATTTCTCTTATAAACTCTACATAATTAAGATTTAATAACCAATCCGCATTGTTAGCTAAAATCGCCTTATCATCAGTAAAGTCTATAAATCTTGATAATTGACTTTTTATGCTTGATACATTTTTATTAATAGTTTCTTTATCTAGCATCTTTCTCATGTCTGTTTTACCTGAAGGGTCTCCTATCATTACAGTACCACCACCTACAAGTGCAATAGGTCTGTGTCCTGCTCTTTGCATATGTGCCATCATCATCATAGGAAGAAAGTGACCTATATGTAAACTATCTGCTGTAGGGTCAAATCCTATATAAAATGTAACTTTTTCCTTTCCTAATGCTTCTTTTATTTCTTCTTCATGAGTTAATTGTTTTATGTATCCACGTTCCATTAGTACATCAAATACGTTACTCATTAAGCTTACCTCCTTATTACTTAGTTTAATATCCCAATTTTTATATATGTATAGTATATAGATAAATAAAATTTTTATCAACCTTATAAAAAACCTTAGGGCTGAATTAATTTTCAGCCCTAAGGTTTTTATCCAATATTTTAAAATAAAAAGTGTCACTTAAGCGACCTTTATTTATAACTTGTAAATATTGATTTTTAGTTAAAACATACGTTTACATTATATATCAACTTAAAGTAATTTTCTCCCCTATTAACTTAAAGTAATTTTCTAATCTATTAGCCTAAGTTACTAAGCATACACTAAATCATTTACATATAAATCATTCATATATTTCCCCATACAATCAGGAATGTTTTCTTCTTCATTAACACTTATATAAAAGTCTACATTATAATCTTCACTTAGCTGTTCTAAGTTATAAAACAAATGTGCCGCACTATCCCTATCAAGATTTACAACATTAAATAAGCCATCAACGAAAATGGTGTCAATATCGTAATCTTGTGACATTATGCCGCACAAAAATCCATAAAAATTCTCATAGTTTTTAATTTTAAAATCGCAGGTTGGTATAAATCTTATCTGTCTGTGTAATTCAAATAGAGCCCTTTTGTCATCGTCAATATAAACAATGTGTCCTTTTTCTGTCTCAACTTTGCTGTTCGCCATTTGTATCAATGCTTTAGTCTTACCTGATCCTCTCTGGCTGCAAAATACTTGAATCATCATTACCACCCCTAACTATATTTTTTAGGTTTTTAGGTTACCTGTAACTAAATTATATAATACTAAAAACATTATTTCAATATAATTGACTGAATATTTTAAAAACATTTTTCTACCTTTATTTACTTTTACTTTCCATGTACTATATAATCATTTACAGTATATATTTACCACTTATATTATTACTTATTATTATTATATACTGGATGAAATATTACGTTACTTATAAAATTTAGTTCCTGGATAAATAATTTTAAAGTTCTCTTGTTTTAGAGAATTTACGAAGCTTACTCTAGCCTTACCTTTAAATTGCCCCTTAATTCTTGCAAAACCTCTTCCTGAATTTAAAAATCTGCCTTTATCATCTAAAGTTATAAGCTTTTCATAAATCCACATATTTCTTTTTAAAAAAGTATGATTATTTTCTAAATGCTTTGACAATAAATTTCCCGGACTATTTAAGATTATGCTATTTGATTCTATAACTAATTCTATTTCTTTATAATACAAAGCGTAATTTCTATATAATATGGCATTGCTTAATCCCTCATATATGGCCTTAACTGGATATGTCTTAGGAAGTATATCTTTTATTATATTTTCGCCTTCATCTAACATGGAGAGGAGATTTCCTTGAATCACTATACTCTCTGCCAAATTCTTATTTACTTTATTTATTATTTTTATCATGCTGTGGGGGGCAAACAAGTAACTCAGTTTAGAAAATACCAATGCTCCTCCTAAAGTCAGAACATATTTATTAATATCTCCATCAAAGTTTATTATAGATGCACCTTCCATAAGCTCTATTCTATTATTATCATTTACTTCAATTCCTTTAAGCATAAAATACTTATCTACTAAAGAATTATCTATACAATCTAAAGTACTATTTACAATTGGACAAAGTTCTAAATTTAAACTTAAATTTTCTTGAAGAGCTGATATAATTTCTTCTTTTCTCATGGTATCTGTAGTAGAGCCCCTTCTTATATAAAAAGCTCCAGTCTCTCTAATTTGATAGGGTTTTTGTGGTCCATCATATATATTTATTATAGCCACCATTTTATTTTCTATCTCTACAAATTCTAAATTTATAGGTATAGGAGGCTCACATCTAGAACTTACTATTTGTTGGATTTGTTCCTCACTATATTTATGATCATCGTCTATTCCTATAATTTTCTTTGTTTTATCTTCTACGCCTATTATTAAGTATCCTCTTCCACCTTTGGAATTTGCTATAGCACATATATCCTTAGCTAATTCCTTTCTTGAGCTTTCCATATCTAGCTCTAACTTTTGCTTAAAATCTAGTTTTATTCCTTCACCTTTATTTATTAAATTTATAAGCCTTTTCTTATCCATATATCCCCTCTTAACTCATCTTATAAATTACTTTAAATATATTATAACATATATATTACTTTAATTTTTAATTATGAATTTTTCCTGATTTATTAGTTATTATCTTGCTCAAACTCTTAAAAAATTTCGCAAAATAATGCATTTCTAAATTACATAACTTTACCAATCTTAGTTGTTTTTTTATTGAATTATGCTATAATATTTTTAGGAGAGCTTCTCCATTTTTAATAAGGAAGGTTAATTTATTCAGATAGATCCTTTATCATAGGAGGATTATCCGTGAAAAATTATCCTGTTCCTATGATATTAAGGAGGTTGTTTTAAATGGCAGATAAGACTATCGTATGTAAAGATTGTGGTAATGAATTCGTATTCACTGAGGGAGAACAGGCTTTTTACAAAGAAAAAGGATTTGAAAACGAGCCAGTAAGATGCCCAGAGTGTAGAAAAGCTAGAAAAGCTAACAGAAATAACAACAGAAACGACAGAAGATACTAAGAGAGGTTTTCCTCTCTTTTTTTAGTTCCACCCATATGGCAAGTTATCGGATAAAACCATAAAATTATGTTAATACTATAAATACGTGGTAACTAATCAAAATACAGAGGTGATTTTATGGGTATTTTAAGATTGATTGGTGGAATTGTAGTTTTATTTTGGCTTTTAGGTATTATCTTTAGCATTGGCGGTAATCTTATACATCTACTATTGCTAATTGCTGCAATAGTATTTGTAGTAGATGCTTTGTTTGGAAGAAGAAAAATTTAAAAAATACGAAGCAATTTTTCTAGATTCTAGAACAAAGGTTCTAGGTTTGGAGGAAACTTTGCATAGCAAAGTTTCTACATTTCCTAGAACCTTATACCTAACTTCTAGTATCTAAAAGTAAAAAGAATTATAGTTATTACACATCAATGTTTCTTCAGGTTACAGCCTCACGTTTGCCGTATTCGAGTAAGCTGATGATCCTGCAGCATTTACAGCCATTACGCGATAGGTGTAATTTTTACCAGATACAACAGTTGAATCAATATACACGACGTTACCGGTAGAAAATTTGGATCCAACTATAGCCAGTGCGAAATAGTTACCTCCATTGTCAGATCGTTCTATTACAAAACCATTCTCGTTAACAGCATTGTCACGCCATGTGAGACGAACTTGCTGACCACTTAATCTTCTTGCAGTCAAATTAGTTGGAGCCTCTGGCTGACCAACACTTACCACATTAGAAAATTGTGAATCCACTGTCATCGTCGGAAATCCCGGAGTAGCCATATCACCCACAGTGTTTGATGAAAACACTCTATAATAATAAATATCGTTAGTGTTGCCAATTGGATCGGTATATGAATTTGAACTAGATGGCAGCGTTGCTAGAGTAATCCATGGTCCATTACTACTAATGGCTTTCTGAACAGTAAATCTAGTAGCATTTTGAGAATCATTATCCCAGGTTAAAACCACACGTTTGTTAAATCTAACACCGATAACATTAGCAATTAGATTTGAAGGTGCTTTTGGTTGAACAGCAACCGCCATAGAGTGCATCATATCCATCTCTTCATGGGCTAGAATATGGCAGTGATAAACGTACTCCCATCCAAAGTTAACATAATGATTTATAACTTGGTCAACTGGATTTCCTAGTGGATCGAACCATCCTACAGGTGGTGGCGGCATTAATACAGCACCCTCAGGCATTGTTGGGTCAATAAGACGAACACTGTTCGGCACCTCAAATGGTACTTGTGAAGGCGCAGTAATATTCGGCCTAAGAGCAATAATTGTATGCTCAAGCGGATTCACCCTGAAAGTTTCCTTCCAGCCTAGTTCATTAGGATCAGGCGGCATTAAAGCCCCATCCCAAGCAACTCGGTTGATGAGTTGTACAGAAAACAGATGAGTGTGAATTGTATGGGTATCCACACCATTGTGAGTAATCTTCCAAATCTGTGTCCCATCATTCAAAGAGCCAATAGGAGTTGCATTAGGATTTTCTATGCCTCTTAAAACCTCAACTGGGGGACTTGTATAGCCATAAACCACAAACTGACTAAAATTAGAGCTAGACACTGGAAATTCAAGTCCAAGCATACCACTCATACGTCCATATCCCATGTCGTATACTTCACCCATTTCATCCTGCAAAGCCTTCGGCTCAATGGTAAGAGTAACAGGTGGCAAAAGAACTCCACTAGCATCTATCGGCCTAAAGGTCTTGGAGAACTCATTAAGCTGCACGTAGGCGCTTTCAGCATCCTCAGGTAAATTAGTAACATTGTAGGCGGAGTTATAGGCTTCCTGTGGTATAATAATTGGATCATGAGATGATTCAAATACACCGGGTTTATTATCTGCTTTAGCAAACACTGCTTCCAGCGTAGTTATTTCGTACTTAGGAGCAGGAACTAAATCTTTTACCCTTATTTGCATAATGGTTCGTATATTTGGACCTTCTCCCACTTTCGTGGTGTTTGTACCACCCTCACCCCTTAGGTCTGGGTTACCCGTGTAATAGTCATAGCGCGGATCGGCTGCTGGAAAAGCTGCTGGAGCATCATTGTAGAGAATGAGTGTCTTCCCAGCATATTGTGAGAAGTCAACAATGACATCTGCACGTTCTGCGGCTCCAAGAAGCAGTGAGTGCTGATCCACATTTCCAAAGTTAAAGTTTGTAGGATTTAGGTTCCAAGTGATTGGCTGGCTTGGTATCACCACAGGTGCTGGCAAGAAACCACCTTCGGTGCCAATTTGAATCCAGTCTGGTCCTTTTAATTCAGGGTCTGGTATACCACTTGGCCAGTCAGCAGGAATACCAGGTACCCCACAAGCGGGTTTTATCATCCTAACTTCTGTACCATATCCTCCAGGTAAGCTGTAGTCATCAGGATTAGCTACATACATCTGCAGGTTAAAGAAACGGTCATCAGCAGCATTTAGAATGCGGAAACGATAAGCATTGGGTTCAACTTCCAAATATGGGTAGGCCGTACCGTTGATAATTGGCGTATCCATAAATGCCTCCCCTGGCATTGATGGGTAAGGCATGTCAGGCATCATTGGTGGTTGCTCTGGTGCATTTACAGGATCATAGTAAGGGTTTGGGATTGGTCCATGTTCTATATTCGTTGTTGGTGGCCAAAACCATGGACCGTACATCCAGCGGCCAAAGGGATTTGTCCCTTCAGGACTCCAAGGATTCTGTGCTGGACTATACACATGAGGATACCATAGATCCCCAGTATTGGGCGTGCCAGGTGTTGTTCCCCAGACCCAGGTTGGATCCGTATCGCCAATTGTACTCTCATCAACGAAGGTCTTGTCTTGAATTACAATAGGAATCCCAATGTCTGGGAGAATCTTTTTAAGACCCGGATTAACCCCTGATTCATTAGTTCCATTGATCAAATCCTTTTCTACCTTATCTGTGAGTAAATAAGCTGCTGCTTCTCCCACATATACATTAAGTCGAGTGATACCATATGAGTGATCATGATAAAACATCAATCTAGCATTTTGTGCATTAGTGTAGTACAAGGTCTGCATTCCATCGCGAGGATCATCCACATTCTCCATATCAGGAACATTCACTACACTGACACCTTGAGGATATGGAGTGTCTTCTCCAGCTGGAGTAATCCACTGATGGGGCGTTCCATCGCTAATCCAGACGGTGTTATTACCATGGAGATGAACATTGGCGCGGTTTTGCGTGTAATTCATAGGCATAGCATCATGCCCTAGAGGACCATGCCCCGCCCCCATAACAGTGGTATCAACAGGAATGAAGAGGTTACCACCAGCACCAGTAGGAAGTAGGTTGTAGAACTTGATGCGTACTGGTACGTCACGGGTTGCAATAATAACAGGCCCCATATAATGAGGAGCATCTACACCGTAAGCCTGGGTGCCATCACCTTTTAAAATTGGGTTGACTGGGTTATCATTATAGTTCAAAGGAAGTTGATTACCTTTAACCACTGTTGTGGACAATTGCACATATCCTCGGAGAGTGGTAGGCGGCAAGTCTGAGTGCATCTGTTCTTTAAATTCAACAACGGCAATTTCATAGTAATCACAGCCTGGATAAGTGGTAGTATCGGGGACAGCAACAGGTATATACTGGCCTAAAGCGTTTGCACCGCTAGGTCCAAGCATCGGCATTGCATCAATGAATTTTCTCATTTTGGGGCTATATGCCCAGTTGGCAGTATTAAAATAGTTCGGAATCAGATAACCAGTCTTTGGATCGGTCACTAATTCTGTAGGAACTAGCAATTGATTATCTTCCATTTATTTTCCCCCTTATAGATTCATTTATTAATATAAATTTGTTTATTCATTAATATAGATTTATTCGTAAATGTTGTAGTACTCCTTGCTGTTCATACATATTATTCATTATTTATACTATTTGTGAGTAACATTATAAAAAGGCTGTTGATAAAATATGCTTATCAACAGCCTGAGCCCTATGATTACCATAGGATTTTTAAACAATGTAAATAGATAAAAGGAAATTGCATCGCAATTTCCTTTTATTCACTCTTACCAATATCAGATAAAACTACACCCTTATTATGATCTAACGCCCAGCTTATAGCCCAATCACTTTGGAATAACATTAGGCTTCTATCATTCAAGTCCTTTACAATCTTAGTATCACTAGTTATACTAAGTGATTCTACATCTATATCAGTATTTTCAATCCATCTTACATATCTAAAAGGGAGTCTTTCCATCTTTATATCTACATTATATTCGCTTTTCATTCTATATTCTAATACTTCAAATTGTAGTACACCTACAACTCCAACTATTATTTCTTCTATACCTATATTTATTTGCTTAAATACCTGAATAGCACCTTCCTGGGATATTTCTGTAATTCCCTTTACAAATTGCTTTCTTTTCATAGTATCTATGGTTTTAACTCTAGCAAAGTGCTCTGGCGCAAAGGTTGGAATACCTTCAAATTTAAACTTTTTAGGACTCTTACATAAAGTGTCTCCTATGCTAAAAATACCTGGATCAAAAACTCCTATGATATCTCCTGCATAAGCTTCTTCTACTATTTCCCTATCCTGTGCTAAGAATTGCTGTGGTTGCGCCAATTTAACTTTATTTTTACCTTGAATATGGAATACTTCCATGCCTTTTTTAAACTTACCTGAACATATTCTCATAAATGCAATTCTATCTCTATGCGCAGGATTCATGTTAGCTTGAATTTTAAATATAAAAGCCGAAAACTCCTCTTCAAAGGTATCAACTTCTCCTTGATCTGATTCTCTTGGAAGTGGTGATGTAGATAACTTTAAAAAGTCTTTCAAAAATGGCTCTACACCAAAGTTTGTAAGTGCACTACCGAAAAATACAGGAGTAAGATCACCTTTTCTTACCTGCTCTAAATTAAAATTATCTCCAGCTATATCTAATAGTTCTATATCTTCTATAAGTTTATCATGAAGTTGGTCTCCTAAAAGCTCTTTAAATACTGGATCATTTACTTCTCCTTCTAAAGATTCTACTTCAGTCTGTCCGTGATTTCCACCATTAAACACTTCAATTACATTTTTATTTCTATCATATATTCCTCTAAAATCTGCTCCAGATCCTATCGGCCAATTCATAGGATAGGAACGAATTCCAAGTACACTTTCTATTTCTTCCATCAATTCAAAAGGATCTCTACTTTCTCTATCCATTTTATTTACAAACGTAAATACAGGTATTCCTCTTAAACTACATACATGGAAAAGTTTTTTAGTTTGTTCCTCCACACCTTTTGCAGCATCTATAACCATTACAGCGCTATCCGCTGCCATAAGTGTTCTATATGTATCTTCACTAAAATCTTGGTGACCTGGGGTATCTAATATGTTTATACAATATCCATCATAATCAAACTGCATAACAGAAGAAGTTACAGATATACCTCTCTGTTTTTCTATTTCCATCCAGTCAGATACTGCATGTTTGTTAGCTTTTCTAGCTTTAACGGAACCTGCAAGTCTTATGGCACCCCCGTATAAAAGCAGTTTTTCAGTTATGGTAGTTTTACCAGCATCCGGGTGGGATATAATGGCAAAGGTTCTTCTTTTCTCTATTTCTTTAACTAAATCTTCCACTCCGCACTCTCCTCTTCTTCAACTTATGAGTATTTCCTCACAATATTATAACATTTATTATTTATTTTTAAACCTTAAATATGTATTTTCTTCACAGTTATCATGTATCCAATGTTTTCAAAGCTTGTCGTATTATTTCATATGTCTTCAATTATAGAATAAAAATATAGGATACATATTAATACTTCACCATGTATCCCTTAAATTCTAAACTAGCACATATTTAGAGGTATTTTTTTATCTCATCTGATGTTGCAACTCTTCCCATAATTTTTACTTTTTCATCAACTACAAGTGCAGGAGTTTTCATTACTCCATATTTCATAATATCTTTAATTTCAGTTACTTTTTCAACTGTGGCATCTAATCCTAATTCTTCTACTGCCTTCCTCGCGTTTTCCTCTAACTTTTTGCAGTTAGTGCATCCTGTCCCTAAAATTTTAATAATCATAATTTATTCTTCCTCCAAATTTTATATTTTTAACGGTTATTCCTAACCATTGGCTGCTTATATAAACATATATGAGAATGCATTAAATAGATATCCTATAATAACTATACCTATAGAAACTATAGTTACAAACATTCTTAAAAGCTTAGGTTTTACAACCTTACTAAGCATAATCATTGATGGTAATGAAAGTGCAGTTACAGCCATCATAAAAGATAATACTGTACCAATTCCTACTCCTTTTCCAAATAACGCTTCTGCTATTGGCAGCGTTCCAAAAATATCAGCATACATTGGTATTCCTATGCCTGTGGCAAGCAGCACCGAAAATGGATTTTTATTTCCTATTACCCTTTCAACAACGGATTGTGGTATCCAGTTATGAATGGCTGCTCCAATACCAACTCCTATTAAAACATATAACCATACCTTCCTAAATATATCTTTAACTTGCTGTTTTGAATAAGATATTCTCTCTTCACGAGTCATTTCAATTACCGCTGCATCAACACTTTCTATATCACGAACATAGCCCTGTATTTCATCTTCAAGACCTAACTTATCAATAATTGTACCACCTACAACTGCAAGTATTAATCCTACCACAACATATGCTATGGCAATCTTAGCACCGAAGAATGACATTAATATCAGCAAGGAACCTATATCTACCAGTGGAGAGGATATTAAAAATGAAAATGTTATTCCAAGTGGAAGTCCTGCTGAGGTAAATCCTATAAATATAGGAATACTAGAACAACTGCAAAATGGAGTAATAGTTCCAAGCAATGCCCCTAATATATTTCCTTTTATGCCTTTAATATTACCAAGTATTTTCTTTGTCCTTTCAGGTGGAAAGTAACTTTGAATATAAGATATTATAAATATCAATAATGACAATAATATGAAAATCTTTATAGTATCATATATAAAGAAATGTATACTTCCTCCTAATCTTTCCTTAATTGATAATCCAAATACATTTTCCACAAGCAATCTAATAAGCTCCGAAAGCCATGTCATCTTTAGTATTTGATCATTAAGGAATCCAAACAAACTAGAAATTGCGCTCATTCTATTAACCCTCCTGTTGGCTTATTTATCAATGAAATACTGCCCTTGTCCTTTACATGAATCAAGATAAACTTCAGCACTAGCAATCTTTTCAATATCCTTCTTTAAGGTTTCATAGTTATCAATATTGTGTATAATTTCTTTTAAAATGTTTTCAAGTACCTTATTATTAAAATTTAAATAATAATATATAAATTGTTCTTTTCTTTCATCTTTAACAAATCCCATATCTCTAAGCTTTGCTAAATGTTTTGATATTTTAGGCTGTGTTTCTTCCATAATGCCGCATATCTCGCAAACGCAAAGTTTTTTGTGATATAAAAGCACTAGAATTCTTAAACGTGTTTCATCTGATAACATTTTAAAAAAATCAGTTAATTTATCCATTTATCATCACTATCCTCTCTTATGTAACATTCTATTTGTTAAATTCTTATATACGCATATGAGTATATGATCATAATATGCCTAAGCCTCATATTTGTCAACATTGTTTTTATAATTAACTGGAACAAACACTAAGTTATTCTTATAGCTGATTCCTACACCTGTATATTTGTAAACTAATAAAACTCCTGATATCAACCAGAAGTTTTATTAGTAATTTGCAATGGAATAATAATTTAGTTTATTAAATCATTAAGTTTTTCACCTTTAAGTTCTTCTGCTATCCACTCTATAATTGCAAAATTTTCTTTTGATATTTCATTCACTTTGTTAATCCACTGTACTTCATTGCTTGCTTTTACCTGTAATATGTCATTAGTTGTATTTGAGGCGTAAAAACTTGAGTTTATAACCCACCATTTGCTATTGATACCTGCTCTATTTAAGTCACTTTGTAATCTCATAGCTTCATAAACTGGAGTTGTTTCAGCAAGAGTTACTATGATAACTTCTGTTTCATCTTCATTTCTAAGCCTAGGCAAAAGCTTTTTAACTGATTCTGGAACATCACCCTGAGAGCGCTGAATTTCTTTATTATAACTTTGTGTAGAATCTAAAAGTAATAGTGTATGACCTGTTGGAGCTGTATCAATAACTACAACTTCATTTTCTGATCTTTCTACTATTTCAGCAAAAGCTCTAAATACTGCAATTTCTTGAGTACAAGGAGATCTTAAATCTTCTTCTACATACTCCAAATCTTCTTCACTCATTGTTTCTCTTGCCTTGCCCAATACTTCTTCTTTGTACTTTTCAAGTTCTTCTTTTTCATCAATATGGCTTAAAGTAATCCCATAGCCTTCATCTAATACAAATTTCAAATGATCTGCTGGGTCAGTGGTTGTTAAATGCACCTTTTTACCCTTTTTAGCTAGCCCTAAAGCAATTGCAGCCGCTATAGTTGTTTTTCCTACTCCACCTTTACCCATAGTAAACATTACCTTTTTATCATTTTTATATAAATCTTCAATTACATTCTTTAGTTTAGGAATATTATTTGTATTTAGTATTTCCTTATTAAATTTAATATGGCTATCCTTTAAGAATGCTCTTACATTTTCAAGTCCTGTTACATTATAAGGTCTTAGTGGAATTTCAAAAGTTTCAATGTTTTTAATCCCCTCTGGAATATCACTTAACGCCTTTTGCTGCTTACTAAAGATAGCATTAGATAGTTCATCATTATGCTCTTCAAGTACACCATTTATTATTAAAACTTGATTATTTACTCCTATATCTTGAAGTTCTTTAGATGCTCTTTCAGCTTCTTTTAATGGTGATGGTTCCGGTCTAGATACAAGTATAAGTGTAGTTTTTTCTCCATCAGCTAAATTACTAACTGCATTTTTGTAAACTTCTTTCTTATCTTCTAAGCCTGAAAGCTGTCCAAGACATGATGCTCCATGTGTGCTTTCACTTATAAAATTACTCCATGCAGAAGGCAGCTGAAGCATTCTTAAAGTATGACCTGTTGGTGCCGTATCAAATATAATATGATCATATTCCATAGCTGCTTTTTCATCAGTAATAAAGCCTGAAAATTCGTTGAATGCTGCTATTTCAACAGTACAAGAACCTGATAGCTGCTCTTCCATGTTTTTCAAAACAACATCTGGAAGTTTTCCTCGATAAGGGGCTATAACACTTTCTTTATACTCTGCAGCTGCATCTTCTGGATTAAAATTTGCAACTACTAAACCAGGGACTTCCTTTATGAGAACTCCCTTGTTATTAAGTTCAGTATTAAAAACATCTTGTAAATTTGAAGCAGGATCAGTACTAATAAGCATGATTTTCTTTCCCGCATCAGCGAGTGTTACTGCTACTGCACATGCAGTTGAAGTTTTACCAACTCCACCTTTTCCAGTAAAGAACAAGTATTTTGTTAAGTTTATATCTGATATATTAAATTTCTTAAACATTAGCATACCTCTCTTTTATTTTACTTTAGCAGCATCCATCTCCATCACAGCACCCACTGTTACTGCTTTTAATTTTAATACCTAATGGTTTCTTAACTGCAAGATAGTCTTCTGGAATATCAAGCATTTGGCAAAGTTCCTTGTTTGTAGGATAAGCCTTAATCTTAACAACTTCCTCATCAACCATTGTTACTGGCAATATATCTACACCTTCACTATTTAATAATTCATTTATTATTTTATTATCAATAAAAGCTTGAGGATTGCTTGTTAAATTATGTCTATCTACTACAATACCTTTTTTCTTTAAACTGTTTAAAGCTGTGGAAACTCGTAGTAGTTCTGGATCCACTGATGGGCCACATACTCCTGTTGAACAGCACATAGCAGGATCAAAAATAATCATTTTTTTCATAATCGTTCACTCCTTTTACTTACATTCACATTTAGATTTATCTTTACTGACCTTTTTTAAAATATTTCTTATTATATTTTATTTTTTTGTAATTTCACTAGGAAACCAGTTTCTAGTATTATTGGCTACTTTAACAAGAGTAAGCATTACAGGTACTTCTGTCAAAACACCTACAACTGTAGCAAGTGCAGCACCAGATTTTAATCCAAATAATGATATTGCAACAGCAACCGCTAGTTCAAAGAAGTTACTTGCACCAATCATACCCGCTGGTGCTGCAATTGAATGTGGAAGTTTCCATGCTCTTGCCCATCCATAAGCAATTCCAAATATTAAAAAAGTTTGAATTGTTAAAGGTATTGCTATTAGAAGAATGTGTAATGGATTATTTATAATTATTTCTCCTTGGAAAGAGAATATAATAACTAAAGTTAATAACAATCCTATAATTGTAGTATTATCAAATTTCTTCAAGAATACATCATTAAAGTATTCTAGTCCCTTGCTCTTTATTACAGATTTCCTTGTAAAGTATCCTGCTACTAATGGTATTACAACAAATAATATAGTTGATAGTATTAATGTTCCATAGGGAACTGTTACATCACTCACTCCTAGTAAAAATGCTACTATAGGAGTAAATGCTATTAATATAATTAAGTCATTCACCGCTACTTGTACTAAAGTATAAGCAGCATCCCCTTTAGTTAAGTAACTCCACACAAATACCATTGCGGTACATGGAGCTGCTCCTAGTAGTACTGCCCCTGCTAAATACTCTGTTGCTAAGTTTTCAGGTATAAACGCCTTAAATACAACCTTTAAGAAAAATGCTGCAATTAAATACATTGTAAAAGGCTTTATAAGCCAGTTAGTAACACAAGTTACTATTAATCCTTTTGGTTTCTTTGTTGCATTTACAATGCTCGAAAAATCAATTTTAAGCATCATTGGATATATCATAAGCCATATTAATATAGCTGTTGGTATAGATACATTGTAATACTCAAATTTATTAAGTGTATTTGGTATACTCGGTATAAATTTACCAATAAGTATTCCTACAACAATACAAAGTGCTACCCAAATAGTAAGATATCTTTCAAATACTCCAAGGCCCTTACCGCCTTCTTTATTTTCGGTAGTCATTTTAATCCTCCCTATTATTTTATAAATTTTAGCCTAAATTAATTTCATTATTTTTAATTCTTTTTGATAAATCTTTTACTTTTTCTTCGATAGCTTTTGCAGTTTTTATAAATTCTTCATCACTTTTACCTGATGGGTCATCTAGTCCCCAATCCTCTATGTGCTTTCCTGGTAAATAAGGACAAACCACATTACATCCCATTTTTATAACAATATCTACTGGCGGTATGTCACCTAATAGTTTAGACTTTTGTGTTTTATTCATATCAATATTGTATAAATTCTTTATAATTCTTACTGCATCCTGATTTATTTGAGGCGTAAGTTCCGTTCCTGCTGAATAGGACTCAAATACATCACTTGCAAATAGCTTTCCAAGCGCCTCTGCCATTTGTGATCTGCAGGAATTGTGTACACATATAAATGCTACTTTTGCTTTCATTAAATCATCCTCCGTATATAATATTATTTATTATAAGTTAATTATCAAAGCAAATCTTACCTTCTTTTAAGTCATCGCAGCTTAAGTTACTTTCCCTATATTTCTTTAATCTTTCTAAATCCATGCTACATTGTTTCAATTTAATAGCATGTTCCTTAATTATTTCCTTTAAAAAAGGAAACTCTTTAACTGTATCTTCATTTATCTTGTAATACACATACTTAGCTACCTTGTAGTAATCTAGAATCTTTGCATTTGTTAATTTATTTAGGTGTCTTGATGCATTTGATTGATTGATGTCAAGTAAAACCTCTATTTCACAAACACATAAATCTCCATCTTTAAGTATATTAAGCATTCTCATACGTGTTTCATCAGATAATGCTTTCATCACTTGTATTAAATCCAACTTCTTCACTCCTTATATTATCATATTCAATTATAATCATATGATATACAAAAGCTATGTATTTTGCAACCCCTTTTAAAAAGAAAATAACTAATACCATTTTATTAAAAGATATAGTTTATAAAATATCACTAAATAAATAAAGTGTATGCTTGACAAAAACAAGCATACACTTTTGTACATTATATAATTTTCTATTAATAATAATTTTTATTATCTTGACACTGGTATAAATCCTATCTTCTTTTGCATTTTTCTAAGGGTTTTATTTGCTACGTAGCTTGCCTTTTCTGCTCCCTTTTTATAAATGCTTTCTAAGTATTCCTTATTTGTGGTTAAATCCTTTACTTTTTTCTGTATTGGCTCAAGTTCCTCTACTATGGCTTCTGCTACGTCTTTTTTAAACTGAGCATACCCTTGGCCTTCATATTCTTTTTCTATTTCTTCTATAGTTTTCCCCTTAATTACACTTAAAATGGTCATTAAGTTTTTAACTCCTGGCTGCTCATCGCTATATTTAACTAATCCTAAGCTATCAGTTACTGCTCTGGATATTTTTTTTCTTATCACTTCTGGCGGATCCATTATAAGTATATATGAATTAGGATTATCAGCTGACTTAGACATCTTCTTTGTTGGCTCTTGAAGATCCATAATTTTAGCTCCAGCTTCTGGTATATATGGTTCAGGTATTTTAAAAGTTTCGCTGTATGTATTATTAAATCTTTCTGCAACATCACGAGTCAATTCTAAGTGCTGCTTTTGATCCACTCCAACTGGTACTAAATCTGCTTGATATAAAAGTATATCCGCTACCATAAGTACTGGATAATTAAAAAGACCAGCTGAAATATTATTTCCATATCTTTGAGACTTATCTTTAAATTGTGTCATTCTTGACAATTCACCCATATGAGTATTACAGTTTAAAAGCCATGCTGCTTCTGCATGAGCTGGCACATGAGATTGTATAAACAAAGTATTTTTTTCTGGATCTATTCCTGCTGCAATGTATATAGATAAAACTTCTAAAGTTCTTCTTCTTAAATCCTTTGGCTCTTGTCTTACTGTTATAGCATGCATATCAACTATGCAATAGTAGCAATCATATTCATCTTGAAGCTTAACCCAGTTTTTTAATGCCCCTAGGTAATTTCCTAAAGTTAATTCACCAGAAGGTTGTATTCCACTAAATATAACTTTTCTTTGTTCTGTTTGCTCCATTGTATATTCCTCCATTTTATAATTTTTTCATTTTCGGTAATATATTGTATTCATACCGTATTCCTTAATATACTATTATAAAACTAAAATCCCCATATAACAATTATTTTGTTATGTGGGGATTATTATATACCTTAATTGTTTTAATCAATTATGATTAAAATTACTTTTTCCATAAACCGTGTAAATTACAATATTCTCTAGCTGCAATTACTTCTTCATCAACTTTAAAGACAGCTTCTGGTTTTTCGCCTGCTTTTAAATACTTTCTATAAACTTTATCAGCTGTTAAAACTTCTATCCATTCTATGTGATGTTCTTCTAACATAGGATGCTCAACTTCTCCTATTCTTACTAAAACTCCACCCTCAATCTTTTCTATTACAGGAACATGTTTTTCCTTTGCAGCATCTACTGTATTTTCCTTAAGATGTATCATTTCTTTGCCACAACATACTAGAGTTCCTACTGATTCATGTACTACCTCTACTATATTTCCACAAATCCCACATTTATAAATTTCATTTAATTTAGTCATTTTATAATCCTCCTTATCAATAATAATTATTACCATATTATTATTATTCTATAAAATATCATTTTATCCTTCTTTTTAAAGCATTTATTTAACTTTTTTTATACTTTATAAACATATTATGAAGGTGCCACTTTAATATACCTCTAAAATTAAACTATATACCTAAAAATAAAAGTAATTTTTTTTAATAGCTGTGGAATACTAATTTTGAGGATACTATTTTTCCTCTATTTAAATTTTGTAAACTAATTTATAAGGAGGGATTTCCATGACAGAAAAAAATAGTGGATATCTCGCAATGGACAGGGACTACTTAGAAGCTCCGCAAAAGATAGTTAAATCATATTCTAAAACTGATTATACAAAGTTACCAGACAATGTACGCGATCCAGTTGTAGCAAACAATATAGCTACCTGGGAATTCGACAACACCTCTCAAGAATTAGCAGCTGACAGCGATTTGTTTTTACAGTAAGAAAAATCGCAAGGAGAAACTTCTCCTTGCGATTCCATTTAATAAAAACTAAGCACCTAGTGCTTAAAATATTTCGTTACCTATCAAGTCTTCATAACTTTGTCTTTTACATACAAGTCTATCTTCTCCATCTTTTACAAATACCACAGCTGCTTTAGGAATTTTGTTATAGTTATTACTCATAGAGTATCCATAAGCGCCAGTAGTAAACATTGCTAAAATGTCCCCACCTTCAGAGTTTGCGATGTTTGTATCATTTATAAGTATATCTCCAGACTCGCAGCACTTACCTGCTATGGTTACAAAGTCATCTTTTTCATTTTCCATCCTATTTGCAACAACACACTCATATTTAGCATTGTATAACGCAGGTCTTATATTATCTGCCATTCCTCCATCTACTGATATATATTTCCTTACTCCTGGTATATTTTTTGTAGATCCTATAGTATAAAGAGTAACCCCAGCATTTCCCACTATAGATCTTCCAGGTTCTATAGTAAGCATTGGAAGTTTTATTCCTAATCTCTTATGAGCTTCATCTGCTTTATTTATTATAATTTCACAGTATTCCTTAGTGGTTTTTGGTTCATCTTCTTCTGTATAGTAAATCCCAAATCCACCACCCAAATCCAGCTCCTGAATTTCATAGTTAAATTTATTTTTTATAACTTTTATAAAGTTCATCATTATTTCTACTTCATCTTCATAGGGTGATAAATCAAAAATCTGAGAACCAATATGACAGTGTAATCCTGCAAGTTCAATACCTGGAAGCTGTAGTGCCACATTAACTCCTTTTAAAGCATCTTCATTTGATAAAGTAAATCCAAATTTAGAGTCTATTTGGCCAGTTTTTATATATTCATGGGTATGTGCTTCTATTCCTGGAGTTATTCTTAATAATACCTTTTGCACTTTATTTTTTCTTGTTGCAATTTTATTTATTTGTTCTAGTTCATAAAAATTATCTACTACAAATCTTGAAACTCCATAGTCTATTCCCATTTCTACTTCTTCTAAAGTTTTATTGTTTCCATGAAAATAAATTTTATCTGCTGGAAAGTTCGCCTTCATAGCAGTATATAATTCTCCCCCAGATACTACATCTAAGCAGAGTCCTTCTTCTTCAATTAATTTACACATAGCTAAAGTTAAGAATGCTTTTCCTGCATATGCAACTCTATTATTTGATTCATTTACCTTAAAATATTTGTAATAATCCTTACATATGCTTCTCATAAGCCCCTCATCAAATACATACAAAGGAGTTCCGTATTTTTGGGTAAGTTCAACAGTACTTACCCCACCTATATAAAGTGTGTTTTCTCCTATTTCCATGCTTCCAAATAAATTCATAATTTTTGCCCCCTAAACTTTTATTATGATTAAGCTATTTCTTAAAATTCAAATAAATCTTACAAAAAACAAAGCAGCTAAGGTTATACCTATAGCTGCTTTTTAGCTTCTATTGTATGTAACCTCTGTAGCTCTCCACCATTATAGTGACAACTTTGCATATATTTTATGCAAAGCCAGGAGATAACTTCCTACATTATTCTCCTTCGGCTATAATTCCTTTTCTTATTCCTCATTGCGTGGCCGCTAAGAATAAGTACTATTAATTACAGCACCTCTACCCAAGGTAAATTTATTTTTTCTTTTTAGTTTATCACATTAGATTTTTAAAATCAACATAAACTTCACAATTATCTGAAATGAATTGAGTTGTGCTAATTTATAACAAAATCATAGATCTTTATAAATTATACAGAATAAAATTTATTAAAGCTTTTAGTTATGTAGTAATGATCATCTACTCCACCAAGCTCTCTTATAGAGTGCATTGCAAGTATTGGAGTTCCTATATCTACAGAATTAATATTTATATGTGACCAAGATATAGGTCCTATAGTTGATCCCCCTCTTGAGTCGGATCTATTTACAAACTTTTGAACAGGAATACTTTCTTCTTTACATATTCCTTCATAAACAGCTGAACTATAAGCATCTGTAGTATAGCTAAAGTTAGCATTTATTTTAATTACAGGTCCCTTATTTATTATAGGCCTATTGGTAGGGTCTGCCTTTTCTTCCCAGTTAGGATGTACTGCATGAGCTAAATCTGAGGATATTATAAAAGAATTTGCCAAAGCTCTAAAATATGCTTCTTTTCCACTTTCTTTCTTTTCTACAATTCTTTCTAAAATACTTGATAAGAATATAGAATCCGCTCCTTGCTTTGTAGTACTTCCTATTTCTTCATTATCAAAACACACCAAAACATTAGTTGAACTTGATGGTTTTGAATTTACAAGAGCTTCTAGTGCTGCATGCACCATGGCTAAATCATCTAACCTTCCGCTGGAAATAAATTCATCATTCATTCCCATAATACATCCTTTTTCATATTCATATAGGAATAAATCAAAATCTAGTATCTCACTTATATCTACTTTTAATTCATTAGCTATAGTTCTTAATAAGAAGTCTTCCTTTGAAAGTTTATCATTAATCATCCCCAGTAATGGCAATGTATGCTTTTGAGCATTTAATTCTAATCCTTTATTTACATCTCTATTCATATGTATAGCTATATTTGGTATTATAAGTAATGGTTTTTTAATATTTAATAATTTACAACTTGGTTTTAGGGGATTTTTTGACTTTAATACAACTCTTCCTGCTATGGATAGCGGTCTATCCATCCATGTATTTAAAATTGGTCCTCCATAAACTTCTGTATTTAGCTTTAAATAACTTCCTTCTGATGTCATTTCAGCATGAGGCTTAATTCTAAAGGTTGGAGAATCCGTATGTGTTCCTACTATTTTAAATCCATTCTCTACTACACTTTTTCTTCCCATAACAAATGCTATTATAGCTGAATTGTTTTTTACTACATAATATTTCCCCTCAGTTTTTAAATTCCACTGCTCTGTTTCTTTAAGCTCATTAAACCCATTTTTATCTAAAACATTCTTTACAGTTTCCACAGCATGAAATGCAGTTGGGCTTTTATATATAAAATCTATCAAATCCTTAGCTAACGTAACTTTATCTTCCATCCACAATCAATCCTTCTTTCGCTTTAATTGAAAATTTCATAAATTCAGCATAACATAATTACGTTCTTCTTTCAAATAATAGATAATTGTTAATTGGCAAATGTTAGTGGTATAATCTATAATTGTATTTGATTAAAGTTACGAGGTGTTTAAAATGGTTTCGCAATTATTAGTTAAGCGTTTTATAAAAAACTCTGAAAATGTTGAAAATGAAAAAGTTAGAAACTCCTATGGATTTTTAGGAAGTATTATTGGAATAGTAGCTAATGCTATACTTTTTGGAGTAAAACTTGTAGTTGGAGTTATATCTGGAAGTATATCCGTTACTGCAGATGCATTTAATAATCTTTCAGATGCCACTTCTTCTGTAATAACCATGCTTGGATTTAAGTTAGCTTCTAAGCCTGCAGATGAAGAGCATCCCTTTGGGCATGGAAGGATAGAATACTTATCTGGACTTATAGTGTCCTTTATGGTTCTTTTAGTAGGATTTGAATTTGTAAAGTCCTCCTATGCAAGAATTATTAATCCTACTCCTGTAAGATTTGAGGTTATCCCCTTTATACTTCTTGTTTTATCTATTTTTACAAAGATATGGCTTAGCAGATTTAATAATTACATCGGCAAAACTATAAATTCTTCAGCTCTTAAAGCTTCCTCTATGGATGCATTAGGAGATGTTTTTTCTTCAACTGGTGTAGCTCTATCTTTACTATTATCTAAATGGATTGCTTTTCCTATAGACGGCTATATAGGAATGCTTGTATCTTTATTTATACTTTATTCAGGATATTCCCTAATAAAAGATACCTTAGATCCTCTTTTAGGTGCTGCACCAGATTCTGATTTAGTTAACAAGATAATAAGCAGCTTATTAAGTTATGAACATATAACAGGCACTCATGATTTAGTAATTCATAACTATGGACCTAATAAGTTTATAGCTACAGTTCATGCTGAAGTACCACAAGATATATCGATAGTTAAAATCCATGACGTTATTGATAAAGCTGAAAAGGAAATTTCTGAAAAGCTAAATATCGTGCTTGTTGTGCACATGGATCCTATAAATACTAACGATGAAGAAATTAACTATGCTAAAGCTGAAGTTGAAAATATAATAACTAAATATTCTATGATTAAATCGCTTCATGATTTTAGAATGGTTGGTGAAGGTGATACTAAAAACCTTATATTTGATGTAGTTGTATGTTATACACAAAAGCTTACAGATGAATTTATCGAAGAAATTACATCTAGCTTAAATAGGGATATAAAAAATATTCACCCTCACTATAATGCTATAATTACAATAGATAGAGATTTTGCTAATAACTAGCCCTTAATCTATAATCGCTAAATTATATTACATATTATATTTTAGCGATTATGGATTTTTTATTTTTTGTTAATACATTTTTAAATATTTCACTTCACAATCACATAGAAATCAGTTTTGCATATTATATTGTATAATTTTTATTTTATGGAGTGTGAAATTATGATCGGAAAGGAAAGACACTTGTTTCCTGGCACCAATACACCTTTAGGTCCACATTTCTTATTTTCTCATATAATACCTACTTCAGAGGCTAAAAGAATAATATATTTTAAAGGTGGTCCTGGAACCGGAAAGTCATTTGCTATGAAAAAAATAGGTAAAATATTTCAAGATAGAGGACATGATGTGGAGTACTTTCATTGTTCTTCTGATAATGAATCTTTAGACGCAATACTTATTAAAGGCCTAAATGTAGCCTTAGTTGATGGTACTGCTCCTCATATGCAGGATCCTATTTATCCTGGTGCTATAGATGAGATATTTAATCTTGGAGTATGCTTAGATGAAAAAGGATTATCCTCTAGAAAAGACCAATTATTACCTGTTTATGCTGATATAAGTCGTATGTTTAAAAGAGGCTTTAGCTATTTTAAAGCTGCAGCTGCAGTTCATGAAGATTGGAGAAACTTTAACCTTGAAGCATTAGATAACATAAAATTAAATGAATTAAAAGAAAGCCTAAAAGATAAAATTTTTAAAGCTAACAAATGGGGAATAGGAAAAGAACGTCATCTATTCTGTACAGCTCTTACCCCTAATGGAATAATAACTTTTATAGATGATCTTGTAGCTCCTTTTAAAAATGTTTATGTACTTCAGGGTGGTCCTGGAACTGGCAAAACAGAAGTCTTAAGCTTCTTAAAGGATGAAGCCTTAAGACGTGGACTTTTTGTAGAGGTATTCCATGACGTAATCAATCTAAATAGAATAGAACACATTTTCATTCCAGATTTAGATTTAGCCGTTGTAACCTCTAATGAAGTAAACAGAGAATCCTTTCAAGGTGAGCATATTTTGATGACAGATCTTTTAAATAAAGATTATTTAGATAAATATAAAGCTGAAATTCAAAAGGACGAATCTAACTTCTATGACTTTTTACATGAAGGCCTGCAATGCATTACTAAATGTAAAAAAACTCATGATATTCTAGAAAAGTACTATGTATCAAATATAGATTTTAAAAGGATTGACGTAATGGTAGATGAGCTAATACAAAGACTTATTTCTTATGAAAAATAACGTACTTATTTAGACGCAACTCATTAATATATCCTGTGATTTTAAACTTTAGAGATTAGAGTTTAGAGGCTAGTTATAAAAAAATTGCTAGGAATAAATTCCTAGCAATTTTTTTTATATACATATAGTTCATGTAATGCTCTTGTACTCATTACATAAAGCATTTTATCTTTACTTTCCATTTCCTTATTAGTGTCTATAACAATTACTGCATCAAACTCCAGCCCTTTAGCAAAGTATGAAGGTATTATAACTTCTCCCGAATTATATAATATCTCCTCATTATCTATAATTTTTATATATATCTTATCTTTTAATAACTCTCCAATATTATTGGTTTCTTCTAGATCTCTACATATGACCGCTATGCTTTCATGTCCTTTTTCTTTTAATTTATTTATATTGACTAAAAGCTTTTCTTTTAATTCTTCATATTCGTTAAACTCAGTTATCTCTACCTTTTCACCACTTCTTACTAAAGGCACTATATTTTCATTATGAATATACTTATTTGCAAATTCCATTATTTCTTTAGTAGAACGATAGCTCTTATCAAGTTTAAAATGCTCAACATTTTTATTTAATAAATACTCTTCTATGGAACACATAGGCACTTCTCCCTTTATAGGAAGTAATCTTTGGTTGCTGTCCCCTACTATAGTTAAAGATTGACACTTAGTTAATTCATTTATAACCATAAATTGAAGTTTGCTATAATCCTGTGCTTCATCTATAACCACATGTTTTATCTCTTCTGGTGCTGTAAATCCTTCTAGTTTTATCTTTAAATAAAGTACTGCTGCTAAGTCATCATATGTTAAAGCTTTTTCTTCATTAAATCTCATGTATATGCTAATTACTTCTTCACCATTTATCCATCTTAAATCTTGTTTAACCTTTATAGATTCTTCAATAGCCTCTCTTATTTCTAATTTCTTTTTAAATTCTAATTCGCTTCCTTCTAAATTTAAAGCTTCTTCAGAAAGAGCATTCATCTTATCCTTATATTTCTTTTCTATAGCTTTTACGGTATCATTTCTTAATTCATTTATTCTAGTATAGATTATTCGCTTAGCTCTTTTATTTCTTTTAAATAACGGCATAGCTTTAAAATGATTTTGGAATAAATCCTGAAGTTCTTGCTTGTTCATAATTATTTTATTATATATACTAATATCTCTTAGCTCAAAATAATTATTTTCAAGATCATTTATTAATAGGTTAAGTCTTTCAATGTACTCATCAGAATTCTTATAAAGCATCTCATTTATAAATTCTTTATTTCCACTTAATACATTTTCCATATAATCCTTAAATGACATTATACTTTCTATTTCAGATAGTTCCATAGCTAAGTCTCTAAAGGTAGTTTGCCTAACTCCTACCTCTCCTAAACTTGGAAGTACTGTAGATATATACTCCATAAAGACTTTGTTAGGTCCTAATATCAACACCTTATCTTGCAAAGTTTTCCTATAGTTATAAAGTAAATAAGCTATTCTGTGAAGTGCTATTGTAGTTTTACCACTTCCAGCTACACCATCAACTACTATAGTTTTATCCTTTGGCTGCCTTATTAAATTATCCTGCTCTGCTTGTATTGTCATTACTATATCTTTAAGTTTTGATTCTGCGTTTTTACTTAATACCATTTGAAGTATATCGTCTTTAACATCTATTTCTGAATCAAACATTCCAAGAAGCTGGGCCTTTTTTATAATAAACTGCCTTTTGCTTAAAACTTCAGTTCTAATCTTACCATCTGGAGAAGTATAATACACTTCACCTATTTTTCCCGCATAAAATAATGCAGATATTGGTGCACGCCAATCTACAACTATTGGTTCAAATTCATCCTTAGGAATAACACCAAATCTTCCGATATACATGCTTTCTTCTAGTCCTATTTCTTCTTCAATAAAGTTTACCTTTCCAAAATAAGGACTAGTTTTCAGTATAACAAGCTCCTTTAGTCTTCTATCTATAACTTTGAACTGTTCTTCTGCTACAAATCTTTCGTGGTCAAAGTACTCAATTATTTTATCTTCATCATCTTTATATTCTTCTAATACTTCTTTTCTGTATCCAAGTATATATTCTGATATCTCATGTCTCTTTTGTATATAATTGTTTATTTCCTGATTTATTATATTTATAGTTTCTTTAAGCTTTTCTTTTTCCATACCAAGGTCTAATTCTTTCTGCAGTTCTTCTTTTAATTCCCTCTCTAATTCTTCTCTTTCCATATTTATATCACCCCGTTTAAATTTAGTAACCGGTAACAAGTAATTTTAACTTCTTATCTAATTTTCTATAATACTATATTAACTTATGTGTATGTTCATCGCTATCTTCTAAACTTGTCACGTTTTCTACGCTCTCTTTACCCTCTATATCTTCACCTATTTCTTTCCCTTCTACCATAGCCATAAATTCATTGCCCATAATTGTTTCTTTTTCTAATAGTCTTTCTGAAACCTTTCTTAGCAATTCCTGATTTTCCTTAAGTATATTTATTGACTTACTATGGGCATCTTTTATTATTTTTAAAGTCTCCTCGTCAACAATAGCTGCAGTTGTTTCACTACAATTCTTAACAGCTCTACCATCTAAATATCTATTAGACATAGACTCTAAACCCATCATATCAAATCTTTCACTCATTCCATATATAGTTACCATGTTTCTAGCTGTTTCCGTTGCTCTTTCTATATCATTTGATGCTCCTGTAGAAATCGTATTAAATTCAACCTCTTCTGCTGCTCTTCCTCCAAGCATAACAGAAATTTGGTCAAGCATTTCTTCTTTTGTACTTAGATACTTTTCCTTAGCAGGAACTTGAAGAGTATATCCAAGTGCCCCCATAGTTCTCGGTACAATAGTTATTTTATGCACTGGATCTGTATGGGTTAGAAGAGCTGCTACTAGTGCATGGCCTACTTCATGAAATGCCACTGCTCTCTTTTCTTGTGGGGATAATATTCTATCCTTTTTTTCTTTTCCTGCAATTATTATTTCAACTGCTTCTTCTAAATCCTCTTGTATTACTTCTTGCCTATTATTTTTTACTGCCCTTAATGCTGCTTCATTTATTATATTAGCAAGATCTGCTCCTACAGCTCCTGGAGTTGACTTTGCCAGTGCCTTTAAGTCCACGTCCTTATCCATCTTAACTCCTACAGAGTGAACCTTTAGTATATCTTCTCTTCCCTTAAGGTCAGGTCTATCTACAATTACTCTTCTATCAAATCTACCTGGTCTTAAAAGAGCCTTATCAAGTACTTCTGGCCTATTGGTTGCAGCAAGTATTACTACTCCCTTAGAGGAATCAAATCCATCCATTTCTGCAAGCAGCTGATTTAAAGTTTGCTCTCTTTCATCATTTCCACTGATATTACCTTCACGACTTTTACCTATAGCATCTATCTCATCTATAAATATTATACATGGAGCTTTTTCTTGAGCCTGTTCAAACAGATCTCTAACTCTTGAAGCTCCCATACCAACAAACATTTCTACAAATCCAGAACCCGATATAGAAAAGAAAGGTACTTTAGCTTCTCCTGCCACTGCTTTAGCAAGAAGAGTTTTACCTGTTCCCGGAGGCCCTACCAGCAATGCCCCCTTAGGAAGCTTTGCTCCTATTTCAGTATACTTTTTAGGATTATGTAAAAAATCAACTATTTCAACCAAAGATTCTTTTGCTTCTCCCTGTCCTGCTACATCCTTAAATGTTACACCAGTTTCATTTTCCGCGTAAATCTTAGCTGTATTTTTACCAAAGGACATAACACCACTGCCCATTTTTTTATCAAGCATTCCAAATAAATATCTTCCTATAAACATAAATATTATAAAAGGAAGTACCCAGTTAAGTATAAAGTTTCTTATTGGATTATCTTGCTTTGGAATTACGGTATCATAAGGAATACTAGCCTTATTTAACTTTTCTAAAAGCTGAGTATCATTTTCAACCTTTCCTGTATATAAAAGCTTTTCTTCATATCCTGATTTTTCATTAGGATATACTATAATCTTATCTTTTGAAAACTCTACTTCCTTAACCTGTTTTTGCTCTATCATGTTTAAAAAAGTTGTATACTTAATATGTTTTGTCTGAGTATTCATTATATAGTCATTAATAAAAAACACTACAATCGCTGCAGCAATGACATAATAAATTATATACTTCATTTTATTGTCGTCAAATTTCTTGTCCTTATTCTTTTTATCTGTAGGCATTTGTTAGCTTTCCTCCATTTTATTATGACTTATTTACATTCCATAATTTATAAGACCATACAGTAAGATTAAAGGCCTTTATAAATCATGCTAGCCTAGCTATATTATAATACAACAATACCTTTTTTAAAACAAATAAAGCTTGGTATTAAAGAATTATTAGACTCAATTCTTTAAACCAAAGCTTTATTTATAACTTTTTACATCGCTATCTTTTCATCATTAGATTCTTTATCTAAGTTATCTTCCCATAAATACTTTTTTGTCTCCCTTACTATAACACTGTTTAAGGCAATTAATGAAATTAAATTTGGTATTGCCATGAGTCCATTTGCTAAGTCTGCAAAGTTCCATACAACGTCAAGTGAAAAAACTGAACCTATATATATCATAATAATCCAAAGTAATTTATATGGCAAAATAGCTTTTTTACCAAATAGGTATTCTATTGACTTCTCTCCATAATAAGACCATCCAAGTATCGTTGAAAAAGCAAATGTTATAAGCCCTATAGTAAGTACAATAGGCCCTAATACTGGTATGGTTCCAAATGCCTCCTTTGTAAGCTGTCCCCCTTGAAGTCCCTGGGTCCATACTCCTGTATTTGTAAGCACTAGTCCTGTTATAGCACAAACAATTACCGTATCCCAAAATGTTCCAGTTCATGCTACAAGAGCTTGTCTTACAGGATTTCTGCTCTGTGCAGCAGCGGATACTATAGGGGCACTTCCAAGTCCTGATTCGTTAGAAAAAAGTCCACGAGACACTCCAAACCTCATTGCCATCATTATTGTAGAACCTGCAAATCCTCCAACTGCAGCTTGACCTGTAAAAGCAGAGCTTATTATGGTATATAAAGAGTTTGGTATGGTTTTATAGCCAAATGCAAGTATTATTAAACATCCTAAAATATATGAGCCTGCCATGAAAGGAACAAATACTTCACAAACCTTAGCAATACTTTTTATCCCTCCAAGAATAACAACTGCTGTAAGTATTGCAAGTATTACTCCAGTTACAGCATAAGGCACTTTAAAGGTATCATTTATCATCGCAGAAATGGCATTTGATTGAACCATTCCTCCTGTTCCTATAGCAGCAACACTTGTAAATATAGCAAACATCACACCTAACCATTTCTTTTTCATACCATGTTCTAAAACATACATGGGGCCTCCCGCCATTGTACCATCTTGAGTTTTAACTCTATATTTAGTTGCAAGTAAACTTTCTGCATATTTAGTAGATATTCCAAATACTCCTGTAATCCATGTCCAAAAAACAGCTCCAGGACCTCCAAGTGATATAGCTGTAGCAACGCCTACTATGTTTCCTGTTCCTATGGTAGCTGCAAGTGCTGTAGTAAGTGCACTAAATTGACTTACATCTCCATTTGCATTATCATCTTTTGTTACCGAAAGCTTGATAGCCTTTCCCATATACCTTTGTATAAATTTTAATCTAAAGGTTAAAAATACATGAGTTCCTAAGAGCAAAATTAATAGCGGCCAATTCCATAAAAAACTATCAATTTTTTCAACTAGTTTTATAGCCCCTTCCATATGTATAAGCTCCTCCTTGAAGTAAAATAAGCTTTACTTTAAAGTAAAGCTTATTTTAAGTATATTATTTTTTTATTATATTACAGTAAAATTATATTTTCAATTTAAATTACACTACGTATAAATATAACAAACACTTGTAATCTGTATAGATACAACGGTAGCTATGCTACGAACTCCATTGCTTCATCTCTACTTTCAAATACACATTCTTCTCCAATTAACTCTATAAAGCCCATGTTCTCTAAAACATTATATGGTTGCTCCTTTACATTTGCAAGTAATACCTTTACTTCATGCTTTTCACATCTTGCATATAATCTTTTTAAAGCATCCATCCCAGTAGCATCAATGCTTGTTGCATTTTTCATATCTAGTATAAGCACATCATAGGATTTATTTATTTCATTCATAACTTCTAGAAACTTATGTACTATTCCAAAGAAAAACGGTCCGTTTATTTCATATATTAATATTTTATCATTATGACTACTGTTTTCTATGACTTCATCTTCTTCACTGCAATTTTCGCATATAGAAGTTTTTATAGTTGTAGTATCTGCTATTCTCTTCATGAATAAAAACATAGCAAGCACCATTCCAATTTCAATTGCTACTACTAGGTCAAATATAACTGTTAATAAAAAGGTTAAAAGAAGTACCACCATATCGCTTTTTGGTGCTTTCATAAAGGAATAAAAAGACTTCCATTCCCCCATATTATAAGAAACAATAATAAGTATTGCAGCTAATGTTGTCATTGGTATAAGCTTCGCAAGGGGCATAAATACAAGCATTATTAAAAGCAAAGTTATAGCATGTACAATTCCTGATATAGGGCTTCTTCCTCCGTTTCTTACATTTGCGGCTGTTCTAGCTATTGCACCAGTTGCAGGTATTCCGCCAAATAGTGCTGATACAATATTCCCAACTCCCTGAGCCACAAGTTCCATATTAGAATCATGTTTCCCACCTATCATACCATCAGCTACTACTGCTGAAAGTAATGATTCTATAGCAGCTAATATAGCTATAGTAAATGCAGGTCCTATGAGTTCTTGAATAGTATCAAAACTAACTAAATGTATAGAAGGCATAGGTATTGATGAAGAAATATTACTGTATCTACTTCCTATAGTGTCAACTTGAATATTGAAAAAGCTTACTAAAGCAGTTGTAATTATAAGTGCTATGAGTGATCCTGGTATTGTCTTATTTACTTTAGGCCATAAAATCATTATAGCTAAAGCAGCTAATCCTACTAATAATGTAGGTATATCTATGGTGTTTAAATGCTGCAAATAGGCTTGCCATTTAGGAATAAATTCTGCTGGGACATTTTCAATTGAAAGTCCTAAGAAATCTTTAAATTGTGTAGAAAGCAGTGTAATTGCTATACCTGAAGTGAATCCTATGGTTATAGGATGAGGTATGAATTTTATTATGCTTCCCATTTTAGCAAGTCCTAAAATGATTAATATTACTCCTGCCATCATGGTTGCTATAATAAGTCCTTCTATTCCGTGCTTTTCAATTATTCCATATACAATTACTACAAATGCCCCTGTGGGCCCACCTATTTGAACTCTACTTCCACCTAAAAAAGAAATGAAAAACCCTGCCATAATTGCAGTTATAAGTCCTTTTTCTGGAGACACTCCAGAGGATATTCCAAGAGCTACTGATAATGGTAGTGCTACAATTGCAACTATTATTCCTGCAACTATATCCTTTAGAATTCTCTCTCCAGTTAGCTCCCTTCTTTGATACATTTTTAATAATTTGGGTTTCACGATATATTCCCCCTAATTTTTGTATTTTTATTCATTTTTATTGTACCATGGAATTGTTCGTATATTAGTTTTTTAATAATAATCCCAATATTACAAAAACAATACAAGATATCTCTTTCATTGTCTTTTAATATTATAAATTCATGTCAAAAAATAAAATGACAAGCAGTTTCAATCAAACTACTTGTCATTAAGCTACTTTTAAAACAGTATCTCTTGCTATTTTTAATAATAATCATCTTATAATCTTATGCTATTTCTTTGGTATCCATGAATTTACTACATCTTGATTATTGTTCATCCATTCTTTTGCAGCTTCCGATGGTTTTTTTCCATCTGCTATAGCTGCCATTAAATCTCCAAGCTGCTTTTCGTCCATTTTGAAGTTCTTTAAAAACTCTGCAACTTCTGGCATATCTTTATCTAAGCCAAGTCTTGCGAGTTTATGGATATCTTCCGCCTTACCATAAACGTTCTTTGGATCTTCTAAGAATTTTAAATCCCATTTAGCAAACTTCCAATGTGGAGACCATCCTGTTATAACTATAGGTTTTTTCTTATCTATGGCATCTTTTAGCATTGTAAGCATAGCTGGCTCGCTGCCCTCCATAAGCTCCATATCCAGTCCATACTCTGAAACAGCTTTTTTAGTAGTTTCCATTATCCCCGCCCCAGCATCTATTCCTATTATCTTGCCATTAAATTTATCCTTATTAGCTTTAAGTTCCTCAATACTATTTATATCTGTATCTTTAGGTACTACAAGTCCTATTTTAGCACCTTTAAAACTAATTCCTAAGTCCAATAACTTATCCTTATATTTATCCATATAGCTTTTATGAGTAACAGGAAGCCATCCATCCAAAAATGCATCTGTATCTCCTTCCGCAAGGGATGTAAATATTACACCTGGATCTGCCTCTGTCATTTCTACTTTATATCCCATTTTTTCTTCAAGCACAACCTTTGCAAGGTTTGTCATAGCTATACCTTCTGCCCAGTTTACGTAGCCAAGCTTTACCTTTTTAGATGCATCTCCACTCTTACTTTTATTTGAAGCTCCACAGGCAGCTAGCGATACCGCAGTTATTAATCCCACCGACATTAACGCAATTGATTTCAGTGCTTTATTTTTAAATTTCATTACATTCACTCCTTCTAAATTTATAGATAATTGATTTACTATAGCATGAGATTTGCGTTGTAGAAAGCATTGAACAAGCATTAGAAACTCTTTATTTCTGAATTTAAAGCACCGTTAAGAATTTTCTAATGTTTGAGCAATAGCGAGTTTAGAAAATTTAGGTGATCTAAATTGAGAAATATTAGAGTTTCTTTGCGCCATGAACAGCTTTTCTAAATGCAAATCTCATAATATAAGTTGAACATTACCGTAAAATATTACGCAGTTTTTCCAAGGGATTGAGTTATCCTATCAAGTATCATTGCAAGAATTACCACTGCAAGTCCACTTTCAAAACCTATACCTATTTTAAGCTGAGTTATTCCTGTTAGAACTTCCCTTCCAAGTCCACCTGCTCCTATCATGGCTGATATAACTACCATAGACAAGGAAAGCATTATGGTTTGATTCACTCCTGCAAGTATTGTAGGAAGCGCTATAGGGAGCTGAACTTTATAAAGCATTTGACTCCTAGTTGATCCAAATGACTTTGATGCTTCTATAACTTCCTTTGGTACTTGTCTTATTCCTAAGTTTGTAAGTCTTACAGCCGGTGGCATAGAAAAGATTACAGTAGCTATTGCCCCAGGAACTTTTCCCATACCAAAGAAAAGTACTGCTGGTATTAAATATACAAAGGCCGGCATGGTCTGCATGAAATCTAAAACTGGCCTCATAATCTTATTCATCCTGTCATATCTTGCTGAAAGTATTCCAAGTGGAACGCCTATAAGAAGCGCTAATAGTGTAGATACTAAAACTAGAGCTAAAGTACTCATAGTTTGATTCCAAAGCTCCATGCTATTTATAAAGAAAAGCCCTAAAAAAGTAAATACTGCTGTTTTTTTATTAGCCATATAATATGCTAGTGCAGTTATTAAAAGTATAATAACTATAGCTGGCGGAGCAGTTAGTATATTTTCTAATCCATCTATTAAAAACTCACTTATTGTCTTTATTGCATCAAAAAAAACTCCTAAATTTGATTTTAACCATTCAATGATGACTTCAAAATAAGGTCCTATATGAAATGTCATTATCTATATTCCTCCTCTCCTATGATTCCTGCGATAATTGTAGATCTTTTAATTATACCCATCATCTTATTATCTTTATCTACCACAGCTATCGGAAATGAAATATCCTTTGCTATAGGAAGAAGCTCTGCTATTGAAGCTTCTGGAGAAGTTATAGCTACTTCTTTTATTATTATATTTGATATATCCTTTTCTCCTTTTTTATAGCTTTCAATTGCATCATCAATTTTTACTATACCTTGAAGTGTTCTATCTTTATCCGTTACATATATACTCGAAATCCCTTGCTCTTCCATAGCCCTTGCTGCAGCCTTAGGGCCATCTTTTGATAATATAATCACATTTGTTCTTTGCATTATAGCTCCTGCTGTCATAACCTTCGTTCTATCAACATCTTGAGTAAACTTTCTTACGTATTCACTTGCAGGATTAGCCAAGATATCCTCAGGAGTTCCTATTTGCTCTATTACTCCATCCTTCATTATTGCAATTCTATCACCAAGCCTTAAGGCTTCATCTAAATCATGAGTAATAAATATTATGGTTTTTCTCATTTTAGATTGAAGTTCTATCATTTCTTGTTGCATATCCTTTCTTATTAAAGGATCTAGTGCACTAAAGGCTTCATCCATTAAAAGTATCTCAGGCTCTGTGGCAAGTCCTCTTGCAAGCCCTACTCTTTGCTGCATACCACCACTAAGCTCATGAGGCATTTTTTCCTCATATCCCTTAAGCCCTACAAGCTCCAATGCTTTATATGCCTCTTCAGTTCGTATCTTTTCATCTACACCCTGTATTTCTAATCCAAATTCAACATTTTTACATACGTTTCTATGAGGTAGTAATCCAAAGTTTTGGAATACCATAGCCATTTTTTTTCTTCTAATTTCTCTCAGCTCTTCCTCATTACATTTTAAAATATCTTGTCCATCAATTAATATTTCTCCAGAGGTTGGCTCTATAAGCCTATTCAAACATCTTATAAGCGTTGATTTACCGCTTCCAGACAGCCCCATAATTACAAAAAACTCACCTTCATCGACATGAAAACTTGCATTGTTAACTCCTACAGAGTTACCTGTCTTTTTTAATATCTCTTCTTTATCCATACCTTCTTCAAGAAGGGGAATAACTTTTTTTGAATTTTTCCCAAATACTTTATATAAATTTTTAACTTCTATCTTCATAAATAACATTTTCCTCCTTCCATTATTATGCAACAACTTTCATATATCATTAAGTTGTTTTATGCAACAACTTCATTCTATCATTGGGTTGTTAGTTTGTCAATAAAAAAAAGATAGCTTTCTAAGTAAAATTTGGTCAATTTTTACTCATAAACCATCTTCTTATATACATATAGAATAAGACCTTAATTATATAAACTTAACCCTATCATCTAGCCCCTCATTCCTAATTATCGTAGTTTTCTATAAACTTTCTTATTCTTTCACTTACCCATTCATCTCCAACTGCTAATATTATATCCCCTTGAGTAAATACTAGATATGGCCCTGGAGAAATAAGTATTGTATCTTCTCTTTTAACTCCAACTATAGTTGCTGCAGTATTGTACCAAAACTGTACTTCTCCCACAGTTTTTCCTATTATCTTCGACTCTACTGGTACTTGAATCTCTAGTATTTCTACTAAATTTGTACCTTTATATCTATAAGAATATTCAAGTATTTTTAAATTTACTTCTTGTATTTCCCTTTCTATTTCATCTCTTTTATCTATGAGGCCTTTCATGCTATTTCTTAAGTCCCCTATGTGTTCTTTTTCTCTAAAGCTATCTATAAACTGCAAAGCATTTTTAGGTGACTTTACTATAACTCCTATACCCTTGCTTACTTCCACAACCCTTTTATCCTCTAAAAGCTTCATAGACCTCCTTATAGTTTCAGGAGATACGTTATACTCACTTGCAAGTATAGACCTGCCCTTTAAAATACTTTCTTCCTTTAAAGAACCTTTGTATATTCTCGAAGCTACATCAACTGCAATTTTTATGTATCTAGGCAGTTCTATTCTATCCGCCATTTTAAAAACCTCCAAATATATATATGTCTAAGCAAATAGATTATAGCATAAATTATTCAGCTTTTCCTCCTATAGAATCTATTTTCACATTTACATTTACATCTATTTGGGCGTTTTTAAACATCTCATCGCTACTATAAGTACTTAGTCTACCATACTTAGCTACTGCATATTTAGTTAAATCCAGCCAGTCAACTCCATATTCTTGCTGTATTTTTTTAGCTTCTTCTTCTAAATCTTTTTTTATGCTTTTAACAAAGCTTTTCTCCATTTCCTTAACTTCTTTTTTTGTTATAACTTTATTAATTATAGTATTAACTTTCAAATCTCCCCTAAGTGTTATATATATAGAATATTTTAATTTATCTCCCTCCTTAGAAACCTTAACTTTTCTTTTAGTTTTAAAATATCCTTCATAATAATTGTTTTTTCCTGGAAAGTTAACACTTAAATGTCCGTTGGTTTTACTATTTCTTAGAAGATTTATAAGCTTTGCCTCTCCTAGATCTACAGTAGTTATCATCTTATCAGCATCAAATAAAGCAAGCCCCGCTATTTTAGGTCTATCTTTATCTATATCAAGATATGGAAGCACTATTTCTCTTCCTTCTTGATGATACATTTGTAAAACATCACTAGTGCTTACATCCTTGCTAAAAAAACTTTCTTGCCATGCAAATTTTAAAGTACCATAAATATCTTCTGCCATGGTTGAATATCCCTTAGGTTGTAATTGAAATAATTGTTCTGCTGGCTGCCTGCAAATAGCTACTAACGCTACTCTTCTTCTATCAACATCCCTCATCATTGAATCAATTAGATCATTAATTCCATAATCTGCTCTTTCCTTTCCTACTAAATACATTAATTCACTTCCTATAATCCACTTCCTACTAAACTTAGATTGAAGATTATCTCGAGTACTGTATATAGATTTACCTGGTCCTGTTACTACTTCATGCTGAATTTGCTGTTGTCCTCTAAATGTAAATGTTTCTGAGGTATCTTTATACATAGCCATTATCCCATCATTTTCTAAATCATATCCCATTCCTACAACTATTCCCAGCTTTTCTTGTGGGTATCTATCATAACATCCAGAAGTTATCAAGCTAATTAATATAATAAAACATAATCTTACAACTCTTTTCATGATTTTAGCTCCTCCTTATAATCTTTTTTCTTAAGTAAAATAATTATGGAGGTTATAATTCCCCAAGCTAATCCTACTATCGCTAAATAAGGAGTAATTTTATCCACAACATTTGCCCTATTAGGCTCAGGCGATAGGAAAAAACTTAGTAGTATTAATAGAGCTGTTATAATAATACAGCTTTTTTTATAACTTATATTAGTTGCTTTAGATAAGCAAAATGATGATGCAAATAACTCACATGGAAGAATTCTAAATATAACAAAACTCCATATAAGCATTATTATTGTCCTAACATTTTCAATTAAAGGTATTTCTACACTAGCTGCTACATATAAAGATGGATATAAATGTTTAGATGCTATTTCCCAACCTAAACAGAAAATAGTTATAAATACATTTGCCGTATATGAAACTATAACAGTTAACACACCATAAATTCCAGGTTTGCTAGTATTTTTTGTATTAGTTATAAAGGATATAGCTACGTAACTAAGCTCTACTCCTGCATATGAATATATAGTATCAGGTAAAGCAGATAATATATTTTTAAATGAACTAAAAAAAGGCTTTACATTTGTAATATTTCCTTGAGAAGCAAGAGACAGTGTTACAAATATAAAAATTATTACTAAATAAAATACTATTTCACATAATCGTCCTACTATATTAAGTCCGTTTATTGCAGTATATAAAGTTAGTAACATTACAATAATTGAAATTACATATGTTGGTGCAAAAGGCACCAATAATCCATGAATTAGATTAGTATAAGCGGATATTATACTTAGCTGCGAAAAAGAAAATACTGCAATAAAAATTATAATTATTATGTAAGATAAGAACTTGCCGTATATTTCATTATTTATTTGCCAAAAGTTATAATGATTCATTTTTTTATCAATGAAGGATGCCAGTACTACTACAATTATTGGATATACTCCCCCAATAATTACTGCTATCCAAGCATCTTGATAAGCATGCTTAGTTGCAGCTCTAGCAAGCGTTAATATTCCTATTGCAATCATAGAACTTTGAACAATTGCCATGTATTGGTTTCCCGTTATTTTATTATTGATTTCTTTATTCACAATTTACCTCTTACTATTCCTTTTTATTTTCCTTTAATTTAAATCCCACTGCTCTCTTATTTAAATTTTCAATTTTACTTCTAATTAAAGTATCCTTTAAACCTCTAAATCTTAAAGGAGCTACAGGTGAGAGATAGGGAACTCCAAAGGAATCCATCTTCATTAGTTTTACTACTATTAATTGTATACCTAATAAAAGTCCTAATATTCCTAATAAGCTAGTTAATGCAAGCATTCCAAAACGCAAAAGCCTTATTGAAAGCACCATATCATAATTGGGAATAACAAATGTACAAATAACTGTAATAGCAATAACCACTAAAGTTGTAGGACTTACAATCCCAGCTGCAGTAGCTGATTGTCCAAGTATAATACCTCCTATTATACTTAGTGTTTGACCTACAGGAGTTGGTAATCTTAACCCTCCTTCTCTAAGTACTTCAACTACTATCTCCATCATAAGTATTTCTACAAATGCAGGTAGAGGATTATCAAGTCTAGATCTTACTATTATCTTTGACAAGTTTAGTGGTGTAAGCTCACTATTATATTGGAGGAGTATAAGATATATTGATGGTAAAGTTAAAATAATTACCAAAGCTAAAAATCTTATAATTCTATCAAAATTTGCCAGAATCATTCTATTTCCATAATCCTCAACTTCTTGAAAGAATTCCATAAAAACAACTGGCATTATCATTGCATATGGTGAGCCTTCTACCATTAATGCTGCTTTTCCCTGAAGTATATCAGAAACTGCCTTTGTAGGTTTTTCAGTAGATTTTGATTGAGGGAAAATTGAATATGGGAAATCTTCTATAATTTGGGTAACAACCCCTGGTCCTAAAATTTGAGGCATTTTTACAGAACTTAACTCATCTTTTATCCTTTGCAAAATTTCTTTATCAATAGCATTATCTAAATATATTAAAACTGCATCTGCTTTATTTTCTTTACCAAATACATATTTATCAATTTTTAAGTGTTCATTTTTAATTCCTTGCTGTATTAAAGCTATGTTGACATTTAAGCTTTCAATAAAGGCTTCTTTTCCACCTTTTATTACCTTTTCTACTTGAGATTCTGTAATAGCTCTATGCGTAGTACCTACTGTATTACAAATTATAGCTTTATCTTCATTTTCAATTATAACAACACATTTTCCGTGCATCAGTTCGCTGGCTATAAGACTTACATCCTTTGTTATTTTAATTTCACCTGATACAATAAACTTTTTAGCTATAAACTCTGCTTTGTTTATAATATTATCTATTGGTGATTGTACATGAAATAATAAAGGGGATATTATATTATTTTCTATATATTCTTGTTTTACAAGATTACTTATATATAAAATAACACACGATACTTCGTTTTTAATAACTAACTCTCTTTTTATAAAATTGAAATTTAACGGAATATTAGATGAAATTATATCTACATTAGTATTTAAGTTGGATTTAAGCTCAATCATTAATTAATCCTCCTTTTTATACGAATTATTAGATGCTTTTTTATTTTTAATTACAATGATTATGGAAGTTATTACTCCCCACAAGATTCCAAATGCCGTTGCATATGGAGTAACCTTGTCTAAAATATCTACTCTGTTGTATTCAGGTAACATAAATAAGCTTCCAATTGATGATAGAATTAAAGTAATTATCACACTTGCTTTATATTTCATGTTAAAAGCCTTTGATAAACAATATCCTGCACCAAATAAATAACAAACAAGAATTCTAAATATAATAAAAGTCCATATTATCATTAATATAGTTCTTAGATTCTCAATTATGGGTATTTCTAAAGTAGCTGCTAAATACAAAATAGGATATGAATTCTTTGAAGTTATTTCCCATCCTAAGCAGTAAATAATTACAAATACATTTGATGCATATGTAAATATAATAAATAAAACTCCCTGTAAACCTGCCTTTTTGGTATTATTTTTATTAGTTATAAAAGATATAACTATATAGCTTAATTCTATTCCCGTATATGAATATAAGCTATTTGGTACAGCTGAAATTATATTCTTAATCGAGGAAAAGAATGGTCTGACATTTATTATATTTCCTCCAAATGAAAATGCAATCATCATAATTATCAGTACTATTAATAAATAAGATACTAATTCACATAGCCTTCCGACTAGTGTAAGACCATTTATAGCTGTATATAAAGTTATTAAAAATACAATAAATATTATTAGATAAGGTGACATAAATGAAACTATTACTACTTTTGCTACATTGGTAAATCCAGCAATAACAGTGGCTTGAGAAAAAATAAATCTCATAGAGAAAGCTATTAATATTATTTTGGATAAAAGCTTTCCATATACCTTATTATTTATATTTTCAAAACTACATCCATTCATTTTTCTATCAATGAAGGATGCTGATAGCACCACAATTATAGGATATATTCCCCCAAGGATTACAGATATCCAGCCATCTTGATATGCATTTTTACTTACTAGCCTAGACAAGGTTAATATTCCTATAGCTACCATAGAACTTTCTACGATTGACCTATATTGGTTTTCTGTTATCTTATTGCTAATATCCATATTCTCTGCTTTCCTTTAGTTATAATTTATCAAAATTAATATAATCTTCATTTTAATTTATTCTTCCCGTATAAATTAAACATATGCAAAAATTTACACTACTTATTTAGGAATATTTCAAAGAAGTATTTTAAATAATAAATAGGTAATATATCTTAATAAGATAAATAATAGAAACCATACGGAGGTACATTAATATGGATGATATTCAAAATGTCATACAAAGTTTTCCAAAACAAATTCCACCCCAGCATCAAAATATACATCCTGGAATTGAAAAAAATATGAATCCAAAACCAATTTATGATAATCCTAATTACAAGGGCTCAAAAAAGCTCCAAAACAAAGTAACTCTTATAACCGGTGGAGATAGCGGAATAGGGAGAGCTGTAACTATTTCCTACGCCAAGGAAGGATCAGATATTTCAATAGTTTATTTTAATGAACATCAAGATGCTGAGGAAACTAAAGAAGCTGTTATAAAATATGGAAGACGCTGCATACTTATTCCTGGTGACATTAAAGATTCCGCATTTTGCAAGTCTGCAATAACGCAAACCGTAACAGAACTTGGAGGATTAGACATTTTAATAAATAATGCTGCAGTTCAATATGTTCAAAATACCATAGAAAATATCACAGATGCTCAGCTTGAAGAAACTTTTAAAACTAATATATTTTCTATGTTTTATTTAACTCGTGAAGCTCTTGCTCACATGAAGAGAGGATCTTCTATAATAAATACAGCTTCTATTACAGCCTATAAGGGACATGAGCTCCTTATAGATTATTCATCAAGTAAGGGAGCTATAGTTACTTTTACCCGCTCTATGGCTATCTCACTGGCATCTAGAGGAATAAGAGTAAATGCTGTAGCACCAGGTCCTATTTGGACTCCACTTATACCTTCTTCTTTTGATACCAATAAGGTAAAACAATTTGGTTCAGATACTTCCTTTGGAAGACCAGGCCAGCCTGTGGAACTTGCTCCAGCCTATGTATTTTTGGCCTCAGATGATGCTTCTTTTATAACTGGAGAAATCATCCATGTAAATGGAGGAGAAATTGTAAACGGATAAAAAAGCAACACCCCAGGGCTGATTCCATTATATGGTTCTACCCCTGGGGTGTTTTTAAAATTTTGTTTTAAATCTCTTTTCAAATTCCTCCATTAAGCTTAATCTAAAACTTGGATGTGCAATGTTAATAAGTTCTCGTGCTCTATCCCTTAATGTTTTTCCCTTTAGTTTTGCTATACCGTATTCAGTTACTATATAATCAACATCATTTCTTGATGTGGTTACGGCGGCACCTTCATCAAGAAACGGTACTATCTTTGATATTGTTCCCTTTGATGTTGTTGAAGGTAACGCCATTATAGATTTACCATTTTTACTCATGTTAGTTCCTCTTACAAAGTCTACTTGTCCTCCAACTCCACTTATTTGTGTAATTCCCACACTTTCCGAAGCAACTTGTCCAGTTAAATCAACTTGCACACAAGAATTTATAGATATCATATTATTATTTTTCATAATTACACATGGATTATTAACATAATCTACAGGATGCAATTCAACCATTGGATTATTATCTATAAAATTATAAAGCCTTTTTGTCCCCATAAGGAAGGTTACAATAATCTTTCCTGGATGAAGACTTTTTTTCTTATTTGTTATAACTCCTGCTTCCACCAGTTCTACCACTCCATCAGATATCATTTCTGAATGTATCCCAAGATCCTTTTTATCCTTTAAAAATAAAAGTACTGCATCCGGAATAGCACCAATTCCTAGCTGAAGTGTTGCTCCGTCTTCTATAAGTGATGCACAATTTTCTCCTATAGCTCTCTCAATGTCAGTTATTTTAGGAGGCTTTAATTCTATTAAAGGGTGAGATGCTTCAACTATATAATCTATATCTGAAACATGCACAAAGCAGTTACCCAGGGTTCTTGGAAGCTGTTCATTTACTTCAGCAATTACAAGCTTTGCACATTCTGCCGCGGGCTTTATATAATCGCTGGAAACTCCGAGACTACAATATCCATGCTCATCTGGAGAAGTCACTTGAATTAAGGCTACATCTACAGGAATATATCCTTTTTTAAATAACTTAGGTATTTCATGAAAATAGCATGGAGTATAATCTGCTCTTCCCGAAGATACTGCATCTCTAGTTTTAGCACCCACAAATAAGGCATTGTGCGTAAAATATTTTTCCATGCCAGGCTCTACATATTCCGTTTTACCCATAGGTAACATATGAATAATTTCAACATTTTCATAATTTTCTTTGTTTTCCACCATGGCATCTACAATTGTAGATGGTTCTGATATAGCATGTCCAATCACTACTTTGTCTCTTGACTTAATTTTACTTACAGCCTCTTTTGCAGAAACTAATTTAGTATTATAAAGTTCTCTCCAATCCATTTGCAATCGCTCCCCCTTCTTTCATATATTTCTTTGCAATAACATAAAACTGACATCAATGTCACAAATTGTATTTCTTTTTGAATTTTATGATAAAATCATCCTACTTATTCTTAGATTTAAAATTATTTTTACTTTTAAATTTAATTTAAAAAAGAAGCTGATATGATACCATACCAGCTTCTAAATTTTTAACCTGAAACGGTGATTTGTGAATTAACACTGCTCCACTTTCCACACCTATCTCCTAAATTACCTATAATTACATCATCACTTTTTATACTTACTATTTCACATCTGTTAGGGCAACCTGTACATTCAAAACTTTCGGATCTAAATACACTTTCAGAAACATTAAAGCCTTTAAAATTAGTGTATCCCTGAGCCTTTACTCTTTCTTTGCTTAAAAGTGCTACTCCAATAGCACCCATAAGTCCATAGTGTTTTGGAACATATACATTGACACCTAAGGCTTCTTCAAAAACTTTTTTCATGCCTTCATTTGCTGCAACGCCGCCTTGAAAAAATATTTTATTCTTAATTTCTTTTCCCTTACCCACATTAGTTAAATAATTTCTAACTAGTGCTTCACAAAGTCCTCTTATTATATCCTCCTGTTTATGTCCTACTTGCTGTTTATGTATCATATCGGATTCTGCAAACACCGCACATCTTCCAGCAATACGCACAGGATTTTTAGACTTAAGCGCCATTTGACCAAAGTTTTCTATAGGAACTCCAAGCCTTTCTGCTTGCCTGTCTAAAAAGGAACCTGTACCTGCTGCACACACCGTATTCATTGCAAAATCTGTAACTATTCCATCTCTAAGTATTATTATCTTAGAATCCTGGCCACCTATTTCAATTATAGTCTTTACTTCAGAATCTAATTCCAGCGCCGCCACTGCATGAGCTGTTATTTCATTTTTAACCGCATCTGCTCCTACTAAAAATCCTGAAATTTTTCTTCCACTGCCTGTAGTTCCTACAGATTTTATATCTTCATCTTTATACTTTTCTCTAAGTATTTTAAATCCATCTTGAATTACCTGTATAGGTCTTCCTTTGGTTCTTAAATATAATCCATCAACTATATTACTTTCTTCATCTAATAAAACTATATCTGTACTTACTGACCCTACATCAATACCCATATAATACATTTTTATCTTTTCTCCTTTCTAACAAATCAACAAAGGCCTCTACTCTAGTATCAAACCCTGCTTCCCCTGTCATTTCATCTACTACCAGCGTCATTATAGGGAAATTTTTCTCCTTAGATATGGTAGGAAGTATTGACTTTGATACAATCTCTGGCATACATCCCATAGGAAGTATTTGAATTGCACCATCAAAGCCTTTCTTATGTGCAAGTACTGCTTCTCCAACACACTCTCTACCATGTCCCCCTATATATAAAGAAAGATATTTTTTAGATGCTCTTCTTATATCTAGCGAATTTAACTTAAGTGGAGATAACACCGTATTTTTAACCCACCAACTTGGTGTTAAACTCTTTTGAGTTGATACTCCCATATCCATAAGCTTATCTTCAATATATTGATTTGAAAATGGCTCAAGTATAGTATATATTTCTCCAATTATAGCTATCTTAATAGGATTTCTATATTTATCTAATTTTATATTATCTAATTTCTTCTTATACTTTATGAGTAAATTAATCATTTCCTTAGTACCTAAGGTATTTAATGCATCTCTCTTGCATTTTCTTAAAAGATTTTTAACTTCTCCCTTATTTATTTCATATCCAGAAAGAAGTCTTGCTTTTCTTTCTATATCATCTATTAAATTTATAATTTTATATCCTTTTAAAACTGCTGATATCTTTTCAGTTTTTGATTTTTTAGAGTACTGCCCTATTTTTGATACTCTATTTAAAAATTCATCTTTTCCTATACTTTTTGGAGCATCTATTACTATAAAGTTAACGTTATATCCTAGCTTTTTTAATATATTTATTTGCAATTCACAATACTCGCCATATCTACAAGGTCCACAGCTTCCAGGTAAAATTATAGTATCTGCTCCCTCTTCAATACTTTGTATATATGCTCCTATCATTATTTTAAACGGAAAACACATTTCTTCAGGAGAAATTTTAGAACCCATTTCAAGGCAAGTTTTATTGCTTACAGGAGGCAATATATACTCTATTTCTAAATCATCAAATATAGCTTTTACAGCAAAGTATGTATTACCAAGTTGAGGAAAAGTCACCTTCATACAGCTTCTACCTTCCTTCTCTTGAGCATATCTGTAAATGCTTCTAGCCTTGTAACAAAACCAGCTTCGCCTGTTTGCTCGTCTATTTTAAGTTCTAAAAACGGAAATTTTTCTATTCTATGTTTTATAAGATCAACTACTACCGAATCTATGCCACAGGCAAAGGAAGATGCATATATTATTCCATCAGCTAATTTATTTTTACAAATATACGACCCAAAACCATAGGAATTTCTTGCAAAGGTCCAAAAGGGCTTTTTAAATAACTTTTCTGCTTCCTTATTTATATAAGAATCACCTATATGTTCCTCTGTGATAACTCCTATTCCTAAATTGTTTAACTTTTCTACAAGGTTCATGTTAATATAACTATCATATAAATTATAAGGATGACCTATTAATGCCACTTTTATTTTAAATTCCTTATCATTTAATCCCCCTATATATTTTTCCTGTTCTTTTAGAGCCCTATTGAAAGCCTCATTTATCTTTAAAATATTTTTAGTAAATTTAAGTCCTACCTTATAGGACCACTTCTTTAAATTATTTAAACTATCCGCATATATAGGCTCTGAAATTATCTGCGGCATACCTGGTATGCTATTTTCAATCATTTCCACAAGGCCACAAAATTTAGGACATATATATTCATTTTCATAAAGCTTCATTATCCTAGGTATAAATATAAAATCACATTTATCTTTAAGATAAGCGCAGTGACCATGAAATATCTTGATTGGAAGACATGCCTCATCCACAGAGTATTTAACTCCTTCATTTAAAATATTTTTGTTTGTATCAGGAGATAGTACTACCTCCAATCCAAGTCCCTGAAAAAAGTTTATATAGAAATTATGATATCTACAAAACAAAAGACCTTTAGGGATACCAACTCTCAACCGTAACACCACCCTACTTAATAAATAATAAATACTAAAAATAACTATTACATAGTTTTCCTATTAAATTCTTGCCAAGTGTTTGTTTATTTATACAAAAAAATATTATATTTATTTTAATAAATGTAGAATATATAATATATGTTCACAAAAAAACACCCGATATGAAAAAGATAGCCAGAGTGCTATGGCATAAATTCTTAGAAGGCATTATAAAACCCTATGCTAGGCATAGGGTTATTCAATAATCTGAGAGCAAATTATGTTGTTAAAAATAATATAGATGTTATTTCGTCTTATAAAAATATTGTGTCTTTATTTACGTTATGTTTATAATTTGTAAGCTATTGTTGCATTTTAGGTAATATGCGATAAATCTCTAATAAAACTATATATCCGTAATGATTAAGAAGTTCTGTTATAGACTGCAATTTATAAATCCCTCCAACATCTACCTTTGATAAACTTGTTAGCATATGAAAAGGGGCTATCTCATTAGTTATTTAATATATTTTCATCTGTATTCTTATAAAATCTTACTTTACTAATTATCAACTTTTCAACTTTTGTATAAACTTCTTCAATTTTATTTTTTAATACTAAATTGTATAAATAGTTTGTAACAAATACCATAATATATGCACCAATAACATCTGAAGGATAATGATTTCCTACATACACCCTTGAAAATCCTACAATTATTGATAGTATTGTCATTATCATTCCAAGTACTCTATTGTATTTTCCTAAGCCTAAAGCTATACTCATTGTTCCTGTAGCATGGTCGCTTGGAAACGATGCATCTGCTGAGTGAGATATTAATAAATTTACCTTATTATGAACAAAAGGTCTATCCACATAATATATGCTTCCAATGATAAAACTTAAGACTAAATTAATTACTGTAATAACGAAAGTATTTACAGAAACTTTTCTATACTCCTCATTCTTTTTAATAACACCTAAAATAAATACTAATGCAATAACTGCCATAAATATATAGGGTACATCTTTTGAAAAGAAAATCATTATCTTATCCAAAACTGTATTTTTACCTGCTAAATTATTTATTAATCTAAAAATCTCCACATTCATATTCGTTATTACCTCCATCTCTTTTTCCTTTAATAAATGCAACTATTCCTGGGATTATAGATATTATTATGATAGCAATTAATATATAGGAAAAATGTTGTTTTATAAAAGGTAGTTCTCCAAGGAAGTATCCTCCCCCTAAAAACAATGTAACCCACAAGACCCCCCCTAGCATGTTATAGGCAATAAACTTTGAATAACTCATTTCTCCTATTCCAGCAACAAATGGTACAAAGGTTCTTATTACAGGTATAAATCTTCCTACTACTATAGTCATAGAACCATGTTTTTCATAAAAACTATTTGCTTTCTTAAGATATTCCTTATTTATATATTTCACATCTTTCTTCTCTAAAATGTTAGTTCCAATTTTCTGTCCTATATGATAATTAACAATATCACCCATTACAGCAGATAGATAGACTACAATAAATAATGGGAATATTTTAAGTGACCCAATAGAAGCAAGTGCTCCTGTTGCAAATAAAATAGAATCTCCTGGCAGAAATGGAGTAACAACTAACCCAGTTTCACAAAATATAATTAGAAATATAAGGGCATATGTCCACATCCCATAATTTTGTATTATTACATTTAAATATTTATCAAGATGTAATATTACATTAATTAAAGTTCCTATAATGCTCATATTTTTCTCCCTTCGTTATTAAAATTTCTTATAAATACATGATTAGACACAATAAACTTAATTGTCTCTAAATAATCTTTTCTCATTATGTTATACATTATGAACACTTAAGATTAAAATCACATTAAAAAACTCTTAGATTTATCTTAAAAAATTGCTCTATATTTTAAAATTTAAGTAAGTATCACAAAAATAATAAGATGAAAGAAATCTTTTCTTTCACCTTATCCTCTTTCTTTATTTATCTAAATTCAATATAACAACTATTTTTGTATACTTTGCTTCCTCGCTTTCAACTTCTATAGCTCCATTATGTATATCAACAATCCACTTTGCTATAGATAATCCAAGTCCTGTTCCACCCTTTTCTTTAGATCTGGATTTATCAACAATATAAAACCTGTCAAATATTCTCTCAATTTCATTTTTCGGTATACCGATCCCCATATCACTTACAGTTATTTTTACTTTATTCCCCTGAATTTCTGAACTTATATCTATCACGCTCTGCTCTGGTGCAAATTTAATACTATTCTCAATAAATATTCTTAACATTTGCTTTAACATTTTATAGTCTGCAATAATGCTCACAGTATCATTTTTGTCACTTGATATTATATGATTGGGTGATATTAACTTACTTTCTCTTACTACATCATCAACAAGTTCATTAAGCCGAAATTCCTTTTTTTCTATTAACTGCGTACCACTGTCACCCCTTGCAAGAAATAATAACTTTTCAACTAAATTAGACATATTGGTAGCCTCTAATTTGATTGCATGAATTGATTTTTCCAAAGCTTCTTTATCGTCTTTTCCCCATCTATCTAATAAATTAGCATATCCTTGAATAACTGCAATAGGAGTTCTAAGCTCATGAGATGCATCTGATACAAACTGAACCTGTCTGTCAAAGAACTTTTGAAGTCTATCTATCATATTATTAAATGTGTTTCCAAGCCTTTTAAGTTCATCATCAGGGCCATTTACTTCTATTCTTTCTTTTAAGTTATTAATGCTTATACTTTCAGCAGTTTTAGTTATATAATCAATAGGTTTTAACATCTTTTTACTTACCATATATCCTACTATAATTGAAGCAATAATTCCAATAAAATCAGCTATAGCCATAATCACAAATAATATTTTCATGAAGCCATACTCATTGTGCATATCTTTTACTATTTGAAGATATGCAGTGCCATAACCTTTACTTTCAATTTTAATATTTTTAAAAACTAAATGTTTCTCTTCTTCTTCTAAGCGTTGTATTCTATCATAAGGTTCTTCTACTTTAATAGTATAATTAAATCCATTAGATATGTTTAGTATTTTTCCATCTTCCTGAAGTATTCTTATATGTACATTTTCTTTAGATGGAACATCCGAAATAAGCTCTTTATCGGATAAATTCGTATGCTCATTCCGTGATGTAACTTTATTTAGTATCATTGTTTTAACATCATCTATTTGCTTATTTGACTGATTGTAGAAGTAATACTTTACTCCAAATAAAATTGAGGCATTTAAAATAAGTAATACTAAAGAGAACATAAAAGCATATACTATTGTAAGTTTTACAGAGATCTTTGCACTCTTAATAATCTTCAAAAAATAATTAATTGGCTTTAATAACATAACCCACACCTCTTATTGTAGTTATCAACTTATCTTCAAAGCCATCGTCAATCTTACTGCGTAAATATCTTATAAACACATCTACTACATTGGTATCGCCTACATAGTCATAACCCCATACACTCTCAATCAACTGCTCTCTGGTAAGTACAATATTTTTATTTATTAGTAGCACCTCCAGAATATTATATTCTTTCTTTGTGAGCTCAATTTCTTTACCAGCTCTCCATACTTGATGCGTTTTATTATTCATAACAATATCCTTTACTTTTATTTCATCAAGTTTATTTTTTAATACTTTCTCTCTTATGTGTACCCGTATTCTTGCCAATAATTCTTCTATTGCAAAAGGTTTTGTTAAATAATCACTAGCTCCAACATCGAGCCCTAAAACTTTGTCAGATACATCACTTTTAGCAGTTAGCATTATAATAGGCACACAAGAAAATCGCCTAATTTCTATACAAACTTCAATTCCATTTAATCCTGGTAACATAACATCAAGAAGAATTAAATCATACTCTTTATTCTTTACTTTTTGCAATCCTTCTCTTCCGTCATATACTACATCAACTTTGTATCCTTCATGTCCAAGTTCCATTTCAATAAACATTGCCATTTGCTTTTCATCTTCTACTATAAGTATTTTATATTCCTCCATCTTACCACCTCTTATGTTTATATAAAGTATTCATGTTTGCTTACATTTTAAAAACATTATACTATAAATTAGTAACTTTTATATTATCTGATATTTAATTATTACCATACATCTTAAGCCCCGAAATTATTCTGGATAATTACCTATACATTTAATATAATGTTTCTTTAGTTACAAGAATACACGAAGTGTCAAAATCAATTATATTTACTTGAAAAGATTATAAAGAAGAAGTTTTTAATTTCGTAAAAACTGAAGAAGATAGTCAGAGTGCTATGCCGCAAATTCTTAGAATGCATTATAAAACCCTATGCTAGGCATAGGGTTTTTCAACAATATGAGTTCCCCAAAGGGACTTTTTACATTTTCTATTTCTTAAATTAAGAACTTTAATACAAATAATGCTGCTATTATATATGTTGTTATTGTTATATCTTTTTGCTTTCCTGTCAGTAACTTTAACAATACATAAGACACTATTCCAAATACTATACCATCAGAAATACTGTAGCTTAAAGGCATTATAATTATTGTTAAGAAAGCTGGAATAGCTTCACTAAAATCCTCTAAGTCTATTTCCTTTATAGGTGATAGCATAAATAATCCAACTAATATTAATGATGGTGCTGTAGCTGCTGCTGGTATCATTAAAAATAATGGTGATAAAAATAATGCTATTATAAACATTCCTGCTGTAGATACTGCTGTAAGACCTGTTCTTCCACCTGCTGCAACTCCTGATGCACTTTCAACGAAAGTTGCTACAGTACTTGTACCGAAGCATGCACCTAATGTAGTTCCTATAGCATCTGATAATAATGCTTGCTTTGCTCTTGGAACATTTCCCTTCTCATCTAACATACCTGCTTTTGTTGATACTCCAACTAATGTTCCCACTGTATCAAACATGTCCATAAATAATAACGTAAATAACGCTATGGCCATATCCGCTGTAAATATATGGTTCCATTCAAATTTCATAAATACAGGGCTTATACTTGGAGGTGCACTTATTATTCCTGTAGGAAGCTTTGTTATTCCCATAGGTAATCCTATAAGTGTAGTAATTATGATTCCTAAAAGTAATGCTCCACTTACGTTTCTTGCCAAAAGCACTCCTGTTACTATAACCCCTATTATTGCAAGTAATCCTGTTCCAGAAGTTATGTTACCAAGTGCAAGTATTGTTCCTCCATCCTTTGGATGAAGTACTATGCCTGCATTTTCAAGTCCTATAAATGCTATAAAAAGTCCAATACCAACGGAAATTGATTTCTTTATATTTGTAGGTATTGAGTTTATTATAGCTTCTCTTATATTAAATGCTGTTAATGCTATAAATATAATTCCTTCTAAAAAAGCTGCAGTTAACGCAAACTGCCAAGTATGCCCCATTCCTATAACTATAGTATATGCAAAGAATGCATTAAGTCCCATTCCTGGCGCTTGGGCAAATGGAAGCTTTGCATAAAGTCCCATAATAAGCGTTGATACTATGGTAGCTAGCGCAGTTGCTGTAAATACTCCTCCAAAATCCATACCTGCATCCTTTAGTATGTTTGGATTTACTATCAATATATATGCCATTGTCATAAAAGTCGTAATACCTGCAAGAATTTCCCTTTTTACATTAGTACCATTTTCAGTTAATCCAAAATATGAATCTAAAAAACTTCCCTTTAACTTCTGTGAACTCTGCATCAAATTACCCTTCTTTCCTTATAATTCTATGTAGTAAATTGTATAACTTTATCGAAAGTACGCAAAATTTTTCAAACCACAATTTTATATATTACTAGATAACGAACTATAAGTCAATATTTTTTTACGAACGTTTTGGCTTTTTATTTTTATTATTATTTGTCATTAAAATAATAAATGCAAAAGTAACTTTGTTTATACTTTTGCATTCAACCATATAAAATAATTTTTAATTTTTTTACTTCTTGGATTTACCTTTAGCCTTTCCTTTACTTTTATCCTTTTTATAATCATCATCGTGGTCATCTTTTTGATTACTTTTTTCATCTGTCTTGACATCCACCTTCTCTTGAGAATCATTGTTTTCTATAGTAGGGGTGCTACTTTCTTCTAAGTCTACTGTTTCTATATTTTTATCAAGGCTTTCATTTATATTATTAACATTACCCACATTTTCCTTTGTATTAGCTTCTGTTCCCTTATAGCTGTATACTAAACTATAAGTTCCTATAATAATTAAAATAATAATTAAGAAGAATATCAATAAACTTTTGCGCATAGATTTCATTTTTGCTAATTTTGAAGTAGTATCCTTGTTTAAAAATAATCTAGTTCTTAAAATCGTCGCTTCTATTTCTGAAACCTTGGAAATTTCTTTCCTCATCTCCTCAATAGAGCTATGTCTTTCTTCAGCTTTAATTTTCATTGCCCTTTTTATTATTTCCCTTATATCTATATTTACATCTTTATCATAATTTTCATCATATAGTGGTTCCAATGCTGTAGACGGCGCCTTACCAGTAAGCATAAAATACATTACAGCACCTAGAGCATAAATATCTGTTTGCACTGAGGATTGTCCAGTACCATAAAATTGTTCTGGTGCTGCATATCCCTTTGATCCAATATAAACAGTATCACTTTCTTGACCTGGCTTATATACTCTTGAAATCCCAAAATCTATTAAAGCTACCTCCCCCTCTGGGGTTATCATTATATTGGAAGGCTTTAAATCCCTATGTATAATAGGAGGATTAAAGCTATGTAAGTAACTTACTATTTTCCCTATTTCTAATGCAATATTACATATCTCTTCAGCATTTAAACTTCCTTTTCTTTTAACATATTCTTTTAAATTCTCACCTTCTATATAATCTTCTACCATGTACAAATTATCATTTTTATAAAATATATCTATAATCCTTGGAATACCTGGATGTTTTAGCTTTTTGAGTATATTAGGTTCTGCTAAAAAATTTACATTACTTTTTACTTCCTTTGGTACTTCTTTTATTGCCCATAAAGTATCCAAATTTATATTTTTACACAAATATACTCTTCCCATTCCGCCTTGTCCAATAATTTTAATAACTTCATATTTTCTATCGAGCAAACTTCCTTGTTCAAGCAAAAAACTCCACCTCTTTTATTCAAGAATACTCCCATAAATATATACGAAATTTTTTTATAATTTGAGGGGGTGAAAAACTGAAGGAAATTTTTGTCTTTCATAATGAAATAAATATTGTTAAAATATATATGCATGATTTCATAAGGGGTGTTCATATGAGTAAAGCTAAGATACATTATTTATATCATGATGGATTTGCAGTAGAAACTAAAAACTTCTTTTTAATATTTGATTATTACAATAATCGTCCTCAAAATTCAGACGCAACATTAGAAAACGGAGTTATAGATATTACTTCAATTAAGAGTAAAAAAAATATATACGTGTTTGTATCTCATGCTCATCATGATCATTTTAATGATGTAATTTTTAGTTGGAGTAACATAAACCCCCATATTAAATATATTATGAGCTGCGATGTTCCCTTACGTGATTATAAAAGCAATTATTATTTTATATTTGCTAATAAGGAGCTTATCTTTCAAGGAATTAAAATAAAAACTTTTGGTTCTACAGATATTGGAGTATCTTTTTTTATAGACGTGGATGGATTAACTATTTTTCATGCTGGAGATTTAAATTGGTGGCACTGGAAGCACACTTGTATAGAAAATCAAGAGACTATGGAACTAAATTTTAAAAAGGAAGTGTGGAAGATAGCTGAGGAGAATATAAATATAGCCTTTTTCCCTACAGACCCAAGACTTGAAGAATTTTCCCACATAGGAGGAGAATATTTCATAAGAAAAGTGCGTCCTAATTTATTTATACCAATGCACTTTTGGGATGATTATTCTATGCCACAGAAGTTTTATAACAAAGTTAAAAATGATAAAACCAATATTGCTAAGATTAGTAAAAGAGGAGAAGTTATTGAGTTCAAATATTAGCTATTAAAAATAAAGGCTAGACAAAACCATAAATTCACTGGTAGCCAATTACTGGCTACCGAAAAAAGATATCTGCCTTATGCTATTATCACTAAGGGAAGATACTGTAAGTCCAATAAGCCTTATGCTATCTTCAAATACTATTGTATCTAATATTTCGCAAGAGACTTTAAATATATCTTCTTCGCTATCAATATAATTTAACAATGTTTTGCTTTTTGTGTGGTTTTCAAAGGATGAGGTTTTAATTTTTACTGTTACGGTTTTTCCTAACAACTCCTTGTTTTTTAGATAACAAGACACTTCACTTGAAAATTCCTTTAAATATCCTTTCATTTCTTCCTTATCTTTAATATCACTTTTAAGAGTAGTTTCACGACCTATAGACTTCCTTTCTCTAGTGATTTCAACTTCTCTTTTATCCATTCCACGTATTCTTTCATAAATTTCTATGCCAAACTTACCAAAGTATTCAAAGAAAAAATCTTGAGGTAATTTATAAAGATCTTCTACAGTATAAATTCCTATGTTATTTAATTTATCTCTTGACTTTTTGCCTATTCCATGAATTTTAGAAATAGGCAAAGGAAGTAAAATCTTTGGAATCATATCCTTTGTAATTATCATTATTCCATTTGGCTTATTCCAATCTGATCCAAGCTTTGCCAAAAATTTATTATAGGAAATTCCCATAGATATAGTTAGTCCTACTTCTTTCTTAACTCTAGATTTTATATAATCTACAGCATCCATAGGCTTTATGTTTAAATCTGATATATCTATATAAGCTTCATCAATGGATACAGGTTCAACCTTAGATGTGAGCTCATAAAGTATATCAAATACCTTATTAGAAATTTCCTTATATCTTTCATGCCTAGTAGGAATATATATACCCATGGGGCATTTTTTCCTTGCCATAAATATTGGCATGGCGGAATGTACTCCATACTTTCTTGCTTCGTAAGAGCAAGTTGCAACTACTCCTCTTTCTCCAATTCCCCCTACTATTACAGGTTTGCCCTTTAAACTCGGATTGTCTAATTCTTCAACTGATGCAAAAAACGCATCCATGTCTACATGCATTATAACTTTATTCATATGTTCACCTACACAAGTTTTATATCTTCGTGTTTTTTAAATTCAATAAGTATATTCTCAACTATACTGTGTTCTAAAGTCCTAAAACTTCTAGAGCCACAAATAAATCTTAATGTAAGAATTATCTTGCCTTCGCATAGGGAAGTATACACCGTATGGGAAAGATTTTGATAATAAATCGGTTGAGTTTTAGCTGCCATATCTAAAGCTTCTCTTACTTCCTCTTCCATATTTCCAAGAATATCTTTAGCCTTATCAAGTATTATTTCCTTTGCCTTCTCCCAATTGCTATCTAAAGAAAGTTTTATTTCGATTTCATTCCAGCTATATGGAAAACTTCCTGTTCCATTAATAACCTCAGCATTCAAAAGTTTTATATTAGGTATATGAATAAGTCTTCCTGTACTTTGTCCATATGCATTACTTGTTTGAGTTACTTCTATTATAGTTGTATAAAACCAATTTATCTCAATTACATCTCCTATACTATCTCCAACTTTAATTCTGTCACCTAAAGCAAAGGGCTTATGAGAATTTATAATTATCCATCCTAAAAAGCTAGATACTAAATCCTTTAATGCAAATGCCAGTCCTGCTGAAAATAGTCCTAAAAATGTCAGTATATCCTTTGTTTCATATATCCATATAGGGATTAAAATCAGTATAAAAGTAATCCTTAAAATATTAGAAATGACTTTTTTGGTAGTTAGTATTTTCGTTGACTTCCAATTAGTCTCATCAACTTTCTTTAATATAACTCTATTAAAAGAATATAGCATTGCGGCTATACCCAACGTAAGTAGGAACTTAGGGACTATTCCGAGCATCCCAAACTTTAAACTTATATATTCAAACCACTGACTTATTTTAATCAAGAATATATACACCCCTATCCCCTTATTTTAACTTTCAATTATAATTTAATTTCCATCTGATATAACCTTATTATCTCTAAGCATTATTTGAAGAAGTAATTTGCTGGTATTTACTAAATCTCTTATTTTTATATATTCCTCTGTTGTATGGTCCTTGGACATTCCAGTACCTAAATTTACTGTCTTTATTCCTTTAGATGAAAACACATTTACATCACTGCCTCCACCCGTTGATTCTGATTTAAAGGTTACTCCTATTTTATCACAAGCTTCTTTCATTATCTCTAGTATTTCATCATCTTCATTTATAACGTAATTTTTATAGCTCAATTCACTTTGTACATCAACCTCAGCTCCAAATTTTTCTGAAGCCTTTTCAAAACACTCTTTCATATGTTCAATTTGAGCATTTAGTTTATCCATATTTAAGCTTCTAGCTTCTGCCTTGATCTCCACATAAGGACACACAACATTCGTTGCTTCTCCTCCAGTTATAACACCAATATTTGCAGTAGTTTCCTCATCTATTCTAAGAAGCTTCATATTTGAAATTGCATCTGCAGCCACTTGAATGGCACTTATTCCATTTTCAGGTTCCACTCCTGCATGAGATGACTTTCCCTTTATTTTAACTGTAATTTGACTTTCTGCTGGTGCCTTGGTAATTGCAGCTCCTACTTCCTTTGAACTATCCACTATAAACCCTTTTTTAGAGGCTAATTTTTCATATTCTACACCTTTAGATCCATAAAGTCCTTCTTCTTCTAATATGGTAAATACTACTTCTATTGGGCCATGAGATAAATTTTTGTCCTTTATAGTTCTTATAGCTTCTAAAATTGATGAAACACCTGCCTTATCATCACCTGCAAGTATTGTATCTCCACTGCTATATATAACCTCATCTTTAATTACAGGTTTTATACCCTTACCAGGCTTTACCGTATCCATATGAGCACAAAATAGTATTGGTTCTATGTTTAGGTCTCCATCTAAATATCCATATACATTATTTGCATTTGATCCTATACTTTCTCCTGCAGTATCTGTTTGAACTTTCATTCCTAATTCATTCATCTCTTTTATAAGAGTTTCTGCCATTTCCTTTTCATTAAAACTTTCGCTATCAATTTTAACATATTCAAAAAATTTATTAACTAATCTTTCTTCATTTATCATTTTATCATCTCCTATTTATATAAATAATAGATTATAGTTGATAATTAATGTGAGAAAGCCCTCTAAAGAGGACTTTCCTCTAAAATTATTATTTATTATATATTAATTATCATTTATTATATACTAATTATTGTTTAAATTTATGTGGTTTTTTTATTTTGAACTTTTCTTTCATATCTCCAATAGATTATAAGAGCTGTTATAATAAATACTACTGGTCCTACAATCATCCATATAGTTGATATGTAATCCCCTTTCATTACGGTTGGTTCTATTATAGTAAATAAATTTGCAAATCCTACAGTTAGTGTGACAAGAGCCGCTGCTAAAAATGCTATTGAATAGCTTTTAAAAAATTCAAAAGGCTTTTTTATATTACTATTCTTCTTAAAGGCAGGAAATGCTACTGATAAAAACATGTACGGCAATGTCATCGCTACATTTGTCATAAGTATGAGTCTTGAAAAAAACTTAGATGCTCCTGCTCCACCAAAGGATACTAAGGCAATCATAGCTACTACAATAGCACATTGAACCCACATAGCATTTACTGGTATATTATCTTTTGTTTCTTCAATCTTCGGAGTCCAAAGCCCATGCGGAGTTCCATCAATAAGCTGTTTTAGTGGTGAATAAGCAAGTGCAAAGAATGCTCCTGTTAAAGCTAAAAACATTGATAAACCTACAAACCTTGCTACCCATATCCCAAGTTGAACTGATATAACTTCCCCAAGTCCAAAAGCTCTTCCAAACTCATATCCAAAGTTTTTCATTAATATATATGCTACATTTCCCATATGAATTCTATTAGAGGATAATACACTTTGCCAGTTAGTAAATACTCCACATAAAAATATTCCTAGTGAATATCCTATGGAAATTACTATAGCAGCTAAAGTTATTCCCTTTGGAAAATTAACCCTTGCATTTTCCGTTTCATCAACTAAACCTCCTACAACTTCTATACCACCATAACTAAATATAGCAAATACTAAAAACCCTAAGGAAGATATGGTAGTTTGATATCCAGGATTGGGGGAACTTATAAATGCTATTCCTCCTTGAAGTGGCTGCGCAAGTCTCCCTCCATTTGCTATAAAAATTAAAACTGCACCTACAATCAAAACTACATTAAGTGCTGCTACTGCAGTACCTCCTATGGAAGTTATTTTAGTTATTTGCTCTACACCCTTAGATGCAATACGAGTCACTAATATTACCCATATTATACCTAATACACCTATAAGTTGAGTTGAATTTAATCCAAATGCCGCCCATGTAGCTGTTCTATCATCTCCAAATATAGCTGTGGAAAAAGGTATCCATATACTTGATGATATATTAACCATCCATACGATATAAGAAGCATACCACATAAATGTTCCTACAAAAGCAAACTTTGGTCCCACAGATTTACTCATCCATGAATAAATTCCTCCTTTTTCTCTTTCAAAAGCCGATCCATATTCCGCCATCATAAATGCAAATGGAATAAAAAACGCAAATGCAGCAAATATATACCAGATAATTGCTCCATATCCCATTAAATAATAAGATCTTGGCATATTTGCAAATCCAAATACAGATGTAAAAATCATTAATACAAGTGCTTTAAGACTTAATTTTTTGGTATCTTTTTTATTCATTTAATGAATCACTTCCTTGCATTATTATAGAAATTTATAATTTTGTTATAAAATAAATCAGTATATCTCAATTCATTGAGATGCTTCCTTATAACAAAACTTATTATTAGCTTGTTCTTCAACAAAGTTTTTATACTTTAAGATTAAGGAATCATATTTAAATAATTCTTATTTTGCATTCAATTACCAAATAAGTATTTTTACTATTAAAAATAAAAAGTTGCCATAAAAGGCAACTTATAATTTTGCAACTGAATTTCTTATTATTAAATTAGTGTTCAATATAATTTCTTGGCATAGAAGCTCTTCTTTATTTATTATCTTAAGAAGTAACTCTACAGCATTATACCCCATTTCATAAGTTGGCTGAGCTACAGTAGTTATCTTTGGAAATGTTACTTTAGTCAAAAATATATTATCAAATCCTGTAACAGATATTTCATCAGGAACTTTTATTCCTCTATTATTTAAGACTTCTAAGGCGCCTATTGCCATTAAATCATTTTCTGAGGCCACTGCTGTAAACTTTAAGTTTTCTTCTAAAAGCTCTTCCATACACTTTATTCCACCACTGATTTTGTAATCTCCGTATTTTATAAGTTCCGGAGCTATAGGGATGTTATATTTACTTAAGGCTTTCTTATAACCTCTAAGTCTTTTATATTCTGCATACATACCCTTTTTACCTGATATATAAGCTATTTGTGTATGCCCATTTTGGATTAAGTATTCTACTACCTTATACATTCCCATTTCACCGTCAGTAGATATAAAAGGAACTTCATCTAAAGGTCGATTTCTATCCATAGATACAAAAGGTATTTTGTACTTTTTAAATAAATCTATATTTTCTCCTTTATCTTCAAGAGTACTTGTATATATTACTCCATCTACAGACTTTTCTTTTAAAATTTGTATATGTTCTATTTCTTTTTCTTCCTTATCATCTGTATTACAAAGTATAATGTTATATCCATATTTACTTGCAGCATCCTCTGCTCCTCTTACTATTCCAGGAAAAAAGGGATTGTTTATATCTGGTAATATAAGACCTATTATATGTGTCTTTTTTGTAACCATTCCCCTTGCTAAGCTACTAGGTACATAATTATGCTTTTCCATTATCTTTAGTATATTTTCTCTTGTATCCTTGCCTACACCATCCTCTTTGTTATTTATAACCCTTGATACAGTAGCAATAGATACCTTTGCTTCTTTAGCTATATCCTTTATAGTAACACCCATTTTTATTCTCCCTTATTGGCTCTCCTTAAAGCTTGAACTGTCCACTTAGATAATTCACTTATCTTTAAATGTTTCATCCCTCTAACATAAGTTATTAAATCATCACCAATCGGGTCTATCCACTTTTTATCAATTCCCTTAAATCCATAAATTGCACCATAAACACCTGCTATTTGAGCTGCATTGCAATCAACATCTTGTCCCGCCATGGAAATTATATTCATGGTTTTATCAAAATCATTTCCTCCAAAGTAAAGAGCAACTACTTCTGCTGCTGCATTTGGATACGCATGAATCCAATTATACATCTTAAACCTTTCTTCGCACGCCTTCCATGCTTCTTTCCAATTGCCATTTGACTTACATTGATTATATGCAAAATCTATTACTGAATAATATTCTGAATCCTTAGGAATCATATTTATAGTCTTATCAAGTATAACTTTCACGTCATTTTCTACAAAAGCAAGTGATACAAGTACAGCATTAAATATTTCTCCTATTACTCCATTATTGTGATGAGAAATAACACCATCAATCCAAGCAAGTCTTGCAGCTTCCTCTGGATTACCAGGAGCCACCATTCCACAAATAGCTCCTCTCATCTGAGCACCTATCCATTCACGATAATAGTTGTTAAGCTCTCCACTCTCAGGAGGATATATTCCTCTTTGAATATTTTTTAAAGCAATATCTTCTGCTGACCATCCTGTAGGAATAAGCCCTACCCATTCTTCTGCTATATCTATTGAAGTTACATTATATCCTTTTTGATCAAATGCCTTTAAAAATGCTAATTCATAAGTTATATCATCATTATAAGTATTTGGCTTTCTAACATAATTTATTACATTACCAAAGGTTCTCTCTATATTTTCTGAAGTATATCCTTCAATAGCTGTTCCTAATGCACCGCCACATATTTGAGCTATCCAAGCAGCATGAATTTTTTCTTCAAAGCTCTCTGCATATATATCACATTTATCATATTCAGAAAAAGTTATAGATTTTTTATAATCCTCCCAAGAGGAATATATTTTATATTTAAAGTAAGGTGAAGCTAAGTCTTTTTTTGCATTATTTAATTCATAATAAACTCTAGCAGTTATCTTACTTAATTCAATTATATTGTTTTCTTCTAATGCCTTAAGTCCAAGAGGAATTAGAGCCTCTGCTTCTTCCACATTGTATCCCATACTTTCCATGGATTGAATTGCACCTATTATTACTCTTTCAGGCGCAAAAGAACCTGGCACATTACTCTTCCAAACAAGCTTTGTAGAAAGCTCTATATGATTTTCCATCTCTTGCGCTCCTGTTTCCCAAGTTTGCTCCTCATCACTTAATACAACAGGTACAGCATTATTCATTAATTCATGTTCCATTTTCCAAGCCTTTTTCATACTAATCCTCCCTAATAACTTATTTTATTTGCCCCTTTTCCCTTTTTTAAAATTTCCTTAGAAGTTCTCTCTATTTCCTTCCATAAAGGAGTGTTTTTAAATACTACTTTCCCATCTCTTTTCACAAATTTACCTTCCACTATGGAATGTAAAATATTTTTACTTTCACTACTGTAAATTATAGATGCTAAAGGATTGTATATAGGGTATGTGTTTGGCATATTCAAATCCCAGATAAGTAAATCTGCATCATACCCTTCTTTAATATTTCCTGTATTAAAATTTAAAGCCTTATGTCCTCTCATTAACATTTCCCACATATTTTTAAGTTTGAAGTTTTCCGAATTACCTTCAGCCTTTCCTATGAGTGCAAATAACCTTAACTGTTCTAATGGATTTAATGTATTTGAGCTTGCTGCTCCATCTGTTCCTATACAAAGTGGAAGCTTGTCGTAATTACTCCATAAGCTTCCATGACCCATACCTAGTTTCATATAAGTTTTAGGACATACCGCAAAGTAAGTTTTATCATTTATATAGTTCAAATCCTCTTTCTTAATCCATAATCCATGAGCAATTATTAAAGGAATATCAAACCCTCCTATTTCATTTAATCTTTCAAAAGGAGTTTTTCCATAAGATTTTAAACTTTCTTCTACTTGCCCTGAGGTTTCCGAAAGATGAATATGAATTCCTACATTTAGCTCCTTTGCCCTTTGAACAATTTTTTTAAGTTTTTCATTTGGACAAGTATATGGTGCATGAGGACCCATCCTTAAGCTTAATCTAGTACTTTGATTTCTTTTTTTTTCTATAAGTGATGCTGCATCTTCTAAATCCTCTTCAAAATTATCCGATAGTCCAAAGATTGTAGGAGCTATATCTCCTCTTATTCCACTTTCTATAACTGCATCACATATCTTATCTGCAAAGAAGTAATGGTCTGCAAAAGAGGTTACTCCATTATCTATCATTTCACTTATGCCTAGCAAGGCTCCATAATATACATCCATAGGGGTTAACTTACTTTCATAAGGAAAGATTTCCTCATTAAACCAATCGTTTATATTTACGTCCTCCGCTAGTCCCTTTAGTATGTTCATAGATACATGAGAATGTAAATTTACAAAGCCTGGTGTTACAAAATAATTTTCACACTCTATTATTTCACCAAATCCATATTCATATTGATCTAATATTTTTTGTATCTTTCCATCTTTAACGTAAATGGTTTTTGCCCTATATATATTCCCTTCGCCATCAATTATATTAGCATCTTTTAAAATCATATCCCAAGACTGAACCCTATTCATATGCCTTAATCATCCCCCTAAGCATTTCTACAAATCCCTCTCTATCTACATCCATAGCAACTTCTGCATTAGCTTCCTTTTTAGTAACATTATAAATATCAACTACAGTTTTTCCGTAAGTAAGCTCACCCTTTGTTTCTACTGCAACATAATACTTATGCTTTTCGATAATATTAGGATTAATAACCGATGCTACTGCTAAAGCATCATGAACTATTGCTCCCTCTAAACCATAGAGTTTGCATATTATTGAACAACAATTAAAGAATTGCCTTATAGTTTCAGAAATCTTACTTTTACCTTCAGTTATATACTCTATGTCTTTTTCTAAGACTAATGCCTTATGAGTTGCATCAAGTCCTACCATGATTACTGGTATTCCTGATTTAAATACTATATCTGCTGCTTCTGCATCCACATATATATTAAATTCTGCTGCTGGAGTAGTGTTTCCTATATAACAAGCTCCTCCCATAAGAGTTATCTTTTCAATTTTATGCTTTAAATCTGGATACTTCATTAAAGCTATTGCAATATTGGTAAGAGGTCCTATGGCTATTATATTAAGCCTCCCCTCACACTTTATAGCTTCTTCGTATATAGTATCCCAAGCACTTTTTTCATAAAGTTTTATATTTCCTTCAGGTAAAACCACAGAATGAAGTCCAGTTTCTCCATGTACATACTCTGCAGTGTGAAGTTCTCTTAAAATAGGGCCTTCTGCCCCCTTAGCTACTTTTGTGTTAGCTCCTATGTAACTTACAAGGTCTATAGAATTTTTAGTAGTCTTTCCTAAAGGTATATTACCTCCTACAGAAGTTATAGCTCTTATATCTAACTTTTCTGATGAAAATGCTAAAAATAGTGCTAAAGCATCATCTATTCCTGGATCTGTGTCTATAATTACAGGTATTTTCATATGCGATTCACTCCTTAATTGTAGTACTTTACAGCTTCTACTAGCATATCCACAAATCTTTCTCTATCTATATCAAAGGCAACATCTACATTTTTTTCTTTTTTAAGCACATCATAATAATCAACAACTGTAGCTCCTAAAGTATGTTCACCTTTAGTTTCTATATCTACATGAAGTTTTTTAGTAGTAAGTATTGATGGATCAATAACCCAAGCTACTGCACATGGGTCATGAAGCGGACTTCCCTTAAATCCCATATCCATATGAAACTTAGCAAAGAAATCTAAAAGTTCTGCTACCATTACAGCAACTTTTCCGCCAACATTTCTTATTCTTTCTACATCTTCATCATAAATTAAAGCTTTGTGAGTTACATCAAGTCCGCTCATTGTTATTGGTATTCCAGATTTAAATACAATGTCTGCTGCTTCTGGATCTACTAGTATATTAAATTCTGCTGCCGGACTCCAATTTCCACCAAAGCAAGCTCCTCCCATTAGAGATATTCTTTCTATCTTCTCTTTTAATTCTGGATAACATAAAAGAAACTTTGCTATGTTTGTTAAGGCTCCCGTTGGTATTAAAGTAATCTTTTTATCGCTTTCTCTAACAACCTTTGCTATAAGCTCTATAGCTAACATATCACAGGCCTTTAAATTTGACTCTGGGAGTTCTGGTCCATCAAGTCCACTGTCTCCATGAACTTCTGGTGCAATTATAAGATCTCTCATTAAAGGTTTATCGTCTCCCTTTGCTACAGGTACATTAACCCCCGCAAAACTTAATACCTTTAGTGCATTATTTAATGTTTTTTCTTGAGTTTGATTTCCAGCAACTATTGTTACTGCTTTTACATCTAGCTTTTCACTAGCAAAGGCAAGTAATAGCGCTATTGCATCATCATGCCCTGGATCACAATCTATTATTACTGGTATTCTCATAATTATTTCCTCCTAATTTTCTTAATCTTATTAGTCTGTTGAATTGAGTATATAACTAGTCCAAATATTGTAGTTAAATATGGTACCATCTGAACAAATTCCGCTGGCACTCTTAAAGACTGCATTACATTCGATAAAGCATCTGCAAATCCAAATATTAAAGACGCTACAAGAGTTCCAATTGGTGTTCCTCTACCCATGGCTTCCGCTGCAAGTGCTATGAATCCTCTTCCTGCAGTCATATCTCTTGAAAACCAAGACACATATCCCATGGACATATAAATTCCGCCTAAAGCTGCAAATATTCCACTCATCATTAAAGCTAAATATTGTATTTTTATAACACTTATACCTACTGAATCCGCTGCATTTGGATTTTCTCCAACGGCTCTTATTTTAAGTCCAAGTGGTGTTCTATATAAGAAGTAATGTACTAATACAACTGATAACAATGCTAAATAAGTTAATATGTTATGTCCTGAAAATATTGGTCCAAGCACTGGTATTTTATTTATTAAAGGAATCCATATTTCCGGTACTACTAAACTCTTTAATGAAATTGAAATCCCCTTATCTTTAGCCACTAAAAATAATAAGAATACCGTTCCTCCACTAGCAAGCAAGTTAAGAGCAATACCTGTAAGTATTATATCTGCCTTTAAATGCAAAGAAAAATATGCAAGAGCTAAAGATAACAATGCTCCAACTATTACTCCAGAAAGCACTCCAACTAACACGCTTTGAGTAAAAGCACTGACAATTACACCTGTTAAAGCAGAGGAAAGCATTATTCCTTCAAGTCCTATATTGATAACTCCTGCCTTATCTGATATTAAAGCTGCTAAAGCTGCAAAAAGTATAGGAGTAGTAACTCTTAGTACTGAATATCCAAAATTAGTAGTAAATATTAATGAAAACAAGTTATCCATTTACTTTCCCTCCTTAACAGCTAATTGCTCTTGAGAATACTTAACAATTTTCTTATGTTTCCATTTTGCAAGGAATCTATTTGCTGCAATTAGTATGATTATAATTGCTTGTATAACTGATATTACCTCACTTGGAACATCTGTCATTCTTGCCATGATATCTGCCCCAACTCTTAAATACGCTAAGAATACAGCTGCTATTGGCACTAAAATTGGATTGTTTCTTGCTAAAATAGCAACTATTATTCCATCAAACCCGTACCCTGGGAGACTCTGCCACTGAAATCTTTGATACATACCAAGTACTTCTGTACCTCCACCAAGACCAGCAATAAATCCTCCTAATAACTGTGAGTATAAAATAACTTTCTTTGTATTAATTCCTGAATACCTTGCAAAATTTTCATTTAATCCTGTCATTCTTAGAGCATATCCCCATTTTGATCTATACATAAATAAATAAGTTAAAATTACAAATATTATTGCTACAAATATTCCAGCATGTATTCTTGTGCCTGGAATTATCTTTTTAAACATTGCTGTTTCATTAAATATAAAGGATGCCATAAATCCTGAATTAGGATCTCTTATAATATTATTTATAACGTAAAGTCCCAAATATAAGCAAACATAATTTAACATTAGAGATGATACAAGCTCGCTAGCATTCCACTTTGTCTTAAGTATTCCTGGAACAAAGCCCGCTAAAGCTCCTATAATTCCTCCAAATAATATAGCAACTATCGGATGAATTCCCATAGGAAGTATCACCTTTACTGCTATAAAGGAAGCCGCTACCCCTCCAATAAAGAAAGCACCTTCACTTATCATATTAAATTGTTTTGCTTGAAACATTACACATACAGATAGTCCTGTGAATATAAATGGAATGGACATCTCTATTACATTACCAAAACGTCTTATAGATGAAAATGGTCCTGTAAAAAGTGTGGTTATAGCATTTAGCGGCTGTTTACTTATACCTAAAATTATTAAAAAAGCCAAAGTCATCGCAAGTAAAATTGCCACAAAGGTTCTTATTATTTCAAATTGAGTCTCTATCTTTTTACTACTCATTCATAGCCCCCCTTATCTCTTCAGGAGATTGTTTCTTTATTCCAAGCATGTATTTTCCAAGTTCTTCTTCAGTAACTTTAGAGCTGTCTTTAAAGTAAGCTACTACTTCTCCGCCATACATTACCATTAAACTATCACTTAATTCCATAGCTTCGTTTAAGTCTGCAGATATTAATAATACTCCTGTACCTTCATCTCTTAGTTCTACTAATTTTTTGTGAATAAATTCTGTTGCTCCTACGTCAATACCTCTAGTTGGCTGATTTGCCACTATAAGTTTTGGATTTGAGGAAAACTCTCTAGCTACTACAACCTTTTGAATATTTCCTCCTGATAACATTTTCACTGGCTGATCTGGACTATCACATTTAACTCTATAGTCTTTAATCAGTTCTTTAACCATGGAGTGTATTTTTGACATGTTAAGCAGCCCACTTTTATTTAATTCCTTACTATCAAATCTATCTGAAATAATATTTTCTTCTATGCTCGCTTCACCAGCTGCTCCAAATATCATTCTATCTTCTGAAATATGAGAAGCACCTAGGTTTCTTATTTCCTTTATACTTAAATTTTTAATTTCTTGTCCCTCTATAAAAACTTCACCTTGATGATACTTTTCAAGTCCAGTTATAAGTTCTATAAGTTCTCTTTGTCCATTTCCCTCTACTCCAGCTATTCCAAGTATTTCACCTTTTCTTACTGTAAAGCTTATATTATTTAATATTGTCTTTCCTGTTTCATCAGTATGATTTATATTATTAACCTTTAACACAACATTGCTTGGGTTACTTTTTTCCTTTTGAATTTTAAGTACTACATCACGTCCTACCATAAGTCTTGAAATGTCTTCTTGGGATACTTTTGCAACATCATAAACCCCTATACTTCTTCCAGATCTTAAAATTGTTATTCTATCGCATATTTCTTTTATTTCTTTTAACTTATGAGAAATAAATATTATTGTATGTCCTTTTTTCTTTAAATTTATAAGTTCCACAAACAATTCTTTTGTTTCTTGAGGAGTTAATACTGCAGTTGGTTCATCTAGTATAAGTATTTCTGCTCCTCTAAGTAGTGCCTTTAGTATTTCAACCTTTTGTTTTATTCCTACAGGTAAATCTGAAACCTTTGCTTTTGGATCAACTATAAGATTATATTTCTTTGAAATTTCTTCTGTAACCTTTATTGCTTTTTCTATATCAACAAGTCCATTTTTCTTTGGTTCCATACCTAAAACCATATTTTCTGCAACAGTAAGCGATGGAACAAGCATAAAATGCTGATGAACCATTCCTATACCATTTTTTATAGCTGTGCTTGGAGAATCTATGTTTATTTTCTGGCCTTTTAGCAGAATATCTCCCTCTTCTGGTCTTTCAAGCCCAAATAGTATTTTCATGAGTGTACTTTTACCTGCCCCGTTTTCTCCCATTAGGGCATGTATTTCTCCTGCTTTAACAGAAAAATTTACATCCTTATTTGCAACCATTCCATTTGGGTAAACCTTGGTTATGTTTTGCATGGTTAAAATTTCTTCTGCCAAACTCTTCACCTCTTTCTAAGTTTATGTATTAGTTAATTAATGCACTGGAAAACTATCCAGTGCATTATAATGTTGTAGTTATTTATAAATTTGTTTTGATATTACTTTACAGAATTTCTTATTTCATTAAGAACTTTTGTATCCATTCCAATAGCTGAATCTACTTTTATTTCTCCAGATATTATTTTCTTTGAAGTTTCTTCTACAAATTTTCTCATATCTTCTGGAACATTTTTATTGTAGACTTCGTTTGTAGCAAGTCCAACCGCTTCTTCTTTTAATCCTAAAGCTTCTGCCTTACCCCATGGTAATTTCCCTTGAGTTTCAAGCTCAATTGCTCTAACAAGTGAGTTATCAACTCTCTTTAAAACTGAACTCATTATTAGATTTGATTTTGCAGCATCATCTTTAAACAACATTGCCTGATCTGAGTCTACACCTATAGCATATTTTTTCTGCAATTTAGCTGCATCTAATGCTCCAAGTCCTGCCTGTGAAGCAACTGGAAATACTACGTCAGCCTTTTGATTAAACTGAGCTAATGCCATTTCTTTACCCTTTGCACTGTTAAAGAAATCTCCAATATATGATATAGCAACTTTTATGTCCTTATCTACATATTGAGCACCTTTTATATACCCAACAAGGAAGTCATTTATAACTGGAATATCCGCTCCACCAACAAATCCTATAACCTTATCTTTATTAGCTTGAGGCATATTTGAATTTGTTATCTTAGCTGCTAGAGCTCCTGCTAAGAAAGAACCTTCGTTTTGCTTGTAATTTATTGAATATACATTTTTGAAGTCACCTTTATCATAGTTTACTGCTGCATCAAATAGTATATATTTTTTTTCTGGATGCTGTGGTGCTATTTTTTCTAAGTGTTCCTGCATCTGCCATGTACCACAAATTATTATATCCCAATCTTCTTCAGATACATCTGCTAAAGTTGGTTCCCATTTTGTCTGATCTGATCCTACTTCTATTACTTTTGTTTCAGCTTTGAATTTTTCTTTAATTTGTTTTAAACCTTCATTTGCTGAGTCAAAGAAAGACTTGTCTCCTAAATTCCCGTTAAGAACTAATACTATCTTTAACGGTTTGTCTTTTCCTGCATCCTTTGCTCCCTGATCTGCTGCCTTCTTGCTTCCACAACCAGTTAATGCAAGTGCAATAACCATGATGAAGCTTAACATTAAACCAAGTACCTTTTTCATCTTATTTCCCCCTATTACTGAAACGTTTTACTAAAACGTTTACTTATTTTATATATATTATATTAATTTATTCAACATATTTCAATAAAAATATTACAAAAATAACATAAAAGCTTTTATAAAATTTATTTTAAATTTATTTTTGAGTTATTTTAAATAATTTATACTATACAATTAGTAGAAATATGTAGTATTTTATATCATTTGTAAGTTTTCTAATTTTGTTAAAAATAATAATATTCCATTTTATTATATTTTACTTACACGAAATTACTTTATTTCTATTAATACTTTATTCCTTGCCTAATTTTGCTATAATATTAGTACATATAAGTTTATAAAGGAGTGATATTTATGCATTGTCAAAATTGCAACACAGAAATCCTAGACTCAAGTTCTAAATTCTGTAGTTGCTGCGGCTATAAGCTTACTAATTCTGATAATTTAAATTCAACTAAAATAAAATTTTCTATAAATAAAAAAATAATTATATTTTCAGGCTTAATATTATTAGTTTTATCCCTTACTATGATTCAATCCTATAGTGCTATAAATTCTAAACCCGAAAATGTCATTAACAACTTTTTTGATGATTTAAAAAATAAGAAGTATGAAAGAGCTTTTAAAAATCTAGATAGTACAAAACTTCAATCTTCTCCTTTTTTAAGTAAGGAAAGCTTTGAAAAAGCTTTAAGTTTAGCTCCCATTAAGAATTTTACTATAGAAGAAGCAGATAGTGCTCTTTATAAAACTATTGGAGAAAAAGCCCATACTATGTTTTATAACGTATCTATTTACTCTGATGAGGTTCCAAATAGGGATTTCATTGTAAAACTTACCAAGAAAGATGATAATTGGCTCATAGAACCCTCAGCATTTATAATTAAAAAATCAATATATATTCCCGAAGATAAAAATATTGAAGTAACCATAAACGATATAAAATTAGATTTAAAAGATACTAGCTCTAATAAAGAATATGACTTTTTTATATATTCTCCTATAGTAGTTAAATACGAAGGAGCTAACATTAAGCCTCTGGTTGTGGATATGAATAACTTAAGTGATACAAGCAGTATAGTATTTGAATCTGTGCAAGATACATCTTCAAATTCAAATACTAAAACTTCTAAGAAAGATTCTAACAATGAACATTTTCATAATAATTCGGATTTTATTTTTCCAAATAGCTCTACTCAGGAGTTATCTGTATATGATTTAAAAAACCTAACTAAAGATGAACTAGGTATTGCAAGAAATGAAATTTATGCACGACATGGCTATATATTTAATCAAGAACCTTTCAAAAGCTACTTTGAAAGTAAAGACTGGTATGTTCCAAATCCTGAATTTAAAGGCCTAAATAGTGACCTATATCCTGTAGAATATTCAAATATACAACTTATACTGCAGTATGAAAAAAATAAACAATAATTTAAAATTACTAAAACTAACATTTACATGTGTTACAGAAAAAAAACTCACTGAAATTTCAATGAGTTTTTTTTCGTATTTATATTTTAATTATTTTGCCATTGATAAATATTAATCTTCTACTTTATTAAACTTACTATTCATAATAACTATATCAACTCGCCTATTTTTAATTCTTCCTTCTTCATTATCATTACTTGCAATAGGTCTGTGTTCCCCATACCCTACAGAACTAAGCTTTTCTGGGGGAAACCCGCACTTTTCCACAAGCAATTGAACAACATTTGCAGCTCTTACAGATGAAAGTTGCCAATTAGATTGAAACTTAGAGTTATGAATAGGTTTATTATCAGTATTCCCTTCTATTCTAATATAATTTTCTTGCTGTTTTAAAATATTTCCTATTTGAATTATTTTTTTTAAAGCATCTTCTCTTATTTCTGCCTCTCCAGATTGAAAAAATACTGTATCATTAATACTTACAACAAGTCCTCTTTCTTCTATTTTTGTCGTTACACTTCCAGTTAATTTACTTTCCTTTAAGTACTTATCTAAGTTTTTTTTTGTCTCTTGGAGTTTTGAGTCTTCATTATTTACACCAACACTTGTGCCTTCTCCTCCATCAACTATAGATGCATCTCCTCCAAAGGTAATTCTAAAAGAATTCGATATACTTTTGTATTTAGTTGCATCTACTTTACTACTAGCATACATAATAACGAAAAATATCATCAATAAAGTTATAAGATCTGAATAGGTAAGAAGCCATCTTTCACTACTGCCTTCATGCTCTTCGTCTCTTTTTATCATCTTTAAGTTTCTCCTCTTCCACTTTGGTATTTTAAAAGTTCACCTTTATCTAAAAACCCTCCGAGCTTTTCACCTAGTGTACCTGGATTAATTCCTTCTTGAATGGAAATTATTGCTTCTATAATAAGTTCTTTTTCAAGTAATTCCTGTCTATTTAATGCTTTTAACTTAGATGCAATAGGTAACCATAATAAGTTGGCAGAGCCCACTCCATACAGCGTGGCAATAAAGGCTACTGCAATTTTAGGACCTAATGAATCAGGATCACTTAAATTACCCAAAACATGTACAAGCCCCATTACTGTTCCTATTATACCCATAGTAGGACCATACCCTCCTGCGGCATCGAATATAGCTATAGCTTCCCTATGCCTTTCATTCACCATTTCTACTTCTAAACTAAGCATATTTCTTATAAGAGACGGTTCTAATCCATCTACTACTCCCTGAAGTCCTTTTTTAATAAAAGGATCCATATCATTTCTTCCTAAATCTCCCTCTAAACTTAACAAGCCATTTTGTCTTGTTTTTTGGGAAACTTGAACAAAATATTTAATGAGTTCTCCTTTATCTTTGCTTTGATCTGTAAAGGCAATCTTCAAAGCGCCCGAAGCCCTTTTCAAACTTTTTATAGGAAATGAAACTCCAACTGCACCAATAGTTCCACCGAATACAATTATGGCTGCTGTTCCTACTAAAAGTGCTGATACATGTCCCCCTTCAAGAATAAATGCAAAAACCAATGAACCAAAACTAATTATCAAAAAAATTATTATAGAAATGTCCATATTACTCCTCCGACACTGTTGTATTTTGTCTACTATAAAATAATTCGTATATTAATTAGGATACTTTATAACATTAAATGGATAGAAGCACTATTATATACAAAAAAACTCACTAAAAGTTTTAGTGAGTTCTCTTTTGCATGTTAAGTAAATCTTTTTCAACGAAAGTTTTTCTAATTTTTAATCTCAGAAGCCATCTACTAATTTATTATTCTTCTCGCAGTAAGATAATCAGATCTCGTAAGTGGAGATATCTTTATTACATCTCCTGTACGTGGAGCATGTATATATTGATTTCCTCCTATATACATTCCTACATGATGAGGGTCACTCCATGTACCAAACAGTATTAGGTCTCCAGGCTGAAGCTCTGAACGTGATACTTCTCTTCCATTATTTATTTGGTCATAGGTAGTTCTTCCTATACCAATTCCAAAATGAGCATATACATACTGCATGTATCCTGAGCAATCAAATCCATTTGGAGTTGTTCCACCCCAAACATATTGCAATCCTAAAAAATTCTGTGCATAAGCTACTAAATCATTACCTGATACAGAGCCACCATGGCTTGGCCCTCTTGAAGGCTTAGAGCCATTATTGCTATTACTGCTATTGTTGCTATTGTTGCTATTATTCGAGCCCTTATTTGCTGATTCCTTCTGTCTTGCTGCTTCCTTCTGTCTTGCAGCTTCTGCTGCTTTTGCATTTTCTTCATCTATTGCTTTAAGTGTTGAATTTACCGCACCCTGAGAAGTGTTTATTTTTGATGCATAGACTTTTTTTTCATTATTTAAGTCCTGAATGAGCTTCTTTTGCTCATCAGCAGATTCTTTTACCTCTGCTAATTTCTTTTCACTATTATTCTTATATGCTACTAAGTTTTGTTTTTCTTTATCTAATTCACTTTTTTTAGTATTTAGAACCTCTCTTTCAGATTCCATTTCTGCAAATATTTCTTTATCATATTTCATTACTCTTCTTACATTTTCAGCCCTACTTATAAGATCTGAAAATCCTTCTGCCTCAACAAGTACATCTATGTAGGAGGTTTGTCCATTTACATATAGCGCTCGTACCCTTTTATTAAACAAGTCCTGCTGCTTTTCTAAATCTTCTTCTGCTTTAGTTATATCCTTATTTACCTGTTCAATATTTGATTGAGTTTTTGATATTTTACTTTTATACCCTTCAACCTCTGCAAGAGCCTTTTGTATTTTGTTGTCTAGATGCTCTATAGCTATCTCTTTGTCTTCTAATTTTTTTGTTATATCCCCATAGGTCTTTTTTTCTTGTTCTAATCTTTGCTTTTGAATTTGTAACTGCTTTGATAAAGGTGCTGCAGATACCACACTACTGTTAATAAAAATTACTGTCAGTATACTAGCATAAATTTTTAATTTCTTATTCAAGCTTCCACCCCTTGTCCACATTTCTTTATAAGTTACTACATTACAATTTATGAGAATGTTTCATTATTAAATTATCCTTAGTAATCACACCAATATTATATGGAATAATTATGAATATTTTATGTAGAAATTTTTACTTTAATACTATTATATCATTTAAACTGATATTTTTTACATATTTTTTTATTATTTCTAAACTTTTTTCCAAATTTTTCGCTTATATATAAAGAAAAATAATTTAGAGAGTAATTATATCAATAAAAAATATGGGAGTATATATAGATTTGTTTAAATCCAAATCTATATATACTCCCATATAAATCTAATTTTATCTTAATACTCTTCTTCCCGTTATAAAGTCTTTTCTAGTCATTTCTGAAAATTTAATTACATCTCCTGTACGTGGAGCATGTATATATGTATTATTTCCTGCATATATGCCCACATGCGTCGGGCTAGAGTTACCAAAAAACACCAAATCCCCTGGTTGAAGATCTTCTCTTGATACAGGAACCCCATCATTTATTTGATCATATGTAGTTCTACCTAAATTAATTCCAAAATGTCTAAATACATATTGAGTAAATCCAGAACAATCAAATCCACTTGGGGTAGTTCCTCCCCATAGATACGGTGTTCCTAAAAATTTCTGAGCATAAGCTAATACTTGTCCTGCATCTCCACTAACTGTTCCTCCTCTAGAAGGAGTATAGTTTGAATTACCTGTATTTTTAACATTTGAATTACTACTAGTTGTAGCAACCTGAATATTTGAAGCGTAAACTCTTGATTCTTGATTTAATTTAGCAATTAGCTTCTTTTGTTCTTTCATGTCTTCTCTTGCTTTTGCTAACTTATTTTCGCTATCCTTCTTTAAACCTATAAGTTTTTCTTTTTCATTAGTTAACTGTTTTTTCTTATTTTCTATTTGTTCCTTATTAGACTTAATTGAAGCCAACGCTTTCTTGTCATGGCTAAGTATGCTTTTAACCATGTCAATTCTTGATATAAAATCTCCAAAGCCTTCTGAATCAAATAACACTTCTATGTATCCTGTTTGTCCACTTATGTACATAAATCTCATTCTGTCTTTAAATTTTTCTTCTTGCTCTTTTAGCTTTTTTTCAGTTTCCTTTAATTCTTGGTCTGATTTTTTTATACTATTTTCAGTTTCACTTATCTTTTTCTTGTAACTTTCTACCTCTGCTAAAGTAGATTCTATCTTGTTATCAAACTCTTCTATTTTATTTTCAGCTTCTTGTACTCTGTCCTGTACGCTTCCCGTGACCTGTCTATTATTTATACGTGTTGTTGAATTTACCCTTGGCGCTGCTTGTACAGCACTACTACTCATAAGTACAACTGTAAGTATGCTTGCATAAATTTTTATTCTTTTATTCAAGCCATCCCCCTCCTTTTTCCTTTGAAAGTTTATAACACGCCATCTTTATTGTAAAAGATATTGAATAATTTATCAATAAAACCATGTAAACTTTTTAATGGTATGCTTTCCTAATATAGGTATACATATCATTCTATATAGGTAAAAATACCTTAAATACGGTCCCTTCCTTAATGTTACTTTCCACAGTTACTTTTCCATTATGAGCCTCTATAATACTCTTTACTATGGCAAGTCCTATTCCAGCTCCCCCTGTTATACGAGTTCTTGACTTATCAGCCCTATAAAAACGTTCAAAAATATGAGGTAAATCTTCCTTAGAAATTCCAATACCTGTATCTCTTACAGTTAAAACAATATTTTTACTTTCTTCCTGTAAAATGACGTCTACATTTCCATCTTCTTTTGTATACTTTAAAGCATTTGATAACAAATTTACTACTACCTGACTTATCTTATCTTTATCACCAATTATATACTTACTTAAGCTTTCATATTTTAAAACTACATTTTTATTCATATATTCATTTTCAAAATTCATTATTATATTCCCTATAAGTTCTCCAATATTAAACTCTGACTTATTAATTAAAAACTTATCACTTTCATATCTTGATAGCTTTTCTAAATCTCCAACTAACTTGTTTATTCTTATAGACTCTTCATGACAACTTCTAATTCTTTCAATGGTAGGCTCCCACACTCCATCAATCATTGCCTCCATATGACCTTGCAGTGTAGTCAAAGGTGTTCTAAGCTCATGAGCTACATCTTGAGTTAGTCTTTTCCTTAAATACTCTTGATTTTCTAGAGTTTTTGCTAAGTCATTTATAGTATCAATAAGATTTTTAATTTCTATTACATTCGATACTTCATTTATTCTATTTTTATACTCTCCCCTGCGAATACCCTTTGATGCTTTTATAACTTTGTATATAGGTCTGGTTAATGCAGAAGCCATAACAAGACCAATCATTACAGCCATTAATAAGGATACTGTTCCCACCCCTACAAACAAAGCATTTAGCTTTTTTAAGAAAGCTAAATCATTATCGCTATAGTAAAATGGTCCATAATATCCAACTTTTACACTTCCTATAATATTATTTGCATTAACCATGGGATATTTAATTTCCATATATTCACCGTTCCAATTTGAGTATCTATCCATCATATTTTTTGCCATGTTTGTGAGTATTGCTTCACACCGTCCACTATCATAAGCGCTTGCATCCCATATAATTTCATCATTACTATTTGATACACTTATAATAAGTCCATTTTCTAAAGCCTCAACTCCCACAGCTTCTATAAATGCTAAATTTACATCTCCATCTTTACTAAACTGATCGGTAATAGACGCCACTATTCCCTTTACCTTATTTTCATGAGCAGTTAGAACATAACTTTTAAACTGTTTTTCCAAAAATAAATTAGAAAATATGCTTATTAAAAATACGCATGCCATTGCTACCAATATGTAGGACATCACAAGTCTTTTTCTTAAAGTTACCATATTTAAGCTTCACCACCAAACTTATATCCTACTCCATGTACTGTTTTTATGTACTGAGGTTTCCTAGTATCTCTCTCTATCTTCCTTCTTAGATTTTTAATATGAGAATCTATAACTCTATCAAAACCTTCAAAGTCCTCTCCCAAAGCCTTACAAACTAGCTCCTCTCGAGTAAACACTTTATTTGGATATTTAATCATAGCTATAAGTATGTTAAGTTCTGTACTAGTTAAACTTACTACTTCTCCATCTCTTTTAACCTCATAAGTTAATGCATCCACAGTCAACTCATCATTATTATAAGAATAATAATTTGAAAGAAGTCCCATATCTTCTTCAGATCTTCTAAGAAGTGCCATAACCCTTGCAACTAATTGCTTAGGACTAAATGGTTTTGTAACATAATCATCTGCTCCTATATCAAATCCATTCAAAATGCTATCCTCTTCCACCTTTGCTGTAAGCATTATAATAGGAACTCTAGATACTGCTCTTATACTTTTGCATACTTCCTCTCCACTTAAATCAGGAAGCATTAAATCTAATACAATTAAAGAAGGACTTAATTCATTGAACTTTTCTAAAGCCTCTGTTCCGGTTATTGCTTCATGCACTTCAAATTCCTCTTTTTGCAAATAAGACTTTAGTACTTCTAAAATTTTTATCTCATCATCCACTATTAAAATTTTCTTTTTATTCATGGTATGTCTCCTTAAACTTTCAAATTATATATTATATTAAAACGCTAATCGTTATTTTATGCATAATAATCAAATGATTATATATTAAAATAGAGGTAAGCCTTTAAATGACTTACCTCTATTTTATATTATGGGGAGTTTTAGGGTTAATGGGTTAATGGGTTAATAGGTCTACATGATTAATATACCAATAAAATGTGTAGAAAATATGAAAAAACAATTGGTAAAACTTACAACCAAATAGTGCTAATGCGTGCAATAGTAGTAGTAATAAGACAAACTGCAAAAGCAATTCCAGTTGGAATTAGTACCGCAAGCAAAGTCCATTTCTTACTTCCCGTTTCTTTTTTTATAGTTAAAATCGTAGTTGCACAGGGCCAATGAAGCAAGCTAAACAGCATCATATTTAAAGCAGTTAGATACGTCCAGCCATGGCTTAATAGAATTTGCCTTAACGATTCAATGCTTTCAAACTCAACCATAGAACCAGTTGACAAATAAGACATTAAAAGTATGGGCAGTACAATTTCATTTGCAGGTAGTCCTAAAATAAATGCCATTAAAATGTATCCATCTAGCCCTATTAACTGAGCTAGTGGATGTAATAAATTCGCAGCATGAGCTATTATACTTAAATCCCCAATATATACGTTCCCAAGTATCCATGTAACAGCCCCTGCTGGTGCTGCAACAGTTATAGCTCTTCCCAGTACAAATATAGTTCTATCAATAATAGATGTATATAAAATTCTTCCGAATTGAGGTTTTCTATAAGGTGGAAGCTCTAATGTAAAGCTTGAAGGCACACCCTTAAGTAGGGTTTTAGAAAGTATATATGAAACAAGCAAGGTAACTATTACTCCAATTATAATCATTGTGGTAATCGCCAAGGCTTGATATACATTTGAAACTTTATTATTACTTGTTAGCAAAAATACTGAGGAAATAGCAATTATCGTTGGAAATCTTCCATTACAGGGCATAAAATTATTTGTTAGTATTGCAATAATTCTTTCTCTAGGCGATTCAATGATTCTACACCCAACAATACCTGCTGCATTACATCCAATTCCCATACACATGGTTAAGCATTGTTTCCCATGAGCACAAGCCTTTTTAAAGAGATGATCTAAGTTAAATGCCACCCTTGGTAAATATCCTAAATCCTCAAGCAGTGTAAACATTGGAAAAAATATTGCCATTGGGGGAAGCATTACAGATACCACCCAAGCTAACGTTCGATAAAGTCCCAGTATCAAAACTCCATGAAGCCAGGCTGGTGCATTAACTTTAGTAAACCATTTAGTTAGAACTTCTTCAAATCCAAAAAGCAAATTTGAGAGTACTTTTGAAGGTATGTTAGCCCCTGTTATTGTAATCCAAAATATGATCGCTAATATAAAAAGCATTATTGGGATACCGAAAATTCTTGACGTTATATAATTATCAATAAGTCTATCCCTGCCATTTTTACTCTTATCGCGAGTTACGTATTTATTCCTAATATATTCTGCCTTTTTATAAATTTGATAAGTTATATCATCCCTTATCTCCTTCTTTTCATGGGTTAATCTTAAATTTTCAGCACTCCTTAATAACTCTTCAGATATATTTGCATCTATTCCCTTTAAAATTGTACTTGTAATACCCTTATCTCCATCAATAAGGCGCAGTGAAAGCCATCTTGAGTTAACAACTTGTACTCTCTCTTTTGTAAATGGCTGAATATGTTTAATCATCTCTTCAATATAATCTTGATATATTATCCTTTTAGGATTTGGTTTTATCTCTTCAGAAGAAATGTTATAAACTGTTTCCTTTAATTCTTCTATTCCAATATTACTTCTTGCTGCTGAAAGTACTACAGGTATTCCAAGTTCTTCTTCTATACCTTTTCCATTAATTGCTATACCCTTCTTTTTTGCTTCATCTATTAAATTAATACATAGTATTACGTTGTCCGTAAGCTCCATGACTTGATAGGCTAAATTCATATTTCTTTCAAGACAAGTTGCATCCGTTACAACAATAACTGCATCAGGATTCCCAAAACAAATGAAATCCCTTGCAACCTCTTCTTCCACAGAGGATGCAAAAAGTGAATAGGTTCCAGGTAAATCTATTAATATATATTCTCTATCTTTTACTTTGAATTCTCCCCTTGCATTAGCAACAGTCTTTCCAGGCCAGTTTCCTGTATGTTGGTGAAGTCCAGTTAAAGCATTAAAAACAGTACTCTTTCCCGTATTTGGATTTCCAGCTAATGCTATAATATATTGTCCTTCCTTTTTATCCACCTTGTATAGTTCTGTTAATGCTTCCATACCTGTGGACTTATAGGTCAGCCCCATCTTAAATCCTCCTATTAATTGCTACATGATTTGCAGAAGTCTTTGATTCCTTTGAAAATCAGTACATCTCAATTCGTTGAGATGTTTCCTTTAAGAAATCATTATCAATGATGCTTCTTCTTTTCTTAAAGCAATCATCGCTCCTCTAATATCATATACCGTTGGGTCCCCTGAAGGTCCCCTTCTTATAACTTCTATACTTGTGCCTTTGATAACTCCTAATGCAAGCATTCTTTCCCTCAATAATCCCTGTGCAAATATATCTTGAACTTCTACAAAGTTTCCTACCTTAGCATTGTTTAAAGTTTCCATTTTAATAAACCCCTCACTTCTTTATAATTGTTAGCTTAGGCTAACTTTTAGAGTTAGCTAATGTTATCTTATGCAAGTTGAGCTATAAGGGTGAGTGCTTAAAGGAAGATTTTTAGACCAGAGAACCATTTTACTAATGTTTAACATTAAGCTATAAGGGCTTAGTTATAAACAACTAAGCCCTTATAATTATTATGCTTTTAGTGGCTAGAAATTAAAACTTCTAGTAACATACAAAGCTATCTATTTTATTTGTATCAATTCCAAAATGCTGCCAGCCATTTCTAGTCCACATATAGCCTGAAGCAGAAGTTCCTCCTACAGAGGTTAAATATGCCCAAAAAGACTGTCCATTCTTAGGCCAAATATATATATATCTATTAGTACATAGCTTTACATCACCAGGCTCCACAGCAGTTACTTGTGGGCCACCACTTTGAGGTTTAGGTGGTATCATTTTGGGTGGTGGTGGAATTTGAACCTCAGGAGAACTTCCTGGCATACCTGGCTGGTGAAGCTGTCTATTAAATTCATCTGCACGTTCTATAAATGGACATCTAAATTGCTTTAAATAATATTGATAGTAAGGGCACATATTCCTATTCGGATAAGTGTATTCTCCATTCTTGTCCAAGTCTTCAATATCAAATCCATCATAAAAAATTGACAACTAATAATACACCTCTTTTTAATATTTCATTAATATTATATGTAGTGATACAAAAATTGCCATATATTAAAGTAAACTTATTTTATAAAACTTTCATAAGCCGTTTATTCATTAATATTTAAAGTAAGCACTATTGAATCGTCCTCCATAACTTGTTCACTTTCTAAGGTTAATTTATTATTTTCCTTAAGTTTTTCTTTAAGCATGGAATAAGTGTATTCTTGCATATTATATTTATATTCTTCATCTATAAGTTTAATATGGCGATGAAGCTCATCTATATTTTCTTCCTTACCTTTTACTGAAAGGATAATTCCATTCTGTGCTGCTTTAGTAAATTCCATATCTATATTTTCTACATTACAAATCAAGCTATTTTTATTAAAACTTTTTATATTTGCTCCATAACATTCAAGGGCATCTTTTAGTATATCCATATCCTTAAAAGTAGTCCTAATTGTGCTTAAACTTTGTTTATTTTGGGACATTTCTTTTAATTCGTCCTTCGAAATCACTTCTGCAAGTATTAATGCTGCTGGAATTAAAAGTATTGAAACTGACATGTTAACTTCCTCCTAAAAATCTATAGTTCTTCCACCTCTATACCTTCTTATATCACTAGGCTGAGTATTTTTTTCCTGAGCTTTAGTAACCTTTTCTTCATCTATATACTCTGTTCTATCATCATAAGATGTTGCAGCCACTGCCCTTACGTTTGCCCATTCTCTAATCTGAACTATTTTTTCTGCTTGAGTTACAGATAGAGGCACTGTATTTTGTATGCTTCTTTCCAAGTCACTTATCTTTAAGCCTCTTTCTTCATAAAAAGCTTCATATAAAGCAGCTATAACCACCTGTTCAATTTCTGAACCTACAAAACCCTCAGTCATTTCTGCCAAATGATTAAGCAAATCAACAGTTATATTTACTTCTCCCTTTATAAAATCACTTGTAAGTCTTTTGTTTAAATGGACTTTAAATATCTCCTGTCTTTCTCTTTTAGTTGGAAGGTCTACAAAGAAAATCTCATCAAATCTACCTTTTCTTAAAAGTTCTGCTGGGAGTTTACTTATATCATTAGCTGTGGCAATTACAAATACAGGTTTCGTCTTTTCCTGCATCCAAGTTAAAAAAGTTCCAAATACCCTTGAAGAAGTTCCACTATCTCCACTTCCACCATTTCCTCCAAGTCCTTTTTCAATTTCATCCACCCAAAGTATGGATGGAGATACTGCTTCAGCTGTTTGTATTGCCCTTCTCATATTTTCTTCTGAGCTTCCTACAAGGCCACTAAATATCTTACCAAGATCTAGCCTTAAGAGAGGAAGCTGCCACATAGCACTTATGGCTTTAGAGGTTAAACTCTTACCGCATCCTGGAATTCCAGTAATTAAAATTCCCTTTGGATGCGGCAGATTATATTTTTTAGCTAAGTCAAGCCAAGATTTATTTCTTTTATTAAGCCATTTCTTTAAATTTTCAAGACCTCCTATATCTTCTGCCTTCATATCAGAATTTATATATTCAAGTATTCCAGTTTTTCTTATAACTTGACGTTTTTCTTCTAGTATAATCTCAATATCTTCAGCTGAAATATTTCCTCCCTGTACCATGGCACGAGCAAAAGCATTTTCAGCCTCTTGAAGAGTAAGACCTAATGCAGCTCTAGATAATCTCTCCTTATCCTGTTCATTGAGCTCATTATCTATTTTACCATCTGTGCAGTTAGCTTCTATCATTTCATCTAATATAACTCTTATTTCCTCCACCGTTGGAAGTTCTATATCTACAACTGTAATGTCCTTTTGCAACTCCAGTGGAAGTACTAATAATGGTGATAAAAACACCACACTTTTAGGCTTTATAGATCTTTTTAACTCCATTAGTAAATCCCTAAGCTTTCTTATTATTGTAAAATCAGGAGTTCTAGCTTGTCCTCCGAAGTATACATGAAAATCCTTTAATATAAATATGGCTGCTTCATCACACTCTTGAATTATTTCTAGAGCTTTTATATTATTTCTAGAGTTCTCTCCATAGGTTATAGCTGGATCATTTATGCACCTTATTCCTTCCGTTTGACTCCATATATATATTTTTCTTGAATTTTTCATAAGACTAGTATCATTTACTATATCCTCTATCAGTGAAATTGTTCTTTCTTCTTCATAAGTATTTATATATATGTATGGAAATCTAGCCTTTAATAAATTAGATAAGTATTTTTTTGTCTTACTTGTGGTTGTAGTATTCTCTTGCATATCATCATCTCCTAAAGCTTTGTAATAACCCCTTTATTTTCGAAAAATCACCCATGCCATTAACTTCAATTATTCCTTTTGAATTTATAGTAACTTCTAGCTTATTTTTATAAGCCTTTAAATTAATATCCTTTAATTTTTCTGTTAAAAAAATATATCTCTGATTACTTGAGCCTACCCAAGGCCTTGACAAGTCAAATAATTCGTTTTTATAGGGTCCATCTATTAAAATGTCTATTTCCTCTAAAAGTCTTATTTTATCTAAATTCTTAGAACACAGTATTTCTTCATAAGTATATCCTGTAAACACTATAACATCTAATCCTAACTCTCTGCATTCTTTTGCAACTTCATGCACTGCATTACTTTGATCAAATGGTTCCCCTCCAAGGAAGGTAACCCCTTTAATATTAGCCATTTCCTTTTTTATCAAACTAATAAGTTCTTTAGTGTGAATATCAATTCCCTTATTAAAGTCCCACATGTCTATATTGGCACAATTACTGCATTTAATAGAGCAGCCTTGTACCCATATACAAAATCTAATTCCCGGACCCTCTACTTCTGTTCTCTTTAAATACCTATGCACTTTTAGCTTCATTGCATATCAACCATTCTTTTAACTCTATTTGAATTAGTCTTATGTACTCTGTTTTCCTCAGAAACTTCAAAGTATATATTGTCTCTTATTTTGTCCACTATGTGAGGTTTAAGATCTGTTCTTATAGCAAAATCATTTAAATCCTTAAATGCTCCTTGAGTATTTCTTATTTCTACTATTTTCTTTGCTCTTATGGATCCAATGGAAGGAATTTTTGCAATATCTCCTTCTAATGCATGGTTTATGTCTACCTTTATTTCAGCTTGTTTTATGTTTTCCTGATTTGATAGACTACTTTTAAAGAATTCATTGGTTGGTTCTTCATCCTTATTTGTAAATTCATCCATATTGTTGTTTAAGTTATATTCTCTTCTTATTTTTTCTTTTAAACCATCTTCTTTATTAAATTTATAATCAGCTTCGCTTAATATTTCACGTCTTATTAGGTACTCTTTTGTAATCTTAATACTGTGTACCATAAATATAATCCAAAGAACTCCCCCTATACCAGAAAAATTATCATTTCCTATGACTTCTCCTAAAACCGATGAACCTACAATAGCTATATTATATATAATTCCATATATCTTCCACCTTTTATGTATAACATTTCTACCTGCAATATACATACCAACTCCAGCAAATACAAGAGTGAATCCCAATAATATCCACCAAAGACTTAATATTTTCCTGACAATTACTTTATTTTTCTTCTCCAACTTAAACTTCCTCCCTTAAATTTAAATTATTGCTTAACTTGATATTTGTATATTCTGAATCACTTTCAAAAAATTCTTTCGTGTATTCTGAATCCACAGTTTCAGCTTCGAGTAAATTTTCAACTACTTTTATATAATCCATACACTTGGAACCCTTTATTCCTTGAGTTTCGGCATTTATAGATCCACCCTTGTTTATTTTTATAATTAGCTTTTTCATATATAACCTCCGTGATTAATTTTTTTATTGCATTGATATTTTATCACATTAAGAAATCATGAATCAATTTTCTTTTGAGCTCAAAGATGTGAGAAGAATCACTTCGCATTTCTTATACTTTATGTTATAATATATCGTAATATTTAAATATAACAATTTAAGGATGGTGCACATATGGATAAAATAATAGTGGCACTCTTTGTAGCTGTTGCCTTTTTTAACATAATTAGAAGAAGATCGATTTTAAGCAATAAAAGTGTAAAAAATCTTTCTCCTGAGGAAGCCCACAAGTTAATAAATGAAAACAAGGACGTAATAATACTAGATGTTAGAACAAAGGAAGAGTTTAGTTCTGGTCATATGCCTGAAGCAAAATCTTTTCCCATGCATGAAATTCTCTCTAGAATTGACGAACTTGAAAGCTTTAAGGATAAGCCTATTCTTGTCTACTGCGCTTCTGGTGGAAGAAGCCCTATAGCAATTAAACATTTATTGAAAAATAACTTTACTAATATATATCACTTAAATAAAGGTATTTCTGCTTGGAAGTATCCTTTAGAATAATAAATATTAGTTGTTATTTATCATATTTAAAATTATAATTAATACTATAGTAGTAAATAATAACTTCTCTTTATCCGGACTTTAAACTCTTGATGAAGGGACTTAAAGAAATCATCATTCTAATTGCAAGGATTATTCTAAGCAAAAGGACAAGGAGTGCTATAGCTTTATTTTGGTAAGACAAAATTCTGCCCTTCTACCCTTTTGAGGTAGAAGGGCTTTTATTTTTATCTTGAAGATTTAATATAAAGGAGTGTATTAATAATGAGAGAATATAAAGCAGAGGAATTTATAATTGATTCAGAAATACTACAAATAATAGATGAAGGTGAAAAACTTTCCAAAGACAAAGAATATGTGAAAACACTTTTAGAAAAAGCTAAATTATACGAAGGACTTACCCCTAAGGAAGCTGGGGTTTTATTAAATGTAAAAGATGAAGATATACTAGAAGAAATATACAAAGTTGCTAAGGATATCAAAGAAAAGATATACGGAAGAAGAATTGTTATGTTTGCTCCATTATATGTAAGTGATTATTGCGTAAATGGATGCACATACTGTGGATATAAATGTTCTAACTCTTCCTTTACAAGAAGAAAACTTAGTATGGAAGAAATAGCTAAAGAAGTTAAAATTCTTGAATCCATGGGACATAAAAGGCTTGCCCTAGAAGCTGGAGAAGACCCTGTAAATTGCTCTTTAGATTATATAATAGACTGTATAAAAACCATATATTCATTAAAATTTGAAAATGGAAGCATACGACGTATAAACGTAAATATAGCTGCAACCACAGTGGAAGATTATAAAAGATTAAAGGATGCAGACATAGGAACTTATATATTATTCCAAGAAACCTATCATAAAGATACTTATGAGAAAATACATCCAAAGGGACCAAAACATAACTATGATTATCATACCACAGCTCATCACAGAGCAAGAATGGCTGGAATTGATGATGTGGGAATAGGTGTACTTTACGGACTTTATGATTACAAATACGAAACCATAGCTATGCTTATGCATGCTGACCATTTAGAAAAAGCTACAGGAGTTGGCCCTCACACAATATCTTTTCCAAGAATTAGACCTGCTGAAGGGGTCTCTTTAAAAGATTATCCATACTTAGTTTCTGATGAAGAATTTAAGAAAATTGTAGCTGTCGTAAGACTTGCGGTTCCATATACTGGTATGATACTTTCAACAAGAGAAGATACTGATTTTAGAAATGAGGTTATAAACCTTGGAATATCTCAAGTAAGTTCTGGATCCTGTACCGGAGTTGGCGGATATACAGATTCTCAAAAAATAGAACATCAAAAGCCACAATTTACTGTAGGAGATCATAGAAGTCCACTTCAAATCATAAAGGATTTATGCAAGGATGGTTATATACCAAGTTATTGTACTGCTTGCTATAGAGAAGGACGAACTGGCGACAGATTTATGAGACTTGCAAAGACAGGCCAAATATGTAATGTATGTCAACCAAACGCACTGCTTACATTAAAAGAATTTTTACTTGATTATGGTGACGAAGAAGCAAATATCCTTGGAAATAAAGTTATAGCAGAAGAGCTTACAAAAATCTCAAATGAAAAGGCTAAAGAAGAAACAATTAATAGACTTAAAAGAGTTGAAAACGGAGAAAGAGATTTAAGATTTTAGTTTCTAAAATGATTTTATCACAAAGGAGAATTAACAATGCTAGATACACCTAAAGCAAATAGACTTCATATAGGAGTTTTTGGTAGAAGAAATGCTGGAAAATCAAGCCTTGTAAACGCCTTGACTTCTCAAAATTTATCTGTGGTTTCAGATATAGCTGGAACCACCACAGACCCTGTATTTAAAGCAATGGAGCTTCTACCTATAGGTCCTGTTATGATAATAGATACTGCTGGCCTTGATGATGAAGGCTCTCTTGGAGAGCTTAGAATAGAAAAAACTTTAGATATAATGGATAAAACAGATATCGCTCTGCTTTTATTTACAGGAAGTAGCAATGATTTTTCTATGGAAAGTACTTGGCTTAATGAACTTAATAAAAAGAAAGTCCCTGTTATTGGCGTTATAAATAAAATAGATTTATATGAGTTAAATGAAGATGACTTAAAAAAAGAATTTAATATTCCCTTTGTAAGTTTAAGTGCTGAAAATAAAATAAATATATCTGGACTAAAAGAATCAATAATTGAAAATGCTCCCTTAGATTTTGAAAGAGCAACCATCGTGGGCGATATATTAAATCCTAAGGACATGGTAATTGTGGTTGCCCCTCAGGATATTCAAGCTCCTAAGGGAAGACTTATTTTACCTCAAGTTCAAGTAATAAGAGATATTTTAGACCATGATGCTATGGCTCTTACTGTAAAAACCACAGAACTTAAAGATATTTTGAAATCTTTAAATAAAAAACCAGATTTAGTTATTACAGACTCTCAAGTATTTAAAGAAGTAAACTCAATACTTGATCCTTCTATTCCCCTAACTTCCTTTTCTATACTTATGGCAAGGTACAAGGGAGATATAGATATGTTTAAATCTGGTGCAAATGCAATAGAAGATTTAAAAGCTGGAGATAAAATACTTATTGCAGAGGGCTGCACTCACCATGCTCTTAAGGGAGATATAGCAAGAGAAAAACTTCCTAACTGGATAGAGCAAAAAGTAGGTGGAAAACTTCAAATAGATGTGAGGTCCGGCAATGACTTTCCTCATGATTTAACAGAGTACAAACTTGTAGTTCACTGTGGAAGCTGTATGTTTACAAGAAAACAGCTTTTATCTAGACTTTCACGATGCAAAGAACAAAATGTACCTATAACAAACTTTGGAGTATGTATTGCTAAGCTTAACGGAATACTTGATAAGGTTACCAAGATGTTTTAAAATAAAAGGCCATTCCAGAATCCGTTAAGAAATTTGTATAAACTTCTTTAAAAGATTTTATATGTATGTACATTTTGCTTATGAAGAGGATAAATTCTAAGGTTTATCCTCTTTTCTTTCTATTTTGGTTTTTGAGTTTTTTATTATATTATCCTACTAATAAACTTAAGCCAATTCGTAGTTCATATTCCCTCTTATCTTTTCTTTTTTGCAGTATTATAACTCATTTGTAAGCTCTATTTCTTTTTTATATTTCCTATATTCTTTAGTAAATAGGAACGGTAAATAGACTACCGACATGCAAATTAAGTTTACTAATACTAATTTTCCACTAAGAACAACATTAGCTCCTGAATTGTTGTAAAGAATAAAAGCAAAGTTATTGTTCAGGTAATGAATTATAGAAACAGTCCATATGTTTTCTGTCTTCATATAGACAAAGCCCAAAAATATGGCATAGGAAATACAAACAATCAATTGATTTAGAATAGAATAAAAAGGCGTCATTGGACTATAGTAAAACAGATTTAATGGTAAATGCCATATGCCCCATATAATCCCTAAAAGAACTATCCCTTTTCGTTTACCCAGCCTCTGTTGAAGAGCAGTTTGAAGAAAGTACCTCCAGCCATATTCCTCTCCTAAAAACATAATAAACTCTAATGAAAACAAAAGAGGTGCTAAAAATAGTATTCTCATTATTTTTCCGTTTCGTAAAGTGGTGATAAATTCTTTACCGCCATCAAAAATAATTGCCGCTAAAAAGTTTACACATAGATTCAGAGTAATAAATAACACAATATATCCAATAGATGCCTTCACATTTTTTCCAAAACCCAATCCTAAACTGTTCATTTTTTCTTTTTCATCTGAAGAAGAACATAAAAGGAACGAGGTAATACTCCCCAGAATCATCCAGCATTCAATATACATACCTGGGTCTTTGTGAAATACAAATACCTCTGCTAAAAGAAATAAAACTGAGGTAATAGTAAAAAACAAATAAGCTCCATAAAATTTCATTGGGAGCTTTTTACGCCTTTCTTTGTTTAACAATAAAGCCATCATCACACCTATGGCTGGATAATACATCTGTATCACGCCAAAAGAATCCACTGGGTATTTAGTGTATGCAAACCCCATAACAATGCCCATACCTATGGTCAAGCCAAAAGTTACTACCAAAAATATAGTAAGATCTTTGTTTGAAATACTATACTCAGACATTTTCTGCCTCCTCATGATTATATATTTTTTTTCATTTCACCAACCTCATTTAATAAAATTGCTTATGTCAGCTAACGCAACTAAAATTTCCATAAAAATAAAACAAATTATTGCTAGGGAAGAAAAAAATATCTTATATTTATTCTTATCCCCTTTCATTTTTCTTATCAGATATTTTAGGTTATATTTGTGCAAAAGGTCTCTCAATTTTTTGTCAAAACTATAACCTACTAAAAATATTATTGGTGAAATACTTTTTACATCTACAGGAACACCTCCTGTGCGCATTTTAGAGCCTATATCTGGCACAAGGTGATTTCAAAATTCTTCTGGTGTAGAACCAATAATACTCAAAAAAACAAACAGCATAGATAGTGCGAATAAACTATCTATTCCAAGTGTGTTTTTATCATTTTTACCTAAAATTATTTCCTTAGGTTTTATTTTTAATAAAAAAATACAAACAATTGATAGTAATAGCCAATGTATATCATCATTTAATGATTTTCTTGTATAAAAATCTAATTTTGAAAAATTAATTATATTAACTCCAAAAGTAAATATGGTTATTATACAAATTAATCCTATTTTATTTATAGTTGACTTTAAATTATCCTGTGTTGTATTTCGTGTTGTATTTCGCATTCTCTCACCCATATTATAATTTCTTACAATTTATAAGTTCAGTAGAATCGCCTATCTTACTTTAAGCTAAGTTATTTACTAATTTAACCTCGTTGGTTTTATATTACCAAAAAAAATTACATTATGGGGAAACATGGCAGAATGTATATACAATTTTGGTAAAACTAATATTTTTTCTTTATTTTCCTAAATAAAATTATAAAGTAATATACTTACAGTAAAATTACTATCATCATAATCTATATCCATTATTCCATCATATTTTCTTACAACAGTTTCTACGCTTCTTAGACCTATACCATGATTGTCCTTATCTTTTTTTGTTGACTGTAATTTCCCATTTCTAGATAAAATTCTTCCTGAATAAGTGTTAGTTATTATTATATAAAGAATGTTTCTATCAAATTCAATTTCTATTTTTATCTCCTTGCTTTTACTGTTTTTTATAGCATAAATAGCATTATCCATTAAGTTACCTAAAATGACATTTAAGTCAAAGGAATCTATTCTTAACTTGTTTGGGATATTTACAACAATATCAACTACTGCTCCTGCCTTTTTTGCTTCATGTATTTTATAATTAAGAATACTATCTACATCTAAATTTTGTGAATTTACATACTGATTTGATACATCTATAAATTCTAAAGTGCTTTCTAAATAATCAAGAATATCCTGCTTCCCGCCTTTTTGCATAATATCTTGAAATTTGAAAATATGATTTTTCATATCATGCCGCATCATTGCTATATTATCCTGTGATTGCTTTATAATCTCAAATTGATTTATATATGAGTTACTTTGTTGTCTAAGTAATTCCTTTTCATATTTCTCTTCATAGAATTTTATGAGCATATCATACAAATAAAAAATCATTACATTTATACCTAATAAGCAAGTCAAGCTTAAAAGACTAGGAATAGTTCTATAATTAGATAAAAGCAGTGTAGAGGCAATAATAATACTACCTACTGGAATGGAGAAAACCGCAACCCATTGTAAAACATTTGCATCGTACTTGTTTTTATGATTTATTACCTTATCAAATACAAGTACAAATAGATATAACACTAAATTAGATATGATGTCAGCAATTATTGCTATCTCATGTATTGTATTTACTTCTTTCATGAAATTATAGACTATACCTTTCAAACACATATTTTCTGAATAAATTAATGCCGTTGATATTAACCTTGTTGATAGCTTTCCTGGATATATAAAAGTTAACGCAAAAAATAATAATAAATTAGATGATAGGTTCATAAGAGGTGATTCAAAGAATATATGTACAAGACTATTAATTATAAAATATATAGAAAGTGATTCTATCTCAACCCTTTTATTTGTATTATTTCTATCAAAAAATACATTCATAAACCTAAGAATCACATAAACACCAAATAAATTTGAAATTAAATATAATATATTATTTATATTTAAAATATCCATAATTTATTTTCTGCCTTTCTTGAGGTTAAGCAATTTTTGTCTAATATCTTTTCTGTGATTCTGGCTTATAGGTAAAATATCGCCATTTGTTAATTTGATAGAATCATATTGATATTCTGCAACATAAAAATAGTTTACAAGATATGATTTATGAATGAATAAGAAATGACTATTTCCAATTACCTGCTGTACATCAGAAAGTTTGCGATAACATTCTTTTGTACTATCTTTTGTTATTACTCTAATTTTTTTCATTTCACTCTCAAAATACAAAATATCTTTAAGAGGTATTTTATATAATGTTTTTCCACTGTTAAACTCGAAGAATTGATTACCTCTTTGAGATAATTCTATAAATTTTTTCACAACTTGCGTAATCTTTTCTTTGCTTAATGGCTTTACTAAAAAGTTCATAGGCCTTATCTCAAACAAATCCATTGCATATCCTTGCTTTCCAGAAATGTATACTATTTGAACAATATCATTTTTCATTTCCTCTCGTATTTTCCTACCAACCTCAACACCATTTAATAACTTTAATTCAATATCTAAAAAGATCAAATCAAAGTTTGATTGGTTTAACATATATTCACATAGTTCTTCTCCTGAATAAAACACCTCCACTTCAATTTTTTCGCTGATTTCATTACTGACTTTTAGTATTATATCTTCAATTTGACCACATATCATTGATTCATCATCACATATTGCAATACGAAACATAATAAATTCCCCCTCTTCTTCTCTAGCCTATCAAAATGCCTGTATACATAATATATTAACTCTAAAAAATCTCTTTTACAGCGTTATGATGAAATATAATTATATGTGTTAATATTCTAACATATATCATTATTCATGTAAATTTTTAAATAATACCCAATATCATCTCATATCTTCCTTCCAACTCTATAATTAACGTATATATAAATCCCTTAAACCCTAAAATCAGCTGAAAGAATTAATGATGTTTTATAACAGCAGAAGCTTATATTCAAATGCTTTAAAAAGAACTGTTTCATAGCGCATATTCATACACTATGAAACAGTTCTTTCTTAGTTAGTTGCTAGATTTTCTATTCTTATTACATTTTCAATTTTCTCTGAATCCTCTAAGGCACTTATCATATTAATAGAATTATTTATATTCTGTTCTACTGTGCTATGAGTTATAAATACTAAAGATACCTGCTCCTCCCTTTTTCCTTTTTGAATAACAGAAAGAATACTTACATTATTTTCGCCAAATATAGATGATATCTCTCCTAGGACACCTGGCTTATCCTTTACTGTTATTCTAATGTAATATTCACATTGAACCTTTTCCATATCTCTTACTTCTCTATATTGATCATTTTCCAAATATGTATGATAAGCAAACTTATCCTTATTTCTTAATATAGAAACTATATCTCCTACTACAGCACTACCTGTAGGAAGTTCTCCAGCACCTCTACCATAGAGCATTAAATCTCCTACTGCATTACCCTTTAGAAAAATAGCATTAAAGGAGTCATTTACATTAGCTAATGGGTGTTCAGCAGGTATCATAGTTGGATGCACTCTTAATTCCAACTCACCATTTACTTCCTTTATTATACCTAATAACTTTATTACATAACCAAATTCCCTTGCATATTCTATATCAATAGGCTTTATATTGGTTATTCCTTCTCTGTAAATTGAATTTACATTTACAACTGTATCAAATGCTAAAGATGATAAAATGCACAATTTATAAACTGCATCAAATGCTTCTACATCTGAAGTAGGATCTGCTTCAGCATACCCCTTATTTTGAGCTTCAGCTAAAGCTTCCCGAAAACTTATTTTCTCATGTGTCATTTTAGTTAAAATATAATTTGTAGTGCCATTTATTATCCCTATTACTTCTTCTATCTTATTTGCTACAAGATTATCATTTAATCCATGAATTATAGGTATTCCACCTCCAACACTGCCTTCATAGTGAAACATTACTCCTTCTTCTCTAGAAGTTTTAAAAAGGATTTCTGCGTTTGTAGCTATAGCCATTTTATTTGCTGTAACTATATGCTTCTTTCTTCTCATCCCCTGTAACATATAGTCAATGGCAGGTTCTACCCCTCCCATAACTTCCACAAGAATTTCAATGCTGTCGTCTTCAATAATCTCTTCAAAATTTGTAGTGAATAACTCCTTTGGTACTTCCAGGTTTCGTTCCTTATTAATATCTCTCACAAGGATTTTACTAATTTCAATATCGTATCCCGATCTCTTTAAAATTTCATCTTTGTTCATATTTAATATTTTCCAAACGCCTTTACCCACATTACCAAGGCCTAATAAAGCTATTTTTACTTTTTGCATACATACTTCCCCCAATTCATAATTTATAAAGGCTTATTTCGAAAATGCGTTATATATGGCTCTTACTGCATTTTCAAAATTACTATTTTCAACTCCTACAATTATATTTATCTCGCTAGAGCCCTGACTTATCATGGTTACATTTATATCTTCCTTGGCTAAAGCTTCAAAAATCTTAGCTGAGATTCCTATGGTCCTCAACATTCCTATACCAACTACAGCTACTAATGCTATATCAGGATGTACATCTATAGAATCAGGCTTGCATTTAATTTCTATTTCCTTTAGTATTCTCTCTAATTTACCATCAAGCTGTGATTGTGCTATTACAAGGGATACTGTATCTACCCCTGAAGGTATATGCTCAAAGGATACATTATTATCTTCTAATACGGAAAGAATTCTTCTGCAATAGCCCTGTTCTATATTCATCATGCTTTTTTCAATAGTTATAATTGTAAAGTCCTTTTTTCCTGCTACCCCAGTAATACTTCCTGCATAACTTGCTGGTGATAGGTCATTTATTATATAAGTGCCTTCATCATCAGGACTATTTGTATTTTTAATATTTATAGGAATACTTGCCTTTCTTACAGGGAAAATTGCTTCCTCATGTAATACTGTAGCCCCCATATAAGATAATTCTCTTAATTCTCTATAGGTAATATTTTTAATATTTTTAGGGTTTTCCACTATTCTAGGATCTGCCATTAAAAATCCAGATACATCTGTCCAGTTTTCATACAAATCTGCATTTACCCCTCTTGCAATAATTGATCCAGTTACGTCTGAACCTCCCCTTGAGAAAGTTCTCACATCTCCATTTGGCATAGATCCGTAAAATCCAGGTATTACTGCTTTATCTATCTTTAATAACTTTTTGCTTACAGCTCTTTGAGTTCTTTCTTCATCAAAAATTCCCTTTTCATTAAAGAAAATTATTTCTACTGGATCGACAAATTCATATTTAAGAAAATTAGCCAGTATAAGTCCATTTAAGTACTCTCCTCTACTTGCTGTATAGTCAGCAGATGCTCCTTGAGCTATATTAGTTTTTATCTCTTTTAAATATTCTTTAATATCAATTGTTACATCTAGCTCTTCTACTAATTCTAAAAATCTATTTTCAATTACACTAAATACATCTCCAAACGGAATGTTTTGCTCAACATGAGCATGGCATAAATAAAGTAGATCTGTAATTTTATGATCTTCTTTATATCTTTTCCCTGGTGCTGATGGAACTATATACCTTCTTTTTTCATTAGCTAGCGCTATAGATTTTACCTTATTAAATTGGTTACTATCTGCAAGAGAGCTTCCCCCAAATTTAGCAACTATTATATTATTCATTGTTATTACCCCACTTTTCAAAATTTAACATTCCCTTACTACAGCCCCTTTTAAGTCTAAATTAAGTTCTTTTACTGTCCATTCTTGATTTAGACTCTTTAATGATTGTTTTATACTACTCGAAAATATCATATTTTTTTCTTCTAACAATGCCATAATTGTAGGTCCCGCACCACTTAAAAATACTCCTAACGCTCCAAGTTCCTCACTGGTGTTTACAACTTCATCATAACTCTCAATTAATTTACCTCTATAAGGTTCATGAAGCTTGTCCTGACATGCTACTTTTAACATATCAAAGTTTCCATTTATAAGTGATGTTATCATTAAAGATACCCTTCCTATATTAAATACGGCATCTTTATATGATACTTCTTTAGGAAGAACAGCCCTACTCTTTTCTGTAGATAATCTAAAATTAGGAATTAATGCACAAAACTTAATTCCTTCTTTTATGTTTATTTTATCGTAGTACACATTATCATTTTCATAAATTGCTGTAGTCATACCTCCTAGGAGTGCAGGCACTATGTTATCAGGATGTCCTTCTATTTCTGTAGCTAGTCTTAATATATCATCTGTATCTAGTTTATTTCCTGCAATACTATTAGCTCCTAGTACTCCTGCAACTATACAAGATGCGCTGCTTCCAAGACCTCTTGATGGAGGTATATCTGACTTTATTGATATCTTTATTCCCTTTTCCTCATATCCTATTCTTTCGAAGCATTTTTTCATAGATGTATATACTAAATTGCTCTTATTCCTATACTCTTCTTCACAGCCTTCTATAATTAATCCTTTTTCTATTTCTTCTATATAAAACTTATTATATAAATTAAGTCCTATACCTAAAGTGTCAAATCCAGGTCCGAAATTGGCACTTGTAGCTGGTACTACTACTTCTATCATAATATCACCTATACCTTAAGAAAATTTTTTATTTCTTTTTTTATTTCTTCCTTTTTACACACATTAGTATGAATGATGTCTTTGTTCTCTATATTGCTTATAGCATTTGGAATCTTCACTCCTGCAAAAGCAGAAAGCTTATATACTAAATCGAAATCATCTAACTCATCACTGTCTATTTTTAATGCTTTACATACATCTCTTGGAAATTTGAATGGGCTAGCTGTAGATACAACTATAGTCTTTGTATTGTCTCCAGTAGCTTGTTTATAATCCATATATGCCTTATAAGCTACAGCTGTATGTGTATCAACCAAATATGATGTATCTTCAAAAATATCCCTTATAGCTTTATAAGTTTCTTCATCACTAGCAAAACTAGAATAAAAACTATCCAACTCATTTTTCATATCTTTATCTATAATGTATTGACCTTTATCACTTAGTTCTCTCATAAGCCTATCTACCTTTTTCTCATTTTCATTACTAATATGATATAAAAGCCTTTCTAAATTACTAGAAACCAGTATATCCATAGAAGGCGAAATAGTTACTTTAAAATCCCTATTTTTGTTATATCTGCCTTCATTAAAGAAATCACAAAGCACATTATTTTCATTGGATGCACATATCAACTTATTTATAGGAAGCCCCATTTTCTTAGCATAATATGCAGCTAATATATTACCAAAATTTCCTGTAGGTACAGCTATATTTATACTTTCACCTTCTTTAATCTCTCTATTCTTTAACATACATAGGTATGAATATATGTAATATACTATCTGCGGTACAAGTCTTCCTATATTAATGGAGTTGGCAGATGAAAGCATGCATCCCTTATCTTCTAATAATTTATTAAATTCCTTATCATTGAAGATTTCTTTAACAGCCTTTTGAGCATCATCAAAATTCCCATCTATTCCAACTACATAAGTATTTTTTCCTTCTTGGGTAATCATTTGCCTTTTCTGAATAGGACTTACTCCATTTTCCGGGAAAAATACTATTACCTTTGTACCTTCTACATCAGCAAATCCTTCAAGTGCAGCCTTACCAGTATCTCCTGAAGTAGCTGTAAGTATCACTATTTCATCTTTTATTTTTAACTTCCTGCAAGAAGTCTTTAATAAATGTGGCAATATAGATAAAGCCATATCTTTAAATGCTAAAGTAGGCCCATGATATAATTCTAAGAAAAAGTTCTCATCTATTTTAGCTACAGGAGCTATAGAATCATTAGTAAATTTATTATCATATGCCTTATAAACACAATCTTTTATTTCTTCATCTGTAAAATCAGTAAAGTACTTTTTCAATATATATACTGACAATTTTTTATAATCATAGGAAAGCAATTCCGAGAAAGGTATATCAATTGTAGGAAATTCTATCGGTATATATAATCCTCCATCATCTGCAATTCCTTTTATAATAGCTTCAGCAGAAGTTATTTCTTTTTTACATCTTGTACTTGTATATGCTATTCTCAAGAATATCCCCCCATTAATTGTACGATTTTTTTCTTTTATATTATGCTACAATGTTCCCTCACAAAAGTCAAGTGTATTTTTATAGCGAACAAATAATTCTTATAATTTCAATCATACAAAAAACACCTCAATAAATTGAGATGTTTCAAAAAGGGAGAAGGCGACCTTGGGGTAAGGTCGCCTTTTATGGGTTTAATGCATGTTTATGAGATTATTATATTATTGAGCTGTGCTAATTTGTAGAAATTAGGTATTTCAATAAATCGTGCATCGCTCTCTGGTTTAGCCTAACATTTTCTTAAGATCTGCTTGAGCATCTCCGCTTATTAACTGTAAATTAAATACATCCTGTAATACCTTTAATACTCCTGGAGTTATGAACTTTGGAGCTGAAGGTCCTACATACATATTCTTAACTCCTAAACTAAATAATCCTAATAGTACTGCAACAGCCTTTTGCTCAAACCATGATAATACTATTGTTAACGGTAATTCATTTATATCACATTCGAAAGCTTCTGCGAGTGCTATAGCAATTTTTGCTGCAGAACCTGAGTTATTACATTGTCCTAAATCTATATATCTTGGAATATCTGTTCCTGGAACTGTTCCAAAGTCTATATCATTAAATCTATACTTACCGCAAGAAGTTGTAAGAATTACGCAATCCTTTGGTAATGTATTTGCCATTTCTCTATAGTAATCTCTTCCTTTAGTTGGAGCATCACATCCTGCTATAACGAAGAATCTCTTTATCTTGCCAGATTTCACTGCATCTATTATTTCTGGAGCTATATCTAAAACTGTATTATGATGGAATCCAGTTGTAAGCACTTTATCAGACTGAATATTTGCCTTAGGTAATGATAATGCTTTTTCAATTATTGGACTAAAATCATTGTTTACTATCTTCTGGATATTTTGTAATCCTGCTGTTCCATAAGTCCACATTCTATCAGCATAATGTCCAGTAGTTATTGGCATTAAGCAGTTTGTAGTACCAAGAATTGCTCCTGGGAACTCTTCAAATAATTTTCTCTGATCATACCAAGCTTTACCTACGTTACCCTTTAAGTGAGCATATTTTTTTAATTCTGGATATCCATGAGCTGGTAACATTTCTGAGTGAGTGTATATATTTATTCCTTTTCCTTCTGTCTGCTTTAATAATTCTTCTAAAGCATAAAGATTATGTCCTGTAACTAATATACAGTGTCCTTCAACTTTGTCCTGTGAAACAACTACAGGTGTTGGAACTCCTAATTTTGAAGTATGTGCTCTATCTAATAAATCCATTACTTTAACAGCTGCAGTACCAACTTTTAAAGTCATATTTATGTGTTCTTCCAAGCTAAAGTTTGAATTAGTAAGTGTTGTATATAATGCTTCGTGCGCTATAGCATCTACTTCTGGATCAATATATCCTAATTCTCTTGCATGAGTTGCATATGCTGCTACCCCTTTAAGTCCAAATATCATTATATCCTGTAAACTTGCTATATCAGGATTCTTTCCACATACACCAAACTTAGTACATCCAGTCTGTGGTGTCTGTTCACATTGATAGCAGAACATTGGGTTTGGTTCCTGTACCACTACCTTATTTAAAGCTTCATTTTCTTCTTTGTTCTTAAAAAATCCAAACATATTATATCTCTCCTCCTAATTTAACTATTTATTTTAATTTTTTTAATTTCTTTATTTCCTTACTGTTTACAAGATATATAATACACTGGATTTTATACAAAATCGGTAACGTATGAAACTAAAATTAAAATTTTATACTTTTTTAGTATAGTTTTTTATTAAAGCTTGTATTATTCTTTATTGAGTCGATAAATCTTATAAATTGTTTAAGCACCTTTATATTTTACATTAAACATAAAAATCCTCCATATAATTATCCACTAATTATATGGAGGATTTTTATTCTATATGAATTTAATTAGCTTACCTACTGTCTCCTATGAAAAATAATGTCACAGTACCCGGGCCTGTATGCGATCCTATTCCTGGCCCAATTGGATTTATTATAAAATCTTTTACTTTAAACTCTTCAAGTATCATATTTCTTACTAGCTCAGCATCTGAAATACAATCACTATGACTTATAAAAATTACCTGCTCCTCTGGATTAACAACTCTTTCTCTAAACTTATCAACCAGTGTTTTAAGAGCCTTTTTTCTTCCCTTTACTTTAGCTACAGGTATAAGTCTACCTTCATCATCCACATTAAGTATAGGTTTTATATTAAGTAAAGTTCCAACCACTGCTTGAGCTCCCGATACACGTCCACCTCTTTTTAAGTGGTTTAAATCATCTACAGTAAACCAATGATTTACCTTTAGCTTATTTTCTTCTACCCACTTTACTATTTCTTCCTTACAGCATCCTCTTTTTAACATATCATAAACATAATAAACTATTAATCCTTCACCTAAAGATGCACTTTTAGTGTCAATTATAGTAATATCTGCATTTTCATATTCCTCTAATATTTCACTTCTAGCTATATTAGCACTGTTTATACTCCCGCTTAAAGCCGAAGAAAAAGCCAAATAAATTATTGATTTATTTTCCTTAACATGCTTTAAAAACTCTTCTTTATATATTTCTGAATTTACTTGAGCAGTGGTTGGCATTTCACCTTCCCTTACTGCATCATAAAATTCTTTATATGTTACAGTTTTCCCAAAGTCATCAACAAATTCCATTTTATTAAGCTTAACATTTATTCCAAGTGATGGTATATTATTTTTTTCAACGAAATCTCTTGGTAAATCGCTACAGGAATCAATTACTACAACTGTATTCATTAGGACTCCCCCTATCTATATTCTATAATTATACTATAATACATACACTTAGCCTATCTATTATAACTTATATTCACACAAAATTATACTATACATATGTTTTTAATTTCTAAATATATGTAAATTAACCTATACTTGAATAAATTTGAAAATATATTAATCATTTTTCTCGATTTCTTCTTTAAAATTAATTTTCTATTTTTATATTGATTATATGTGCTTGTATTTAAAAATTACATATAATATTAATCTTTTGTTATGTAATATATATAAATGTAAAATTTTTTTCACATAAAGCAACTAATTATTTACGCACATAAAACTATATTAATGAGCTTAACATAAACTTTACATTGAATTAATTTACTTATAACACTAATTTAATATCATATAGGAGTTTGTGATTAATTTTATATTAAAATAGGAGGGAACTAAATGAAAGAACTCATATTTGGACTCATTGGCGGAACTGCATTATTGATGTATGGCGTAGACATGATGGGTGAAGGTCTTGAAAAAGCTTCTGGTAATATGATGAAGAAAATACTTACTGTTCTTACAGGTAGAATATGGAGTGCATTTTTAGTTGGAATACTTTTAACAGCATTAGTTCAATCTAGTACAGCTATAACTGTATTAACTGTTGGATTTGTAAACGCTGGACTTATGAAACTTCCCCAAGCAATCGGAATTATATATGGCTCTAATATAGGTACAACTATAACAGCACAGCTTATGGCATTTAGTTTTAGTTTTAAACTTACAGATATAGCCTTACCTGTTTTAGGAATAGGATTTGGTATAAATTATTTTGCTAAAAATAAAACTCTTAAAAATGTAGGCCAAGCATTAATGGGCTTCGGTTTAATGTTTTTAGGACTTAAAATACTTAATTCTGGCGTGCCTTTTATGAAAACTAGTCCTACTCTTCGTTATTTCTTTGAAACTTATGCTTCTAATCCTATAGTAGGTATGCTTTTAGGTGCGTTAGCAACAGCACTTGTACATAGTAGCAGTGCAACTGTTGGTCTTGTAATGGTACTTGGTCAGGCAGGACTTATAGACTTAACTACATCAGTTTCCATAATGCTTGGTGACAATGTAGGTACTTGTATAACTGCACAATTAACAAGTCTTACTGGTAATATACATGCCCGTAGAACTGCATGGGCCCATACTTTGTATAACGTATTTGGTGTTTTAATTTGTGCTATATTCTTACACCCATTTGTAAATTTAATAGAAATCTTTACAAACTACATACAACCTGGTTCAGATATAAGTGCTCAAATAGCAAACTCACATACAGTATTTAATGTTATAAGTGCAATACTATTTCTACCTATAACTAAGTATTATGTTAGGTTCTTAGAAACAGTTATTCGTAGTAAAAAAGGCGATGAAGATAAGGCTATGTATCTAAATCAAATGCTTCTTACTAACCCTATTGCAGCTTTTAAAGCTACACTTTCAGAAATAACTCGCGGCGCAGAAATTTCAAAAACAATGGTTTCTGATATAATGAGTTATATAAAAAATAACGATACTAAATCATTGAATAGAATTGAAAAATATGAAGGTAAGATAAATACTCTACAAAAGGAAGTTACATCTTACATTGTTGAAATATCTCATCAATCTTTAACTCACAATCAATCTCTATTAGTTCCTACTATGATAAGTAGGATAAATGATGTAGAAAGAATTGGTGATCATGTAATAGAAATAAAAGATTTAATAAGCAGCTCACAAGACAAACATCTTGAGTTTACAGAAAATGCACAAAATCAATTAAAAGTTATTGAAGATACCGTAACAAAAATGTTTGATGATACTATTTTATCATTAAAAAATCATGATTTAAATTTAGCAAAAGAAACCTTAAAAATAGAAGATACTATAGATTCCTTAACGAAAGAATTTGAGCTTGACCATATGAAAAGACTTCATGATGGAGACTGCTCCGTAGAATCTGGTATATTATTTCTTGATATACTCTCTCACTTAGAACGTATTGCAGACTATGTATATAAAATATGTATTTCTTTAACAGATGACCTTAAACCCCTTATTGAAAGTGACTCAAAGATAGGGTAATTATCAGTAACCATTTCCCAGTTACAAATAATTTTTAATCATCAATATTAAGTCCTTAATTTAAAGTTAGTAATATTTAAATTAAGGACTTAATTTTTTCTTTCTTCTTTAAATATATAAACAGCGTTATTCATTAAATCTTCTCTCTAAATATTTAACATATTCCTTTAATTCGTCTATTTGATCTTGTAAATCTTTAATATTATCATTGTTATTAGAACCTTTTCCATCACTTTCTTCATCATCTTCTTCATCTTGCTGATTTATTGATTGTATAAGTAAAATATTATCACCTATAACAGTTAAAATGTTTCCTACAAATTCCTGCTCATCAGAAGTTAAATTTTCAGCAATTATTATACTTATAAAAGCAGTCAATATAAGGATTTGGTTGGCATTAATACATTTCTTTTCCCCCATATGTTCTTACCCCTCTTATTATACCTATATTTTATATTATTTAAATTTTAATAAAGGGTTCTTAGTTATCCTTATAAACTTAAGCAATTCTTATTCCCACTTTATTTATAAATTCATAATATATATAATGCAAAGAATTTTTAGGAGGAATTATGAATACAGACCTAGTTTTTGAAGGTGGAGGAGTTAAAGCTATAAGTTATGTTGGAGTACTTAAAGCATTAGAAGAAAAAAATTATAAAATACTCCGATGTGCTGGCACTTCTGCTGGCGCTATAATCTCTGCTTTAATTGTTGCAGGATACAATTCTAAAGAGCTAAAAGACATAGTTTACAATACAGACTTTAAATTATTTAATAAAAATACAATGGTAGGAAACATACCTATTATAGGTGGATTTATCTCATTACTAGTGAATAACGGAAAATATGATGGTTCTGTAATTGAACAATGGATGGATACTTTACTTAAAAAAAAAGGGATTACAAAATTCAAAGACGTTATTGTAAATGGTAAAAGCATCTTAAAAGTGATAGTTGCAGATATTACCAAAAGAAAAATGATAATACTTCCAGATGATTTACCTGAGTATGGACTTGATCCTTTAGAATTTAGTATTGCCAGGGCTGTACGAATGAGCTGTTCTATTCCCTTTTACTTTACTCCTGCGAAACTAGAGTATTCTAACTCTATAAGTTATATTGTAGATGGAGGTTTACTTAGCAACTTTCCAATATGGATTTTCGACTCAGATAACACTAATTATCCTACCATAGGAATTAAAATTAAAGACCTAGATAGTTATACCTCTCAAGGCAAAACAGGTATACTATGTTTTTTAAAAGATGTGATTGATGCTCCAATAAACGTAGATCCAGAAAACTTTGTAAGAAACAAAGATAAATTAAGAATTTTAATCATTGACTATGGAGCTAAGATAAAGGCCAGTGACTTTAGAAAAATAGATAAATATATAGACCCGCTAATTAAAAATGGATATGATCAAACTTTGAGTTTTTTAAAAGTTCGGTGTCGCTTGAATAGTTAATAGTCCCTAATCTCTAGTAACTTGAAATTTTAGAATAAAGTGTTTTGTATACTAATACGGGGTACTAGGATTGAATGAAACCTTACCATGAAAGTTTTCTGAATTTCATGCATCCTAGCACCTTAATTTCTACTCCTAAAAGCGTTATTCACTTTTACTAAAGTCTATAATTTTCTCTTTATCATTAATATATACTATTGTCTCATTTGGAACAGTTTTAGAAATTATTTTCCCGCCTCTTATTGAATAAAGAACTGATACTTGCCTTCTAACTGCTTCGTAACCATTTTCTACTGGTAGTATTATAAGATTGCCTGGTTTTCCTTCCTCAATTCCATACTCATCTAATATATTTAATGTTCTTGCACTGTTTTTACTTATTAAATCTAATGAATTATTTATTTCATTATAGCCCATTACTTGGCATACATGAAGTCCTAAGTGAAGCACTTGAAGCATATTTCCTGTTCCCAAGGGATACCATGGATCAAATATATCATCATGTCCAAAGCACACATTAAGCCCAGCTTCCATTAGCTCCTTTACTCTCGTTATTCCTCTTCTTTTTGGATAACTATCAAATCTTCCTTGAAGATGAGTATTAACTAAAGGATTTGCAACAAAATTTATACCTGATAGCTTTAAAAGCCTAAATAATTTATAGGTATACGCATTATTATAGGAATGCATCGCTGTAGTATGACTGGCAGTTACCTTAGGCCCAATATTATACTCATAGGCTTTAGCTGCCACCACTTCTAAAAACCTAGATTGTTCATCATCAATTTCATCACAATGTACATCTATGAGTTTATTGTATTTTATTGCAAGTTCAAATATCTTTTCTATAGACTTCACTCCATATTCTCTCGTGAACTCAAAGTGAGGAATTCCCCCTATAACATCCGCCCCTAGTTTTAGGGATTCTTCTAAAAGTTCAAATCCATTTGGATAAGAAAGTATTCCCTCTTGAGGAAAAGCTACTATTTGAAGAGTAACATAGTCCTTTAGTTCATCTTTAACTTCAATTAAGGCCTTTAGAGCAGTTAATTTTTCATCTGTAACATCCACATGGGTTCTTATATATTGAATTCCATTAGCTATTTGCCATTCAATCGCCTTTTTTGCTCTAGCTTTAACATCTTCGACTGTAAGATATGGCTTTCTCTCTGCCCAGCACTGAATTCCTTCAAATAAAGTTCCACTTTCATTCCATCTAGGCTCTCCAGCAGTTAATGCTGCATCTAAATGCACATGAGGTTCTATGAACGGTGGCATCACAAGGCCGCCTTTTGCATCTATTATATTTTCATCTTTTAAATCTATGTTTTTATGAATTTTATTTATAATTCCATCTTTTATTAATATATCATAATGTCCTTCTCTTCCTTGTAATACTGCATTTTTTATTAACATAGCATTCCTCCATTAAGCACTTATTTTTATATTTTCCTTTTCTACATTCTTGTTATATACAACTTTTTTAATTACTACATGACATATCAAAGCCACGAGTACTCCATTTATAGAAGTTATTCCTGGTAAAAACTTAGCCGCTAAAACTCCTACCACCCATGCGATTATTGCTGATAAATCAACTGCATTAAAACTACTTTCATTAATACTTCCATATTTACCTTTCCTAACTATAAAGTAATCTGCAATGATTATTCCACCTATAGATGGTATTAAAATTCCCAGTAAATTTAACCAACTTACAAAGTTATTGTAAATATATAGTGCACCTAAAGTTCCTATAATTCCATTAAACACTACAATTTTACTTTTAGGTATTTTAGTTATATTTGAAAAGCCAAGACCTGAGGCATACAATGCATTGTCATTAGTTGTCCATATGTTAAATCCAAGTATTATAATAGCTGGTATTATAAGACCTTGTAAAAACATAACCTCTGATATATCTGACTGACCTGTAACCATTGCTCCTACTGCTCCAAATATGAACATAAGTGAATTTCCTATAAAAAATGCTACTGCTGTAGTTAAAACTCCTACCTTTTTATTTTGTGAAAATCTTGCAAAATCTGGTGTTAAAGTACCTCCACTTATAAAAGAGCCTACACACATAGTAAGTCCCGTGCCTATAGCTAGAGTTTCTTTTGGCTGAATATTTATAAGCCCTTGAATTCCTCCTACAGTAGCTACTGCCTTAATTACTGAAAATCCTCCAAGTAGTGCTATAGATGGTACTGCTATTATACTTAATACTGTAAGTGCTTTTATTCCTAAATAAGCTGTGGACGTCATAGCTATTCCTGCTATAAGAATTAATAAATACAAGTTTATGCCAGTTACCTTATGAACTGGAATTGCAAACATAGCAACCCCTACTCCAAACCACCCTACTTGAGTGATACCAAGCAAAAATGATACCAGATAAGAACCCTTTTCTCCAAAGGAATATCTAGCAAGTAAGTGTGTTGAAAGACCTGTATCTGATGCAATATATGCAAGTAAACTTGTATAAACCCCTAAAATTAAGTTACCAAATAACACTGTTATTAAAAAATCCTTAAATCCTAGTCCTATTCCAAGAGATCCCCCTGTCCACATGCTAGCTGAGAAGAATGTAAAACCCAACATTACCGCGAACATGGACAAAAATCCCTTCTTACTTTCATTTGATACCTCTTGAAGTGAAAAATCCTTATCATAATTTTTATTACTCATAAAAACCCTCCTTAATTTTTATATCAGCACCATTAAGGAAAGAGTAATTATAAAACACAAAAGCTTCCTTTCAGGAAGCTGAAAGGAAGCTTTTTTTATGTTTTATAAATTACTTAACTTATCAATAATTTGAAAACACATTAAATTATTAATATAACTTTATTTATAATACATTCCGCTAACCTTGTCAGTCTCTCTGGACCGAATTAAAGGTACTGATATCTATTTTTAACCATTATTTCACAAAAAATAAAGCTTGTCAAGATAATATTATTTCCTGTTAATTGGATTCATAAACCATTTCCACATGTGGAATGCCATCTTCGCTATAGATTTCTGAACATTCCTTAAACCCAAGTTCCTCATATAAATTTTTTGCATAAACTTGAGCTGAAAGTTTTATGCATTTTTGTTCCATTTTTTCTTCAATTACTTCAATAGCCTTTTTAAGCATTTTTATAGCAAGGCCCTTTCTTCTATATTTTTCACTTATAAGCACTCTTCCTATAGCAGCTTCATTATAAGACACCCCTGGGTATAAAAGTCTACAGTAAGCTACTATATGTCCATTTTCCTCCAAATATAGGTGCAGTGCTTTCAAGTCCTTGTCATCACACTCTTCATAAGGACAGTTTTGCTCCACTACAAAAACATTTATCCTTTCTTGTAAAATTCTATAAAGTTCATAGGAAGTAAGTTCATCAAATCTTTTTACTATCCAATTCATCTTAGTCTCTCCTTATGTATTTATCTAAATTAGTTTTTAATACTAATTTTAAAACCTATTTTAAAAATTTTCAAGTCACTTGCCAGGCCCCAGCAACCTGACAAGTGGCAAAACTGCATACTAAAAACTAGTGAAAGCTTCTCCAAAATTCCCCTTGGGTATTAATAATATTCATTATTTCACTAAATGGTATTTTAAAAGTAGGAAACCCTGCTGCAAAGGGAGCTATTTCATAGGGAGCAAAATAAATATATAAATTGTTTTCATCCACATAAAATGGCTGATTTGCTGATATTCCCTTATAGGCACCTGGAAATAAATAAGAATACTTATCATCATTCTTTATTTGTTCCCCTATAATATCACTAATAACTTTTACATAATCACTATTAGGCTTAAATAAATCCTTTAATTCATAAAATCTTCCATTCACAAGATTTATGTGAGGATACTGCTTTGTAGGCATTCCGTGTGCGGCTCCAAAATAATACTGATAATCATTAAGTTCTAAAACAGCCAAGTTCTTTTTAAAAAATTCTATCAAAAAATCTCCTGTATAGTTATAGTCAAGCTGAACATCACTACCTATATTCTTAACTTGAGACAGCTCCTTCAATTTTTTATTTACTTCTTTCTCTACATCCTTGTTATCCATGCCCTGTACCTGTGGATAATACACTAAATAATTTACATTAGGTTTAAATTTTTCTTCTATAATCTTATATTTATCACTTAAAGGAATTATTGTATTTTGTTTCCATATAACCTTTCCTGTTTTATCTAGATAAGATACTCTATAATCTATATTTGCCTTTATTAAATTTTCATCCATAGATACTGTTCCGCCACCGCTTAACATGGGTAGACTTTTTACTCTATTTCCAGTCCTATCAATAAAAAATGTACTTTTATCATCACTTGCAGAAGCTAACCCATTTTTATACTCCGAAACATTATTATATATGAATTCCGTAAGAAATTTACCATTAATATCTGCAATTGCATATTTTGATCCTATATAAGGTTTTTCAGGATCTATGGCCTTCCCTACAGCTACCATTCCTTCTCCTAATAAGTTTACATCATTATACTCTGGCTTTATTATAAAGTTCCCTTTCTTGTCTATAAGCCCATATTTATTTTTAAAATCTTCAGAAGTATTTACTACAGCCCTTCCTTCTTTGAAAGCTTGAGCTCCTGTATACTGAGGTACTATGACAATCTTTCCACTTTCATCTATATATCCAAAATTCCCTCCTGTGCTTTCTTGAAAGGCTAAAAGCCCATCCCCCAAATCTCCTACAAAGGCATAATTATAAATTTTGAGTATATTGCCATTAAGGTCAATCATAGCATATTGATTATCTCTAATTTTAACTACTGCTTTGCCTTCTTTAAAGTTGCTAGCTGATTCATATTTAAGTGGTATTACTTCTCCTCCACTCGTATCCAAATATCCGTAGAGCAGCTTACCTTCTCTATTTTTATCATAAAACACAGCTCTTCCTTCACTGTAACTGCCTATATAGCTATATCCTTTTGGAGTTAATACTTTTCCTTCTTCATCTATTACTTTAAATACTCCATTGTCAACTACCTGTGCAAGCCCCTCTGAAAACCCTGTAATTGTTTCATATTTTGGTTCTATAACAAAATTATTAGACTCATTTATGACTCCAGATTTACCGTTAATTTCTACCACAGCTAGACCATTATCTTGGAAATCTTGAGCATAGTCATATTGAGGTTTAATTATAATATCACCTTTATTATCTATATATCCCCACTTTACTCCATTTAAAGTTTTAATAGATACAGGATATAATTTTGAAGCCCTATTTCTTGCAAAGATACCACAATTACACCACATAAAAAATTTTCTCCTACATTTATTTCAAAATATTATATGAAAATTTTTTTAATGTGTGATGGAATATCAGTAAATTTTCCAGCATAAACTATTACACACTTTTTGGGATTTTTGAATAGGATATTAGTGTAGTTAATATATAAGGAGTGAAATTCATAATGTACTACTTAGACCCTGATCCAATGTCAATGGATATCTTTGATGAAAATTACGAAACTTATGAGACTGATGGAATCGAAGAAACTATGCCTATGCAATCTCCAATAGACATGCGTAGCTCAAAATGTAGCTCAAAAGGTAAATCAAAAGGAAGGGCTAGATTTGAGAAATCCCAAGCAGCTTGTGGAAATATTAAAGCTAAATGTACAAGATTTGGTCAGGCATATGTTCCAGATCAACCTTACTGTAATTTAGTATCATTTAAAAAAGCTTTGTGCATTGGGACAATATTTGCAGACCTTTATGACCCTTATTATGACAAAGGCAAAGGCAAGTGCTAGGCACACGTATTTAATTAAAGCACAGACTTTAATTTTGTTTTAAAATAATATATTAAGTAATTTTAATAGGAGGAAATACAATGTCCGATTGCATAAGCAGAAAAGATTTGCTCGATAAAATCAGAGAAATAGAATTTGTTACATTAGAATTAAATTTATATTTAGATACCCATCCTACCTGTGAAAAGGCTTTTGCAGATTTTAATTATTATGCAGGCAAATTAATGAAATTAAAAATGTTATATGAAAAAGAATTTGGGCCTTTATTGAATTTTGGCTTTTCCCAAAACAAATATCCCTGGCAGTGGGCAAATGAACCATGGCCTTGGGAAACAGGTGAATAGGAGGGGATAAGAATATGTGGATTTATGAAAAAAAGTTACAATGTCCTGTTAATATTAAAAGCAAAAATATACAACTTGCAAAATATTTAATAACCCAATATGGGGGACCTGATGGAGAATTAAGTGCCGCTTTGAGATACTTAAATCAAAGATATTCCATGCCTACTGGAACCACCAAGGCAATTTGTAACGACATTGGAACTGAGGAACTGGCACATCTTGAAATTATAGCTACAATGGTTTTTCAACTTTTAAGAGATGCTACTCCTGAAGAAATGAAGGCTGCAGGCTTAGGTGGACAATTTGCCGACCATGATAAAGCATTATTTTATACAGATGCAACTGGAAATCCATGGACTGCAACTTATATTCAAGCTAAAGGAAATCCAGTGGCAGATTTACATGAAGACTTAGCCGCTGAAGAAAAAGCCCGTGTTACTTATGAATGGTTAATTACATTAAGTGATGATGAAGACGTAAATAAAGTTCTCAGATTTTTAAGAGAACGTGAAATAGTTCATTTCCAAAGATTTGGAGAAGCTTTAATGGAAGTTCAAGAAACTTTAGGAAGTAAAAAATTCTTCTAAATCATTATAAAAATTAGCTAAATTCTAAATTTAAGGCCGTATACATATATTCGTGTATACGGCTTGTTCTTTTTTAAATCACTTTTGCAACTTTTCCAATATCTTGGGCACAAATTGTTAACTGCTGAGCTGAAGCCGCAATTTCTTCCGTAGCAGATGCTTGAACAACAATTGATTCTGTTACCTCATTTATTTTATTAGACAAATTATTCATGTCTTTATTAATAACATTAAGTATTTCCTTAATTTCTTTTACTGAATTTGCACTACTTTCAGCTAACTTGCGAATTTCTTTTGCTACAACAGCAAATCCTCTTCCTGTCTCTCCAGCTCTTGCCGCCTCTATAGCTGCATTTAAACCCAAAAGATTACAATTTGCCGCTACTCCATTGACAAAATCCAGTATTTTGCTGGTACTTTCAATGTGCTCTGTAATACCTTCAGAAAGGCTTTGTATATATGTGATATTCTCAGATAATAATTGTGATGAGGCTGCGATCTCTTCAGACGTGGAAGCAAGCTGTTGCGATGAAGAAACAATGGTTTCGGTTGATTGGAATAAAGTATGTTGATTGCTTAAATTAAGTGCAAGATTTATTGTTCCAATTATTTTACCATCATTCCTTTTTATAGGTATTCCCGTGGTTTTAAATGGAACTCCATAAGCTTCTTTTGATACTTCCCCACTTTTAGATTTTCCTGAACTTAAAACCTTAGGTATGGTACTATCCTTTGGAAAAGGCTTTCCTACTATATCCCCAAGATTAATTTCCTCACCAGGAATAGAGCATATAAATTTTTCCTTATCAGTCATCGATATTGTATTATCTAGCGGAATTAAATCATGAAATAGTGGCATAACTTTTTCTATTATATTAAAAATTAACTGATTTTCTTCTTCGCTATATTCCACATTAAATTTACCCATTTTTATATACCTCCGTCCACTTTAATACTTTTATAATATTCCCCTATTTAAGTATACTAAGTCAGCATCTAAAAAACATCTAATTATTCAGAAAACATTTACTTCTTTATATAAAATATAAAAAGGCTGTTGACAAATATATTTTGTCAACAGCCAAAGATAATCATATTTATGATTATCTTTTATATACTAGTTTTTAAAACTATGGATCGGAGCTGGAATTTGACCACCCCTTTTAATAAAGTCGCTGCTACTAAATTTGCTTACCGGCATAACAGGCGCTCTACCTAAAAGTCCTCCAAACTCCACCATATCACCTACAACTTTCCCCGGAACAGGAATTATTCTAACAGCCGTAGTTTTATTATTTATAACTCCTATCGCCGCTTCATCTGCAATAATGGCAGAAATAGTCTCAGCTGAAGTATCCCCAGGAATTGCAATCATATCAAGACCTACAGAGCATACACAAGTCATAGCCTCTAATTTTTCTAAGTTCAAAGCACCATCTAATACTGCATCAATCATTCCAGCATCTTCACTTACAGGAATAAAAGCGCCACTAAGACCTCCGACCCTAGATGCAGCCATAACTCCACCTTTCTTTACTGCATCATTTAACAGGGCTAAAGCAGCTGTAGTACCTGGAGCACCAGCTCTTTCAAGTCCCATTTCTTCAAAAATATGAGCTACGCTATCTCCAACTGCTGGAGTAGGCGCTAAGGATAAGTCTATTATTCCAAAAGGCACATTAAGTCTTCTGGACGCTTCTGCTGCAACTAATTGCCCCATTCTTGTAATTTTAAAGGCTGTTTTCTTTATAGTTTCAGCAACTACATCAAAACTTTCCCCTTTAACAGATTCAAGAGCTTTCTTTACAACACCAGGTCCGCTTACACCTACATTTATTACACATTCTGCTTCCCCAACACCATGGAAAGCGCCTGCCATAAACGGATTATCCTCAACTGCATTTGCAAATACCACAAGCTTAGCACATCCAAGACCATCTGTATCTTTAGTAAGTTCTGCTGTTTTCTTTATGACTTCCCCCATTTGTCTAACTGCATCCATATTTATTCCTGCTTTACTTGTAGCGATATTAACAGATGAACAAACCTTTTCTGTTACACTTAAGGCTTCTGGAATAGATGCAATTAACTTTCTATCTCCTTCAGAATAACCTTTATGAACTAGAGCTGAAAAACCTCCTATAAAGTTAACCCCTACAGTAGAAGCAGCCTTATCTAAAATCTTAGCAAATTCAACATAGTTTTCATCATTAGAGCATCCAGCAATTAAAGATATAGGAGTTACAGATATTCTTTTATTTATAATAGGAATTCCGTATTCTCTTTCTATTTCATTTCCTACACTAACTAACTTTTCAGCATATCTTGTAATTTTATCATATATCTTTTGACGAGCCCTTTTACCATCAGAATCACAACAATCCATTAGAGAAATTCCCATAGTTATAGTTCTAATATCTAATTTTTCTTTTTCTATCATCTTAATTGTTTCAATTATTTTGTTTTGATTAATCATATCTACACCTACCCTTATACATTGTGCATTGAATTGAATATATCTTCATGCTGAATTTTAATAGATAGGTTCATTTCTTTGCTCTTTAAATCTAAAATATCTTTTAGTTCCTTAAAAGACTTTGATGAATTAGATAGATCAACTAACATAATCATAGTAAAATACCCTTGAAGAATCGTTTGACTTATGTCTAGAATATTTACATTAGCTTCGGCTAATGCGTTGCTTACCCCTGCAATGATACCTGTTCTATCTTTCCCTAAAACAGTAATAATAGATTTCATGAATATGCCCCCTTAGATTTTATAATGTTTTGTTTACAAATTTAATGTCCCGCATATAAAGAACAAGTATTTACATATATAGTAAAATACTTATAAGGACATAAAAGGTATAACATATATAATATATTAACTAATTTTAAAATACAATATATTTAAAAAATTCCACAAAGTTTTTTGCTTAATATCTTAAGAGTAATTATTGCAAGCCAATGATTCCTATAATACTTCTGGTGCTAATGATGTGATTAAATCTTTGTAAATTTGGCAAATATATTATACATAAGTATGTTATAATATATCCCTAGATGGATTTAAAGTTTATTGTAAAACAAAAGAAAGAGGTGCTTTATCATAAAAAAGAAGTTTGAAGTTAAAAATAATGAATATGAGATAAAGGGAGAGATTGCCTACTTAAAATTAGTGAAAAAAGATGGCAAAATAATTGATGCTAAGATAGATGCTGAAGATTTGCAAAAAGTCCTTGATAGAGGTGGCTGGGCTGCTCAGTGGCATAAAGACTTTAACAGTTATTTAGCTATGCATTACATACCTGAAGAAAAACAAAAGGAAAGCTTACATTCCTTTATTTTAGGTGTATCTACTAAAACTCCTATAAGACATTTAAACGGAGACACTTTAGATAACAGAAAATCCAACTTGGAGATATATAATAAAAATTCCTATAATGATTATAAGGAATTTGATGAAACTGCTGAGATAGTGCTTAGAGATAGTAATGGTATTGAAAAAGGCCGTGCTATAATTGATAAGAAGGATTTATATAGAGTATTAAATAATGGATACCCATGGGTTTTTCATAAAGTAGAGGAAAAGCCTTATGCTGTAGCAAATACTCCTAAAGGCAGAATCCACCTAGATAAATTTATTATGGGAAATAACCAGGATATAACTGTTCATCACATAAATTTTAATACCTTAGACAATAGAGAAAACAATTTAGAAATTGTGGAATCCCTTGAAGAACAATCAGAATAATTACATATAAAAAACTTCCAGTTAATATTAATATTATTAATTAGTTTCTATTAACTGGGGGTTTTTATTTTTATCCAATTTAACTATTTTACAATTACAGAAACACCATCAGGAATAAATCGATCTATTTTCAACATTTTATAGTGTTTGGCTTCATCATCACGTGCAAAAGAACTTAATTACCATATAATGTAACGACCCCAGGGGTAGCTATTTTTCTTCACATGTATTGACAGATTTTAAAATTGAAATTATAATTTATAGCATATTTAATCTTTTAAATTGCAATGATGAGAAGAGTAAATTACCAGAAGCTTACAGAGAGAAATTCCATTTGGTGTGAGGAATTTTAAGTGAAAAGTAATTGAAGTGCATCTCTGAGCACTGAATCGAAACCTAGTAGACTTCAGCGGGAATGCCCGTTATAGCATTGAGGTATGTTTGTACCAATACTAAAAGAAGAGTTATCGTGTATTTTATTTTTTACATGATAAACAGAGTGGAACCGCGGAAGTATACTTCTGCCTCTGTAATGGAGGCAGGAGTTTTTTTGTTTCTCAAAATCCGGAGTTTGAGGAACATAAAATATTAAAATTAATATTATACACTAACAATAAATAGCAAATACGAAAGGATGATTTTTAAATGAATAAGATATCAAAAAAAATATTAAGCTTAATTGCTACAGCTGCTATAGCATCAGCTATATTTGTTGGCTGCGGAGCAAAAAAAGAAGAGGCAACTAAAGCTTCATTATTAGATCAAATAAAAAAATCTGGCAAAATGAAGGTTGGTCTTATGGGCACATATCCTCCATATAACTTTATGAATGATAAAAATGAAGTTGACGGATTTGATGCAGATATGGCAAAAGAAGTTGCTAAAAGAATTGGTGTGCAAGCTGAATTTATAACAAGTGATTGGTCCAGCATGATTGGCGGCCTTGAAAAAGGTAAATTTGATATAGTAATAAGCCAAATGGCAATTACTGATGAAAGAAAAAAGACAATGGATTTCTCTAAGCCATATATAAAAAATGAAGTTAATGTAATTGTTAAGGATGATAATACAACTATTAAATCTGTTAATGATTTTAAAGGAAAAAAAATTGGCGTAGGTCTTGGCACTAACGATGAGAAGTATTTAAGAGACGTTGTAATGCCTAAGGTAGGTACATTTAAAATTGTAACTTACAATGACGTAATAACTACATTACTTGATTTAAATACTGGAAGAATTGATGCAACAGTTAATAACCTTTTTGCCATAAAGCCTGTTGTTGATAAAAACAACTTAAAGATTAAAGCTGTAGGCGAGGCTATAAAAGCTGACTTTGCAGGAATGGCTATGCGAAAAGAAAATCCTGAATTTTTAGCTGCTGTAGATAAAGCTTTAGAAGATATGAAAGCTGACGGAACTTATAAAACGATATTTATGAAATGGTTTGGGGTTGAACCCAACATGTAATACTTTAAGTAATTAAGGAGGTCATTATGGAATTAGTTATAAATGAGTTTGGATTTTTATTAAAAGGTGCATATTATACAATGTTTATAACCCTTATTTCAATGTTTTTCGGATTAATCATTGGGGTATTCGTTGCAATTGCTAGGCTAAGAGGAAATATATTGGTTGCTAGGCTTGCAAAGGCCTATGTTTCAATAATTCGTGGTACACCACTGCTAGTTCAAATATTTATAATTTACTTTGGACTGCCTGACTTTGGAATATCACTGGAACCATTAACAGCTGCACTTATTTCACTAAGCATAAACATTGGTGCATATTTATCTGAAACCATAAGAGGAGCGATACTCTCTGTTCCTAAGGGACAAATGGAAGCAGCTGTATCCCTAGGAATGAGCTACTCTCAAGCAATGAAAAGAATAATACTCCCTCAAGCAAGTAGGATAGCAATTGCGCCTATGGGAAATACATTCATTGGTATGCTAAAGGAAACCTCCTTAGTTTCTACCATTACAGTAACTGAATTATTACGAGCCTCTCAACTGCTAATATCAAAGCATCTTGTAGTAATGCCTTTTTACATTGCAATCGCAATAATGTATTGGGTAATGAGCACAGTTTTTTCTACCATACTTGATAGGATTGAGCGCAAGATGGCTGTTAAGTATTAGTTAGTACTTACTGCTGAATAGTTTACATTGAATATAAAAACTCTGCCAAGGCAGAGTTTTTATATAACTATTAAATATTAACCATTAAATATTCATGCTTATTCTGAAATTTTCCTTAAATTATACTTGGAATACTTTCCTGTATAATCTCCTTAATTCTATCTGGTATAACTTTTCCTTTAGAAGAAAACAAGTATTCATTTTCTTCTAAAGCTTTTAACATATCATCCTTATTAAACTTGCAGTTTTTGAGTATATTCTCAATCATATGAAATTCTCTTGTGAATAAAGAGTCCGTATATATTTTACATTCAACTACCTTGTTATCTTCAGAAGAAATATTTAATTCTATTTTACCTTCATCAAAAACTTTATCTATAACTGCATTAAAACTTGGGCTATTTCCATAAATCCATTCATCACTTGAATATTTCTCTATAAGGTTATTAAGATTTAATTTTTTTTCATCCACATAATCCACATTATTTATGTGTCCATAGTGTTCCTCATAGGATTTTATTATAGATTCCTTAATATCATTTATTGTTAAGTCTTCCTTGTAATTCTTTAAGTTTGTAATTCTGCTTTTTACAGAATCTATTCCCTTTGACGTTAACTTATGAGCTGAAGGAGTTAATATTTTAGCCACCTTTTCTACATCTATCTCATAAAGTAATGTGCCATGATGATAATATCTACCTTCGTCCGTATAAAAAGCATTTCCAGATATTTTTTTACCATTAACTAAAATATCATTTCTTCCTGAAAAAGTTGCTTCTATATTTAAGTCATTTAAGGCTTTTATAATTACTGAAAGTTGTTTATTTAAATCTTCATTTTCCTCACAGGTTATAAAAGTAAAATTCAAATTTCCTAGATCGTGATAAACAGCTCCGCCACCTGATAGTCTTCTAGCTATCTTACCGCTTAATTTTGATAAAACTTCTAAATTGCATTCTTTCCATGGGTTTTGGTTTCTGCCTATAACTACTGTGTTTTCATTTCTCCATAAGTAAAGTATTATTTCGTCCTTATTTACATTATTAAATAGATATTCTTCTAAGGATAAGTTAAAGTATGGACTATAGCTTTCTGAAACTATTAATCTTCTTTTAGCTATCAAAGTGAATCGCACCACCTTCTAAGGATAAGACAGCTTCATGAATAGCTTCTCCCGTAGTTGGGTGAGCAACTATTGTTTCCTTTATCTGCTCTTCTGTAATATTATTTTTGATAGCTAAAGTTAATACCCCAATTAAATCTGAAGCATTAGGTCCTACTATAGAAGCTCCGATAAGCTTATTTGTATTATTATCTTTAATAACTTTTACAAAACCCTTTTCTTCTCCATGAGTTAAAGCCTTTCCATTAGCCATAAATGGGAACTTACCAATTTTAATTTGAATTCCTGAAGACACTGCCATTTTTTCTGTCATACCTACCGTAGCCACCTCTGGAGTAGTATAAACTACACTTGGGACTGCGGAGTAATCCATCTCACTATTTTTCCCTAATATATTATCCACAGCCACAATTGCTCCATGAGATGCTACATGTGCAAGTCCTATCTTATTATTTACATCGCCTATGGCATAAATATTTTCAATATTTGTTTTTAATTTATCATCAGCCTTTATTCCCTTTTTATTTTCATTTAATTCTATACCAATCTTCTCAATTCCTAGTCCATCAATATTTGGCTCTCTTCCAATAGCAACTAAAACTTTATCACAAGTTATAAGCTTTTCCTTACCATTCATATCAAAATACACAATAGCTCTGTCATCTTCGCTTTCCTTAACACTTGTTACTTTTGATGATGTAAAGAACTTTATTCCCTTTTCCTTTGCTATGGATACTATTTCATCAGATACATCTTCATCCATTGTACAAAGAACCTTTGGCATATATTCAATTACTGATATATCTACTCCCAAGTTAGAATATATAAAGGCAAATTCCATTCCAATAACTCCACCGCCGATAATTACCATACTCTTAGGCAATTCCTTCATATCCAATGCTTCAGTACTATTTATAACCTTATTTCCATTAAAGCCATCTATATTGATACTTGCAATTTTTGATCCCGTTGCAATAATTATATTTTTCGTATTTATAGTAACTTCTTCTCTTTTTCCCTTTACAAAAACTTTATTTTTATCTAATATTTCTCCTGTTCCTGAGATCTTTTCTATAGAATTTTTCTGTAATAAATAATCTACTCCACCTGTAAGCTTTTTAACTATTCCATTTTTTCTTTCTATGACTTTTTCCATGTCTACAAATGCATCTGCTGTCTTAATTCCAAATTCCTCACTATGTTTTATATTATCAAATACTTCAGAGGATCTTACCAATGCCTTTGTTGGTATGCATCCTACATTTAAACAGGTTCCTCCTACTTCCTCCTTTTCAATAATAACAGTTTTTAAGCCCTGTTTTGCTGCATAGATCGCTGCTACATAACCTCCAGGACCTGCCCCTATAACTGCTAAATCACATTCTACTTCCCTTTTTATAGGTTTTAACATCCCTCCAAAATAGTCAAAGCTTGAAGATTTAGCTTTATTTCCCTGAGACTTACTTTGCTCCATTTCACTTACTGAGCTTACCTTTTTATCTTCTTTTTCCTTTATAACTCCATCTATATGAGCTACTATGTCTCCTATATTAACTGTGTCTCCTTCTTTAACCTTTAAGTCCTTTAATATTCCATCACAATTTGATTTTACTTGTGCATTTCCCTTATCACATTCAACTTGAAAAATAACCTGTCCCTCTTTTAACTCATCACCTATTTTTGCACTTATTTTCCCCACTTTTCCCTTTTTACTATGTCCAGCTAATTTTTCTATTTTTAAATCTACCATTATTTTTTTCTCCTTATTTTAATATTTGTTAATTTATAACATAAATTTTAAGTTATTCTTCTAGATTTTACTAAAAAATTGTTTGTATTAGACATATGACCCTGCAAATCTATACTTATTATCTAGATTTACAGGGCCACTATTTATATAATATCTACATTCTTTTAAAATATCCTATTATTTAAAATCTTTTTCAAACTCATCTATTGAGTCTTTAAGTAAAGTTACACTATACGCCATTGATGGGCCACCACCAAATGCAACTGCAACCATGGCAGCTTCCATTATTTCTTCTCTGGTAGCACCTGCTTCTAATGCCTTAAATACGTGAAATACTATGCAATATTCGCAGCGACTATAAGCTGCTATTGCTACACTTATAAGCTCTTTTGTCTTAACATCTACAGCTCCTGGTGTATAAGATGCTCCTAAAAGGTTCATGAACGCTTCTACACTTGCTCCGTTTGTTGTTCCTACTTCTTGTAATCCTCCCATAAAGGCATTTAGCATTTCTCTTGGATTCTTACTCATAATAAATTTTCCCCCTTATTTCAAACATTTACTTTACACACTAATACTTGCCATAGCAAGTATTCCTACATAAATTATACCACCTCTCAGTGGTATAAACAATACTTAATTATATAAAACCGTTACTTATTTAACATTCTTTTTTGTGTTATCCACGATTTTATTTAGAACCTCTTTAAATATGCTTAAATGTTCTTCACTTATTCCTTCAATTCCTTCTTTTGAAAAACTTTCACCTATAGGAAGTATTTCTTCTCTCTTGTATTTACCTAGCTTAGTTAAATATAATTTAGTTATTCTTTTATCACTAGCATCTTTAATTCTTTCCACTGTTCCTTCTTTCTCCATTCTATCAACTAATCTGGCAACAGTAGATTCCTTTAGATCCATTTTTTCTCCCAACTTTTTTTGGGTTATCCCTTCTTCTTTTCCTATATAATAAATAGCTATCCATTGAACTCTTGTGATACCACAAGCTTCTACTTTACTGCTAAAAGCATCAATAATTTCTTTAGTACTTCTACTAGTTATAATTCCAATACAATCATCTAAGTCAAACATTAAAACTTTTTCACCTCAATTATTTATTCTATTTCTACACCCTATTATATAGATACAATATGTTCTCTTGCAACATTAACTCTAATTATAATTAAATCTTTCTAAATAAATTCAACTTACGTTATATTTTACTTAACCGCTCTTTGAACTCTAACTTTTTTACCCTTAATTGTTTTATCTTGTAGTTCCTTTAGTACAACTTTCCCTTTTCCTTGAAGTATATCTACATAAGAAAAGTTCTCTTGAACGTCTATAATTCCTATATCTTCAGCACTAACTCCTTCAATGCTTGTAATTGTTCCTACTATGTCTCCTGCTCTAATTTTTTTCTTTTTTCCTGCATTAATATATATCTTTGTAATTTCTTTATTAAGGGATGCACTTTTATCAACTTTTAATTTAGGCGTAGATTTTGATTTTTCTCTAAAAATTTTCTTACCTTCGCGGACTTCTTCTTCTGAAGGAATTTTCCCTAGTTCAATTTTATATCCTACATAATCCTCTATGATATTTAACATTCTCTCTTCCCTTGGAGATACAAAGGTTATAGCCTTACCTTTATTTCCTGCACGTCCTGTTCTTCCAATTCTATGAACATAGCTTTCCTTTTCTACAGGAGTATCGTAATTAATAACATGTGTAATATCTTCCACATGAATCCCTCTAGCTGCTACATCCGTAGCTATTAGAAATGTAAACTCACCTCTTTTAAATTGCTGCATGATATCAATTCTATCCTTTTGTTCCATGCCTCCATGAAGTGCCTTACAGGAATACCCTCTATCTTTCATATCTCTAACTAAACTATCTACGCCTTCCTTTGTACTACAAAATATAATTGAACTATCCGGTCTTTCAGTATAAATAATTTTATTTAAAAGCTGAAGCTTATCACTTTGAAGAGCTTCATAATAAACTTCTTCAATTCTTTCTGTAGTAATACTTTCAGGATTAATTTCTATGTTTATAGGATTTATCATATAACTTTTGCATAAAGCCTCAATTTTCTCAGGCATGGTAGCTGAAAGTAAAATTGTAACTCTATTTCTAGGCATTCTTTCTATTATAGCTGTTACTTGATCAATGAAACCCATATTTAACATTTCATCTGCTTCATCTATTATAAGATACTTTATTTCTTCTAAATTTATATTTCCTCTTTCTATATGATCCATGGTTCTTCCAGGCGTTCCCACAATTATATGTACTCTTTGTTTAAGTTCCCTTTTTTGAATTTCCATAGGGTGCTTACCAAAGACTGCTGTAGCTCTTATTCTCTTAAGTCTTCCTATGTTATTTATATCTTCTTTTACTTGTATTGCAAGTTCTCTTGTAGGAGTAAGTACTAGTGCTTGAGGTTTATTTTCTTCCCATGTTATTTTTTCACAAATTGGTACTCCAAAGGCTGCAGTTTTCCCACTTCCAGTTTGTGATTTTACTATTATATCCTTACCATCAAGTATTAAAGGAATTACCTTTTCTTGAACCTCTGATGGATTTTCATATCCCATCTTATTTAATGCTTCAATAATCTCCTTGCTTATATTAAAATCGTTAAAATTTAATTTCTTCATATTATTGTTCCTCTCTCTATATATTATCATCACTTATTATAACCTATTAAGCCATTAGGTATATAATAATTTCATATATTCCTCTTGCATGATTTATGAAAGTCTTTGATTTTCTTATAATTCAACACCTCTCACTTAACTCTAGATGTTTCCTTTTATTATCATATTTTAGAGATAATTTGTCTTAAAAATGATATACTAAGTATGAATATAAACTTATGTTAATGCACAGGAGGAAATTATGATAGATTCATTTGATAAATTAGGATTAAATAACAATCTAATAGAGGGCTTAAAAAAGGCAAATATAATAAATCCTACCCCAATTCAATCAAAGGTTATACCACTAGCCTTAGAGAAAAAGGATTTAATAGGTCAATCCCAAACCGGCAGCGGTAAAACCTTAGCTTATTTATTACCTTTATTTCAAAACATAGATAGTTCTAAAAGAGAAATGCAAGCTCTAATTCTTGCTCCAACCCATGAGCTTGTTATGCAAATAGATAGCGAAATAAAACTTTTATCAGAAAACTCTGGAGCAGGTATCACTTCAACCCCAATTATAGGTGAAGTTAATGCAAAAAGGCAAATAGAAAAGTTAAAGGAAAAGCCTCATATAATTGTAGGTTCTGTAGGAAGAGTACTAGAACTTATATCTCAAAAAAAGATAAAGGCTCATACAATTAAAACAATTGTATTAGATGAAGCAGATAACCTACTTGCTAAGGATAAACTATCTATTGTAAAAAATATAATTAAAACCACACTAAGAGATAGACAGCTTATGGCTTTTTCAGCAACAATTCATGAAGAAACATTAAATATAACAAAAGAAATTATGAAGGAACCTGAAGTAATAAAAATTGAGGACATTGATACAGTTAATGAAAATATTGAGCATATGTACTTTGTTTCAGACCCAAGAGAAAAAATTGAAACTTTACGAAAACTCGTGGCTTCAATCAACCCAAAAAGAGCCATTGTATTTTTAAATAGAAGTGAAGAAGTTGATTTAGCTACTGTAAGACTTAAGTATCATCACATAAATGCTGAAGGAATTTATAGTAACACATCAAAGGAAGATAGAAAAAAAGCATTAGAGGGCTTTAGAAGTGGAAAAGTTCAACTTTTAGTATCCTCTGACATAGCTGCTAGAGGTCTAGATGTAAAAGATGTAACTCACATATTTAATTTAAACTTACCATCGGATCCAAAGGAATACCTACATAGATCAGGAAGAACAGGAAGAGCTGGAGACTTTGGTACATCAATATCTATAATTTCTCCAGTGGAATTATCCTTAATTAAAAAATATGAAAAAAACCTTAATATAATTGTAAAACCTAAGAAGATATTCAAGGGAAAAATCATGGATTCCTTTAGAGAATAAATAAAATAAAGAAAGAAAAAAATATATACATATAAATATAAAGCGAGGTAATAAACTTGATAAACATAGGAAATTTCAACAAATTAAAAATTGTAAGAAGACCTGACTTTGGCTACTTCTTAGATGCAGGTACTGGGAAAACTTCAGATGATATACTGCTTCCAAATGGTAATGCTCTTAATATGGAACTTAACATAGATGATGAGGTTGATGCCTTCATCTATACAGATTCAAAGGATAGAGTTATTGCTACATTAAAAAAACCTTTAGCCCAGGTAGGCGAAATTGCTTATTTAAAAGTTGTTGCTAATACCCAAATTGGAAGTTTTATTGATATTGGCTTAGAAAAAGATATTCTAGTTCCACTTAAAGAAAAACTTTACGGACTACAAACTGATAAGAATTATTTATTTTATATATACCTAGATAAGACTAAAAGAATAGCTGCTACTACAGATATAGATAAATATTTACAAGCTGAATCTCCATACAAAGTAGGCGATACTGTTAAAGGTACCGTTTATGGTTTTCAAACTAACCAAAGTGTTATGGTAGCTGTAGATAATTTATATCAAGGTGTAATTTTAAGACATGAATACTTCACTGAAATAAATGCTGGTGATATATTAGATTTAAACGTAATAAAAATTTATGAAGATGGGAAATTAGGCCTTACCCCAAGAAAACGTGCCAAGGAAGAAAGAACTGAACTTCAAGACACTATATTAGAATATTTAAAATCTCATGATGGGTTTATGACTTTTAATGATAAGTCTTCTCCTGATGATATATCAAAAGCCTTTGGCGTAAGTAAAAACAACTTCAAAAATGCTTTAGGTGGACTTATGAAAAGAGGATTAATAACTCAAGACGAAAAAGGAACTACATTAAAAAATTAAAATAATAAACATTTAAACAAATTATGATGCTAATATAGTTAATATCAATATTAATTATAAATAAATAACAAAAATCACCCAATCAATAAATATTAAATATTTATTGATTGGGTGATTTTTCTCATTCTGTCCAATAAAAGATCTTATCCATATTTTACCTTCCCCAAATTCCTTATTTTTGTTAAAATTAGTATATAGGATATTTTTGCCAATTAAATGAGTGTATTATTGGAAATGTAAGGACTTTAACTGAACAAAATTTATAATTATACAAATGAGAGATTTATATTATGAACAAAATCACTATTTTAACATTGTTATTAAGTGTTGCAATCATTACTCCACAGACTTCATTTGTACAAGTTAAAAGTAATGATAAAGTTGAACTTACTCAGACTTATAGTGTAACAAGAAATTATAAAAAATGGACAACGAAAGGTTTTATTAGGTTACTTTATACCTAAAACAGAATCAAATAAGTTACAATTAAAAAATCAATTGAACTTAAATCAATGGATTTTAGGGAGTTGGTATAAAATGAAAAACAGAAAAAGATCAAATCAAGATATTTTTAATTATTTTTTAATCATCATATTTATAGTATCAATTATTTCTTTTATTAACATTTATCTACAAGGCTATATTCCTGAAGTTCATATGGCAAAAGCACTACCTTTATCAATAATTATAGGCTTAACAGGAATAGCTATAACTATTAACATTAATAAAAACAAAGAATAAAATATGTTTATCAACAACCTGAGATATCTAGAGTGCTATCTAATTAACTAACTATCAGATATTTACAATGGTTCCTAGATAATAGAAAATAATTTAAAGGAAGTATAATAATTATTTATGACTATATAAAGAAACATTTTAATATAATATTCTTTATAATTATAACTTTAATCAGTATGATAATAAGTTTTAATAGCAAAGATTTGCAAGTAGTTTTTATATGCTTAGAGATGATTTATATAATAGTGTATTTTATGCTTGAACAGTTGACTGGAAAAGTATATAAAAACGACATATTATGTATAAATGGTATAATACTAGGTGTAGTTACAGTTTATACTTTAAGGACAATGAAGTTACCTAATAGAAGTTTAATACTAGTAGATAAGTTAAATATATTAAAAGTAGTTTTGGTTCCTTTTCTAATATTACTTCTTATAATACATTTTATAGTAAAACCTATGTATGCTAAAACTAAAGACAAAACTATTTTTAATATAGTGTTTTCCATATTTCTATTAATATACTTTTTAGGTATTTTAAAATTTTGCTTTTATATGGTTACTAAATAAAACTTCCATAAAATCTAAAGAAGTCCCTAGTATATTATTTAAAGTATAAAATAATATACTAGGGACTTCTTTATCTTCTCTATAAAATATTTATCAACTCTTATATTTGCTCATCAACTATCACCTAATTTATCCGATGGCAACCATCCGTAATACTCCCATCACACTCTGTGAAAGCGACTATCACCAAATCATAGATTTGGGATATCTGCTTTTCTTAGGTGGGAGATAACGGCTGATACGCCCC